>CAWDRJ010000033.1:0-20621 GCA_963804625.1 uncultured Acidobacteriota bacterium | reverse complement strand
CTAACGCCGAATCAGACCCCTCAATCTAGACGGCCAGTACTCGATTGATGTCATAACGACGTCGGCCTCGCAACGGCCTGAGTAAACTGTTCGGTGTTCACCCCAACAGTGCTCGGACCGAAGGAGGCCGAGATGCAGATTATAGGATGTGATTTGCACGCTCGCCAACAGACGTTGGCGATGTTGGACACCGAAACAGGGGAAGCAGTGAATCGGACTGTCACCCACGAAGGCAACAGCGTGCGGGAGTTTTATTCCACGCTTCCCGGTCCGGTGCGTGTAGGCATCGAAGCGACCGGATCGATGAAATGGTTTTTGCACTTGATGGAGGAGCTGGGAATCGACGGTCAGGTCGGGCATCCAGCGACGATTCGAGCGGCCGAAGCGCGCCGACAGAAACATGACCAGCGCGATGCGGAGTTACTTCTAAAGCTGCTGGTAGAAAACCGTTTTCCAGCGATCTGGCAACCATCGAAGGAACTCCTGGATCTGCGAGGGTTGCTCTTACACCGTCACCAATGGGTACGCCTGCGCACGCGGATACAGAACGCGCTGCAGGCGATCGCACTGGCGAATGGTTTAAGGCGCGGGAGTTCGCTTTGGAGCCAAAGCGGACAACAGGCGATCGCGTGGTTACCGCTGGCAACACATACTGCTCATCGTCGCAGTGAGTTGCAGGCGATGTACACCAGGTTCGAAGTGCAGATCGAACAACTGAATCAGCGAGTCCTGGAACAAGCAGGCCAACGACCCAGCGCCGGGCTGCTGATGACTCATCCCGGCGTAGGACCGATCACGGCCCTGGCGACCGATGTCTTTCTGGGCGATCCGAAACGGTTTCGCGACGGCAAGGCTCTGGCAAGCTATAGCGGGATCATTCCCCGGGAACACTCCCGCGGCGGGCGACAGCGGTTAGGAGGTTTGAGCAAGCAAGGCAATCCGCTGTTGCGCTTTCTCTGGTGTGAGGCGGCGGCACACGCGGTGCGCCGGGATCCGGAATTGCAGCGGTTCTACCGGCGAAAATTAGTGCAAAAGGGTCTGGGGAAAGCCCGAGTGGCCGCCGCGCGAAAACTCGGGATTCGGTTGTGGATCATGTTGCGGGACCAGATTGATTACCAAGAGTTCTGTCGTCGTGGACAGATGCAGCAGAAAAGCGGTGAAGCCTGTGCGGGAATGCCTGGAGGGCGTTATGGTGCGAAGAGTCACCGTCCGATTGATTAGGCGACCCGCCTCCCTACGGGGAGTTCGCATAACACATCATGGTCGATGGTGACCGAAGAGATGTTTGGTGGGCAACACCGAATCGATGAAGCGGAAACGGCCAGAGCTAGCTAGGGTGACACAAGTGAAACAACGCAGCCCCAGAGACGCGATCCGCGTGCAATGGGAAAGGTGTGTTCGTGCGCAGAAAAAATAAGAATAAAATCTCTTGAAACGGTCGGCGTCGTTAGAGATAACGCCGTATCTCTAACGACGACGGCCCTGTCAAGAGTTTTTTAGGTTTTTTTCTTTTGCTTATCATTGAATTAGCGCACACTTCGTCGTCGACGCACGAACTGCGTCTTTTTCTGCCGCTTCTGTTCATCTGTGTCACCCTAACGTGCCAGGCCCGTTTGCGTTCATCAACTCAGTGTTGCCCACCAAGCATCTCTTCGATCACCATCGACCATGATGAAGTATTCGAACTCCCTCTTCCTCGAGGGAGGCGGGTAGCCTAATCAACCGGCCGGTGACTTTTCGCACCATACGGCGTTTCTGGCATCCCCACACAGGCATCACTGCTTTTCTGCTGCTTCTGTCCGCGACGACAGAACTCGTTGTACTCAATTTGATCCCGCATCATAATCCACAGCCGGATCCCCAGCTTGCGAGCCACGGCCACGCTTGCCTTCCCCAAGCCTTTCTGGATTAATTTGCGGCGATAAAAACGCTGCAACTCCGGATCCCGACGTACGGCATGCGCTCCCGCCTCACCCCAGAGAAACCGCAACAGCGGGTTACCTTGTTTACTCAACCCCCCAGCCGCTGCCGCCCTCCACTGGAATATTCCCGCGGAATCAGCCCTACATAACTAGCCAGGGCCTTGCTGTCTGCGAATCGAGCGGGATCGCCCAGGAACACCTCGGTCGCCAGCGCCGTGACCGGTCCCACTCCGGGATGGGTCATCAACAGCCGCGCTCCGGCTCGTCCGCCAGCCTGTTCCTCGACTCGCTGGTTTAGTTTCTCGATCTCCGCTTCGAACTTCGCGTACATCGCCTGCAACTCGCTCCGCCGATAGGCGGTGTGTGGCGCAAGCGACAACGACGCGATCGTGCTTTGTCCCTCGTGACTCCACAGAGAAGAACCTCGTCGTAGACCATTCGCCAAGGCAATCGACTGCAGCGCATTTTGGATGCGCGTCCGCAGGCGTACCCACTGATGACGGTGCCGCAACAAGGACCGCAGATCCTGTAGTTCCTTCGAAGGCATCCAGATCGCCGGAAAGCGATTTTCCACCAGCAGCCTCAGAATCAAGTCCGCATCTCGCCGATCATGTTTCTGCTTCCTGGGCTCAGCTGCTCGAATCGTCGCCGGATGACCAACCAGGCATTCCATTCCCAGCTCTTCCAGAAGGTTCACAAACCACTGCATCGATCCCGTGGCTTCGATGCCCACACGCACCGGGCGTGGAAGTGTGGAATAAAACTCCCGCACGTTATTGCCTTCGTGCTTCAGAGTCCGATTCACGACCTCCCCCGTGGTGGTGTCCAGCATCGCGACTGTTTGCTGGCGAGCGTGCAAGTCACATCCTATAATTCGCATCTCGGCCTCCTTCGGTCCGAGCACTGTTGGGGTGAACACCGAACAGTCTACTCGGGCCGTCGCGAGGCCGACGTCGTTATGGCATCAATCGAAAACTGGCTCCTGCCGCTGGCCCAGCGATTCCGCATCCGAGAAATTGGTTAGAGCCTAAATAGCGCTTCCCATTAGAATTACCCTTCCTGCGGTTATCGAAGCAAATTCGCATTGGCTTTTTTCGACTTGACAGCAGGCTATTCTTGTATACTGTAGTGTATAAGAAGAAGGAGGCTGCTTGCACCGCTCACAGTTCTCGGCCCGGGAACGACGGCAGCGATCGCGCCTGGCGCAGGTGATCCACGGCGCGCGCTTTCTGCGCGGCACTCTCACCGTGCGCAATGTGCGCTGTGGCAAAGCCGGCTGTCATTGCGCCCGCGGAGAACTGCATGCTTGTCTCTATCTGGTCCGACGCAAGGGAGGGAAATTACGCCAGATGTTCGTGCCGCGTCTCTGGGAAGACCGCGTGCGGCAGGCGGTGCAGAATCAGCAGGAGATGGAAAAGCTGATCGAGGAACTCTCTGATTTAGAGTGGAAGCGCCTGCGGGAGAGAAAGGAGTAAGCCGGTTCTGCGACGACTGATCCGCTACGCAGAGAAGATCTTTGACCTCGGTGAGGTTCTGGGAGCAGTTTCTGATCAGCGTCTGCGTCCGCGCATTCCTACCGCGGTATTGCTGCAATCGGTTTTGGTTCTTTATTGGGCTCGCTTGGGCAGCCTGAATGCGCTGGAGGCCGTGCGCGGGGCTTCTTTCTGGAAGCATTGGCTGGGGCAGGAGCTGGCGAGCGCCGATACGGTGGGGCGCGTACACGCCGCGCTCGAAAATGAGGGACTGCGCAGAGGGTTGCAGCAGGTGTATGGACGCTTGAAGCGCAACAAGGCCTTGCGGGGCGTGGGGGAATGGGATGTGGCCGTGCTGGATGGACATGAGAGCCATGCCAGCTACCGCAGGCATTGCCGGGGATGCCTGCAAAGGACGGTGCACAGCGAGCACGCAGAGAAGGTTCAGTTTTATCATCGCCAAGTGACGCTGCTGCTGCGCTGCGAGAAGATGCACCTGTTGCTGGATGTGGAAGCCCAGCTTCCTGGTGAAAACGAAGTCGCGACAGCCCTACGCCTGCTCGCGCGTGTGTTGCTGGCTTACCCGCGCGCCTTCCAGTTGCTGTTGGCCGATGCCCTCTATGCGCAGGCACCTTTTCTGAACTTTCTGATCGGCCACGGCAAGCAGGTCTTGTTGGTTCTCAAAGAAGAGCGCCGCGAGCTCTATAAAGATGTTTTGGGACTGTTGCCACTGGTGGCACCGCAGCAGGGGCAGTATCGATCGCGGGACTGCCTGTGGTGGGATGTGTCGGATTTGACTTCTTGGTCGAACGTGAGCGTCCCTGTACGGGTGGTGCGCTCGGAAGAAACGTACCGAGTACGCCGCCAGTCGGACAAACAAATGTCCCAGGAGAAGAGCGAATGGATGTGGGTGACGACCTTGCCGGCCGCGCGAGCCTCCACCGCGCTGGTCGTGCATCTGGGACATGCGCGGTGGGACATAGAAAACTATGGCTTCAATGAGCTGGTGAACGGTTGGCACGCCGATCACATCTATAAACACGATCCGCAGGCGATCGAGGCCTTTACTCTGTTGGCCTTCCTGGCCTACAACCTGTTCCATGCTTTCTTGGCACGCAATATCAAACCGCAACTGCGCCGCGCCCAGCCGGAGTGCTTCTGGGCTCAGCTCATCGCCGCCCAGATCTATAGCGAGGCCGGCCGACACCTCACAGCGCGTTCCCCCTGAGAACAGATCTTTCTTTCTTCCAGCGATTCCTCTGCGCTCCCTCACGACAAGGAAGGGAGAGTCTTTCTCTACACCGTTCGGAGCGAACGCAAAGACCCCTCGCCGGACATACTCGGGTTCCCAAAGGTTCGCAAGAAACTGCCGGGGGATCTCTGCTGGCCCCAATCGGCGCGCTTTCCTACACTTCCAGTCGCGATTGCGGAATCGCTGCCGCTGGCCTCGCTCTATTGCCTGAATGTGACGCTGCTGCTACACTGTCGCGGCAAGAGCTATATTGCTGCTCCTGCCATACTTCCCTTAAAAGGTTCACCCATGTCTGGACACTCAAAATGGGCCACGATCAAGCATAAGAAGGCGGCTACCGACGCCAAGCGTGGCAAAATTTTCACTAAGATCATCCGTGAGTTGACGATAGCGGCGCGCACCGGCGGCGCCGACCCGGTTACCAACCCGCGCCTGCGCACCGCCATTCTTTCGGCGAAGAGCGAAAACATGCCCAACGACAACATCGAGCGCGCCATCCAGCGCGGCACCGGTACGCTCGAGGGGGAAACGCTCGATGAAGTGACGTTCGAGGGCTACGGTCCCGGCGGTGTGGGCGTGCTGGTGCAAGTCGTCACCAACAACCGCAACCGCATCGTCAGCGAAATTCGCCACATGTTCTCGAAGAATGGCGGCAACATGGCGGAAACTGGCGCGGTTGGCTGGATGTTCCACCGCAAGGGCGACATCGTGGTGCCCAAGGAAGCGGCCGACGAAGAAAAGATGATGGGCATCGTGCTCGATGCCGGCGCGGAAGATCTGCGCGACGACGGCTCGGCGTGGGAAGTCACCACGCCCCCCGAAGCATTCGAAAAAGTCCGCGAGGCGTTGCTCGCGGCGGGGATCACGCCAGCCACCGCCGAAGTGGGTTGGGTGCCGCAGAATTACGTGAAATTGAGCGGCCAGCAAGCGCAGCAGATGGTGCGCATGGTCGAAACCCTCGAGGATCACGACGACGTACAGCACGTCTACGCCAATTTCGACATCGACGAAAAAGAAATTCAAGCCGCCGTCGCAAGCTAGCTTTTTCTTGGAGTGCGGCGGTTTGCTCCCGCACTCCAAGATTCTCCTCGCATCAATCGCGCGGTGTTCTTCTCTGCGCCCTCTGCGGTGAATAGGTTTCTCACTGTGCATCGCTAGCCCGAAAAAATACTACCTTCCGCTCGAACCCACACGTACACTTGTGCCGGTCGATGGCGCGTGACTCCAATTCGAGCGCAACCTGCAGCCGTCTGTGCGTGCTGGGCGTGGACCCCGCGGCGGCAGGCGCAACGGGCTACGGCGTAGTCGAATTTCTCGGCTCGGCCCCGCGCCTGTTGCGTTTCGGCGCGTTGAAGTTCCCCGCGCGCGCGACATTCGGGTCGCGCTTGCGCGAAATCCACGATTTGATTTCGCAGTTGGTGGATGAGTTTGCGCCAGACGCAATCGCCGTCGAATCCGTCTTCACCGCGCTGAATATGGGCACCGCGCTGCGCCTCGCGGAAGTTCGCGGCGTGATTCTCCTCGCCGCAGCGCAAGCTTCGATTCCCGCGCACAGCTATTCGCCGCGCGAAGTGAAATCCAGCGTCGCCGGCTACGGCGCGGCGTCCAAACAGCAGATGCAGCAAATGGTCAGCTCCGCTCTGGGATTGACGGAGTATCCCGAGCCTCCCGACGCAGCCGATGCTCTGGCAGTCGCGCTGTGCCACGCGCACTTTTCCCGCGCGCAAGAGCGTATGGCGGCAGCGATGAACATCCGGCCCGCGGCGGCGCGCGTCGCTATAGCCAACAGGGCTCGCGAAGCGGCTGCCACGCGCACGAAAAACTCATTGCGAAACCAAACGCGCGCTGCGCGCATCTTTGGACTGTAATGCTTCGCGTATCACAACTTCGCAACGCCCGCGTCCGTGCCATCCCCGGCCTGCTGTTGTCCGTGCTCGCGCTGATCCTAGCTACACAACCCACAACGCAGGCCGCAACGCCCGCGAAGTCAGTGCCGCCATCCGCCGCTTCTTACACCGCCGTGCCCGCCGGCGGCGCCCAAATCATCTACCGCAAGATCTTCAAGACCAGTTATCCCGAGTTCGTCGAGATCAAGATCAACGAGAGCGGCTCCGGCACCTACGATATCCGGCAGCTCGACGAAGACGCCAATCCGCAGCCTTTTGAAATCGGTGCGCCGCTCGCCGAACGGATTTTTTCGCTGGCGGCCAAGCTGCACAATTTTCAGGGTGTGGATCTGGACGTACATCGCCGCCTGGCGAATCTCGGCGAAAAGACTTTTGAGTACGAGAACGGCGCGGAGAAGCACGAAACGAAATTCAACTACACGCTCGACGAACCGGCCTCGCAACTGGTGAACATTTTCGAGGGCCTCGCGCGGCAAACCTCGGACATTTCCGATTTGGCCCGCACCATGCGCTACGACCGCCTGGGCGTCAACGACGTTCTGCTGCAAATCGAAAGCGACCTCAACAACAAGCAGATCCCCGAGCCAGAGCGCTTGCTCCCTATCCTCGACCAACTCGCCGGCGACGATAAACTCCTGGAAATCGCCCGCCAGCGCGCACGCACCCTCGCCGGCCACATTCGGTCGGGCCACTAAAAAGCGCCCAGCCTGCGCGGTTCGCGGCGATAACGCGTTCCATTACTACCCCGTCCTGCGTCTCTTCTTCGGCCGCCTGTCCCGAAGTGCAACTTGACACATCGTATAACTACGTCTATTCTCCCCCGCGTCCTCAAGTCCCCAAAACGACGTCTCAGGTGAAGAGAACCATGCGCACCCAACCCGCACGATTCTTCCGAATACTCCTGTTTTTTGCTTTTGTTTCGCTGTTACCGTCACCGTCCTTCGCGCAAACCGTAGCCAATGCAGCGCGCATCACACAACCCATAGACGAATCCCAACTGACGGTCCTGCGGGGCAACACTTATTACCTGGCCGAGGCGCAGTACGATCGCGGCCCGGCTCCCGCGAGCCTGCCAATGAATCGCATGCTGCTCGTGTTGCAGCGCAGTCCGCAGCAGGAAGCCGCGCTGCAGCAATTGCTCGCGCAGCAGCAGGACGCGACTTCGCCGAATTTCCACCAGTGGCTCACCCCGCAGCAATTCGGCCAGCAGTTCGGACCGGCCGACCAGGACATTCAAACGATCAGCGCGTGGCTGCAATTGCACGGCCTCCTCGTGACTCGCGTTTCGAACGGCCGCACCGTGATCGAATTTTCCGGCACCGCGGGCCAGGTGCAAGAAACGTTCCACACCGCGATTCACCAATATGCAGTTCCCGGCGCCAATGGCATCGAAAACCACTGGGCCAATTCCAGCGACCCGCAAATCCCCACCGCGCTTACGCCCGTGGTCGCCGGCGTAAGGTCGCTCCACAATTTTCCGGCGACGCCGATGAACCACTTCGCCGGAATTTTTCGCAGGGATAAGCAATCCGGCAAGATTGTGCCGGCGGGACCGCTGCCGATTCCGCAATTCACGCCCGGGAGTGGTTTCGGTTGCGGACTCCTCGGCGGACCTTGCGAACTGCTCGGCCCTTACGACCTCGCCACGATCTACGACATAGCGCCGCTCTGGAATGCGGCGACTTCGATTGACGGAACGGGACAGACGATTGCGATCGTCGGCGAAACCGACATCAATCCGAGCGACTGGACCGCTTTCTGGAATGTCTTCGGAGTGGCCACGCCGAAGGGCACGCTGAACGTCATCCACGACGGGCCCGACCCCGGCGTTCAGAGCGATGAGCCTGAGGCGGACATTGATACGCAATGGTCCAGCGCCGTCGCCCGCGGCGCAACGATCGATTTCGTAGTGTCCGAATCCACGGAGGCGACGCTCGGCGTCGACCTCTCGGCTGAATTCATTGTGGACAATAACCTCGCGCCGGTCATGAGCGAGAGCTACGGCATCTGCGAACTCGGTATCGGCACGACAGGAAATGCCTACTACAACGCGCTCTGGCAACAAGCTTCCGCGCAAGGAATCACGGTTCTGGTCTCCTCCGGCGACCAGGGCTCCGCGGTCTGCGATCGCGGCGCGACCGCCGCGAAATACGGACTGGCTGTCAACGGCTTCGGATCCACTCCCTACAACGTTGCCGTTGGCGGCACCGATTTCAACGACCTGACCACCACCTCGAAATACTGGAACCCCACCAACAACACAAACCAGGCCAACGCCAAGGGCTACATTCCAGAAACGACCTGGAACGATACCTGCACGAATTCCGAAGTCTTCAGCGTCGCGGGTACGACCACCGCCGAACAGACTTGCAACGATACAAGTGTTCAGCAGTATTTCCTGGGAGTCGCCGGCGGCAGTGGCGGCGCCAGCAATTGCACAACGTCAAATGGCAGCTTGCAATCTTCCTGCTCGGGTGGATACGCGAAGCCCGTCTGGCAAAACGCGCCCGGAGTTCCCTCCGACGGCAGCCGCGACGTGCCGGACGTCTCCTTATTCGCCAGCAACGGATTCAACAACACGTTTTATATAATTTGCCAATCCGACGCGTCCGGCCCATGCGACCTCAACAACGGTGATTTTTCGGGCTACGGCGGCACCTCGGTCTCCACGCCAGCCTTTGCCGGCATTATCGCCCTGATCAACCAAAAAACCGGCGAGCGCCAGGGCAACGCCAATTACGTTTTCTACAAAATCGCCGCGACCTCGTCCAATAGTTGCAACTCGAGTTCGGTCCCTTCGACCGGCACGAACAATTGCATTTTTTACGATATCCCTTCCGGCTCGACGATCGCGATGCCGTGCGTCTCAGGCAGTCCCAACTGCAAGACTTCCACCGGCGGCGATCAATACGGCGTGCTTACCGGCTACAGCACCGGAACCGGATACGATCTCGCCACCGGCCTCGGCAGCGTCAACGTTGCGAATCTGGTGAACCAGTGGAGCACCTACGCGGGTAAATTCAGCGCATCGAAGTTTGGTTCGTTCACTCTCGGCCCGCCGGCCACGATCACGCACGGTCAAACCATGCCCGTGGCCGCCACGGTGCTGCCCCAGTCAGGTTCAGGAACTCCCACGGGTACGATTTCATTGATCGCCAACACCGGCTCAAGCCCGCGCGACCAGCAAGGCGCGCAGCAAGTCTTCAACCTGAGCAGCGGGTCATTACCGGCCGGAACGTCCACCACGTTTCTGCCCGGAGGCACAAGCTACACCGTCACAGCGCACTACTCCGGCGATTCCACATTCGCGCCGGCTGACTCGTCGCCGGTTACGGTCACGGTCAATCCTGAATCGAGCAAAAGCCAAGCCGAGATCATTACCTTCAACCCGACCACCGGGCAGACCACCAGCACCAACGCAACATCCTTTCCCTACGGCAGCCTCTACATACTCCGCAGCGACGTGACGAATTCGGGCGGAAGCCTCTGCGCGCCCAACGGCAATCAGCTATACGGCTGCCCCACCGGAACCGTCACGCTGAACGACACTCTAAATGGAGTTACCAGCCCGCTCGATGGCGGCACTTTCGCGCTGAATGCCGAAGGTTACGCGGAGGACCAACCAATTTTCCTGATGGGCGGCCAGCACACCATCGTTGCGTCTTACGGCGGCGACAAGAGCTACAACGCCAGCAGCAACTCCGCCGCACCCGATGTCGTCACCGTCACGCAAGCTTTAACCAGTGTCAGCTTGACGGCCGGCACCAATATCATCCAAGTCGGCGCCTATCCGAACTTGACGGCAACGATCACTACGCAAGCTTCTCTCCCTTCGAACGCGCCGGTCGCCGAGTACCCGGCCGACAGCCTGCAATACTTCGACGGATCTGCGAAGCTCAGCGGGCAGATTACGTATTTGCCCGCAACTACCGCTTCCGGTACCGCTCAGGTGACCGCCTACATCGTCACGAACGCATTGCACGTGGGGAACAACACGATCACGGCGCAATTCCTCGGCGACCCGAACTACCAGGCATCTGCGACTTCGAATCCGGTGATCGTGGACGTGGTCATTCCGACGACCGCAACGATTACTACTTCGAATGCGACGATTCAGCACGGAACGTCCGTCACGTTCACCGCGCAGATCACTCCGCAACAAACCGGCGGCCCGGCTATGACCGGAACCGTTCAATTCTGGATTAATTGTGCGAACTGCACGAGCATTGGCAGCGCCACGCTGGCCAACGGGCAGGCCCAAGTCACCACTTCAACGCTGCCTGCCGGGAACCTGACGATCATCGCCACTTATGGTGGTGATACGAACTATTCCAGTTCCTCTGCCGGCGTTTCGGAAACCGTGAACCTGCTCGGCTCGACAACTTCGGTCTCCACGTCGAACGCCGCGATTTCGCAGGGCACCAGCGTGACTCTCACGTCGCAAGTCGCCCCAGCCAAATCAGGCGGGCCCGCTCTCACCGGCACCGTGCAGTTTTATTCCGCCGTCAGCGCGCAGGGGAACCAGAGTCCAATCGGGAGTGCTGTAACCCTGGCGAGCGGACAGGCACAGCTCGTCACTACCGCGATCCCCGCAGGAACGCAGTTGGTGGTGGCCACCTATAGCGGCGACTCCAACTATTCAACCTCGACCGCCTCGACTGCGGAAGTCGTCACTGGGGCGCCCACGGTTACAGTGACTGCCAGCCCCACCCAGGTTCCGATCAGCGCGCCGGGCGCGACCGGATCCACGATGATTACGGTCACCGGCATGAACGGCTACAGCGGGACAATTCCGCTTTCTCCAGCGCTATGTGCGGGAATGCCGTCGGAAACCTCCTGCAGCTTCAGCGCGTCTTCCGTGGTTCTCAGCAGCGCCACGACGACGGCGCAAGTCATGGTCACATTTCAAACAACCGCGGCTTCAATTGGACTACCGCAGTTCGCCGAGCGTCCCGCAGCGTTTAATTGGTGGAGCTTCGGCGGAATTCTCGCGCTGGCCTGCACACTGTGCGCGCTAATTTTGTCGGCTCGCAGGGGCGTCGTCAGCCGCCGCCGCGGGAGCATGGCGTGTGCAGTTCTCGCGATTGCGTCAGTGGCTGCGATCGCCTCATGCGGAGGAGGAGGCGGAAGTGGCCCCACAAATCCGGGTACGCCGGTCGGTGTGGACCAGAATGTGGTGATTACGTTCAGCGGCGCGGGCGTCACACCCAATCCAACGCTGAATCTTTCGATCAACGTCGAGTGACGAACGATCGGAGCGGGCTGAGCCGTGCAGTGCGATCGGTCATAAGCGCGCCTCTGCCACGCGGCCACGATATTCGCAGCCGAGCAAGGAGAGTCAAGTCCCGGCACACTATCTTCGTGCCCTCAAAGTTTTCTCGGTGGCGTCTGTGTTAAGTCTTTTGACGTTGGTTTGATTTCTTGCGGAAGCAATAAGCTCAACGAACAATCAACCCCGCATATCCCACGACTTCGTCGCGCTCCCCAGTCACGTCCCCCGACGTTGCGTACCACACTAACTCTACGTCGCTCCCGCCCAGCTCGCGCATCGCCACCAGCATGGCTGTCGTTGCGGCGTAGCCGCACATGGTGATTCCCTCGCCGCGAACCGTATCGTACAGTCCTCGTGGATCGAGCGCCAGGATCTGCGCGATCGCGCGTTCATCTTTCGCGCGTGTGACGGCATCGCTCTCGTAATGATTCATATCCGTACTGGCGATCACCAACACGCGTTCCGCCGCATGAGCCGTCACGACCTTCGCTACCGCGTGCCCCAACTCCTCGATCACCGGATAACGGTCCGCCGCCAGCGCGACCGGCACAAATTGAAAACCCGGCGCGAGTTGCTGCAAAAACGGAATCTGCACTTCGAGCGAGTGTTCCCGTTCGTGCGCCACCGCGTCTTCCCGCAAACGCGGGCACGCGCGCATCAATTCCGCGGCCAACTCGGTATCAATTTGCGCTTCACCCAACGGCGTCCGCCAGCTTCCTTCCGATAGAATCGCCATCGCTTCGCCCCGCGGAAAATGTCGCGGCCCCAGCAGAATGCAGCGCGCAGGAATTTCGAGCGAGGCATATACAGCGCCGGCGACATGCCCGGAGTACATCCACCCCGCATGCGGCACCACGCAGCCACGCGCCACGATTTTCGCGGCGCCTTCAGGCGCATACTCCTTGACCAAGCGTGACAATTCCTTCGCGTCCGATGGATAAAAGCGGCCGGAAACGGCGGGAGGACGAATCATTTCATTGTGGTGCGTTGCCGGCGGAGCGCCGGCCTCGCCGAAATCAAATTGCGGGAGAAGGTCTGCCTTTGATGTCCAATGCTTCCGCAGTGCCGGGAATCCAGCGGATCTTCACGTGGTCGCCGGTCTGATAGCCGCCCGCGTCCAGCACCCTGCTGATCTTGTTCTTGGCTTTCTCCGAGTAGGTGAAAGTGTGAATCTTCATGCCGTTGCCCGCTTCGCGCACGATGATCGACTGTTGATCCGCGTGAATCACTTCCGCTCTCAGCCACTCTGCTTTCGCGGCGCTTTGCTTCACTATCACTGCAGGCTGGGAGGAATCGCCGGTAATCTGTGCGCGAACGGGCGCGGGCGCCAGTGCGGCCGCACCGGCGCAGAGAATCACGGCTGCGAAAATTTTATAGTTCTTCATCGAAGGAAATTTTCAGAGACTTCAGGAATTTAATGTCTTGCGCGGTAATTTCCACGCGCGGTTCGATGGTTTCTTCGTCCATGATTTCGTCGTCCACGCGAATGTGCAGGGATTCCAGAAACCGGCGGTCTTGCGTGGTCATTTTGGCGTCTTGCGCGGAGCGTCGCGCCAGGCCGATCGTGGCGTCCAGCTTCAGCACGATGTCGAAGCCGGCCGAACGCACTCCCGAAATCGCTTCGGCGATCCGGTCGGAATCAGACACCGTATCGTTGATGGCGTGTCCCAGCTCTCGCAGTAACTGCTTCATGCGATCGTCGAGTTGCAAGGGCATCACCTCCTGTGAAAACCCTTTCTATACCAATCTTAAGTCGCTCGCCAGCCCGAAACAAGACCCAGGTGCGCACTACGAACCCCTCCAGTTACCTGTGCGCACGCCCAGGATTTCAGGCGGGACCGCCTCTCCGCCGAACCCGGCGGCAGCCAGACGCAATGTGTACTAGAATTATGGCGTGGCTGCCGGCTTCTATTCGACGCTCTGGAACTCCGCAAAAGTGACGCTCCGCATTGTGTGGCGCGCCGCACGCCAGCTTTTTCATGAAGCCACCGGCGCGGTCTTCGCGCTGTTCGCCCTCTATTTTGCGAGCATCGCATGGCGCCTCTGGCACAGTCGTCCCGCGGCATGGCTGCTCGGTTTCACGATCGTGTATGCCGTCACCATGCTGGTTTTTGCGTTCACATCTTTTCGTCGAGCACGCCGCGTCCGCTGAGGCGGACATTGGAAGTTGGAAAATCGAAAATGGAAAACCACACCCCTCGCGTGCCGCCGCCTAATGCCTAACAGCCCGCACAAATCCACGGCCCAGCGTGAGCGCAAGGCCGCGTCGCCTTCCGGCCTGCCGATAGAAGCCGTTATCACTTCTGACGACTTGCAGGACTGGGATTTCGAACGCGACTTGGGTTATCCCGGCGAGTTCCCTTTCACTCGCGGGGTCTACCCCACCATGTATCGCGGTCGCCTGTGGACCACGCGTCAATACGCCGGCTTCGGCAGTGCCATCGAATCGAACCAGCGGTACCGCTATTTGCTCGCGCAGGGCGTCAAAGGCCTTTCCGTCGCGTTCGATCTGCCCACGCAAATCGGCATGGATTCCGATCATCCTCTCGCACAGGGCGAAGTCGGCAAAGTTGGCGTCGCGATTGATTCGCTCGAAGACATGCAAACGCTCTTCGACGGGATTCCACTCGAAAGCGTCTCTACTTCGATGACGATCAACGCGACTGCCGCGATTCTCCTGGCGCTCTACGTCGCCGTGGCGAAGCAGCAGGGCGCGAATCTGAAACGCCTCGCCGGCACGGTGCAAAACGACATCCTGAAGGAATACATGGCGCGCGGAACCTATATTTATCCGCTGCGGCCTGCGATGCGCATCGTCACCGATATTTTTGCCTGGTGCCGCCACGAAATTCCCAATTGGAACGCGATTTCGATTTCCGGCTACCACATCCGCGAAGCGGGCTCGACCGATGTGCAGGAAGTTGCGTTCACGCTCGCGAATGGCATCGCCTACGTGGAAGCCGCCGTCGCTGCGGGGCTCGCCGTGGATGAATTCGCGCCGCAGCTTTCGTTTTTCTTCAATTCGCATAACGAGCTGCTCATGCAAATCGCGAAGTTTCGCGCCGCGCGCCGTCTGTGGGCGCACACGATGCGCGATCGTTTCCGCGCGCGCGATCCGCGCTCGCTGATGCTGCGTTTCCATGCGCAGACCGCCGGCTCTTCGCTCACTGCGCAGCAGCCGGAAAATAACCTGGTGCGCGTGGCTCTGCAGTCTCTCGCGGCGGTTCTCGGAGGCTGCCAGTCTTTGCACGCCAATGCGCTCGACGAAGCTCTCGCGCTGCCCACGGAACAGTCCGCACTGCTTGCGCTGCGCACGCAGCAGATCATCGCTCAGGAAACCGGCGTGGTGAATACGGTTGATCCGGTCGCGGGCTCCTACGCCATCGAAAAACTGACCAACGAAATCGAAGCTGCCGCGCGGGATTACATTTCGAAGATTGACGCCATGGGCGGAATGTTGCGCGCCGTCGAGACCGGCTACGTCCAGCAGGAAATTCAGAAATCCGCCTACGAATATCAGCAAGCCGTGGATTCCGGCGAGCAAGTCATCGTCGGAGTGAATCGTTTCCAGGCCGAGGAAGAAAGGACGATCCCTACGCTGCGCATTGATCCGGAAATCGAACGCGCACAAGTGGCGCGGCTGCATGCGTTGCGCGCGCGCCGTAATGCTGCGCGTGCCAGCGCGGCGCTCGCTGAAATCGAGCGCCGCGCGCACGGCACCGAAAATCTCATGCCCGCGATCCTTGCCGCCGTCGAATCGTACGCCACGGTGGGCGAAATTTCCGACGCGCTCCGACGCGCGTTCGGTGAATACCAGGAATCTGTCGTCATCTAACGCTCGCACCCGCTCTCGCTCGAAGTTGTCAGTGCAATAAATCCCAGCCCGGTTCCATTATTGTTATGAAGGAAAGGAGAACGCGACTTCATGTCTCGTCTAACTTTATTCATTGTGATTCTTGGATGTCTGGGCCTCAGTTTTTGCGCGCAGCAGCACTCGCAATTCCCCTGGGACTACACGCACGCTTCTTCGAACTCTGACAATTACGGAGAAGTCGCGGTGGCGCAGGATAATAAAGACATCGTCTCGCTTTCCAGCGGCGAAGCTGGGCCGCAATATCATTTCCGCGTCACCCGGGCTTACTACGACCGCACCGGCGGCAGCCCGCAATCCGCTGCCGATCAGGCGAATTATCTCTGCGTCCCCGATGCTGTCACGATTGACGATAGCCATCCGCCCTCGACGACTCCGAACAAGAGCTACCTGATCGCTCCGTACGATTACGGCATGGCGGTGGAGTCCCCCGGTGTGCTGGAGACGTCCGCGAAAGATTTCTCCATCCACAACGAGCACAAGATGTGTACGACCACCACGAATTATCTGGATCCCACTTCGTGCAATGCTTCGGCGCATTTGTGGGTTGGGGATGTGGACGACTACGGCGGGTTAAATGTCGCAGCGTACGACACAATGGCCGGGGATCAGACTTCGATTGATCCGACGCAGAGTTTCGTGCTGCTGGCGTCGGACACGTTCGGAGTTATGAGTCACGGCGACATGCTCTTTGCTTTGCGCGAGGAGCAGGATAATTTCCGGTTTCCGTTTGGATTTTCCGGGCCGACGGGCGCGGACGATCCAGCGACATACCAGAATTACACACGGGCGAGAATTGACAGCACCGGCAAGGGATTTTTCGATGGCGGCACGCAGACGGGCAGCGCGGATTTTGCGGAGTCTGTGGGCACAGCAGCTCCGAAAGCACGATACGAACCGGGGGATGTGCTGGTGATAGACACGCGCGCGAACCGGCGTTTCGCGCTTTCGAGCACGCCGTATTCGACGCTGGTGGCCGCGATATATTCCACCAAACCGGGGTTCACTGGGACCGAGCACACGTCGGAAGATCCGCGGCTCGCGGCGGAAATTCCCATGGCGGTGGTCGGCATCGTTCCCTGCAATGTGAGCGCGGAAAATGGCGCGATTGCGCGCGGCGATTTGCTGGTGACGTCGTCCACCCGGGGATATGCGATGCGCGGGAGCGACGCGACGAAACTTACCGGGGCGGTGATCGGCACGGCGCTGCAGCCGTTGGCGTCGGGCAAGGGCAAGATCGAGGTACTGGTCACGTTGCGGTAGCGCGTGGGTGCCGTAGAATAGGCGCTCATGAGCGCTTTGGGTGAGCTTGATAATTTACGTGTCGTGCTGGTGTCTACGCGCAATCCTTTGAACATTGGGGCGGCGGCGCGCGCGATGAGCAATTTTGGGTTTGCACATTTGCGCGTGGTGACGCCGTACGAGCCGGCGTATCGCGAGGCGCGTTCGGCGGTGGGTGCTGCGCCGGTGCTGGCGAAGGCCGAGGAATTCGAGAGTGTGGCGGAGGCGGTTGCGGATTGCAGGCTGGTCGTCGGCACTACGGCCGTGGGCCATCGCGAATTGCACCATCCGCTGCGGCAGCTCGAGGATGGCGCGAAGATTATTCGCAAGATGCTGGCTCGCGGAGCGGCCGGCGCGCGGGAGGCCTCGCGCAAGAAAGTTGCGCGTGGGAAAGTGGCGTCGAATCGCGTGGCGCTGCTTTTTGGGTCCGAAAAATTTGGATTGACCAACGAGGATTTGAGCCATTGCCATTGGCTGCTGCACGTTCCTACCTCGGCGCAGAATATTTCGATGAACTTGGGGCAGGCCGTGGCGGTGTGTCTGTACGAACTGATTCGCGGCGCGGTCCACACTGCTAAAGGCGCGCCGCAATTCGCAGCGCGGTTTGCGGGGCGGTTTGAGAAGGCGTCGGAGAAGCTGCTGCCGGCGACGGCGGGCGAGCTCGAGCGATTTACGGCAGTGCTGATCGAAGCGCTCAGCGCCAGCGGGTTTCTCGATCTGCGCAAAGTGGCTGATGCGGATGAGAGGCTGCGACGGTTGGTACGGCGGCTGAATCTGCCTTCGCGGGATGCGCATATGTGGACGGGGATCATGCGGCAGATTGTGTGGAAGTTGGGGCGGAAGGCGTGAGTGGTGAGTGGAGAAGCGTGATTGGTGATTCGTGAGTGATGATTGGTGAAGAGTGGTTCGTTGTACCGGTTAGAAAATATTTTCTCGTTTGTTTTCAGGGAGTTAGCCAATTTCTGAATGAAGGTCTGTTCCGGATAGAAATCGCGGAGGCGCAACGCGCGTGAGCCCGCGAAACCATCCGGGTCTTTTTGTGGGACTCCGGAGGAGTCCATCGGGCGAATGGAACCGGGGACGCGGACGGCGCGATTCGTGATTTTTACAACTCGAAAAAATTGTCGATTAGAATGGGGTGCGGTTGTTTGTTTTCTGCTAGTTACGACGAATTCTAATATCTGCCATTGTCGATTAGAAATGCGCGCGGTGGGATCGTTTTGAGCGCGTGTTTCGGAGTGTCGGCTGCGGGTTGCGACAGTGGTGAAGCCGCGCCGGCACGAGCGTCTAGTTCGCTCTGCCGTCGGTGCCCCAGTTAGCGATGCCCCAATCTCCATGTCGCGTCCTCAGCAAGGCTGAAAAGTGCCCCGACCCACGTTAACACATTTGCGGCTTGTTTACCAGAGATAAACTGATCAGCAAGAGTAACGAGCTATAGAGATGAGATGCAGATTGCGGGGAGTTCCCGAGGTGTTCCGACCGGAGACGGCAATTTTATTCCCGGGCCTCGGTGCAGTCAACCCGGTTCGCCGCAAACTTTTACGCCCGTACTTTTGCGCATTGACAGACTCTTTCACGGCGCAGTAATGGTTGGGTTGGCCGGGGGCACACCTGACCCACGCGAGAAAGGAAAGGAGACTAAAAAATGGAACAGGTGAGAAATAGGTCAGTGCAACCCCAAACGCGGCTTGCGCTATCTGAAGTCGCGTGGGATGAACTTAACGAACCCGGCGCATACGTTGAACGCGGATCGGGCGATCTTTACCGAGTACCCAAGGAGGCGCTGATCCCCGGCGGCTCTCCCATTATCCACAAGGAGAGTGCCGGAGCGTCGCGCCTGGTACAGGTCAGCAGGAACCCGTTTGTAACCACACCTGAAGCACGGCTCTGCTGTGCACAACACAACATTGAACCCAACTTCTGAAATGTGGAGTAGCGTGTGTTCCCGGCTACTTCCTTAATCTGAGAGGTCTGCGGGCTAGCCCAGCCCTGCAACCCCTCTTCCCGATTCTCGTCACGGAATCCCACCAGCGTTCTTGGCCAATTTCCAAATTCGCCGACGGCGCGCGTCAGGTAGATGACGCGTGGCTGCGTGTGTTAATTCGAAGACACAGATTGGCAGGCCGAGTTTGGCGCGGGGTATCGAGTACGGTTTGCGCTAGCGTCGATTACCTAATTGGTAAAAATACCATTGTGGGACACATCGCTCTGTTCCATTTTGGTACGCAGACGGCTGAGTCTGCGCCGACGAGCAAGAAATCAGCGAATACTGAGGAAGAGATGAGAACAGCCGTAGCAATTTTAGCGCTGCTGGCCGTGTCCACTGTGGCATCAGCACAGAATCCGGACCCGGCAAAGTGGATGTGCCGAAATATCGCCGATTCGGGCGGATTTACCTATCAAGGGGAAATGATTTTCGGTACCGAGGCTTGCCGTCCCATCCCACAAGCACAGGCAACGCCAAATGCGACACGACCAGCCAATGTCGTCACCGTTTCGACTCCGGCACCTACTTCAGTGTCTTATTCGATGCCAGTTGCCTCAACCGCGGCACCTGTGGCGGCGCCACAATCCGCGCCGACACCGGTTACAGGTCCGACAGAGGCGAGCGACGGCAAGACACGCGTGTTCGTCACGGACAGTCAATCGTGGGAAACACGCGGCGGTTCCTCCGCAGGTGGAAACAAAAACGGTTGGGGCGCAAGCAGTTGGATGGCCGGCGGCGCTCGCCCGCAGACCGCGGAGATCATCAAGACGCTTAATCAGCGTTGCCCCGAGCTCACTGTTACCAACAATCTCGCTAAGGCCAATTTCGTCCTCACTTTAGATCATGAGGGCGGCAAGGGATTGCTGCAGCACCGAAATAAAATTGCGGTATTCAATAGCGACGGGGACGATATCTTCAGCAACTCGACAAGAGAGCTGGGCAGCGCCGTCAAGGACGCGTGCCAAGCGATGCTTGCTTCGCGAAAGTAAAACAACGGCGCGTAGGTGCGAAGCGTGTGTCGCACCTACGGCGCTGGCATTTTGTCCGTGCTGGGGTCCCGGCGCTTCCGCACCGGGCTAACTTATGACGCGCCTCCGGCGCTGGTTCGCCATGAGATCGTCCGCTTACCGAAGCTAACCACGGAAAACCGGGAGAGATCCCTCGTCGGCGCGAAACTGCATCGCGCCTCTGTCGGGATGACAACGTAATTCAACGGCGCTCGTTTTGCGGGAGCCGGGCACCCCCTTCGTTCGGCCGGAAGCCGATGTTGGCAGAGACGGGCACGGCATGCCGTGCGCCTACGGACTCGCTCGAGGGTCGTGAGCGGCGCGTTACGAATCGAGTTTTCCTTGCCACTCGTCGCTTTTCACTTGTCGCTGACTTCATGTATTCTGCTTCGCCTATGCTGGATTTGAATTATGTGCGGGAACATTTGGATGTGATTGAGAAGACGGGGCGGGACCGCGGGAAGCCTTTGGATCTGGAGCCGTTTCGGGCTTTGGATTTGGAGCGGCGGGCGCTTATTACTTCTGCTGAGCGGTTGAAGGCGGAGCGGAATAAGGCTAGCGAGGGGATCGCGCGGATGAAGAAGGCCGGCGAAGATGCGTCGGCGATTTTGGCGGTGATGAAGGAAGTGTCGGACAAGATCAAGCAGGAC
>CAWDRJ010000032.1:0-90317 GCA_963804625.1 uncultured Acidobacteriota bacterium | reverse complement strand
GAATCTGCTGCCCTTACTCTCCTAAAACTCCGTTCTTAGGCCCATTAGCTTAGATTTTGGACCCAAGTTGGACCCAAGTTTTGGGCTACGAGCGTCGGTTTTGAGGTCTTGGATGTCACGCTAGAAGAAGCGCAGACTTACCGTCAAGCAGCAAGAGCTAATACGCCAGCTTGCCAAGACAAAGCACCAGGGCAAAGCTCCCATCGCTGCCGGATACAGCCCGAAGCACGCCCGCCAATCCGCTTATCAAGCTCTTGAATCCATCGTAAAACTCCCCTGAATTGCTCGCGCGCCACGCATTAGACGATGACTCGCTCATAGACAAACATTTACTCCCGCTCATGAACGCAGAAGAGAACAAATTTTTACGCTCCCGGTGGGCAAAGGCAAGGATCGTCGGCTGCAGATCGAGAGCCGCAAGACGGCGAATTGGAGCGCGCGCCAAAACGGTCTCGACATGGCTTTCAAGATTCGCGGGTTGTATGTGCGCGAACAGGAGAACAAAGGCCCGGAGTTCTCCGTTGTCATGATCGACGCATCGAACCGACCTGACTGGGCGGCGATGCGGCGCACGCAGCCGAAAATCGAAGTACCGGGTCTGAACGTGCCGCCGCGAGGTCGCCCGGGCATTCGAACTACCGATGCTCCTCTCTGGTCACGAGTCTGTGTTCGTGATCCAGCTATCATGGCGAGCAAAACCGTGAAAGCCTTGGCTTCCGTCGCCACAGCCCCAGCCGCCTTGTGATTCAGCTCACGCCAGAACCAAAAGCAGCGCAGTAGAGCCCGAACCGAAAGGACAAATCCGGCTGAGCATGCCGCTAGGTGCACGTTTCGCGCAGAGCGATACGTAGGTGCGCCATGGTGAAAAAGCGGAAGTTGCGAGACCGATTCCAACCGGGTTTTTGGGCAACCTGAACCCGCTCCAGCAACGCGAGCAAGGGAACAAAGGAAAGTGTCGCGGAGAAGTGTGAAGTTACCGCCAAATGTGCAATCTGCTGGCCTTCCTTTGGTCTAGCAACACGAGCCCAGCGAATCCTGCAAGCAGCATTATCCAGGTAGACGCCTCCGGAACTTCGCTCACCTATAGCCACCTGAACCTGTAAGCGTATTACGCCTAGCGATCGTTCGCTGTTGACTTGGGTTGCGCCGACTGAGAGGGCGTGAGGGGCTTGGTGATGTTGTCCAGATATGGGCGTTCCCTCGACGCGCTCCAGGACGGGATAGCGTTCACCATCGTGGTAGTCAATATCGGCAGTGGAAACAAAAGTATCCGACTGAATAAGCAGATGGATCGGCTCGGTCTCGCCTTTCGCGTCGCGAATCGCGGCTCGAAACCGATCGGGCGAGAAAACCTGTCCGTTGACCGCGACGATCTTGTCCCCCGGAGTGATTTTTGCTTTATTGGCGGGACCATTCCAACGAACGTCACTGATCTTGCCTTCACCACCGACGCTGAGGCCAACGGAGTACCAAGCGTCAACGGCCGGCACGCCACTCCCCGGAATGGCCGATAGGGCCGACTCGAGGCTAACGCCGAAGGATTCGGCTTGTCCGCGTAGACGAGTTTGTACCCACCTCGCTCGATTCCGGCAAGATCGGCACGAGGATTGATTCTATCGACGCGGTCATGGAGAAAAGTCGCCCAGTCGTATGGCGCGACCTCGTTCAGGTCCCGAACCAGTTCGTCGAACGTGTAAGTAATGATGAGAGGCCCGGTGTTTCCACCCTTACCTAGAAAAATTCGCTGGAAGTCATCGAGCGACTTCTCATTGTTGGTCATCTTGCGAATCAGTGTGTCGGCATCCAGCCAGACGAGTTGGCCCTCGTCGTAATAGTCCTGTCCACGCCTCCAGTTCGCCCACGCCGGCTCGCCACTACGAAGAATGCTAGCGGCAATTGCCGTGTCTTCCGTCGAGCGCCATTCACGGCCGGGCGTATCGTCCAGAAACGCAGCGGACCAAGCAAGAAGGTCGCGATACTGCGACTGCGACTTGAGCCCTGAGCGCGCGGCAAGGATGTTGCCGAGATATTGCGTCATGCCCTCATACACCCAGAGCAGAGCGCCTTGCTGTGCCGTGGCGAAATCAGGTTGGTACAACCCCACCGGGCGGCGATACTTGCCGTTCCATGAGTGGCTGTACTCGTGTGGAAGCAGGTCGGCGCCAACCAACAGATAGCCTTCATCCGAGAAGAATTTCTCAGGGACGCCATATTCGGACGATTGGCCATGCTCCAGAGTTATGTCGCTGCCGGTGGCGTCGGAGATGACTACTAGGAAGTGGTACTGGTTATAGTGGTGTGAGCGATACAACGCATCTGCTTCGCGAACGAGACACGCAATCTTCGCTAGAAACGCTGGCGGAAGATCGGAGTCTTCTGGAGCATCAGAGGCGGCGTCGATGAAGTGCTTGGGCGAAATTTCGGGAGCCAAAGCAAATTCGTGAAAGTATTGTCCGGTGAGCACGGGAGAATCTTCAAGCTGCTCAACATTGGTCACGGCGAAGTGTGTAGTGCCCCCGGGAGCCGGTTGAGGATATGCGCCGCCAATAGGAGTAAGCGCAGTGCCAACGCTCCAGCCCGGAGGGACAATCAGCGAAGGATGGATGGGAATATCGCGGACCGGCGTGTTTGCTGGATAGAGCATCAGCGTCTCCCAGTCGAGTTTGGCCAACTTCCGCGAGACATTTGTGGTAACGATGCAGTCGAGATGCGCATGAAGCGTCGTGACACCCGTGGGAATCGTCACGTGAAATTCATACATGTCCACATCATCGCGGCGCCATTCGAGCATCTGACGATTTGCGGTGAAGACCACCCCGGTGATGCTATTCACGGGACCGAACGGTTGGTGAGTGCCGGGAATCCATTTGGGAGTGATAAGGGTGAGCGGGCCGACGGTCACCGGCAGATCCACGTCGGCGTGAAAGAGTTTGCGCGGCGCGTCTGAAAGGTCGGCGGTGATTTGAATCGGGGTCTTCTGGCTCTGTGCCCAGGCGGGCGCGGCAAAAAGCAAGCACGCCGTTAGCAGCCGTTTGCCCATTTTCCGCTCCTCGTTTCTGTCTGTGGAAGCGATCGGAGTCTACCACATGCGGCCAAACACCCAATCAGCTCAGCCAAAAGAAGCAGCCCCGCTGAACATCGAAAGCCATTAGACCAATACAGTGACGCCAATCAGTGAGAACAGTGAAAAAAACAGAGAAAAGACGGCGCGGAGAACACCCACGCAGCCTCGCCAACCTCGTAACTTGGCAGCCAGGGCAAACGGGTAATCCCGGGGGCAGGCCGAAGAAGAAGCCGATCACAGATCGCTACCACAGGATCGTTGAGACTGAACTTCCCGATGATATCCGGCGAGCGCTGGACTTGCCGCGGGGCGCGACGTTCGGCGATGCCATCGCGCTGGCCCAAGCGCGGCAAGCGATCAAGGGCGAGACCGGCGCAGCGAAAGAGATGCGCGAGGCAATCGAGGGACGCAGCATTACGCAGGCGGATTTCGAAGGAAAGAACGGGGCGATAACCATCATCTTCGATATGCCAATGCCGCCGTCGCCAGTGATTCAGCACGCGCCGCAGCCGGATCATGGAAAGTCCGACTAACGTGACCTCGTTCGCGGTAGCAGCCGCCGCCTTCATTTTTACGTGTTCAACGTCAAGAACTGGGAACTTGGCAACTTTCGCTTTGGCTCCGAGCTTCTCTGACGTGGCGGCATAAATCTGAAACGTGCCGTGTTCTCCGGCTTCAAGTACGATGGGGTGAGTCGTGCCACGCAAATATCAATAGGCTGCAAACGAAAAAAGATTCAATTCCCATAGCCGTTGGACCGAGTCCAGCCATTAGCCGCCAGCGGCCACGTCCAAACGGCTTTACCGGACACGCGCAGAACTCCCCGTCTCCGTGACTCCTCACCGAGAACGCGCATCCGGTAAAGCGCTAGCGTTTCCAAGTACTAATCCTCGCGGCCAAGCTCAACAGCGCTCAATGAGTGCGTTGCCCTGATTTCAACAGTTGCCGGGCACCTCAGAGTGCTCTCTTTAGGGATTTCCCGTCAGTAGAGGGCGGTCACCGAACTGGAAATGGCGCGGCAGATTCAGCTATCCATTCTCCCGAGCAGCACGCCGAAGCTCACCGGCATGGATATTGTGGCGCGCTACGTTCCGATGACTTCGGTGGCCGGCGATTTTTACGATTTCATCGTCGTGGACGAACGTCACGTGGGCATCCTGATAGCGGACGTCTCAGGACACGGCTTGCCTGCCGCGCTCATCGCGTCAATGCTGCAGGTTGCCCTCACCGCACAAGTGCGCCACGTTTCTGAACCGGGCAAAGTTCTGGCGGGTTTGAATCAAGCGTTATGCGGCAAATTTCAGCATAATTTTGTCACGGCAGCGTATGTTTATGTGGATTTGGAAAAGAATATTTTGAATTACGGAGGTGCAGGACATCCGCCGCTGCTACTTTGGCGCAAGTCAACCGGCAGCGCCAGCCAACTCCTGGAAAACGGATTGGTCATGGGACAGTTCGAGGAAGCCACCTACGATTCGTTGCAAGTAGCAATCGAGGCTGGCGATCGGTTCGTTCTTTACACCGACGGAATCCTTGAAACCGCCAATCCAGCGCAGGAGGAATTTGGAACGGGCCGCTTCATGCAGTTCATGGAAACGAATAATAAGCTTACAGCTGGGCCATTTGCCGACGCCCTGTTGCTCGAGTTGGCCCACTGGCTGGAACAGCCCCCCGGCGAGGGCCACCAAGACGATATTTCGCTTCTGGCCATCGACTTCACGGCTCGCTGATGGAAATTGTTTTACCGGCAGGCGTTGATAATTCCTCATCCCGCCAGCAATCAGATCGGCATAAAGGCGCCAACTCCCGATTCGTCAGGTGATCTCAATGGGTCGACGCAACACTAAGCTCGAACCCACCTTAGATTGAAAACAAAAGCTAAAATCCCTCGCTAGAGCCAGACCAGCTGGAACGCTGCCCTGGCTAGGTTTCCGCCGCGCACAGCCAAACAGATGGTTCTCCCGCGGAAGCATGGTCGAATCAATGCACTGGATGGTGTTGCATCGACCGGTTGAGCTGGCACACACGTAACCGGACTTTACGAAAACGCAGGGCATGTTGCGTGGGGGAACCGAGAACGCACGTGCTCAGTGCAATTCTCGTGCGCTCTCGACCCCATTGTGGACAAGTCTACGATCGCCCCTCTTTAGTCGCTGCAATGTCGAGAGGGCTTCAGCCATCTCCCTTCGTTCCTCGCGAGAAGCTCTGGCATCTGACGCACGGGCATTAATTGAATCCTCAGCTGCACTCCGGCGAACCTTAAGTAGCGAGCGGTAAAGTTCAAGAATGGCGGCTCTGTAAAAGTCTCGCCATGTGGTTTCTATCATTTTCGGACTCCTGAGATCGTCAAGCGGCCGCAGGTCCTTCTGCGGGGCACCTGTTAAATTCTGGGGCTGGGTCCCAGTCCTGCCCGGTGAGCATTTCATATTCGCTTGATTCCGTCGTTGCTTCTTCGCAACCCGGTCGCTGCTTCGGCACAATCAGACGGGGGCTAGCGTGGAGTGGGAGCCGAGAACGAACGTCGGCCCGAATCGGACGAGGAGCAAACTTGGGGAACCCTCGGACTGTCAGTTGACGATTAGTCGCATAACCATTTGAAGTGACGGTCGCAGCTCTTCTGCTGATGAGGCGGGCCCGCTGAGCTAGTTGCGATCCGCTGCCGGCTTGGAGTCTACGACCCCCGCCGTGAGCAGTTCCTATTCACGTGCCTGCATGCAGCCTTGAATTATCTAGACCGACCGATTCCTCGAAGCCTTGTTCTCCTCAGGTAGGAATTGTGCTAATCCGGCTGAAGCTGTTGGAGTATTCGTATCGTGGGTGATCCGGTACCGAAACGTGCTATGTACCGGATTCTAGGCGTTGCGACCCAAGCTCTCGTCGCTCATCGGACCCTACAAAGCGCTGCCCGGAGGGTTCGCCCAAGGTCCCGCAGGGCTGCAGGTTGACTTGAAAGTGCAGCAAGAACTTCTGCGTCATGCGGATATTCGCACGACCATGAACATCTACACGCGAGCGGTGCCCGATGCGATGCGGCAGGCCAACAGTCGAGTCGAAGTCACGAATCACAGCCTTTCTAATCGTCACACCTCGCGATTAGAAATCGCCAAGAACCCAACAAAAACGTACATTTTAGCCGATCTAATCGTCACTTTTTTGCGCTTTTCGCGCTTGGACTTCGGGCCAGCCCAGCGCCTCAACCCTGTGCTCAAGTTCGTGAGCAATCTCCACCGGATCTGCGTCCGACGGAAACCGAATCGGCGCTCCAATGGAAACGCGCACTCTCCCCGGCCAATGGAGTATCCGGTTTTCGATTTTCATATCGAAGAGGCCGTCCAAGCGAATCGGCACCACAGTCAGCTTGAGCTGTTTTGCAAGCAAGCCGATGCCAGCGCGGAAGGGGTGAAGCTGGCCGTCAGGCGTAGTGATGCCCTCGGGGAAGATGAGGGAATTCCAGCCCCGGTCCGCCAAATCTCCGACAAACGCAAAACTGCGCCGGAAGCCCGATTCCCTCGGCAGCGGAAAAACATTGAAAAACGCGAAAACCAGAAAATAGCTCAACCGCTCGCTCAGGCGTTCCAGCAGACCCATTTGCGCAGGTGGCCGCAGCATCGTCGCGATGCGTTCAGCTCTCATGGCTGTTGCGAGCCTGTGCCGGAATCTTGCCGGCAACGCCGCCAATATCCATCCGATGTCCACGTAAGTCACATGGTTGGAAACGACGAGCACGGGACCCGCTACACCGCGCAGATTTTCGCGCCCGCGAATCCGCGGCGCCGCCAGCAAATAAGTAGCTGGCCAAACCAACAAGTAATAAACAGCGACGCGAAGAGCAGTGACGAGCCAATTCTGAGGCCAGCGCGGATACTTGATTTCCACCGTCGCGTTGGGCGGATTGCGGATCAGCTCTTCGACCTGACCGATGGTTGTCGCGTCAGAAAATTTAACGTCGCTCAAGTCCACCTGATAGCGCTCTTCGAGTTCGCTCATCAGTTCCACGCGGTCCAGCGAATTCAAATTCAATTCCTTATCGAGCACGGCTGCCGCCGAAGCCGCGCTCGGTGCACGACCAGTGACGCGCGCTACCAGGCTCGCCACGGAATTTGCATCGCGAGGCGCCTCGTATCCGCCGCCGACTTTTCCTTCGACCGCCGTGCGAATTCGCTGCAAAGCCGGTTTTTGCGTCGGCGTCCGGGGAAAATCCGGCTCCGCCCACACGAACCACCGCCGCATTCGCTGAAAATCCGCGAGCGATTTGTTCGCCGCCGCCACGATCGGCGCCGGGTCCATCGCCGGATCATCCAGAAGCAGAACCGCGCAGGGCTCAGCATTTCCATCGCGTTCAATTCCCAAGACCACGCAATCCTTCACGCCGGGCTGCTCTCGCAGCGCTCGTTCCAGGTCTTCCGGATAAATATTCATCCCCGCCGGTGTGACGATTACGCTTTTTTGCCGGCCTTTGAAATAGAGCTGGCCGTTTTCGTCCACTTGCGCCAGATCGCCGGTGTGAAACCAGCCATCCTCTTCCACCACAGGCTGCAGTTCTTTGTTGCGCCAATAACCAGCAGCAATATTCTCGCCGCGTACCAGAATTTCGCCGCTGGGACCGACTTTCATTTCGAGACCCGGAAACAGCTTGCCGATGGAACCCTTCCCCAGCCGGAAAGGATGATTCAGGCTGATCAGCGCGGTGGTTTCGGTCATCCCGTAACCCTGAATCACCGCGTAGCCGAGGCGATGCCAGAACGATTCCACCGCGCCGGGCAAAGCTGCTCCCCCCGAAATGAAAGCCCAGAATTTCCATCCCAAAAGCCCGTGAATTCGCCGAAACCGCCACCAGCGTTTGAGAAAATGTTCGCCGTCGGCTGCGGCAAAATCCTTTCGGAATTGCACTTGCCTACCCTCCATCTCCAACCGCCGTTCTATTTCACGCTCGAGTGATTCGATTGGTCGGGGAACCGCAACCAGCACGGAGACCCGCTCGCGCCGAATCGTCTCAAGCAGATCGGCAGGACTGAATGAATCGAGAAAAATAGTCGTCGCACCTAAAATCGGCGGAATGAAGATCGCGAGCAGCTGGCCAAACACGTGGCTCAATGGCAGCAAGTTAAGAAATCGCAGAGGATGGAAAACTCTCTCGTATCGCAGATATTTCAGGATTTCAGGTTCCAGCGGCTCGATATTCGCAAGCACGTTCCCGTGGGTGATCACCACTCCGCGCGGTTCAGCGGTAGTCCCGGACGTAAAGACAATTTCCACCGCATCTTTGCGAGTGAGCGGCGGTGAAGCGTAGGGCGCAGGCGAATGTCGTGCGATCGTCTCGCAAAGAGATTCGATCGCCAGAGACGAAACTTCAACGCCAGCGGCAGAAGTAGCGTCGGAAAAAACCAGCAGCTTGGCATTCACCTGCTGCGCCACACGCGAGGCGAGCTCCGCCGTAGAAATCTTATCGATCGGAACCACGACGGCCCCGCGCAATACGCATCCCCAAAACGCGACAAGCCATTCGGGACAGTTCTCCGCCCACAGCAGCACCGCATCGCCGGCGCCGACTCCCCTCGATTCAAGTTCTCGCGCGAAGCGGCCAGCCTCTTCCGCGATTCGCCCGTAGGTCCACCGTTCGATGCGGTAGCCTCGGAAGAACACAACAGCGGTCTCATGTTGCTGGCGGGAATATTCAGAGAAGAATTCGACCAGTGATTCGCGCGCCATGTTCCCTCCAAGTGTGCCTGAAGCGAACGGGCATTGAAAAGGGTTCGATTCCGTAGCTCGGAGTCCCTGGATCGCACGCTGCGACTGCGACCATCGGAAAACCTGCGCATCGAAAGATTAAGCCCGTTTTCGGGCACGATTATTCGCGACCCTGCCTGATACTCGCCGAATCGGTCAGCGGGCCGCGATATGAGAAGCGGGCCGAATTTTCGGAACGATTCAAGACATCCCGCAGGAGTGGTATTTTTAACTATGGGCGTAACGCGGCGCGTAATCGTGATCGGGGCAGGAATCACCGGGCTGGCCTGCGCGCTGCGCCTGCACCGGTCGGGCATCCGCGTTCTGCTTCTCGAAGCATCCGATTCGCCCGGCGGAATGATTGCGAGCCACCAGAAAAATGGCTTCCTACTCGAAGCCGGCCCTCAATGCCCGCGCTTTGCACGGCCGCTCTGGGACATCGTCCGCGAAGTTGAACTCGAGGACGAATTCGTGCCGAGTCAGCCGGGTGCACGTCGCTTCATCCTGAAGAACGGCGAGCTACACGAAGCGCCCTTTTCGGTGCGCCACTTCGTTTCCACTCGCCTCGTGGGTGCGTCGTCCAAGTATCGTCTTCTCACCGAAGCGGTTCGTCGCGCGCGGCCTCCCGCCGGCGAAGAGTCTTTAGCGGAGTTCGTCCGGCGCAAATTCGACGACGACGTCCTCGCGTATATTGTTGACCCATTCATCTCCGCAATCTACGCCGGTGACACCGAACAAATGGGCGTCGAAAGCGCATTCCCGTTTCTGGCTCGTTGGGAACGCGAAGGCGGCAGCGTCCTGCGCGGTGCGATCCGCTCGCGAAAGCCCAGCATCTCGGCCAGCCCCCAAGCTACATCGTCCCCAGCCGGCCGAAAAACCTTGGATTTAACCGAGTCTCTGCCCCGAATGGGCTCGTTTCGCGCGGGCCTTGCCGCGCTTCCAAAAGCAATTGCCGCAAAGCTGGGTGATTCGATATCCTTTGGGGCAAGAGTAGAAAGCGTCGAGCCCGTTGCGGTGAACGGAAGCTCAGGGGGCGGATGGCGGCTCCGATTATCCGGTGGAGATGAAATATCTGCTCTGACAGTGGTGATGACTGCCCCGGCATACGAGGCTGCCCATCTCCTGCAAACCTCCGCGCCAAAACTGAGCGCGCTGCTTGCGGAGATTTCTTACGCTCCGATGGCGGTTGTTTCATCGGGCTACTCACGTGCGCAAGTTCGGAATCCGCTTCGGGGATTTGGAGTGCTGATTCCGCGGCGTGAGAAGCTCAACACGTTTTTCAGCGTCTGGAATTCGTCACTATTTGCGGGACGGGCTCCCGTCGGCAAAATTCTGATGACCAGCTTTACGGGCGGTGCCACGAATCCCGCAATTGTTGAGCGCGACGCGGAGCAAATTGCCGGCATCGTCGAGAAGGAACTGGGAGCCATACTCGGAATTCAAGGAGCTCCCGTGGAGCGCTCGGTATGGAAGTATCCGAGGGCGTTGCCTCAATTCAATCTCGGGCACGCACGCAAGATCGCCGCCATGCGCGACATTCTGGCGGACTGGCCGGGCCTGCACTTGGCCGGGAACTACATGCAAGGCCGGTCGCTAGGAGATTGCGCCGACCTGGGATCGCGCACTGCCGAATTGGTGAAGCGTCATTTTTAGCGCTCGCGCATCTAAGCGGTGACCAGAATCTTAGAGACTGAGAGCGATCCTTACGAACCAAGGAGAGGCAGTTGCAGTCCTTAATTTTCATCATCGTCGCTATCATCGCTCTCGTCGTCCTGGCCGGTTGGCTTTACCAACAAGCAGGAACAGCACGGGACCGCAAACGCCATCCCGCGCCGGGTGAGCTTATAGCTCTCAATGGCCGGAGTCTGCATTTACTCTCTCGTGGCGAAGGAAGCCCCACTGTACTTTTCGAATCCGGTCTGATGTCCACGGTCCTCAGCTGGTCAGATATACAGCCGGAAGTCGCCACAGCGACTCGCGCCGTCTGTTACGACCGTGCGGGGCTCGGCTGGAGCGATCCCGGACCCGCGCCGCGAGACGCCGCCCAGATTGTCAAAGAACTCCACCAATTGCTCGCCCTCGCCCAAATCTCTCCACCATTCATCCTTGTCGGACACTCGTTCGCAGGCCTGACAACTCGTCTCTTCGCCGCGCGGTACCCGGAAGAGGTTGCGGGGTTGGTACTGATTGACCCAGTCGTTCCTGGTGAATGGAATCCAGCGAACGAGCACAACCAAAAGCGGATTCGCACGGGTGCGAAAATTTTGCGGCGCGCTACTGTCCTTTCACGATTGGGGCTCATCCGGTTTGTCTCATTCTTATTGCGTACCGGAGTGAAGCCGCTTGCGGAGCCATTGGTCCGCCTGCTGAGTAGGGGCGCGCCGAAAGGCGACGGTACGAGCCGTAGCCCGCTTTTCTGGAATTTACCTCCTAGCGAGCGCGCGATGGCCCCCGTGTTCTGGGTGCAGCCGAAATTTACCGAAACAATCGCCGACCAGCTCGAAAATTTCCCGAGGAGCGCCGCTCAGGTGGCGGCCGCCGAAAATCTGAAGGACGTGCCAGTAACCGTTATTTCCGCGGCGAACACTCCAGCAGACAGAAAAAGAGCACATATCGCTATAGCGCATCTCTCGGCGTGCGGAACGCATCTCCCCGCGACGCGGAGCGGCCACTGGGTGATGACCGACGAACCCGAACTCGTCCTTCAAGCGATTCACGAAATGATTGAACGCGCACGCAACCCCAGCGTTATGAGTGCGCGAGCGTGACGCACGCCGCCAGCATGATCGCGACGCGCACTTGCGTGGTGCTGAGAAAAACAATGACGATACGAACCCGATTTGCACAGAGCTTTCTGCCAGCTACCCTGATGGTCGCCACAATGTGGCTGGCGCCGCCTGCGATCGCGCAGCAGGCCCCACAGCCAGCCGAGAATCCCAGCCAATCGCAACAGCAACCTCCTCCCGTTGCACAACCGGGAACGACTCAGTCAGCCGCCGCGAAACCTCCGCCAGGACAGAAGCAACCCGGCGTGAGCACGAAAGAGCAGCAAAACATTCAACACGAGAAGGATACCGGCACGTCCAAGGATCGAATTTTGTGGACGCTTCCCAATTTCCTGACCCTCGAGGACGCCGAAAATATTCCACCGCTCACCAGCGGCCAAAAATTCAAAGTCGTGGGTCGGTCCTTGATCGATCCCTCCGAATTTGTGCTGATCGGTTTCGTTGCGGGACTCGGCCAAGCGAGCGATAGTGATCCATCGTACGGGCAAGGAGCCCAGGGTTATGGAAAGCGTTACGCGCTCGCCTACGCGGACAACGCAATCGAGAACTTCATGGCGAGTGCCGCGCTGCCGTCACTTCTTCACCAGGATCCCCGTTACTACCAGTTAGGCCACGGCGGATTTCTCAAGCGAGCTGGACATGCGATTAGCCGAGTCGTGCTGACGCGTTCCGACTCCGGTCAAACCCAATTCAACTATTCGGAAGTTTTCGGCGCCGGGATGGCCGCCGCCATTTCCACCTACAGCTACCATCCAGCACAAGATAAGAATTTTGGTACGGTCGTCAGCGTTTGGGGCACACAGATCGGGTGGGACGTCGGCACATACATGCTGAAGGAATTCTGGCCGGATCTTCGCCGCATGCACCACAAGAAAAGCGACGACAGTCAATAGGAACGCGAACTGACCGCGAGCGTGATGATCCCTAAACTCAATCGCAATCGCGTGCGAATGTCCTAATGCGAAGCTTCTTCGAGGCCGCGGTCCTTCATCATCGACTCGACGCTCGGCGCTTTCCCCCGCCACGCTTCATAGAGCTTCGCCAAATCCTCCGTGTTGCCTCGCGATAAAATCATTTGTCGAAAACGATCCCCATTGGCGCGTGTCAATCCGTCATGCTCTTCAAACCACTCATACGCGTCGTCGTCCAGCATCTCTGTCCACAAATAGGCGTAATAACCTGCCGAATACCCTCCGCCCCAGATGTGGCTGAAATAGCTCGAGCGATACCGCGGCGGCACGGCATTCAGCAACAATTGCGTTTTCTCCAGCGCCTGCTTCTCGAATTCATCCGGCTGCTGCAACGGCGCGCTGGCCGGAAGCGTATGCCATTGCATGTCCAGTTCGGCGGCGGCAAGCAACTCCGTCAGCAGGTATCCCTGATTGAATGTCCGCGCCTTCCTCACCTTTGCCACGAGCTCCGCGGGCATGGGAGCGCCCGTCTTGTAGTGCTTGGCGTAATGTTCAAATATCGCGGGATAAAGCGCCCAATGCTCGTTGAATTGGGAAGGGAACTCCACGAAATCTCGTGGAGTGGACGTGCCCGAAAGGCTCGGATATTCGGAGTTTGCGAACATCCCGTGCAGCGCATGCCCAAACTCATGGAACATCGTCGTCACATCAGTGAAGCTGATAAGCGCCGGCTCGCCGGGCGCCGGCTTCGCAAAATTCGCCACGTTGTAAACCACTGGCAAATCGCCCAGCAGCTTCGACTGGTCCACGAAATTGCTCATCCACGCGCCGCCGCTCTTATTGTCGCGCTTGAAATAATCGCAATAGAAAAGCGCGAGCGGCTTGCCGTCCGTGTCTGAGACTTCGAAGACGCGCACATCCGCTTGGTACACCGGGATATCTTTGCGTTCCTTGAACGTGATCCCGTAAAGCTGATTGGCCACGTAGAAGACGCCGTTCTCCAACACATTGTTCAGCTCGAAGTACGGTTTCACCTCCGCGTCGTTCAAGTCGTACTTCGCCTTGCGCACTTGCTCGGAGTAAAAATTCCAGTCCCAAGGCTCGAGAGTGAAGCCACCCTTCTGCGCGTTAATCACATCCTGAATGTCCTTGCCCTCGCTCGCCGCCTTCGCGGTGGCGCCTGGCACCAGCGCATCCAGAAACTTCAACGCGGCGTCGGGAGTTTTCGCCATCTGGTCCTGCAATTTCCACGCCGCATGGTTCGCGAAACCGAGCAGTTGCGCCCGCCGCGCGCGTAGCTGCGCCAGATGCGCGATGGTGTCGCGCGTGTCGTTGGCGTCACCCAGTTCCGCGCGGCTCCATGATTTGTCGAAAAGCGCCTTGCGCGTCGCCCGGTCGCTGAGTTGCGCCAGGTCCGGCTGCTGCGTCGTATTTTGCAATAGCAGCACGTAGCCTTCCTGCTTGCGCGCCCCTGCTGCCTGTTGCGCTGCTGCGAGCTGTGCGTCGCTTAATCCAGCCAGCGCGCTCTTGTCGGTCGTGACGTACGCGCCATCCTTGGTCGCCGCCAGAAGCTTGGTCGAAAAAGTATTCGAGAGCGTCGAGATTTCCTCATTCAACCTCTTCAATTCGGTTTTGTCCGCATCCGAAAGATTCGCCCCGGAATGCACGAATTCGTCGTAGGTAATCTTGAGCAGCCGCTGCGATTCCGGATCGAGCTTCAACGTCTCGCGTTCGTTGTAGACCGCGCTCACGCGCGCAAAAAGCTTGGCGTTTAGGTATATCGCATCATGGTGGGCCGCGAGCTTCGGTGCTTCCTCAGCACGAACCTTCAGTAGCACAGGATCCGTGTTCGCTTCACTCGCCGCGCCGAATGCCGCAGACGCGCGCTTCAGAAGCTGCCCGGTCTTCTCCATCGCCACCAGCGTATTTTCGAAAGTCGGCGGCGCAGGATTGTCGGCGATCGCCTGAATTTCGACGATCTCCTGGGCCATGCCCGCTTCGATGGCCGGCTGGTAATCCTCATCCTTGATTTTGTCGAAAGGCGGCGCGTGAAATGGCAGCGTGCTCGGCTCATAAAACGGGTTCGACGGCCCGAACTTCGTATCCGTGGCGCTCGCCACGCTCAAGCTGCCTCCCGCTGCGACGGCACCGGTGGTAATTAGGATTGTCATGTGTTTGAGAAAAACCTTCCGAAGATGGGATGGCATAAGTTGTATCGGCACCAATGTCTCAGCGAATGATTGTAAGGGAAACCCGCGGCCCGTCACAAGAACTAGCAGTGACGGGCATTTGTTCGCCAAAGCTGTTTCTATCCCGCACAATGGTTCATAGCGGGCGCTAGTTCCGCCTGTGCCCGCGTGTACGCCCGGCAGCAGCGGGAGCTTCAGACCTCCGCCGATTAAATATTCGCTGCAATGTCACCGCCATCAGCAGCAACACAATCGGATCAATCGGCAAGCGGTAGCGCGGCAACGATAAGGTGAGGTAGTACGCCCACGGATAAACGATCGGGAACACCGCGACAGGGAACCACAATGCGCTGCGGCTGCGAAGAAGAACGAAAATGCCGCAAAGCGCGCCCAGTGCAGCGAGCAAATTGAACGCCAGTATGAAGCGGAACCATGCCGAAGGCGTTTCGATAAAATCCGTCAGCGGATAGGGCGTGCCGCCGGTCCAGGTCGAAATGAATCGGTAAACAATCAGTCGAGCCTCGCGCGCCGGGTGCGAAATCATATATTGCACGGCCTCTTGCCGCTTTTCTTGCATGTACGCAATTTCGCCCATCGCAATGTACTTCTCACGCTCGGCTGCATTGTAGATGGGGTGTAGATCGCCGCGAAAGATATCCTGCGTCTGATCGTTATTCCCGAGCCACAATTGCAACCCGAGAACAGACCGCAGCGGAACAAAGTGGTGAAACACTTTGTAATTGCGGATTGTCCAAGGCACGCAACAGAGCACCACTACCGCCAGCGAAACAGCCACTCGTCCCACCCACAGTCGCTCTTGCACGCCTTGGCGGTACGCTATCCACCCAAGCATCAATGGCAACAACGCCGCCAGCGTCGCATTCACCATCAGCGTCGCGCCCCATAGCAAGCCGTAAGCACACCAATCGCGCATTCGTTCTGATTCCGCCAGAGCCAGCGTCGCCCACAAAATCGTCGCCACTAGCAGCGCCGAAATGGACGCGTCCCACATGCTCTCCACCGGAATCAAAATGGCGTTCGGAAATATCGCCCAAAGCCACGTAGCGCCCGCCGCCAAACCAATACCGCCGATTCGCCTCGCGGCATAAAAAAGAGGCACGCAAACGAGCGTGCAGCACAAAATATTGAACAGCACCACCGCTTCCCACGCATGCAACGTGTATGCACCGAACACGCGAAAGATTCCCGCGAGCAGCAACGGGAACGCAGGAGTCATCCAGGCCGTCGGTCCCGTATCCACGCGAAAGGGTGAACTGAACCCGTGGCCTGTGGCGAGTGAATGCGCGATATTTCCCGATTCAAAAAGGAAGGGAATCACGCTCACAGCCTGCTTTGGATGGACCGACTCGTACTGCCACATAAAGCCCATCCGCATCACCAAGGCGACGAGAACGATTACCCAAATTGAAGTGACCGCGGATCGCACATTTTTTTTCATGCGTTGGAAGCCTTGCATTCCTTGGCCTTGGACGCAAGGCGCCGCCGCCGGGATTCGCAGCCTGGCGACGTACGCTGCGAGTTCGAACCGCAGAACCGTGATAGGTTCATAGGGTGAATTATGGCCAGGAAGAAGAAAGACCGGTTGCGCGTCCACAAAGAAGCGCGGAGGCTCGCTCGTCTGGGAATTGGCATGCCTCCCGGCGAACGCGTCATCCCCGACCAACGCAAAAAGCCTCCGAAGCATAAAAAGAAGTTGTTAGACTCCGACGCGAACTGACTCGCGGCAGACGCGAGATTCCAAATCGGAACCAAAACGTAGCGCCTTAGTTCAATCTGGAACGCCGCGACGCCTGCAACAAATTCCCCGCAACTCTAAGTCGAGCCTCTACAATCGCGCCAGCCTGCCGCTCGCCATCTACGGTTGTGCTCCGGCCCGGCACATCGCGTGCACTACACCGCGCATGAAAAATTCACGCCGTCTTTGGCAGCTCCCCGAAATCTCTAGCGGCGCCGCGCTCGCGGTCGCGATTCTCATTATTGCCACCGCGTTCGCTGCGGCTCCCGCGGCTCACGCGCAGATCGTTCCCGTCAGCCTCGCTCACGAAGCCTTGCCCGATTCCAAAATTCCGGCGCGGCCCGCGCTGTTGCCGCTTCCTCATTTCGAGCCGCGGAAGCCCGTCAAGGACGAGTACAAACGCCTATTTTGGATGATGAGCGCGGGCGTATATGCCGCTGCAGGGCTCGACATGGAAGAAACCGCCTCGTTTCGTCCGCACTTCCACGAAGTCGACCCGCTTGCCAGACCGTTGGTCGGGCTCCCCGCACTTATTACGCGTCTGGAGCGTTATTCGCGACGGGCATAAACTGGCTGGGCTGGAAAATGGCGCGCTCGCCGCGCTGGCACAAAATTTGGTGGATTCCGCAAGTGACTTCGATGGCGGGCAACTTAGCCGGATATTCGTACACCCGCGCGCACTAGACTCGCCATCAAGCGCGTCACAGAGTCCGTGTGGGAACACAAGAATCTTTGTAGGTCGTCGCTTCAGCGACGACACCAATGTTGCGAAATCAGGACGGCTTCAGCCGCTGAAGTACAGCGTTTCGCAGCTTTCACTCAGACTCACAGTCCCGGCGCCCAACGGCACTATCCCTGCAAATAAAAAGGCGCTCCGATTTCGCGGAGCGCCTCACGATCTCAATTGCTCGAAACGCCTTCAGCTACGCCTTCTTCTTGGCCTTCAAAGCATTCAACGCCAACGTCAGCCGCGATTTGTAACGATTCGCGGTGTTCTCAGAAAGCGTCCTCTTGCGAATAGCCTTATCCAGATCGGAAAACGTCGCCGAAGCCAGGCTTTGTGCCGTCGCCGCATCTCCCGCCGTCAGGGCTGCGCGCATCCGGCGGATGGAAGTCCGCACACGCGTGCGGTTAATGCGGTTCACCGCCGCGCGGTGCGCCGACTGCCGGATATTCTTCAAAACTGATTTCGTCTTCTTCTTATGCTTTACAGCCGCACCCTGAGCCATTCAGTACTCCTCCGTGGTCTATTTCGAATTATTAACAATATCCGACGCGCAACTTCCTGTCAATTTTGCGCGACTCGTCAGTGCGCGCTCTGCAAAGCGATCGAGTCGAGGTTGTGCACCCAGCGCGCGGGGCGCTTGTCTTCCGTAACTATCAATTGGAACGGTCCATTCTTACCCAGCGGCTGGCCGTCGCGCGCATCCGCCACCAAAATCTGGCCGTCATGAAAGCTGGGATCGACTTCGGCAAGCGAAAGCACCACGGAATATCCATCGGTGCCGGTTGCAACCAAATACGTCGCGAGCGATTCTCCGCGCAGCCCCTTGCCAATCGGCGCATTGATCATCGCCAGCAGCGTCGAGAGTGCAACGCCGCTGTAGGTTTCGTCTTTATCGGCGTGGCCATTGTGGACTGTCACCGTAACGTGTGGCAAAGCGCGAAATTCCGCTAGCGAGAGCGCCACTGGAGCATGGTAGCCCTCAGCCGTGAGCACCAGCGAATCCTTCGGATAGATTGGAGCAGGCGAACCCACCTCACCAACTTGCAGCACCACGGCAACGAGCCGATTGACCTCGGCATTTGCATCGCCCGTGGGTGGCGCGACATCAACTTGCTTTGCAGCCGTCTTGAATCCTTGCGCAGAAACAGTCACGCTGTAACTTCCGGGCTTCAAATCAAGAGACAAATTCCCCTGGTTATCAGTTTCGATTCTTGCGGGAGCCGCGGCGGGAGCCGGCACGCAACGCACCTGTGCACCCGTGACGCGCGCGCCCTTTTGGTCGCTCACGTGGATTGTGACGGTCCGAGTCGCAGCCTGTTGCGACCAAACAGGTCCCGTGCCTATCGCCGCAATAGCAAGCAGGACGAGCCAAATAAGTCGCAGCCGCATGCCTGAAGGATAGCCCAGAAGCATAATAGTGTCAGCAGCGCGGACCACTGTTGGGGCTCTCGTCGATAGCCGTTGAAACTTTCCATTCCAGCGAGCGTAGTGTAAATAAGAGGTACACCCAGCATGTCTCAAGACGATTCTTCACGACGAGGCTCGTTCACCGGCGCTCTGGTCGTCATCGCCATCGGTGTCTTCTTTCTCTTCGTCAACCTTCATCCCGGGCCCGATATCTGGTGGTACGTCCTCTCACGCTATTGGCCGGTCTTTTTGATCATTATCGGCTTGGGGAAAATGTGGGACGCCTGGATGGATCGCGCACGCCCCAGCGGGACCGCCCCTCGCGATCATTTCGGCGCTCCGATCGCAGTACTAATCATCGCGCTGGTCCTAGGCCTCGCCTTGTGGCGCGGCCGCACCACGCGCGGCAATCTTCACGACATGCAGGAAATCGCCTTGCAAGGCGCGCAATCCGTCACCGCCAATATCGAAATTCCTTCCGGCAAACTGGATCTCAGCGGCGGCGCCGGTCAGCTGCTCGACGCGGATTTTAACTACGTCGCCGAAGACGGCAAGCCCGCCGTGGATTATTCTGTTGCCAACGGCCGTGGGGATCTGAACATCACGCAGGACAGCAAACATCACATCCAATTCGCCACCAGACCCAACGACTGGGTTCTGCGCTTAGCTGACTCTGTACCCCTGGAATTGAACGTCCAGATGGGGGCGGGAGAAAGCAATCTGCGGCTGCAGGGCCTGAGTGTGTCGAGCCTCGACGTCAATATCGGCGCCGGACATCTGCGCTTGGATCTAACCGGCCCGCGCAAAACCAATCTAAATGTCGTAATTCACGGTGGCGTGGGCGCAGCCTCAATTCGCCTGCCCAAAGACGTCGGTGTACGAGTCCACGCCTCCGGAGGAATCGGCGCAGTGACGTCGGGCGGTCTCACCCGTGAAGGCGATGATTACGTCAACGCGGTCGTGGGCAAAACCCCCGCCACCATTGACGTCACCATCGAGGGCGGCATCGGCGCCATCAACCTGCAACTCGAATAGCCACGCACTTGCGTCCTTCCGTGGATTTCAGTAGCTGCCCACGAGTCCCCAATCACTAATCGCTGGTCACCACTCACCACGTACTGCACCATTGACACTTTTCGTCTTCGCCTTTAGGCTAGCGCCACTGGCTGCCTTCACGTGCTGCTCACTTGTGCGCCAGACGAACTGCGATGCAACGCGACGAAATTCTAAAGCTCCTCGAACAGGTAGGCGCCATCCGCACTGGCCATTTTGAGCTATCCAGCGGACGCCACAGCGGAACCTACATCCAGTGCGCTCTAGTCCTCCAGCATCCCAAGTGCGCCGAACAACTCGGCCACGCCCTCGCTGAGCGCTTCAAGGATCACAGCGTTGCCTGCGTCGTATCGCCCGCGCTCGGCGGCGTCATCATCGGCCACGAAGTCGCACGCGCGTTAGGTGTTCGCGCACTATTCGTCGAACGTGACCGCTCCGGCCAAATGGCTCTGCGCCGCGGATTCGAACTCAAGCCTGGCGAGCGCGTCCTGGTGATTGAAGACGTTTGGACCACCGGCGGTTCCACGCGCGAAGCCATCGGCGTCGTCGAACAGGAAGGCGGCCTCGCCGTAGCCGCCGGAGCCATCATTGACCGCAGCGGTGGCCGTCTCGAACTAAACGTATCCGCCCGCGCGCTCCTCGAGTTGGACGTCCCCAGCTACGAACCCGATGATTGCCCGCTCTGCCGCGCCGGCGGCATGCCCACGCGCCCCGGCTCCCGTTTCTCCCGCGCCCAGATGTAGTTTGCTCGTTCGGCTCCGCGGAACTGCAAGGTTCACTCCTGTACTCTCGGTTGCGCCGTGATTTATGTCTGCTTCCATCTCCGTTCATCTGTGGTGCCTTCTCGATCGCATGAGATAATCCCACTCAGCCGATGCAAAACATCAAACTCACCATCGCCTACGACGGCGCGGATTTCCATGGCTGGCAATTCCAGCCCGGCATTCCGACGATTCAGGGCGCGCTGCACGACGCGCTCCAGCAGATTACACAGGAAAAGCTCACGGTCCACGGCGCCAGCCGCACCGACGCAGGCGTCCACGCGTTCGGCCAGGTCGCGCATTTCAAAACCCATTCCACTCTCGCCGCCGCCGAAATTCAGCGAGCCATGAACGCGTTGCTGCCTCCGTCCGTGCGCATCATGGCCGCCGAGGAAGTGGGCCAGGATTTCCATTCACGCTGGATGGCCCAAGGAAAGACGTATCGCTACCGCGTTTATCGCGGACCGGTTCTCCCGCCCTTCGACCACCGCCGCGCGTTCCACTATCCGTGGCCGCTCGACGAATCCGGGATGGCGGAAGCAGCGCGTCTATTCGAAGGCGAGCATGATTTCACGTCCTTCGCCGCATCCTCCGGCTCCGAAGAAGACGACAAAGACCGCGACATGCAGCGCTTGATCCACTCGTCGCAAATTGTCCGCGAGCCGGACCGCGACGAAATCGCTTATGTCGTCCGAGGCCGTTCATTCCTGCGTTACATGGTTCGCAAAATCGTTGGCACCCTCATCGAAGTCGGAAAAGGTCGCCTAACCCCCTCAGACATCCCGCAAATATTCGAAGCCCGCGACCGCTCCCGCTCCGGCCCCACAGTTCCGCCCGAAGGCCTCTACCTCGTGGCCCTCGAATATCCCGACCCCACCGATTCGCTCGCGGCGTTTTCTACTCGCCGCCGCGAACGAACCAGATAATCGTGCTCTCGCACAACACTCTCGCGCGCCGGCCCTCTTTCAGTTGCTGGAAATCGCGTTCGGTTCGCCCAGCCCTATATGGAGTGCGGCGGCGCGCCGCCGCTTTCGCGATGCCACCTTTCCGCGGTCGATCCAGGCGAGGCGAGCCTCGCCCGGCAAAGCTTGCGGTAACTCTCGGCTTCGCGAAGCACGAGCGAGCCGCAGCGCCCCCAGCCGATGCCGCGAGAGCCGTTGAAAACGCGCGCCATCGATATCTCGTCCTCCGTATCTCGTTTCAGTTACAATCGCCAAAGAAATGGCTGTCCCTTCACAGCTCGCCGCACCACCTTCACGCGCCGCAGCCACCATCGAATCGATCAATCCGGCGACGCAAGAGATAAACGCTCGATTCGCAATTACGCAACCAAACGAACTCCGCGCGATCTTTGAACGCGCCCGTGCGGCGCAACAAGAATGGTCCGCCCGCCCGCTGCGCGAACGCGCCGCCATGCTGCGTGTTCTGCGCGATGCGATCTTCGCGCGTCGCGACGAAATCGCAGACATAATCACGCGCGAAGCAGGGAAGCCGCGCGTCGAAGCCATCTTCGCCGAATTGCTCCTGGCGCTCGACACCGCCGATTTCCTGGCGCGCCAAGCCCCGCGCTGGCTGCGTCCAGAGCGAGTCCCTCACCACAATCTCGCCATGAAAGCGAAAACCGGCTGGATGCAATTCAGCCCGCTCGGTGTCGTCGCGATCATCTCGCCGTGGAATTATCCGTTCTCGATTCCAATGGCGCAGGTAATCCCCGCGCTCGTCGCCGGCAACGCCGTACTGCTGAAGCCATCCGAACTGACACCATGGTGCGGGCAACTGGTCGGCGAGCTAGTCGAACAAGCAAAATTTCCAGCCGGAATTGTCCAAGTGCTGCAAGGCGGCGGCGAAATCGGCGCAGCCATGATCGAAGCAGAACCCGACAAGGTTTTCTTCACCGGTAGCGTCGCGACGGGCCGTCGAATCGCCGAAGCCTGCGCCAAGAAACTGATCCCCTCCGTCCTCGAACTGGGCGGCAAAGACGCCATGATCGTCCTGGCGGACGCCGACCTCGACGTCGCTTCGAGTGCCGCCGTCTGGGGCGGCTTCATGAATTGCGGCGAGACGTGCATTTCCGTCGAACGCGTCTATGTCGAGCAAGCCATCGTGGAGCGTTTCACGCAGCTCTGCGTCACCAAAACGAAAAAACTGCGCGTCGGTCCCGCGACGGATCGCGACGTGGAAATTGGGCCAATGATCCGCCTGCGCCAGCTCGAAAAAGTCGAAGCGCAACTACTTGATGCGTCCGCGCGTGGCGCGCAAATTCTAACCGGAGGAAATCGCCGCGCCGATCTTGGGCCCAATTTCCTCCAGCCTGCCGTCGTCACGCAAGTCGACAACTCGATGCAACTCATGCGTGAAGAAACTTTCGGCCCGGTGATCGCCATTCAACCCGTCGCGAACACCGAAGAAGCCATCGCGCTCGCAAACGACTCACCATTTGCATTGAGCGCCAGCGTTTGGACCAGCGACGCGAGCCGCGGCAAGCAAATCGCATCGCGCATCCGCGCCGGCTCCGTAATGATCAACGACGTCGCCAGCTACTACGGCATTGCCGAAGCTCCGCACGGCGGCCCCGGCGCCAGCGGTTGGGGCCACACCCATTCGCGACTTGGACTGCTCGAAATGGTTCAAGTAAAATACGTGGATGTCGACCGGCTGCCGCGAATCCCGAAATCCTGGTGGTTCGGTTACACGAAAGAGCTGGCGGCAGCCGCAGGCCATTTCGTCGAAGCGCTGTTCGCGCCAAGCTGGAGACAACGCCTCCTGGCGGCGACAGCAAAACGCGGCGCACGCGGCGTAATTTTTCGCCGGGACCGAATTTAGGGCAGACGCAGGGAAGCCAGTTTGTTTTGCAGCAGTGATGACTCATATGGAGCAACCCGAATGAGCGAAGCCACTCCAGAAACTCCAGCCGTCGCAGCCGCACCGGAAGCCCCAGCCGCTCCGAAGATCAAGCCGAAAAAGCCTACCCAGCGCGCCTGCGACGAAAAAGACGCGAAAGGCAAGCTCTGCTGCGGCCACCTCAAGCGCTGGTACGACTATCCCAAAGAAGTCGAAGCGCTCATCGGCAAAAAAGCCGAAATCTATCGCTGCGAATTCTGCAAGACGCTTTTCAAGCCCAGCTTCTCGAAAGCGCCTCACAGCTACACGATCCGCTACTGATGCAACACGAACTCATCCACGATTGGAACGTTTTCACCGGCGCTGAAATTCCGCCCGGCCGCCGCGTCATGCTCAATGACGAAACTCTCCGCGACGGCCTGCAAAATCCTTCGGTCCACGATCCCAGCATCGGCGAAAAAATCGAAATCCTGCACCTGATGGAAGAGCTTGGCATAGACACCGTAAATATCGGCTTGCCGGGCGCCGGCCCGCGCGCCTACGCGGATACCGAAGCGCTCGCGCGCGAAATCGTCAACGCGCGCATGAAAATTCGTCCGAATTGCGCCGCGCGCACCCACAAGAACGACATTAAGCCCATCATCGAAATCTCCGAAAAAATCGGCAGGCCGCTCGAAGCCGCCACCTTTCTCGGCTCCAGCCCGATTCGCCGCCTAGTCGAAGATTGGACGGTGGAGCATCTCCAGCGCACCACCGAAGAAGCCGTGAAGTTCGCGGCCTCAGCCGGCCTTCCCGTCATGTACGTCACCGAGGACACAATCCGCACCGACCCGTCCACGGTGATTACTCTCTACACCACGGCAATTCGCGCCGGCGCCCGCGCCATCGTCCTCTGTGACACCGTTGGTCACGCCACCCCGCGCGGCTCTTACAACTTAGTGAAATTTGTGCAAGACGAGGTCGTGAGACCCTCCGGAGAAAAGATCCGCGTGGATTGGCATGGCCATAACGACCGCGGTCTGGCCATCGCCAATTCCCTCGCCGCGATTGCCGCCGGTGCCGATCAAGTTCACGCTGCGGCACTCGCTCTCGGCGAGCGTGTGGGCAATACGCCAATGGAACTGATGTTAGTAAACCTGAGACTCCTCGGCCTGATTGATCACGATCTCTTCAAGCTCAAGCAATATTCCGAAGCAGTCTCCAAGTCCACGCACACTCCGATCCCGCCGAATTATCCAGTTGTCGGCCGCGACGCGTTCCGCACCGCGACTGGCGTCCATGCCGCTGCGATCATCAAAGCCTACAAAAAAGACGATCGCGAGCTCGCCAACTCCATCTATAGCGGCGTTCCTTCGCATCTATTCGGACTTGAACAAATCATCGAAATCGGCCCGCTCAGCGGCCGCTCCAACGTCATCTACTGGCTCGAAAAACGCAAAGTCCCGGCCACCGACGAACTCGTTGATCGCATCTTCACCGCCGCAAAGCAGGCCGAGCGCATTATGACAGAGGACGAAATCTTTGCCCTCGTCGGCCCCGCAACGGCAACGTCGAATTCCCGCGCGCACTAACTTGGTCCCGCTCCACCCGCAGCCGCAAGCGGCAGCAGAGACAGCCACCCGCTCCTCCAGTTACAATCGAGCCGGAGTATTAATTTTCGATGAATGGCGCCAAAATCTGCCGAACGAATCTGGTGAAACTCCCGGTCATCTGCTGTATCTTTCTTACCATGGCTACTCTTTACGCGCGCGCTGCCGGCGATTCCATCGAGAAGCTTGCGGACGACCCCGCCTGCGCTCGCGGCCTTGCGTGGATAGATAAGAGCGCCTCGTGGGTCACCGACCAGCAAGTTCGCCTCACAGAGATCCCTGCGCCGGAAACGAAGGAAGCTCAGCGCGCTGAATATTTCAAAAATCTCCTGGAATCTGCAGGCCTGAAAGTTCGCATGGATAAGACCGGCAACGTAATCGCCGAACGTCCGGGTGCTGATGCAAAAAGCGTCATTCTGCTCGCGGCTCATCTCGATACCGTTTTTCCCGCAGGCACCGACGTCCGCGTCAAACGCAACGCCAGCCGCCTCGCCGCCCCCGGCATCGCCGATAACGGCGCTGGTCTCGCCGCTCTTGCCGGCCTCGCGCGCGCTCTTTCCGAATCTCGTCTGCAAACCGCAAAAACGATCGTCATCGCGGGTGACGTCGGCGAAGAAGGCGAAGGCAACTTGCGCGGCATCCGCGCTCTGGTGGAAGAATACGGTTCGCGCCTCTCGGCTGTAATAGCCGTGGACGGCGCTTCCACCGAGCACATCACCACGCAAGGGATCGCGTCCCATCGGTTCGAAATTTCCATTACTGGCCCGGGCGGACACAGCTGGTCCGATTTCGGCGCCCCCAATCCCATCACCGCTCTTTCGCGCGGCATCGTAAAATTTTCGGCGCTGCCCGTACCCGAAGAACCTCGCAGCTCCTACAATTTCGCGGTCATCGAAGGCGGCACGTCGGTGAATTCAATCCCGGCACGCGCCGCAGTAAAAGTGGACCTGCGCTCCGAGGACGAAGCGCAAGTAGACAAAATGGAGCGCGCCCTGCGAGATGCCATGCAAGCCGGCGCGAATGAGGAAATGGCCGACGCTCGCGGCAGCAATGACTCCTTGCAAGTGGAATTTCGTTCGCTCGGTTCGCGCCCCGCCGGAAAACTCCCAGACAATTCGCCGTTGCTCGAAACACTTCGCAGCGTAGATCGCTTTCTCGGCAATCGCTCGCGCCTCGAACGCAGCTCCACGGACGCCAACATCCCGCTCTCGCTCGGCATTCCCGCTGTTTCACTCGGCGGGGGAGGACGCGGAGGCGGCTCCCACACGCTCGCGGAGTGGTACGATCCCACCGGGCGCGAATTGGGTTTGAAGCGGCTCTTCCTCGCTGCCATCGCGCTCGCCGGAGTCCAATCCTAGAATGCTTCGCCGTTTTTGCCCCGGCCTGCTAGCGTTCGCTATCGTTGCGGCGATTGCCGTTTTACCAGAACCCGCGGTTCCCTCCGCGCGCTCTTCCAATCCGTTCGCGCCAAATCACTCCCAGGCGTCTGCCGCGCAACCCCCCGCCGATCTCATCCTCACCGATGCGCGCATTGAAACGATGGACCCCGCGCACGAATGGGCCAGTGCAATAGCGATCCGCGGCGAATCGATCGTAGCCGTCTCTTACGCCGCAGCGCCCGCGCAGGCGCTCGACGATCCCGCCATCAAGCCCCTGATCGGCCCGCAAACTCGCGTCCTCGATTTGCGCCAGCAATTCGTCATGCCCGGATTCAACGACGCCCACGTGCACATCGGCCAATCCGCCATGGCTAGACTGACAGTCAGTTTTGTCGGCGTCCGCTCTCTCGCCGAATTCCAGCAACGCATCCGCGAAAGCCTGCAGGAACACAAACCCGGCGAGTGGATCACCGGTTTCGGCTGGGATCAAACGTTGTGGCCAGATAAGCGCGACCCGACTCGCGAAGATCTCGACGCCGTCTCGACTCAAAATCCCATGATCTTCACCCGAGTGGACGGCCACGTGGCGGTAGCCAATTCCCTCGCGCTGAAAGCTGCTGGCATCACGAAAGACACTCCCGATCCTGCCGGCGGCCGCATTCGCCGCGATCAAACCACGGGTGAGCCCACCGGCTTCCTCGAAGAAGACGCGGCGACAGGTTTGGTGTACTCCAAGATTCCTCCGCCAACGATGGATCAGCGGCGCTACGGCATCGAACTGGTTCTCGCCACCGCCGCGCGCACCGGTGTAACTTCGCTGCAGGATTGCTCTGTTCTCAAGCTCAGTACGGACACTTCCTTCAGCCCGGACAATTTCCTCGTTTACCAGCAACTCCGCAAGGAACGGAAGCTTACCGCGCGCATCACCGAGTGGCTGGACTTCACGCTGCCGCTCGCCAAGCTCGAAGAACTCCGTAGCGAATGGGGTTCGACCGACCCTTGGCTGAAGACCGGCGCTGTCAAAGCCTTCATGGACGGCTCGCTCGGCTCGCGCACAGCTGCGATGCTTGCCCCATATTCCGACGCTCCCGGTACGTCGGGAATTCTCCGCATGGACCCAGAAAAGCTAAAGGCCATGGCCATCGAACGCGATCGCGCCGGCTTTCAACTCGCATTTCACGCCATCGGCGATCGCGGGAACCGCGTCGCACTCGATACCTTCGCAGCCGTCGTTGCAGCCAACGGCCCGCGCGATCGCCGCGATCGCGTCGAGCATGCCCAGGTCGTGGCGCCGGACGATTTCGCTGGCTTCGCAAGTCTCGGCGTCATCGCTTCGATGCAGCCATCGCACCTGCTCGACGACGAGCGTTGGGCCGGCGATCGCCTAGGCCCGGAACGCTCGCGTGGCGCCTACGCCTGGCGCACCATGGAACAAAACGGCGTGCACCTCGCATTCGGCACCGACCACCCTGTTCAGCCGCTCAATCCGCTACGCGGCATCTACGCCTGCGTCACCCGCCAATTGGTGCAAGGTGGTCCGAGTTGGGAACCTCAGGAAGCGCTGCCGATAAAGGATTGTCTTCGCGCGTATACGGTTGGCTCGGCCTACGCCGAATTCGAGGAAAAAATCAAAGGCACAATCGCGCCGGGAATGTTGGCCGACCTGGTGGTGTATCCCGTGGACCTGAATAAAGTCCCACCGCGAGAATTGCTGGAAATTCCAGTAAAGATGACGATCGTCGGCGGCCGCATCGTATATCAGCAGCCTCCGCCTAAGCCCGATTACTGAAACCGGACCGCAACGGCGCGCGACCCGGCTGTCAATCCTTCCACCTATTTCAGCACTTCCACGGACTGAATTTCCCCGTCATACGTCTTGCCATCCACCACCACGAAGGTAATCTTCGCGCTGTGTCCCTGCAACTGCGAACAGAGCTTGAAATCGCCGCCATCGAACGCCACATCCTGCTCCACCGGCACTCTCGTTGCGTCGCGCGCGTGCAATGTGAACGACGCTTCGCCCGAATCCAGCTTCAGCAACATCTCATTTCCAGTACAGCTGACTTGCTCGACGGTCCCGTCTGCCGAGGTCGTTAGCGTCTCGTGACTCGTTGTTTCAGCGCCCAGGCGCCGCGCTGCCGGAAGATCGGGCGTGCCCGCTGCGTCGCCACCCTCAGCCGCCAGCACAGTCACCGATTGTAGCGACCCTGTTTTCCCGCTCGAGTCCTTGGATTCGTATTCCACTTTCACACGTCGACCTTTCAATGCGGTGCATGGATTGAACGGATTCGACGAATTCGACGTCAGCCGAAGCCGCAATTGCGTTCCGGGAGTTAGTGCCAGCGTCAGAGGCCCCGCCGCCGTCTCGACTTCCATTTTCAAGCCGTTCATGCAGCTCAAATCCGTCACTACCCCGGTGGCCTCACGCAGTTTGCTCGCATCCTGCGCATTCGACGGCAAAGTTTCCTGCGCTTCCTGCGGCCCACGCGGAACTGGTCTGTCACCCTCGTCATCCTCTCGCCCTGGCGAAAGATCGTTTCCCGCGTTGCTCTGTGCCGCTTGCAAAAACGCCAAAAATTGCCGCACTTCTTGCCTCTGCTGGGGGGTTCGGGCGCTCTCGCGCGCCTGGCTTGCTGCGTTTCGCGCGTCAGTGTAACGATTCATCCGCGCATACACCTGCGCCAGATCCAGCCGGTAAGTGGAATTCCCGGGCTCAAGCGCGACGGCCTTGCCGGCGAGCGCCAGCGCCTCCGGCAACCGCTCTCCCTGCACCGCGAGGTAGACTCCCAGCACTCCATACGGAGGCGCGAAATCAGGACTGGCCGCAATCGCCGCGCGCAAATCCTGTTCGAGTTGCCGATCATTACCGATCGTCCCGGCTTGCGTGGACGCCAGATAGGCCCGCAAGTAGCGCGTTAGCGCATTCTTGGGGTCCAGTTCAATCGCCCGGGTGAAATCGGCCAGCGCTTCCAATTTTTGCCCGTCCTGATATTCGGCGAAGCCAAGGTACTGATAACCCAGCGCCAGCTTCGGATCGAGCTTCACCGCGTCCTCGAGCAAGGGCTTCGCCGTTTGTGTTTTACCAGCCACCGCGCAGAATCCGCCGCGATACGCGTCCGCTTCCGCATCGGAAAGCTCGCGCACTTGCAGCTCGCTCGCCGGAATTTCGGGCGGCGGAGGCGATTTCAAATAAGCGAAATATTTGTTTCTGACGTAACCGCGAAGCTCACTCTGCGACGTGTTCAGATCCCCGAACGCTCTCGCGGCCGCTCCGTCTTGGCTCGCTCCGTGAGCAAGCGCCTCGAGATACGCTTGCAGCATCGGCCGGTGCGTGCCTTGGTCTCCGACCATCAGATAGTGGATCAGGGCCCAAGATTCGGCGTAAAAGATCGAAGTCTTATGATCCTCGTTGTAATACGGCGAACGCTGGTCCACCTTAAAAAGAACGTCGAGCGGTATCAGGCTGCTCTGCTTGAGCTCGTCAATTAGGTCCGGGTCGGGTCGGCCCAATTGCGTCCCCGAATCGCTTACTACGGTATTTCCCCAGAATTCCGCCAGACCCTCCGCCACCCACAAAGGTAGGTTCGGAAAGTAGGGCAGCGTCAGCGAATGGTAATACTCATGGTAAATCGTGTTGTAGGGATTGGAGCCCGGCGCATCGAGCTGCACCAGCGCGAAATATTGGTTCAGGTTTTCCACGAAAATTCCGGCTGGATGCGAGTGCCCCTCCGCCCAGTATTCGGGCAGTAGCGCCCGCATCGAGTCCTCATCTTTCACAGCCAGAATGGTAATCAGCGGGCTGGGATGTGCGCTCGCCACCGCGATCGAACGTCGAAACACCTCGCGAATCTGCTCGAAGCGGATAGCAGTTTTCCTCGCCTGCTTTTCGCCCGCATTGCTCACCACCACGAAATTTGCGCTGCGGACTTCCACCCAGTTCTCGTGTTTCGCTCCCGAAACAGGAAAGGCGAAGAAAACAGAAACGCAGAGCAGAATCAACGTGAGGCGGAGGGCCATGGGTAACTCTTTCTGTACTATAGGCTAAGTCGCCAGTCAATGGACTTGCCGCCGCGAATGTGTCGTCAATGCCTCTCAAACTCCCTCATTGACTGTCCCTGCGAACAGGTGATTCCCTAGCGGCACATCCCATCAAACGTGTGGACATGGCCTTCCGCTATCGGTCACAGTTAACTCAGTAGGCGGGTGGGCATTCCTTCGTCTGGGGGAAATAGACGATGAAATATATCTCTGTTTTGGTGGGCGCCCTGTTGTCATTGGCTTTAACCGCAGGGGCACAGACAAATTTTGGCAACTACGTCACTTTGGCAGCGCCTTCATTCATGACGGCATCGCCTTCGCCAGCCACCCCGGCCTCCACCAGCGCCGCAACTTTCAGCGCCCCGGCTTTCGTGCCTTCTTCACCTTTGTTTGCACTTCCAACACCAATTCCGCCTCCCCAGCCTCCGCCGCAAGGCGTGCAGGGCGTCTTTGAAAAGTACAGCTACGACGTCTGCGTCGGCTACACATTTTTCCGATTTTACGAAGTCCCCGGCATTCGCTCGAACATGAACGGCGTGAACGGCTCGGTCGTCTACTGGTATCGCGATTGGCTCGGAGCAGACGGGGAAGTTTTTGCCGTTTACGGCAGTCAGCCGGGACAAAACTCCTGGCTGGTGTTCTTCGGCGGTGGGCCGCGGATCCGCTACGCCGGTCCGAAAGGGATGGACTTTTGGGCGCACGCGCTCATCGGGGTCATGTTCATCACACCTCAGACTCCCTACGGCGGCCAGAGCGCTCTCGCCGGAGTCGTTGGCGCTGGCGTTGATCTGAACGGCCACGCGCGTCACATGGCCCTCCGCTTTGCGGTTGACGCCGTCGCCAGCAATTATTTTGGCACGTATCAGGTCAGCCCCAAGGCTTCAGCCGGGGTCGTTTTCAAGTTCTAAGCGGTGCCCTGAGCGTCGAGCGGCACTTCCAGTCAGGCACTTCTCCCAAGTTCGGCAAGCCGAGCCGCGACGCGACGCCTCCGTCCTGCCACTCATTCTTGAAGCGCTCAACTCGTGACAGTGACGGCCGCGAAACTTGCGGTAATGGAATTTTACGTGCACGCCGATACTTAGTTGGTTGTGCTGCATCTAACCGACATCGCGCACCAAAGCGGCCGCGATACGCCGGCCGGATCGAGAAGCCAAATGCTGATTAGATCCTTACAACAGGCGAAGCGCTTCCTGAAAATTCTCTTCGGGTTCACCCTGCTTGTTCTGGGGATCCTTATGATCGTCACTCCAGGGCCCGGTTGGCTTACGATCATGTTGGCTTTGGGTGTCCTGGCCGCCGAATTCGTCTGGGCTCGGCGCCTCCTCGACCGGGTGAAAGAGCAGGGAATTCGCTTGCGCGATTCCGTCTTTCCGCGCGCCAAGCCCGGCAGCGCCTGAGCCCGACCGTCATGAGCGACCGATCTCCAAGCTTCGCCCTTTAGATTCATCACCCTCCCCTCATCCGTCGGCGCTACTATTGTTCGGCCTCGAGCTTTACTTCTCCGCTCGCAGGTATCCGGAGGCTTTCGTGGCGGAACGGTGGAAGCAGGAGTGGCGCGGCAAGTGGGCGCTCATCACGGGCGCAAGCGCCGGGATCGGCATGGAACTGGCAAAATTGCTCGCGGAGGGAGGCGCAAATCTAATCCTGACGGCTCGCCGCGTGGACCGGCTTGAGCAACTGGCTTCCGAGCTTACGGGAAAGTACGGTATCAAAGTCGAAGTCTTCGCAACGGACTTGACGCGGCGCGACGCTCCCGCGCAAATCTACGCCTTCACCACCGGCAAGAGGCTCGAAATCGAGCTGCTAATTAACAACGCCGGCTTCGGCGCATTCGGCAACACCCATGAGATACCCCTCGAAAGGATGCTGGAGATGGTTCAGCTGAATTGCGCCGCCGTGGTACATCTCACGCGCCTCTATTTGCCCGCCATGGTCGAGCGCCGCCACGGCGACGTGATGATCGTCGCCTCGCTAGCAGGCTTTCAGCCGCTCCCTTACAGCTCGGAATACGGCGCGACCAAAGCCTTCGACCTGATTTTCGCCGAAGGCGTCGCCGAGGAGATGCGCCACTTCGGTGTGCGCGTTTCCGCCCTCTGCCCGGGCACTACCACGACGGAGTTTCAAACAGTCGCCCAGCAACCCGATCGCATATTCCGCAAAGCGGAAACAGCCGATAAAGTCGCGCGCGTGGGCCTAGAAGCCCTGGCCAACGGGAAACCCTACGTAATCTCCGGCTTCATGAACAAACTGATGAAAGAGTCGCAGCGCATAGCCCCCAGAAGTTTGGTAACAAAAATATCAGCCAAAATGATGCGCGGCGACAAAGCCTAGCAGGGCACTGTCTGGGAGTGCCGCGGCTTGGCGCCGCTTGTTGCAAGGCGAGGCTTGCCTCGCTGCATTCAACCGCGCCGACCAATTCGCCGTAGTCACAACCGATCTTGGTGACGCAGCCGAAACTCGACCCGGCGCGATCGTGCAACGTGCTACTGAATCACCTCGGTATCGAACACGCCAGTCTCAACCTGCCCCCCGCGCTTCATCTGCACAAAAATCCGATACTCGCCGGCCTTCGGAAACCCATAAGGAAAAGACACCTCCGCCGCTGCCGGCTCCATGCGCATGTCCATGTTCATGCCTAGATCGGTCGCCGATCCAGCCTCTCGCGCCGAAGCATTCCGCTGAGTCAGTTCCAACGCCGCCATCGCCACCGAACCATCCGGATGAATATGCGCAAAAACCGAGCGATCAGACCGCACGATTTCCGCGTGTCCGGCCATCCCCATGTACTGCTCCATATCCATCACGGCCTTGCCGCTCGGCGTCTCCAACCGGAAACGCAGCCAGATGAAATGATTTGCCACCAGCGGGGCAGTTCCGCGCTCCCAAACCATCCGATATTTGTCGGGAAGCAGCATCACCGGTCCATCCGCACCGCTCGCGCCCGTGCCTGCCGATGTCCCACCATCGGTTTGTGTCACAAGCGGCGGCCCAGCAGCCTCCGAATTGTCGTCCGTAAGTGGAACTCCCGGAACATCCGGCAAATCGATTTCGGCTGTCATAGTGTCCGGAAAGCCGGACTCGCGCACTACATCCGCAAACACCTGATAACGCCCCGCAGGCATCTCCGGCAAATCCAGCGCAAAAGTATTCGTGCCGACAGGCCGCACACCCGGCTGCAGTTCCGGGTGCAAATGATAAAAACGGTCCATTCCGGGCTCGCGAATCAGAAACAAGTGCATCAAGTGCCCGTGATCCGGAATCAAGTTGGTCATCACCGTTTCCGGCCGCGTCCGATGCCAGGCGGAATCCCCCATCTGCAGGATCAATTTACCGCTGGGATCGAGCGAAACGTTCAGCGGCGGCGCCTTGTAAATCATTTGCCGCGCTTTAGCAAACGCCTCGGAATTCCACCACCAGTTCCCGAAAAGCAGCAGCGCCAACACCACCACAGCCGCGCCCATCATTACCCATCGCCCTCGCCGCACATGCTCAGGTCCCGGCTCGTGCCCCGGCTCAAGCATGCCCTCGCGCCGCGCGGCTCCCGCAATCGCAATAATCGCCGAGACCAGAAGCACCATCAGCGCGAAGAGAAGTACGCCCAGCGATTTTTGCATCGGAAGCGTGCTCCGCGCCGCAGCCGGCACCGGCAATGAAAGTTCCCCCGAGCCTTGCGCCCCGTCCACTTGCACGCGGATTTGCCACGAACCCGACTCCATTAACCACACCTTGCCGGAAAAGGATTGCGGATCGTCTTTCGATTGGATCAGCGCATCACCGATCGGAGGGTATTTCGCGCCAGGTCCCACGATGTAGGTCGGCACAACGGTGATTTTAGAAATCCCGGGCGTCGCGCTCAAAATCTCCACATCCGCGATCCCAGGAATCATCTGCGGCGTGCGCACCGTGATGATCAGGTGATACGGACCGGCAACGCCCTGAAAGTAAACGTCAGGACTGCCGACGTGCGCCCACAGCGGAACACCCAGGAAAGCAATGACCGCGCAAAGCGCAGCGAAGTGCCGCATGAAGGGTGCTCTTGCAGTCCAACGCATCGTAATTTACCGCTGCAGCCGGCGCATCGCGTCACCCGCGCCCAGCCCAATCCGCGATCCAAGAATGGCTGTTGCCAGCGCAATGCCCATGCCACGCAAAAAGAGCGCGGTCGTCGCCGCGCGATCCACGAACTCCCACTGGTAGTGATAATCAGAAGGCGACTGCATGTACGGAAAATAATTTTGGCCGAACACCCAGTTGCGCGCCGCTGGTGAAATCAGGAAATCGCCAAACGGCCAGTGCACCGCCATCATGATTGCCAGGTAAGCAGTGCCGAGCATGAACGCCAGCAGCCATTTGTTCTTTCCGCTGAAGCGATTGAGAAGCCAATCGAACGCAACCGCGGGCACAATCACCAGCGTCGGGAATTCGAGTGGTACCATATGCGTGATGTTCGTGAACACCGGCCCAAGCTTCGGCGTCGCGGGAAAGAGTGGCATGATCCACAACTGTCCTAGCACCAACGCCGTGTAAATCGCCGCAATCACCGTCGCCCCCCAGCGATAACCGCTCGCGCGCGCCAGCGAAACCAGGATAAACGGAACTCCCAGGCAAAGCGCCCGGTAAAATTCAGGGCTGTGCATCTGATCGCCGCCGGCATATTCCGAAAGCAGCACCCAATGCAAAGATAAAATTACGCCACCGAGATAGAGGTACAGCCTGCGGAGCTTTACGTGCGCGTCACCCTCGGCGCGATTCATCCAACTCACGAGCAGCAGCAACGCCCCAATTGCCACCGCCATAACTCCCAAGCCGAGCACCATGTGCGGCGGGCTGACAATCTCCACGTCCAATCCAAACGAATTGTGCCACCAATTATCAAAAGGCGCGGACGTCACCATCGTCACGCCGCCCCAGCACGCCAGAAATGCGCCAAGCGGCCCGCGAAATCCCCACACCTTGATCGAAGCAGCCTTCGCCGCGACGTCGTGACCCCATGCCGTCCAAAAAATCAGATAGGCGCTGATGCTCCCCACCAAAATGCCGCCCAACTGAATAGCCAAGTGCGCCGGAGTCCAAAACGTGTCGCGCCCGATACTCATGTGCCACGAAATGTCCCAGTAAAGCCCGAACACGATGGACGAAACGCCAATCACCCCGCACCAGATGTACCAAGGCGCGGCTGCGTGCTCGCGGCCGCGAGCCACGCTATAGGGAATAGCGGGATGTACGCTCTGTGCCATGCCTATGCCTCATACCTAGCAAGAGATCGTGCCGCGAGATTAGCAGCTTGTCGCACGACGTCACAACTTCCGGCGAGGACTTGGTAGCACCTTGTATTTGCGCAGTTTGATTTTCCGCGTCCTCTGGCCCTTCACTGACGAGACGCCTTCCATTAATCCGTCGAATAGTTTTCTCTTACGCATTGCTCACCTCCGCGGTCGTCGCGCCTTGAACAACCTGCAGTCAGTCGGCGCCTAAGCTATTCGCATGCTTCTGTTAGCACAAGCAATGAGCGTTCGAAGGTGAAGCGGTCCAGCACAAAGCTACTCTTCGTCATCAGCCTGAGCCTTCAGCAGCCGCTCGATCACAGCTATATCTTCAAGCGTCGTCGTATCGCCGGAAACCGCTCCTTTCGTCGCCAACTCTCGCAGCAGCCGCCGCATAATCTTGCCGCTGCGCGTTTTCGGAAGCAGCGGCGTAAAACGCACATCCGCAGGCCTTGCAATCGAGCCAATCGTATTCGCCACGAAGTCCATCAATTCGCCGCGCAGCGCCTTCGAAGGCTCGTGCCCAGTCCGCAGCGCTATAAAACACACAATGGCCTCGCCCTTGATCTCATCCGGCCGCGCCACCACCGCCGCCTCCGCCACTGCCGCGTGACTCACCAGCACGCTCTCGATCTCCATCGAACTCAGCCGGTGCCCAGCAACCTTGATCACGTCATCCACGCGCCCCAACACCCAGATATAACCATCCTTGTCGCACTGCGCTGCGTCGCCCGCGAAATACACGCCGGGAATCCGCTGCCAGTACTCGCGCGCATAGCGTTCATCGTCCCCGTATATCGTCCGCAGCATCGCAGGCCAAGGCTTCTGTATCGTCAAAAATCCGGTTTCACCCGGCCCGACGGGCTCGCCCTTCAAGTTCACAACTTTCGCTATCACGCCGGGCAGCGGCAATGTAGCTGAACCAGGCTTCGTCGGCGTCGCCCCCGGCAACGGTGAAATCAAGATGGATCCGGTCTCCGTCTGCCACCACGTATCCACAATCGGGCAACGGTTCTTTCCAATCGCCTCGAAATACCATTTCCAAGCAGCGGGATTGATCGGCTCACCGACAGTCCCAAGCAACCGCAGGCTTGCCAGGCTGTGCGGCTTGAGCCAATCCATCCCCCATGCCATAAAAGCCCGCACCGCCGTCGCCGAACTGTAAAAAATCGTTACTTTGTAACGGTCAATGATTTCCCAGAAACGATCTTTCTTCGGAAAGTCCGGCGCGCCCTCATACATCACGATGCTCGCCCCGTTCGACAACGGTCCATACACGACGTAACTATGCCCCGTCACCCAACCGATATCCGCCGTGCACCAATAAATATCGTCATCATTCAAATCAAAAACCAGCCCCGTGCTCCACGTACATTGCAGCAAATAACCGGCGGAGGTGTGCAATACGCCTTTGGGTTTCCCGGTCGTGCCGCTGGTGTAAAGAATGTATAGCGGATGCTCGGAATCAAACGGCGGCGCTTCATGTTCCTTGGAAGCCTTCTCTTCCAACTCATGCCACCAAAGATCGCGGCCTTCCTCCCACGGCACATCTTCCTTGGTGCGCTTCACTACCACGCACTTCTCAATCGTCGGACAGTTTTTCATTGCCGCGTCCGCCGTCTCCTTCAGCGGAACGATTTTTCCCCGCCGATACCCTCCATCGGCCGTGATCAGTATTTTGGCTTTTGCATCCGCGATACGATCAGCCAGCGCCGTCGCGCTGAATCCCCCAAACACCACGGAATGCACAGCGCCAATGCGCGCCGACGCGAGCATCGCAATCGCCGCCTCCGGGACCATCGGCATGTAAATCGCAATGCAGTCTCCCGGTTTCACGCGCAGGGCTTCCAACGCATTCGCGAACCTGCACACCCGCTCGTGTAGCTCCGCAAACGTGTACTGAATCGTTGAGCCGTCTTCGGCTTCCCACATCAGCGCAGGCTTGTTGGCGTTTTTCTCGAGGTGCCGGTCCAGGCAGTTATAAGCCACGTTCAGCTTCCCGCCCACGAACCACTTCGCATGAGGCGGATTCCATTCCAAGGTTTTCTGCGGAGCCTCGAACCAGTTCAGAAGCTTGGCCTGCTTCCCCCAGAAAGCCTCGGGGTCCGCTTCCGCTGCGGCGTACATCTCGCGGTATTCTTCGAGCGATCCAACACGAGCCTCCTTGCTGAACTCCTCCGGCGGCGGAATCGGTTTCTCTTCCAGGACGTGCGGATCGAATTCCTGCATGACGCCTCCATAGTTGTGTGCTGCGAAGCGGTGAACATGCCCTTGAGTGGCCGGCGCGAGTAGTGGGCTCCGGCGTCAGCGACCAGCCTGTTGCGCCCCTACGTTATTGAACTAAGGTGCTTTGGTCAAGAACCTGCCAGCGGGCCGAATGGGACCACGTATAGCACTTCCACGATGACGATGGTAAATTCGCAGCAGATCCGGCGAACGCGGCGCCCCGCTGCGCGCTCCGGCGGGCTTCCCCGGAACGGATGTTTGCTCGCCGCATCCGGTCAACAATTTGGGAACTTTTTGAACCGCCCCCCGGAATATGTAACGAGAGTTGCGCTGGGCCGTCCAACCGTTTGACATGACCAGGGGCACAGAGTTGATTGACGACGGTCTGCTGCTTCGCCGGATGATTGCCGGGGACGAGGATGCCTTCACCTTGCTGTACCACCGCAAGCACCCCGCCATCTACCGCTTCGCCTTGCACATGAGCGGCAACTGCACGGTGGCCGAAGACGTGACCCAAGAGGTTTTCATGACTTTGATTCGCGACGCCAAACGATTCGACCCCGCCCGCGGCACCCTCGGCGGGTTCTTATTCGGCATCGCGCGCAATCATCTTCGTCGCCGCTGGGAGCTCGAACGAAACTCCGTTCCATTGCCCGAAACCGCCGATGAGTTGGACGTTATGCTCTCTCGCTACCATGCAGGCCGTCCGAACGGTAGCCACCTGGCCTCCGCAAATGGAAATGGCAACGGCAATGGACACGGCTCTGTCGTCAGCGCTTTCCCTATCCATCGCGATGAGCTTGTGTCGCAGGAAAACGTCAGCCGCGTGCGCCACGCCATCGCCACCCTGCCCGAAAATTATCGCGAAGTGGTGGTTCTCTGCGAACTCGACGAAATGAGCTACGAAGACGCAGCAGCGGCCCTCGATTGCCCGGTGGGAACAGTTCGCTCCCGCCTGCATCGTGCGCGTGCGCTCTTGCTCGAAAAATTGCGCGACGGTCAGCCCGCGCGGCGCGCTTCGGCGGTGGGCGAATGAAAAAAGACCCTGTGAACGAAAATATCGCTCAGGATAAAATGCTTCGCATGGACTGCTCGCAATTTGCGGATGCCTTGCATGAACTCGACCGCCCCGGAACTCCCGGCGCGGCTGTTCGCGAAGGTGCGCTGGCGCACGCCGAAACGTGCAGCGATTGTGGCGCCTTGGTCACCGAAGCCGAATCCCTCGATTTTGCTCTCGGCCAGATCTCGCAACAAGCTTCCGACTTGCAAGCTCCGCCCAGAATCGAAGCCGCCTTACTACGGGAATTTCGTCGCGAAAAATCGCAAGCGGCATCGCGCCGGCTGCACTTCCAATTGGCGGTCGTCGGTATTGCCGCCGCCATACTTTTGGTCTTGGGCCTTACGTTCCATCGGCCGCGACCTGCCGCGTTCGGCAAAACTCCTTCAGTAAGTGCTTCTGCTGTCGCGCCCGCATCTTCAAGACTTCGTTCGCGCGAACACCCGACGTCAACTGTACCGGCCAATAATGCGACCATTGAGCCGAGAGCCACTCGTTCACGCGCGCAGGCCGAGAAAGCCGCTACATCGAATAGCGACGCCACTGAATACGCCACGGCCTACGTACCGCTGCCATACGCTTACGATCCCTCGGATCTCGAAGGTGGCGCGGTCGTGCGCGTCGTGTTGCCGCGTGCCGCCCTGATTTCCTACGGCCTGCCCGTCGAAGCAATGGGAGTGTCCGATCAAGTGACCGCGGACATGGTAGTCAGCGAAGACGGTACTCCGCAGGCCATCCGCCTCGTCGCACAAGGAACCCCGGCAACCGATGACTAGTTTGACGAATTTCTTGGAGGATCGCATGAAAACGAGCCCAGCGTTTTTAGCTTTGGCGAGCGCCGCGATGTTGTTCTTGACCATGAGCCCGAGCGTGCGCGCTCAGGATACCGCGGAACCTCCGCCGCCGCCTCCGCCGAATGCGGTTTGGGTGCAACAGGGTGTCGCCGGTCCCGGACACATGCCGGAGGTCCGCGAAGGCATCGGCTTCCTCGGATTTGAGGCGGGCCTCGGCGAAAAGACCGTTACCGGCGCGCCCTTCACCGCCAATTTTTCCACCGAATCAAGCCAGACTCTCGCCGACGGCAATCAGATCCAGCACCGTTCCACCGGCTCAATCGCCCGGGACAGCCAGGGACGCACGCGCCGCGAAATGACGCTTCCCGCGATCGGTGCCTTCGCCGTTGTGAATGGCGAATCCTTGTCGCACGTCGTCTTCCTCAAGGATCCTGTCGCGGGCACGCGCTACATTCTCGAAGCGGACAAAAAGATCGCCCAGCAAATGCCCGAGCCTTCCGTCGAAAGGGGTGCGTTCAGGACCAAGGAATTTCGCAATCCCGAAGCCGCGGCCGAGAAGAGCGAAGTAGTCACCACCTCTCTGGGAACGCAAACCATCGGTGGCGTTTCCGCCCAAGGCACGCGCTACACGCGCACCATTCCCGCCGGCGCCATCGGCAACACCAAGCCAATAATCGTCGTCAGCGAGCGCTGGTATTCGCCCGATTTGCAGATGGTCGTGATGACCAAGCGCAGCGATCCGCGCTCCGGCGACACCACCTTCCAGATGACCGATGTTCAACTCGGAGAGCCTGCCGCATCGCTCTTGCAAGTGCCTCCGGATTACACAGTCGCTCAGCCGCCGCAGCACATCGTAGGCACTTTCCGCGTGGCAGGCCCACCGCCTCCTCCGGAGCAATAACCTCGGCACCCAAGCGCATCCAGTTTGCTGTATGACGTACTTGCGGGCGGAGCACCCCCACCGCCCGCCCGCAAGGTTTCTTCTTCATTCCATAGTTATTTATTGGACCATGGCCCTATCTCGCAGCGCGATCGCGGAGCATCGGTCTTCGTAACGGCGGGCTTTGTACTTAGCAGAGGACGGAAGGGTGGGGTTTTAGAGCCCGTGTGAGAACGCTGATTTTCGTCAGGGCACGGCTTCAGCCGTACCGTAATCGCCGCAAAATCAGAGCGACTTTAGCCGCTGGGGGAATGAACTTCGAGTTCTCACGCAGACTCTTCAGCCCCGTCGTGAGTCACGCCATTTCTTCTGGGGCTTTAGCTCCTGAAGCCAGAATTTTGACTCTTGCTGTAAGTCGTTCGGTTCGCCCTCGCTTGCAGGTATGTCGCGTTCCGCCGCATACGCTCGCGACTGAAAAGCAAGTCGGCGCAAACATCTTCGTCGCTATGCCAGCGCGCGATCCAGCAATTCCAGCACGTGCAAGACTTCCTGTCCCGTCTTGTGCATCGCTGCACCAGCACGCAATTGCAATATGCATCCAGGATTCGCAGTCGCAATCACCCCAGCCTTCGTCTGCCCCACACACTCCATTTTGCGTTCCAGAATCTCGAGCGAAGTCTCGGTCTCAGTCACGTTGTAAACCCCCGCCGATCCGCAGCACTGTTCCGAAAGCGGCATCTCCACAAATTCGACGCCCGGAATCGCGCGCAGCAGCTCCCGCGGAGCTTCCCGAATCTTTTGCCCATGCACCAAATGGCACGAATCTTGATAAGTGACGCGCAAGGGCAGCGTCCGCAGCGGCGCGGTCATTCCAAGCCCCGCCAGAAATTCCGTCACGTCCCGCATCTTTGCGGTAAATTGCCGCGCGCGCGCCTCCGCGGCGTGATCGTCCCCAAATAAATGCGTGTACTCCTTCAGGGTGGACCCGCACCCGGCCGCGTTGGTAATAATCGCGTCGAACTCGTCATCCAGAAACGCCTCGAAATTTCGCCGCGCCAGTTCGCGCGCCACCTCGCGCACTCCCGCATGCGCCGCCAGCGCCCCGCAGCAAACCTGCGCCGCCGGCACCACCACGTCGCAGCCATTCGCCTGCAGCACGCGAATTGTCGCGCGATTCAATTCGCTGAACGTGACTTGCGCCACGCACCCCGCAAAAAATGCCACCCGCGCGCGCCGCTCGCCCTGCGCCGGAAAGGTCTTCCCCAATTCTCTGAAGAAAAACTCCGAATCAATCCGCGGCAGCAACTTCTCGCGGTCCTGCAATCCCAGAAGACGCAAAATTCCAGTCCCGCGTACCACCGCAGCCAGCCCCGAGCGTTGATAAATCTTCAGCCCACGCGCCGCAGCCGAGATTCTGCCGGGGTAGGGAAGCAGTCGCCGGTAAACCAGGTCGCGCAACACGCGCGAAACAAACGGCCGCCTATACTTCTGCTCGATCTGCGCCCGCGCCAGCTCCAGAATCTTCCCGTACTCGACTCCGGAAGGGCACACCGTCTCGCAATTCCGGCAATTCAGGCAGCGATCAATGTGCGTGACGAACGCGTCACCCAATTCCAAGCGCCCCTGATCCACCAGCGCCATCTGGCGTATTCGCCCGCGCGGCGAATCCGCCTCCTGCCCCCACAGCCGGTACGTCGGACAATTATTCGCGCACAAGCCACAGTGAACGCACCGCGAATAATCATCGTATTCGGGTTTGTCTATCGCGCTGAAACCGCTCAGCGTGAGCGCAAACTCGCGCTGCGCATCATCGTGGGGTAAAGGCGCCGCTGGCCGTGCGGGATCCGGTTCCTGCGTTTGCGATGGCATCGTCTTAGATGCCTCCCACAAATCGCCCCGGACTGAGAACTCCCTGAGGATCGAAAACGCGTTTTAATTTTTGCATTTGCGCGAAGTCAGCTCGCGGCAATCCCCATACTTTCAATTTGCTCTTCCATTCCGCCGGGCACGAGGGAATCGTGGAATGTCCTCCAAGCTCCGCGCACGCCACGCCGATAGCATCCGTCGCCGTGGCAGTCCGCACTTCCGTGACTTCGTCGCGTTCAGCCGGCAGCAGCGCAAAATAAATCACTCCAACCCCGCGCGCCATCGCCGCCCAGGCCAGTGAGTTGCTTTCGGCAGCGCGCACGGCATGGTCCAACGCCTGAAGCATGCGCGCCGGCAGCACGCTGATTTTGACGATGGAAGCAGCCGGCGAAGATTCCAAAGCGATGGGAATGAATTCCCGCTTGCGGTTGAACGCCGGCCGCAAATTCTCGGCGAGCACCGCAACTCCCGTCGCTCCAGCTTCCTCGGCCATCCGCTGCAAATCCTCGGCGTAACGCCTTAGCACTTCTTCAGTCCCCGCGTAGCCGATGGTCGCGGCCCATCCCGTGTGCGAAATCACGCCTCCGGGCATCGGCGCAGACTCGTACCGCGAAGCAACTTCGCTCTCAAACAGTTCGGCCACGCGTGGGCTTAGAATTTCCGTCGTCAGCGGCGTCAGTAGGGAACGCGCTACTCGATTGCGCATGTCAAACGCGCGTTCCGCAGTGGCAAATCGTGCGACGAATCCACGCGACCGTATCGGCAGCGGAAAAGTCTTGAAATTCACGCGCGTGATCAGGCCCAGTGTCCCCAGCGATCCGATCATCAACTTATGAATGTCATAGCCGGTAACATTCTTCACCACCCGCCCGCCGCTCTTCGCCGCCGCGCCCTCGCCCGTAACAAATTCCATCCCCAGCAGAAAATCTCGCGCCGTCCCATAAAATTGCCGCAGCGGCGCATCTACTCCGGACGCAACCAACCCTCCAATCGTCGTTTGAGCCAAATACGGCACCGCCAACGGCAAAAATTGCCGGTGCTCGGCCAGCGTCTGCCGCAGCGAATGTAGCCGCACTCCCGCCTCGACGCTCAAAGTCAAATCGCCGGGATCATAAGCAATCACACGATCCATCCGCGTCATATCCAATGCCAAATCATAACGGCTCGGCACGAAACCCATCTCGAGTTTCGTCCGCGCTCCGCACGCGACAATCGCCAATTTCTCCGCAGCGGCAAATTTCACAATTTCGGCCACCTCCGCCGCCGAGCCGGGACGCACCACCGCCCGAGGCGTCTTGCCGCAAATTGCGTAATCCGCGAGCTGTGTGGGATCGCTTATGACGTTCGCGTTTCCGGCGATATCGCCGAGCCGCGAACTGGCGCTGGTGCCGGCGGGATTCATGCGACGGGCGCGCCCGCGATGGGCAGCGGACGCACATGAATTTCGCCGCAGCCTTTCGACGCGGGAAAAATCTTGTCGGGGTTCAGCAGGCCACCCGGATTGAAAGCGTCGCGCACGCGCCGCATCAGATCGAGTTCCGCTGCGCTGAAAAGCAGCGGCATCAGGCGGTCCTTCTCCATTCCCACGCCGTGCTCGCCCGTAATCGAGCCGCCCATATCAATGCAGAATTGAATGATTTCGTCCGAAGCAGCCACCACACGCCGAAATTGCGCTTCGTCCCGCGCATCGAAAAGTAGCAAAGGATGAAGATTCCCGTCGCCCGCGTGAAAAATATTTCCAATTTGAAATCCGTACCTCTCGCCGATTGCGCTGATGAAGCGCAAGGTTGCCGGAAGTTTCGTCCGCGGAATCACGCCATCCTGCACGTAGTACGTTGTCGAAAGCCGACCCACGGCGCCAAACGCATTCTTGCGTCCTTTCCACAGCAAATCCCGCTCGCGCGCATCTCGCGCCACGCGTACTTCCCGCGCATGATGCACGCGGCAAACGTCCGCAATCTCTTCAGCGTGCTGCTCCACCGCTTCACGCAGACCATCCGCTTCCAGCAGCAGCACCGCCGCGCAATCCAGCGGAAATCCCGCGTGGACGTAAGCTTCCACCGCCCGCAAAGTCCACCCGTCCAGCATCTCGCAAGCCGCCGGCGTAATCCCCCGCGAGGTAATCTCCACCACCGTTTCCGTCGCGTCGTCCAAAGTCTCGAAAATCGCCAGCAAGGTCTTCACCGCTTCCGGCAATCGCGTCAGTTTCACCGTAATTTCGGTGATCAACGCGAGCGTCCCTTCCGACCCGACGAACAGTCCCATCAAATCGTATCCCGGCGCATCAACCGCCGAACTTCCAATCCGCACCAGATCGCCGGTAGGCAGAATCACTTCCATCGAAAGAACATGATTCGTCGTCACGCCGTAAGCCAAAGTATGCGGGCCGCCGGAATTTTCGGAAACGTTTCCGCCGATCGTACAGGCCTTCTGGCTGGACGGGTCAGGCGCAAAATGCAGGCCGGCATGCGCCACCGCCGCGCTCAGATCCGAGTTCACCACACCGGGCTGCACCGTCGCGCGCTGGTTCTCAATATCAATCTCCAGAATCCGGTTCATCCGCGAAAAAACCGTCAGGATCCCGCCCTTCCGCGATAGCGCCCCGCCCGAAAGCCCCGTCCCCGCGCCGCGCCCGACCAAGGGAATCTGATACTCGTTCGCCAGTTTCACGACGCCCAGCACGTCGGAAGTCGTGCGCGGAAACACCACGCAATTCGGTCGCGCCACTTCCACCGACCCATCGTATTCGTACAACAGCAATTCCTCCGGCCGGTGCAGAACGCCGTCGGAACCCAGCAGCGATTTCAAATCGTGGAGGAGTCGTGAATCCATGGATGTGGCCGGCTGCGCGCGCAATAAACAGCGCACACGCTTCAACCGCCACTATAGCTGTGTGCAACGACAGGCGTCAACGAGGTGGAATGAGGATTGAGTGGGTTTGAATAATGCGACTCGCGCGGCGATCGCTAACTAAGCCCGCGCAACTTGCGTATCCGCTTGATGATTTCCTTCGCCGTAGCATTCGCGGCCTGGTCGTTTGTCGCGCGCCCGTTGCGCGAAAATTCGAAAAGTTCCGCACCCGAGGGGTCGAAGACTTTCGTCACCGACGCGCTTCCGCCCGTCGGCCCATACGGAGTCATCACCGCGCCGCCCGCGGTTCCATATGCGACGCGGTAGTCGAAGTCCCGCTCCACCAACACGAAGTGCATATGGTGATCCGCGCCATGGTCATTCAGCTTCTGGAACAGCAGGCTGCGATCCAGATTCGAGGCTTGGATTTTTATCCGGATCGTAGTCTGGCCCATTGCGAGGTGAGCGAAGCAGAAACTGAAAATTAAGAGCAGAGCAGTCCTTCGTAGAATCTTCATCAATCTCACTCCAGAGACTCAATTTTTCAACGCCGCCGCGCCGCGAGCGATTCACAAAGCCGCGCCGGCGCAGAGCTAAGCAATTTCGAGCCGTTTCCTAATCCGGCAGTATATGCTACAAATTCTGCGTAGCGCATTTCGCGAGGCAAGCGTTGACCAAACCGAAAATACTCTCCACGCGGCCGCTTTTTCCCGCCGCACGAGCAATTCTGGACCAGCACTGCGAAGTGGATTACTGGACGCGGCCCGAAAGCATCTCGCGCGAAGAGCTGCTGAAGCGCGTTGCGGACAAGGACGGCCTGATTTGCCTGTTAACGGAGAAAGTTAACGCAGAACTGCTCGCCGCCGCCCCCAGGTTGCGAATCGCCGCGACGGTTTCGGTCGGCCACGACCATATTGACGTCGCCGCCTGCACCCGCCACAAAGTAGTCGCCACGCACACTCCCGGCGTCCTCGACGACACCACCGCCGATTTTGCCTGGACCCTGCTGATGGCAATCGCTCGCCGATTGCTCGAAGGCGACGCCTGGATGCGCAGCGGCACGTGGCCCGGATGGGATCTCGATCATCTCGTCGGTGGCGACGTCTGGGGCAAAACGCTGGGCATTCTCGGCTTCGGACGCATCGGCCGCGGCGTCGCCCGCCGCGCACTCGGCTTTCAAATGCGCGTCCTCTATAACGACGCCGTGCGCGCGCCGGCGGAAGCCGAAAAAGAGTTGCACGCCGAATTCGTGGATCGCGACACCCTCTTCCGCGAATCCGACTTTATCAGCCTGCACGTCCCGCTGCTCCCCGACACGCGCCACCTGATCTCCACCGAAAATCTAGAAAAAATGAAGCGCACCGCGTTCCTCATCAACACTTCGCGCGGCCCGGTAGTGGACGAAGCCGCTCTCGCCGACGCGCTCGAAAACAAGAAAATCGCCGGCGCCGCGCTCGACGTCTACGAGCACGAACCGCAAGTTCATCCCCAGCTAGTTTCGCGCCGCGATGTGATCCTCACCCCGCATATCGCCAGCGCTTCGATTGACACGCGCACAAGAATGTCGGTGATGGCAGCAAATAACGTAATAGCGCTCTTCGCCGGCCAACGCCCGCCTAACGCTCTGAATGCCGACGCGCTGAATTTGAAGTAACATTTAATCGGGCACAGGCCTCAGCGCCGCTGAAGGGCCTGCCCCCGATTGCTTCCGTTCGAGAGGTCTGCAAACACAACGACATGTCATTCCGAGCGCAGCGAGGAATCTGCTTTCGACTTGCTAGCGTCGCGAACCTTACATGAAGCAAACCGCCGAGCACGTTTTTCGTCATACCCTCCAGGCCATCGATATCCCCTCGGCTCTTGCGCGCAAGCTGCAGCGCGAAAATTCCCGCATCTGCATAGGCCCGGCGGAAATTAATCTCAGCGGCTTCACCGAAATCGTAGCCATCGCCTTCGGTAAAGCCGCGTTCGCCATGGCTGAGGGGTTAACCTCGATCCTCGCGCCTGAATTTGCGCCCGAAGGCATCCTCGTCGTGCCCGCGCCGCCTCTGCGCCCGCTCCCAGGCTGGAAGACATTCGTGGGCGGTCACCCCATACCCACGGCCGAAAGTTTCGCAGCCGGCCAAGCAATCCTGGATCGCCTCGCGCGCTGCAACGAACGCACGCTGATTTTCTTCCTAATCTCCGGCGGCGGCTCCTCTCTCGTAGAACAGCCGCTCGACCCCAGCATCACGCTCGAAGATTTTCAGCAGCTCCATTCCGCGCTGGTCACGTGCGGCGCGCCGATCGAAGAAATCAACGTCGTACGCAAGCACCTCTCCGCCACAAAAGGCGGACGCCTCGCCGCCGCAGCTCCCAACGCGATGAAGCTCACCTTCGCGATCAGCGACGTTCCGGAAGGCCACGAATCCGCGCTCGCCTCCGGCCCCACCGTGTCCGACCCAACCACGCTGCTCTACATGCAAGAAATCATCCGCGGATACGGACTGCTGCGGAAATTACCCGCATCGCTGCGTGACCTAATCGAACAAGGAAAGCTGCCGGAGACCTCGAAAGCGAGCGATCCCGCCTTCACGCGCTCGCGTTTCGAAATCCTCCTCGGCGAACACGACCTGCTCCACGCAGCGCACCATTGCTGCGAAGCCGAAGGCTTTATCTGCATGGTAGAAGCTGAAACCGACGGGTGGCCTCTGGAAAAAGCCGCAGATCACCTGCTCCGCGAACTCGATAATCTCCAGAAACAATATCCAGGCAAACGCGTAGCAATTTTCTCGGGCGGAGAACTAAGCTGCCCGGTAACAGGCGAGGGAATCGGCGGTCGCAATTCTGCATTCGTACTGCAGTGCGTGCCGAAAATCGCTGGGAAGGGAATCGCGGTGCTAAGCGCCGGCACAGACGGAATCGACGGCAACAGCCCAGCGGCCGGCGCGACAGCCGATGGCGAAACTCTGAAACGAGCCCTCGCCGCGAACCTCGACCCCGCCGATTTCGCCGCCCGCAGCGACGCTCACAACTTCTTTGCCGCGCTGGATGACGCAATCGTCACAGGCCCCACCGGCAACAACCTCCGCGACCTGCGCATCCTGCTGGCGCACTAAGCAGCGCCCTCGCGCTCCCGCAACGATTTTGTCCGCCTACTTCTTAGTATCGCTCAATTGCGTTTCGATCTTCCCTAAACGCGTACTGATCTCATCCATCTGCTTCTGCAACTGCTTCAAGGCATCCAAAGTCATTTCCGCGCCGTTAGCCGACGCCGAACCAGCCCCCGAGGACTGGTTCGCGTCACCACTCGCAGCCGACCCGCCACCCGAGCCGCTCCCACCATTCTTACCGCCACCACCCGCGCCCGCACGGTTTTCCGCAGCCTTCTGCTTCAAAGCCTGAATCTGCATCTCCACGTAAGGCTCATCGCCCAAATTCAAATCGCCAGACTTGGCCAACTCCTCCAGAGGCGCAATCGCGTCAGGATCGCCGCGCCGTCCCAGCGCAAATAGCGCCGTAAATTTCACATCCGTATAACGCTCGCGCAAATACGAAATCAGCGCGCGCGTGATCTCCTTGTTCTTAAGATCCAGCCCGGCCACTGCTTCGATCGCCGCGCCTCGTGATTCAAAATCCTTGCCGGGTGCCGACCACTCCAGCAGTGCCGGAACGGCGCGGTCATCTCCCAGCGAGCCAAGCCCTTCCAGCGCGCCGTGGCGAATCGTGCCGTCCGGAGAATCCGTCTTCAACGCAGCAGTCAACAACTCGTACGCATTCGGCGCCTTGATCTCGCCGATCGCATTCAACGCCGCGGCACGCACCCCGTAAGCCCTGTCCTTCGACGCAATCTCAGTCAGCCTTGGCGCGAGCGAAGGATCGTCCGTGAAATTCCCAAGCTGCTGGACGGCCACCTTGCGCACCCACGGTTCCTGGTTGCTCAGCGCCGCCAATACTTGCTTTTCCGCGCCACCACCGCCAATTTTGCCGAGCGCTTTCAAAGATTCCACCCGCACGCCCCAGAACCGATCGTGAATCGCAGCATAACCCAGAGCCGCCACCGCCTCCGGATTGTCACGTATCCCGCCGAGCGTCGCAGCCGCGTCCGCGCGATCCGGCACAGTCTCGGCATTCTTCAATTGATAGATGAGCTCGCCCGCGCTTCGCTTGAATTCCACCGACTTCAAAACGTTGTCGCCCTTATCAAAAACCACCATCAAGGGCGTGCCGTCCGCCGGCAAACTAAAAGTCTCCTCAGCTTTGCTCACCACGATCGGATACGTTTTGTCTCCGCTCGCGGTAGCAATTTCGATATCCACCGGCATGTCGAACAAGTCCACCATGCCCTCGACCTTCTGCGTCTGCTTCACGTTCAGCTTGACCTGGTGCGCCGCATCGTCGTACGTATAACTCACCGCATATTTCGGCGCGCCCGCTCGCCAAATCCACTGATGAAAAAAGTGGTCCACGTTCGTAGCCGTGGATTGGTCAATCGCCTTTTCCAGGTCGCCAGTCACCACGTTCTGGCCGCGATTCACTTCCAGATAGTGATGCAGTCCACGAAAGAAATCCTCATCGCCCAGCTTCGTCCGCAACATCTTCAGCACCCAGCCGCCCTTGGTATAAACATTCCCCGCGTACTCGATGCTGTCCGTGAAATTACGCGTCACAATCGGTACCGGATACAACCGCTGTTGCCGGAACCAGTTCGTCTGGTCGCGCCAGAATTCATAGGCCGCTTCATCCGCGCCGTAATGCTGCTCCGCCCAGTAATGCTCAAAATACGTCGCGAACCCTTCGTTCAACCAGATGTTCGCCCAATCGCGGCAGGTAACCAGGTCGCCGAACCACTGGTGCGACAGTTCGTGCGAATCCAGATCGTCCGAACCGCGGCGCTCTTCCGGCGCAAGTTTCGGATTCACCAGACCCTGCGTCGTCAGCGTCGTCGCGCTGGTATTTTCCATTCCGCCTTCGACGAAATCGTTCACTGAAGTCTGCGCGTATTGTGCCCACGGATATTTCACGGCCAGCTTGTCTGAAAAAAGATCCAGCATCTGCGTCGTCCGCGCAAAAGTGGAGTCAATCGTGTCTTCATCGCCGCGCGGCACCACAAAACGCACCGGTATACCGCGCCAGGTTTCCTTCTTCTCCACAAATTCTCCCGCTACCGCACTAATCAGGTACGTCGAAAGCGGCTCGGACTGCTTCCAGTCCCAAGTCTTTTCCCCATCCGCCTCGTCTTTCACATTCACCAGCTGCCCGTTCGACACCGTGATCCACGTCGCCGGAACCGTCAACACCATTTCCGAAGTCGTGCGGTCGTTCGGATAATCGTAGATGGGAATGTAGTAGCGCGTGTCTTCCGCCTCGCCCTGCGTCCACACTTCCTGCGGGCGATTCGGATAATTCTTGTCCGGCATCACGAAATAAAGACCTTTCTTCGGATGCCCTTCGTAACGGATGAAAATCTCGTGGCGGTCGCCCCGCTTCGAGGGATGTCCGAGCTCCACAATCAAGTCATTATCTGTAGTCGAGAATTTCGCCTCTCTGCCGTCCAGCGTTACCGCTTCAATCTTCAAGGCCACGGAATCGAATTTCACCTGCGACACATCGTCGCGCAACATCGCGATGCGGTGCGTCACCTCGCCGCGCACCTCGCGCTGCTCGGTGTCAAACCAAAGATGCGTCTTCACATTCTGCAAATCATAATCGCGGCTCCGCGCATAAGGCTCATCCGCGCGCCCCGGCGCGGCAACCAGCAGCGCCACGGAAAACACCACGGCGCACAATATTTTCGTCACGTATGGGCGCAGTCGCCCCAAAATCTCAATCATGCTCTTCTCCTCAGTCGCAATAAACGTTCCCGGACAAACACACAATTATAATATGGCGCGCGTGAATTGCGAATTTCGTGTTGTTTTCGAAAGCTGGCTATATCTGCAGAAGATCGAACTAGTTACCGCCACGCCTGACGGAAGCTCACAGCGCGGAGGCTTGCAGCAGCGAGGCGCCAAAATGGCGATTGCGCGTGCGCTTGTTCGCTGCCAGGGAGCTGCGACGTTCAATCGAGGCTTTTCTTCAAATCAGGCCCGATACGCTCGATGATCGGCACGTCGGGATCATCACCCACATATTGGTTCACCACCGCTCCATCCTTGCCGATCAAGACGTACGTCGGCAAAGCACTCGCCCCGTACTGCCGCATCATCTGATTGCCGCTATCCAACCGTTGCGTCCACGTCATATCATTTTGCGCGACGAAGTTGTGCCAAGCATCCTCATCGTCATCTTCGCTCACGCTGATAATCTCCAGCTGGTCGCCGCCGTACACCGACTGTATTTGCTTCAGGCCCGGCAATGCATGCCGGCAAGGCCCACACCAAGTAGCCCAGAAATCCAGCAGCGTCAATTTCCCCGAACTGGATGAACCCTGATCCGCAAAGCCCGGTGCCTTCTCTCCCGTGCTGATCGGCGCCCTCGGCATATTCTCATCGTCAAATATTTTCACCGCTTTCGGCTGGCTGCTCTTTCGTGCCCGTTCCCGTCGCGCCAATTCGCCGAGTGTCATGGGCTGTTCCGTCTGTATGAATTCAGTAGTCGCTGAACTCGCCGCGCCCGGCCGCGACGAAGACGTAGTCGCAGCAGAAGTCGCAACCGTCGACGAATTTGCGGATGGCGGCAACGGCGGCGAATTTTTCGCAACAGTCTTAGGCACCTGTGATAGCGCTGACTGCGCGCGAACCGGCCGCGCCGGAAGCAGCAGAATCATTCCCGTGGCCAAGGCAACGATTGCATTGCTCGTGGATGCCATCGAAGGGACCTCCGGGTGAAACTTTCGCGCTTCTTGAAAGTATGCGGGCGCTGCCTTAGAAGGGCCGGTTTATTACCGAGGAGAGTAGTGGACTGACAAACTGTACGCACGGACAGGGACCGCCGAGCGGCGCGAGTCAGAGCAGAAAAACGTAGCCGTCAATATTTAGAGCAGCCCTTTGGCCATGCCCCCATCAACCGCAATCGTCGTCCCGTTGATGGAACTAGCGCGCTCCGAAGCCAGGAACGTCACGAGCGCGGCAAATTCATCAGGCCGCGCAAAACGCCCAATTGGCACGCTCGCCGCCGCCTGCTTCAATAGATCGTCATACTTCATGCCCGAATCCTTCGCGCGCTTTTCGAAAAGTTCTTCCAAGCGATCGGTTAATGTGTATCCGGGGCACACATTGTTTACGGTAATACCGTCCGCACCGAATTCATTCGCCAGCGTCTTGGCCATCCCGGTCACGCCCGCGCGCAGGCAATTCGAAAGCAAGAGACCGTCAATCGGCTGCTTCACGGAGATCGAAGTGATCGTTATGAGACGCCCCCAGTGGCGCCGCTGCATGCGCGGCAGCACCTCCCGCGCAAAATACACGGCGCTCAGCAAAGTCAGATTCACCGCCGTGCGCCATTCATCGAGCGTGATTTCCAGAAACTTCTTCGACGGCGGACCGCCCGCATTCGTAACACAAATATCGATCCGTCCGAATTTCTGCTCCACCGCATCCACAAAATCGCGCACGGCCTCGGCGTTGGTCACGTCCAGCGCGCGCCAGAAAACCTCCCGCCCCGCCGCCGCGCCGATTTCTTTTGCTGTGCGCTCGACGTCGGCCGCAGTGCGCGCGCAAATCGCTACCTCGCAACCTTCCTTCGCGAACTCCTCCGCCGCCGCGCGGCCCAGCCCTTTGCTCGCCGCCGCCACAATCGCCACGCGCCCCTTCAGTCCGAAGTCCATGCCTTCAATCCTTTCCCGCGCCGCCGCGCAGGTAAGCGTCATTCTTCGTGATCCAGTCCTCCCGCCGCGGCGCGAAGAAATCAATATCCACCGTGTCCTCCAAAGCCTCCGCCTTGTGCGGGACGTTCGCCGGAATCAGAATTATTTCCCCCGCGCCGACAATTGTTTCCCCATCATCGAAATAAAATTTCAGCGCTCCCGAAATTATCAGCGAAAATTGCTCGCTGCGATGCGAGTGCCGCGGCACGATCCCGCCCTTCGCGATAAAAATCCGCGCCAGTGTGGCATCTTCGCCGTTCAACATCTGCCGCGAGATATGCGCGCTCAAATTTTCCTTCTCCACCTTTTCAAATGAAGTCGCCGCCGGCATCGATTCCTCCACAAACACAACGAACTGCCCAAGAATCGTCCATCGAAACACAGAAATCGTCAATGCCTCCGCGACGAAGTGGCTGAAATCTCGCTGAGGCGCTGATCCCCGAAATGGCTATGACAGCGTCAGTGCGGTTTCATTGCTCCGAATTTCTCCGTGGCTCTGTGTCTCCGTGACCAATCCGTTCTCCCGTCCAGCCACACGAAGATATTGTCGCCCACCCCGCCATTCGACTAATATGCCCGCGTGACGCCCCTCGCCTGGCTCGCGGCAATCGTTCTTTTTGCGCAGTTGCCGATTCCGCTCTACTGGTTCGTCATCCATCCCCAAATTGATTTTTGGCGCGGTCATCGCGTCGCGGGATATGCCGTTGCGCTTCTGCTGGCCTGGCTACCTGTCACGGTATTCCTCGTGATATTTCGTCACGAACTATTCCTGCAAGTCTGGCCGCCGGTGTGGCGCGCGGCGATTGGTTTCGCGCTTTTAACGATGGAGTTCTGGATTTTCTGGCGCGTGAAACGCGATCTTGGCGCGGCCCGATTTGTAGGCCAGACGGAGCTAACCGGCGGCGGGGAAGTAGCGCGCGAAGGAATTTACGCGCGCATTCGCCACCCCCGCTACGTAGGCTCTCTTCTCGCCATTGTCGGCGCATGTTGTCTGGCCGGCACGCGCCTCACGTGGACTATCGCAGCCGCTTGGACCGTCCTCACCTTGATCGCGATCTCCTTCGAAGAGCGCGAACTGCGCACCCGTTTCGGCGCAGCTTACGAAGACTATTGCCGCCAGGTCCCACGCTTCGTCCCCTTAGGCACGAAGCCGCGCGAAGGCTAACGATGTGCCAAAAAGCTTGTCGCTCCACCGAACGTCGTACGGGAGGTGAAACATGCATCGTCTGACCGGCCCATTTCTGATGTTCCTCGCGCTCGCGATCAGCACATCCGCCCAATTCGGCAAGAGCGTCTCGGTCGCAGCCGGCACCCCCGAAGACAAAGCTCTCGCCGAAATCTATGCCGCGCCGGACGGCCCCGACAAAATCGCCCTGCTCGACAAGTTCATGACGGACTATGGCAAGGGCGATCTCGCATTGCTCGGCGATCAACTCTACGTTCAGTCCTACCTAGCGCAAAAGAACTACGCCAAAGTATACGAATACGGTGACAAAGCCTTAGCGCTCGACCCCGACAACCTCTCCACCGCAGTCAGCATGGTGCACGCAGCCGACGAGCAGGGCGACGCCAACAAAGTATTCGACGAAGGCGAAAAAGTCGCTGCGATCGTCGCGCGCTACAAAGCCGCGCCTGCGCCGGAAGGTGTGGCAGCGGATCGCTGGGCCACGCAGAAAGAACAAACCCTGAAAAACGCGGAAGGCGACATCGGTTACGTCCAATACGCCATGGTCAACGCCGCCTACAAAACGGCCGATCCCACCGCGCGCGCTGCGCTCTTCGAGCGCTTCGTCTCTGACTTCCCGGATTCCACTTACGCCGCCACAGTCCGCGAACAAACCGCAATCGCCTATCAACAGGCGCACAACCAGGCGAAGATGCTCGCCACCGCGCAAAGCCTTCTCACCTCTGATCCCGACAATATCTCGATGCTTCTGCTCCTCGCCGATACTTGGTGCAACGACCCACACCAAGTAGACAGGGCCGCCGCCGACGCTCAGAAAGCACTCGATTTGCTCGCGCAAGCGAAAAAACCGAACAATGTCACCGACGATCAGTGGCAAAAGCAGATTTCGCTGCAGAAGGGCCTCGCCTATTCTTCATTGGGTGAAGCCAACGTGAACAAAGGCCGCAATCCGCAAGCGATTGACAATTTCAAGCAAGCGGCTCCGCTTCTCAAATCCGATAATTTCAGTTACGCGCAAAATCAATATCGTCTCGGTTTCACGCTCGCCAAATTGAAGCGTATTCCCGAAGCCCGAACGGTCCTCACCGAAGTGCTCGCATACGACACGCCCTATAAACAGCTAGCCAAAGACACGCTCGATAAAATCGGCGGCCCAGTTTCCAACAAGCCGACACACAAAAAGTCTTAGGCCAACGAAACGCGCTCGTTGTTGATTTTGTGGCACACCTAACCATGCCAGCGCCGAGGGAAACCGAAGGGGCTATGCTCCTGCGGTTGACTTTGTGACACATCCACTCTTGGCTGTGCCTCGCATTTGACTTTGTAGCGGCGGACTTCAGTCCGCCATTTCTCCGCGCCGGCCATCGTGCCAACGTCACTCGCCGGTGTTCTTAATGTAGCGGCCGGTCCGGCGAAGCCAGACCGGGCAGCCTTACGCGAAAATCAGCAACGATTGCCTACGAGTCCCGAGCATTACGGCTGAGTCGAACTGCTCGCAGCAGGGGTTGGTACCGGCTGCGGTCCGGCCGGCGGAGTGAACTCCTTCAGTTCAGCAACCTCGCGCATCACGTCCGACCATTCCTTTTTATTCTTCTTAGTCGTGATCGGCGCGTTCGGATCAGCATAGAACTCCAGAATCGTCGCGCGCAGCTCGGGAGTCATATCTTTGAAATGCTCCTTGGCATGGCGATCCAATAAATCCGCATAAGTCTTGTCCGCGAGCGGATACTCCCCCGGCTTCGTAACCGTTCCAGTATCGAAATTGTCGTTCACCAGCACAATCGCATCGGTAGCCCTCTTGTCACGCAGAAAATCCTCATACTCGGTGACCGAACCATTGAAGCTCGCCATGAAGAACTTCTCCGCTTCCGGGGTCGGAATCTTGAAACTAAAAACGCTGAACGGTCCGACCTTCGGGACCAGCCGAAATAGAAATGCCAGAAATTTCGTGCCAAATCCCGGCTTCTGGTAATGCCCGCGCCATTGCTTTTCGTAGCTCGCGCGTGAAATGTGATACAAAAATTTCTTCTTCGTAATTCCCGGAATATCTTTCTGAATTTCGTCTTTCTTTGTCTGCCACGCCACTTCTGTCATTTTCGGGATCACTTCGCTCACCCCATAGCGATACGTCCCCATCGCCAGGTCGTAGTCCGTAAAAATAGACTTCAAATCCAGCGAGTACGTCTCCCTGAACGCGCGATCCAGCAATCCCTCCGACACCTGAAAGCCGATGTAATCGTGGTAAGCGTCCGAACCGTAATGCCCTCGCGCCACCTGCACCACGTCGAACCCAAACTCCGTCTTCAAATGCGCCGGCGGCGACTGGTCGTATGTCACCACGTCTCCATATTTCCTGCGCAGCCGCGGATACAGCAGCGGAACCGACTTGTTCACCGCGAGCCGGTGCCCATCATTATCTGCCGCGTAATGTGCCAGAGCCCCCAGCGCGAAAGCATATTCATCGAGATTCGACGAATCCCGCAGCAGCGCCTGCACGAAGTCTCCCGTGCGCACGTAATGCAGCAGATTGCTGAAGAAGTGGCTGCCAAATGGGTAGTAGCCTAAATCCTGTATCACCGACCCGCCGTATGCATACGAGTGCGCTTCCTTCAATTGTTCTCGCGTGGCATCGGGGAAGCGTTGCAAGAGAAGAGGTTTGATCGCGTCATCCCACGCCGAATCGACAATCGCCTCGTGCGATAGCACCGAGTACCCGTGGCACACTCCGGCGGGCCCAAGCAGGAGAACCAAAATCAGGCCAAATGCTTGCATCTGAATTTTTGCGCCAGTCCTTCTCGCGCGATGTGAAGGCATAGGAGAATACAAATACCAGCAGGAACTGCCGGCTACGTGGGCTGGGGCTGCGCGCCACGCCTTGGCTTGGGATCAGCGCGGCATCCGAAGCATTGGCGAAGAATGGCGGAGAGGGTGGGATTTGAACCCACGAGCCCGGTTTTGCCAGGCTACCCGCTTTCGAGGCGGGCTCTTTCAACCGCTCAGACACCTCTCCGCGGTCGCAGCCTCCATAGCTTAACAAACGTGCCGAACGCTCACAACCATGCGAGTGCCGCGCTGTGCCAACGCCCTCAGAATGTTGCGATGATCCGCCGGGCTTGATTTCAAGAAGCCGCGCCGGGAGGGGCGGTGTAAGCGGCACCGGAAGGGCGGGACTTCAGTCCCGCCGAGAGCTCCCGGCCTGCTTCAGGGGTTTCAACCCCTGAAGCGCGTCATGACATCTCCGATTTCCGCGTGCCAGACGCTTTTGGCACGCATGCTCAATCCATCTCGAACGTGATGTACATGTACTTGCTGTCGCGCTCCACCTGCAAAACTCCCGCGGCTCCCGTGGGAAGCGCCTTCAACTCGGCGCGCAAGCCGTCCAAAGTAGTCACAGGCTTGCCGTTCAGCGCGTGAATCACGTCTCCCGGCTGCAAATCCGCCTCCACTCCCAACGAATCCGCCGCCATCGCGGCGACAATCACGCCAGAAGGCTGCCGCAAATCCTCCAGTTGCTTCGCCAGATCATCGTCAATTTGCACCGCGAAAACACCGAGCTTCGCTACCAAATCCTTCTGCGGATCCACCAAGTCGCCCAATTCGTCCACATCGTTCTTCTGCTCGGTCACGGGAATTGTCAGCGTCAGCGTCTGCTCGCCACGCATCACCACCGCCTTCACCTCCGCTCCCGCCGGACGCGTAGACACGATCATCTCGGCAAGCGGCACGCTACCGATCGCGCGCCCATCCAAACTCAACAAAATATCCTGCGTCTGCAACCCTGCTTTGTCCGCCGGCCCATCCGGATCGACGTCCGCCACCACCACTCCCCGCGCTTTTTTCAACCCAAGCCCCGCGGCCAGGTCAGGCGTAATTTCCTGCAGCTCCGCGCCGATCACGCTGCGATGGACCCGACCGTATTTCCGCAGCTCGTGATACACAAACTCCACCACGCTGCTCGGGATCGCAAACCCCAACCCCTGGCTCCCGCCCGACTCCGTCAAAATAAAAGTATTGATGCCCACCAATTCACCGTTCGTATTCACCAGCGGCCCGCCGCTGTTTCCCGGATTGATCGGCGCATCCGTCTGAATGTAAACCGACGGCACGTCCGGGTCGGCCTGCCGCGCCACCGCGCTCACCACTCCCAACGTCACCGAATTTTCCAGCCCCTCGGGATTTCCGAAAGCGAGCACCAGTTCGCCTTTTTTTAATTGCGTGTAATCCGCAAAGCCGATCGCAGGCAAATTCTTCTGTTCGACTTTCAAAAGCGCCAAATCAATCGTCGGCGCAATTCCGATGATGCGCGCCTCGATCGGAGGGCTGTGCTCGCCTAGTCCCAGGCTCGCGCGCACCTGCGAATCTCCCGCCGTCGTGGGAGTCAGCACCACGCGCACGCGCTGCGCTCCCTTCACCACGTGCGCATTCGTGATGATGTAGCCGTCGGGGTCCACGATCACTCCGGACCCAAGGCTGCGCTCCCGCCCGATCATGCTCGCATCGTCCTGGCTTTTGTCGTTGAGCGCTCGATAGCCCGTCACTTGCACCTGCACGATCGCGGGCGAAACGCGGGCGGTCAGCTCCTGCAACGCGTCATTGAACTGCGTTAGCAAGTCCTTCCGCGCGCTTTCCGCCGGCGTTTTCGGAGCCTGCGCAGTCTGCGCGCCGTCTGCACCCAGCGAACTCGGCGCGTCCTGTGGCGCCTGCGCCAGCAGGGCAGTCGCCAGACACAAGAAAATCGTCGCGCCCAGCAGCGAAAATTCCGCCATGCGCCGTACCATCCTTCGCATATCGCCAATCATGGCCATATCCCCCGACGCTGATTCACTACCGCCGCGCCGCAAAAAAATCCTTCAACAACCCCGCCGCGTCCTCCGCCATCACTCCAGCCGTAACCTCTACTCGATGATTTAACTGTGCGGAATCCAGCACACTAAAACAAGACCGCACCGCGCCGCCCTTCGCATCCTCGGCCCCATAAACCAGCCGCGCTATCCGCGCTTGAATCATCGCCCCCGCGCACATAGCGCAAGGCTCAATCGTCACGTAAAGCGTTGCCCCCAGCAGCCGACAATTCCCAATCTTCCGCGCTGCCTCGCGCAGCGCAACCATCTCCGCATGCGCAGTCGGATCGCAATCCACAATCGTGCGATTACCCGCCCGCGCCACAATCTCATCTCCAATCACAATCGCCGCACCAACAGGCACTTCGCCCATTTCGCCGGCAGCCCGCGCCGCATCCACCGCCGCCCGCATGAATCTCAAATCGTCGCTGCTCGTTTCACCCATTCTCGGCAGAGTAGCACGACAATCGCCCACCAGCGTTTCGGCAGGCTCGGCCCCACATCATCTAGCCACTAGCCACTCGTCACTAGCCACACTCGTTTTCGCCACAACCACACGCACGCTGCGGCGCCCAGACTATGCGGCCAAACCGGTTTGTGTAGCGGCCGCTCTGTCCCGGAACTTTCGGGAAGGAGCGGGCAGCGTTCGCCCGTTTCTGATATCTTAGCCGCACTTTGAGAACCCGAAGCTTCAACTCCCGACCAGCGCTGAAAGGGCGTCTGTTTCTAGGCTTCGCGGGAGTGTTGATCATGGGCCTTGGCGTTATCACCTTGCTCGGAGGAAAACCGCACTATCAGAACTATTGGCATGGCTCAGTGTTTGCACCTTTCGCTTTGGTGATAGGAGCGTTGGCTCTTCTGGTAGCGATCAAAGGCACTCGATTCTGACTCGCAGTTCCGGTCACGCACCCCTCTCTTGACATCCGCAAATCGCCCAGTCACAATCCAGCAAATGAACGAACTTCTTCGCCGCGTCTTTCTGGTAGACCTCTTCAAAGGCATGTGGCTCACTTTTCGCTACCAGGCGCCCAAAAACATTTACACCGAACAATATCCGCAAGAGCGCCCCATGGTCGCCGAACGTTATCGCGGCGCCCCGCGCCTGAATATCAACCCGGAAACCGGCGAATCTCTCTGCATTTCTTGCAATCTCTGCGCGCTCGCCTGCCCGGAAAATTTGATCGTAGTAGGCTGGCTGCGCGACGACGCCACACGACGCAAAGTCCTAACCACCTTCACCTACGACACCTCTCGCTGCATGTTCTGCGGCCTTTGCGAGGATGCCTGCCCCACCGATTGCCTCGAACTAACCCAAGATTTCGAGATGGCCCACTACAGCCGCGAAGGCGCCATCTGGGACCGCCATCGCCTCGAAGTCGGCCCCACCCCCACGCACTACACGCGCTAGGCGGCCTGTACCGCGATTCACTGAGAAAGAATGAGGCGGCGTGTGCAAAATTTCTGCAGCGCCCACGCACGATCACTCTACGTAATGCTGTAACCACGTCGCGAAATCACCACATTCCGCCAAGAAATCCCGCCGTTTTGCAAGATTTCACGTGAGGAACGGCATTTGCGCGATTGGCATCACACATGCCAAGCCGTATCAACCCGCCCATATCCGAGGAGGTGTACACCTTATGATTCGGAAGTGTATCCTATCAGCGTCTCTGGGCGCTTTGTTGATCCTGGGAGTTTCCACCCAGGCGCGCACGGCATTGCAGCAATCCCAGTCCGGTCAGCAGGCCGATCAAGCAAAGCAAGTCAATGGAAAAGTGACCGCCATTGGCAGCGACAAGAAGTCATTCTCGCTCGACGTGAACGATGGCAACAACAAACACACCATGCAGTTCGTTTTGGATCAGAGAACGCAAGTTCAAGGCAAAGTTGGGGTTGGAACGGATGCCACCGTTCAGTACCAATCAACTGACGACGGCAAGAACGTCGCCCTGAACATTGCTCCACAAAGCCCGCAGTAAGCCGATACACGAGCAGACTTCGCACCAAGCGAACCGGCCACGGCAAATTCACGCTCCACTCCGTGGCCGGTTTCGCTTCCTCACCATCAGCTCAGGTTAGCTTTGCCCTCGCGCGCCTCGCGTTATAAGATGTCGCCTTCGCTTTCACCTTTCGGGGAATGATGGAACTTCGCAAAGATCCAATCACTCGCAGTTGGGTTGTGGCAGGGCATCCGGAACGCGAGAAAATTCGCCCTGATCCCTGTCCGCTCTGCCCCGAAAACCGCCTCGAAACGAAAACGCTCCTCGATCTGCCTCCGCAAGGACGATGGCAAGTACGCGTCTACCCGCATTTTCGCCCCCTCTATCGCATCGAAGGCGATCCCGGACGCAGCGCCGAAGGCATCTATGACCGCATGGCCTCCGTGGGCGCGCACGAAATCGTAGTCGAAACGCCCGATCACACCCGCACCCTCGCGCAGATGGCCGACGAAGAAATCGAACGCGTCCTCGACGCCTGGGCGCGCCGCATCGCCGATCTAAAACGTGACGCCCGCTTCAAATACGTCACCGTCTTCAAGAATACCGGCACGCAAGCCGGCGAAGAATGGCCGCACTCCCACTCGCAAATCACCGCCACCACCTTCGTCCCGCGCCGAATCCTCTACGAACTGCGCTCCGCCCGCGAATGGTTCCGCGAACGCGAACGCTGCGTCTTCTGCGACATCCTGCGCCAGGAAACCCGCCAGGCCAAGCGCATCGTGGATTGCGCCGGCGAATATTACTCCTTCTGCCCCTTCGCTTCACGCGTACCGTACGAAGTCTGGATTCTTCCCCGCACCCACAATCATCAATTCGAAACCGTCCTCGCAGGAGAAAATCGCCGGCACATGGCCAGTTTGTTGGGACGCACGCTCCGCCGCTTGCTTCAGGTTTCACCCAACTACCACCTTGTAGTGCACACCGCGCCCAACACGCTCCAAACCAAGGGTGAACTGAGCGACTATTGGCGCACCATCGCCGGCGATTACCACTGGCACTTCGAAATCCTGCCCATCGTCGAACGGCGCAGCAAGTCCTACAGCATCAAGGAAGTTTATTTCAACGGCACGCTTCCCGAAGAAGCTGCCGAAAGCCTCCGCCAGCTCGATCCCGCAAAATAATGACGAACCTCGCGGCAACGCTCTTGGCGGAGCCTGACCCGCAGCGCGGCGGAATCATCTTCAAGTTCCTGTTCTTGATTTTCGTCGTCGTCCTGCTCGCCATCCTCTATCTCGTTCGCGTCCCGCTGCTCCGCTTCGCGGGTGAGTTCTGGATTGTTGATGACGCCCCGGAAGCCTCCGATGTCATCATCGTCCTTAGCGGCGATAATTACGACGCTGTCCGCGCCGCCCGCGCCGCCGCGCTGTTCAGAGCGAGTCTCGCCCCGCATGTCGTCGCCACTGGACGCGCGCTGCGCTCCTACGCCTCCACCACCGAATTGATGAAGCGCGATCTCGTTGATCACGGTGTTCCGGCCGCAGCAATCATTCCATTAACGCACCACGCCGACGACACCCGCGAAGAAGCCGCAGCCGTCAGCGAATTGGTAGCCTCGCGTCGCTGGAAGAAAGTTCTACTGGTAACCTCGAATTACCACACCCGCCGCTCGGAATATATCTACGAACGAACGCTGCCACCCGGAACGCAACTCCGCGTAATCTCCGCCCCCGACACCGAATACGATCCGCAAAGCTGGTGGCGCACCCGCGAAGGCCTGAAACTATTCCTACACGAAGCTGGCGGATACGTAGTAGCCCTATGGGACATGCGCCACAACGACGTCCGCACCACCTAACGCATGGCCTACGTAGCGTCGCACTTCAGCGCGCCATCGGTGTCCCGCGTTGATCGATCGTTGTCCGGCACACCAGAAGCCGGTCTAAACACCAACACGAAGTGGTTGTCATCCCAAGCGCAGCGAGGGACCTCTCTCGCCTGGCGGTCCAGACGTCTCGGAATCGTGCCCCTACCTTCCTCGCCGCTCGTTATCACTCTCGTTATCACTTAAGTACGCGAGCCTCTTTCGCTTCGGTACCCTCTGTACTATAGTGTCCGGGGAATTACTTCAGGGCTCCTGCCGCCCGGCGCAGAGTCCGAATAACTGGGGGACATCATGATGTGGCGTAAAAACGAAGAGGCCAAGCCATCTTCGCCGGGATCGAAGTCATCCGAACCAGCAGCTGCGGCGCCGAAACCAAATCAATCCGCGATTTCATCGCTAAGCACGCCGGAAACTCCGGCACCGGCGACTGCAACCACGCCGGCCGCGCCGCCAGCAGCGGTCGCGTCGCCGGCAGCCGCCGCTCCAGCCGCAACCGCACCCACTTTAGCGCCAGCACCCGTAGCGTCTGCGGCTCCGACCTCCAGTTCCACCATCGGCGCCGGTCTGAAAATTCGCGGAGACATTTCCGGGAACTCGAATTTAGTCATCGAAGGCGACGTGCAGGGAAAAGTTCAAATGACCAACGGTCGCGTCACCGTCGCCGCCAGCGGTCACGTCAACGCCGATATCGAAGCATCCGAAATCTCGATTGATGGCCACGTCCAGGGCAATCTGATGGCCACCGAAAATGTGCGCCTCGGCGCCACTAGCCACGTGCAGGGCAGCATCCTCACCCGGCGCATAGCGATCGAAGACGGTGCAAGTCTCCGTGGCAAGGTCGAGATGATTCGCGCGAGCGATTCTGCGAATACTTCCGCGAGCGCCGCGGAACAATCTTCGAAATCTATGGCTCCCAAAGCCCTCGCCGCGGGTAAGCAAGGGAATTAGCGTCCACTATGAACTGGATGGCGAAAACCAAGCCGAACGCGGGTCTTCCCACCAGAACGCCGGCGAAACCTGGCGCCGCATCTGCAGCTGCGTCCGCGGCTCCAGCATCCGCCAACACGCGCGTCTCCAATGGCCTCAAGGAATTTCTCTGGCTGATCACCGATAACGGCCAGGGCAAAATTCTCGACCTCGGCGCGGTCTTTCAATCCACCGTGATGTTTTTCATCGAGAAAGGTTTCCGTCTATCCACGGAAGACCTGCTCCGGTCCTGGAAAGAATTTCTTCTCGCCGAAGAGGAAAATCTGCGCAACGCCAAAGTCGGCGACGAAAGCGCCCGCGTCTCGCAAGGCACGCTCGCCGGAAAATTCCTCGATACCAACCTTCAATATCCCGAGGACACCTTCCACGGCGTACTGGCCTGGGATCTTTTCGATTATCTTGACGCGGAGCTTTTGCCCCGCGTGATGGAGCGCCTGTACACGCTGATGCGCCCGGGAGGCGCAATACTTGCGTCATTTCACAGCCGCGCTCCGGAGCGTTTCCATCGCTACAAAATAGTCGACCCGCAAACCATCGAACTCGTCCCCGCTCCCACGCTGGCGGTCCACGCCCGCGTCTTTCAAAATCGTGAAATCCTCGACATCTTCGGAAAGTTTCGCTCCTCCAAGACGTTCGTAGGCCGCGACCAAGTCCGCGAAGCGCTATTCCTGAAGTAAGCTATGCGCCCATACCAACCACTCGGCTGCATCACCGAAAAAAATCGAATTTGAACTTGTAGCGGCGCACTTCAGTGCGCCACCGGTGTTGCGGCAGCCAATAAACGCGTCAGTCGAGCGAAGATTTATGCGGCAGGGTCCGTAGGGCGCTGCTTGCTGCGCCCACGGTGTAAATCGCGCGCACTCGCTTTCCGCGAAAATTTCCAGTTGCATTCACCATTCCACGGGAGTAGAACGGGCTTGTAAGTCGCTAATGCACGGAGGATGTTGTATGACGCCACCGGGCAGGAGACTTTGAGCTAATCACCGATTACACACCGCTTTTGCGGTGCGCAACCGCTGCGGTGCCTTCGGCACGCCAGCGGCCTTCGGAAGAAGCAAGCGGGGAGCCGCCAGGCTCCCCGTTTTGCGTTTCAGATACGTGCCGCAGGATTGCTCTTGGCGCGCCACTTCGCGGAGAGACTACTCTTCCTCGGGCTGCGGTCCCTTCAATCCACCCGCGCCCTTCGGGGTCCGCACTCTCCACGCAGAAAGAATCGCCGGCAGCAAAGAAAGAAAAATCACAATAGCGATTACATAATGTATCCGCTTATCAATGTTCGGAATCGTGTTCCCCAACGTATACCCCAGCAAAATCATTCCCCAAACCCACAAAAGTCCGCCAAAAATGTCGTACACCAAATATTTCGTATAACTCATCCGCGCCGCGCCCGCTACCGGTGGACAAAACGTCCGAATGATCGGCACAAACCGCGCCATAATAATTGTCTTCGCCCCGTGTTTCTCGTAGAACTCGTGCGCCTGCCGCAAATGGCGTTTCTTGAAAAACCGCGAATCCTCCCGCCGGTATAATTTCTGCCCCATCGTGCGTCCGATCAAATAACCAAGCTGGTCTCCCGCAATCGCACACAAAGTAACCAGCGGCAGCATCCACGCAATCTTCAATCCGGAATACGGATCCGCCGCCACCACGCCGGCCGTCACCAGCAGGGAATCGCCCGGCAAAAAGAACCCCACAAAAAGCCCCGTTTCCACGAACACAATCACACACACCATCAGCATTCCGCCGAAAGCCACCAGGCCGCGGACGTCCATCAAGCGGTGCAGAAGCTCCTTCAAAAGCTCAACCATCAGCCAGGGGCCTCGTCGTTAATACGCGTGCAAAACACAGCCATAAATCGCCGTAAACACAATAACAGAAAACCCCTTACCGCCGCGCCCCGAACCCCTTGGGACTGCTGGTACCTTCCTCCTACCACCTTTAGCCCGCTGTACCATTGGCCGGTCCGGAGCCCGCCTCCACAATCGCCTTGTTCGAGCGAGCCAGCTTCACCAAGGGGGATTCAATGGAAGGCGGTTTCGCAATCTGGATAGGGCAGCCGGTGGTTCTCAGGGTAATTGCAGGCAATTTGCGCGTCCCACTGCGTGGACGCCTGGTCTCGGAAACGACTGAAGTGGTGCGCTTGCGCATCGCCGACAGCTGGGATGTGGACATTTTCAAATCAATGGTTCTCGGTGTGGAGCACGACAATCCAGTTTACGTGGTGAACTAGTGGAATCGCATGAGCACGCTCTGCAACATGGGTTGGAAGCCGGCCACCCGCGCCACAACGGTGGTCCAAGCAATAACGTCTCCCGATTCTCCGGAATCCTCGGGTGTGCGCGAGATTGCAGTCGCCTTGCGTGACACCCTTATAGTGCTGGCGATTCAACTCGTCTTTCGCGCCACACTCGCAATGCGCCGCTGGAATTACTAACCGCGGCAAAATTTCAAGAGTTTTCGGCCCAGCGTCCCTCACCCCCGCCCCGGGTCTGCGCCCCCAGACCCGGGGTTCCCTTTTACCCCACACAGTTTTGCCGCTTTCGCACCCCAGAATGCGCTATCATAGTGTTCGTTACATGGTCAGTTAAACGGGGTCTGGGCCGTACGGTAGCTATGAAAGCTATTATTGCAAAGCCTCTTGATATTCGGCATTGTCGCGATACTATCCTTCGGAACGTTTAAGACGCAAATAGGAGCCCCCTTCGATGAGGATTGCTAGCGTTGCGAGCGCCTTCCCCGAGTATTACTACAAGCAAGAGCTTTTGACGGAGGCACTGAAGAACGACTGGCGGCATCGGCTGACGAATCCCGATATTCTCGACCGGCTCGACGAAAGCATGCAGGTCGAAGGCCGTTATCTGGTCGAGCCCATCGATTATTACGAGAACCTCACCACCTGGGGACAAGCGAACAACACTTGGATCCAGCACGCTCTCGAACTCGGCGAGCAGGCGCTCTGCAAAGCCCTCCACAAAGCTGGCGTTGGTCCGAAAGACCTCAGCGCGATCTTCGTCACCTCTGTCACCGGCATCGCCGCTCCGTCCCTCGACGCGCGCCTCGTGAACCGCATGGGTCTCTCCAACAACATCAAGCGCATCCCGATCTTCGGCTTGGGCTGCGTCGCTGGCGCCGCCGGCATCTCCCGCGCCGCTGATTACGTTCACGGCTATCCCGATCAAGCCGCCGCGCTTCTCTCCGTGGAATTGTGCTCGCTCACCCTCCAGCGCGACGACCTCTCCATGGCCCACTTGATCTCCGCGCTCCTCTTCGGCGATGGCGCCGCCGCCACCGTTGTCGTCGGCGACAACCGTAAATCCGACGGCCCCGAAATTCTCGCCACCAAATCCAGCTTCTATCCGCACAGCGAGAAAGTCATGGGCTGGGACATCTCTGAAAAGGGCTTCCGCATCGTATTGTCTCCGGAAGTTCCGGAGATGGTTACCAAGCATCTTGGCAAGGACGTAGATGCTTTCCTCGCCGAGAATGGTCACAAGCGCTCGGACATTACGTCCTGGATCATGCACACCGGTGGTCCGAAAGTGTTGGAAGCCACCGCGACCGCGCTTGGCATCACTGCAACGGACCTCGCCGCTTCATGGGATTGCTTGCGCCGCGTTGGAAATATTTCTTCCACGTCGGTTTTGCTAGTGCTCGAGGACGTCTACAACAACAAGCGCCCGAAGCCAGGCGAGCTGAGCATCCTCGCTGCCATGGGTCCGGGCTTCTGCGCTGAGTTAGTTCTCTTACGGTGGTAGAAACGGGGGCGTGTGGCCGGAAACGCGGATGTCCTTGTCGTAGGTGCGGGCCCGGCGGGGCTAGCAACCGCGATAGCAGTAAGACTAAAAGGACTGAGCGTAACGGTCGCCGACTCTCGCAGGCCGCCAATTGAAAAAGCGTGCGGCGAAGGACTTCTTCCCGAAGGCGTCGCCGCGCTTTCCTCCCTCGGAATCCAGTTAAATTCGAACGTCGCGTTTCCGATCGCAGGAATCCGCTTCCGCGACTCAACCTCATCCGCAAGTGCTAAGCTGCCGCACGGCGCCCAATCGTTCGGCCTCCGCCGCACCGTTCTCCATTCCTTGTTAGTTCAACGTGCGCACGAAGTCGGCGTCTCATTCCGGTGGGGAACTCGCGTTTCCGATTGCACCGCCAACGCCGCCCGCCTCGATAGCGCGCATTTCAAATTCGGCTGGCTAGTCGGCGCCGATGGCCAGAAATCCAACGTGAGAAGATGGACTGACCTCGGACCGCGTAGCGTACGTTCCTCGCGCTTCGGCTTCCGCCGCCATTTCGCAATCGCTCCGTGGTCCGACTTCGTCGAAGTGCATTGGGGCAGGAACCGCCAGATTTATGTCACGCCCAGCGGTTCGCAGGAAGTTTGCATCGCACTTCTCACAGGCGATCCGCAAATGCGCATCGCAAATGCACTGCCGCAATTCCCGCAACTAGCCGCTCGCCTCAATAATGCGCAGCCGCTAACCACCGAACTCGGCGGCATCACCACACTCGAACAATTCGGCAAAGTCGCGCGCGGCAAGGCAGCCCTGGTCGGCGACGCTTCCTTCACCGTGGACGGAATCACTGGCCAAGGCCTCAGCCTCGCATTTCAACAAGCGCTCTATCTCAGCGATGCAATCACGGCTGAAAATCTCGCCGCCTACGAAATCGCGCACCGCAAGCTCGTCGGCGCACCCGCGCGGATGGCCCGTTTGCTGCTATTTCTCGCTCGCCATGATCCCGTGCGCCGAATCACTCTGCGCACCCTGGCCAAAAATCCAAGCCTCTTCACAAGACTGCTCTCATCGCACTCCGGCAGCACCGCTGCCCACCGCATCGCTCCCATCGAAGTCCTCGATCATGAGTGCCAGGTTCTAAGCGCGTGATCCCCAGAGCTGAGAAACTGGCCGCGGGGCTCCGGAAATCCAAGCGGCAGCGAAATGCACTGCCGACCAGTCCGCGCACTAATCTGAATAATTCATAGCTGGCCAGAATCTCCAGGCAACCTAGCTCCGTGCTCTCTGCATTTCTGTCTCCGTGCCCTCGGTGTCAAAATTTTAATCGTCTCACCTGCGAACCTTGCACTCGGCTTTCTCTGCGTCCTCTTCGTTTTTGCGGCAATTTTTTTCCTCTTATGTCAGCCGGCCTAACTCTCCTTATCCGTGAACATCAATTCCTTGGCTCGCTGCGAAGCCTTCACCACCGCCTTAATCAAAGTCACCCGCAGCTTGCCTTCCTCCAATTCCAAAATCCCGTCAATCGTGCATCCTGCCGGAGTCGTCACCGTATCCTTCAGAAGCGCCGGATGATGTCCAGTCTCAAGCACGACTTTCGCCGCCCCCAACATCGTCTGCGCCGCCAGCAAAGTCGCCAGTTCCCGCGAAAGGCCCATCTTCACGCCGCCTTCCGCCAGCGCCTCCAAAATAATATAAAGAAATGCCGGCCCGCTCCCCGATAACCCGGTGATCGCATCCATGTGCTTCTCATCTACGACCACGGTCTTGCCCACCGCATCGAAAAGTTTCCGCGCAATCTCCAGATGCTTCGCCGTAGCATGCTTGCCCTTGCAAATCGCTGTGATGCCCTCGCCCACCATCGAGGGCGTATTGGGCATCGCGCGAATGACCGGTCCGCTCCCGCCGATCCGTTTCTCGAAGTATTCCGTAGGCACCGAGGCCGCAATCGAAATCACCAATTTCTCATCATTCAATTCGCCGCGAATTTCATCCAGCACATGTCCCACCTGCAGCGGCTTCAAACACACCAGAATCACATCCGACTTTTTCGTCGCCACGCGATTGTCCGTCCCCGGCGTAACCTTGCCACTCGAAATCGCGCGCCGCTCGGACGACGTCTGTTGCACGGTAGCGAAAATGTGCGACGGCGCCACCAACCCGTGCTTCAAAAACGCCTCGATCAAAATCCCGCCCATCTTGCCGGCTCCCAAAACCGCCAGCCCCTGCTGAATAGAAGTGTCACTCACGATGTCGCTACCCCTTTCGCCCCGACCTACCCATGCGATTTTTACGCATCTCTTGCAATCTGCCGATCCAGATGCCGCTCCCGTAATAACGAACCATGCCTTTGCGCGTTTCGAACCGCACCAGTAGCTCCAAAGCGCTTCGGACGAGGTCGCTCTTGCTAGCGAGCCCCGTAAGCTCACTTGCTTTGCGCAGCAGCGCATCGCCGATTTCAATCTGTGTTTTGCTCACCGCAGAACTATACGTCATTTTTGGTAGCCGCGTGCAGACGCGCCAGTTCCAGTGATAGTACCGCCAGCACCCTTCTGCACTATGACCACAATCGGCGCGCTCGAAGACGCTTTCCCTGAGCGCTCCCGTTGCACTCCAAGGAAAAACCAAGCACTACTGGTTCACATGACAGCTCACCCCAGCGAGCTATTCTGCGAACAACGTCCATCGTCTGACAGCAGGCGCCATTTCGCCGCTCAGTGCGCGCTTGCTCTCGCTGGCGTCACCGCCGGCGGCATCTGCTTTCCAACTGTCCTCGCCGCTTCCACCTCGGTCCCCTCACGCGCGGGATTTAGCTGGACTGTCAGCGATCTCGACGGTACCTCTGCTTTGGCATACTTCAGAGTCCTTCGCAACATCGTCCTGAAAGCATTTAACATACATGCGGCTTACAGAATTTCCTCGGAAGTCGCCGTCTTCGGCTCTGCGAAACTTTCCTGCAAGGCGGGCGTGTTGAATAGCTCTAGTCTCAGGTCCGGCTTCGGAAAATTTAACCCGGCGCCCTCCAACGATTTCGATGCGGCCATGCTCTACAATCCTAATAATCTGACGATCGACTGCGACTCATCTCCGATTCAGGATGCTTTTTATTCGGCGATACTCGCGTCCAGCGTGCCGCCGAGCGGCAAGTCGTCCCACGCTTCACGGCAGGTTCGTTCCACCGCGAATATCGCCGTCACAGCTGGTGCTTATCTCTGTTTTTATCTGGTCCACGCCGGAGTACCCGGCGATGGCCATTTAGGCGTCGTGTTGGAATTCGATTCATGATTTTGATCGTGCGGTGAATTTCGACGAATGTCGCGGCCCAGGCGCAGAGCTGATGCTTCGCGCCAGCTGCTAGCGGTTTTACCAAACTTCCGGAGGCAGTAATGACAAAAAACGATCGGCGAGCGTTCCTGAACGACACCAGCATTGCCGCAATTGGCACGGCAGCTGCGCTCGGCGCGGCCAGTGCTCAGTCACTCGCCGCAAGGCCCGCCCCCGCAGCCGGCGCCACCGCAAGCTTTGGCTGGGAAGTCAGCCTGAAAGGAAACGGCGCCAATATTTATTTCCGGGTCGCCAAGGATATGATCCTGAATACCGTAAATATTGACGTCGCGTTCATGATCTTGTCACTCTCGGAAACGCGTGACTTCGCCGAGGTTCTCTGTCAGGCCTGCGTTTCCCGCGGGGTAGTTCCCAGCTTCGACAACAACGGCGGCCACGCCTACACCGAACCCGCATCCAGTCCCGATTTCGATTCCGCCACCATCTACAATCCCAATCGGCTCGAACTCGGCGCCAACACTCTGTTTGGACAGGACGTGTTTTTCTCGGTGATTCTCAAAGGCGGGGTGCCCCACGACGGCAGCGGCTCAGCGCAATCGCGGCAAGCCTTGATGCAACCGGCCCTGCCCCTAAAAGCCGGAGACTACCTCGTATTTCACATGGATCATGCCGGCGTCAAGGTCGACGCCGAGATGCAGGTCGTCCTAGGCTACACACTCACTTAAGTTGTCCACCTCACGCGGGAATCGTGAGAACGTACTCCGCCCCGCCGCCGTTTGACCCTCGATCAAACCGAAATCCGCTTCGCCGCAAAAGGTCCAGTCCGCTGTTCTGGGCGTAAATGTGAATGATGATATGATTCTCATGCAATCCTGGATTCACGCAGAGCAGCGAAGCGAAGTCCGATTCTCATCTCCTACTCCCGAGGTAATCCTGTGGGCGAAGTATCACGCGACTGGCTCGACGGCGTCGTCGGCATTCTCGAAACGCTCAATCAAGGCGTCATCATCAACGACGATTGCGCCCACGTCATCTACGCCAATGGCCATTTTCAGAGGATGATTGGCCTGCCCGCCTCCGAACTGATCGGCACGAAAGTCACCGACCTGTTTCCGCCCGAAGACCGTCCCGCGCTGATCAAAGAAATCGAGCGCCGCCAAAGAGACGGAAACAACCTCTTCGAATTTTTCCTCCCACAACGCGACGGCAGCCGCCTTCCCGTCGTGATCACCGCGCAGCAATTGGAAGATCCTGACGGGGCCATCTTCGCAATCGTCACTCTGACTGACATCTCGGCTCAGAAGCGCGCCGAAATCGCGTTGCGCGAAGCCAACGTCCAGCTCGAGCAGCGCCATCGCGAAATCGAAGAGGATTTGCTGCTAGCTGCGCGCGTGCAGCAAAGCCTCGCGCCGGGCAATTTAGTCTGGGGCGGTGTCTCCGTCGAAACTTTTTACCAGCCGGTGCGCACCATCGGTGGAGACTTCGGACTCGTCGCGCCTCGCCCCGATCATCTCAGCCTGATGATTTGCGACGTCTCCGGCCACGGCATCGGCTCGGCCCTCGTCGCCAACCGCATTTACACTGAAACAATGTCGCAAATCGAGCGCGGCGTCGCGCTCCATCCCATGATGCAGCACCTCAATCGTTTCGTGATTGGCAGTCTGCGCAGCTCGGTGTTCTATTTCACCCTGGTAGCCGCGCGCCTCAATCTCGGTACTCGCGTGCTGGAATTCGCCGGCGCCGGCCATCCTCCCGGCATGATCGTCAAGCCCGGAGAAGCTCCGCGCCTGCTCGAATCGCGCAGCTCGGTGCTCGGGCTTCTCCACGATGCCGTAGACACGGAAACCGCCATGCAAATTCCGGTCCTCTCAGGCGAGCGCGTGATTCTCTATACCGACGGCTTCACCGAAAGTTTCAACGGTCAAGACGATATGCTCGGCGTCGAAGGCCTCGCCGAAATCGTCCGCGAAACCTCCCGGCTGCCGCTCAACGAAATGACGCAAGAGATCGTCAATCGCGTGGCCGCATTCCGCAAGGGCCCGCCCGCCGACGATATGTCGCTAGTCGTCGTCGAAATCCCCTAGCAGGAAGGGCGGCGCTTCAGCCCCGCCGTAAGTCGCTTGTCTTGCCGTGGGGCCGTAGCCCCTCAAAGCCCGGTTGTGGTTTTTCCGCAACCAGTTGCACTCCCAGCATCAAGCAAGCAGCGCGAGAAAATCACGTCAAGCCGCTCCGAAAGAGGCACGCAAAATCTGCCGCACGCCCGACAGACAGCCGTCAACCGCTCGGTTTACTTTGCGCTGGCACGCAATTCATCAATTGTTCTATGCTTTGCCGTCAGGTTGCGGCGGGAGGAGTTTCATGTCTCAAATAAAGAGAGTTTCCGTCTGGCTGAATGACGACGTTCTGCGGGCGGCCGTAATCGCAGGCTTCGTGCTCTTCGCTCTCAGCTACGTTTGCGACGCCATAATGTATTACTTCGGAGTCGCTGCGGCGAAAACTCTACTCAACGACCTCGCGGTCGCCATCGCCGGCGCCGTCCTCCTCATAATTTTTCTTTCGCAAAGCCGCAAAAATCAACTAGTCGCTCAAGCCAAAGCCCGAGCCCTCATCGTCCAGGAAGTCAGCCGCTACGTTCGTGACGCCTTCACTCCTCTAGCGCAGGTAATGTCTTCGCAAGACGCCACCGAACGCCTCCGCATCCTCGATATGGCCACAGACCGTGTGGATTATGTCCTCTCCGAAGTTTTACCCGCCGTTGGAACGCTCCGGGAACCCCGCGTTTTCTAACCTTATCGAAGAAATCTCGGTCGGCTCGACGCTCACCGAAAATGGCCGCCCTCTTGCGCTCTTCTCTGCGTACTCTGCGACCCTGCGGTGCGTTGAATTCGTTCGCAAGATCGCGCCGCTTCGTTCAGCGCCTCCGGGGCGATTTGCGTGCCCTATCGCACCTTCAAAGCTACTGCATACCCGGTCGGCAACCCGTGAAAGAACGCCTGCCGGACCTTCTGATTCGAATCCTCGTAATGCCGCGCCGCGTCGTCCAGCGCTCGCAATAATTTCCCGCGGCCGCCTTGCTTGCTGCCGTTTTTCGTTAGCTTGTTCAGGAAAGCGTGTACCGCCGCATCATCTGCAATCGTGAATTTATGCGCATGCTGTGCCATAAGTATCCTCGCGTGATCCAAAGATGCGAAACCACATCAACTCTCGAGACTTCTCTCATCAGCATAGTGCCTGGCTGCAACCCCGTGGATACACGGATTCCCTTATATTCCGTGCGCGCCTCCGCAATTGGTGATGCCCACAAACCAAATTGCTTCAGATCCAAATTCGCGACCCGCATGCGACCGGCACCGCCCAATGCCGGATCCACATTCTGCGCGTACAATATCGCCGAGGAGATCCGATGCAAAAATCGTCCGTTCTCAGGTTCATACTACCGCTAGTGGCGCTCTCCATCCCGCAATTGCTATCCAGCCCGCCAGATCGCTGTCAATCGGTTCGCGCCGCCGCGATCCCTAAAATTGCGGCGTTTCAAGCCCGCCGCGCCGCGATCCCTGTGCAAGTCCTGGTGCAAAGCCCTGCGGAGACCACCACCGAATTGCAAATCATCTGCCTTTTCCAATCCGCTCCGGAAAATACCCCGCATGGCTCGCTCGTCGAGATCAACCAGAAGTTGCAAGGTCTTCTCGAACAAATTCGCACTCCCGCGCTGTTTCGCGGAGACCTCGGCGAAACTCTCCTCATTACGCCGTCCACCGGAACCCTCGCCGCAAAAAACCTGCTGCTCATCGGACTGGGTGACTCCGAAACATTCACGCCGCAGCGCATGGAAGTCGTCGGTACCATCGCCTATGGCGAATCCAAACGCCTCAACATCCGGCACCCGTACTTCGCTCCGACCATCCTCGACGGCGGCGTGGCGCGTTACAAGACCGGCGAAATATCTCAAGCATTCATGACCGGTTTTCTCCGTGCCGTCCGCACGGAAAGAATACTGGTAGGCGTAGGCGCTTCCACAATCGAGGTGGTACAGGATCTAACGTTTCTGGCCGGCGCGGCCCACGCCAAGGACACCAAGCAGGGAATTGAAGCCGCGCTAGCAACCAACGGAAGGTAGCCAGCTCCGCAATCCTCCGCCAGTCGTAACGCCGACCGACATTAGCGCCGGCGTCTCGCCGGCTCTTTGCAGTCGACTTCGTGCCGTCACACGAGCGAAATGAGCGCAGGATCCTCAAAGCACCGCGAATGTACAGGTATTGCGCATTATTTCTTGATCTCCGCGATATAAGCCGCAAACGGTTCCAGCGAAATCCGGTTCACAGAAGAATTGCTTTTCAACGAAGCCTGCGTCGTCAGCAAAGTCCGCACAATCGCACCGCCAAGCCCTATCTTGATTAGGTCGAAATTGACGGTCTTAGCCGCGCCAGACATATTAATCACCACGATCACCGCATCGCGGCTCGTTTTTCGCAAATAGGACAAAACATTCGGATCATCGCCGTTCAACTCCACATACTCACCGTCCGACAACGCGCCGTTAGCCCGCCGCAAAGCCAAGAGTCCCTTGTACCAATTTAAAATCGAATCAGGATCCTTTAACTCGTCTGCTACGTTGTAAGTCTTATATGTCGCCGGAATCGGATTCCAAGGCGTGCCGGCGGTAAACCCGGCGTTCGCCGCGCCGCTCCATTGCATCGGCGTCCTCTCGCCGTCGCGCCCCTTTTCTATCGGCCATCCCTTGCGCCCAATCGGATCCTTCACGTCCTCGCGCTTTTTCGGATCGTTGTTCTGCATCCCGATTTCTTCGCCGTAGTACATGATCGGCGTTCCGCGCAACGTCAGAAGCATCGCCGCCATATCCTTGGCGATCGCATCGTTATGCCGCCCGTCGCCATACCGATTCCAGGAACGCACGATGTCGTGATTCCCAATCACATAGACCGGCCACTCGCCGGACGCCTCCACCGCCTTGATATGCTCCCGAAAAACTGCCGCCGAAAACTTCAGCTTCGTGAACATCAAGTCCATCGGCATCTGCAGTTCGTCGTGCCGTGCGCCGTAATATTCCTTCAATTGCGTGATGTCGTCCGTCCACGTTTCCCCGATCAGCACTCCATTGTACTTATTCGCCACCACTCGCAGACCCTTCAGCGCGGTGTGCACCTCCGGCAAATCGCGCGTGTACTTAGTCTCGATGTTCGGGTCTCCAAACGCATTCTTTCCCGGCAGCACCGGATTGTCCCTCAGTGCGGGGTCCTCAAAGAGCGTGTTCACCGCATCCAGCCGGAATCCCGCCACGCCGCGCTTGTACCACCACTCGCTCGTGCCGTACATCGCCTCCACCACCGCGGGATTCCGCCAATTCAAGTCCGGCTGCTGCGCATAAAAATAATGGTAGTAATACTGTTTCGTCTTGCTGTCCCACTGCCAGGCCGATCCGCCAAATTGTGACGTCCAATTGTTAAGCGGACCGCCGTCCTTGCCGTCCCGCCATATGTACCAATCGCGCTTCGCCGCGGTGCGCGACGAACGTGAATCCAGAAACCACGGATGTTGATCGGACGTGTGATTCACCACGAAATCCAGAATGATCTTGATGCCGTGCTGCCCGGCCAGCTTCTGCAGCCGGTCAAAATCGGCCAGCGTCCCGTACATCCTGTCGATGTTCTCGTAGTCGGAGACGTCGTACCCGAAATCCACCTGCGGCGATGGAAAACACGGCGCAATCCAGATCGCATCCACTCCCAGCGCCTTCAGATAATCCAGTTTCGCCGCGATGCCATTCAAGTCGCCGACTCCGTCGCCATTGCTGTCCATAAAGCTGCGCGGATATATCTCATAGAAAACTGCATGCTGATACCACGGTCGCTTCGCCACTACCTTCTCCTTGGTTTGTGCGGCAAGCGCAAGCGTGGCGATCCAAAAAACGGCAATCCCGACGACGGCCAGCGTCAACATTGCCGTCACCAGCTTGGCGCAAATGAATATGTCCCGTCGTCCGCCCATTCTCTACCTCTCCGTGCGCTCTGCCTTTACTCTGTGCTCTCTGTGTTAAATCTTTTGACCATTGCCAACCGTGCAGTCAAAGACCTAGGCAGCCCCTGATATTCAATACGATCGTGGCGCGCTCCAGCCACCTTTTTCGCGGAACTTGTTGTACCATCGCCGGCGGAGCCGCGTCATCAATGTCCATCGCGAATAAATTTACCTCCGAATATGAGTCCGTCGCCACCGGCTACCGTTTCTTTCTGCTTTTTTTGTTTCTCTTGGCGGTCCTCATCCTCTATCCCTACGCCGAAACCAGCCGCTTTGGGTTTTACGCTCTCCGGGTTCTCGGCAGCGCGGTGATCGTCGTGAGTGTGTACGCGGTCGGTTTTCGGCGCAGCGTTCTCCTCTTCGCGGTGATCCTTGCCGTTCCTGCTTTTGTGCAGCGCCTTCGACTTCCTGAACCTTCCGCCAGCACATTTTCGATTATCAACATTGTTCTGAGTTTTATTTTTGACGTTTTCATTGTCGTGGTTATCTTCCGCCGCGTGTTCTCCAGGGAACAGGCCAATTCGGAAACGGTCTTCGGAGCGCTGTGTATTTATCTGCTGATTGGGTTTGGTTTCGCTAGCATCTATGGCATGGTCGCCACGCTGCAACCCAATGCCTTCTACCTCGACCCTCACACGAATTTTCACGCCGTTCCCACTCGCTTCGATTTCGTTTATTACAGTTACGGCACCATGACCTCGCTCGGTGCCGCGGGAATCACCCCGGTTTCGCCTCAAGCTCGTTCGCTCACCGTCGTTGAAGCCATCCTCGGCGTACTCTATCTCGCCGTCTTGGTCGCCAGATTAATCGGCGCCTACCGCTCCACTCCCGGGCGGGATCTTTAGCCATGCCACGCCGCGCGCGCCACGTAGTTTCATTCATCTAGCAGTAACACGCGTGCGTTATCACTCTTCTTCCCATGACCAGCCCCACTCCGCTCGTTCCGAAGCCAGCCTTCACTCGAAACGCACCACCCAGCGAGGACCTCTCGAATGCTCCGCTATGACCTGATCGTTATCGGCTCCGGCCCCGGAGGCCAGCGCGCCGCCATCCAAGGCGCCAAAGCCGGCAAACGCGTCGCCGTCGTCGAAAAGCAAAGCGCCATCGGCGGCGTCTGCATCAACACCGGCACCATCCCCAGCAAAACCATGCGCGAAGCCGTCCTGCACCTCTCCGGCTTCTACTCCAAAAATTTCTACGGCGCCAATCGCGTCGCCGCGGACGTGATCTCCATGCGCGACCTTCTTTTCCGTGTGCAACGCGTCGTCGAAAACGAAGTCGGCGTCACCCAGGACCAACTCAAGCGCAACGGCGTGGACGTAATCCACGGCGTCGCTAAATTTACCGACCCGCACCACGTGCGCGTCGAAAACGGCAACGGCTTCTCCGAACTCGAGGGCGACTACGTCGTCATCGCCACCGGCACCAAACCCGCCGCGAATGACAAAGTCCCCATCAATGGCCGCAACATCATTGACAGCGACCAGATCCTCAGCATGCCCCAAATTCCTCGCACGCTTATCGTTGTCGGCGGCGGCGTGATCGGCGTCGAATACGCCTGCATGTTCGCTACCCTCGGCGTGCGGGTCATAATCGTCGAAAAGCGCCCGCGTCTGCTCGAATTCGCGGACACCGAAATGGTCGAAGCGCTCAGCTACCAGATGCGCGATCATCGCGCCACCATGCGCCTGAATGAGGAAGTGGAAAGCGTGGAAGAAACACCGGAAGGAAAAGTAGCCGCAAATCTCGTAAGCAAGAAGCGCATCAATGCCGACGCGCTGCTCTACGCCGTGGGCCGGCAGGGAAATGTCGAACGCCTCGATCTCCCCGCCGCCGGAATCGAAGCCGATAATCGCGGCCGCATCAAAGTGGACGCCGACTTCCGCACCATTCAGCCGCACATCTTCGCGGTCGGTGACGTCATCGGGTTTCCCAGCCTCGCCTCCGTCTCCATGGAACAAGGCCGCATCGCCGCAGCCCGCGCCTTCGGCCTGCCGGTGCAGACCGATCCCGCCAGCTATCCCTACGGGATTTACACCATCCCACAAATATCATTTATCGGAAAGACCGAAGAACAGCTCACCGATTCCGACGTTCCCTACGAAGTTGGCGTCGCCTACTACCGGGAAATCGCCCGCGGTCAAATCGCCGGCCACACCGACGGCCGCCTAAAAATCCTCTTCCACCGCGAAACCCTCGAATTGCTAGGCGTCCACATCTTCGGCGAAAACGCCGCCGAACTCCTCCACATCGGCCAAGCCGTCTTTAAACTAAAAGGCAAAATCACCTACTTCATAGACACGGTCTTCAACTATCCCACCCTAGCCGAATGCTACAAAACCGCCGCCTTCAACGGTCTGAACCGCCTCAACTGACAATCGTCGCTTCGTCAGCGCACGGCCTCAGCCGTACCAAAAAGCAAAAAAACCTCAGGGGTCTTAGCCCCTGAGGCTCGCACTCAGTACTTCAAATCACTCACCACTAGTGATGAGGCTTGTCCTCATGATGCTGCTCGTGATGCTCCTCATGCACCGCTTGCCCGTGCTGCGCCGCATTACGCTCCGCCTCGCTGCGATGAACCAATTCGTGATGCTCCACCGCATGGTTCGTCGCGGTGTAACGATGCACGCCCGGATAAGGATGCACATAAACGCGACGGTTGGCCCAATTGCGGTCCCACCGCGCGTTATTTATGAAAATCGCATGCGAACCCCAGACGATCCGTGACGTGCCCCATCCCCATGGGTGGAACCACGCGCCGATAGTGACTCCGAAACCGAAGCCGATAGCGCCACCCACAAAAAATCCCGGCCGCGGCGGAACGTACACCACCACCGGATCATACGCCGGCACAACGATAAAAGCGGGATTAGCGGGCTCGATGCCAATATACGGCCCGCCGCTTACCACGATTTGCGCGTTCGAACGCAGGTAGCCATAATCCATCGCCTCCTTGCGCATCCGTTGCACCGCGTTCATCACGGCGTCGCGGTCACCCAGCACCGCATTTCCCAAATCGTTCGTCCAACCCGCGTCCGAAGCCATAGTACCCAGCACCGAAGGAAACGGCAGCAAGGCCTGCACGCTCGGATCCCACGGCAGTTGATCTTGCTGAATCGCGTCGGCCAGTTCCTGTCCCGTCAAATAATGGTGTTCGTCGGCCCACTGCGCCGCGTCTGGAATCTGGTCGGGGAAAGTAGAAGCGGTCAAAACCTGGGCAAGTAAAGGATCGGGATAAAGTGCGATGCGCGAAACAATATGATCCAGCTGATCGGGCGTAAACGACGGCGGCGCCTGGTCCTGCGCCAGCGCCGCCACCACAAGAGAAAGACAAATCACCACAGCCATAACAGAATTGCAGGTTTTCTTCATGTATCGGAACACCGTCATTATTTCTCTCCTCCTCGACGTGAGACGTGCAACAAATCCCATAAGTTGCACTCGCCCCACTCTGCAATAAACACAAACCGCACTCAATAGTTGCGGAACGGCCCGTGGCCACGCGCAAAATGCAGCGCCGGAGGCGCGGCATAGGTTAGCCCTCCGCGGTGTTATCATTGACCTTTAATCGCTAGCTGCACGCAAAATCTTCCGCAGGAGGCCACATGCCCACCGCAAAAATTCTGATGATCGTTGGTGATTACGTCGAAGACTACGAGGTAATGGTCCCGTTTCAAGCCCTGCAAATGCTCGGCCACACCGTGCACGCCGTTTGCCCCGACAAAAAATCCGGCCAACAAGTCCGCACCGCTATTCATGATTTCGAAGGCGATCAAACCTACTCCGAAAAGCGCGGCCACAATTTCACGCTCAACGCCACCTTCGCCGACGTGCATCCCGAAACCTACGACGCGCTCGTAATTCCCGGCGGCCGCGCGCCCGAATACCTGCGGCTGAATCCCAAAGTCCTCGAATTCGTCCGCCATTTCGCGGATTCAGATAAGCCCATCGCCGCGCTCTGCCACGGCCCGCAAATTCTCGCCGCCGCCCGCGTCATCAAAGGCAAACGCCTCAGCGCCTATCCCGCCTGCGCTCCCGAAATCGAAAACGCCGGCGGCACCTTCGCCCCGGTTGAAATGACCGACGCCATCGCCGACGGCAACCTGGTCACCGGCCCCGCCTGGCCTGCCCATCCCCAATGGCTGGCAAAATTCCAAACCGTCCTAGAGCATCACCTGGCGAAACACGCGTCCCCGAAACACGCAGCAGGGAAGGCCTCAGCGTGAGCATCGGGTGTGCCACATCATTTCTTCCGGTTTTTTCGTGCCGCCCCATCCAGTTTCGCGGCAGCGTTGATTCGGGCAATATGCACGGTTTCCAGGCCGCCGGGAGAGATCGCGCAGCCGTGGTTTGGTTTGGCGTGACATGTGGGACAGACGAGGGATTGATGGGAAGGTACGTCGGGAGCTTTATCTTAGTCATTGAATCGCATGAGTGGACCCCTGAGTAAACCGAGCATGCTGCACGAAATCGAGGAGCTTGTCTGCTCTTTCGACTACATAGCAGCGTGGCGCCGCAAACCCAGCGCCGTAGGCGCGACACAAAATTAGCCCCGGGCGGATGCCCGGGGCGTGCCGGGAACGCCAATCTCCCGATTCGCGCGTGGCACAGCCACTCTTGGCTGTGCTCTTCGCCGTTCGTAGGGGCACGGCATGCCGTGCCCGACCTTCCTTATGCCTATACCAGCGCCACTTCGCGGTCGAAGTTTGGCTTCTTTTCTGCGTGGAGCTTCAAGGCCACTCCGCAGGCCACAGCGGCGCGTTCCAGCATCGCGAGCGAGTGGCCGGCGTATTCCGCATCCTCCAAGCGGGCAATCACGGACTGTGTGGTGCCCACCTTCTTGGCAAGCTCCGCCTGAGTCAGTCCCGCATCCTCTCGCATCTCGTGGACCAATAGAGCCAAGTCAATCTGATGCAGGGTGCGTGCGAAAGTCTTTCGGTAGGTCGCGCTCTTGCGCGCGCGCTGCTCGACAATCTCGCGGTGTCTTTCGCGTTGGGCGGTCTGTCTCATAGTCCCGACTCCTTCAGGATCGCTTCTCTTTCCTTCCAGCGCCGTAGGCGCGGCAGAACTTAGCCCAGCGCGTGAGCGCTGGGTAACAATGCGAAAAAGGTCGAGCGCCGTAGGTGCGACACCATCCGCGCGTGATTCATCGCAGCGGCACAGCCCCTCACAACCGCTCTTTGAGAGTTTCTTCCAGATTCCGCCGTCCATGCAAAATCGCCGCAATCTGCAACGGCTTCGTGTCAGGACGATAGACGATCAAATAAGAATAAACGGGGAAAAACTTCACATTCACATCGGTCAAATCCCTGCGCCAATGCCCGCGGCCAGGAACCCCCGCGAGCAATGCGATTCGCTCCCGGATGGCCGCTTCCACGTGATCCGCCGCGGCACTACTGGTGTGTTCCTACACCTACAACCAGATTTCAAAGAGGTCCAGCGCGGCCTGCGGCGCAAGAACGAATCGCGCGCTCATTTACGGTTGGCGTTTCAGTTTTGCCAGGAGCGCATCCAACTGATCTTCTGGAATTCCTTCGCCGCGGTCGAGTTGAGCGATCCCGCGCCGAATCTGCGCGTTGATACCCTCGCGATTTTCCAGCAGCCAACGGTCCTGTTCTTCCTGCGTCTCCAGCAATCGCACCAACACTTCCTCGACGCTGCCCGACCCAGTCGCCTGCCGCTGTTTTCGGAGTCGAGCTTCCAGGGCCGGATCGCGAATTTCGATGTTCACAGCTCAACCCTCCCGAACAAGAACGCGTTGTTTCTCAGATTAGCCGAGAGAAAGCAAATGTCAAGATAACCGAGGCGACAAACGCAGTACACGCACCCTCGCCTGCGGCGAGCCAGCCGCGCCATTTAACTGGATGTCACAATGTTACATCCACGTTTCATCCACCACGAATCACCCCAAAATCAATCGCCAACCCCGCCGATTAGAATCCATCGTAACTCGCACAAAACAAACACCCGCGACCCAAATCAATCGCCAACAAATGCGCACTTTGCATCCCGCGTTCTTTGCGGGACTAGCCACTCCGCAAATCACGACTCGCGTCACTTCTAATCGTCACCATCAGCACTCCGCGCCAACTGTCACTCGTCACTTATCACTTGTAACTCATCGCTGCCGTTCTAATCGTCACACCTCGCGATTAGAAATGACCAAAAACCCAACTAAAACGCGCTTTTCTGCCATCGTAATCGTCACAAAAGTGCGCTTTCCAGGTCGGATTCGGCTCCCCGAAAACAGCGCTCGCGGATCACGATCCACGCGCCCCGTGATTTCTAATTGACAATGGCAGATATTAGAATTCACCGTAACTGCAAGAAAACAAACGGCCGGACCTCGTTCTAATCGACACTATTTCGCGATATTGAAACCTCACGTTTCGCCGCTTCATCGCAGGAAATTGTCGGCGCCGAAGACTAGGCCTAGCGTCAGGAAGGCGATTACTATTTCGCCTAGGGCGCCTACTAGAAAGGGGCGGAAACCTTGTTTGCCTAGTTCGCGGATGTTGGTGCGGAGGCCTACTCCGGCGAAGGTCAGGAGGAACGCCCAGCGCGAGAGATTGGCCAGGCTTGTCAGTTGGTCTTTGCTGAAGACGTGGGCTGTGGCGATGGCGGAAATCAGCAGAAAGCCTAGGACGAACTTCGGGAATTTTTGCCACAGGAACTGGGCTTTGTTGGTCACTCCTTCGGTTTTTTCTTTGCGCGCCCAGCGGATGGCGTAGGCGAGGACTACGAAGCCAATCATCGCGTTGCGTGCGGTCTTGGCGAGGACGGCGACTTTGGCGGCGGCGTCGGAATAGAGCGCGCCGGCGGCGGTGACTTCGGCGGTGTTGTCAATGCCGAGGCCGGCCCAGAGGCCGTAGCTGGTGTCGCTGAGATGCAGCGCGTGGCCGACCAGCGGGAAGACGAAGAGGCTGATGGCGCCGAGAGAAAGAATGGCGGCGATGGCGTAGGTGGCGTCTTCGTCGTCGGCGTCAATGGCGCCTTGCGCGGCGATGATGGCGGAGACGCCGCAGATGGAGGAGCCGACGGCGAGCAGGTCGGTGAGTTTGGGTTTGAGTTTGAAGGCGCGGCCGAGGGCGGTCATGAAGGAGAGCGAGACGGCGATTTCGATGGCGACTAGGACCAGGCTGACGCCGCCGAGTTTGACGACGTCTCCTAGGAGGAAGCGCGAGCCTAGGAGGACTATTCCGGCTTTGAGCCAGAATTCGTAGGTGGCGATGCCGGCCTGGAATAGGCGCGGGACGCCTACTGTATTGGCGATGGCCAGGCCGATTACTATGGCCCAGAGGACGTATTCGATGTTGGGGAGAGTTAGGTGGTGCGCTTTACCGTACGTCGCGATCGAGTGTTCGATGATTTTTCCGGCGTACCCTACCGCGGCAAGAAGGGCTAGGCCAGGGATTAGGCGCGCGAATTGTTTGAACGCGTTGTCTGTTGCCGGTCGGGGGATTGCTATCGAGCTGGCCATCTGGTGTTTCCTCCGCGGAATTTTTTGCGCTGCTTGGTGCTGGGCCTTGTTGCTGGTTACCAGGGGATGTGTTTGATCAGGCCGAGCCAGACGGCGGCTGAAAGGGCTAGGGCTACTAGGACGGCCCAGGTGTCCAGCGAAAATTTTCGTGATGTTGGTCGCGAGATTCTCGTGGGGCGCGGTGTTGTGGCGATGGTGTCGGACATTTGCTGGCTCCTCTTTGGTGCTTCGTCGTTGCTTGCCTGCTGATTTTTTGGGTGCAAAAACAAAAAGCCCGCCTGACAGCTTGCGCTGTTGGCGAGCTTGAAATCCGTTTATAGGATTACTGAACTATTCGGATCGCACCCCGCCCCAAGCGTCTGGTGGACAACAACAGAGAGCGCATTGATTGGAGCGGGTGTCGCGATGCATGGTGAAATCCTACATGGACTAGATGCGATTTCAAAGTAAAAGATGCGGAGGAGTTGAGGCCGTTCCGCCGGGAGTGGAACCCGGCGGAACGGTTGGCTCGTTTGCTGGTTAGTCGGTGTTGCTGCTGCTGAAGGTGAACATATCCCACAGGTCGCCGATGGCCGGGCCGTTGGTCGGCACGTACGGGTCGTCGGGAGCCGTGACGGGGTTCGGATCGTTGTCGCGGCTACGAGTGGTGATCGGACCGAGGCTCCAATTGCGCTCGATGAATTTGTCAATGGAGACGTGATCCGTGTAGACGTGCGAGACGTAGCCGGGCTTGTTGTAGTTGGAAACCGCGATTAGGGGGATGCGGGTGCCGTCGCCGAAGAAATCGAGCGGCTGAACGTAACCGGAGTCGTAGTAGCCGCCGCCTTCGTCGAAGGTGATGAAGATTACCGTATCCTGCCAGAGAGTTGGGTTGGCCTGCACCGCTTCAACGATTTTCTCCGTGAAGCCTTCGAACAGATCCAGCTTCGAGGAAGACGGGTGGCCGTCCACCAAGCCGCTGGGCTTGACGAAGGAAACCGCAGGCAGAGTGTTGTGGGCGATGTCGTTGTAGAGGTCCAGGGTGTCCTTCATGTGGTACGTGCGAGCGTCGGTGCTGGCCATGTCTTGCGAATCGTACTGGAACGGGTTGCAAATGTTGCAGTACTCGTCGGTGGCCCGGCCGATCGCGCCGTAGTTGAGCTGGTAAGGATCGGGCACGTAGTTATCCCACTGATCGCCGTAATACTTCCAAGTGACCTCCTTGGTGTTGAGATCGTCGCCGATGTTCTTCACGGAAGAGGGTGGAATGGTGAATACGGTGTTGTCCGCACTGGTGTCGGTATAGGCATTGTTGCCGTTGCCGAAGAAGCCCGGATTGTAGTTGTTCAGCAGGTAGTAGTGGCCAGGATCGCAATTGGGCTTCACTGGATGCGGAAGCGATTGGAGGTAATTCACGATAGGGGCAACGCCGGGCTGCGTCAAATCCGAGCAGTCGGTGTAGGAGCCGCCGCCGTAGGACGGAGAGCCATAGGAGCCGCCGCCGTAGCCGTCTTCGGTGTACCAGTTATTTGTACCGATGGCGGGATTGGGGTTTTCGACTTCGTCCACGACGCCACCGTTCGCGGGGCCCTTGTCAACTTCGACGTTGTGCGGAGGGACCTTGGCGTGACCGTAGCCGTCGCTGAACCAGATCGCGTCTGCGTGGCCCAGCATGATGTGGTTCGCGCCGGTGCCGCCGTTCACGGACTGGTGGAAGTTGTCGCTCATGCCGTAGGTGTCCGCGAGGCTCTTGAAGTACGGTACGTCGCCTTGCTGGACGTTATAGAAACCAAGGGCGGCGGAGCCTTCGCCGGTGGTGACGGTGGGACTTGGGAGGTAATTCGTGGTGAAGCAAGCGGCGGTGACTTTGCCGGGAACGCAGATGGGCGGCTGGGTCAAGCCGTTCGTTCCAGCGCCGACGGTGACTTCCACCCACGAGAACAGCTTCGCGTCGCAGCCCGAGGGGTTCGTCGGGGTTGAGTCAGTCGCCGAGCAGTTCAACTGCTGCCACATCTGATAGAAGCGGTGAACGGGGCTGGCGGCGTAGGAGTTGTAGGTGAAGAGATTGCCGTTGGTGAGCTGGAAGGGGCCCGCCGGAAGAGCATGCACGTTGGTAATGCGATCGTCCGGAGTCTGCGAGGTTTGACCAGAGCCGCCGGAAATCAGGTACGGATAATAATTGTCGGGCAGCATCTCGTACTCAGAAGACTCAGCCAGCGACAAGCTGTCGCCTTCGACGTAGGAGTCCTTGGGACCTCCGACGAGCGGGGCGGGAAGTACGGTGCCCGGGAATTCGGTCTTGGGCGGGCTCAGGAGAAACACGTCGGAAGAAGTGGTGCCTTTGTCGGTAGCAGCAATCTGCTGTGCGGCGTGGAAGTTCCGTCCGGGGGTGCCGTCCGCATTGATGATTTTTTCCGAGAGCAGGTTCCAAATCTTCTGGTTGCCTTTGGGAACGTAAGTGGCGAAAACGTGATCGAAGCTGCGATTTTCGCCGATGATTACGATGACGTGTTTAATGGGCGACGCTGTGGTGGGTGCAGCGCTGGCTTCCTGTGGGGGCGCGGGAATTGGAGCGGCGCCGGCCAAGGAAGCGCCGACGGTGAACTGGAACATGGCAAGGGTCGCTAGCCCAATACGCAGACAATGCAGCGAGTTTGATGCAACATGCTTGAAGGACATTCACCCTCCTAATTATTTTCGAAATCTACTTCAAGTGGAAGTGTCGCGTAGCCTACACACGCTGAGGCTGGTGATTGCAGGCACGATTCGTGCCAGACTCGCGGAACTAATCAGTATTGGATGCCCGCGCTGCCGATTTGCGCGGCGAAGTACTGGGACTTTTTTCAGTGGACGGTAGCGGCGCATTTTTTGGAAGCACTTGGATTGTGCCCATCATTCCGCCGTCTTCATGTTCCAGGAGATGGCAATGATAAACGAACGTTCCGACGGTATTGGGGTCGCGAAAATCCATGCGCAGCGTGACGCTGGGGTATTCCAGAGTTCTTCCATCGAAATATGGCACGTTGACCGTATCGCGCAGGAAAGGCTCGTCCACAGGGACATCTCGCCAAGCCGTCATAAGGAAGTGAAGTTGGTGGATGTGGAAGGCGTGGAGTTCGGTGGAACGATTTTCGATGATCCAATCTTCCACGTCGCCTTGATGGACGACGATATTCGGAACATCGGAAGTGGGGTCGAAGGGCTTGGGGGGCTGACCTTCCACTGTTAGATAAAAGATCGTGGCGCTATTGGGATCTTTGGGATCGAGCAATTTTTCCGAGAAATAAAGTTTTCGGGTGCGAACCGGCGCGACGTTGCCTAGCCACGGCAGCGCGGGAGGAGGAAGGGGAACGGGTGACGAAGAAAGTTTAGATTGAGGTTCGGGAGCGTCGTTCGATGATGTGATGGTGGCGAGCATGCGGTTGGTATCGTTCTCGCCGCCGGACCCGGTGTCTACGGTGCGCGTGACGAGCAGACCCGGCACACCGAGCGGCGGGCCGAAGACGATGAATTCGACGCGGCCTCCGGGGGGGATTCCGATGTGCGGGGTCCAGTCAATGAAATCTCCGTTCGTGCCTTCGGCGTTGAGCGGAACGCCGTCGAGCGCCACAATACCCAATTGCTGCGGCTTGAATTTGTAGAGGACTTCGAGGTTGAGGTAGGTGATGGCGGAAGCATTCAGGACGCGCCAGAATTGGCGTTCTGCCGGCTTTATTGCAATGCTGGCCGGCAGGTAATCGGGGTAGGGAACCGGGACGTAATTTATGGAGAGATCTTTGGCTGGTTTGCCGAAGCCGGTGCCGTTGTTGGCGGCGTCGCCATCGCGGTCGAGCAACATTTTGGGGACGACCGGCTCGGATTTCGATGGAGGAGCATCGGGGTCGAGCAAATTTTGGTCGCGAATGATGATGACGCGCTCGGGAAGTCCGGCGACCAGTTTATTGGCGCGTTCGATGCCGTCAATGATCAGGGCGCCGGAGAGGCCGCCGAGAACTTGCGGCGTGCTGAAACCGTGGATATGCGGGTGATACCAGTAAAGACCGGGAGGCTCATTCTTTGGGATATAAAAGCGATATTGAAAAGACGGATCGGAGGGCTGGATGGAAGTTTTCAGGACGTCATCCTGGTGGCAAACGGCTGGCACTGTGAGGCCATGGAAATGGAGATTTGTGGAGGTGATGGACATGTATCCGCTGGTGCACGGGTTTACGCTTTTTTCTTGCTCCATGTGATGTTGGTCTGAGGCGGAGGCTGTTGCAGTTTTTCGTGGATCCTTCAGATCGTTTTTCAGATTCAAGATCAGGAGGTCGCCGGGGCTGAGGCGGAGAGTGGGGGATTCGCTGCCGTTGGGAGTGAGATAGCAGTAGCGCGTGGTGCCGTCGGCGTCGGTGTAATTGTGGACGGTGAGATCAACCTGTAGGACGCCGTTTTGGCTGCGCAGGTCTTGGGGTTCAGGGACGGGGCTGCCGATGGCTGGGCGCGGGCAGGTGTTGGAGGATAGATCTTGCGCGAAGACACCGGGACGAGCGTGAATGAAGCAGAGACAAGCGAAAATTGCTAGGGTGATTCTGGACATTACTGATTATGGCCTGCGGATTTTTCCCGCGCTCCTGAAGAAAGAGAATTGCGATTCTATGATATGACGTTCGCCACGTCGCGACGTGAGTTGGCATCCCACGGAATCGCGCCGCGACGCGAATGGCGCACTGAAGTGCGCCGCTACAACGTCAACCCCAAGGTCAAAAGCTTACGAGCTAGCCAATTTTGCTGAAGGCCCAGAAAAGACCTGCTGCCAGGCAGATCGAGGCGGGTAGCGTCAGCACCCAGGCCAGCGCCAGGTTGCGGATGGTGCTCATCTGCAATCCGCTGTGATTTGCGGCCATGGTGCCGGCGACACCTGACGAAAGCACGTGCGTGGTACTGACGGGTAAGCCGAACCAGTCGGCGGCTCCGATCGTAGCCATCGCCGTGATTTCGGCGGCCGCGCCTTGACCGTACGTAAGGTGATCTTTCCCGATTTTTTCGCCGACGGTGATTACGATGCGCTTCCAGCCAATCATGGTGCCCATACCGAGTGCGAGGGCAACCGCTACTTTCACCCAAGTGGGAATGAACTTGGTGGCATTGTCAATGTGCTTCTTGTAGTTCGCAAGGATGGCGGTGTCCGCTGTGGAGAATGCGGGTTGGTGCGTTTTGTTCATCAGGCGGAGGGCTTCGCTGACGACGTACATGTCGTTGCGGAAGTTGCGAACTTTGTCCTGCGGGACAGCTTTGAGTTCTTTGTAGAGAGCCATTTCGGTGCCGATGCCGTTGATGGTTTCGCGCAAGGCGAGCATGGTATTAGGGGTGAATTGCTTGGTGCGAATGTAATCCGTGAGGTCGTCGCGGGCGTCGCCGATGACGGCGTTGGGCGAAACGTAGTGGTCGAGCATGTTGGCGGTTTCTGTGGAGACGGCAACGAAATCTTGAGTTTGTTGAAAATTGACGGCGTGATTGACGGCGTACGCGGTAGGCACCGTACCGATGAGGATGAGCATGATCAGGCCCATTCCTTTTTGACCGTCGTTCGAGCCGTGGAAGAAACTTACTCCCGTGCAAGTGAGGAGCAGCAGGCAGCGAATCCAAAATGGCGGCGGCTCGGTGCCTTTGGGAGCTTCGTAGAGGGCTTTATTGGGAATTAACTTTTTGCAAACGATCAGCAGGAGGGCGGCGCAAACGAAGCCAACGATCGGAGAGAGCAGCAGGGATTTTCCGATGTTGGTGGCTTGGCCCCAATCCACTCCGCTGGTGCCGGTCTTTACGGACATTAATTGGTTCGCGATGCCGACGCCGATGATGGAGCCGATGAGAGTGTGCGAGCTGGAGGCGGGAAGCCCGAACCACCAGGTGCCGAGGTTCCAGATGATCGCGGCGACCAGAAGGGCGAAGACCATGGCGAAGCCGGCTTTGCCTCCGACTTGCAAGATTAGTTCGACGGGGAGCAGGGAAACGATGCCGAAGGCGACCGCGCCGCTGGAGACTA
>CAWDRJ010000031.1:0-74951 GCA_963804625.1 uncultured Acidobacteriota bacterium | reverse complement strand
GAACCAAAAGGTCGGGAGTTCGACTCTCTCCGGGCGCGCCATACTTTACAATCGCGGACAAAACGAGGCCGGGAGTTCTCCGCCTGCGGCGGACGGGCGCGCCATACCTTATTACCAACCCTGATTAGTTCCTCTTTTAAATTCGTGGAATCTCATCCGTTTATCGTCCGAAGTGATTCATTGTGGACAGCGAGCGGCGCGCGCGCAGTAGAGCTATAATCGCGGAACTTCTGCGGTGCTGTTGATACGTGCGATTTTAGGGCAGACTTGCGCGCGTGGGATGGTGCGAGGGCGCAGGGCGTTTGCGGAGGCTGGTCTCATGGCGTTTGATGTGTTTATCAGTTATGCGTCGAAGGACAAGATTGTGGCGGACGCGGTGTGCGCGCGTTTGGAGGCTTCGGGGATACGGTGCTGGATCGCGCCGCGCGACATTGTGGCCGGGACGTCGTACGGCGAAGCGATTATCGAGGCCATCCACGGGGCGAAAGTGATGGTGCTGGTTTTTTCTTCGAGCGCCAATGCTTCCGGGCACATTCCGAAAGAAGTGGAGCGGGCGGTGAGCAACGACGTGGCCGTGCTTCCTTTTCGAATTGAGGATGTGCCGCCGGGGAAGTCGCTGGACTATTTCATCGGGTCGGTGCATTGGCTGGATGCGATGACGCCGCCGATGGAAAAGCATTTAGATAATTTGGCGGCGACCGTGCACAAGTTGTTGCCGGTGAAACCGGGGGAGACAGCGCCGCCGACGGATGCGACTGTGATGTGGCAGCGGAACGCCGCCGCAGACGCGCCGGAGCACGCGTCGACCGTGCTCGCGAGTGCGGCTCGCGCAGCGGCGACTGTGCCGATGGTTGACGCTGCTCGTGGGCTGGCTGGCGGAGGCGCTGGCAGTAGCGACGGCCCGCGCGCGGGAATTTTGAATTCGAAGATGGTATTGATTGGCGCGGCGGTGGTGCTGGTTCTTGCGGCGGTGATCGTGGGGATGATGCTGATGCGCGGCGGCGGGAATTCGCAGGGAGCGGGGGACGCGCCGGGTGCGACGAATACTGCCGGCGGCAATAGTGGCGCGAGCGATCTGAACTCCGCGGACAATGCGGGTTCGCCAGCGCCGAAAACGCCGCCGGCGTCGCATCACGGATCGTCCGGCGGCGCGAACGGCGGCGTGGATCCGATTGTGGGCTGCTATCAGTGGTTCAACAACGCGCCGATGACGATTCGCGGGGATGGCACGATGACGGGAGGGCCGTTCACGGCGCATTGGCGGCTCGTGGACGCCGGGCGGCATGCGTACAGGTTCACCTGGCCGCAGACGGTGGTGACGCTGACGGTTGCGGCCGATCAACGATCGGTGCACGGAGGGAATCAGTTCGGCTATCCCGCATCCGGCACCCGGACCGCGGGTACGGTGGGGCTCGCGGGAACGTGGCGTTGGGACAACGGATGGAGCGTGTTCGTGTTGCCGGACGGCACGTTTAGCAGCGGCTCATTTCGCGGAACGTGGCGCGCGGTGGATCTTTCGCGCGGGCTTTATGAAATGTATTGGCCGGCGCCGGTGGATAGCGTATTGCTGCTGGGCGGTGGGACGCGGATTTCCGGCAAGAATCAGTATGGCGTGGCGATTTCCGGCGTGAAGACGGGAGCTTGCGGCGGGAATTAATTCGCGCGATCACACCGTGATCGCGCGTTCGTCGCGGTGAGTCCTCGAAGTCCTCTGAACTGAAATACCCGGCTCGATTACGGAATGGCGGTTTGCGTAGGCCTGCAAGAATATTGGTGTGACTACTTTTTGCGTAGGGCTTGCGCGATTTTCTTCAGGTCGGCGATGAAGCGCTGCATTTCTGTGTGCCGGGTTTGCTCATCGGGCGCGCGCAGAATGGATGATGGGTGCACGGTGGCCATTACTACCGGCGCGAGTGTGGATTCGAGGAACTCGCCGCGATGCTGGGTGACCCGGAAGTCGCGTCCTAGCAGGGATTGAGCTGCGGTGGCGCCCAGGCAGACGATCATTTTCGGATGCAGCGCGGCGATTTCTGCGTCCAGCCAAGGCCCGCAGGCGGCCATTTCCGCGGTGCTGGGTTTCTTGTGGATGCGGCGCTTGCCGCGTGGTTCCCACTTGAAATGTTTTACTACGTTGGTGACATAGACCTGCTGGCGATCAATACCTGCTTCCGCGAGAGCTTCGTCGAACAGGCGGCCGGCGGGACCGACAAAGGGTTTGCCTTCCAAATCTTCCTGATTGCCCGGTTGTTCACCGACGAGAATAATTTTTGCGTTGGGCGGACCTTCGCCGAATACGGTTTGCGTGGCGTGCTTCCATAGGTCGCAGGCTTGGCAGTTCTTCGCCTGTGCTTGCAATTCCTTCAGCGAGCCGTGGGGTTTGGTGGGTTGATCAGCGGATTTGGGCGGGCGCTTCGGCATCGGTCAGGTAGTTCCACCTATTTCTACCGTAGTCAGGACATGCAAGATGTACCGGGATTCCCGCATTCTAATGGATTTAACGCGGTGGTTCGTGATCCTTCCCGTTTTGGGAATGCGATCAGATTTCCGGGTGCGCGGATCGCGGTGCAAATCCCTGGTGCAATGAGCAATGGCTATCAGGCCTCGCCGAACAAGGTTATGATGTCGTGCCCGCGTTCGGTAACGCAAGCCATGTCATCGCCATCGAATAACACTTACAGCAGAGGTGCCATCACGCCATGACGCGCGGTGCGCCGTCTTCGCGGATTATTGGCGACGGGGAAATGGCGGAGCTGATCCGCGGATTCGATTGGGCACAGACTCCCGTCGGCTCGATTGAAACCTGGTCGGATACGCTTTTGACAACGGTGAACGTGCTGCTGGCGTCGCGGCATCCGATGTTTTTGTGGTGGGGGCCGGAACTGATTCAGTTTTATAACGACGGTTACCGGCCGAGCATACGTTCCGACAAACATCCCTCAGCGGTTGGCCAGCGCGGGACGAAATGCTGGCCGGAGATTTGGCCAATCATCGGGCCGCAGATCGAAGCGGTGATGACCCGAGGGGAATCTACCTGGAATACCAACCAGCTCGTTCCTATCAATCGCAATGGAAAATTGGAAGAAGTGTATTGGACGTACAGCTACAGTCCGGTACGCGATAAGGATGGGACCGTTCGCGGGACGCTGGTGGTTTGCAGCGAGACGACTGAGCAGGTATTGAGCGAACGGAGGCTGCGGACTTTGCTGGGAATCACCGCGAGTTCGCACGCGCCGAATGAATTGGCCGCGAGCGAGTCGCTGGGGCGGTTTGCGCGAACGGTTGTGGAACAGCTCGGCAGCGATGCAGCGGACATTCCCTTCGCTGTGCTGTATCTCTTCCGCGAGGGCAAGCTCGCGGTGGCGGAGGGTACGGTTTCGGACGCGGGATTCTCGGACCCGAACAAGTGGCCATGGGCGAGTGCTCTGGATTCGCTAGGTCCTTTGCTAGTGGAAGATTTGCAACTCGGCGATGGCGGGATGATTCGGAGCCCTTGGCCGGAGCCGGTGACGCGCGCCTACGTCCTGCCGCTACGTTTGCCGGGATCATCCGTTCAGGCCGTGCTGCTGTTCGGAATTAGTTCGCAGCTGCCTTTCGACGAGCGTTATCAGACTTTTTTCCAGGTGATCGGAGCGCGGGTTGCGGGCTTGCTGCAGGGCGAAGTGCATCAAGTGGAACTGGCGGAGGCTGCGAAGAGATTCAGCGGCCTGGTGGAAGCGAACCCTTTCGGCATGGTGATCGGCGGATTGGATGGAACTTTGAAGTATGTGAATCCGGCATTCTTGCAGACGCTGGGCTATTCGGAAGAGGAGGTGCGTGCGGGGCTGGTGCGTTGGGATGAATTGACCGCGGGGGAATACGCGGAGGCGGATGCGCGCGCGGTGCAGCAGTTGCGCGAGTTCGGGCGTTGCGACGTGTATGAGAAGGTTTACGTCGCAAGAGATAAACGGCGAATTCCAATTCTGGTGGGGGCTTCGACGATCTCGACTTCGGGAAACGAGGCGGAAGTGGCGGCGTTCGTGACGGATCTTTCCGCGTTGAAAAGCGCGGAGGCGGCGTTAAGAAGCGCGAACGACGAATTAGAAAAGAAAGTGACGCAACGTACGGCAGCGTTGGAAGCGGAAATTGCGGACCGCAAGCGCGCGGAGGCGAGCCTGCGGGAATTGAGCGGGCGTTTGCTGGTGGCGCAGGATGAAGAACGGCGGCACATGGCGCGCGAGCTGCACGACCATGCCGGGCAAACTCTGGCGTTGCTGACCATGAATCTTGCGAAGCTGGAAAGAGCGGCCGGCGAACAGAATCCGCAAATTGCCAGAGTGGCGAGCGAGAGCCGCGGGCTGTCCGAGGATTTGTCGCGGGAAATCCGGACGCTTTCTTATTTGTTGCATCCGCCGCTGCTGGATGAAATGGGGCTGGCTTCGGCGTTGCGTTGGTACGTGGAGGGATTTTCGGAGCGCAGTAAAATCGGAGTGGAGCTGGATTTGGCGCCGGAGCTGGAGCGGCTACCGGCGGAATTGGAGCTGGTGATTTTCCGCGTGGTGCAGGAAAGTTTGACGAACGTGCATCGCCATTCGGGAAGTTCCTCTGCGCGGATATATTTGCGGCGGACGGACAGCACAGTGGAAGTGGAAGTAAGCGATCGCGGGAAGGGAATTTCCGTGCTGCGACAGTCGGAGATGGCTTCGGCCAGGACAGGCGTGGGCGTGCGCGGGATGGAAGAAAGAGTACGGCAATTCGGTGGGACGTTGCGGATTGATTCGAGCAACACAGGGACTGTGGTGGTGGTGGAGCTTCCTGTAAACTTGTAGAAAAGTTTTTGATGTGCCGCGTAGTTTTGCTTCGTTTTAAGTTCACTCCTCTTGTTTCGTCATTCACGGGTGTGCATTAAAGGTCGGGGTATGTTCGGCGAGATTGACAATGCTTGGCAAGATGTAGAAAAATGAGGTAGGCGAAGAAAAGGCGAAGAGTGATGCCTTGGCTTTAGCGCCTGACGTTGAACTATTGATGAACTATGGCCGCTAACTTGGCAGCTTTGCGCTCGCAGGTGGAACTGGCTTTGGCTGGGCGCGTGGCTGCGCCTTTTACGTATCGCGACCGCAGGGTCGTTGCGACCGTTTCCAGCGGTATTCCTGAAATTGATTCTTTGACGGGAGGTTTGCCGCGCGGAGCTTTGACGGAAATTTTCGGGCCGTCTTGTTCTGGGCGGACCAGTTTGCTGCTATCGGCTTTGAGCGCGCGAACGGCGCAGGAGGAAGCTTGCGCTTTGATTGATGGCGCGGATGCTTTTGATCCGCATTCAGCGGAAGCGGCGGGAGTGGAACTGCGAAAACTTTTGTGGGTGCGCTGTCGGAACATCGAACAGAGCTTGCGGGCTACGGATTTGGTTTTGCAGGGTGGTGGATTTGGATTCATTGCGGTGGATTTGAGCGATATTTCGCCGCGGTTGCTGCGGCATGTGCCGCTGGAGTCGTGGTTCCGTTTTCGACGGGCGGTGGAGGATACGCCGACGGTTTTGGTGCTTTTGGAGCAGGAGTCGAACGCGAAGACTTGCGCTTCTTTGGGATTGCGGATGGAGGCGGAAGGGGCTTCGTGGGATCGGACGGTTCCTATGGCTGATGCGGATTTTGGGCGGCATTCGTTGGGGTGGTTGCTGGATGGATTGAGCGCGCGGGGGGAAGTGTCGCGTTCGCGGGGGCGGATGGTGGAGGAGGGAAATTTTAGTACGCGGACGGATTGGGATTACTTCAGTTGGTTGCGGGGAGAGCAAAGGCAAAAGCGCAAGCAAGGTCAAAAGATTTAACACAGAGACCACAGAGTAACTGCAGAGGGCACGGAGAAATGCAGCCTTCATTGGACGTTTAGGCCGCAGAGAGACCGCAGAGAAAGGGAATTCCACTGCTGAGTGCAGGGAGTGAATGGAGATTCGAAAATCGTGGCTTTCGCTTCGATTTATGTTCCGAATTTTATGGTGCAGACCGTGGTGCGCGGCGAGGCACGGACGCGCGGGCAGGCGATAGCGCTGGTGGATGGGACGCCGCCGCTGGTTCGCGTGGTGGCGGCTGATGAAGCGGCTTTGCTTGCCGGGATTCAAGTGGGGATGGCGAAGTTGCAGGCGGAATTGTGCGGAGTGGAAATTTGTGCGCGTTCACGGGCGCAGGAGAAGGTGGTGCATGCGGCTTTGCTGGATCTAGGGTGGTCCATTTCGCCACGTGTGGAGGATTTTGCGGCGGACATGATCGTTGTGGATGTGGCGGGGCTCGGTTCGCTATTTGGTTCGGACGAAAATATTGCGCAGGAGATGGTGCGGCGGGCGAGCGGGTTGGGCTTGGTGGTGCATGTGGCTATTTCAGCGAATCTGGAAACGGCGGTGCATGCGGCGCGCGGTTTTCCGGGGGTTACTTTGATTCCGGAAGGCGAAGAAGAAAAGTGTTTGGGCAATTTGCCGGTGGGCGCGCTGTCGCCTTCGCTGGAGGCGCTGGAAACTTTGCGGCGCTGGGGAACACGAAACTGCAAGGAACTGGCGGGGCTTCCGGTGCTGGAGCTTTCGGAGCGGTTAGGGCAGGAGGGAGTTCGTTTGCACGAACTCGCGCGGGGGGCTCGTGCGCGGGCGATGGTGTTGGCTGAACCCACCGAGAGCACGGAAGAAGAGATGGAACTTGAGGATGCGGTGGAGGATTTGGAGTCTTTGTCATTTTTGCTGGGACGATTGCTGGATCAGACGTGCGCACGTTTGGAGGCGCGTTCTTTGGCGGCGGCCGCGATTCGAGTGAAATTCGACTTGGGGGATTTGTTCGGGAAGGATGTTCAGGTGCGGAAAGAAAATGTTTTGGGGAATTCCACGGATGGCGTGGAGGCGCAGAAACTTTATGTGAAGGTGTTGCAGCTGCCGGTGCCGATGCGGGATTCCAAGATGCTTTTGAAATTGCTGCGCTTGCAATTGCAGGGGGATCCGCCAGCTGGGGACATTGTGAAGATTACTTTGGCGGCGGAGCCGGCGCGGCCGCGGTCGGCGCAGGGCGGGTTGTTTGTGCCTGGTTCGCCGGACCCGGAGAAATTGGAGCTTACGGTGGCGCGGCTGTCGAAATTGGTGGGCGGCGCGAATATCGGGTCGCCGGAATTGGTGGATACGCATCGTCCGGGGGAATTCCGGATGAAGCGGTTCGTGGTGAAGGGTGATGGGACGCGGATTCGCGCGCGAGGTGGGATCGCGCGTGGGAAAGCGATGGCGGTTGGTGTTGATGATGCGAAGCGTTTGCGACGGCCGGCTACTGGATGCCGGATTTTTCGGCCTTGCTTGCCGGCTGCGGTGGAATTGCGGGAAGGGTGTCCGGCGAAGGTGTTTTTTCGCGGCTTGTGCGGGCGGGTAGTGGCGGCTTCGGGGCCTTGGAGGACGTCGGGGGATTGGTGGCGGGAAAATTCTTGGCATCGGGATGAGTGGGATTTGGAGATTGAATTTCAGGTGGCGGAGGGTGGAGCGGGGGTTTATTGCGTTTATTACGATTCGGAGTGCCGGGGGTGGTTTGTGCGGGGTGTTTACGATTAGAGGTTTCATTTGGGAGCAGAAAGCTAGGTCAAAGATTTAACACAGAGGGCACAGAGGAACTGCGGAGGGCACGGAGAGTTTTGTAGAGAAGGGCGATTTGGGCGTTATCCCTCGCTACGACTTCGTACGAATGATCTGCTTTCTTGCCGACGCCAGGGGAAAAGCAGATTCCTCGTCGCCTGCAGCTCCTCGGAATGACAGTTGCTTGCTTGTTGGTTGTTTTGTGAGCTGCGTAGCGTCTCCCTTACCCATGTATACGGAACTGCATGCGCGGTCGGCTTTTAGTTTTTTGGAGGGCGGAGCTTTGCCCGAGGAATTGGCCTCGGTGTGTGTGGAGCGTGGGATGGCGGCGATGGCCTTGCTTGATCGGGATGGGGTTTATGGCGCGCCGCGTTTTTATTTGGCTGCGCAGAAGATTTCGTTGCGGGCGCATATTGGGGCGGAAGTGACTGCAGCTGGCGGGTGGCGGTTTCCTTTGCTGGTGGAGACGCGGGCTGGTTATCAGAATTTGTGCCGCTTGATTACTTTGATGAAATTGCGTGCGCGCAAGGGCGAAGGGCACGTGACGGATGCGGAGATGGCGGAAAAATCGGCGGGGCTGATTTGCCTGACGGGAGGAAGGGAAGGGCCGCTGGCGCACGCTTTGGGGCGCGGGGGAGTTGACAGCGGGACGGAATGCGTGCGGAAGCTGTGCGAGATTTTCGGGCGAGAGAATGTGTATGTGGAATTGCAGCGGCATTACGACCGGGCGGAGGAGGCGCGCAATCACGCGGCGCTGGAGATTGCACGGAAACTGCGTTTGCCGCTGCTGGCGACCAATGGAGTTTGTTATGCGCTGCCCGAGCAGCGGGAGGTGCTGGATGTTTTTACCTGCATTCGCAATCACCGGACGTTGGAGACAGCCGGGCGTTTGCTGGCGCGCAATTCGGAACGATATTTGAAGTCGCCGGAGGAGATGGCGCGTTTATTCGCGGATATTCCCGAGGCTATCGCGAATACGGAGGTGGTTTCTTCCCGCCTGCAATTCGATTTGAGCAATTTGGGATACGAGTTTCCGAAGTATCCGGTTCCCGACGGGAAATCGCAGGCGCATTTTTTGCGCGAGCGGACGCTGGAGGGGATGATCGCGCGTTATGGGGCGGAGAACGAAAAAGCTCGTGCGCAGATCGAGAAAGAATTGAAGCTGATCGAGAAACTGGAGCTGGCCGGATATTTTTTGATCGTCTGGGACATTATTTGCTTTTGCCGCGAGCGGAATATTCTGGTGCAAGGGCGCGGATCGGCGGCGAACAGCGCGGTTTGCTATGCGTTGGGGATCACGGCGGTGGATCCGGTGGGGATGGATCTGCTTTTCGAGCGATTTCTTTCCGAAGAGCGCGGCGAGTGGCCGGATATTGATTTGGACCTGCCGAGCGGCGACCAGCGCGAGAGCGCGATTCAGTATGTTTACGAGCGCTACGGAAAACTGGGCGCGGCGATGACTGCGAATGTGATCACGTATCGCGGTCGTTCGGCGGCGCGGGAGATTGGCAAGGCGCTTTCGTTCGATGCGGAGACGTTGACGCGCTTGACGAGCCTGGTGGGTGCGTGGGAATACAAGGATGAGAACGACACGCTAACGCGGCATTTCGAGGACGCGGGTTTGGATTTGAAGCATCCGCAGATTCGCAAATTTCTGGAGTTGTGCGTGAAGTTTCAGGATTTGCCGCGGCATTTGGGACAACATTCGGGCGGAATGGTCGTTTGCAAGGGGCAACTGGATTCGGTGGTGCCTCTCGAGCCGGCTTCGATGCCGGGACGCGTGGTGGTGCAATGGGACAAAGAAGATTGCGCGGACATGGGCATCGTGAAAGTGGATTTGCTGGGATTGGGAATGATGGCGGTGCTGGAAGAATCACTGCAGATTATCCGGGACGATTATGGCGAAGAAATTGATTTGGGGCTTCTGCCCATGGACGATCGCGTGGTCTACGAGACGCTGCGAAAAGCGGACACCGTGGGGATGTTTCAGATCGAGAGCCGCGCGCAGATGAGCTGTTTGCCGCGCCTGCAGCCCAAGCGTTTCTACGACATTGTTGTGCAGGTGGCGATTATCCGGCCCGGACCGATCGTGGGGAAGATGGTGAATCCTTATTTGCAGCGGCGGATGGGGCGCGAGCCGGCCACTTGTTTACATCCATCGCTCGCGCCGGTGCTGGAGCGGACCTTGGGCGTGCCGCTTTTTCAGGAGCAATTGCTGCGTATGGCGATGATCGCGGCGGGATTTACGGGAGGCGAGGCGGAAGAATTGCGGCGCGCGATGGGTTTCAAGCGGTCCGAGAAACGGATGAAGGATATCGAACTGAAACTGCGCAGCGGGATGGCCAGGAACGGAATCACAGGCGAGGTGCAGGACACGATCGTACAGTCCATCACGTCGTTTGCGCTGTATGGATTTCCGGAATCGCACGCGGCGAGTTTTGCTTTACTGGCTTATTCCAGTGCTTATTTGAAATGCCATTACTTGGCCGCCTTTACGGCGGCGATGCTGAATAATCAGCCGATGGGATTTTATCAGCCGGCGACTTTGGTGAAGGATGCGCAGCGGCATGGTTTGCGGATGAAGCCGATTGATGTGACTTGTTCGGATTGGTTATGCAAATTGGAAAAGGAGAGTGAGAGTTTTTGCGTTCGTCTGGGATTGCGTTATGTGCGGGGTTTGCGCGCGGAGGTGGGGGCGGAGATTGTGCGTGAGCGCGGGCTGCGGGCATTTGCTTCGATTGCTGATTTGAAATTGCGCGTCCCGGGGTTGCGCAAGGCGGAACTAGCGACGCTGGCGGAGATTGGCGCATTGAATTTTATTGGAGGCGCGCGCGGAGCGCATCGCCGGGATGCGTTGTGGCAAATCGAGCGGGTGGCGCGGAATGCCGGGCCTTTGCTGGAGAGATGCGAGGCGGCGGAGGAGGAGGCGATCGCTATCGCTGGCGCTGTTGCTGGCGCGGAGAAAACGACCTGGGATTCACCTTTGCTGCCGATGACGGCGGAGGAACGGTTGGTGGCGGATTTTCATGGGACGGGGATGACGGTGGGGCCGCACCCGATGAAATATCATCGCGCGAGGATGAAGCGGCAGGGAGCGGTGACGGCGAGCGAGTTGAATCGTATGCCGCACGGGACGTATGTGCGGTTTGCGGGGGGAGTGATTGCGCGGCAGAGGCCGGGAACGGCGCATGGATTTGTGTTTTTGAGTTTGGAGGATGAAACCGGGATTGCGAACGCGATTATTACGCCGCAGTTGTTTGCGGAGCAGCATGTGGCGATCGTTAGCCAGCAATTTTTGTGGGTCGAGGGAAGGTTGCAGAATCAGGATAATGTGGTTTCGGTGAAAGTTGAGAATGTGCGGGGGTTATTGATTACCGAGGCGGAGACGGCGTCACATGATTTTCATTGAGGGCCTTGCCGACAGGATATCCTCCCAAACCGCGCGTGAATTGAAGGACCTTTGTGGCGGCGGCCTTCCGGCCGCCACCGTTGGTTGCGGTGGCACCGATGGCGCGCTAAGGCGCGTCGCTACAACTACTTGCCGACGCTACAACTGTGACGGGTCGAATGAGATACTTGTGGAGGTGTGATTTGCGAGGGGGATACGATTTCTTTGCGGGGGCATTTTCGGGTGCTTTATCTTTACGATGTGGCGGAGGCTGTGAACCTCGACAGCCTTCGCGGGATTCTTGAGCCACACGCCGTGCTGGCTCCTGCCAGCCGTACTCCGCCGATTCCGCATTATTTAAAATTTGAACGGCCGCCGGTGATCGAGCCGATTGGGCCGGTGGTATTGAAGACCGGCGAGACGATTGACGGGAGCACGAAATATTACGATTACGGCGTGGTGAGCATTGAGATGGAGCTGGGGTTCGCGGGCGATTGGGAGTCGCTCGTGACGCAGTCGAGCCACTGGATTGGAGCGCCGGAGCTGGAGGCCAAAGCGAACGAACTGTTGCGTGGGGCGCTGGACCGCGCCGCAGGCGCGTTGGTGCGGCCCTACAAGACGTGGTTGAACGAGGACTACTTCATCGTGCACCTGGAGGAACTGCCGGGCGCGGACGGAGCGACGCTCGGCGCCCGGGATTTGCTGGCAGGGCACGGTCGGGAAATCGCGCAGCTGGTTCGCGGCGAGTCTGTGTTTTTGTCGGACGCGGAGACGCAGGAAATTCTGCAGTCGAATATTTCGTACTCGCGCGCGGATCTACTGGTGGTGGGCTGGTCGGGGGCGCTGGTATACGGCAGCACCGAAAGCGCAGCGACGACGATTCAACTGCTGGAGTATGCCAATACGCAGCTGCTGGAATTGCGGCATTACGACGGTTTGCTTACCCGGCTGCTGGATGATGTCTACCGGTCGCTCGAACACAAGAGCGGAGTGGCGGCCGCCTGGCGGCTTTCGCGCGAAGCGGCGCGGTTGAATACGATCCGGCTGGACGTGATGGAGTTAACGGAGAAGGTCGACAACGCCATCAAATTTTTGAGTGATATGTTTTACGCGCGACTGTACGGGCTGGCCGCCGCCAAAGTAGGAGTGACGGATTACCGACGGCTGGTGGATCAAAAACTGCGGACGGCGGGAGAGTTGTACCGCTTCATGGTGGACCAGTTCAACCAGACGCGGAGCTTCGTGCTGGAATTATCGGTGGTGATTATTCTGATCATTGAGATTATTTTCTTGTTTCGCGGAAAATAGGCAATTCCTTCGGGGCAAACCGCACCTCTGCGGCGTCGTTTTAACCCACGGATCCCATTTTTAGAAATTTCGGTCCGCAGCGCTAGCTGGCGGTCACGCTCTTGCGCATGGGCGCGGGCCGCAGATCGGCGGCGGGCGCTACCTTGGCGGCTTCCGCTTCTTCGGCGCGGGCCAGAAGTTCTTCTTCCGCCGCGAGCCAGTTGGCGACGTCGTTGCCGTCTACGGAACCGGTTTCAATATAAATTTCGTAGGCGCGGCGTTCGATCGCTTCGTGCGATGGAATCCTTTTGTTTGTGCTGGGCATAGTCATACCCTCCCTCAAGACGAAGATACTCCAGCTGGCGAGAAGTGCAATACAGGAAAAATTGTAAAGGGCGGAAAAAGCGGGCGCCAAATTAAGAAATCTTAGCAATCCGCGAGCGTTTTACTGCGGAGCGGTCGGCAACGAACGCAGATACGCGATGATGGCGACGGCGTCTTCATGTTTCATGTGATAGATGTGCATGGGAGGACGAATCGTCTCGCCGTTTGCGCCAATTCCTTTTTCGAGGATGTTCACGCCGTCTTGATCGGAATAGCCGCCGAATCCGGCGATGGCGGGGGCACGCTCGGCCCACTGCGGATTGGCGTGAACAGGCGTGATCCAGATAGGAGCGCCTTGCATCCAGTGCTCGTGGTCGAGTTGGCCTTGAGCATCGCGCGGAGTGTGGCATTCGGTGCATTTGGCGACTTCTTCGACGAGATACTTGCCGCGTTGGATGTCTGCGTCTTTGGGGGCCGTGAAGGATTTATGGATGTTTGCAGTGAATGCGACAAATGCGGTGGCCAGCAGGAGGATCCCGCAGCCTGTAATACGAATCAACATTTTCATTATGAGTTGCTCCGTTATTTGGAATGGCCGCGCGAGCTTTGGGGACTTGGCGCTCGGTCATGATGCAAAAATAGATTTTGGTGCCGGAGTCGCGGGGAGTCAATTGGGCATTTCAAGAATCGCGGCGAAAAAGTGCGCCGCGCAGCGAATTAGTTGCTCCCCCGGCAGGAAGCGACGCTGGGGTGCGATGCTATTGGCGTTTCGTTGCCCTAGCGGTTTGTTCCGTTTTGCTCGATGAAGGTAAGCGCGTCCATCACGGTGCGGAAGCCGCCGCGCGAGCCGAGGGTGTTGGTTTCGGCCTTCGAGTACAGCGGGCGGCGATGCGAAGAGAACTTGGAGGGGTCGAACGCGCCGCGTGTGGTGTGGAAGACCCAGACGTATTCGTGGTGGCTCTTATCGGCTTCGGAAGGCGTCATGAGCGCGGTGTCCACGGTGGTCAGCGGTGTCCAATCGGAGAATCCGTTTTGTTCGACGTGGATGGCGTCGGGCATGGTGACGCTGTAAAACGCGACATCGTGCGTGAAGATGACTACGAAATCCACCATCGCCGGAGTGGGAGCAGGGCATACGCTCGGGAAGGCTTTGCGGCGGTTTTGCGCGAGCCATTTGTATTGATTGGGCGAGAGGCCGTAGGCGGAAAAATAGTGTGTGCAATTAGCGGTGTCTTCTTCGAGTTGATGAACGGCGGTATCGTCATCGTCGTCGGGATTTACCGGGGGCTTGGCGCGGGCGGGGGTTGGCTGATCAGCCGGGGTGGAAACGGGGTGAATGCTCGCGGAGTTTTCCGTGATGGAGGCGTTTTCGTTTGGTTGGACGTTGCTCGCGACCATTGGCGCGGCTGAAGGCGTGGGTGCGGTCTGCGGCGTCGCGGCGAAATTCCTGGCGACGGACGGCGGCGTTGCTGGCGGGGCCTCTGCGACGACGGTCGGTTGCGTTGCGGAAACTGCGGGCTCCGTGCGAGGAGGCGTTTTGTGTTTCTTGGCTCGGGCCGGAGCGATCGGCTGCGGGTTGCTGTATTTGGCGTCCACCGTGGGAGCAGCAGGCGCGGGTTGCGGCGGCCTTGATATTGTCTCGACCTCGACGCTGGAGGCATGTGCTACGGTTGGGACGCTTGGCGGGGCCGGAGCGCTTGGCTGCGGGTTGCTGTATTTGGCGGCGAGGGTGGGACCAGCGGGCGCGGGTTGCGGCGGGGCTGATACTGTCTCGACCTCGACGCTGGAGGCATGTGCCACGGTTGGGACGCTTGGCGCGGCTGGAGTGCTCGCCACGGCGGGAGCGGGCGCGGGAGTGCTCACAGATTGGCCTACGTAGACGGGTGCCGAAGCTGGGGCAGCGGGTGCCGGAGCTGGCGCCACGGGAGCAAGCGGCCGCACGGATACCGCGACCGCCGGTTGAACGGGAGCAGGAGCAGGAACAGGAGCGGTGCTCGCGGGCGCTGCAGGTGCGGCTGGCGTGATGCGCACCGCGACGGCCGCTGGCGCAGTTGAAGTGGAAACGACGGCGGGAGCGCTGGAAGCGGAAACTGCTGCGGGAGTGCTAGAAGCCACAACTGCCGCAGGCGCTGTTGAAGCGGTCGGCGCGGAGCTAACGGTCGGCGTTGCGGACTTTGCGGCGCGCTTCGCGGCGAAGGCGAGGGACGCAGCTTCGACCGTAATGGGCTTTTCTTCGGGCGCGGGCGGCAGCGCGGATTTCGGGAGCGCGGAATCGAGGACGTAGCCTTCGGTGCCGTCGGCGGTTTGAATTTTTACGTAGCCCTTGACGCGTGATTCGACTTGCACGGGATCGCCGCACTTGAGCTTGGCCGCCAAGTTGAAGTCGTCGAGATTTTCGTAGACCCACACGCGGTCTTCGTTTGCAGCGCATTTCACGTTGGTGCTCGCGCCGGCGTACGCGGGCGGCGCGGAACCGACGATTACAAGCGCGAGAGCAAGACCCAGCGGACGCATTATTTTTCCTCCGGACATCGCGGCTACTTCCGTCACCGATGGCGAAATCTCGACGCGTTGTGAGGCTGACGGAAGTTCAACTATTGCGGAATTACGGGCGCCGCTATGACGACGGGTTCGCAAATGCGGGTGCGCGGAAAGTTGCATTCCGAAATGTAGGAAGCGAGAGACGAATAGACGTTGCACGGCGTTCCCCAAGATCCACCGCGGTTTCAAAACAGGTATAAGCTGCACGTCCAGTATGGGGACAAGCGAAAGTCGGTCACAACTGGACGAAGGTTCAGAAAACGGGCAACGAGGGACAGTTCACCTTTTCATCGCCTTCGATGGCGAAGGCGGCCGACGAGGCGGGGGGCTATTTCTTGTGATGGCCGGCGCGGCGTTTTTTGTCGTAGCGCGCTAGAGCGCTTTCGATGACGGGATAGGCCGCGGCGGCTGGTTGGATGGCGTCCACTTCGACGATTTTGCCCTCGAGCTGTTTGTAATCCTGGAAAAACCTGCGGACCATGGCGAGTTTGTGCGGGGGAAGTTCGCTCGCTTCATGGTAGGAGTTGTATTCGGGGTCGGCAGTGGCGACGGCGATTACTTTGTGATCGAGCGTTCCGGAATCTATCATGGCCATCAGGCCGATGGTGCGGGCGTACATGATGGTGAGTGGATTCACAGGGACCTGGCAGAGGACGAGGACGTCGAGCGGATCGTGGTCTTCGGCGAGCGATTGCGGGATGAAGCCGTAATTTGCCGGGTAGTAGACGGCGGAGTAGAGGACGCGGTCCATTTTGATGATGCCGCTGGTTTTGTCGAGCTCGTATTTGACGCTGGAGCCGAGCGGGATTTCGATAACGGCGTGAAATTCCTGGGGGACGTGTTCGCCGGGGCTGAGGTCATGCCATGGATGCATCGTTTCCTCCGGAATTCATTGTAACGGAGTCGGGACGTTGTAAGGTTTCGAATTGTAGAGTTCGGCGCCGGTGTGATTGTTCAGCGTGTAATTTTCGTATTTTCCGTTCGCTTATGGCTGGTGGGGAGCGCCGCATTGGGCGTCCACTTGCGTTTGCAGCGTGGCGTCGAGTAGCGCGCCTTGCCGCGATTTTGCCGAGCAGACCTGGCTCGCGGCTAGTTGCAGGGCGCCGCGAAGGTCGGCGCCGTCAAGATTGGCGTTCTGCAGATTCGCGCCGTTGAGGACCGTGCCATTGAATTGCGCGCCGCGGAGATCCGCGCCGCGCAAATCAGCGTCAATGAAGATGGCCGTAGCCAATTGGGCTTTCTGCAGATTTGCGCCGGCGAGTTTTGTGGACCAGAGAAAGGCCTGCTGCAGGTCGGCGCTTTCGAGGTTGGCGCCGTCGAGATGGGCTTCGCGCATGTCGGCTTTTTCGAGGTTGCCGCGAAGCAGCGTGGCGTTCTCCGCGTGAGAAGCGTAAAGGCTGGCGCCATCGAGGCGCGCGTCCACCAGGACGGCATCGGTGAGCGAAGAGTAGGAGAGGTTCGCGCCGCGGAGATCCACGCGGGCGAGGTTGGCTCCGTCGAGTTCGGCGCGGTCGAGATTGGCGCGGTTCATTTGCGCGCGGTCGAGCACCGCGAATTTCATGTTGGCTTGGCCGAGATCGGCGCCGCGCATATCCGCTTCCGAAAGGAATGCGCCCTGAAAATTGGCGCGGAAGAGATGCGCGTTGGCGAGAAAGATCCCGTAGGCCTGGGCGTAACGGAAATTCGTTCCGTTCAGATGCGCGCCCTCGACGGCGAGGAGTTGGTCGTCCGCGCCGTTCCGGTTTGGCGGACGGCGCGAAATGGATGCTTCGGTAAGCTCGGCGTAAGGATCATATCCCAGCGCCCAGAGGAAACTCGGCACCCAGCGGCGCACGCTGGCTGCAGCGAATTGCGGGGCGCGCGCTTTATCGTGTGGAACGCCCGCGACGGTGCCAGCGGAAATCAGCAACAAAACAACAAAGAGTGATGCGAGCAGGGTGGCGGGTTTCAGGAACTTCAAGCGCGCGAAGTAATCTTTGGTGGGACGCCCTTGCGCGGCCCAAATCTCAGGAGGGCGGCCAACGCTGGTCGTGCAATAGAACGCGACGCCGACGGCAACAAGCGTCAAGGCAATTTGCAAGAACGAGCCGTGGATTTCCTGGAGAGTGAGGTAGCGCGCCCAGAAGAAGAGGAGCACCAAGGGCACCAGCCAGTACGCAAGCACGATCGAGCCGGCTTTTTCGACCACGCGGGTCGAAGGAGCGTCGGGATTCATCCAGCGGAAATGAGTGCGGAGCAGGCCGGTGATGATGCGCGGAGTTTTCTGGCCTAGAACGCTACCGTCGGGAAAGATGGCTGGGAGTTCGAGCGCCGCGTCCCACACGCGCTGCAGGTTGTAGAGAAACCAGAGATAGATGACGAGCAGCACGGCGGGGGCGATTAGATAGATTTGATCCGTCGGTACCGCGGCGGCAGCGGCGGACGAGCGTAAGTACGGGATGATGGCGGAATCGGCGAGAAGCTGGATGTCTTTGGTCCTCCAGATCGCGAGACAGGAAAGCAGGCTTAGCGCGAGCGTGGTGCTGAACAGGCGCGCGGCGGTGTTTGAGGTGCGCGCGAATCCGGGGAGGGCGTTGAATTCGAGGATGGGCGCAGGCAACGACGCTTCGTGCAGATTGGCGCCGGCCAGTTGGCGGGGCAGAAGTCCCATAGCGCTCTCGAGCGAAGCGCCTTCCAAATTCGCGCCTTCCAAATTCGCGCCGACGAGGCACGCTTCCTGCAGATTGGCGCGGACGAGGCACGCGTCGCGCAGGTCTGCTAACAGAAGGTCGGAGGATTTCAGATTAGCGTCCTGCAAATCGGCATAGCGAAGGTTGACGCCGATCAGTTCGGTGTCCTGCAGCTTGGCGTTGCGCAGATCGGCTTTCGCGCCGACGGCGGCGTGCGATTCGAGCCACTCTTTGTGGTTTGCCAGCGTTTCTTCGAGCGCCCACTCGTGAGGCGCGACTTTTGGAGGAGCGGGCGGCGCAGAACCCGCTGCTAGTTGCGCCTGCGCGATTACTTCCTGGCTTTCGTGGAGGTCGGCGAGGGTGATGGAGTTGGAAATCGGCTCCGGGTCCGGTTGCGGCTCGGACACAGTTTCCGTCTTGGGGGCTGCTTGGGGCTCCGGCGCGATTTGCGGCGCGGCCTGCGAAGCTGATTCGGCCGGCATTTCGGGCATTGATTCGGTGGCAATTTCGGGTACTGATTCTGGCGCGGCTTCTGGAGCAGCTTTTGGAGCAGCAGCCTGCGGGGGTGTGGGTGCTGCGGGTGAAGGTGAAGCGGTGTGAACGTGCACAGGTGCTGCCGCTTCGGGCGCGGCAGTCTCGGCCGGCTGCGTCTCGGTCGTAAGGAAATTCTTGAGTAAGAATTCCTGCAACTGGGCGTCGTCAACGGGCGCTGGCGGGGGAGGCGGGGGTTCGGCGCGCTTGGGAGCCGCGGCGGCAACGAGTTCTACAGCAGGGCCGGGTTCCACTGTGGCGGTGGCATTTGCGGCGCGATCACGAGAAAAGCCAAATTTGAATAGCGAGGCCATACGATCGTGCTATCCCCCAGACAGCGAATCAGAAAAATGGCGCGATGAAGAAAGTGAAGTCCCCTATTCGCAGAGACAATTCTAATCTGTTTTGGAATTCGCCTGAGGGCATCGTAGCGCGAACGTTTCTGAAATCATGCCTGTACGAAGGTCCAAGGGCGGGACAGCTGACCGCGGGTCCTTGTGGGCAATTGCCAGGCCAGTAGGTGAAATCGGCTGGTTGGTCGGAGGCTTCAGAGTCTGGGTGAGAGTTGCAAAACCTGTACTTCAGCGGCTGAGAGCCGCTTTGATTTTGCGGCGGTTCTGGCGCTTCACACCTTACGGAAAATGTCAAAAGCGGGGCTTCAGGGGCTAACGCCCCAAGGCAAAACACACGACTTACGGCGTGGCTGAAGCCCCGCCCTTCCTGTTTTTCCGCAAGCTGTAAAGCCGGGCCCTGACGAAAACCGTGGTTCTCACATGGACTCTTCAACGCGCCGAACTTGTGCGTTTGACGCCTACCAAGGCAACTGGCGGCTGCGCGGTGGTGGTTTCCGCAGTATCCTTATTATAGATATACGTGCGCTTTCTTAAAGGCAGCAGGGAACTGCTCCTAACTGGCTCGACGAAGTACTCAGGGGGAGGGAACGTGGACGCTAAGGCGTCAGTGGCAGCGAAGGCGGGAATGCGGGTCGAATCGGACAGCATGGGGAAGATTGAGGTTCCGAACGACCGTTATTATGGGGCGCAGACCGCGCGCTCGCTGATTCATTTCGACATCGGGCGGGACACGATGCCTCCAGAATTGGTACGCGCGTTCGGAATTTTGAAGAAGGCTGCGGCGCTGGTGAACCAGGATTTGGGCAAGCTCTCGGCGGAGAAGACGAAGCTGATCGTGCAGGCTGCAGATGAGGTAATCGCGGGAAAGCTGGATGAGCATTTTCCGCTGCACGTCTGGCAGACCGGCAGCGGCACCCAGACCAACATGAATGCGAACGAAGTGATTTCCAATCGGGCGATCGAGATCGCCGGGGGCGTGTTAGGTAGCAAAAAGCCGATTCATCCGAACGATGATGTGAATATGTCGCAGTCGTCGAATGATACATTTCCGACGGCGATGCATATCGCTGCCGCTTCGCGGGTGGCGGAGGTGTTGATTCCAGCCGTGGAGCGGTTGCGCGATGCGATTGACGCGAAGGCGAAATCGTTTGCGAAAGTAGTGAAGATCGGCCGCACGCATTTGATGGACGCTACGCCGCTGACGGTGGGGCAGGAAATGTCCGGCTGGGTGAGCCAGCTCGACCGGGATGTGCAGCGGCTAAAAATGGTGCTGCCGGGACTGTATGAATTGGCGATCGGCGGGACCGCGGTGGGAACGGGATTGAACGCGCATCCGGAATTCGCGGAGCGCGCGGCGAAGAAGATCGCGGAGTTGACCGGGCAGCCGTTCAAGTCGCATCCGAATAAATTTGCGGCGCTTTCCGCGCACGACGAGATTGTGTTTGCCAGCGGAGCGCTGAAGACGCTGGCTGCGTCGCTGATGAAAATCGCGAATGACGTGCGTTGGCTGGCGTCCGGGCCGCGCGCGGGATTCGGCGAATTGATTTTGCCGGAGAATGAGCCGGGATCTTCGATCATGCCGGGGAAGGTGAACCCGACACAATCGGAGGCAATGACGATGGTTGCGGTGCAGGTGTTTGGCAACGACGCGGCGATCGGATTTGCAGGCTCGCAGGGTAATTTCCAGCTGAACGTTTTCAAGCCTGTAATGATTCACAATTTTCTTAACTCGGTGCGCTTGCTGGCGGATGCGTGCCGTTCCTTTGTGGACCACTGCGTGAACGGCATGGAGCTTGATATGGACCGTATCGCTGCCAATGTGAAGAATTCTCTGATGCTGGTGACGGCGCTGAGCCCGAAGATCGGGTATGACAAGGCTGCGGAGATCGCGCACAAGGCGCATCAGCAGCATATTAGTTTGCGGGAGGCTGCTTTGAAGCTTGGTCATTTGAGCGCGGAAGAGTTTGATGAGCTGGTGAAGCCGGAAAAGATGACGCATCCGTAACGACGTTGTGTAAACAGGCGCGGAATCTGTTCCGTTCTGGTGCATGCGCTGGTGCGGACTGTTTCATTCTGGTTGAAATTTCCCACGAGTATTAACTCCTTCGAAACTTTGCGACGATGATGAAGATTTTCTTCGACACTTTCGCCAACCTTAGCTAAAGTTCATTCCCCCTTCCTAATATTTGGAATTTCCCCCTTCCCCAGGAGCAGCAATGCGTCTTTTGGTGGCTGAGAATGACCCAGCGTTAGCTACGTTTCTCCACAGTAGTTTCGATGCCGAACATTACACGGTTGATTTAACGCGGAATGGCGAAGAAGCCAAGCAGATGGTGGCGGAGCGCAGCTACGATCTGGCGATTTTGGATATGAACTTGGCTGTCTCCGGCGGGATGCAACTGCTGCAGTCCTTCCGCGCGAAGCAGCAGCAATTGCCGATCCTGGTGCTTTCTGGAGGAAATCGCCCGGAAGATCGCGTGGAAGTGCTGGATATGGGCGCGGATGATCTGGTCCTCAAGCCGTTTGCATTTTCGGAGTTGTCCGCGCGGGTGCGGGCGCTTTTGCGGCGAGGCGGCCGCGCTTCGAATACGGTTTTGTGCATGGACGATCTGGAATTGAATCGCGTGGAGCATTCGGTGAAGCGCGCTTCGCGCGGGGCAGAACTGACTCCGAAGGAGTTTGCTTTGCTGGAGTACTTGATGCGCAACGCGGGACAGGATGTGACGCGCGCGCAGATCATCGAGCATGTGTGGAATTTGTCGTTCGACACGATGACCAACGTGGTGGACGTGTACATCAATTACTCTTCGGCGCAGGTGGACAAGCGGAAAGCCGGGCAGCTCGCCATGGCCATTCAAGTCGCGTTCCAGCAGATGGGCATTTTTGATGCGTCGAATTCGAAGCCGGGCCTGGTGGATACCGAACCGCTGCCTTTCGCCGACGTGCAAATGATCGAAAACGTGAACAGGCTGCAAGCGATGGGCCGCCTGGTGAATTCGCCGGAGGGAAATCTGGCGGAGGCGCCGGACCGTCCAAAGCTGGATGAGGTAGAGACGAAGCTGGACGCCGCGCTCGCGCGCCAGATTAAGGAGCAAACCGTATCGGTGGCCCCTTCGCAAGAGGGGGTCGTGGTCAGCCTTCGCGAAGCGGGCTTTTTCGACAGCGGCTCCACGGCACTGGGGCCGCAGGCACTGCCGACGCTTTCTGCGATCGTCAAAGTGATTGGCCCGGAGCGGATGCGGATACGCATCGAGGGCTATACCGACAACGTTCCAATTCATAGTGCGCGATTCGATTCGAACTGGGAGCTCTCGACGGCACGCGCTACGGAAATCATCAAGCTCTTCATCACGAAGTACGCGATCGCGCCGGACCGCCTGTCCGCTTCCGGCTATGGCGAATATTATCCAGTCGCGCCGAACGATACGGCGGAAGGGCGTGGGACGAATCGGCGCGTGGACTTGGTGATTTTGAACTCGAACGTGGAGCGTGCAGCACCATCGCCGAACGCCGTGATCGCTCTGCCGGACGTACCGGGGCCCGCGCCCCGGTAGAGTTTAGGAGTTGTCCGCAACGGTCACTTCGCTACCGATTCCTCCGCTGCGACTGGTTGTCGCCAGATTCCACCCGATTGATTCTTTGTGAGCGGCGATGCGATATTGGTGTGCTGTGCCGTTGCTCGGCATATCTAGCGAGGCGGAACCTAAATTCGCATTCAGAGGAGAGTTTGATGAAGCGTCCGTTTGTAAGCTGGTTTGCGCTGGCAACACTGATCCTTGCGTTGAGTTTTCCGGTAACGGCGCCGGCGGCGCCGCCGGCGGAATTGCATCCAGAACTTCAAGATGCGATCACCGCGCTGCGGCGGGCCAACCAACGCTTGCAGCGCGTGGGAGGCGACTGGGGCGGGCATAAAGAAGACACGCTGAAGGCGACCAACGCAGCGATCGTCCAACTACAGCAGTGTTTGCCATACGATCAAGCGCAGTAGCGCACGAATAGCGACGCCAAGCGTCTCCGCCATTCGTACATTTTGCGCGCGGCGACTAGTCGTGGTCCGAGACCGGCGGCGCAGGCGCGACTGCTGGCGGTGGAGGCATCGATGGTGCGGTTGCCGGCTGTTTCGGAATTGCAGGCACTGGCGGTGTGACCGGCGCCGCCGTTGCCGGTGCGGACGTTGGCGGTGCGGTCCCTTCGCTGACTTCCTTCACGACGTTCGCGGCTAGTTTTTTGCTCTTGGGGCACGAAGTGTCGTTGATGCGGCATTGCGCTAGGGTCAGGCGGCATCCGCAATCGCAGGTCTCGGAATTCAGACGTTTCAGCGCCGCCTTCTTCATCTCGGGCGTCAGGCCGGTGAAATCCACATCGGGCAATTCCGTCGCGAGCGCTGCATTCTGCAGGAAGATTTGTCCCTGATCCTCAAAAGTTTGCACCTGCGCGTTGGCGGGCAAGCCGAGCAACAAGCGCACTTCGGTCTCGTAGAGTTCCGGCGAATACAACCCTTCGTGCTTCTGGACTACTTTTCCATCGGTGTTGATCACGAAGAGCGTGGGCAGCGCCGGCACGCCGCCGTACTCTGCGACGATTTCGGGGCTGGCCATCACGATGGGATAGTTGATGCCGAAATGCTCAGCGAATTTTTTTACGTCTAGGGGATCATCGTCATCCAGGGATACGCCGACGATTTGCAGGCGGTCCTTATAGCGGTTCGCCAAGTCAATCAGCACGGGAATTTCGGCGCGGCAGGGTGGGCACCAAGTGGCCCAAAAATTGATGAAGACAACTTTACCTTTCCACGCGGCCGTGGAGACGACGTTGCCGTTGAGGTCAGTGACGAGGAAAGGGGGCATCGGCTGCGGATTGCTGGCAAAGCGGACGACGCGTTCTTCGGAGTCATCGCTGGATCGATCGCTTGTCGGATTGTCCTGGTGATCCCCCGAATCGGCGCTTGTGTGTGTGGGAAGCGCAGTGTGGGCTTGCGCGATTGCGGCCGGCTTCGTCGTGGATTGTCTCGACGCGAAGGGCGACGGCAGAAGGTGCGGGCGGGGCTGGCCCGAGCGCCCCGCAGCAAGACCGATAGCCAGGCCCGCGAGCCCGCCGAAAATTGCCAACAGCAAAATGAACGATTTCTTCATACCCCGCCGTACGCCCATTTCATTATGCGGCAGCGCGAATCGGCGGGCAAGTTTGGGATGTGATTGGTAGCGGAAAGTTAACAGTTGGAAGCGGAGAGTTCAGAATTGGCGCTCGAAAGTTGCGACTGAAAGACAATCCGCCCTGATTTTCGATCACCGCTGATTCCTCAGGCGCTATGGCCGGCGCACAGCAGGACTCCGAGGTACATATGCCATGGGCCGGTGGCGACGCGGTATTGGTGGGCCATCACACGCGTCAGTTGGTGCAGATGAGTCAAGTCGTGCACCGCCCAAGCGGCGAGCAATTGCGATAAAGAGACGGTTCCGAGCGCGGGATGCTTTCCGCTCATCGCGAGGTCTTCACGCCGCAAATTCAGCAGGCGCAGTTCGTCAAGATTCTCGCCGCGCAGCCGGGCGAATTCATCGAGCAGCTGGTCGAGCGTCTTACCTTCGTTTGCGCGCACGTGTCCCAAGCGGTCAAAAGGCACGAAGGTTTGCGTTTCGCCGAATTGCAGAATCATGCGAGCGCGCGCCATCCAATCAGTGCGTTCGCCGTGAATCAGATGGCCGACGATATCGAATGCGTTCCAGGTGTTGACGCCTTCATTTTGCAACGTCCACGACTCCGGAAGATCGCGGAGCAGGGCGTTGAGCGTGGCTGGAGTGCGAGTAAGAAGCGAGATCGTATCTTGCAGATTGTGTTCCATGATGACCCTCGATTCGCGGGCAGTGATTTCCTAGAGAGTGCGATTGTATCTTTTCTGAGGCGCGGATAGCAGTGGGCAATTCTGTTTGCGGGGCTCAAGCGATCCAGCGATTAATCTGCAACTAAACCGGGGCGCGGTCCTGCCGCGGCGGATCTTCGACAAGCAGCGCCCCTACGAACCCTTGCGATCGGGATTGCTAGGGGCGCGCTCGCGTGTTACTTGGTTTCGGGGCGGAAACGCGTCTCAGTGCGAGTCCGATTTGGTAGACGCATCCTTCACGTTCGAATCTGAGTTCGTCGGTTTCATCGAAACAACCTCGTACGTCTCCATTTTCTGGTGGGCATCCGGGACTTTCATGTACATGCGGTTCTTATTGATCTTGAATTCGACTTCCTTGCCGACGGGCAGGATTATGGCGTGCTTCAGATCGGTCGGCCGAACGTCATATTCCATCTCGTCAGTCAACACGGTGTACTGCGGGCACAGCTTCTCGTTGGAGTTTACGTGCGTGATGCCTGCCGAAGCCCACAGGGTGCCCAAGCCGGCTATGCCCTTTTGGGTTGCGCCACAGGGGACCGCTTCCATTCGTTCGAGCGTGGCGCGTTCGGACGCTTTCTTCTTGTTGCCGCCGGCAAAGAGAGGACTCGCGGAAGCAACGGCAAGAGCAAGTATCAGGGGGATTTTGGCGTTCATAACGTCTCCTTGAAAAACGGCCCGCTGGCGGCGACGTTGCGAACTGCTAGTGACAGCCACATACTGCGAAGATCGCCGCAAACGAACGAAACGGCTCTCGCGGATTGGAAGACCCTGGTTATTTCAAGTCTTCCAATCGAGCGAGTAGCCGGATTTTACTGCTTGGGTTTAGTAGGGTCGGGCATCGGAGTCTTCGTCGTATCACCAGGCGTCGTCGTCGCAGGCTTGGTGGTCGTGCCAGGAGTGGTAGTAGTGGTGTTGAACTGCTGGGCGGATTTGACGAAGTTATCGGGATCCGCTGTCAGGCGTTGTTGAACGTCCGGATGCGAATTCAAGTAGTCGCGAAGCTCCGGATGGTTGTCCATGTATTCGTGGTCCTTCACCAGCGAAGGATTTTCGGAGAGTTGGCGCGAGACATCCGCGTGGCCTCCGAGGAATTGTCCAAACTGGCGGCGGCTGTCCGTATCGCGGTCCATGCCGTTGTCGTTACGGTCGTAGCGGGCTTCCTGCTGCATGAAGGCGTTCGGATTTTGGCTGACGTCCTGACGCACTTCAGGATGCTGCTGCAGATAAGCCTGCAGCGCCGGATGGCTCTTCACAAATTCGTCGTTATTGATCTGTGAAGGATCGCGGCGGAGCTGCTCGGCGGTTTCGCGGTGGCTATCGAGGAACTGATCGAAGTTCGCCACGGCGCGGTGATCGCCATTGCGATCGCGGTCGGCGTCACGGTCACGATCGCCGTGGGTGTTATTATCCGCGCGTTCGTCGCCGCGGGCGCCATTGTCACCGCGTTGGTCGGCACGCTGGTCGCCGCGATCGTTGAATTGCGCTTCCTGGGCCATGAAGGCATTGGGGTCCTTGTCGATCTGATCGCGAACGGCGGGATGCTGCTGCAGGTACTGCTGCAACTCTGGATGGCTCTTAAGGAACTCGGCGTTCAGCACGAGGTCCGGCTGCTTGCGAAGCTGCTGAGCTGTTTCACGGTGGCTATCCAGGAAGCGATCGAAGCTAGCGACATCGCGGCGATCGCGGTCACGATTCGCGCCGTTGTCGCCACGCTGGTCGTAGTTTTCTTCTTGTGCCATGAACGCGTTCGGGTCCTTATCGATTTGATCGCGGACCGCGGGATGCTGCTGCAAATACTCCTGCAATTCCGGATGGCTCTTCAGGAATTCGGCGTTCAATACGAGATCCGGCTGCTTACGAAGTTGGTCCGCGGTTTCGCGATGGCTATCGAGGAAGCGATCGAAGCTGGCAACGTCGCGGCGATCGCCATTGCGGTCACGATCACGGTCGCCGTTGGCGTCGTTGTCGCCGCGCTGTTCGAAAGCCGCTTCCGCTGTCATGAACTCGTTCGGATCTTTACGCATTTGATCCCGAACGGTTGGATGCTGCGACAAATAATTCTGCAATTCCGGATGGCTCTTCAGGAATTGGTCGTTGAGCACCAAGTCTGGCTCTTTGCGTAGTTGATCAGCGGTTTCGCGATGGCTGTCGAGGAACTGATCGAATTCGGCCACGGAATGGTGATAGATTTCGTTCCCGTTTTCCGGCCGAGAGTTTTGATCGGGAGTTGATTGCGCGAGGGCGGGCGTGCCCACGCATAAAAATCCGGTGAGAGCTGAAATCGCCGCCCAGCTCTGAATCTGTTTCCTTCTCATGCCACGGCCTCCTGCGGTGAATGTGTCACCCCGCAGACAAGGTGCACGCTCGGTACCAAACACTGCCCAAAAAAATCGAACTCAATACGGTTCAATACCTTGCGGATATACCTACAGTGTCCTGCGCGAAAAATTCGGAGGGAAATTCGACACGGTAGGGGAAAATCGTCGTACCGGATTGACCTTAAGTAAAGATACGGGCCGCGACGAATTCGGCAGCGATTCTGAAGGGCTCATTCGCACGCAAACATCGGCCGCAAACAGCCGCAGCCGCTCGCAAGGGTCGCACACCTGGATCGCTGCAGGCCTGTTCGCCTTGCGGTTATTTGGAGTTTGCGCCGACGCCGGTGATTCTTTGACCGTTGAATCTGGTGAACGAGAAACCTTCGAAGTTCTCGTTCCAGTTGTGGGCCATGTCGTTAAGCATCGAGATCGCCACAGCCTCGCCCAGCGGCAGCGAATCATGATAGTCATGGCGCCAATGAACCGCGGCGTGGTTGCGACCGATGGCGATATTGGCCGCGAGCTTATTCATTTCGCCGCCGATGGTGAGTTGATTGGCGTCGGAACCCTCGTAAGGGGCGAGCGAGAAGCCATCCTCGCTGGGCTGCATGATGGTGAACCCAGGGATCGAAGTGAGCGGAGCGAGGTCGTTGAACCAGGCTTTGACGATGGTGGCGCACGCGCCGGCAACGGTGCCGTGGCCTTGGCCATAGGAAGGATGTTGCGGACAGCCTTCCGGGAAAGCGTGCGGCAAGAAATAAGAATTGTTCTTGGCAAAGACTTCGGCGACGGCGTGCGAATTGAGAACGTCTGGGTGAAGCGGGTAGCTGGCTTGATTTGTTTTCGTCATGTGCACCAGGCCGCCGAAAGCTTCGGGACGCAGATGGCGATGCACGAACCACTTCATGTACCAGACTGCTTTGAGGGCGCGCTGTGAGACTTCCGCGACGAGAGTTTTCAGGTGCGGGGTGCCGAAGGTGCCGAAACCGGTTTGGGTGCGCGAGTTGACGTAGGGGTTGTTGGGATCGAGCGGGGCTCCCGCATCCACCAGCATGATGCAAGCATTGAAGTACGCCTCGAAGAGCACGTCCACATGTACGTAAGCGCTCAAGCTGCGGCCATTGCGAATGTGCTGAATATTCGGGTCCGCTTGATTCGCGGCGAACGGACCTTGTCCGTTTTGCACGGCGAGCCAGGAAGTCTGGTCAGTCATATAGTCGAGGCCGGGAACATACGTCGTCATCATCTGGGTGACGGGAATCGCGCCGTAGGTCAATGGCTGCAGGATGAACTGCGATGGGTAAGGGCCCAAGACGTCGCCGGGTGTGAATCCGCGAAATAGATTTTGTGGAGTAACCGGATGCGGACCAGGGAATGCCGGTAGTGAATTCAATTCCGCAATCGCGGCTTGCGTGAGGGGCTCGTTGCCGTATTGCGTGAAGTTTACGTCGCGGCACAAAGCCATCCAGTAACTCTCCACCGCGGTGTCTGCCATTTGCTGGCTCGCAACCGCGGGCGGCGTGCCGATGGCGAGTTGGTGGCAGTCAGTCCCTTCCAGGTCGAAGGCCAGACCGCTTTGCGGATCGACGAGCGGCGTGTTACCGCCGAGCTGAATCTGCGCGAAATCCTGCGGTTCGCCGCTATGGACGGCTTGCAAGAGGCTGTTGTAAGAAGCCGGTTCTACTTCGCCAATGTTATTGTGCAGCAAACCCTTCGAGTAGTTTCCGATTCGATTGGGATACCGCTGCTCGTCGCCGTTCGCGATCTGTTGGGGAACCGGCACATTCAGCTCGGCGTGCGCTGCATTGACGCGATTCTGGAAACTCTGCTGCGCGCGAGTGCTACCCGCAGAACCCGAGGGGGAGGTCGAGTTCGATTGGCCGCCAGTGGCACCTCCGGTGGCGCCGAAACTCGCCGTGCTCATCGCGATTGACGCGGCTGCCGCGCCGCTCAGTCCGGTGATGAATTTGCGGCGGCCTGCGCCTCTTGAATTTAGACTGGCAGATTTTTCATCCGAGCCGGGAAATGGCTTGAGTAAGGTCATGAGAGGCCTCCTTGTCGGTGACGTCGTCGCGCGCGATAGGGATGGCTGGGCGGAAACTGCGTGCAGGCACATTACGCTGACTCAGAAATCGCGGCAAGAAAAATCGAGTACAGTTTTGGTACAGGTGGCGGGACGTAGAGGTACTAAGCCGGAATCCCGATTTGTAGCGCCGAACGGCGCGTTTTACAAACAAGGCAAGAGCGCAGCAGGCGGCGACGATCGCGCGTCGCGAGAATCATTTGACCTCAACGGTCGTCACGCTTAACGCGGGGAGAGTGAGCGTAAGCGTCGAGCCGCTCACCGCCATCGAGTCTATGGAAACTGGTTGGACGTCACTTTGGCCTTGGGCAGTGGCAGCAGTCATTTGATAAAGCTTCGCGGTGCCGGAAAGCGATTGCGCTTCGATGGCGGTCACTTGAGGGGTGGCGGAACGGTTAATGGCGACGAAGACGTAGCGGCCGGGCGTGGTGCTATCGGAGCTGGCGTAGACGACCACGTTTTGCACGTTGCTCGAAACGGATTGCATGGAAGTGTCGCCGAAATTGGCGCCGGCGCCGTCGAAATCGCGGAAGGCGCGGAATCCGGCGAGGGCGTAGGAGTAAGTTCCATTGGGCGGCCAGAAATTCGCGGCGAAAATTCCTTGGCTTCCGAAGATGCCGAGGTTGTCGGCTTGCGCGATCGTCCCGGCAATGTGATTCCAACCGCCGTTCTCGTATTCGGTGATGGAAATTTTCATGCCGGGAAATTCCGCGTTTATTTTGGATTGCAGGCGGCCGAGGATATTGATCGGCGAATTGCCCAGTTCTTCATATATCCAAGGATTGCTGTTTGTGGAATCGCTAAAAGTGGGGTCCCAGAGGTTGCGCGGGCTTTGCACGATCAGTTGAACCTGCGCGTCCGTGAGTGTAGTGCCGCTCAGGTCAATGCTGCGCGTGCCGTTCGCGTCATACTCTTCCGCATACCAGTGGAAATCGTAGACGTCAACTAAGGGCTTGCCGTAGGTGGCGGATGCGGCGCCGATCGCAATGAGATATTTGTCCGGGAACCAATTCGCGCCGGTGGGGGTGGCGTTTAATTCACCTTGCCAATTGTAGATGCCCTGAAAACCGTAGTGCACCGGGCCGAAGATGATCATATTCGGAAATTGGTTTTTCAGCGCTTCGGTGAGAGTGATCGTTTTCGCAATGTAATCGTCCGAGGTCACTGGATTCGGCCCTTGCACTTCGAGGTGCGTCGAATTCCACAGCTCGGGCTCGTTGTCGAGGCTGACGAACGTGGGGTGCGTGGGATTCGTTCCGAAGATATTCGTGCCCGAGAATTTTTGATTGAGTGCCCAGACAAATTCGTCCAGGAAGACGTAGTTGTCGGTGGTGGGCGGAGTGAGCGTGAACGGTGCACTGGAGACCGTGGATTTTTGGTCTACAACTTGTTTGAAGCGCGAGAGGTCCGGAGGATTGCTGACGCTCACGGGGCCGGCCTCGTCGCCTGCAACGAGGCCTTGCAACTGCACGGTGATCAGGCTTGCGAGATTATTGGATTGATCGCCCGCGATGAAACTGCGCACTGCCTCAGCAGGAACAGTGCTGCTGCTGAGGTAGTCGTCGTTCTCGTAGAGATAATCGCTGCCTGCGTTCGAAGCGTTCGTTTCCCAATTGTAGGCGGTCCAGCGATTGCCTCCGGCGCGGTCGAACGTGAGTTGCGGCGGGGCGCCGGTGACCCCCGAATAAAAATTGATGCCGTAGATCCACGGCGAAATCGGCTTGGTCTTGCTGGGATCAATCGTGATCGTCACGTTCACAGTGGGGGCGGTGGGCGTGGCGCTTACTTGCGCGGAATTGGCGCTTTCGCCTGTCGCGTTTACCGCGGAAACGACGTAGTAGTAAGCCGTGCCGTTGGTCACGGCAGCGTCGGTGTAGCTTGTTCCGGTCGGTGAAGCCAGCGTGCTGTTGAAGGGGCCGCCGCTGGTGGTTGAGCGTTTGAGGTGATAGCTCGTCGCGCCCGTGCTGGCGTTCCAGGTCAGCGCGACTTGCGCGTTTCCGGCTGTGGCTTGCAAGCCTGTTGGAGTTGGAGGGGGCGCCGCGGGTGCGGTTGGCGTGGCTGAGACTTCCGAGGAGTTCGCGCTTTCCCCGCCGGCATTTACCGCAGAAACGACGTAGAAATATTTAGTGCCGTTGGTCAGTCCGGTATCCGTGTACGAGTTGGTGGTGGGCGCGGAGATTTGGATTTCCGCGCCGCTGTTGGTCGAGCGCTTCACGTGGTAACTCGTCGCCCCTGCGCTGGTGTTCCACGCCAAAGTGATTTGCGCGTTTCCGGCTGCCGCGGAAAGTCCGGCAGGCGCTGATGGCGGAGGTAGCGCGGGAGTGGCGCTCGCTTCCGCGGAATTCGCGCTCGATCCTGCCGAATTGTAAGCCGCTACTACGTAAAAATACTTTGTGCCGTTGGTGAGCCCTGTGTCCGTGAAGCTGGCGAAAGATTGAGTCGCGATCTGCGTGTAGGGACCACCAGTGGTGGTGGAGCGCTTGACGTAATAGCCAGTCGCGCCAGAATCGGACGCCCAACTGAGAGCGATCTGCGCATTGCCTGCGGTGGCTGCGAGACCCGTGGGCGTCGCGGGCGCGCTATTGCCTCCTCCACCGCCGCCTGAGTGGCCGCTCCCACTCGTGCCCACGCATCCGGTGTGCAAGAGCAAGAGAGTGGTCACGCAAGCGAGCACGAGAGCAGGGAATGGACGTTTGGCAGACTTCATGTGATTCGCCTCCCGAGCTGCGCGGCGAAACGACGCAAATGCTATCTGGGCAAGGCCCCGGATCTGGAGCTGGGAATGATTGCGTAAGGAGAGAGTAAGAGTCCGAGATAGAAGCGGCAAGCTGTCCTGAAGGACAGAAAAAGTGCCAGTCCGAAGCGATAGGAATTGGGTGACGCGCTCGCACACGGCACCGGCGCGGCCGTCAGGGCGTGGATGCGGGGACTAACTTTTGTAGCGTATCCGCGACGCCCTGCGGGCGGAAGCCGAACGGGCCGGGCCGCGCCTTGTAGGCGACGCGGCCGTCGCGATCGATTACGTAGAGGCGGTCGGGCCAGCCGGTGTAGTTGCGTTCGGTGGCGTTGTCAAAACTATCCACGACGGCGGGAAAATGGATGCCGAGTTTGACGACGCACATCTGGCCCATTTGTTCGCGTTCGGCGAGATTTTTTGGACTAGCGAAGACGACGTGATCGTCCAGATTGTCGGGATCCTGCCAGACATCACTGGTATGTGCTTCGCGGATGTACACGACGTAGAACGCGACTCGGTCCTTATATTGTTCGTACAGCTTATTGAGGTCGGGAACCTCCCGGCGGAACGGCGGTCAGGTATAGCTGCCGAAAACCAGGACGACTGGTTTCTGGCCGCGCATGGACGACAACTGGAACGTGCTCTTGTGATCCGGGCTCTCCAGTGAAAAGTCCGGGGCCATGTCTCCGATGGCAAGGTGGCCTTGGCGGGCGACATTCCATAAAGGTTTGAATGGCAAAACAACGAAGGCGGGCCAGGGGACGTACTTCATCGTACGGGCGAACCTGTCCGGCGGCCGCAGCATGATGGCGAAGAGCGCCGTCGTGATGACCGCGTAAAGCGCGACGAGCGCACCTGCGATTTTGAACAGTTTTTTGCCGACCGATTTGGCTTGGAGATTCAAGGTAGAAGCGGTGTAAACAGTAAACCTGTTGCGCTACGCGTGTCTCTAGTATTTTCGCATTATTGCGGAAATTTTCATTCACCATCAAATTGCCATGCAATTTCGCGCTACTGCGGCTATTGCCGCTGCGAGCGACAGGGCCGAGCTTGCGCGGCGAGGGGTGCGCGGACATGCGGACAAGAATCCCATGGACAGGAGATCCATTGAGAAAGTTATTGGGCTGGCTGCTGTTCGTTCTGCTGGCAGCGACCGTGGCGGGGGCGCAAGAGCCGGATGCGCAGCCGATTCAGATTGGCGGAGTCACTTTTTCCGGGAGCGTGCGCGAGCGCTACGAGGCGTGGGATTGGTTCGAAGCCGCGAGCGGCGAGAATTTGTACGGCTATTCGGGCACGGTGATCCGCTTCGGATTTTCGCAGGAGCGGCCGAATTACGATTGGAACATCGAGTTTGAAGCGCCCGTCTTGCTGGGCCTTCCCGACCATGCCGTGAATCCCGCGCCGCTTGGCCAATACGGCCTCGGTGGTTCGTATTACGCGGCGAATCACAACGAACAGAACACTGCGTTCATTTTTCCGAAGCAAGTTTTTCTGCGTTTGAAGTGGGAGCACGCCAGTTTGCGAATGGGGCGCTTCGAGTTTACCGACGGCAGCGAAGTCGCACCGAAGGATCCGACGCTCGGTTCGCTGAAGACGGACCGGATCGGGCAGAGATTGATCGGGAACTTTGGTTTCTCGGACGTGATGCGGAGTCTGGATGGATTGCAGTTTCTGTACGGGAATGGCCCGTGGACTTTTACGGCTGTGAGCGCGATTCCCACGCGCGGCGTCTTTCAGGTTGATGGCTGGGGATGGGTGAAAACGCCTGTGACGTACGTGGCGTTGACGCGCCAAGTGGCGTTCGGAAAAAGCCACGCCGAGTGGCGCGCTTTTGGAATTTATTACAACGACGACCGCAGCGTGGTGAAGACGGACAACCGTCCGGCGGCGGTGCGCGCCACGGATTTAGGCGGCATCAACATCGGAACGTACGGCGGGCACTTCATTCTCGCGGCGCCGACGAGTTCAGCAGGTGAATTCGATCTGCTGGGTTGGGGTGTGTTGCAAAACGGTGAGTGGGGCCAATTGAAGCAGCGCTCCGGGGCGTTCGCGGCAGAGGGTGGGTGGCAGCCGGCGTTCGCGAGCGTGGTGCGTCCTTGGATTCGCGGCGGATATTATTATTCGAGCGGCGATGGCAATGCGGCGGACGGAACGCACGGGACGTTCTTCGCGATACTGCCCACCCCGCGCGTATATGCGCGATTTCCTTTTTTCAATTCGATGAACAACACGGATTTGTTTGCGGAAGTCATGCTGCGTCCGACGAAGAAGCTGGCGATTCGCAGCGACGTGCATGGTCTGTGGCTGAGCAACAAGAATGATCTGTGGTACACGGGCGGCGGTGCGTTTCAGCCGTGGACGTTTGGATTTAGCGGAAGGCCATCGAATGGCGCGACTTCGCTCGCGACTTTGTACGACATCAGCGGAGATTACAAGTGGAAGCACGGTGTGTCGGTGGGCTTGTACTTCGGCTACGCGATCGGCGGAGAAGTGATAAAGAAAATTTATCCGCTGAACGCAGACGGCGCGCTGGGATACACCGAATTGAATTACCGGTTTTAGCGTTTCGGCCGGGAAAATGTTTGACGAAGGTTCTGAAGTTTGTCGTGGCGGGTCCGAGACCTGCCCCTACACGCAGCAAGAATTTGAATTCGCTGAGAAATCTTCCAGTGCTGTCACCTTTTGAAATGGTATGCCCAACTGACCGTAATGTATGACTTCAGCGGAACACCTACTACGCGCTCGATCGGCGTGGGATACGTGGGATCCAACGGATACGCAAATGTTTCGGTGGTCTCTCCTGTATAGCCGCTCGCAATCAAAAAGTCGGTAGATAGAACCATGCGGCCGTCCATGAAGGGGCGGAACAAGGCTCCGCGAAATTCGGGGACGCCGGGACCGGTGAAGCCATCGCCGACCGGTTTGGCGCGAACGTATTCGAATTCGCAGCGGCCGTGCAGTCCGAGCGGCAGGCGATCCTCAGTGGCTACAGTATCCCAGATAAATCGCGGGGCTTCCGGAGTCGGCTCGCCGGTCAAGCGGTCGCGCGCGTCGGCTTGGGCATACGACGCATAGATCGAGCCTTGCGAAAAATTCCTCTGCAGCGAAACCGTGATGGAGCGATTGAGCGACGGGCCGAGATCTTCCTGCAAGCCGGTATCCGGATCAATCTTGGCGAGTTCCTGCGAATTGGTCACATGCTCCAGCGTGATTTTGAATTCGGTCTTTTGGATGGATCTGGCAACTACGAGTTGATAAGCGCGCGAGGGCGCAAGAAGCTGAGGTTCGCTGGTCCCGGTGCCGATGCGCGGGTCTTCGGTGTGGAACGCCTCACCGTAACTGAGAGCGACGGTGGGAAGGAAACGACTTTCGGGCGGCAGGATTGTGAAAGTCGCTTTCGGCAGGGTGAGGCCGGCGAGCTTATCAAAGGAATTCTGAGGATTGATCAGATCCTGATTGTCCATCCAGATTTCCTCGCGGCGCACGCCCACATCGTAATGAAAATAGCGGCCGAGCGCGCCATCGAGCGCGGCATACGGTTCGACGAACGAAAGCGTCAGGTTGTTGCTGGTCACCGGTTCGAACACGCCTTGGGAATTCGCGGCTTTGAGGTCCAGGCCGCGCGGTGCGTCCCGCCGAAGATCGAGACCGCTGAGCAGCGAAATCCACGGGCGAATTTTCTGGACGTACACCAGGCCGCCGCCTGCGACCGTTCGGACTTCGCTTTGCTGAATTAGGCCGCCGGGAAATTCGAGGCTTTGCGTGAAGTCGGGCGCGAAATTCGAGCGCAGCTTCAGGCTATAGGTGCGGAAGAATCCCGAGAAGGTGAGCTGTTTTTGGTCGCTGATGCGCCAGGTATCGCTCGCGACGAAGATGCTGGTGTGCGTGCGGTCCAGCTGGCGGCGGTCCACGGTGTCGTCAGGGACGTACGTGTTGATGGGAATCAGGCCCGGAACGTACGAGAAGCCGTAATATCCGACGCCGAACAGGGTGAGCTCGTGGCGGCCGAGCTTGAATTGGCGGAACGCGTTCACTTTGTATTGCTGGCGGTGTTCGAGGCGCGCAAGAAAACCATTGCCGTAGGACGCTTCGACAGCGATGAACCCGTTCGTCGCTGGGTTGCTCGGGCTCCAGCCGGCGACGAGATCGGCGTCACGATAATCACCAGTGAACTCGACGAAATCGCCCAGACGCTCGCGCGGGACGTAGGTTGCCGCGAGGTCGATCGAGTGATTGCCTTCGCGGACGTTGAAGGCGCCGCCATCGAGCGCGACTGCTTCGATGGTCGGCGCGATCAGGAAGTTCGGGTCCGAGTAGCCGTTGCCGTGCGCGTTGGCCGGAAGATTATTGGGATAGAGGAAATCTCCGATTTGATAGAACTGCGCAATCGGTTCGCCGTGATCGCCCGCGACGCCCGGCGCGAAATATTGCGGCGCTTTGATGCCGCCCGATGCGGTTTCGATGGGCAAGCCGGGCAGCGAGATCGGCGCGCCGGGGCGTCCGGGGTTGGCGTCGAGCACTTGGTCGTGGACGACGACGTGTTCGGAAGGATCGGGCGTGAGCGGCGATGGAGCTGACGACCCTGTGACGGTGATGGCTTGGCGCAGCGACGCAATTTCTTTGAATCGAAGTTCAACGCTCAATTCTTTTCCGGAGACCACGGACACGTTCGCGCTGACGGGTGCGAACGAAGAGATTTCAGCGGTCAACAGGTAGGCGCCGGGTGGGATCCCGGCGAAATCGAAATGGCCTAGCGGGTCGGTGGTCGTTTCGCGCGTGAAGTTTGCTGTGGCGTTTGTCAATTTGACGTGGGCCGCAGCGACGGCGACACCCTGGGTGTCAACGATAACACCCGAAAGACGCCCGGTGTCATTCGCCGCGAATGAACTGAGGGCGGAAACCAAAACGCAGACGATGGCAAATGACGCAGCCCCTCCTGAAAATCTGAAAGTTCGTAGGTAGCGGCGCAGCATGCTGTTGCTTGGTCTTCCTCGCGCAGTATCATAGCTGCGGGGCCGCGCTATCCATGGCGGAAATTGTGGAAATTGGTTAGAATTCGCCACGGAACCCGCTCCCGGGATTGTGTCGCGTTCTCAGCCCCATCGTTTTGTGAGTTGGTATCAATCCTTCTAGAGCCGAGCAAAATATGACATCTGGCGGGCCCGCGAACGAAGTTCGGCGATGGGATGGGGCTCCTATCGCTGAGATGGACATCCTGTGGTTGACGGCCGGGCTCGGCTGCGACGGCGATACCATCGCGGTCACAGCGGCGACGCAGCCCAGCCTCGAGGACATCGTTCTCGGCGCGTTCCCCTGGATTCCCAAAGTAAAATTCCACAATCCTTTTCTCGCTTATGAGAACGGCGACGAGTTCGTCCGTTTTTTTCGCGAAGCGGCTGAAGGGAAGTCCGGCCCTTTTATTTTGGTGGTGGAAGGCTCGATTCCGAACGAAAAGAATAAGGAAGAAGGATATTGGGCGACGTTTGGCACGGATGCCCAGACGGGGCAGCCGATTACTACCTGCGATTGGATTGACAAGCTCTCGCCGAAGGCCTGGGCCGTCGTCGCCGCCGGGACCTGCGCCACTTACGGTGGGATTCACGCAATGGAGGGGAATCCGACGGGCTGTATGGGATTGCCGGATTATCTCGGCTGGGAATGGAAGTCGGGCGCGAAGATTCCGATCGTGTGTGTGCCGGGATGTCCGGTGCAGCCTGATAATTTCACCGAGGTGCTGCTGTATTTGCTGAATATGGCCGGTGGCCGCGCTCCGATGATTCCGCTCGACGACGCTTTGCGACCGACCTGGCTTTTCGGCGCGACAGTGCATGAAGGATGCGACCGCGGCGGCTACTACGAGCAAGCGCAGTTTGCGGACGCGTACGGACAGCCGACATGCATCGTGAAGCTCGGATGTTGGGGACCGGTGGTGCAGTGCAACGTGGGGAAGCGCGGATGGATGGGTGGCATTGGCGGATGTCCAAACGTCGGTGGCATCTGCATTGGGTGCACGATGCCGGGATTCCCGGACAAGTTCATGCCGTTCATGAATCAGCCGCCGGGATCGTTGCTTTCTTCGAGCGCAGTGATGACCTACGGACGCGCGATTCATGCCTTGCGCAGATTCACTCAGGCTTCGCTGAATAAGGAGCCGCCGTGGCGGAGCCGTCGTGAGGAGTGAAGCGCCGGTGAGGCAACGCGCAGGATAATTCGAGCAACCTATTTTTATGAGCGGCAAGTGGATGATGCTTGGGATGAGAGATGGCGCTTGATTTTCTAAAACAGGCGAACTGGACGGCCGATACGACACAACTCTCCGGCGCTGAGCGGGAAGCCGCGGCTTTGGTGGAGGCCGAGAAAGCATTGCAGCAATTGGCCGGAGTATTTTTGCAGCAGGCCGCATTTTTAAATCCCACCTCAGATGCCGCCGAAACGCCGGAAACAACGCAAGACTCTGAAGCGCCTTTGCTCAATATGGAGGCGAAGTACCGTGCCCTGGTGGAGCAAATTCCTGCCGTAGTATTCATGGCTTACCTGGATAAAGGCATCGGCGAAGCATATGTAAGCCCTCAGATCGAGCAGGCGCTGGGATTTTCACAGAGCGAGTGGCTGGAAGATCCGGTGCGCTGGTATCAGCAGATTCATCCCGACGACAAAATGCGGTGGAGCATCGAAGCGGCGGAAATGTTTATGTCGGCCAAACCATTACGATCTTCGTACCGCGTAATCGCGCGCGACGGCCGCGTGTTGTGGTTTCAGTGCGAAGCGAAGATGATTCGCCGCGAGGATGGCAGGCCGTGGTTCATTCATGGCGTGGGCTTCGACATCACGGAGCGCAAAGGCCTTGAGGAAGCGATTCTGGACATCAGCGCGCGGGAGCAGCGGCGCATCGCGCAGGATTTGCACGACGGGCTCGGCCAGCACCTCACTGGTATCGCGTTCATGAGCAAAGTGCTGGAGCAGAAGCTCTCCGAGCAGTCGCTGCCGGAGGCCGTGGAGGCGGCGAAGATTGTGCGCATGGTGAACCAGGCGATCGAGAATACGCGCCAACTTGCGCGCGGCCTGCACCCGGTGGCTGCTGATCCGCTGGGATTGATGTCTGCACTGAAGCAGTTTGCGAGGGAACTGGAAGAATTGTTCCACATCCAGTGCACCTTCGAATGTCAAAAGCCTCTGCGCATTCATGATGAGAATCTCGCGACGCATCTTTATCGCATCGCGCAAGAGGCGGTGAGCAACGCGATCCGCCACGGCAAAGCGCGGAATATATTTATCGGTTTGTCCGGCCGCGGCGGAACGGGAACGTTGACGATTCGCGACGACGGTGAAGGATTTCCGAAGAAACCGACGGCGGCGCCGGGCGTGGGGCTGAATATCATGAACTATCGTGCGGACATGGTCGGTGGATCGTTGAAGGTGCAACCCAACGAAGGCCAGGGCATCACGGTGACTTGCATCTTTCCGATCCGGGGAGTTGAATAGGGCTTGGAGATCATGGCCAGCAAAGCGCAGCTCGCTCCGGAAACCAGGCGATTTCGGGTCTTGCTCGTGGACGATCACCCGATCGTGCGCCAAGGGCTGGCGCTATTGATTGACCGCGAGGCGGACCTTTCGGTTTGCGGCGAAGCCGAAGGAGCACATTCGGCTTTTCACGCCATTGCTACGCTGCGGCCGGACATTGTGTTGCTCGATATTTCCCTCAGCGGTCCTGACGGCTTGGATGTGCTCAAAGAAATCCGCGTGAAATCGGCAAACCTTCCGGTGCTGATGCTTTCCATGCATGATGAAACGATCTATGCCGAGCGCGCGATGCGAGCGGGCGCCAACGGCTACATCATGAAGCAGGAAGCCACCGAGAAAGTGCTGGTGGCGATTCGCCGGATTTTGCAGGGCGGCGTTTATGTCAGCGACCGGCTGACCAACACCATGCTGCAGCAATTCGTGCATGGCGCTTCCTCGGCGAAAAAATCCCCACTTGTCGGCCTGACGGATCGCGAACTTGAAGTATTTCGCTTGATCGGCCAAGGACACGGGACGCGGCAAATTGCCGACGAACTACACCTCAGCGTGAAGACCATCGAATCGTATCAGGCGCATATCAAGGAAAAACTCTCGTTGCGCAACGCGCGGGAGCTGGTGCAGCACGCGATCGAGTGGACGGTCAGCCTGAACGGCGGGTGTTAGACCTGTAATGAATACGGAGTACCCGTCGGGGAATCCCCGATGGAACCTTACAACCATCCCCGATGGCAAATTCCGCGTGTACCTGATTGAACTAGCCTGCTGCTGTTGTAATCATTCCAGTCGAAATCTTGAATAGAAGTAAGTCCGCAGCGGGCGCTCCGCAGCGGTGTGCTCCGCAGGTGCCAGAACTACCGGGATTTCGGGATGCTCCGCGCAGAGAAACCTCTGCAGATACTCGCATTTGCTTGAAAGGAGGGACCAGTAATGACCCCCGAAGCGGTTCCCTATGGTCGCAAAACGCAAAAGCCTTCACCAGTTCCCGAGGTACACATCCTCTGGATAACTGCTGGTCTTGGATGCGACGGAGATTCGGTCTCCATCACGGCGGCGACGCAGCCCAGCATCGAGGATGTACTGTTGGGCGCGATCCCGGGATTGCCTAAAGTCCATCTCCACAATCCGGTGCTCGCCTACGAAAACGGCGACGACTTTCTGAAGTATTGGTATCAAGCCGAGCAAGGGAAGCTGGAGCCGTTCGTTCTAGTAGTGGAAGGCTCCATCCCCAACGAAAAGATAAAGAAGGAAGGCTACTGGGCGGCGCTAGGCACCGACCCGAAAACGAACCAGCCGATTCCGACGACGGATTGGATTGACCGATTGGCGCCAAAGGCTTTAGCCGTAGTCGCCTGCGGCACGTGCGCGACGTACGGCGGAATCCATGCGATGCAGGGGAACCCGACGGGCGCGATGGGCTTGGCCGACTACCTCGGCTGGGATTGGAAATCAAAAGCCGGCCTGCCCATCGTCAATGTTCCGGGGTGCCCCGTCCAGCCGGACAACTTCATGGAAACGGTCCTTTATCTTCTATACCAGGTGGCTGGCCTGGCTCCGATGATTCCGCTCGATGAACAACTGCGCCCGACCTGGCTGTTCGGGAAGACCGTCCACGACGGCTGCGATCGCGCGGGTTACTACGAGCAGGGCGATTTCGCGGAAGTGTACGGTTCGCCGAAATGCATCGTGAAACTGGGTTGTTGGGGCCCGGTCGTTAATTGCAATGTGCCGAAGCGCGGCTGGATGGCCGGAATCGGCGGATGCCCGAACGTGGGCGGCATCTGCATCGGTTGCACGATGCCCGGGTTCCCGGACAAGTTCATGCCCTTCATGGACGAGCCACCAGGGGCGAAGGTGTCCGCAGCCAGCATCGGGGTTTACGGCAGGGCGATTCGAACTTTGCGCTCGTTTACCAACGCCACAGTGAACAAAGAACCGAAATGGCGGCACACCGGTACAGACCTTACCACCGGATATCGGCCGAGTACCTACTAAACCCTTCAGCACGAGTTTCGCCAAAGATTAAAGGAGCGAAAAGACATGGGAACGATGACCACTGCGGCAAAAGGCACTCCTACCGGTTCGCGGAAATTGGTGGATATGAATTGGGATCCGATTACCCGGATTGTCGGCAGCCTGGGAATTTTTACGAAGATTGATTTCGATAACCGCCAAGTCGCGGAATGCCACAGCACGTCGTCCATCTTTCGCGGATACAGCATTTTCATGAAGGGCAAAGATCCGCGGGACGCGCATTTCATCACCAGCCGCATCTGCGGAATCTGCGGCGATAATCATGCGACCTGCGCGACGTACGCACAGAATATGGCGTTCGGCGTGCGGCCTCCCGCGCTCGGCGAATGGATCGTCAACCTCGGCGAGGCCGCCGAGTACATGTTCGACCATAATATTTTCCAGGACAATCTGGTGGGTGTGGATTTCTGTGAGCAGATGGTGAAGGAGACAAATCCTTCGGTTTATAGCAAGGCGGAGAAGACGTCGGCGCCGGGAGCGCACCTGCACGGCTATCGCACGATTGCCGATATCATGAAGGCGCTGAATCCTTTTACAGGTTCTTTCTACCGCGAAGCGCTGCAGATGAGCCGTATGACCCGTGAAATGTTCTGCCTGATGGAAGGCCGCCACGTGCATCCCTCGACGTTGTATCCGGGCGGAGTGGGAACGGTGCCGACGATTCAACTTTTCACGGATTACATTGTGCGGTTGATGAAGTACGTGGAATTCATGAAGAAAGTGGTTCCGCTGCACGACGACCTCTTCAATTTCTTCTACGAGGCGTTGCCGGGATACGAAGAAGTGGGTCGGCGGCGTGTGCTGCTCGCGTGTTGGGGCTCATTCAATAATCCCGCGGTGTGCGATTACACCTACAAGAAGATGACGGATTGGGGCCGCGCAATGTACGTCACACCCGGCGTGGTCGTAGACGACAAGCTGGTCTCCACCGACCTCGTCGACATCAATTTGCAAATCCGCATCCTGTTGGGCAGCTCCTACTACGACGGCTGGGAGAACAGCGAGAAGTTCGTGAAAAACGATCCGCTGGGCAATCCCGTGGATCAGAATCATCCTTGGAACCAGACCACGATTCCGCGGCCGCAGAAGCGCGATTTCGCGGGCAAGTACACGTGGGTCATGTCTCCACGCTGGCTCGATAAGAGAACCGGTGATCATCTGGCGCTGGATACCGGCGGTGGGCCGATCGCGCGGTTGTGGGCGACGGCACTGGCCGGGTTGGTGGACGTCGGCTATATCAAATCCACGGGTCGCAGCGTGAAGATGTATTTGCCGAAAACGATGTCGCTGCCGGAAGTCGAATTCGAGTGGAAGATTCCGAAATGGAGCAACGCCATCGAGCGTGACCGCGCACGCACTTACTTCCAGGTGTACGCGGCTTGCGCGGCGTTGTATTTCGCCGAACAAGCGCTGGCCGAATTGCATGCTGGGCGGACCAAGACGTGGTCCGAGTTCACTGTGCCGCAGGACGCCATCGGCTGCGGCTTCCACGAAGCGGTGCGGGGTGTGCTTTCGCACCACGTCGTGATTCGCGACGGAAAAATCGCAAATTACCATCCGTATCCTCCGACTCCGTGGAATGCGAATCCGCGAGACATCTACGGAACGCCTGGTCCCTACGAAGATGCGGTGCAGAACACGCCCATCTTCGAAGAAAACGGTCCGGACAAGTTCAAGGGCATTGACATCATGCGCGCGGTGCGCAGTTTCGATCCGTGCTTGCCGTGCGGCGTGCACATGTATTTGCCCAACGGAAAGGTGCTGGAGACGCATCACTCGCCGATGTTCGGCAATCACGCGTGAGTCTGCGCGGCGGCGTGAGACTGTGGGTGAAACTAGAACTGGGAGGTAGGCCAGGGCGCGGTTGGGGAGTGTTTGTCCTCGATTGCGGCTGCTTGCCTCCGTTTGTCTTTGAAGGAGACCATGGCGCACGATACCGATCTTCAGAAAAAAATGCGGCGAATCGGCGACATGGTCGAGCGCTTGGAATCGGCCGCTGATCCTAGCGTGCGTGCAATGGCGCGGGAACTGGTCGAATCGCTGATGGTGCTGCACGGCGCGGGCCTGGAGCGCATCCTGGAACTCACCGCCGAAACCGGCGAGCTGGGGAACGGCATTATCCGGAAATACGGAGGTGATGAGCTGGTCAGCAGTTTGCTGCTGCTTTACGGCTTGCATCCCGACGACATGCTGACGCGCGTCGAACGCGCACTCGAAAAGGCACGGCCCTTTCTGCAATCACATTCCGCCAGTGCTGAACTGATTTCGATTGGAGATGACGGCAGAGTTTCCGTTCGCGTGCATTTGAAGGCGGGAGGTTGCGGGTCCACCGCCGCGACGGCGAAGGCGACGCTGGAAGCAGCGATACAAGACGCGGCTCCGGACGCTAGGTCAATTGTCGTTGAAGATCCGGCCGCGGCGCTTTCACAGACGGGATTCGTATCACTGGCGCAGTTGCAGAATAGTGGCTCAGTGGCCGCCCTATCCGGCGGCCGCGCCGAACGGAGCGCTGACTGAAATGTCCTCCGCGCTTCCACCGCAACAGGAAAGCGCGTTTGCTACTTTGCGGCAATTCGCGCGCAAGCGCGCCGCAGTGGAGCGCTGCGAAATGTGCAGCCGCGAACTTGGCCCTCACCATGACCACCTGGTGGAACCGGCCAGCCGCCGCTTGATTTGCGCGTGTGATGCTTGCGCAATTCTTTTCGACGGGCAGGCCGGGTCGAGGTACACGCGCGTGCCACGACGGGTGTTGTTCCTGCGGGATTTTCAATTGAGCGATGCACAGTGGGACAGTTTGATGGTCCCGATTGAGATGGCATTTTTTTTCAAGAGCACGCCGCAGGGGAAAGTGGTTGCCTTGTATCCGAGCCCGGCGGGGCCCACTGAATCCTTGCTTCCGCTCGATACCTGGGTGGACCTCGTGGCGATGAATCCGGTATTGAACCAAATGGAACCGGATGTGACGGCGTTGCTCGTGAATCGCGTGGGGCACGTGAGAGGCGCGGCACCGGCGGAACATTTTCTGGTTCCGATTGATGAATGTTACAAGCTGGTCGGATTGATCCGCACTTACTGGAAGGGCCTCTCCGGAGGGACGGAAGTATGGCGTGAAATTGGCGCCTTTTTTGCGGAGTTGAAAAAGAAAGCCGGCGCCGAGCAAGAGGACGCGAATGCCTGATCTACAACTCGCCATCGAGGGCGCCGATGTGGTGCAGTACTCCGCCGCGCCCCTACTGGCGTTCAAGGTGCGGATCGTAAATCAGCCCGCCGGCGAGGTGATTCACACGCTCGCTCTGCGCGCGCAAATCCAGCTCGAGGTGAGCCGCCGGAAGTACGATCCGGCCGAACAGGAGCGCCTGCGCGATCTTTTCGGCGAGCCTAGCCGATGGGGGCAGACGTTGCGGACCATATTATGGACGCACGCGAACGTGATGGTGCCGCGATTCGCAGGCAGCGCGGCGGTGGATCTCCCGGTGCCGTGCTCATTCGATTTCAATGTTGCGGCCACTAAATACTTTCACGGCGTGACCAGCGGAGATTTGCCGCTATGTTTCCAGTTCAGCGGAACGGTTTTCTATCAGGGAGCGGGCGATGCGATGCAGGTGGCGCCGATTTCCTGGGACAAAGAAGCGAAGTACCGGCTGCCAGTGACGGTGTGGAAGGATTTGATGGACATGTATTACCCGAATTCCGCATGGCTTTCCTTGCATCGCGATACTTTCGAAAAACTCTATCAATTTAAGGTGCGCGAGGGGATTACCACCTGGGAAGAAGCGCTGGAGCGCGCCTTGAGCGCTCTTCCGGAAACGGTGCGCTCGTGAACGCCGCGATGTTGGACGCAATCGTGAAAGCCGTGCTCTACGAGGGCTACATGCTTTATCCCTACCGGCCGTCCGCGGTGAAGAACCGGCAGCGATTCAATTTTGGTGTGGTGTATCCGCGGGTTTATAGCGACGCGCAACGCGGCACGGACGCCTGGACGATGCAGACTGAAATCCTGGTGCAGGGAAGTGACCAAACGGAGTGCTTGGTGCGCGTGCGATTCTTGCGCATGGTGGCGCGTTCGATTGCGAAACTGCGCACGCCGGTGAGCGAGCTTACGTCGATAACCGACGCGAACATCGAAATGGTGGAACGATTGGAAATTGGCGGCAGGTCTTTCCAGTCGTGGCAAGAGGCAGCGGAAGAAACGATTGAAGTGACTGAATTCAATCTGGCCGCACTCGCGGCGCAGCCGATGCAGTGGCCTTTCCGTTTGTCGTCGCGACAGGAGCGCGAAGCCATCCGCGATGAGCACGGATTGATAGTTGGAATCATCCTCCGCAATAAAGTGCGCGTCGCGGGGAAGATTGAACTGGAAGCCGTGCACGTGGAACAAGACGCTTACAAACTTACGACGCGGATTTTGAACGATACGCAGATGGAGGCTTTCGTCCCGCTGACCCGCGACGAGGCGCTGGCACGCTCGCTGGTTTCTGCGCACACGATTCTGGAAGTGCGCGGCGGCGACTTCGTATCGCTTGTGGATCCTCCAGAGGCGTACCGCTCGTTCGCTAGTGCGTGCCAGAACGTCGGAACGTGGCCGGTACTTGTCGGAGAAGAGGGGCAGCGCGACACGATGCTTTCTTCGCCGATCATTCTGTACGACTATCCGCAGATCGCGCCGGAAAGCCCCGGCGATCTGTTCGACGGCGCGGAAATTGACGAAATTCTTTCGCTGCGCATTCTGACGTTGACGGACGACGAAAAGCAGCAGATGCGCCAGTCTGACGACCGGGCGCGGCATATTTTGGAGCGGACCGAAGCATTACCAGCGGAGCATTTCGCAAAATTGCATGGCGCGTTGCGCGGGCTGCGTCCGGCGACGGAGGAGCAGCCATGAACGAATGGGAATGGCAGCTTCTCGAAGACAAGAATCCCGTCGAGTCGGTCGAGATTCAAGGATCGCCGGTGCGGCGGGGTGATCGTGTGCGGCTATGCCCGCGAGCGGGAGGCGACGTGTTCGATCTGGCGCTGGCAGGCAAAATCGCGGCCGTCGAATCCATCGAGCAGGACTACGAGGGAAATGTGCACGTGTGTGTGGTGGTGGAAGACGATCCCGGCCGCGACATCGGTTTAATGCGCCAGCCGGGGCACCGATTTTTCTTCGCGCCGAATGAGATCGAGCCGGTCGGCGAGCAAAAAGCAACGCACGCCGCGGAAGCGAAGCGGATACTCGTCGCCGGAATCGGCAATATTTTCCTCGCGGACGATGGTTTCGGCGTCGCAGTGGCGCAGCGTTTGGCGAATACGCAGTTTCCTTCAGGAGTGCGCGTCGCGGACTTTGGAATCCGCGGATTCGATCTGGCATACGCGCTAATGGAGGGCTACCAGACGACCATTCTCGTGGATGCCTATCCGGGCGAGGGCGAGGCGGGAACTCTATTTGTGGTCGAGCCGGACTTGGAAGAATTGAATTCCCCCGGCGCCCGCCCTGGAGCCATCGAGCCTCACGGCATGAATCCGGAGTCCGTTCTGCGCATGGCGAAAAGTATGGGCGGGGAATTGAAGCGAGTGCTGCTGGTCGGCTGCGTGCCGGCCACGCTTGGACCCGAGGAAGGGCAGATGGGCTTGAGTGAACCCGTCGCCGCCGCGGTGGATGAAGCGGCCAAGCTCGTTGAATCACTGATCACGCGAATTCTTGCGGAAGAATTTCCCGCAAAGAAATGAACCGATTCCAAACACGCAAAGGAGACTTTCATGGCGTTTGAAATAATGGATCAGGCGGCGGGAGCGAACGGAGCAAATGGAACGGACAAGGAAACGCTATACATGCTGGGAGGCGTCGCGCTGGTGATCTTCGGCGCTGGTTTGGTGCTCTCCAATTCTACGGTGCGCCGCTATCTCTCACAGATCGGTGTGGGAGACTTCGCCTCCGCCGCCCTGCCGGACATCGAACGTTATTTTCGACTTCGCTCCATGTAGCGGTATATAGTCGCGGTTAGTCACAGTGTCAAGCCCCTCGGGAGTTGACCTGAATCTAACCTGCGATTACGCAGAGGACGGTGCGCGGCAATGACGTTGGTTAACCCCGGCCTGGCGCATTTCGCGATCGATGCCAGAGCAAGCTTGTTCACAGTTCAAGCATTTGCGGCAGGAATGGTAGCAGTGGTGGCGCACAGTCCCAAATTCGCCATCCGCGACATGAACGGCGACATGGAATTCGTTCCGGAATCTTCGGAGAAAGCATCGCTGCAATTAAGAATCAGCGTCGGCTCGCTGGAGATCATGGACGAGGTCACCGCCGCTGATCGCCGCGAAATCGAGCGGGTGATGTTCGACGAAGTCTTGGAGAAGAACCAATATCCGTGGATTGAGTACCGGAGTTCGCGCGTGAGCGCTTCGAAGATGGGCGAAAACATGTTTCGCGCGACCGCGAACGGCGAGTTGACTTTGCACGGTGTGACGCGCGGCATGACTCTGGAATCTCAGGTCGTGCCGGGAGAAGACACGCTCCGGGCGCAGGGTTCGTTCACTCTGATGCAGACCGATTACCGGCTCAAGATCGCGTCCAGCGCCGGCGGTACTTTGAAATTGAAGGATGAAGTTAAGTGCTCGTATTTCATTCTTGGCCGCCGCCAGGAAAAGGAACTAGGGAATTAAATCATGCAAACAGGGACCCAAAAAGGACTTGCGCCATTGAAATTTGCGACTGATAAGACTGCCAGCCGTTTCACTGTGCAAGCCTTTGCCACCGGAATGCTCTCGGTATTTGGCCACAACCCCACCATTGCGATTCGCGATTACGATTGCGAAATCCAATTCACCCCGGACACCGTGGAGAACGCGTCCGTGCACATGACCGTGCGCACGAGCGCGATGGAGGTGGCGGACGAAATGAAGAATGACGATCGCAGGAAGCTCGAAGACGCGATGTACAACCAGGTTCTGGAAGTCGTCCACTTCCCGACGGTGGTTTTCGAGAGCAAGCAGATAACGGTTCAGAAACAGAACAGCGATCAGTGGCAAGCGCGTGTCAACGGCGAACTCACGTTCCACGGCGTCACGCAGAATCTTTCCTTTGACGCGCGTGTGATGTATATGGGAACGATGATGCGCGTCGCCGGTGAATTTCCGCTGCGCCAATCGGACTATGCAATCAAGCCCGTGTCATTTGCGGGCGGTGCGTTGAGGTTAAAGGACGATTTGAAGTTCAGTTTCGAACTGGTGGCGCGCCAGCAGGAATGAACGCGCGAACAGGAATGAATCGAATCCTGACGAACGCCAGCGACTGACGAGACGCGACAACGGGAGCTAGAACGTGTGTCTAGCAATACCAGGACAAATCGTCGAACTGGACGCGCATAACTCGAATCAAGCTTTGGTAGACGTAGTCGGCGTCCGCCGCAAAGTGGATTTGGGACTGCTGCAGGATGAGTCGCCGGTTCCAGGTGATTGGGTGCTTATCCACGTCGGTTTTGCGATGAGCAAAATTAGCGAAGTGGACGCCCTCGATCAAATGCGGACGCTCACCATGCTCGGCGAGGCCGAGGCGGCCATGCAGGAAGTTCGCGGCTACGGTTTACAGCAAGAAGAAGAGGGTGCGCCCGGCCCGGGGTTGAAGCCATGAAATACGTGGATGAATTTCGCGCGCCGGAATTGATCGGCAAAGCGGGCGAGGAAATCCGCCGGCTCGCTGATCCCAAACGGCACTATCGCATTATGGAAGTTTGCGGCGGGCATACGCACGCCATCTACCGCTTTGGGTTGAAAGACCTGCTCCCGGAAAATGTGGAACTGATTCACGGGCCCGGATGCCCGGTCTGCGTGTTGCCGATGGGCCGGATAGATGATGGGTTGTCGCTCGCGGCGCAGCCGGATTTTATCTTCGCGGCGTTTGGCGACATGATGCGCGTGCCCGGTACGCATGGTAGTCCTCTGGAATACAAAGCGCGCGGCATGGATGTGCGCATCGTGTATTCGCCCGCGGACGCGCTGAAACTCGCGCGAAATAACCCTGAAAAGCACGTGATGTTTTTCGCCATCGGCTTCGAAACTACCGCACCTTCCACCGCGCTCACGCTGATGCGCGCGAAAGCTGAAGGCCTGCACAATTTTTCGGTGTTTTGCAATCACGTCACCATAATTCCCGCGATTCGCGCAATTCTCGATTCGCCGGATATGCGCCTCGACGGCTTCGTGGGCCCTGGACATGTTTCCACGGTGATTGGCTGCCGTCCCTACGACTGGATCGCGAAAGACGAGGGCAAGCCGGTGGTCGTATCCGGTTTCGAGCCGCTGGACATTCTGCAATCCATCGTGATGTTGCTGCGCCAGTTGCGCGATGGGGAAGCAAAAGTCGAAAACCAGTACAAGCGCGTGGTTCCTTGGGAAGGGAATCACGCGGCGTTGCGCGCCATGGGTGAAGTTTTCGAGCTGCGACCTTATTTCGAGTGGCGCGGCCTCGGTTTCATCTCGCAATCGGCTTTAAAGATTCGCGCGGCATATGCGGAATGGGATTCCGAGCAGCGTTTCACGGTCCCCGGCGTGCGGGTCACAGATCCGAAAGCGGCGCAGTGCGGCGAAGTTTTGAAAGGCGTGTTGAAGCCGGCGCAGTGCAAGCTTTTCGGCAAAGAGTGCACGCCCGAGCAGCCCGTAGGTGCCCTGATGGTTTCCTCGGAAGGTTCTTGCGCCGCGTATTACAATTACGAGCACCACAAACCTGTTACTATCGCCAACATCGTCTCTACTTGAGCGGATGAACAATCCATGGGCAGCCCTGTCACCTCAAAGATCAGGTTCCGCGAACCGCAGATCGAAATGGCGCACGGCGCCGGAGGCAAGGCCAGCCGCAGGTTAGTCGAAGGATTGTTTGCCCCGCTTTTGTACGCTCCCGCCCACGGTCCTCTGGGCGATGCCGCGCATATTCAAATCAATGGTACGTGCATCGCGATGACCACGGATAGTTTTGTCGTCAAGCCTTTGTGTTTTCCCGGAGGCTCGATCGGCGAACTCGCGATCAACGGCACGGTAAACGATCTGGCGGTTTCCGGCGCGCGTGCGGAAGCGATCGTCGTCACTTTTGTGTTGGAAGCCGGATTGCCGACGGATGTGCTCGAAGCAGAAGTTCGTGCGATGGCGCAAGCTGCCGACACTGCCGGTGTGATGATTGCCGGCGGCGATACGAAAGTGGTCGAGCACGGCAAAGCGGATAACATGTACATCACCACCACCGGGGTCGGGCGCTTGCTCTCAGGAGTCGAGATTTCGCCGCAGTCCGTGCGGGCCGGAGACAAAGTTCTGCTTTCCGGCCCGATTGGCGATCACGGCATCACGATTTTGCTGGCGCGCGGAGATCTGGATTTGGAAGCTAATTTGCGTTCGGATACGCGCTCCGTATTTCCACTGGTGCAGGCGCTCGTCGACGCGGCGGGCGCGGGCGTGCGTTGGATGCGCGATCCGACGCGCGGCGGCGCGGCCACTTCGCTGAATGAATTGGCGCGCGATTGCGGGAAGGGAATCGTACTGTTCGAGGAAAAACTTCCGGTGCGCGATTCAGTGCGCGGGGCGTGCGAACTGCTGGGCCTCGATCCTTTGCACATCGCAAATGAAGGGCAATTCCTCGCGATCGTTTCCGCCGAATTGGCCGACGTCGCGCTGCAGGCTCTGCGCGCGACGCCCGGCGGCGAAGAAGCCGTGATCATCGGCGCAGTGCGCGAAGAACCGGCCTGCGCAGTTTTGGTGACGACTCTTTATGGCGGGAGCCGCATGGTGGATATGCTGGTAGGCGACCCTCTGCCGCGGATCTGCTAGGTATGGCAATGGCCACGGACCTGGGACTGACGGCACGCATCGAACAGCGGCTGCTTGAGCGAAATCAGGTGCTCGAAAATTTCTATGCGCGCGAAGCTCCGCGACTCGCCGAAGCATGCCGCGAAATGTCCGAACGGTTTCTACGTGGAGGCCGCCTCCTCGCGTTTGGCCGTGGGCCGTACGCCACCGATGCGCAACACGTATCCGTTGAATTCGTTCATCCTGTGATTGTCGGCAAACGCGCGCTGCCCGCGCTGGATCTTTCGCTGGCGTTTGAGCCGTGGCTCAAGACTCTAGTGCAGCGCGACGACATGGTCATGGGCTTTGGGCCGCCGGAAGGCGACACGGAAGTTGGGGCGGCGCTCGACGCCGCCCGTCGTCGCGGCGCGATGACGTTTGCGCTACCCGGTTCGGAAGGTTCGTACTTCGCTGCCCCCACAACGCACGATCCCTTCATCCATCAGGAATTGATCGAGGTTCTCTACCACACGCTGTGGGAGACGGTTCACGTCTTTTTCGAGCATCGCGAATTGGGACATGATGTGGGTGCTGCGGGCTTTCTCTATCCATTTCTTGGCAAAGACAAACAGGAAACATTTGATGTGTTGGCTGAAGTTGCGGCCTCGATCAAGATGAAAGTCCGCGACGACGCCGCGCTGCGCACACGCGTGGCGAAAGAAGAAGCAGAAACAATCGGAGCTGCCACCATCGCAATTCGCGAGCGCATCGAGCGCGGCGGGAAGCTGATCATTTTCGGCAATGGTGGCTCGGCGACCGACGCCAACGATTGGGCGATTGATTGCTTCGCGCCCCCCGCAGGATACGATGCAGTTCCCGCGATTTCGCTTGCCATGGAGCCGGCGAATATTTCCGCGATCGCCAATGACGTCGGCACCGAATTGATTTTTTTGCGCCAATTGATTGCCCAAGCGCGGACCAACGATGTGGCCGTCGCAATTTCCACCAGCGGCGGCTCGAAAAACGTGGTAATCGCGCTGGAGGAAGCTCGCAAGAGACGGATGCTCACCATCGCGCTGCTTGGGTACGACGGAGGAGAGGTGCTGCGGCGCAGGCTCGCGGATTTTCCCTTGATCGTGCGGTCCGACTACATTCCGCGAATTCAGGAGGTGCAGGCGTCGATCTACCACCTGATTCGCGAGGCGTTGGAGGGATTGAGGCATGGCTAGATTGGAGCTTTTCGGGACGGCGAGTTGTCCGCATACGCGCGAGATGCGCGAGTGGCTCGAATGGAAGGGCAGTGAATTCGAGGAGTATGACGTAGAAAAAGACTCCGTCGCGTGCGAGCGGATGCGCACAATCGCCGAGCCGCCATACACAGTGCCGCTGCTGGTGAAAGACGGCAAAGTGATTCAAATCGGCTGGCAGGGTCGTGGCTGCGTCGTGAGCGCAAAATAGAATTATGCCCAATGCCTATTCGATCAAAGTGCGCGGCGTGGTGCAGGGCGTGGGATTTCGTCCGTTTGTGTACCGCCTGGCCCGCGCGAATGGATTGAAGGGCTGGGTTTTGAATGGTGAAGAAGGCGTCGAAATTCATCTCGAAGGTGAACAGGGCACGCTGCAATCGTTTCTTGCGGAAATGAAGGCGCGTCCGCCGCAGGCGGCGGCGATCGCGGAAGTGCGCGTGCAGGCCGCCGAATCGTCGGGATGCGCGGAGTTCACGATTCGCGAAAGCACGCGCGAACGGCATCCGACCGCTCGAATCTCGCCGGATTTGCCGGTGTGTGCGGATTGTCTGCGGGAGCTTGGCGATTCCCGAGACCGGCGCTATCAGTATCCTTATATTAACTGCACGAGCTGCGGGCCGCGCTACAGCGTGATTCGCACTTTGCCTTACGACCGGCCGAATACGACGATGGCGGGTTGGCCGCTCGATGACTTCTGCGCGGCAGAATATGACGCGCCGGCGAACCGGCGTTTCCACACGCAGCCCGTCGCTTGCCCGAAGTGCGGCCCCCACTATTATTTTCGCGCGGGTGATGCAGTCACGCGCGGTGACGCCGCCGCTATTCGCGACGCCGTGAACTACTTACGCGAGGGCAAGATCCTGGCGGTGAAAGGGCTCGGTGGCTACCACCTTGTCTGCGACGTGCAGAATGCTGAAGCTGTTGTCGCGCTACGCGAGCGAAAATTCCGCAAGGAAAAGCCGTTCGCCTTGATGGTGAAGGACATCGAAACCGCGCGGCAAATAGTGACGCTCGATTCCGATGCGGAGGCCTTGCTGTCTTCCGTGGCGCGTCCGATCGTGCTGGCCCACGCAAGGCGCGAATTTCCTGGAGTCGCGCCGGAAAATGACGAGCTCGGCGTGATGCTTCCCTACACGCCTTTGCATTTCTTGCTTTTTGCGATGGGCGCTCCGGAAATTCTAGTGATGACCAGTGCCAATCGTTCGAGTGAGCCGATCGCTTACCGCGATGAAGAGGCGGTCGAGCGCCTTACTGGCATTGCCGATGCGTTTCTGATCGGGGAGCGGCCCATCGCCCGCCGCGTGGACGATTCCGTGGCGCGCGTCGGCGCGTTCGGCCCGGCGATTCTGCGCCTCGCGCGGGGTTACGCGCCCGGAGCAGTGGCAGCGATTCCGTCGGACCGCCCGATTCTCGCTTTAGGCGCGGACCTTAAGAACACGATCGCGCTGGTGGTGGATGGACAGGCGTTTGTCAGCCAGCACATCGGCGATCTCGGCCATTACGATTCGTTTGGCGCGTTTCGCGAAACGATTCAGGATCTGCTTGCGATGTACGAGGTTGATTCGCGTGATTTGTTGGTCGTCCATGACGCGCATCCGCAATACGCTTCTACGGTGCACGCTTTGGAACTTCCGGCCGCGGAGGCGCGTGCCGTGCAGCATCATCGCGCGCACATCGCATCTGTGCTCGCAGAGCGCGTGGCATGGGACGAACGAGTGATCGGCGTCAGCTTCGACGGTGCCGGCTACGGCGATGACGGCACCATCTGGGGCGGCGAGATCTTCGCAGGCAGCGCGCGCGAAGGGTTTGAGCGTGTGGCGCATTTGCGCGTTGCGGCTTTGCCCGGTGGCGATGCGGCCGCGTCGCATCCCGTGCAGGCAGCGGCGGGATTTCTCACGCAGTTGGACGAGCTGCCCGATTTGACGGCTCCGCCATTTTCGTTTCCTGCGCGGTATCTCGACGCGCTGCGGCTGGTGCATGCCGGAGTTCGATCATTCGCTACCACTTCGATCGGGCGGCTGTTCGATGCGGCGGCTGCGCTGCTCGGTTTTACGCGCGAAATGTCCTACGAAGGACAGGCAGCGATGTGGTTAGAGCGTCTCGCGAGGCAAACGTCGTCGGATAGCGGTGCGTATCCCTTTCCGTTCGCGGATGGCGAGTTGGATTTTCGTCCGCTGCTGCAGGGCGTGATTCGCGATCGCGCGCGCGGCCGAAATGTCAGCGAAATCGCGCGAGAATTTCAGCAGGGAATCGCCGATGGACTGCACGATGCGGTCGCGATGCTCTCAACCGAGGAGAGGACAGAAACGGTGGTGCTTTCGGGCGGTGTGTTTCAAAATGAGCTTTTGCTGAACGATCTCAAGAGTCTCTGGCAAGGCGCGGCCCTGCGCATCTGGACAAATCATCTGGTTCCGGCTAACGATGGCGGCATCAGCTTGGGGCAAGCGGCCCTTGCTGCGCTTGAAAAGCGTGAGCCTGCCGCCTCGGTGTCCGAAAACAATGCGGCACGCATGATGCGCGTCACCTGAAAATTGTTGGTCAGTTATTAGCGTTGCGCGGGTCCTACGAAAGGCAGAGCAAACGAATGCATGAGCTTTCCATCGCGATGAGCATTGTGGACATGGCCCAGGAGGAACTGGAGCAGCACAAAGGAAAGCAGGTGCACGCGGTACACTTGAAGCTGGGCCGATTGACCGGCGTGGTGAAAGAAGCGCTGCTTTCGTCCTACGAAATGGCCTGCGAGGCCACGCCTCTCGAAGGCTCACAACTTTTGATCGAAGAGATTCCCGTCGAGGTGTTCTGTCCGAAATGCCAGGTGCCGCGACTGGTGGATTCGATTCAATGGTTTTGTTGCCCGGAATGCGGGACGCCCACAACCAACATACTGCGCGGGAAGGAGCTGGAAGTGGTCGCGCTGGAGATCACGGAATGAGCGCCGAACCCCGCTTGGTGGAAGTCCGAAAAAATGTGCTGAAACAAAACGACGTGGTTGCTCGCGCGTTGCGCGAACGATTCCGCGAAGCCGGCGTGCTGGCCGTCAGCCTGGTGTCCAGTCCCGGTTCTGGCAAGACGGCGTTCCTCGAAAAGACGCTCACGCTTCTGCACGAGCGTTGCCGGGTCGCGGCACTGGTCGGCGACCTCGCCACTGAAAATGATGCTGCGCGGCTCGCCCGGAGCAAAGCACCCGTGAGACAAATCATCACCGGCACGGTGTGCCATCTGGAAGCGGCTATGGTTCAAACGGCTCTCGAAGGTTGGAACCTGAATGAACTGGATTTTCTGTTCATTGAGAACGTGGGGAACCTGGTGTGTCCTTCGTCGTATGATCTGGGCGAGGATTTGCGTTTCGTGCTGCTTTCGGTAACCGAAGGCGAAGACAAACCACTGAAGTATCCGACGATATTCAACAGCGCCGATGTGGCTGTGATTACGAAATCCGATATAGCTGCTGCCGTCGAATTTGATGAGGCCGCGGCACGGCGTAACATTCAAGCCGTGCGTCCAGGCATGGAAATTTTCAAAGTGTCGTCGAAAAGCGGCGAAGGCATGGATGCATATCTGGAATTTCTTGCCGGCAGGCGAGCGCAATTTCGTGCGTCCGCGGTGGTGGCGAAATAAATGGTCACTCTGCTATCCATCGTGGCGCTGGGCTTTTTTCTGGGGATGCGCCATGCCACCGACCCCGATCACGTAATCGCCGTGACGACAATTGTCAGCCGCCAGCGCAGCATTCGCCACGCGGCGGTGATCGGCGCGTTGTGGGGAGTCGGCCACACCGTGACGATCATGGCGGTGGGCTCGGCTATCATTTTATTTGGGCTGGTGATTCCGCCGCGCGTGGGCCTGACGATGGAGCTATCCGTCGGTCTGATGCTAATTTTGTTAGGAGTGCTCAATCTTTCTGGAATGATGCGTTGGATTACTGAAACTCTGACGCCGATGCAGCTGGGCCAACACGCGCACTCCCATCCACATGCACATCCCCACGGACACGGAGACTACGTCCACAACCACCCGCACGGCCACGATCCCGAGCGGCATGGCCACGCCGAAGACGCGACGCCGGTGGGCTGGATGGATCGCACGTTCGGGCGGCTGGGCGTTTACCAGATGGTGCGGCCGTTCGCCGTCGGGATTGTGCACGGCCTCGCGGGCTCCGCAGCGGTGGCGTTGTTGGTACTGACAACGATTCGCTTGCCGACCTGGGCGATTTTGTACCTGCTGGTATTCGGCGTGGGCACCGTCGCGGGAATGATGCTGATCACCGCGGCGATCGCCGTGCCTTTTAAATTTTCCGAAACGCGATTCGCCCGAGTCAATCGTGGCCTAAGCCTCGCTTCAGGGCTGATCAGCTTGTGCTTTGGCCTCTTCATCGTCTACCAGATGGGTTTCGTCAACGGACTTTTCACGCACAATCCTACCTGGGTCCCTCACTGAACTTCGCTCGCTCGCGCCGCTTACAGGCCGGTCATTTGCTCCAGGCGTTCTGGATAGCGGGCACCTACCACCGTGATCTTCGACGCGGCGGCATCAATGTCTCGCAAATCCTCAGACGTGAGATGAATCGACAACGCTCCGATATTCTCGTCGAGGCGGTTGAGCTTCGTAGTGCCGGGAATGGGAACTATCCACGGTTTTTGGGCGAGCACCCAGGCTAGGGCGATCTGCGCCGGAGTCGCGTTCTTCTGCTTCGCGATTCTGCCAATCAGATCGACGACCGCCTGATTGACCTTCATCGCCTCCTGCGTAAAGCGGGGAAGCGTGCTGCGAAAATCGTTCTTCTCGAAGGTGGTGTTCGCGTCAATCTTGCCCGTCAGGAAGCCTTTGCCTAGCGGGCTGTACGGCACGAGACCAATTCCGAGTTCTTCGAGAGTCGGGATTACTTCGGCTTCCGGCTTTCTCCACCATAGCGAGTATTCGTTCTGCAGCGCGGTGAGCGGCTGGACGGCGTGCGCGCGGCGAATTGTCTTCACGCCAGCTTCGGACATCCCGAAGTGCTTCACCTTGCCGGCTTGAATCAGTTCTTTCACCGCGCCCGCAACGTCTTCAATGGGCACGTTCGGATCAACGCGATGCTGATAGAGAAGATCAATGGTTTCTACTTTCAATCTCTTCAGTGAGCCTTCGACGGCCTGCTTGATGTGCGCGGGCTGGCTATTCTGACTAAAGGCTCCTGGGCGCTGATTGGGATCGCTCACGTCGAACCCGAATTTAGTGGCGATCACCACTTTGCCACGAAAGGGCGCCAGCGCTTCACCGACGAGCTCTTCGTTTAAGAATGGGCCGTAAACTTCCGCAGTGTCGAAAAATGTGATGCCGCGATCGACCGCTGCGTGCAGAAGCTCGGTCATCTCCTTTTTGTCTTTGGGCGGACCGTAAGAAAAACTCATGCCCATGCAGCCGAAGCCGAGTGCCGAGACTTCCAGATTGCTTTTTCCAAGTTTGCGCTTTTGCATCATTATTTCCTCCGAGCTATTGCTCTCGTATTGAGGTTAGGCTCAAACACCCAGGGAGCGGTAGCCCGATTCTTCCGATTTATTGCCTAATCCTCTTGGGCTCAGGAAAAATCTTGATGCGCGCAGCGCGGCTGCCCTATGCTGGGGATCGGATGAGTGAAAGCAAGATTATGACAAAACCTCGCAAAAACACGACTCCCGCACCGGATCGCACAAGAGAGCTGCGCACGGAACTGGCTCGCAAGATTGCCTTTTTCGTTGGATCGGGAGAGCGCCTGATAACCGCGATTCCCGGCTTGATGCTGACGCGACGGACCGCTCCGACCGCGCCAGGCTCAGCCACTTACGAGCCAAGCCTGGCTGTCGTCGCGCAAGGGCGCAAGAGAGCCACGCTCGCAGGTACTACCTTCATCTTTGACGAGTCGCGATACCTGCTGACGTCGCTCGACCTGCCGGTGATCTGCAACGTGTTCGAGGCCAGCGAAAACGTGCCCTACCTCGGTTTCGTACTCAAGCTTGAAATGCCGGTTATTCGAGAGTTGCTGAGCCGCGACGAGATTCAGGCCCCCGAGGAGATAGCGGACAAGCCGGCCATGGCCACCGCGGAGACCACGGCAGAGTTGTTCGATGCCTGCTGTCGGCTCGTGGATTTGCTCAATACGCCGCAGGACATACCGTTCCTGAGCGGACTGATTCAACGCGAAATCATTTACCGAATCCTGCGCGGGCCAGAGGGAGTACGCCTTCGAGCAATTGCCACGCTAGGAGAGCAAAGTCACCGGACGGCAAAGGCGGTTGCGTGGGTCCGGGCAAACTATGCGAAGCCGCTTCGACTGGAGGAACTCGCAAAGACCGCCGGTATGGGCGTCTCGACGCTGCACCACCATTTCCGCGCGCTGACCGCGATGAGTCCTCTGCAGTATCAGAAACAGCTTCGCTTGCACGCGGCTCGGGAACGCATGCTGATGGACGGTCTGGACGCCGCCAGCGCAGCCTTCGAGGTCGGATACGAAAGCGCCACGCAGTTCAATCGCGAATACAGCCGTTTCTTCGGCCAACCGCCAATGCGCGACGTGCGCAATCTGCGCGTGCCCGGTGCTGACCCTCTAGAATCCGGAAGCAATCGGCCGAACGCTATCTGATCGACCGGTCGGCGATCGTTCGCCGGTTCGAATCACCAAATGAATTTCGCTCCAAGCTGAATGTGGCGTGAACCTCCGCTCCCGAGAACGGGATTCGAAGCTCCAAGATCTGGAGTAAACGCCGCGAGGCCCGGATTGGACCCCGCCAGATTGTTGTTAATGCCCGTAAAGTTGGGATGGTTCAAGATGTTGAAAAATTCGGCGCGAATCTGAAGTGTCACGTGTTCGCCCAATTTCGTGCTCTTGCTCATCGAGAAGTCCCAGTTCGTGAAATCCGGTCCCCTGAAAATGTTGCGGCCCGCATCGCCGAACGTACCATTCGCGGGAGGCGTCAGCGCGGTGGATCCCGAAACGAAACACCCATACGTTGCGAGTTGATTGACTGCCGCGCCCGCAGCGTTGATGCATTGTTGGTTACCACCGGTCACATTTCCCATGCTGTCAGTGGTAAACGTGCTGGGGTTGATGAATGGAATGGGAGTCGTTTTCGACCAATGGATATTGTTCGGACTTCCGGTGATGTTCCAGCGATCGTTGAACTCCCCCGTAAAACTGATGTCGTCGTCGTAATCGTAGAGCGTATACGGCATGCCGCTTTCAAGGATGACGATCGAGTTTAACTGCCAGCCTTCCAGAAGCTGAGCGAAACTCTTGCGTCCCGGGATCGCGTAGGTGACGGCGAACGTGAACCGGTGGCGTATATCGTAGTCGCTGTTACCGCGCTCCCCGGCAACATCCAAACTGTTCTGGACGTTGAAATGTCGGTTGCTCGTGGATTCATCGATGGAATGGGCATATGTGTAGCCGGCTACGACATTCAGTCCCTTCCAGGTGTGGGTTTTGTAGGTCACTTGCAAGCCGTCATAACTCGAGTTCTCTGCATTTCCAAATTCCGTGGTCTCGCCCACGAAAGGGTACTGATTGAAAAATGGGCGGTTGCTCTGTTCGCATCCGAAGTAGTCGCCTCCGCCCTCGTAACAAGCCGCCGCCGCCGGTCCATTCGGTTGATTGATGTCGAGCAGGCTAAAAAGCTTGACGCCTCGTTGTCCCACGTATCCCACCTGCAGCGACGACCAATTTGTGATTTCTCGCTGTACGTTGAGGTTCCAGAATTCCGTGTAAGGAGTGGCGAGGTGATTTTTGACGGACGTAATGCTGCATGGCCCGTCCGCGCTGCAAGTGATCGGCTGCGACAGGATTGGAAATACCTGCGCAGGAGGAGCGATCCAATTTAATTGTGTAGGGTCACTACCGTTCGCCTGTACGACCGCCGCGGTTATCGTTCCGCCGCCCGGCGTAACTCCCACGGCTCCCGTGGGAATTGTGTTCAGTCCGATTCCACCGCCCGCCGTTTGTCCGATGAAATCGGAAATGGGCGCCATTTCATACATGATTCCCGCACCCGCGCGAATCACGGTTTTTCCGTCTCCCCAGGGATCCCAGGCCACTCCCAGGCGCGGAGCGAAGTTATCGTGTTGTGTGTGGTAGGGCGTCGAAATCTGCTGGCCCACTTGCGCGAACCCGATATTGGGCTCGAAATTTGCGAGCAGATTGTCCTTCGCGTGAATCACGCCGGAGACCTCGTAGCGCAGCCCGGCAGTGATCGTCAACCTGGGATTGAAGCGGAACTCGTCCATCACGTATGCAGCGTATGCGTTCTCCGTTATCAGTCGGCGTGTGTCTCCGGATAGGATCTCACCGTTCTCGGGACCGCAGGGCGTTTGTGAACAGCCAGGATTCAGCGCGGTTCCATTCCCCGGATCCACCGACCCGGCTTCCAGGAAATCCTGCAGGCTCTGGAAGAAAACTTCGCCCTTTGCGTGGCGGTTGCGCACGTTGTCCACCGCGCCGTGACGTATCTCGCCCCCAAACCGAATATTGTGGCGCCCTCTCAAATAGCCGAGGCCTTCAGTGAACTGATAAGTCTCCGTCGGAGTCGTGAAAAGCGGATAGCCGTTCCCTCCGCCGAGCTGGTAGAAATTTCCGACGTCTATCTCCGGGAGGCCGAAATTCAGTGGGTTGGTTACGCCGGTATTGATTCCATACGTGGTCGGATTGACGTTATGGTCCGCGGAAACGATCTGCTGCGAAAACCGGCTGTATCCAAAACGCGCTTCGCTTACCCAGCGGCTGTTAGGCGTGTAGGTCCAATTGAAACCCACAATTTGCGGGCGTGTTTTCGCTTGTGAAAGGAATTGCGGCAGAAGATATAAGCCGTCCTCTTCTGTTTGCGTGCTGTCCGCAAAGAAGTAGCGTCCAGTGAAAGTGTTATTTTGCGAAAAATGGTAATCAATTTTGACCAGCGCATTGTCTGCACGGTTCCGGTTCGCGAGATCTTCAAAGAGCAAGCCGGGGCCCGCCGAACCGTTATTCGCGGGATAAAGCTGCGAAAGTTTCAGGCTTAATGGATTGATGACGCAACCGGGCAACGACTGGCAGTTCGATATGACGTCTGGAATGCTGTTGTTCAGATCGCCGCCGAGCGGTACCGTGTCGGGGCTGTTGGCAAGCAGGGGATTACCAACGATGTCCCGCACCCCTTCATAGGCTCCGAAGATGAAGAGCTTGTCCTTTACCAGCGCACCGTCGGCAGAACCTCCGAACTGATGCAAAATTAGCGGCGAGACAGGCTGGCCGACTGGATCGTAATAGTTTCGCGCGTCCGCCGCGCTGTTCCGCGCAAAGTAATACGCCGACCCGTGGAATTGGTTGGTACCCGACTTCAAGCCGAGCTGCACCACTGCCCCTGGCTTCCAACCGTACTCGGACGTGGGGTGCTCTTGCGTGCTGAATTCTTGAATCGCGTCGATCGGGAGGAGGCTTGCGGGCGTGCCGCTGACCCCCTCTTCATTTAGTACCGAGGTCCCATAATAGAGGTCGTTGTCGTCCGTCCCGTCAACCAGGTAGTTGTTGTCTTCCGGCCGCGCGCCATTGGAGATGATCGAGTGGAAACCGCCGCCCGGGGTGCGATCAACGCCGGGGAGAAGCATGACCAGGTTTTGCCAGTCGCGGCCTTGCAGCGGCAATTCGTTGATCTCCTTGTTGCCGAACGAGCCCCCCAGGGTCGGACTGGTTGCATCAATCAGGGTCGCGGCCGCCTCATTGACGACCACGGTTTCGGCCACTGTGCCCGGCTGAAGCTCCAAATCAATCCGGATGGCATTGGTGACTTCGACGCGCACGACGCTACTAACCACTTTCTTGAAGCCAGACGCTTCCGCCGAGACGGTGTATAAGCCCGGCTCCAGGTCCGGCGCGACATATTCGCCGGTGTCATTCGTCACCAGCTCGCGCGAAACTTGCTTGCCGGTGTTCGTCACCGTAACTTTCGCGCCGACTACAACACCACCCGACGAATCGCGGATTGTGCCCAAAATTCGGCCCTCACTGCTTTGCGCCTGCGTACTTGGACTCACAAGCAGAAACGCTGCGACGATCACGCCGAGAAAGCGTAAACCTTTCATCGCCTGCTCCTTTTTCACGTAAATCCGTTCGTATGCTGGATGGTGCAGTTTCTATGCATCCTGATGAGGAAGGAAAAATGCGGGCGCGGGAAAAAAATTACAAGCCGGCGGCGAGTTTACCCAGATCCACCAGACAGTTAAGAAAAATGCGAGCCGACGAAATAAGCTGGGCATGAATACCGGCGATGAAAGGTCTGCGTCCCATAGGAAATGATGCTGTGCGCGACAAAATAGAACACGTGCGAGCGGAAGTCAATATTGTTCCGCGACGCTGCACAGGACTCGGAAGAAGTCCTTCATTCCATACACGTGGAATAGAAACGGCGGAGACAACGGGATCGATCCTGTGGCTTTTGCCGCCACCGGCATAGCGCAGTCAGGCTTCAGAACAACTTCCAAGACACGCGGGGAACTTCAATTATCGCGAAAGTCGCGCAACATACGCCGAAGTGCACATCGCATTGTGGGGAGGGAGTTTCAGGGAAGACCGCTCTGAACGCTGCAACGTCATGACTTTTTGCTTTTACGGGCTTTCGCTCGCGCACCCGCTTTCCCCGTCAACTTGATCTGATTGTAAGCAATGGCGGCGCGGACGAGATTTTTTAGCCCAGACACATCAAGTTTATCGCCCTCGAAGAGGTCGATCGCTCGCCACGCATTGCCTCCGAGGCCGGCGTTGAAGAGCTTGTCAGGATCCGATAGCTGCGCCCCGTGGACAAAGGTAACCTTCACCTTATCCTTGTGGGCGTTGGCGACCGCGATCATTCCGTCGCGCGACCACACCGGGCTTCCCATCCATTTCCATTCTTCGACAATCTCCTGGTCGGCTTCGAGGAAAGTCTTGCGGATGCCGGCGAGCGTTTTGCCGCGCCAGTCTGTGAGTGCAGCGATCAGCTGGTCAATACGTTCCGATGGATTCATGGATATTTATGCCTCCAATTTTTGTGCCGTTGCCATGCCATCAGTCTTAGTCTTCGAAATAAGTCGTCGAGCGACGTGGCCTTTCCACATCCACAATCCCGAAAGGATGATTACGGGAATGACGACAAACCGAATCACCCAAGCGTAGTTTGGAGTATCCGCCGGCGAATCATAAATGTAACCGAGTATCGGAATGGCGAAAACGATGTGAATCCAGCGAAAAATCGTACGTGCGGTGGCTTGATTCATGATCTATCTCCATTCACGACTGTTGCACCGCCTGAGGTGGCGTGTTGGGCTTTTCAATACCGCATTGCTGGGAGTACTCCGCGACCAGCTGTTGCCAGCCGTCGTACTTCATGGCGTCAGCACCGGCGACGCGTCCAATCGGATCACCCGCGAGCAGGCGATCCAGCACGTCGAAGCTGATGTGCCAGCCCGCGGCGCCCCACGCGATGAAGCGGCGATCGATGTTGTGCCACAGGGTGAGGCGCGTGCCGCGACCAAAAGCTTCGAGTTCCCACCGCGTATCGCCGTATTCAAGCAGCTTGGGAGCGTCGGCGCGCGTCACTTTTGTTTCCAGCGGCTTGGGGTTTCCCGCCCAGGTGAGCTTCACAGTTCCGACCGCACCTAAGCTCCCGTCGGTTTCAAAGGGCGCCCACTCGCGCAGATGCGTCGGGTCGGTAAGAGCCTGCCATACTTTTTCCGGCGAGTGGCGCAGTTCTCTGACGAGAATGAGCGTCCACTTCTCTCCGTGCTTTTGTACCTGCGCCCCATGGGCCGGACCTGGTGTGTATTGCGCGTGATCGCTCACCTTCTCCTCCTTAGGTTTAATAGCATGCCAGCTGGGTGAGTTGAACGAGGTTGCCGCAGGTGTCCTTAAGCATCGCGATGGTCGAGCCGGTGACGTCGGTGGGCGGCATTGTGAACTCGGCGCCGCGGGATTTGATTCGCTCGTAGTCGCCCTTGACGTCGTCCGTGAAGAACATGATCGCCGGCTGGCTCTGTTGAAAAATCGCCTGCTGATACGCTTTGGCCGCGGGGTTGTTGTTCAGCGCGAGCTGCAGCTCGACGCCATTCGGGTCTTCGGGCGAGGCCAGGGTCAGCCAGCGATATGGCCCCTGACTGAAATCGGTCTTCTTGGCAAAGCCCAACACCTCGGTATAGAAACGCAGGGCCTTGTCCTGGTCGTCCACATATACGCTGGTCACTTTGATTTTCATTTCGTTTCTCCTTGTGCGCCGGCTAAACCGGCGAGGTGTAGTGAATGAAAAAGTCACACGAGATGTGGTCTAGCGACCCACATCGGCCCCGAGTCATGCGGAGCCGCTCGTAAGGGCGGCGTCGAAGCGTTGACAGGGGAACGTGCGGGCCGGGTATTCAGCCGCGTAAGACAACTACTCCGGGACGCCGACGCTGTAAGGAGAAGCGGAAGGCCCCATCGGGTGCACCGATATCGCGAGGTGTGCCAGAGTCCCGCGCGGTCAGAGACCCCGTGCACGTACGCAGACACCTCGCTTGGGAACCGGGAGATCCCAGGTTTGCCCAGGGCCGCAGTGGCTTTGGGACGCATCGGGAAGTCTAAGGACGCACGCCGATGACGAACGGACCTGGGAAGTCGGACAGCCCTGCAGTACCTGCGAAGTCCTCGAACAAGGCCGGGCCACCGGCGGCGGAGGGGATGGAGGGAAGAGGTCTGGCCAAAGGGAACCTGTCTCAGCAAAACGCGTCCCGGATACAGAGCCGGATAGACGCGCTCAGTGCGCTGGAGCGGGTACGTCAAGCAGCAGAGAAGGATAAGAAGTTGCGGTTCACGGCGCTCCTGCACCACATCTATAACCTGGACACACTGCGGATGGCCTACTTCTCCCTGAAGAAGGAAGCTGCTCCGGGCGTGGACGGGGAGACGTGGCGGCACTATGGCGAGGAACTGGAAAGGAATCTCCAGGACCTTTCCGAAAGGCTGAAGCGTGGAGCGTACCGAGCGAAGCCGGTGCGTAGAGTGTATATCCCGAAGGCCGACGGGCGGCAGAGACCGCTCGGAGTAACGGCGCTGGAAGACAAGATCGTCCAGCGTGCAGCGGTCGAGGTGCTGAACGCCATCTACGAAACGGACTTTCTCGGCTTCTCGTATGGGTTCCGGCCGGGACGCAGCCAGCACCAAGCGCTGGACGCGCTCTATACGGGACTTTTGACGAAGAAAGTGAACTGGGTGCTCGATCTGGATATTCGCAACTTTTTCGATGGGCTTTCCCACGAATGGCTTGTGAAGTTCGTCGAGCACCGGATCGCAGATCGGCGCGTCGTGCGACTGATCCAGAAATGGCTCAACGCCGGCGTGCTGGAGGATGGGCAGCGAATACGCATGGAGGAAGGGACGCCCCAGGGTGGAAGTGCCTCGCCGCTTTTGGCGAACGTCTACCTTCATTACGTGTTCGACCTGTGGGTCCAAGCATGGCGACGGAAGCAAGCGCACGGCGATGTGATCGTGGTGCGTTTTGCTGACGACATCGTGCTGGGATTTCAGGGGAAAGCGGATGCCGAACAGTTTCGGGCGGAACTCACCGAACGAATGAGGAAGTTCCACCTGGAACTGCATCCCGAGAAAACGCGGTTGCTGGAGTTTGGTCCATACGCGATCGACAACCGGCAGCAACGTGGAGAAGGGAAACCGGAGACGTTCAACTTTCTCGGCTTTACGCATATCTGCGTCAAGAAGAGAAGCAACGGACGATTTACGGTGTTGCGGCAGACGATCCGCAAGAGGTTGCAGGCGAAGCTGAACGAGGTGAAAGCCGAACTTCAGCGACGGATGCACGAACCCATCCCCGAACAGAGCAAATGGCTGCAAGCGGTGGTGCGTGGACACATCCGATACTATGGAGTGCCCATGAATCAACCGGCGCTGGCGATTTTTCGGTTCCGCGTTGGTTGGCTCTGGCATCGCGCGTTGTCCAGGCGCAGCCAGAACGGCCACGTCCTCTGGGATCGTATGCGGCGTCTCATCACGCGATGGCTGCCTCTGCCTACTGTCTGTCATCCCTATCCTCTGCGGCGCATGGGCGTTGTTACCTAAGGCAAGAGCCGGATGCGGGAAAACCGCTCGTCCGGATCCGTGGAGGGGGTCATGCGCAATCGTGATCCCTACTCCGACTATTAGGTCCGCGGTTTGCGCCGCGTCGTTTGTTCGTGGCCTTTCTTTTTGCTGGGGATGATTGCTCCATGCGGTCGAGGTGGCGTTCGAGCGCATCCACGTGACCGGACCAGAATCGACGGAACTGAGCCAGCCACATATCCACCTCCTGCAGCGATTCAGGTTTCAGCCGGTAGAGGCGGCGCTGCGCGTCCACCGTGGATTCCACGAAACCGGCTTCGCGCAGCACTCGCAGGTGCTTCGACACAGTCGGCTGCGTCATACGAAGCTGGCGCTCGATCTCCCCCACCGACTGTTCTGACGACACCAGGAGGCCCAGTATCGCGCGGCGGTTCGGCTCGGCAATGATTTGGAATGCAGATTCCATGCTCCTGATATACACCACAGCGTATATACGTGTCAAGGCATATGTAGGCGGGGCCGCGACAAGTGTTTCCGTTGACCTGCGAGGATGCGCCGTTCGATGTGTTTTCAGTGAGCGCGATTCAGGGCGCTGCGCTCGGATCCTCGTGAGCGTGAACGCACCAGTGCTGCTGCTTTTATCGGTTGCGGAGTGAGCGGAAGGTGCTTGAGCCAATCATTCCTTCGCAATTCGGGAATGAATGGCGGGGACGACGGGACTCGAACCCGCGACCTCTGCCGTGACAGGCGACTATTCAACAGTCGGCTGGCGCAGAATCAGGCGCTTAGGGATGCGGTTGTCGGCAACCGTTGGCTTCGCTGGGCAGGGTCGGACGGCTTTTGTGCAACGGTTTGTGCAACCGTTTGCGGTCAATCCGGGGGGATTACTCTCCGCTTACTTAATTTGGGCAGGCAATAGAGGGAACATGACGGCACGTTATGGCCGAGTCGAAGCACCGAAGACACCAGCGACCTCAATTGCGCGTCGTATTCGACACGAACGTTTTATTTACCGATTCCGAATGCTACCTCGTGCGACTAGATGTGTCTAACCTAATCAACGAGAGCAAGTTCCCCGACCTGGAAATACAGTGGTACCTTCCCGAACCGGTACGCCACGAAAGACACTACCAGATGCAGAAAAAGGCCTTGGTCCTAATGCCGCATATCACTAAGGTCGAGCGGCTTCTGGGGCACAAGCTCGTGATTACCGACGAAATTCTCCTAAGCAATGTCGAGAAGGTCGTATCCCAACGGCAACAGGAGCTCAACTTGTTGCCGCTTGCACTCGATTACAACAAGGTCGATTGGGGACGCTATAGCTCTTGACGCGGCGTACAGAAGGCCACCGTTCGAGGAAGGCGATAAAGAAAAGGGGTTCCGCGACTGCCTCATCGCTGAATCGTTTCTGCAGCTTGTCGCAAACTCCCCAAGAACACCAGCGACATGCAGAATCGTATTGTTGAGCAAAGATAATCTTCTCACGCAGGCCGTCAACGCTCGCACCGCTGATTCCACGAATGTTCGTGTAGTACCAACTCTTGAAGACCTCAGGGGATTAATCAATATACTGGTTTCTGAAGTAAACGAGGATTTTCTGGAGCTCATAAAGCCAAAAGCTGACAAGTTGTTTTGTGTACCGGAGGACACGTCCACTTTGTTTTATAGGGAGCACGTTAGAGAAAAGTTGGAAGCGAAGTTTGCGAAAGAATTGTCATATCTGCCTCCAGGAGCAACGAATCGAATCAACGGAGGATGGCGCATCGGCTTCCCCAACTTCGTAAAAAAGAATGGAAGGTGTATTCAGTGGACATCAAATATTGGGATTGCGGCTGAGGCTTCGAAGGGTGGTCTGTCTTGGACTGGTGTCCAGCCCATTCCTGCATCGGAGGGGCTGGTGCGACCGATATTCGGTACTGCAATCCAAGCCGTCGATGATGCCGTGCCGCTTAACCTCCTGGCTCGCCAGAACTGGGACGCTTACTCGGGAAGCATCACGCCGACACAGACCGTCGTAACCCATAAAGGCATTGATGTGTATGAGGTTCTTTGGAGCGTTGACGTGACTACCAACCGCGACCTTCGTCGCCCCTCAGTTGACGACATCAAGCATCTCGATTCAAGTTGGGAGCAGGTCACCTGATCGTTACGCTTTTTGGCGATCGGCTTCACGCTCCGCCATCGTGCCTCCCTCTGACGCGGGAATCTCAGATAATTGGTTTGCGGACGCCCTTACGCGGGGAAGGCTCAATTCGCGCATGTTGTGCAACCCGCGTGCAATCGTGCTAATTAATGCCGCGTAATCATGCTCTTACATGTGACCGCTGTTTACACTAACCCGCGTTCACCCGCCTCTACCTCAACCTGCCTGATTTGACAGATGAAACAGAGACATGCTGCGTTCATTGTTGAAATTGGTTCACGGCTCCAAAAGCATCGGTAGAGGGCACGGTCTATCCGATACCAACAGAAGCATGGGAACGGTCGCGCGAATGTGAACAGCAGGTCGTCCGCTCAGATTAACCGGCAGGCTGCAACCAGAGGTGAGGTGTGGAGTTGTCGGGGAAGGGGTGGAGTCCCAGATTCCGACCGGGGCAAAAGGACCCCCGGTTTCGCCGAGAAAAATTTCGTGCGGTTGCGGAAATATTTTTTTCGCTTGCTGTTTTCTGGCTAAATCTTCCAGTCCCAAATGAGACTCCGGCAAGTTCCGGCTTACGGACAAGCCGGGCCTGTGGTTCTCAGCGGCTGCTAGGGCGAGCGATGCCGAGCGAGAAGCAATAACAGAGGCCTGCCAAACGTGTCAGCGCTCGCGCATCCCGCTGACGCGAAAGAAACCGCCATCGTCTGCCCAACACCGCGCTGTTATTCGCGTGACTTGCGGTCCCTGCGCTGGCCACCGAGCGCTAGGCGTTTGGTGTCTCCGCATAGTGACGCGCAGCATTGCCCGCTAACCATTTTCGGATACAGTGACGTGAGCACCGGTAGTTCTGGAACTACCTGCAGCCGATAACAGGGAGTTTTGACGTCAGGACCAACCGCATCTCGAGAGCAGTCTCCTTCGTTATCAGCCGACGCAAGTTATGTGCGAACGGACCACAACCCTCCGGACGAAAAACTTCGGCGCATGACGAAGGTGTTTCCCATCCAGGAAATCGGCAGGGATGACGTGTGCACCGAAACATTGGCTCCCGAATTGCGAGTAACAGGATTGCGGGCTACGTCAGGCACGCGAACCGCTCTCCCTCAAAGGCGGTAACCTCTGGGGATTCCCAGAACCAGCCGAGTAGCCCGCCCATGCCCCCGCATCAAGTTATCTCCCTGTTAGGAGGGTACAGCTATGTGTCTCGAACTCTTCGTCCGTCATTCCGCCGATGTCGTCATCGTTGACCTTACCGGAATCGCGACGATGGGTCCGGCGAATGATTTCCTAGACGCCCGGTTACGACAGCTGATTCATGATGGAACCAACAAGATATTGGTCAATCTGACCGATGTGACCCAGATGGATTCTTCAGGCATCGGGACCATCGTGCGAGCATTTATTTCCCTCCAGCACCGAGGCGCGAGTCTGAAATTACTGCGACCACGTGGAAATGTGCGGCTGGTTCTGGAGACGGTGCATTTGCTAGGCGTAATTCCAAGCATGGAAGACGAGGCCCAAGGCATTGCCAGCTTCAGCTAAATTGCAGCCCTGCCTCGAAGCCTCGGAGTTGCTGTAGTATGCAGCCAACATCGTTAGCGTGCTGATCAGGGAGGACGCGACGCCAAACGCGAATATAATTTGCAATACGGAGGTTAAATTATGGGCCAACACTCGCATAAGTTTACGATTGCTGATGATGACGCAGTGCGCGTTCTCCTGGCGAAGCTGGTAAAGGGAAGCGGGAAACAGGCACGGCGCGATAAATTGCTTCGCGCGCTTGACGACGCGGCTCGGCATTACAAGGATTCAAACCAAAAAGTGCGGCAGGCATTCTTCCACGGGCTGCTGACCGGCTATGCGGTCGCACTCACGCTCCGGTAGCTTCGCTCGCTGCGTTTTGCCGCGCAGGAATCACGACATCTTTTTTGGGAAAAAGACTCTGGAGTATTGCCCAATTCGCTATACCTGCAAAATCACAGCGTCACTCAAATCGCATTCCGTGGAACCTGACAGTTACTTTAGCTTCGTGTATTCAGACTTTGCAGCGATGAGGACAGGAATGTCAGGGTCGGCGTCTTTCCAGAGCGTGAGGAAATCTTGATAGGCCATCTTGGCTTTGGCGGTATCGCCCTGCATGGCGTAGGCTCTGCCGATTTCAAGATGCGCCAGTGCTCCGATGGGTTCGTTGATTATGACGCCATGATGGTCGAGGATTTTCTGGAACTCGGAGGCGGCGTTGCTGCCCTGATGGGCGGCCAGATAGACGAGTCCGCGCACGTACGCGGGGTAAAGACGGGACGCGACTCCCAATTCGTAAGGTGCCGCGAGACTCAACGCCTCGACGGCTTTCGAGGAATCGCCGCGACGGAGTGCGAGCAACGCATCGACCGTCGGTAGGTAGCAGAACTGAACCGCCGTGTCTTCCGGAAATTTGTCAGCGAAGCGATTCGCAAGTTTCTTGCCGCGCGAATCGTCGCCAGCGAAGACCAACGCTAACGCGGCTCCGTATTGAGTGTCGCGGTCTCTAGAAAGTGTAAGTGCAGCTTCAGATAACTTTCTTGCCTCCCTGATATTGCCGAGGAGCGCCTCCCGCAAGGCGGCGCTCACCTCATAGCCCGCCGCCGTTTCCTTCTCTTCCGCTAGCTGGGCTGAGGTCGACGCGCGGCGAGAAAACTCCCGCGCCCTATCGAGGTTACCAGTGTAAGCAGCCGTGTCTGCCTCGTTCGCTAGCAGGGCATCTTCGACACCCGGTTGTCCGGCAGACCAGGCCACTTGCTGTCGCATCCCAGCAGCATCATTCTGCAAGAAAGCGACCATGTAGAGATAGATACGCAGGTCTGGGGAATCGAGATTCTTCGACTGCGCCTCTGTAGCCGCCGTGCGGGCTTGGTCCAGGCGATTCAAAAAGATATAAGCGTCAACGAGGTTGGCGTAATTCTGGCTGTCTTCCGGGGATAGACGGACAGCTTCAGTGGCCATTGCCAGGCTCTTTTCGTAATTTCCCAGAAAACTGTCGATGACAGCCAGATTAGTCAGGGGTCCAACATCCCTGGGGTATGTCTGCGCCCAGATTTCATACACACGCCGCGCTTTTTCCAAATCGCCCGTGACAAAATGAAAATAGTGCGATTCGATATAGAACTTCTCCCTGTCGCTGACGCTTCCACGTAGTTCATAGGACTTCCTTATGTTGTCTGCGGCCAGTCCCATTTCAGCGAGATTCGAATACGCGTTTCCGAGTGCGGCATAGGCCATGGCGAATTTCGGGTCAAGCTGGGTTGCACGTCTGAAAAATGGGGCCGCAGCGGCGGAATCGCCCTTTCCTACCATGGTTTTCCGGCCCGCGCTGTAAGCTTGGAGCGCTTCGAGCGAGGGCGTGGTGGCTTGCTCAATAGGAGTGTCAAACTTCTGCAATGAGGTGAGGGACTCACCCAGCTTCGCGCGCAACTTCGTCACTGCGCCACCGAGTGCCTTTAGCGCCTGCTCCTTGTTGTCCGCCGTGGCCTGTTCCTCGGCCAAGGCATCCCCGGTGTGACAGTTTGTTGCTTGGATTCCAAGCACGTATTGGCTTCCCAGGCTTGCAATCGAGCCTTGGAGGACCGCCGCGCTCCCCGTCCGCTGGCAGAGTTCTCGCGCAATCTCCGGCGTGAGCTTCACATCCGGCTTCTGGTCCATCATCTTCAGGGTCTGCTGGATTTGCTGGTCAGGGATAATGCTCAAGAAGGGTGATTGTTCGAGTTGTACTGACAGCCCCTGCCGGAGTGTGCCATCGAAGACCGGGTCGCCAGTAGTATTCGTGAAATCAGCGAGTACGATGGTGTCCTTATCGGTGAGCTTTTGGGTTCGGTGGAAATAAAGGTAACTGCCTACGGCGAGCGCCACAACCGCTATGGCAGCAGGAACGACCACTTTCCACGGGATTCCTCGCTGCTCCCCCACACCAGCCACTCGGCCAGATGCTGCTGGCAGCCGTGCCGACTCTGTATCGCGCTTTAGCCGCTGCAAATCTGTGCGAATGTCAGCAGTACTCTGGTAACGGAGCTTTCGGTCTTTTTCCAGCGCCTTCCCAACGATTTCATCGAGCTTTGGTGGGAGTCCATGATTAGCTTGTGACGCCGGGATGGGTGTTCGGTTCAGAATCCCATCATGGATGACCGCAGCGCTGTTTCCGGGGAATGCCATCCGGCCCGTCGCCATTTCGTACAGAACTGCGCCGAAAGAGAACAAGTCCGTCCGTGCGTCGAGTTCTTCGCCGCGTGCCTGCTCAGGAGACATGTAAGCGATGGTGCCCACTGCGGTACCGGGGCTGGTCAGCAGTTCTTCCGCTGTAGCGGTCGGCATAGCGGAAATTCCGACACTTCTGGTATCAGGAGTAAGCTTCGCCAAACCGAAATCCAGAATCTTGGCGTGCCCCCGCTCGGTCACAAAAATGTTGGCAGGCTTGATGTCGCGGTGAACGATTCCTTTGGCGTGCGCCGCATCCAGTGCGTCCGCAATCTCGATTCCCAACTCCAGCACTTCCGCAAGCGGCAGCGGCTTGCCGGAAATGCGATGCTTCAGCGTCATGCCGTCGAGAAACTCCATGACAATGAAGGGCTGACAGTCGTGTTCGCTGATTTCATGGATGGTGCAAATGTTGGGATGGTTCAGCGCGGAAGCAGCCTGTGCCTCACGGTCGAAGCGGCTCAGAGCTTGTGAATCTGGTGCGAACCCGTCAGGAAGGAACTTCAAGGCAATGAAGCGGTGGAGCTTGGTATCCTCGGCCTTGTACACGACACCCATCCCCCCACCGCCCAGCTTCTCTAGGATTCGGTAGTGCGAGATGGTCTGACCAATCATGTTTGGGAAGACTGTATTTGGGACGGATGTTAGGCTGCGTCAACAGGCAAGTCAATCGCGGTTGGTGGCACAACCTTTGCATGCAGGCGACAACGAGAAACCCAGCTGAATTCTGTTTCCCGACCAGGATTTATTTCTGACTCAGAAGATAGAGGGCGGCGTGAACGCCAGGGCCTGTTCTAGTGCCAAATTCGTTGTGTCGAGAGTTGTGGAAGCGTAGGATGCACGAGTCAGCAGGCCAAAACGGAAATTCCGAGCTACGGCTAGGAAAGCAATCACCCTCAACAAAAAATAATCTTTAGAATTTGCGCATCATGCCGGAGGGAATACCCACTCCGGAACCCAATCGAAAAAGGAGATTTATGCAAAAACGGACAATCTGGGGCGTTTGTTTGCTGCTTCTTTGTCTTGCCTTGGCCACAGGCGGGCCGTTGCAAGCACAGACAGCGGCAAAGGGCAAGGCGCCTGTCTATACGTACGTTGCGGAATGGGACGTTCCTCGCGCCCAATGGGGAGACATGGTTAAGCTTGACGAGCAGGATAGGCCCTTGCTCGACAAACTGGTCGCCGACGGAACTCTCATCGGATACGGAGCCTATACCAACTTGATTCACCAGGAAGGCCAACCCACGCATGGAAGCTGGTTCACCGCCACTTCCGAGGGTAACTTGCTGAAGGCCTTGGAAGCGATTTACGCCCAACCGGGGTCGGTCAGCGCGCCGGTGCAGGGCGCTTCCAAGCATTGGGACCAAATACTAACCGGCGACATCTACAACGCGAAGCCGGGCACGAGTGGCGGCTATCTGAGCTGGTCGCAGTGGGTAATCAAGCCGGGCGACATGCACGACTACAGCGAACTCACGAAAAACGCGTTTGTGCCGGTACTGGAGAAACTGCCGGCGGAAGGTTCGATTACGTCGTACGGACTGCTCAGGGAAGACTTCCACCAGCAGAAACTGGGTACCATTTACGAATATTTTACAGTCCCCGATGCCGCGTCACTGGATAAAGTGAACAAAGCATTCGATGATGCCTTCAGCAACAATCCCGCGTTTGGCGACGCCGTGCGGGCGTTGGCGGAGCGGGAGGGACATCAGGACTTCCTCACTCGATTGCGCTTCATGGTGAACAAGTAACGCGCTCGGTGCAATCTCAGGGAGCGGGTCTCTCTCGGCTCGCTCCCGCCGTTACCAAAGTGAGAATTCTCTTGCATACTGAACGGCCCAAAACAGCTTGAACGTCAGTCACGAATGGAAGCTTCAACTTGTGAACGGCACGCTGGCACAGCACACTCATTGTGGTAGACGAAAAATCTGCGGGATTCTACGTGGAATGGATAGTTTGATTTATTTCTGATTCAGAAGATAGAGGTCGGCGTGACCGCGGGGACGCGCATAGACGATGGTGGAAAGGTCCCTGGAAAAATCGTAGGCGTTACCGCCTGCGTACTCCAGGGGAAAAGTAAAGGGGACCTTCAACGCGACTTGGGTCGCCCCGATGAGCTGACCATTCTTCCAGGGCTGGCGGTAAATCGCGACTTCACCATGGGAAGCAACTGCATATAAGAATCACGGCAATGCCTACGATTTCTCCCACGATCTCTCCACAATTGTTCACGCGCGCCCCGGCGGTCAGGCCGACTTGTACCTCCTCAGCAAAAAGTAAAACCCGGCTAGGCGGATGACGGGCCGTCCAGAAGTAATCCACATGCC
>CAWDRJ010000030.1:0-186987 GCA_963804625.1 uncultured Acidobacteriota bacterium | reverse complement strand
GGGTTCAAATCCCATCGCTCACCCCAACCTTATTCAAGACGTTTCTTTGAATGCTCTCCGAATCCGATTGAACTCGTTCACCTTTCCACCCGAGGTACGTCAAATGCGCCCGTCTAAATCGTAAGCGTGACCCTCGGCTAAAATCTGCGTTCCTCTCAGGCACGCCTTGCGCGGTATGATTGCAATCTTGTCGTTAAGTCCCGGGAGGTCACAGATCAATGCGCTATCGTCCCTTGGGCCGTACGGGTTGGCAAGTCTCTGACATCAGTTTTGGAGCTTGGGCCATCGGCAGCGCGTGGGGCCAGGTGTCGGACCAGGATTCTCTGGCGGCATTGAACACGGCAATCGATTGCGGCGTAAATTTTATAGATACCGCGGACGTTTACGGTGACGGACGGAGCGAACGGCTGATCGCACAGCTGAAAAAACAGCGCAAAGAAGAAATCATCGTTGCGACCAAAGCGGGACGCCGCCTTGCAAAGCAAAGCGAGGAGGGTTACAGCCGCGAGAATCTTACAAAGTGGATCGAAGATAGCCTGCGCAATCTAGAGACAGATTCGCTCGGTCTGCTGCAGCTGCATTGCCCGCCCACCGCGCTCTATGAACACGATGAAGTCTTCGGAATTCTCGACGACCTGGTGCGCGCCGGCAAAATCCGCTACTACGGCGTCAGCGTCGAGAAGGTGGAAGAAGCGCTCACCGCCATCCAACATCCGAACGTCCAGAGCGTACAAATCATTTTCAATTGCTTTCGGCAACGCCCCGCGGAGCGATTTCTCGCCGAAGCAAAACGAAAACATGTGGGCATCCTGGCCCGCGTGCCGCTCGCTAGCGGCCTGCTGACCGGCAAATTCAATCTGACTTCGAATTTCGCTGCCGACGATCACAGAAATTTCAACCGTCACGGTGAAGCCTTCGATGTGGGCGAGACTTTTTCCGGTGTTGATTACAAGACGGGCCTCGAGGCGGTGGAGGAGTTGCGGCCGCTGGTGCCGCGTGGGGCAACGATGACGCAGTTCGCGCTGCGCTGGATTCTGATGTTCGACGCGGTGACTTGCGCCATTCCCGGCGGGAAACGCCCCGAACAAGTCACCGATAATTGCCGCGCTTCGGACCTGCCACCACTGACCGACGAGACCATGACCGACGTGCGGCAGACATATGAAGAGAAGATCAATCCCCTCATCGGAAATCGCTGGTAAACGAGCCCCGAGTCGTCCGTTAGTTCCCTCGCCAAGTGATCAGAATTCGTGTGGCGGGCAATTGACAACGCCATACGCATTTGACATAGTCTCAAAGCGGTTAGACGAATCTCGCTTCCGGGCACTTGACACGGCACCAACCGCGCGGGGGAGACGTGAGCGAAAGGAGTTTTCTCGTCCATTCTTCGGGTTTGCCGCCTCAGCAGAGCGGCGAACTTCTGCATCTTCCTCGCCAGCAGGCCGGCTGGGAATGGATGAGCTTTTTCGTGCACCGCGTGCAACCGGGCGAAACCTTGCGGGCGAAAACTGCGGGCGAGGAAGCGGTATTCGTCCTGCTGGGCGGGACGTGCACGGCCGACTGGGGAGAGGGTGCAAAACGCCTCGGAAAGCGCCGGAACGTCTTTGACGGATTTCCTTACGCTCTCTACTTGCCTGCCGGAAACGAAGTGTCGTTCACCGCGCAATCGGTTTGCGAGATTGCGGAATGCCGTTCACCTTCCGAAGCCCGGCTTCAACCGAAACTTATCACTCCCGGCGAAGTGGTCAGCAGTCTGCGCGGCGGCGGCAACGCCTCGCGACAGATCGTGGATATCATGGGTCCTGATTTTCCCGCAGATAAGCTGATAGCCATTGAGGTTTACACGCCAGGCGGCAATTGGTCGAGCTATCCTCCGCACAAGCACGACGTCCACAATCCTCCAGTCGAAGTTGACTTAGACGAAATCTACTACTACCGAATCCGCCAACCCGAAGGTTTCGCGTTCCAGCATCTTTATGCGGGTCAACACGCCGGCGAGCAAACATTGAAGCCGCGCGACGGAGACACAGTGCTGGTGCACAGCGGCTTCCATCCGGTAGTCGCGGGACCCGGCTACGACGTTTACTACCTGAATTTTCTCGCGGGATCTTCGCGCGCTCTGGCCGTTACGGAGGATCCCAATCACGTTTGGATCCGTGGGACTTGGAAGGACACGGACCCTCGTTTACCGCTCGTGAAGGAATAAGCTCGCACGCGGAGAAGAAGAACCCATGGGGAAGTTTACCGACGCGAGCGCTTCCGAATCGCAAATGGGGGTGGCACCACGGAATGGCGCGCGGGGTTCTCGCCGATGGCCGGCGAAGAGTTTCCGCTGCTATAATCGCTTAGAAATCCTCGCTCGTATTTATCCCTTTCGACTCGCCCCAGACGGTTCGGCCCGCGTCAGGATCACGAGCTTGAAGCATGCTGGCTGCCCGACGCGCGGGGCGTTGCCTTCTCCGTTTGGCGACGAATCCTGGCTCTTCCCTCGGCGCGCGCCGCGGCATACACTCCTCGCAAGCAATGTATCGCTCCGGAGAGGCACATCCTTATGACTGTGCGGCTGACCGCGGCGCAAGCGACCATCTCGTTTCTGAAAAACCAGTTCGCTGAAAGAGATGGTAAGGAACACCGCTTCTTCGGCGGATGCCTGGGAATTTTTGGTCATGGCAACGTGGCAGGGCTCGGTCAGGCGCTGGAACAGGATCCCGGGCTGCGCTACTACCTTTTTCGCAACGAACAAGCAATGGTTCACGCGGCAGCTGGATTTGCAAAGGCAAGTTTCCGGACGCGCGCGCTAATCTGCACAAGCTCGATCGGCCCCGGCGCCACCAATATGGTGACGGGCGCTGCGCTGGCGACCGTGAACCGGCTACCGGTCCTCTTGCTTCCTGGAGACATTTTCGCACGCCGCAACGTCGCACCGGTTCTACAACAGCTTGAATCCCCGACCACACAAGACATTTCCGTGAACGACTGTTTCAAGCCCGTCTCGCGTTATTGGGATCGGATCGAGCGCCCCGAGCAACTGCTGACTTCCCTTCCCGAAGCGATGCGTGTGCTGACGTCACCTGCCGATACTGGCGCGGTAACCATCAGCTTCCCCCAGGATGTTCAGGCCGAGGCTTTCGATTTTCCCGTAGAGTTTCTTCGCGAACGAGTTTGGCCGATTCCGCGCAACCGTTGCGACCGCAAGCTTCTGCAGGACGCCGCAAGCTGGATCGCAGCGGCAAAGCGGCCACTTATTATTGCCGGCGGAGGTGTGCTTTATTCCCAGGCCTCGGACGCCCTCGCGAAGTTTGCCGCCGCGAGCGGAATCCCCGTGTGCGAGACGCAAGCTGGCAAAAGCGCTATGCCGTTTGATCATCCGCAGCATCTGGGTGCTGTGGGCGTCACGGGCACACCGGGAGCGAATATCGCGGCGCGCGAAGCTGATCTGATTATCGGAATCGGGACGCGTTACAGCGATTTCACCAGCGCTTCGAAAACCGCGTTTCAAAATCCTGCAGTGCGTTTCATCAACATCAACGTCGCCGAATTCGATGCATATAAACATGGAGCGCTGCCGCTCACCGGCGATGCGCGCGTGACCGTCGAGGAGCTCCAAACGGCTATCGGCGAATATCAGGTCGAAAAAAGCTACGCGGGAAAAATTGCGCAGGCTCGCGCACAGTGGGAAATCGAAGTTGACCGCATCCATGCACTCGCAATCGCTCCGCCGATCGCGCAGGGTGAAGTGATCGGCATCGTCAACAATTTCGTCGAACCATCCGCCATCGTCGTCTGTGCTGCAGGCAGCCTTCCGGGCGATCTGCACAAACTGTGGCGGGCGCGCCAGCCAGGCGGCTATCACATGGAGTACGGCTATTCCTGCATGGGCTACGAGATTGCAGGAGCGCTCGGCGCCAAAATGGCCAATCCGGAGCGAGGGGTTTACGTTTTGGTCGGCGACGGCTCCTACCTCATGATGGCGCAAGAGATCGTTACTTCCATCCAAGAGGGCTACAAACTCAACATCGTGCTGCTTGATAATCACGGCTTTTCGAGCATCGGTGGGCTCAGCCGCGCCTGTGGCAATGAAGGGATGGGCACGAATTACCGTTATCGTCGCGGCGAGGAGTACGACGGAGAGATTTTGCCCGTGGATTTTGCGGCGAACGCAGCGAGTTTGGGCGCCTGGACGGCCCGCGCCAGCACTGCGAAAGAGCTGAAGGCGGCATTGGCTGAGGGCCGCAAGCAATACCGCACGTCAGTTGTGGTCATCGAAACTTCTTACGATCAGCGCGTACCCGGCTACGAATCGTGGTGGGATGTGCCCATCGCGGAAGTTTCCGAGCGCGATGCCGTGAAAGCCGCGCATCGCGAATACGAACAAGCGCGCAAGAAAGAACGCTCTTTCTTTTAAGATCGGCTCACGCGCGACACGTTCGAGAGAAATCCGTCTAACGTTCAACAGGCCGGTGCGAAGAGGTGAGGGTGGCAACATCCACTGATGCGGTTCAAGCGCCGACGCCCGCGCAGCCCCATCTCAAGCGCGTGCTGGGCCTATGGGACCTGATCTATTACGGAATCATCCTCACATCGCCGATCGCCGCGGTTCCGCTCTTCGGCGAAGGGCAAGTGCTCTCGCACGGGCACACCGTAGCGACTCTGCTGCTGGCCATGGTGGCGATGTCCGTTACTGCCGTCAGCTTCGGCCGCATGGCGAGCGTTTATCCGTCCTCCGGTTCGGTCTACACGTACATCAGCCGGGAGTTGAACCCGCACGTGGGCTTCGTCGTTGGCTGGGCGATGTTCCTGGAATATTTGTTCCAGCCAGTCCAAAACGCACTGTATGCGGCGCTGACGATCCAACGGATGACTCCGCGCATACCCTTCGCGATTTTGGCTGCGCTCGCCGTCGGATTGATTACTTTCATGACGGTTCAGGGAATTCGTTTCACCGCGCGCACAAATGAAGTGCTGCTGGGATTCATGATGCTCGTGACCACCGTATTTTTGGTGGAAGCATTCCGCTACATCGTGCTGCACCACCGCTACATCGGACTTTTTTCTATGAGCCCAGTTTACAATCCCGCGACCTTCAACGTGCGGGCGGTCGCCGCCGGGACATCTCTCGCCGCGCTGGTGTTTATCGGCTTTGATGGAGTCTCGATTCTGGCGGAGGAAGTGAAAAATCCGAAACGCAATGTGCTGCTGGCTTCGGTGCTGGTGGTGATATTCACGGGCTTATTCAGCGGTCTTCAAGTTTACATGGCTCAACGCGTATGGCCGGATTACACCACGCTGCAAAATCCCGAAACGGCGTTTATGGACGTGGCCCGCATGGCCAGCGGTCCGTATTTGTTCGCCGCTTACGGTGTGATGCTGCTGATTTCGAGCATTGCCTGCGGACTTGCGGGTCACGTGGGGGCGTCGCGCTTGCTTTACAGCATGGGGCGAGACGATGTGCTGCCGAAGAAAATCTTCGGCCATCTGAGCGCGAAAAAGAGCAATCCGATTTACAACGTTTGGATCATCGGAGTGCTCGCCTACATCGGCGTGATTACCATTCCTTGGGAGCATGCCGCCGAAGTCGTGACGTTCGGAGCTTTGCTCGCCTTCATGGGAGTGAATCTGGCAGCGCTGCGCCACTTCTGGTTTTCGGCGGACGCCGCCGGGCACCGCAACTTTTTCGTGGACGCCTTTGTCCCCGGCTTCGGCATCGTTTTCTGTGGCGGTTTGCTCTACAGCTTGCAAACGTGGACTGCGTACGTGGGGCTCAGCTGGCTTGCCGTTGGAATCCTGTACGCCGCTTACAAGACGCGCGGTTTTACGATGCGTCCAAAACTGATGGACTTCAGCGAATCGTAGATTTGATTCACGGGCGCTGCAACCGGCGCAGATTACTTCGCCTCGCGAATCACGGGCTGTTCGAAGGCCGCGACACTCGCCACCGGAGATTGCTCGCGAGAAACTTTGAGCGCGAAACCACAGGATTCGCGAATGCGAATTTCGGTTTGTAATTTTTTCACGACAGCTGGACTGCGATCGCCGGAAATTCGCCGCATCAGAAGATCAGTTGCCTCGCTGCCGAGCTGGTGCTTGGGAAGCTCGACGGTCGTTAGCCTCGGCCGGAAAACGCCCAGCCACGGATAATCGTCAAAGCTCACGAGCCCGAAATCCTCCGGGCAGCGCAAACCCATTTCCTCGGCGGCTTTCAGCAAACCGATGGTCATCAGGTGATTCGCGACGTAAATTCCGTGCGGCCGGTGAGACAGCAGTGCATGTCCCGCGCGGAATCCGGATTCAATGCGATAATCTCCTTCGATCACGAGTTCGCGGTCGTAGGGAAGTCCCTCGGCTTTCAGCGCGTCTCGAAAACCCTCCCAGCGCGCGAGAGCATTGCTTACTTTTAGCGGTCCGCCGATTAACCCGATGCGCCGCCTTCCCGCACGCGCGAGGTGCGATACCGCGTCGTAGGCACCCTGGTAGTCGTCGGTGATTACCGCGTCCTTGGTCAGTTTCGGATAGGTGCGCATAACCAAAACGAACGGAATATTCACTTCCTTGATCATCTGCCGCAACGAGGGCCGGAAATCCTCCGCCGCTTTGGTCAGCAGAATGCCATCCACGCGTTTGGATAGCAGCAGTTCGACGGAACTTTCCTCTTTGGCGAGACTGTCGTCGCTATTGCAAAGCAGCAAATTGTATCCGTGCTTTTGCGCCGCGTCTTCGGCGCCGCGCACGACCATCGGAAAAAATGGATTGGCGATGTCCGGAACGATCATTCCGATCGTATGGGTCCGCTGTTTTGCCAGACTGCGGGCAATCAGATTCGGGCGGTAATTCAGTTTGCGGATGGCCGCTTCCACGCGTTTGCGAAGCTTTAAGCCGACGTGGCTTTTATGATTGACCACCGCGGATACGGTGAACACCGAGACGCGCGACTCCCGCGCCACATCATAGATGCTCGCCGATTTGAGCGGTTTCTTGCGGTTGCCTTTTTCAGATGAGGGCATGAAATTGTGAGCTGCCGCTAACAGGATGCGTGTGTGGCCCGAGCGCGAGTTACGTCTCCCAAATTTGTAACGGTCAATATGCTATCGTAACAGTTCGTTGCGTTCTGGCCGACTCGTAAATCGCCTCGAGGATAATCATATCGCGATGCCCCTCGATACCGTCAGCTTCTACCGAGCGCTTGTTCTGAATGGCGGTGGCGAGGGCATCAATTTCGATGGCGAACTCGTCAATCACCTTAAAGGTGCGCGCAAATTCGCGTTCAGCGATCTTTCCAGTGAGATGCCGGTCCTCATCAAATGGAAACACCGGCGCGAGCGAAGCCCAGCCCTTGGTTCCCTGAACGAAAATAAATGACGACAGCGCCGCGCCGTATGTGGAACTGCCGTGCACCACCAACCCGCTCGGAAACCACAAGCGAAACGAAATGCCCTCCTCGACCTCCTGGAATCTTGCAGCATCGTGCACCCAGGATTGCGCCGCGGCTTCGCTCGGATTTTCATCCACTAGCCAACGACTGGTATTCACGCAGTAAACGCCCAGATCTATCAAAGGGCCGCCTCCGGCTAACTTCGGGTCCACGAGCCAGCTTTGCGAAACGCTCGGCGAATATAGCTCGCTGAACGCGGTGTGTATGACATCAATTCGACCGAGTTTGCCACTTTGTATGAGCTGCTTCAGATAGAGTGTGCTCGGCTCGTAATATTTTCGATAGGCCGTCATCAGCAGCCTGCCGTTTTTCCGGCAGGCTTGCACCATCGCGGCGGATTGTTCCGCTGTGGCTGCAAGCGGCTTTTCGCACAGTACATGTTTGCCGGCCTGGGCCGCCTGGATCGTTAAGTGCGCGTGGTCACCCGGCGGCGTGGCGATATACAACGTGGAGACCTCGGGATTTGCTAAGCACGCAGCGTACTCGTCATTTGTATAGACACTCCCAGCCCGGAATTTTCGTGCCAGCCGCGTTGCCTTCTTGCGATCACGACTGACGAGCGCAACCAATTTTGCGTGCTTGCTGTTCGCGAATGCGGGGAGCACCGATCCTTGTGCGATCTTTCCCATCCCCACGACCGCGAATCCGATTCGTTTTCTTGCAGCCATCGATCGAATATCTCCGAGCCGGTACGCGTCGAACAAAACAGTTTCTTGCGGCTACAATTCTACGCACAGCCTACGAAAAACGAATCGTGCGCGTTTAGCTTTCGCGGTCAGCTCTTCCGAGTTTCTGATTGCGGATCGCCTTGTGGTCCAGGCCGCGCAGCTCTTCGATATTGCCGAGCACCTTGTGAATGGCGTCCGCGATGGCGTCCACATCAGCTGTCGGTCCCAAAAAGTGCTGATGGGGGAACCACACGGCTTCATGGTACGCGGCGCGATCGGATTCGGGACAAGAGTACATGTTGCGCAGATCAAGCGGCTTCTCGCGTCCCCAGGTGAGCGCCGGGAAATCGGCGGCATCTACCGGGAATAGCGAACTCTTGTACACAGGCTCGTAAAACAATCCGTCGCAGGGAATGCCTTCCAATTGCAGAGCGCCAACGAACGCCGCGCGCGGAATCTCTTTTACTTTCTCAGCGAAATACTTCAGCACATAACCATAGGGCGCCATGCCTGTGATGCGCGGTTCGGGTTTCAGAAATCCGATTCCCGGCGTGTTCTGTAAACGCGATTCGAAATGCTTCATGTTCTTTTGGCGAATCGCGGCCTGCTGCGGGAGCCGCTCGAGTTGCGGACCGAGAACCGCGGCCTGAAATTCACCCAGGCGATAATTGAAACCAACGATGCGGTGATGAAATTGGTCCGTCAGGCTAGCGCGACCGGCATTGATATAGCTTTGCACCAGTTCCATGTACTCAAGATTATTGGTGATAACCGCGCCGCCCTCTCCCGAAGTGATCAGCTTGCTTGATTGAAAACTGAACGCCCCCAGGTCGCCCATGGAGCCTGCGCCCTTGCCCTTCCACATTCCGCCGTGAGCGTGCGCGCAATCTTCGATCACCTTCAGATTATGTTTTCGCGCGATGCGCAGAATCTCGTCCATGTCCGCAAAGCGCATTCCAAGATGCACGGGCAGAATCACCTTGGTCTTCGGTGTAATGGCTTTCTCGATCAGCTTCGCGTCCAGGCAATATGTGTCGGGATCCACGTCTACGAATACCGGAACCGCATTCAATAGCAGCACCGGGCCGACGGTTCCCTCCCATGTGTACGCCGGAACAATTACTTCGTCTCCCGGACGTATGCCCAACGCTTTGAGCGCGGCCTGAATCGCGACGGTTCCCGTACTCACGCACTGCCCGTATTTCGCGGTGTGCACTTGCGCGAACTTCTTCGCAAACGAATTAGCATATTTCCCCGGAAACGGCTGGCCTCCCCATTTCGTGCTGGTGAGCACATCTTGCAGCGCGTCGGCTTCTGCTTTCGTGGCCATCGGCCACGCGCTGAACGGCGTCTTGCGAAGTGGTTCACCGCCGGTGATCGCTAGTTTTCCCACGTCCGAGCCTCCAGTCAGATAGTTGAAAGATGCCGCTGTTGCCTACGCGACGTCCGGGTCCGGAATCAGGATGTCGCGCACGACGGCGTCCAAATCGTGACACGCGGTAATGAACTGGCGCAGCGTGCGGCGCGTTGGACCGAAGGAATCGAATTCTTCGATCGTCAGGCCTTGCTCCGTGTTTGCGCGACGAAAGTCTGCGAATTTTTTTGAGAGTTCGCTTTCAATTTCCTCGCGCACGGACTCATCGATTCGTGACCGGACTTCCACGTCGCTCGCATTGAAACGCACTTGCCAGGAATACGGCGGCGAAATCACCAGGTCGCCGCCAATAAATTCGCTCCAGTGCATGTGATTGCGGAAAGCGGCGGAAAGAAGACGGGTGCGGTAGCCGCGCTCCCGGTAAATGCGGTACGCTTTTTTCATCACCGCCACTCCGGCCCATTCCAGGTAGCCGGGATCAATCGAAATATTATTTCTCTCCATCACGACCTTCAGCCAATCGTCCAGACGTCCGACCATGATGGTGCATACCGGGCCCATCATGGCAATCTCCTTGTGCTCGGCTTCCCTGCGTTTCAAGCCGCGCTCCACCGCTTCCGCAACGGCGATCGCTTGCGGCAGTGTAAAACTCACGGTCGCGTTAATGGTTACGCCGCGATATGTCGCTTCCTCGATGGCGGGAATTCCGGCAGAGGTTGCCGGAATCTTTACGATCATGTTGGGAGCAAGCTTGCTGAACTCAATTGCCTGCTCGAAAATCGCTTGGGAATCGTGGAACAGTCGCGGGTCCGTCTGGATCGAAAGCCTGCCGTTCCTCCCCTGATGCGCGTGAAACAGCGGTTCCAGCACGCGGGCAGCTTCGATTGAAATTTCGCGGACCACGTGCCAGGCAATCTGATCTTCCGTTGCGGTCGGCAGTTGCCTGATCAAAGCACGGATGCGATCTTTCCAGACGTGCAGCTCTTTTTTCAGAACACCGAGCACAATCACGGGATTGCAAGTCGCTCCGACGGCGCCATGTTCGATCGAGTATTTCAGTTCCGCGATCGAAGCCGAATCATTCCAAAGACACGTGGGAGTCGTCTGCGTCATCTTGTGCAGGGGACTTTTGTAAGCCGCGACTGTTGCGTCCGTCATACTCTCCTCCCGCGGGCGCACGTCGTGGTGCGGCCACCTAGCCCAGAAAGACCGAAACCGGACAAATTCAGCGTGCAGACGCCACGCTCACGCGGCCGAACCGACCTCTTCGAGCCGAACTGCGACGGGCTTGGAGTGCAAATGTGAGTTTTCAGCCGCCACGGCAATTGCCAACGCTTTCAAGCCATCTTCACCCGTAACGCGAGGAGCCCGGTCACTCAGCATCGTTTGCACAAAATCTCGAACCTCCGCGAGGTAGGCATCCGCGAAGCGCGAAAGAAAATGATCGGCAAGAGTATGTTCACCGCCGCGACTGGTTAGGAACACGGCGGAATGGCGTTCGAGACTCCCCACAAAGATCGAGCCCTTGGACCCAATGATCTCGGTGCGCACGTCGTAACCATAGACGGCCTGGGCGTACGACTCGATGTTTCCGATCGCGCCTTGCTTGTACTGCAGGTTGACGACGCTTGCGACCACGTCTCCAAATCTTGCAACCTCGGGACGGATCGCGCTGGTGGTGTAAGCTTGCACGCTCGCGACTTCGTCGTGCATCAGCCAGCGCGCCATGTCAAAATCGTGGATCGTATTGGTGTAAAAAAGCATGCCGTTGACGTTGGACTCGTAGGCCGCGATCGGCGGCTGATCTTTGTCGCGCCCAACCGACTTGAAAATTACCGGCACTCCAATTTCACCGGCTTCAATCCTCTTCATCGCCGCGGCGTAGGCAGGATCGTAACGCCGCATAAAACCGACTTGCAGGCGCCGGCCGGCCTTCGCGACGGCGTTAATAGCTGCGTGCGCATCGGAGAGAGTCAACGCCAAGGGCTTCTCGCACAAAATATCTTTGCCTGCACGCGCTGCGAGCATCACGGCTTGCGCATGAAACCTGTCCGGAGTGGCGACCAACACCGCTTCGATCTCTTTGTTCTCCAGCATCGCTTCCAGACTGCCGTAGGAGTACTCGATTTCGTATTCCGTCGCGACTTGCTGCGCACGCTCCGCCGAAACATCCGCGATGGCGATCAGACGAGCCTCCGGCACATTGCGGCGAAGATTCTCCGCATGGCGCTTGCCCATCTCGCCAACTCCGACCACGCCAATTCCCAGCTTTCGCACTTAGTGCGCCCCCGCAGCCACACCTAAATCTTTCACCACTCCGCGCAAATATTTCAGGCTGGCCGCAACGCTCTGCGCGGGAGGAATCGGAGTCGCGCCGAACTTCACGTCCTGCTCGACGACCGACCAGCCCGAATAACCATTCTCCACCAGCGTGCGGAAGAATGCCGGGAAATCAATATTGCCCTGGCCGATCACGGTAAAGACTTTGTGCTCGATGGCTTCCTCAAAAGTCCATTTGTTCTGGCGCGCTTGCTGCAACACTTTCGTATCGCAATCCTTGATGTGTACGAAGCGCAGCTTACTCTTGTACTTCTCCGCTTCCTTCACCGAATCGCCATGGCCGTAGACGCAGTGCCCCGTGTCCAAACACAAGCCCACATTTGTGTGCGAAGTTGCGTCGAAAAACAGTTCGCACTCTTCCGGAGTCTCGACGTACGTTGCGACGTGAGGATGAAATACAAGGTCGAGCCCGAATTCATTCGCCACTTTTTCCGCGTCGGCAACTATGTTTCCGATGTGCTTCCATTGATCCGCGGTCAAAGTGGGACAGTTTTTATCGTAAACGCGCCCTGAAAAAGCATTCCGCTCGCTCGATTGATCGTCAGCCATCACGAGAAAGGGTGCCTTCAGAGTCGCCAGCAAATTTCCTACTTTGCGGATGCGCTCGATCACCGCCTTGCTCGCGCCCGGGTCCGTCATTTTCACCGGCACGAAGGAAGCCAACAATTTCAATTTGCGTTTTTCGAGCTGCGGCTGAAGAATTGTCGAATCCGTCGGAAAAAATCCGTAAGGCCCTAACTCAGAGCCCGTGTACCCGGCCTGCGCCATTTCGTCCAGCATGGTTTCGTACGATTGCTCCCAGGAAGGTCCGGGGTAATCGAGCACGCCCCAGCTATCGGGCGCAGAAGCAAATTGAAAGCGCGAACTGATATCGCTCATGGGGCATCCTCTTTCGCAAAAAAATCGAGCCATTCACAATTTCTGCATGCTCACTGCCAAGGCTGCATCACCACTTTCATGGATTCTGCTTCGATTGACTTCTGCATCGCAGCCTCCACATCGCGCAATCCGAAGCGATGCGTCACAAACTCCTGTAGCGGATAGTTCTTCATGTAACGCCCCATTTGCCGCATGCTCGGCCCGTACGCCGCCGGTTCTTCGCCGCCCACGCCAAGGATGCGCGCATTTTTCGCGCAAAGATGGCGATGCGGGCTCAACGGAACTTCGCCCAAATCTGAAAAATTACCTGCTTCGACCAGCAGGCCGCCGATGCGCAGCATCTCTAGCGCTTCCGGCACCGCCTGCGGCACTCCCGCACATTCAATCACCATGTCCGCGCCGCGACCGTTCGTTAAGTCCTTGACGATTTGCAGGCGTTCAGCCTGCGAGTGCTTACCAACATTGATCGAGTGATCGGCAACCAAGCGCCTCGCAAAATTCAAACGGTACTCCGACAGATCCATGGCAATCATCGTCCCCGCGCCCAGCATCCGCGCTTTCATCAGAAAACACATGCCCAGAGGCCCGACGCCGAGCACTACCACCGTATCGTCAAAGCGAAACGATTCGTTCGGAAAGGCGGACATTTGTTTCGCGCGGTCCAGTCCCACGGACACCGCGAAAATTTCCGTCAGCACTGCCACTTCCGACGGCAGATCGTCCGGCACTTTCACCAGGAAACTTCCCGGAACGATGTACATGTACTGCGACCAGCCGCCAAAAAGATGCGGCGGATTTTTGGCGCTCAAATTATTTCCGTAGTCCGTCATGTTTTCGCAGCAGTAGTACGGAAAATCGTGACGGCAGTAATAACATTCGCCGCAGCAAACGTTTGCGCCGACAACGACGCGATCGCCGAGGCGCAGCGGAATTCCCTCGAAGTCAGTGTACTTCCCGTTTCCACCAATGGCCGCAACCGTACCGACGTTCTCGTGCCCCTGGATGATCGGGAATTCCAGTTTGCGGCCGCCATACTGCGTGGTGTAACCCTGAAAGGTGTGCTTGTCCGTTCCGCAAATTCCGGACAATTCCATTTTGACCAGAACGCAGCCGGGAGCAGGTTCCGGCAGTGGATATTCCCTGATTTCGTATCGTCCTGGTTGAACCAACGTCGCCGCGAGCACGCCTTGGGCCGCCATGATTGATTACTCTTTATTGCTGCCGAGCTCCCGGGATCGAAGAGTCGCGTGTTTGCGAGGCTCTGGAGACCGTCGCCGGCACCTTCGCCCACAACAGTTGACCTACAAGCTCGCTCGGCGGTCCGCTTCGCTTAGAAATACAACTTCAGCGACAGTTGGCCGATGCGGCCCGGCAAAGTCCCCGGCACAAAGCCGAATGAACTCGACGTAGGCGTGGTGCCGCTAAATCCGGTGATTCCGCTCGGCGTCAGGAACTGAGCGTGGTTGAAGATATTAAAAAACTCAGCCCGGAATTGCAGATCGAATCGTTCCGTGATCTTGGTGTCCTTGAGGAGCGCGAAATCCCAGTTGTTAATCCCCGGGCCGTGAAAGAACCGGCGCCTGGCATCGCCTTCCGTGCCCAGGGCCGAAGGCGCGAACGCCGCAGGACTGAAGTATTGGCCTCCGGTTTTCCGGGGATTGGTTATATCCAGTGGCCCCACTAGATTTGGAGTGTCCACCGGAAGTGTGATGGGCCCACCAAAACCCGTGCCGAGCAAGGACTGATCGTCCGTTTCGACAATAGTTACAGGGAGGCCGGTCGCGAAACGCGTGATCCCGCTAACGGCCCATCCGTTTGTCAATTGTTTCGGACCACCTAGCTTGTCAACGGGAAGCCGGTAGTTGTAGCTGGCGACAAAATTGTGCGTGCTATCAAAAGCCGACAGCCCACGGCTCAATCGATGGTTGATGGGATTGATTTGCTCGCCGTAGCCGGAGGAATCGTCGAAAGCCTTGCTAAAGGTGTATCCAATAAGAGTCTGAAGTCGACCGCTTGTGTGCCGGTAGTTAATTTGAGCGGAATTGTACGATGAAGCGCCTGCCGTAATGAAATACGAATCGTTGCCAAACGGAACGATCGGTGTCCCGCCCGGGAGCGTAGTACCGGGAAAATTCAGGCGCGTGCCGGGCTGAAATCCACCACCCGGGAGAGCGTAGACCAGGTTTTCGTTCCCGGGGCCGCAGGTAGTATTTGTCGTTCCCACCGCAATCGCGCCCTCGGCTGCCAGCTGGAGGCACAGCGAAGGACTTCCCGGATTCGCAGACTCCGACGAAAGTAACCGGTGCCCTTGTGTGCCGACATAGCTCAGTGTCAGCAAATCGGAACTCGTTATCTGGTGTTCAATGGAGAGTTCATATTCTTCCGCGTAGGGGAGACGGTTCTTATTGTAGAAGGCCGGCGAACTGCTAATCGTTCCGAAGGCATTAAAGAATTCAGTCAGGTTGTCGTATGGCGGCCCGCTTGCGGGATGCTTGGCCGAAAAATGGAGCGGCGGTGGGGTGACCGGAAAAAAATTGGTGATGGAGGTCCCCGAAGCCCGGTTGGTAAACGGGGCGGCGAAGGTTGACTGATTCTGGCCGGTATAATTTCCGAACGGAGCGTCTCCGATTTCGTTGAAGTCCGTGGCACCCTCAAACGTACTGTAAAAGATCCCCCATCCGGCGCGGATGCTTGTGGAACCGGGAGCGCCGAGGAGCTTTCCTAGCCAGCCATCATATTGCCCAAACGAGTAGGCGAGCCCAAGCCGGGGAGCGAAATTATTCCAACGAGTTGGGGCTAGAGTGTTCGGAACGTGAGGGTCTCCCGGGAACACCCATCCTAAGGGTGAACCAGGGAAGACAATAGACTGCTCTCCGGGGATCAGAGTCTGGATTTGGTTGTACTTTTCGTTCCAGGGAGAACTGACGTCATATCTGAGCCCGTAGTTGAAAGTCAGGTTCGATTTGACGCGCCAGCTATCCTGCGCATAGAGGCCAAAATAAAAATTCCGGCCGTAGGACGGATACGACTGGCCCTGAACAAATGAGCTGGGCGCGCCGAGCAGGAAATCGGCAAAGTCGCTTCCTGTTTCACTGGGTTGTCCGCTGAAATTGCTGCCGAAGAAAAAGTTGCCGTTCGAAACGTTGTCAATCAGGTCTTCTTCGAGCTGATCGTAATGATACTGTCCTCCGAACTTCAAGGAATGAGTGCCGACGACCTTGCTGTAGTTGTCCAGAATCTGGTAAATGTTGTCAATTAACCCGTTGGGCCGGCTCGGCACTCCGATTACGAAATCGTTAAAGTCAATCTCGGGAACGCCTTCGAGGGCAGGAGCTACAGGAAAGATTCCTGGAGCGCCATTCGCGCCGGAAGCAAATCCCAAGCTCGCAAGGGTAACGCCCTTGCCGCCTTGTGGTTGATTAAACAAAGTATCCAACCGAAAGTACCCGATGCGAAATTCGTTTACCGACGAAGAGCTTAGCGTCTTGGTGTCACCGAGGTTCACATTGTGAGTTTGGCCTTTTCCGTCAACTTGGAAGCCCGGATACACCGGCGCATTGCCCGGCCAGTACGGATCGATGCGGTCGTATCTGTCGAAATAATAGTAGGCTGAGAGCAAGCCCAAACCGGTGTTCGCATCCACGCGTCCGCTGAATTTGTTGTCAGTAAGGTTCGTTGCTTCTGCATTCGTCGTAAAGGTCGGCACGCCAGAGCTGTTGGTGCCATTCGCCGGAAGTATATATTTCAAGAGGTTTGCCGAAATCGGATTGAAAGCGGTAGGTGCGAGCATGGCGTTCGGGAGCACGCACTGAGCGTTGGTCGTGCAGCCCGCAAAGTAATAATCCTCGCCGGTGTGCACAGGATATCCCAGTTGAGTTGTGAGCTGGTTGGCCCAAGCCGTGCCCGTCACTGTGGTGGGTACCGCCGGAGTGCCCGTCACAAAATTCCCCGCCAAACTCGACAAATTACCAGACTCGACAGCCGCGGTCGGCGCTCCCGTAATCAAGTCGGTTATGCCTTGAACCACGCGATTGCCCTGGTAGTCAGCAAAGAAAAAGATCTTGTCCCGCTTGATCGGCCCGCCAAAAGTTCCTCCGAACTGATTTTGGTGGTAGGCACCCCGCTGCCCTGCGTCGAAATAATTCGCCGCGTCGAAATCCGTGTTGCGAACGAATTCGAAGAGGTTGCCATGGAACTGGTTGGTGCCGGATTTGGTAACAACGTTGATCAAGCCACCGCTGTAGTTGCCGTATTCGGCGTCAAAGTTGTTGGTTAGAATGCGAAATTCGGCGAGCGAATCGAGATTGGGGATCGCTCCGGCGCCGGAAAACCCCAACTCCTGCACGAGAATGCCATTCAGAATGAACCCGTTCTCCGACTCACGCATTCCGTTTACGGAGAGCGCGCCGGAATTCAGGTCGCCCGAAACCAATGGCGCAGCGAAACCGGCGGATATGAACGGGCCCGCGAATGCGCCACTCATCTGCGATGCCGAAGGCACGACGCCGGGCTGCAGCGCCAGCAAATCCGTGTAACTGCGCGTCGCCAGCGGCACGTCGGTCATTTCTTTCCCGGTGATTACCTCACCCATTTGCGTGCTCTCGGTATCCACGTGGAGCGCCGAGCTGGACACCTCCACCTTTTCGGATGTTTCGCCGATCTGGAGAGCCACGTCCACTTTGAGCGCCTGGTTGACGTCCAAGACTAAATCCGTCTGGCGGTACGCCTTGAATCCTGCTTTTTGCACGTCAATTCTGTACTTACCGACGGGAAGCTCTGGGAAGGAGTAAAAACCGTCCGTGTTCGTGGTTTGGGTGAGGGCCACACCAGTTTCCACGTTCGTAGCCGTCACCGTCGCACCGGCCACCACGGCCCCTGTCGGGTCTGTGACCGTGCCCGAAATGGTTGCCGTGATTCCGGCGAGCAGCTTGCCGGACGGAATCAGCACGAAAGCGAAAAGCAGCAGCCCCAAACACTTACTCATCCTTGAGATTCGCATCCCACACCCCCGTTTTTGCGTGCACTCCCTTGAGCAGCGCCTGAGCGGTTTTTGTCTAACCGCTTATCTCGTTGAACAGGCTTATAATGTAGCGTTAATTCTTTGTCAAGATGTTTCGGGGGTCTCGCCCGCTCGGCGCTGTTGCACTTTGAAGACAGCCTTGTCGCTGCCCCACAGCTCAAAATTCAAAATTCATATGGGCCCAATAAGTCACCGGCACGAGCATGCTTGGCTTGCACCTGAGGGCCTGCAACGCCGGGCTGCATAACCGTTTAGATGACCACGCAAAATCGCTGAACAAGAAGAGATCTGACCCGTCTCAGGTGTGGGGATTGTAGGCCAGAGAAAAGCTCAGTGGAGCAGCAGCACGCCACTCGAAAATCAGCAATCGTGACATTCCAGGGAGGAAATGGTGTCAGACGTGGCCCGTCGCGTCGTCCTTCAGCACCAAAACCAGCGGGTCCAATCCCGACGTGCGGTCCAGGGATATACTGGCGCAGTCGCCCACGATCCAATCGGCCCCTGCCACGCGAAGTTCTGCTTCGGTGTGAGACGTTCGCAAAGCAATCACGCGAGCTCCCGCGGCCTTTCCGGAGCGCACTCCCGCTCCGGCATCTTCAATCACCACGCAATCGCTGGCTGCAAGGCCGAGCTTGGCCGCACCCTTTAGATAGGGTTCCGGATCGGGCTTGCCGCGAGTGATGTCGCTCGAGGTAACGAGGTATTTTGGCAGTGGCAGGCCCGCGGCGCGGATGCGCACCACGGCGAGCGGACGGGTGCACGAAGTGACGACGGTCCATCGCTCGGGCGGAAGTGCTTGCAACAATTCAACTGCGCCGGGCAGCGCCTTTATATCGCTTACGTCCTCGATCTCTCGCTGCTCGATTTCCCGGTTCTCGGACTCAGCGTCGCCCTCGGGCAGATATTCGCGAACGGTAGTAATGCTCGGACGCCCGTGTGCCTTGTGAACCACCTCGTCCGGATCAAATCCGTGCTTTGCCGCCCAGTAGGTCCACACGCGCGCCACTGCCGGTGTGGAATCCGCGAGCACGCCATCCAAATCAAAAAGTATACCGCCGCAAGGAATACGAATCATGGCGTATCATAACAGCCTTCCCGAAAAGATTGACTGCGATGCTGACGGCCTGGACCGGCAATCGTCAGGGCGACCGCCCGCGGCTTTCTTGGTCGCTAATAAATGCGAATCGAACTGATCCGGTTGTTCCAATTCTTGTTCGTGTATGGGCCGAGGCTCCAATCGCGCAAGTCCGAGATGCTCTTGCGCGTGGAGGCGTTCGGGCCGCCGAAGTTCGCGTCGTTGTAGAAGGTTACGGTTACGTTTCCGTAGGTTCGCATCGAGGAGACTTGGTCATCGAAGCCGGGCGGAACATTCAAGCTGGTGCCCTTTTCCTGGCAGAAATAATCTCCGGCGAAATGCTCCTGGCGGAAGAAACACGCGCCGTTGCGCGGCTGGTCCGTGGGGGAATGGTGCCCACCTGAATTCCACCACCACGCTGGAGTGCCATCGTAAACGGTGACCGTAAAGCGCGCGCGGCAACCGCGATCCACCCATATTCCGTATCCGTCATTCCCCCAAGTAATGCCGCGCGTGCAAGGATTGCTGCTCAATTGTTGGAGCAGGTTTACTTGAGAGCGCGGATCGTTGATTTCGCAGTACCGGCGGTGGTTCTTGTTCGACTCGCACGTGACCACGTAGGAACCGGGACCAGGAGCGGGCCCGTTTGGTCCGGAATAACCCAACTGAAAGACGGCTCGGCAGCCGCGGTCTACCCACACGCCCCGTGTGTCGTAACCCCAAGACTGGCCTTGGACGCACGGTGATTGGCTGTTTTGGCGCGCGAGCGTCACATCGCCTCGCGTATCCGCCGGACAGTATTGGCGGCTTCCGTCATTCGACGCGCAAGTGATCGTATTTTGTGCGGAGCAGCGCGCTGGTAATGTCAATACGAAAACAACCGCAGCAATCAACGCGTATATCCAGCGCACACTCATCCCGTTCGCTCCTCCAATTTGCTAACGCGCAACCGCGGCCGTCGGCGGGGTAATCTGTGCACGAGCGCTCTTCTTTGCGTGGGCCGTCCGGCGCTATTGGTCGTTCTTTGTGGCGTGATAGGCGGCCTTCATCGCGTCGGCTTCGGACATATACTTTCCACTCTTCGTCTTCCCGTAATAACGGGTTCCCTCTTTGTGATACACACCCGAATCCGTATTCACCCAAACCATTCCACTACCTGAGGGCGGCGGAGTCTTCGAGGCGCTAGAAGCTGGCGCTGATTTCGCGGACTTCGCTGGAGCTGCCGCAGGCGCGGGCGCACTGGAACCTGCCGCCGGCGCCGGCGTTGACTTTGCTGGGGCCGACGCCGGGACGGAACTCGAACTCGCGCCCGCAGAATCGGATGAGGCCGCGCTCGTCTTTTTGCTGCGGCTTTTCTTCGCCGGTGTGGCGGACGAGTCGTCCGTCGCGGAACTCTTGGATGAATCGGTGGAAGCTGTCTTCGTGCTGTCGTCCGCCGAAGTTTTCTTCGATCGCGACTTCTTCGAGCCCGTGGAGCTATCCGCGGTGCTCGTTGACGACGTGGAAGCGTCAGCGGACGCGGACTTCGAGGATTTCGAAGAGTGCGTTTTCTTGGTGCTGCCAGTGTCAGTTGCAGAACCGGAGGCCGCCGAGGTATCAGTCGCTGCTGGCTTCGACGACGTGGACTTCTTCGACGTGGTGGTCGAGCTGCCGCTGGAGTCCGAAGTGTCCTTGGCGGAGGTGTCCGTGCCAGCCGCCTTTTTCTTGGACTTGCTCTTGGAACTGCCGGAGGAGCTGTCTGTCGCGCTCGCGTCGGAGCTTGCGGCCGTCTTCTTCGATTTCTTCTTGCTGGTGGTGCTGCTACTGCTGGCATCCGATGGTTGATCCTGCGCTTTCAACGGCGCCACGAACAGCACCATTGCCGCTAATGCTAGCCACGCCAAGGATGCTGCCGCCCGGAGCCAAAGTTTTTTCATGATCGTTCTCCCTCTTGGAAACGCATCGTTGGAAGACGCCCGCGCCGCCGTCGTCAAGGCGAGCCGCTTCGTTGGGAAGCCGCAGGCTGGTGTGGCGGCTTCGTGAGTGGATGAGCTTGTTGCTCCGCAAGCGAGACGCCCTGCGCCCGCGAAGCTCGTACCGCGAAGGCCCTGAATCGGCGGGATTGTACTTCGCGGAACCGACGAATTCAACTTTCCCGCGAGCATCCTTGATTTTGCCAACTGCCCTGCGTTTCGGTCTTCGCGGATGTTCGGGTTTGACTGGCAGGCGTCGTGGGATATAAGTTCGAATGAGTAATGAAAGGAGCGTCAATGAAGAGCAACACTGCCGCCGCGAATTCTCGCAAGGTGCTGGTGATTGATGTGGGCGGAACACACGTCAAATTGTTGATGACCGGGCAGAAGGAACCAACAATGATCAATTCCGGTCCGGACATGACGGCGAGCAAAGTGGCGCGCCTGGTGAAACAAGCGACGCGCGGCTGGAAATACGGCTGTATTTCGATGGGTTATCCGGGTCCCGTAATCAATGGCCACCCTCTACGCGAACCGCACAACCTGGGAGGCGGATGGATGGGATTCGACTTTCGGAAAGCTTTTGGCTGCCCGGTCAGAATCATCAACGACGCCAGCATGCAGGCGCTCGGCAGCTACAAAGGCCGCCGCATGCTGTTTCTGGGACTCGGGACCGGGTTGGGATCGGCCATGATCGTTGACGGCGTACTGGAGCCGATGGAATTGGCGCATCTCAACTACAAACACGGCAAAACGTACGAAGACTACCTCGGGATACGCGGCCTGGAAAAATTCGGCAAGAAAAAATGGCGCCGGCAGGTTTTCAAGATCGTTGAAAAACTAAAAACCGCCCTTGAAGCCGACTATGTCGTGCTCGGCGGCGGGAACGTCAAAAAGCTCAAGAAGCTGCCCCCGGGCGCGCGCATGGGCAGTAATGAAAATGCATTTTGGGGCGGATTCCGCATGTGGCAGAACGCCGGTGGCTCCGCCGGTAAGTCACATACGCCCAAATCGAAGGCGCCGAAATACTAATCCGGCCGCGAGCGCGTCGCAGAAAACTGGCGCTACTGCGAATTCAGCTTACTGCTGCGGGGAGTTCGGCGCTCCGATTTTCGTACCGATCACTTCGCCCGCAATGATGATTTCCACGCGGCGATTCTGCTGCCTGCCCATCGCAGTGTCGTTGCTTGCAACTGGATTTGATTTCCCGAAGCCGGTAGCGGTGATCGAAGTCGGATCAAGTCCCTGTTGGACCAGATAATCCCGCACCGCGCCGGCGCGCTGCTCGGAAAGAGTCTGATTGAACGCATCGCTGCCGACGCTATCGGTGTAGCCTTCCACTGATAGATGCAGGCCGGGATGCGCCAACACGATTCCTGAGAATTTTGCCAGAGCCTCACGCGCGGGCGGCTGCAACTCGTATTTGCCAAACGCAAACAACACGTCGGCCATGTTCACCTGTAAGCCACGCGGCGTGTCGGTTGTTGGCAATATGCGGTTAAATTGCGCAAGCAATGCGGCACGTAGCGCCTGCTTATCCGCCTCGGCCTTCGCCGCAGCATCCTGCGCTGCCTTGGCTTGCTGTTGAGCCGCCAGGGCCGCAGCATCTGCTTGATTCTTAGCTGCGTCGGCCTGCGCACGCGCTGCATCCGCCTCGGCGCGCGCTTGCGCTTCGCGAGCGGCATCGCGCTCCGCCTGCAGCTTCTGCAATTCGGCTTGTTGCCGTGCGGCTTCTTCTTCCTTCTGCCTCGCGTTGGCCGCGTCCGTAGCCGCCTGTTGGGCCGCGCGTTCCGCCGCAGCTTTCTGGTCCGCTGCGCGCTTCAGCGCAATCATGCGGGCATCCGCGGCCGTTTGCACCGAGTCGCGAGCCGCCGCGATCACTTCTTTTCTGTTGGCTTTGCGATTGAGCAAGGCTTCTGCTTGATTCAACGATGCCAAAGCCTTCTGATAAGCCTCCGGCGCGAGAGTATCCGCTCCGCCACTTTGTGCTATGGCGACTGCATTGCGCGCCTCGTAAACCTCCAAGGGAATTTTCGGGGAAAGATTCGTCACCGATTCGCGCGCCTTAGACATGTCGTAGGTGTACTGCCCCCGCTGGAGCAGCTCGTAATTCGCCGTTACCTGTTCGAACGTCCCGGCGGTGTCAGCCCGCACCACGTTTTCCATAACCACCACGTCGCTCGGCATGTTCACAGCGAAGTACGGCTCCGCTGTCACAATCATGCCGAACGATTGCAGGTTGGTAGTCGCGGTCAGCCTGCTCTTATTGCCGTCCAGCAGCACTTCGCCAAGGTTGTTGGGCTTACCCTCCGGAGTAATTGCCCAGAGGACGTACGTCAAATACTCGTTCCCGAATGTCTGAGCGGGCTGCATGTTCCGGAAATTTGCGTTCACAACGATCGAGCCTTGCTTACTGTCCACCTTGGCATCGCCCTTCGCCAGGGGCATCAACGGCGTGCCGCGAAAATCCACCATCGTCGAGCCGCTACGATGCGGGTAGCTGATGGACGTGACCGTCTTCCCCACCATCGTGACGTGGTAGATGGATTGGTCCGGCTGCTGTGCCGCCGCCGGTTGCTGCTGCGCGCGGGTGTCAGCAGCGAAAATCAGAAACACAATGCCCAAAACGAGAGATGCCTTTCTCATGGCCTAGACGCTCCTCAGTAAAATGTCGTCGTCAATTCCAGGTTGTGTCGCGCGCACAACACACCTAGACCGTTGTCGCGTTCGCGCTTTTCCTGATTTGGGAAAGAGTGTACCAAAATCTCAGCGCGGCTTCCGCAACTTCCCACGTTTCAAATTTATTGGCGTGGCCCTCGATTTTTCCGCGCGTCACCATGTAGGATATCTAGCGATGATCCAACGAGCTTTTCTTGCAGCATCGTTTCTGCTGTTGCTTGTGCCGTCGGGCCTCTGGGCTTGCACCTGTTCACAAGAGCCGCCGGGAAAATGTCCGGGGCTGCAGTCGGACGATGTGGTGTTCCTGGGAACCGTGAACGATGTCGCGAACGTCCCGCCGGCCGCTGCCGACACCACCTCGACCGACACCGCGAACACCACGGGCATCCAAACCAGCGCTCCCATCACCCGCTACCGCTTTCACATTGACGAAAAGTTCGCCGGTCCGGACGCCCCGGAAATTGACGTCTTTTCCGGTGGCGATGACGGCGATTGCGCCTATAACTTCAAGAAAGGCGAGCAGTACATCGTCTTCACCCAACAGGAAACGGAAGGCCGGCTGTTCGCCGTAATCTGCAGCAGTTCGCGCCCGGCGAGCGATGGCCGCGCGCTGCTGCCACAATTGCGCGCTATGCGCGATCACGAACAAGTCGCTTCTGTTTTCGGCGTGCTGCGCCGCTCGGACCCTCCGCTGCTCGCGCCCACCGACGACCCGGAGGACCCGCTCCCGCACATAAAGCTCAAGCTGCGCTCGAAAGACGACCGCTTTTCCACCAGCACCGGGCCTGACGGGGTTTATTCCTTCTACGACGTGCATGCGGGCGAGTATCAATACACGGCTGATCTGCCCGCGCGATTTGAATTCACGCAAAAAACGCTGAAGGGCGGCCTGCCTCCGTTCCGAATTCCCAATGGCGCGTGCTACGAATACAACGTCAACGCACTGCCCACCGGGAAAATTCACGGCAGCGTACTCGGGTCAAACGGCAAACCACTCAAGCTCGCATCCGTTGAACTCTATCGCGCCGACCGTTTCGACGCATCGCGGCCGGGCCTTTGGAGCTTTCAGGGAGATAGCGGAAAATTCGAGTTCGATCACATCGGTCCCGGCGAATATTTGCTCGTCTTCAATCGCATGAACCGGCTAGATCCCAATACGCCCTTCCCGCGCACGTTTTATCCCGGCACGCCAGAGCAGCCCGAAGCCAAAATCATAAAGATGAAAGACGGCCAGCAATTGCTGAACGCGAATATCAAGCTCAAAGACGGCTTTCCCACACGGACGGTCAAAGTTCACCTTAAATGGGAAGGCGGACGCCCGCCGGGCGAGGTGACCATCATGGCCAAGGCCGAACAGGGCGACAATCCCGCCGCGCGAAACTTGGGCAACAGCGAGTACGAATTTACGCTGCTCGAGTCAACGCGCTATACGATTTCCGCCTGGGAAGATCTCGATCCGCAGCGCCTCAGCCACCGCCACGGTGAAACCAGCTGTACGATTCCGGCGCGAATCGTTTCGGACACGAACGCCGTGGATGGCGCTGACGCCGACACCGGCGAGATCACCTTGACCTTCGTAAGCCCGCCTTGCAACTAGCCACGATTTGCTTTCCCTTGCGTTTGACTTGCCGTTCGACGACTGCGAGAATCCCTCGGCGATAATTGGGGCGTCAATTCAAAGCGGTCGGAGCGCAAATGAAGAGGATTTTCGGCGTGTGTGCGGTTGCGCTGCTGTTGTGTGGTCAGGCCACGCGCGTGGCAGCGCAGGAACCCAGCAAAGATACGAAACCCGCAGCGGATGCGAAGGCCAGCGAAGCGAAATCCTCGGAGGCCAATCCGCCCAAGGAAGAATCTTTCGTCACCGACCACACCATCCGCATCGGCGGACAAACGATCGGCTACAAGGCCACCGCCTCGACGACTCTTCTGAAAGACGAGAAGGGCGAACCGACCGCGCTGATCTATTCCACCGCTTACACTCGCAACGACGTGAAGGATTTCAGCCAGCGTCCCATCGCATTTATCTACAACGGCGGCCCAGGCTCTTCCTCGATCTGGCTGCACATGGGCGCCTTCGGCCCGCGACGCGTGGTGAACTCCAACGCCGGGTTCACGCCACCCGCGCCCTACAAGCTGGAAGACAACGCGAATAGTCTGCTCGATAAAGCCGACATGGTGTTCATAGATCCCGTCGGCACCGGCTTTAGCCATGCTGTGGGAAAAGCGCAGAATAAGGATTTCTGGGGTGTGGACCAGGACGTGAAAATGTTCGCGCAATTCATCAGTATCTACACGAATCGAAACAATCGCTGGAATTCGCCGAAATTCCTGATTGGCGAAAGCTACGGAACTTTCCGCTCCGTGGCGCTGGGAAATTATCTGCAGTCTCACGATGGAATGTACATCAACGGAATCGTGCTGCTATCGTCCGTGCTCAACCTCGGCACAATTTCGTTCAACCCCGGCGACGATACGCCTTACATCCTGTATCTACCCAGCTACGCGGCCACCGCGGCGTACCAAAAGATGCTGAAGGACCCGCCTGCCGATTTGAACGCCTTTCTCGCCGAGGCGCGCAAGTTCGCCGCCACGGAATACGCAGATGCGCTGATGAAGGGATCGAACATCAGCGCCGCCGAAAAAGAGGACATCGCGAAGAAGCTCTCGCACTTCACCGGCCTCAGCGAGGATTATCTGCTGAAGGCTGACCTGCGCGTCAGCCTGCCGCAATTCAACGTGGAATTGGAACGCAGCCGCGGGCTGACCACCGGACGCTACGATTCACGCTACACCATGCCCACCTACGATTTGCTCACGGAGTACGCGGAAGATGATCCCTCCTACGTCGCTGTGCGCGGAGCTTTCACCGCCGCGTTCAATGCGTATACACGCGAAGAGTTAAAGGTCACGATTGAGCGCTCCTACGAAGTCCTGAGCGGCGAAGTAGGCGGCAACTGGGACTGGAAACATCACGGCCCGGGCTCGTCGGGATACTTTCCCGGCTCGGCCAACGTATCAGGCGACCTGATTCAAGCGCTGATGACGAATCCCCATTTGCACGTGCAAGTGGAAAACGGTTATTACGACATGGCTACGCCATTCTTTGCCACCGAATACACCATGGATCATCTGTTTTTGCCCGGGAATCTTCGCAGCAACATCCAACTGGAATACTACGACGCCGGCCACATGATCTATCTACACGAAGAGGATTTGGCCAAACTGAAGTCCAACATCGGCGCATTTATTGACGCGTCGTCGAAATAGGTAAATCGATTCCGCAGGGTCTCCTCTCGTCCGCCGCTGTTTCGCGGACGAGAGGTTTTCACTTCTTCCACACTCCGGCGCTCAACTAGTCCGCAGGATTGGTTTCCGGCGGAATCGCCAGTCCGTTGCCCTTTACGTAGTGTCCGTACCAATCCAGATAACGCTCGTATCGGTCTTTGATGAAAGACGGCCGCGTGAATTCATGAAATTGGCCGGGATAGACCACCAGCAAGGTTGGGACGCCCAGGCGCCGCAAACTCTGATACATCTGCTCGCCGTTAATCACCGGCACGTTCGAATCCGCGTCACCGCCCATAATCAGCGTGGGAGTCGTGATCTTGGTCACGCGGTTGAAGGGCGACAGCTTTTCCCACAGCGCGCGATTTTGCCACGGGAGTCCGAGTTCGTATTCCCAATCACGCGAATACAAATCGTGGCCCCAATTGGTGATGTAAAGAAACTCCCCCGCGCCGGAGATCGCGGCCTTGAATCGCGTCGTCTGAGAAATAATAAAATTCGTGGAGATCGCCCCGTACGACCAGCCCCCCACACCCAACTTATCCGGATCGGCGATTCCCTGCGCCACGGCATAGTCCACCATTGCCATGTCGTCGGCGAAATCCTTGTCGCCCCAATCCGCGAAAATCGCTTTGCAATAATCCTGTCCGTAGCCCGACGAGCCGCGCGGATTAGGCGTGAGCACCACATAACCGTTCGCGGCGAACAGTTGCGGATCGAAATTGAATTCTGCGTAATAAGCCCACACCGGCCCGCCGTGTGGCTTCAAAATCGTGGGATACCGCACGCCGGGCTGGTAATCGGGCGGTTTGTACATATAGCCCGCGACTGTCGTACCGTCCTTGCTCTTGAAATGAACATACTCGACGTCTGGGAGCCGCAGCTCCGCCATCAACGCATCATTCGTCGTCGTCAGTTTTCGCAGTGTGCCGTCCGGAGGCAGATAATACAATTCTGCGGGATCGGCCAGTTCCCCGATCACTGCCGCCACGGCGCCGTCCTTGCCCAACGAATAGGATTCCAACATCTTGCGTCCGCCGATGGGCCGCTGAATTTCGCCGCCATCCGCCGGAACGCGCATCAGATTCTGCGTGCCGTCATCATCGGCGATGAAGTAGATCCATTTGCCGTCGGCGGAAAATCGCGGCACGGTGGAGTTCCGGTCGAGCGCCAACGTCAGAACCTTCGCTTCACCGCCCTTCGCCGGCGCCACGCCAATGTGAACCGTCGCATACTGAAAAAGCTTGGCGTCCAATTGCGTGGTAAACGCAACCCACTTTCCGTCGGGGGACCACGCTGGAGCCGCTTCTGCTCCAAGCCCGGTGGTCACCTGAACGAGCGACTTGCCTTTATCGGTGTTGCCAGCGCTTACAGTCCATATATCCGTGTTGTAATTCAAGTCGGGCTCTGCGGTGCGATTGCTGGCGAAAGCGATCGTGGAACCGTCCGGCGACCATGCTGGATCGGAATCGTCGTAATCGCCGGAAGTAATCTGCGTTTGCGTGCGATCGGCAATGTTGAAAACGTACAGATGCGTGCGTCGCCGGTCGAGATAACCCAACTCGTCTTCCTTGAAATGCAACCGATCAATGACCCAAGGGCGCGGTTTAGTTTTCGGCTTGACGCCCTTCGCTTTGTCGCGCGCGGCTTCCAACTCTTCCGGCGAGGGATCCTGCAGCAGCAGGACCATCTGGTCACTTGCAGGCGACCACGCGAAACTTTGTACGTCTTGAATTGTGTCCGTCAGTTTCTGCGCTTCGCCGCCTTCGCGATTCAGCAACCACACCTGCTTCTTGTCCGAATCATCGTCGTCGCCGGTCCCGCCGCGCGCCGAAATAAACGCCAGGAACTTTCCGTCCGGGCTCCAGCGCGGATGCGAAGACGTCGTCTCATCCGCCGTGAAGGGAATCGCGGCGCCTCCAGATACGGGCACCATCCAAATCCGCTCGTAATTCTTATCGTCCCTAAGGCTCGCGGTTTTTACTGTGTACGCGACCCACCTGCCGTCGGGACTGAGCTGAGGATCTCCAACCTCCTTGATTCGAAAATAATCGTCCACCGTCAGTGGGCGTTTACCGGTGAGTGAGGTAGCGGCCGGCGTGCTATTCGCCGCCGGAGACTGCGCCCGAGCGATTCCGAAAGCCGCAAGGACCAGAACCAACACCGCAAAGCCATTGCGAAAATTCATGAGTAGAGCCTCTGCCATAGAAATTTATTGCGAACGGCCGGGCAGTATAACAGAACGCACATCGAGCGGCGTCGGCAGGTCACATCAACGCGGCAGGAGTGAAAGAAAAACGGCAAACCGCTGCCGATTGCGGGGAGTATCACTTTTTCGCGAATTTGCGGACCAGGACTTCCTGCCGATGCATCGGCGAAAAGCTCTCGCAACAGCTCAGCAGTTGCGCCAGCACTTCGTAATAAAAGGCATCATTGTCGCTATTCTGCAAGTCAGCCGCGGAATCCCAAACCGAGATGGCCATCGCATCGCGACTTTCCTCGCCTTCCCCCCGCAAAACCAGCAGAACGCGAAACCCGGGCAATTTATCCATAGCGGCAATCAAAGGTGCAATGATGGCGGCAAACTCCTCTACTTTCCCGGGCCGAATCCGATAGTGCGTTACTCGAGAGACCATGGGCACTCCCGCCTAACGAAAGCTTTGCGAGCGCGCCAATTCTACTGCGTGCCAATCATCCCGTAAATTAATTCGTGCTCCATTGACTTGCTCACGGTGTGTAATTAGTCTCGGTACGATGGCGAACTCGAATTCCACACCGGCAGCTGTTCATATGCGCACTCATCCACATCTTTACGAGGTCAACACCTGGGCTTGGCTCGAGGAACTTTCCGCGCGACAGAAAAAGAATGTAACCCTCGCGAACGTTCCGGAAGCCGAATGGGACGCGGTCGCAAAGCAGGGATTTAATATCGTCTGGCTGATGGGCGTCTGGAAACGCAGCGAGGAATCGCGCCGCATCATGCTGGAAAACCGGGCGAATCATCCGGATTTCGATCGCGCTTTACCGGGCTGGAAACCCACCGACGTTATCAGCTCTCCATACGCCGTAGCGGGTTACGTTCCCGATGCACGCATCGGCGGCTGGGAAGCGCTGGACACCGCTCGCGAGAAGTTGCGGGTACGCGGCATGGCGCTGTTCCTGGATTTCGTCGGCAATCACACCGCGCTCGATCACCCGTGGACGCGTGAGCATCCGGAATTTTACGTGCAGGCCGGGCAGCAAGATTTCGAGCGCGATCCTTCATCGTATTATCAAACGCAACCGCAGCTGGGAACTCGATGCATCGCCCTCGCAAAAGATCCCTACTACCCACCCTGGCGAGACGTCGCGCAGCTGAACCACTTCAATCCTGACATGCGCGCGGCGCAGCTGGCCGATTTGCGCACGATCGCGAGCCATTGCGATGGCGTTCGCTGCGACATGGCTATGCTGCAGCTCAATGAGATATTCGGCAATATCTGGCGCCACTTACTCGGCGACGCACCACCTCCCGCAACGGAATTCTGGACCGACGTGCGCGCCAACGTGCCAGACTTGGCGTTGCTCGCCGAAGCGTATTGGGGCACGGAACAGCGGCTTCTCGATTTGGGATTTTCATTTGCGTATGACAAGACGCTCTACGACGCGGTGCGCGACCTGAACGTTCCAGGGGTGCGTGACCGAATCGCCGCCAGCCCCGAAGCGCAACGTCATTGCGCGCGCTTCATGGAAAATCACGACGAGCCCCGGCGGCCTGAAGTCTTTGGCAACGATCGTCTGGCTGCTGATGGAACGCTCTTCGGCACACTGCCGGGCATGCGCTTCTATCACCAAGGCGAGCTCGAAGGGCGCAGGATTCGCCTGCCGATCACGCTGCGCGTCGCCGCGGACGAGCCGCCTGATCCCGTGAGCCACGCGTTTTTCCAGAAAATATTGCAGATCGCGAAACAGGACGTATTTCACGAAGGCGATTGGGCGCTCCTCAACCTTGTGCCGGAAGGTGATCCTTCGCCATACGGATTGGTTGTGTACGAGTGGCGTTCAGCGAATGCTTGGAAAGTGATTGCGGTGAACCTGACGGGAGATACTTCGCAGGGCCGTCTTCGCTTGGGCGATCGCGTCTGTGCCACGCAGCAATATATTTTTTATGACGAATTGAACGACGTGGAATATCTCCGGAGCGGCGAAGAACTTCACAACGTGGGACTTTTCATCCGCCGTGATGCGTTTCAGGCGCACCTGTTCAACGTGACAACCGCGACGTAATCCCGGCTTACGCTCAAGTCGAAGCGAGCCCGAACTCGCCTCTGGTAAGCTGACAATGTGGCCCTCGGGGTGCGTCTCTTCTTTGCCATTGAAAAGGCCGAAGCAGTTCACTATGATGCCGCGCTTCGCGCATCTCCGTGCAACGGCGTAATGCCAAAAGCTTCCCCCGAAACCGCGCAACCGCTTCCTGCTGACGGCTCCCACCTGCGTCAAATCGGCTTTCTTCCGCTTTTGGCGATTTTCTACGGCTATACTGCCGGCGGTCCGTTCGGATACGAAGCCATCTTCCGTGATTCCGGGCCAGGGATGGCGCTCGTCTTCCTCACCTTCGTTCCGGTCTTCTGGAGCATTCCCATTTCGTTTGCATCGGCTGAATTGAACAGCATTTTGCCAGTGCAGGGCGGCTTCTATCGCTGGAGCCGCGCGGCCTTCGGCGATTTCTGGGGATTTCAGTGCGGCTGGTGGAATTGGACCGGCACTTTTTTGCTTAATAGTTTGTACGGCGTGCTGGTGATGGACTACTTAGGCATTTATTTCCCTTCGCTGACCGGCTACGCAAAATGGGCCGGCGCTTGCCTGGTGCTGATCCTGCTTGCCTACCTGAATGCGCGCGGCATTCAAGTGGCGGGCTGGCTTTCGGTTGCGCTGCTGTTCGCGGTGCTGGTGCCGGTGTCATGGTTAAGCGCCGTGTCGCTCTTTCATTTGCACTACAACCCCGTGGTTCCGTTCGCGCCGCCCGGCGCGCCGTTTGGCAAAGTCTTCGGCGAAGGGCTCGCGCTCGCCATGTGGAATTACGCAGGATACGAACAGCTTTCGAGTTCCACAGGCGAGATGCAAGAGCCGCAGAAGATGTTCGTGCGCATCCTGGCCTGGAACACGCCGATGAACATCCTCACTTACATCCTTCCCACCACGCTCGCGCTCGCTGTACTTGGTAATTGGCAAGAATGGAGGACGGATTATATCGTCACCGCGTCGCGGCTGATCGGTGGCCCCGCGCTGGGCGCGGCCATGCTCATCGCCGCGATGATTGGTTCGCTTTCGCTCGCAAATAGCACAATTCTTTACACCACGCGCGTGCCGGCAACGATGGCTGAAGACGGCTATCTCCCCGCGTGGCTTGGAAAAATACATCCGCGCTTCAAAACGCCTGCGCGAGCTATCGCCGTCTCCACGGTTGTTTACTGCGTGCTCGCGAAATACGATGTGGAAGATCTCGTCAACATTTACATCTGGACGCGCATTGCGACAACTCTGCTGACGCTCTTCGCCGCGTGGCAAATGCGCCGCAAAGCGCCCAATACGCCGCGCAGTTTCAGAATTCCCGGCGGCGCGATGGGTTTGGCGTACGTGCTAATTTTCCCAGTGATTCTGTGCGTGGTGAAAGTGGCGCAAAGCGAGGATTATGTCTGGAGGTATGCGCCGTGGTTGCTCGCGTCTGGCCCAGTCGCCTACGTGATTTTGCGCTACGGCTTCGGACTGAAGCCCTCGGCTGAAATTGCGCCGAACGGTTAGAAATTCAAACTCTCTAACACAGAGTTCACAGAGAACAGCTGAGGGCACAGAGAATCCACGCTGAAAGGACTGAAGCGTCGCGAAGAAACACTCCCATCACGGCGGAATCTCCGTGTCCTCTCTCTTTTTCTTTTCTCTGTGTTCTCTGTGTTAAATCTTTTGAATCACTGATCGCGCCAGGACAAACTCAGAGACCGCCACTCACCGAGTCGTGCCGACCTTCTCCGAAACGGTCTTCGCCTGGAGGAACAGCAACAAATAATCCTGGCCGCCCGATTTCGAGTCCGTCCCGGACATATTGAATCCGCCGAAGGGATGCGCGCCGACCATCGCGCCAGTGCACTTGCGATTCATATAAAGGTTCCCGACGTGGAATTCTTCCTCGGCGCGTTCGATCTTCTTCGGATTCTTCGAATACACAGCGCCGGTCAACCCAAACTCGCTGTCATTCGCCATAGAAAGCGCCTCATCGAAATCTTTTGCTTTGGTCACAGCCAGCACGGGCCCGAAAATCTCTTCCTGAAAGATCCTCGCTTTGCGATCCACGTCCGCAATCACGGTCGGCTCAATGAAATATCCCTCGCCGGCCGCGCGTTTTCCTCCCGCGACCACCCGGCCTTCCTTTTTGCCGTGGTCAATGTATCCAAGGATCGAAGTCATGGCTGCCTTGTTAATCACCGGCCCCATATAGTTCGCGGGATCTTCCACCGGCCCTACCTTCATTTTTTTCACGCGCTCGACCAGCTTCGTCAAAAATTCATCGTAGATTTTCTCAGCGACGATCGCTCGCGAGCACGCCGAACATTTCTGTCCCTGAAATCCAAACGCGGAAAGAGCCACGCCTTCGACCGCCGCATCAACGTCGGCTTCATCGTCGACGACAATCGCGTCCTTGCCGCCCATCTCCAGCACCGTGCGCTTGATCCACACCTGGCCAGGCTGCGTCTTGGTGGCTTGCTCGGCGATGCGCAGCCCCGCCTCCTTCGATCCGGTGAAAGCGATGAAGCGCGCCTTGGGATGCGTCACCAAGGCCTCACCTGCGGTGCTACCGGGGCCAGTGAAGAAACTGACCACGTCGCCCGGCACTCCCGCCTCGTACAAGATGTCCACGAAGATCGCGGCGATCGTGGGCGAATCGCTCGAGGGTTTCACGACCACCGTGTTGCCGGTAACGATCGCAGCCAACGTCATTCCGCCCATAATCGCCGCCGCAAAATTCCACGGCGGAATCACGATACCCACACCCAGCGGAATATATTTCAAGTAATTTCGCTCTCCGCGCATTGGAGTCAATTTTTGCGGCGTCCCCAGGCGCAGCGCTTCGCGCCCGTAGTACTCGCAAAAATCGATCAGCTCGGCGACGTCGGCGTCCGCCTCCGACCAGGTCTTTCCGATTTCGTACGCGAGCCACGCGTCCAGCTCATAGCGGCGTTTGCGCAAAATATCCGCGGTGCGATAAACGCATGCGACGCGTTCCTCCACCGGCACGCGCTTCCAGCGCTCAAACGCCACGTGCGCCTTTTCCACGGCGCTGTTGGCCATTTCGACGGTCGCTTTCTGGAAGATTCCGACCACCTGATCGGGGTGCGAAGGATTGTACGAATGGATTTTCTCGGTGGTAGTGATGCGCTGGCCGCCAATCGTCAGCGGGTACTCGCGGCCGAACATGCTCTTCACCTGCGCCATCGCTGCTTCCATCGCCTTGCGATTGTCCGGCAGCGCGAAATCGATGAACGGCTCGTTATGAAATTCTCCGCGATTGAGGTCAACGGAGGGATACGTGGTGCCGGTGGTCGCCGTGGATGTCATCGGTCATGCCTCTTTCGTGAAAATTACAAACGTTTGAGAGCGTTCTATTCTAGCTCCGCGTCCGACACTGGCACAAGAAGGGACTGAAGTTCAGAAAGCGCTAAATGGTTCGTGTGGTGGGCAAGTTGGAACCGATTCGTTGGGGTACTTACAACCCAGGAGTGATACGTCGAGGGTGCTGCGATTGCTGCTCGTTGCGGGGGATTCTAGCAGCCTCAGATTATCTTGCAGCTCCAGACTTCCTTGCTCTTTACGCCTTCGATGCCCTGCTCCATGCGCGTTCTCTAAATTTGGCCCCGGGGCCCTCTTGCTTCTGCGTTGATATATGCAAACGGCGAGCCAATCGCGGGGCCGTTGGGGTGGTGTTATATCTCCTTGCGATTCACTACCGCGTCCGCGCGGGTGTCTTGCGCCCGACACTTCCTATCGTTGAAAAAGTCAACGCGAGTTGAAAAATTCATCGCGTCCCGATTTTGATCGCGGCTTTGCTCAGCGCGACGGGCCTCCTTGCCCCGCATTTTTGGACGTGTGAAGGCCCGAAACAGATGCAAGCTCGCCGCTCAAAATATTGTGATCGGAACAGAAATCAAGGAGGGACCACTGCGCGTTTTGCGCGGTGCGCTTGCGGGAGTGATCCCCGATGACGCTATGGCCGCCGGTAGACCGTCCCGTCTTTCATCACGAAGGAAACCTTCTGCAGTTCGCCAATATCGTCGAGCGGGTTGCCGGGAACCGCGACGATATCGGCAGCATATCCGGCCTTAAGCTCTCCGATTTGGCTTTGCCATCCCAGCAATTTTGCGCCATTGATCGTGCCAGCCTGAATCGCCGCCAGCGGCGTCATTCCATATTTCACCATCAGCACAAATTCGCGGCCCTGGGTGCCGTGGGGAAACGGCCCCACATCCGAGCCCATCGCGATGGGAACTCCAGCAGCGAGCTGCTTCTTGAACTCAGCGGCGTGCAGATCGAGCAGGGCGCGTTCGTGCGTAGCGGCTTCGGGAGTCGCGGCATGTTCCGCGAAATATTCGGAGATGGTAAACGTTGGCACCGCGAAGATTTCCTTGTCGTGCATGATGCGCATGGTTTCGTCGCTAAGCTGAAAGGCATGGTCCACGGACTCGACGCCCGCACGGGCGGCGTAGAGCGTTCCGGGTTCACCCGTGGCGTGAACTGCAACGCGGTGGCCGGTGCGCGCGGCCTCGTGCACGGCGGCCGTAAGCTCATCCTCGCTGTACTGATAGGGCGTCGATAGCTGCCCATTGACGACGGTGTCCGGGCCCGTTTCGTAAATCTTGATGAAGCTCGCGCCTTCCTTCAGCTGCTCGCGAATCACGGCGACGAGTTCGTCGGCGTTATTCGCATAAGTCGCATTTGGCAGCACGTGCTGTTCGGGGTTGTAGCCGATGGCGTCTTCATGCCCGCCGAGAATATTGATCGCGTTGCCGCTAATGCGCAGTCGCGGACCGGGGACTTGACCGGAATCAATAGCATTGCGCACAGCGGTGTCCGCCGAGCCCGCGCCTTCAGTGCCCATGTCGCGCTCGGCCGTAAAACCGGCCAGAAGGTCCGCGCGCGCCGCGAGAGTAGCACTGATGGTGCGCTGCGGCACGGATTCTTCAATTGTCTGGAGATCCTCGGCGCCGGGATGCAGGAACAAATGCACGTGCGCATCAATGAGACCAGGAAGAAGCGTGGTGTCGCCAAGATCAATAACCTGGGCGCCGGCCGGATGCGCCACTTTGGTCCCGACTTCCTTAATCAGACGGCCTTCGACCAGAATTTCGCCCGGCGCAATGATGTGCCCGAATTCGACGTCGAGCAGCCGTGCGGCGTGCAAGATCACCTCTGGCGCAGCGCCCGTGGATTGCGCCGGCGAAGATTGCGCAAAAATAGGCGCACAAAAGAGAATGACTAGAGCGAGGTTTGCGAAAGCCGGTAGGGTCTTCATGAGCTCGGCGCGATATTAAACCATTCCGCCCCGGGACTTCAGAATTTTTCGCGCGGATCTACGCTCTTAAAGCCATAAGTTTCGTATCGCCACGATATCTTGCCATCGCGCAGGCTGACGACCGTATAACCCTCAGGGAAAGCAAGGCGCGGGCCATGCCACCAGTTACCGCACACCGCGCCGCAGCAAACGTACTGGCAATTCTTATAATTCACGAGCTCATTGATATGAAGATGGCCTTGCAACACCGCCAGAATATTGCGGCCCTCGAAGAGGGCAACCACGTCAGACGAATTCGCGACGGACACCGTGTCGTACCGGGGCGTGCCGTCGGGCTCCGGACCGTACGCCAGATATCCGGTGATCAGCGGCACGTGGGTGATGACGATAACTGGCGCGCGTGGCTCGGTCCGGCTGAGATCGTCGCGGAGCCAATGCAACTGCACGTCGTCAATTCGCCCTTCCCAAAACCGGTCGGGCGTCGGCCAAATCGAATCGAGCACAATGAAGTGATAGCCCTTGTGATCGAACGAATAGTAAGTCCGCGCGCCGATGCGATCTTCATACATTTTTTTGCCGTAACCGGGATCGCTGGGCGCCACTCCACTCTTTGTGAGAATTCCGAAGAGGTCGTGATTGCCGATGGTGTGGTAAAGCGGGACTTTCAGACTCTCTTCGGTGCGTTGGTACAAATCGAACAGCACATCGGCGCGAGGACGTCCCGCCGCCAATACGTCGTAAACCAGATCGCCGCCACAGATTGCAAAATCCGGTTTGATCGCCCCAATTTTCGCAAACGCCATCGCGCAGCCGTGCGCCGCGTCGAGTTCGGGCTGAATGTGGGTGTCTGTGAAGAAAACAAAGTCGAACGAGCCGGCGGGCTTGGATTCGCTTCCGGCCGCGCCCAGCCAGCGCGCTTCGGGTACAACCGCGATCGCACCCGTCGCAGCCAAAGTCTTGAGGAATTTTCTACGGCCGGAATCCATACGATCGTTCCATTCGCGCCGCAGCGCCAAATCGGCGACACATATTCACCGCTGCGAGTTTCAAGTGTACTTGGTTGGCGGCGCGCCAATCCATCTGATAACGTAACGATTCCGCGCCGCAGCGACGTGCGGCCATCGCGCTGAGGAGGCCCGCAATGCCGAAATCACTCCTGGCAGTTATATGTCTGGCGATCGTTGCCGGCGGCAGTTCCGCGCAACAGAGTCCAAAGCCTGAATCGCAAGCCGCGCAAGCAAATCCTTGCGATGCGGCACATACGCAGATGGAAATGAATCAATGCAGTGCCGACGAGTATAAAAAGGCAGACGCGCATTTGAATGCTATGTACGCAAAATTGATACGCGCCCTGCAAAAGGATTCTGGCAACGCTGAGCAGCAAAGCGGCGGGGAGCAACGAAAACCTGAGACACCCGCAGTTGATAAATCAAAAGCAGCGCAACGGCAATGGATTCGTTACCGCGACCTTCACTGCGGCGCAGTAAGAGCGCAATTCGAAGGCGGGACAATCAGCCCGATGATGTGGACCACCTGCATGACCGAGACCACCTACCACCGCATCGCAGAATTGAAGCACGGTTACGAAATCGGAGACGTGAAACTCGATTAGGGGTCACGGTCGCGTATGAACCCCCGTGAACTCTTCGCACACCTCAGCCGCACTTCTTATCGTATGTGCTTCAAGATTTCGCGGGCGGCGTTGTGGCCCGACGCGCCGGTTACGCCATTTCCCGGGTGCGTTCCGTTGCCGCAAAGGTAGAGTTCCTTCACCGGAGTGGCGTAGCGCGCCCAACCAAGAATGGGGCGCATCGTGAAAATCTGGTCTAGCGCCAGTTCGCCATGAAATGGATGGCCGCCGGTAAGCCCGTATCTAGCCTCGAGATCGAAAGGCGTCAGCGTTTGTACCGCAAGAATTTTCGACGGCAAATCCGGCGCGTATTCCGCAAGAGTGTTGATCACGGTATCTCGCATGGCATCGCGCTGCAGTGTCCAGTCGCCGGTCTTCAATTGGTACGGCGCAAATTGCATATAGACGGACATGACGTGCTTCCCCGCGGGCGCGAGCGAATTATCCAAAATCGAAGGGATCGATATATCGAGGTACGGCGCGCCGGAAAATTCGCCGTACTTCGAATCGTCGAAGGCGCGCTCCAGATAATCAATTCCGGGACCAATATGGACGCGCCCCGCGAGCCCGGCCTGAGCATCGCCGGAATTTTTCAAAGCGGTGAAAGCCGGCAGCGCATCGAGCGCGATGTTGAGTTTTGCAGCGGTGCCGCTGCAGCGGTAATTTCGCATCTTTACTACAAAGCTGGGCGGCAAGTGCACCGGATCGAGCAAGCCGAGCAAAGTGCGCTGCGGATCCGCACCGGAAATCACAACCTTCGCTGAAATTTCCTCGCCGCTCGCAAGCGCGACGCCAGTCACTTGGCCGTGCTTCACCAGAATCTGTACGACTTCGACGCCCGTGCGAATTTCCGCGCCAGCTTCCTTGGCGGCGGCAGCCATCGCGCCTGTAAGAGCGCCCATGCCACCACGCGGATAAGCTGAATTCCCCACTGGATACGGATCCGCTGCCGCACGCAGTAGCAGCAGCGCGGTAGAACCTGCCGACCACGGCCCCAGTGCAGCGCCGAAAATTCCGCGCGCCGCGATCGTGCCGCGAAGCAAGTCCGTCTCGAAGAATTCAGCTACGAAGTCCGCGGCAGCCATGGGGCCCCAGCGGATCAGCCGCATCATTTCCTTCTTACCGAGCCCGCGCACCTTGTGCCCGATTTTCAGAAGCTTCCAGATGTCTTCCTTGGAAGGCTTCTCGATCACCGGAGGTGTGAGTTCGAGCAATTGCGCGGCGATTCCAGCCACGCGCGCCAGGCTTTCCTGAAATTCCACGTACTGGGCCGAATCCTTCGCCGAAAACTTACCTACCTCTTCGGCGGAGCTTTTCGCGTCGCTGTACAACGTCAAGCCGCGGCCGTCACGGTCCGGAGCAAAAACACGCACGGGCGATTCGAGTTTCTGCAAGCCGTGGCGCCCAAGCTGCATATCTTGGACGATATTGCCCAGCAGAGGGCCGGCGGCATGCGCGACCGTTGAACATTTAAATCCCGGATGGAATTCTTCGGTGACCGCCGCGCCGCCCACAATATTGCGGCGTTCCAAAACAAGCGGCTTGTGGCCTTTTTTCGCGAGATAGAAGGCCGCGACCAGCGCGTTGTGGCCACCGCCGAGAATCACGACACTGCGATGCGCGGCCACTTTCAGTTTTTCCCCGTGTCCTTCAAGATTTCCAGTGCGGCCAGCCGTCCCGGCGCACCCATGATGCCGCCGCCCGGATGCGTGGCCGAGCCGCACATGTAGAGTTTCTTGATCGGTGTGCGGTACCGAGCCCAACCGGCAGCCGGGCGCAAGAAGAAAAGCTGCTCCAGCGAAAGTTCCCCCTGAAAAATATTGCCTTCGCTGAGGCCTGTCTGCCGCTCGATATCGAGCGGCGTAATTACCTGCTTTCCGATGATCAGACTTTTCAGGTTCGGCGCGTACTGGGAAATCGTGTCAATCACAGTGTTGCCGAAGGCTTCGCGCTGCTCGTCCCAGGTTCCTTGGCTCAATTTGTAAGGCGCGTACTGAACGAAGCACGAAAGAATGTGCTTTCCCGGAGGCGCGACCGAAGGATCGGTGAGCGACGGAATCACCATATCAATGTAAGGACGGCGCGAAAATTCACCGTACTTGGCCTGGTCGTAGGCGCGCTCCATATATTCCATCGAAGGTGAAATGGAAATCGCACCGCGCAAGTGATTTCCGGGGCCGGGCAGGCAGGTGAAATCCGGCAGCCCATCAAGCGCTAAATTCACTTTTCCGGACGAGCCGCGGTACTTATAACGGCGGACATCCTCGAGAAAATCGTCGGGCAGTTCACGCGCCTCAATGAATTTCAAGAATGTAAGATTGGGATCCACACTCGAGGAAATGACGTCTGCCTGTATTTCCTCGCCGCTTTCCAGCACCACGCCTTTCGCCGCGCCATCCTTCACCAGAATTTTCGACACTGCCGCTTCCTTGCGGATTTCGACGCCCGCTTCGAGCGCGGAGTCGCCGATGGCATTGGAAATTGCGCCGGTACCACCGCGGCTGAAGCCCCATGATCGAAATGCTCCATCAATTTCGCCCATGTAATGATGCAACAGAACGTACGCGGTGCCGGGCGAGCGAATACCGAGGAAAGTTCCGATGATGCCGGACGCGGACATCGTCGCTTTCAAAACGTCCGTCTCGAACCACTGATCGAGAAAGTCCGCTGCGCTCATGGTCATGAGCTGCACGAGATTGTATTTATCTTCCGCGTCGAGATCCTGGAAGCGCTTGCCCAGGAACGCTAGTTTCTTCAGATCGCGCGGATCGAGCGAAGTAGGATCCGGCGGAATCATTCCGAGAATGGGTTTCACGAACCGGCACATCGCCACCATGGACTTGCCGAATTCTTCGTACGCTTCTGCGTCGAGTTTAGAATGACGTTCCAGTTCGCGGCGCGTCTTGCCGTGGTCGTTCTGGCGCCAGAGATAATCGCCGTTGGGCATCGGCGTAATCGTGCCGTCGAGCGGCAGAATTTCCAGCCCGTGACGTGGAAGATCGAGATCGCGAATAATTTCCGGCCGCAGCAGTGAGACAACATAGGAAAACACCGAAAATTTGAAGCCGGGAATGATTTCTTCCGTCACGGCCGCGCCACCCAGAACGTAGCGGCGCTCGAGCACCAGAACTTTCTTGCCCGCTTTCGCGAGATACGCTGCGTTCACCAGCCCGTTGTGGCCGCCGCCGATTACGATGACGTCATATTTCTTTGCCATGGATATTTTCGGGTGACTCGGCAGTTCGCTGAGTGAACGGCGAGGCCGAAGCATTCTACAAGTAGGCGCACAGAGCCACAAGAAGGAAGCGCATTTGGACTGACCTAAAGTCAAGGAAACCTTGCCATTGACGCGAGCGCTGTTGCCGGTACTTCACCCTCGCGATGAGCTTCAGCCCGTCAGCGCGCGAGCCGGCGCTAGATGTTAGCTTGCAGCCCACGCGATGCCAGAACTATAATCGCGCGCTGCACATCGTGACATTTTTCTCGTAGACAGGGGTGACTGTGCCGATCGGAACCGCGGTTCACGACAGAACTTCAAAGCTTTGCGAGAGCATGAACTATCGCGAGTGGTCCGGCTATTACGCCGTCAGCGTCTACGAGATGCATCACGATCACGAGTACAACGCGATCCGCAATGCTTGCGCCCTGATTGACGTTACGCCGCTCTACAAATATCGCATCACCGGCAAAGATGCGACCAAATTCGTGAATCGCGTGATCACTCGCGACATCAACAAGGTCGCGATCGGCCAGGTAATTTACTGCTGCTGGTGCGACGAACAAGGAAAAGTGATTGATGACGGAACGATTTCGCGCGTCGGCGAAAATTCCTACCGTTGGACAGCCGCTGACCCCAGCATTCGCTGGTTTCACCAGAATGCGCTAGGCCTCGACGCGCAAATCGAAGACATTTCCACGGAACTCGCGGCCCTGGCGCTGCAAGGGCCGACATCCGGGCGCCTGCTCAAACAAGTCGCCGATGCGGACATTAACAACCTGAAATATTTCCGGTTCACCCACGGAAAAATCGGCGGCGTCCCCGTAGATATCTCCCGCACGGGATACACGGGCGATCTCGGCTACGAAATCTGGATTCCCTGGAACGACGCGCCACGCGTTTGGGACGCCCTGATGGAAAAAGGACGCCAGTTTGACCTGCATCCCGCCGGAATGTTGGCGCTGGACGTTGCGCGCATCGAAGCGGGGCTGATTCTGATCGAAGTGGACTACTTCAGCAGCAAACGCGCGCTGATTGATTCGCAGAAATATTCGCCCTACGAAATCGGCCTCGGGCGCATGGTGGATTTAAAGAAGGAGCATTTCATCGGTCGAAACGCGCTCGCCGCGGAGCATCATCGCGGGCCAAAGCGTCTTTTGATGGGTTTGGACGTCTATTGGGAAGACGTGGAACGCCTTTATGATGCAGTGGGCCTCGGTCCCCAGGTGCCCAGCACCGCTTCACGTAGCGCGGTTCCGGTATACCGCGGTGGGTTGCAGGTGGGTAAAGCGACTTCCACAACATGGTCGCCCACTCTGAAAAAAATGATCGCGCTGGCAAGCTTGACCCGTGAGCACGCCGCGGCCGGCACGGAACTGCAAATGGAACTAACCGTCGAAGCCGTACGTCACAAGGTGAGGGCGACAATCAAAGAATTGCCTTTTTTCAATCCACCAAGAAAGATGGCCACGCCCGTAACGTGAAATTTCCGACTGAAATCAGAGACGGGCGCCGATGAGCCAGCGCGCGGCGATCTGTAGCGCGGCTGCGTCGATCGGCGCCAGCGGCATAATTCGTTCGAACGCACAGCCGCTGCGATTCCTGCTGCTACCAATTTTTCTGACTGCGAGCGTGACCGCTGTGAATGCTCAAGACGCCAAGCCAAAATGCCCGCCGCCTGCCCGCCTGGATGACGTGAAAGAAACGATTCACGGCACTGTCGTCAGTGATCCCTATCGTTGGCTCGAAGATCAAAATAGTCCGGAGACGCGTGCGTGGATTGATGCGGAGAATGCCTGCACGCAATCCGTCCTCGGCCCGCTACCAGGGCAGGACGCCATCGCCAAGCAGCTGGAAGAATTGATCAAAGTAGACACCATCAATCTTCCGACGGAACGTGGCGGCAAATATTTCTATTCCCGGCGCGCCGCGGGCGCGGATTTATTCGTTCTTTACATGCGGCGCGGCGCCCACGGCCCGGAAGAGGTGCTGGTGGATCCCTCGACGATGAGCGCGGACCACACCACCAGCGTCACTTTCGAGGGGTTCACAGATGACGGAAAGCTAGTAGCCTATGGAATCCGCAAGGGCGGCGAAGACGAAGTCGCCATCCACTTCCTCGACAGTGACACACGCAAGGAGCTTCCCGATGTTCTGCCCCGCGCTCGTTACCTCTCCGGCATTTCGTTCAAGAACGACAAGAGCGGCATTTTTTATTCCAAACTAACCGAGGACGGCCCGCGAGCCTACTATCATACGATGGCCGCCGAGGTCGCCCAAGACGCAAAGGTGTTCGGCGATGGATACGGTCCCGACAAGATTCTCGGCGTAAGCGTCTCGCAAGACGGCCGCTACGCGCTCTTCACCGTGTTCTATGGATCGGCCTGCGATAAATCGGAAATCTACGTTCAGGACCTTAAAACCGGTGGCCCGATTGTTCCGATCGTGAATACCCTGGACGGATGTTTTCAGGGCGATATCGCAGACAATACGCTGTACCTCGAAACAAATTGGAAAGCACCGAAGTGGCGCGTGCTCGCCGTGCCCCTGGCCACGCCTTCACAGGACTACTGGAAGGAAATTATTCCGGAAGGCGAATCGCGCCTCGAAGATTTTCATTTGGCAGGCGGCAAGATCGTGGCGCAGTACTCGCACAATGCCGCTTCGGAAATCACAATATTCAATCCCGACGGCGCCGCAGCGGACGGCTTTGCGTTGCCAGCTTTGGGCACGGTGGCGGGGATCACTGGTCGGTGGAAGGGCAGCGAAGTTCTAGTCTCATTTCAATCGTTCGCCGTCCCCACCACAATCCTTCAGTACGACCTGGCCACTCGGAAACTCGATACTTGGGCCGAACCGAATGTGCCGATTGATTCGAGCTCGTTCGAAGTGAAACAAGTCTGGTACGAGTCCAAAGATAAAACGCGCGTGCCGATGTTCCTGTTTTACAAAAAGGGGTTGCAGCTGAACGGCGCGAATCCCACATTGATGACCGCGTACGGCGGATTCGACGTGAGCGAAACACCCGCTTTCCGCGATGACGCCGTGCTGTGGGTCGAACGCGGCGGCGTCTTCGCACTCCCGAACCTGCGCGGAGGCGGCGAGTTCGGCGAAGCTTGGCATCACGCGGGGATGCTCGAAAAGAAACAAAATGTCTTCGACGATTTTTTCGCGGCGGCGGAATGGCTGATCGCGAATCAGTACACTCGGCCTGACAAGCTAGCCATCACTGGGCGCAGCAACGGCGGCCTGCTGATGGGCGCGGCGATGACGCAGCGTCCCGACCTTTTCGGCGCCATTGTGTGCGGCTACCCGCTTCTGGATATGATCCGCTACCAGAAATTCCTGGTGGCTCGTTTCTGGGTGCCCGAATATGGCTCCTCCGACGACGCGAGCCAGTTCCCTTTCCTCTACGCGTATTCACCTTACCACCACGTAGTGAAAGACAAAAAATATCCGGCGGTGCTTTTCATCACCGGTGATAGCGACACGCGCGTCGCGCCGCTGCACGCGCGGAAAATGACCGCGGAAATGCAGGCCGCGCAAGGCGGAGACAAGCCGATTTTGCTGCTCTACGACACCAAGTTGGGTCATAGTGAAGGCCGGCCAGTGAGCAAAATTGTCGAGGAAGACACGCAGGTGCTCGCTTTTTTCTTCTGGCAGCTCGGCGTGCATACTCCGTAACCGTTCGAATTTCTGGGAGGCAGGAATAATGCATCGGGCAATTCTTGTTGTTTGTGTGGCCGTTGGGATTGCCACCGCGTGCGCGCCGCTGGCGTACGCGCAAGCTTCGCCCGCTGCGATCAAAATAAGCGTGGACGCAACGCAAGCGCCGCAAAAAATCCTGCACACACACCTGGAGTTTCCGGTACAGCCCGGTCCGCTTACCTTGAACTACCCAGAATGGATCCCCGGCGAACATATGCCCGACGGGCCAATCATCGAAGTCGCTGGAATGAAATTCTCGGCCGGCGGCAAAACAATTCCGTGGCGGCGCGACCTGGTGGAAATGTTCTCGATCCACATTGACGTCCCGGCAGGAGTCAGCACGCTCGAAGCGGATTTCGATTTTTTACTCGCAGCGGCTAATGCCCAATTTTCGTCGGGCGGCTCGGCCACTGCGAATCTAGACGTGCTGAGCTGGAACCAGGTTCTGCTCTACCCACAAGGTTTGCCGGCCAGGGATTACACCTTCGTTGCCAGCCTGAAGCTGCCGCAAGGCTGGAAATTCGGCACGGCGCTGCCGATCGCTAAGCAAGACGGCGACACGATCGAATTTGCCCCGGCGCCCCTGACCACGCTAGTCGATTCGCCCGTCCTTGCCGGCCGCTACTTTCGAGCGATTCAGCTCACGCCCGGCCAAAATCCTCCTCATGAATTGGACATCGCCGCGGACAGCGCCGCAGCACTGGCAATTACTCCCGACACCGAGCTGGCACTGCACAATCTGGTGATGGAAGCAGGCGCGCTTTTCGGTTCGCGTCACTATCGCGATTATCATTTCCTGCTCACGCTCAGCGACGACGTCGCGCATTTCGGCCTCGAGCATCACGAATCCAGCGACGACCGCACCTCCGAACGCAGCTTGATTGACGACGCGGAACGCCTGGAATTCGCCAGTCTACTGCCGCACGAATTCGTGCATTCCTGGAACGGAAAATATCGCCGCCCCGCGGGTCTTGCGACGCCCGATTACCAGCAGCCCATGAAGGATAATTTGCTGTGGGTGTATGAAGGGTTGACCGAATATCTCGGCGAGGTGTTGACCGGACGAAGCGGCCTGCAAACCCCGGAGCAATGGCGCGATGATTTCGCCTATCTAGTTGCAACGTACGAGCATCGTCCCGGCCGCGATTGGCGCCCCTTGCAGGACACCGCGGACGCCGCTCCCTTCCTCTATAACGCCGCGGGCGACTGGTCGAACTGGCGCCGCGGCACGGATTTCTACGAAGAGGGTGAACTGTTGTGGTTGGACGTGGACACCACGCTTCGTTCACTCACCAACGACAAGAAATCGATGAACGATTTCTGCCGAATCTTTCACGGTGGCCCCGGCGGCGACCCCGCGCTTAAGACTTATACTTTCGAAGATGTGGTCGCGACACTGAACGGTCTCGCCCCCTACGATTGGGCCGGGTTTTTGCGTTCACGTCTCGATGGAGTCTCCACCAAAACGCCGGAGGAGGCGGTCACCAATAGCGGCTGGAAACTGATCTACACTGAACAGCCCAATGACGTTCTGGCCGTGGAAGAAGGTCTAGCCAGACGCGCTGACTTCACTTTCACTATGGGGATGTCGGTGGCAGACGATGGCATGGTGGGCGACGTCACCCACGGCGGCGCTTCGTACAACGCCGGTATTGGGCCAGGAATGAAAATTGTTGCGGTGAACGGAGCGCAGTACACTCCTGACGGAATGCGCGCCGCCATTGACGCTGCGAAATCGTCTGCATCGCCCATTCAGCTGCTGGTGGCAAACGGGGCTCAATTCAAGACGGTATCGGTGGATTATCACGGCGGACTGCGGTTTCCACATATCGTGCGTGACTCGACTCGTCCGGATTATCTCGGCGAAATTACTCACGCGCTGCTGCCCCAGCCGTCGCAGCAGCAAGAGTAGTCGCGGCATTTCGTCTGGCACGGAGATGTGTACATGAGATTCCATCCCATTGCACTTGTGGGCATCCTGCTGATTGCCGCGGGAATCGTGGCGCTTATCCATCCGCAGATAAGCATGCCTGCCAAGACTGAAGAAATTCAAGTTGCCTCCGGAAAAGCGATCATCGAGACGCGGCGGATTGTCACGTTTCCGAAGGCATTCTGCGCGCTCCTCATTTTTGCCGGCGCAGCACAGATATTTCTCGTTTCCCGCGTGCGCTCCAGGGCCTAGTTCGCGCCTGCGCTCGTCGGCGAACGTCCGTACTTAATTTGCAAGCGTGGTGATGCGTATGGCGATGGAGCGTACGGGAGATTCGTGGAAGACCGCCGATGACTACGGTCGCTCGCTTCCCTATTTCACCGTGAACCTGCTCGTGCGGGATTTGCAGCGCTCCCTCGCGTTCTATCGCGATGTCCTGGGCGCTGTCGTCACCTATTCCGATGCGGATTTTGCAGCGCTGAAGGTGAAAGATCTCGAGTTCATGCTCCACGCCGACCACGCCTACGATCATCACGCCTGGTACCCAGATCTGAAGCGGGGCGAACGGCGCGGCCTGGGCGCCGAATTGCGGCTGTTTCAAACCGATCCCGATATGATCGAATCCCGCGCCAGAAAATTCGGAGCCACCATCCTGCAACCTTCGCAAGATATGCCCCACGGCTGGCGCGACGTAATTGTCGCGGATCCCGACGGCTACACTTGGGCAATCGGAACCGCGCTAGCACCGCAGTGCCCGCACGAAAAAACAGGCTAAGCGAGACTGTTCGTAGCGAGAAGGTTTGTAGCGGCGGACTTCAGTCCACCATCGATCCCAGCTCCAATATCAATCGCGCCGACTCAGCGGGTTGTTGCCACAGAATTATTGGCAGAATCGCCGAGACGCCGACGGTGCCCAACGCAGGGCCGCTCAGTAATGCCCATGCCGCTGCGTTTGCCCTAGGTGAATCTTCCCGGCAAAATTCCGGTAACTGAAAATCGTATACCCAATCGCGAGCGACATGCCGATGACCCACCAAATCAGTCCGATTTTCAGCCCGTAATCAGCGGCTTTGGCGTTCGCTACCGTTAAATTATTGGCAATCCCAGTGGTAGCAGGCAACACGTTCGGATACAGCGTAAACGTCACGCTCGTCAACATTCCGATGATATAAGCGCAAGACGCCGCGAACGCGGCTGCCTCCTGTCGTCTGTTGAGGAATAATTTCAAGCAAAGCAATCCGGCAATCGCCAAAAGTGGAAACACAAACCCGAATGAATGCACGCGAAAACTCATCATCCCAATCGGCATCAGGCGAAAACTGGTGAACGTAATCACCACCGTAAACGCCGCCACGACCCACCACAGCAGCGAAGCAGCAGCGTGCGCGCGCTCGTTTAATTCATCGACGGTTCGCCACGCCAGCCACACCGCGCCGTGCAGCGTCAAAACGGCAAGCGCCACCACGCCCACCAGAACCGTGTACCAGTCCAGTATGCCCGTCTGGCCCGTCGGCTGAAAATTCGTCCACAGCGGCTCGAAAAAATTGCCAGCCGCGTTCAGGGGCACGCCGCGCGCCACATTGCCCAGCGCCGCCCCAAAAAATATCGCGAGCAAAGTGCTCGCCAGTGCGAACACCGCATCCCAGAACACAGACCACAAGTGCCCGCCCACGTGGCTGCGAAATTCTATCGAAACTCCGCGCAAAATCAGCAGCCACAGGACCATCATCAAAGGAAGATAGAACCCGCTAAAGCTCGCTGCGTAAAGCGCGGGAAATGCGAAATAAAGAGTGCCGCCTGCAGCCAGAAGCCATACCTCGTTCCCGTCCCAGACGGGCCCGATCGACTGGATCAGCACGCGCCGTTCCTCGTCGTTGTGCGCGAGCCAGAGATGCAAAACCCCGACCCCGATGTCGAAACCATCCAGCACCACGTAGCCCGCAATCATTACCGCGATCAGGCAAAACCAAATGGTTCCCATTGCCGTCCTTTCTCAGTCCGCTCCCACAGCGGCGATCGTCTCGGTATCATCCAAATCGTGTGGACCAGGCCCGTGTTCGATCTCGCGATACACCAAAAACAAAAACAGCACCGCCAGAATGGAATACATCCCCATAAAGCCCAGCAGCGTGAACCACACGTTCCCTGCCGCCACCATGGACGACGAGCCGACGCTCGTGCGCATCAATCCATAAATCAACCACGGTTGGCGGCCCACCTCGGCCGTGATCCAACCGGCGGTATTGGCGATAAAAGGCAGCGGGAGCGCCAGCATCAACGCCCACATCATCACGCGCGAGGTGTAAAGCGTTCTGCGAAAAAGTTTCCACGCGGCCAGCACCAGAATGGCGATGAAGGTCGTGCCCAGCCCAACCATGATGTGGTAACTGAAGTACAGCAGCGCAATATTGTCAGGCCAATCGGATTGCGGAAATTGATCCAGGCCTCTCACCGTTGACGTCCAGTCCTGATACGTAAGAAAACTCAGCATGCGCGGAACGGTCAGTGGATTGTCGAGACGCTGATGCGGCACATCCGGCTGGCCCAGAATCGCGATCGGCGCGCCAGCTTGCGTCTGAAACAAGCCCTCCATAGCCGCCAGCGTCGGCGGTTGATGTTCCGCGATCATCTTTCCCTGCCCGTCGCCCGTGGGGTAAAGCTGCAAGAACGAAGCAAACACCCCGACGATCACCGCTACCCGCACGAACTTTTTGCCGAACTCGTCGTGCTGTTTCGAGAGAATGTAGTACGAGCCTATGGCGGCCATCACGAAGCACCCGGTTTGCACCGCGCCGATCATCGTGTGCACGTACTGCCACAAGCCCCAGGGATTCAACAACAGCCCCCAATAACTTTGCAGCTCGAACGAACCGTTCGCACCTAGCCGGTAGCCGACTGGGTGCTGCATCCACGCATCGGTCAAAACGATCAGGTACCCGGACATCCATGAACCAAGAAACATCATCAGCGAGGAAACCCAATGCAGCCGCGGCCCAAGCCGCTTCTCACCAAAGAGAAAGAGCCCTAAAAACGAAGACTCCAGGAAAAACGAAAATACTCCTTCCATCGCCAGCGTCTGCCCAATCACGCCTCCAGCGGCTCGGGAAAATTGCGACCAGTTCGTCCCAAACTGGAATTCCATGGGGATCCCCGTTACGACTCCAAGCGCAAAGCTGATCCCGAAAATTTTGGCCCAGAACCGCGCCGCTTGGTTCCAGCTCTCATCGCCCGTACGCAGTGCGATGCTCTTCAAGATGAGGATCAGCAGGGCAAGCCCCATCGTGAGTTGCGGAAAAATGTAATGAAATGTAACGGTAAACGCGAAATGGAGACGATGAACCGCTAAAGCATCTTCCATGGCACCTCTTTTCCGAAGCGTCTTTCACGCCCACGAAAATCTAGCAGCGGCGGATTCCACCCCCGACGGGCGACACACCCCTCGCACGCGAGCGGCAACGAGGTTCTCAGAGCAGTTAGGTTGCCGCTTGGCAATGCAATCTGGAAGTGTGATCATCACACGATTTGGTGACGACTGCGACATATGTATCATATTTGCTATAAGTGGAGGAACTATGAGCTGTAAAGTGCGCCTTTTCGGAACAGCGCTAGCCCTATTCTTGGCTGGCTTTCCACTGCGCGAGCAGACGCCGGAAAAACGCCCGATCACTTTCCACGACTTGATCTCCATACACCGCCTGAGCGAGCCGCAAATTTCGCCAGATGGCAGATGGATCGCCTATGGCGTGTCAACCCCCGATCTGGAAACGAATCATTCGATACGCGACATTTGGCTGGTGCCAGCCGCCGGCGGCGACGCCCGCCAATTGACGCGCGGAGGCAGCGACACGCGGCCGCGGTGGTCCCCCGACGGCAAGAAGCTCGCCTTCATTTCTACGCGCGACGGTACGCCGCAGGTTTACTACGTGCCGCTGGAAGGCGGCGAAGCCACGCGCGTCACATTTCTTTCCACCGGCGCGGACAACGAATTGTGGTCGCCGGATGGCAAAACCATCGTTTTCATTTCGTCGGTCTATCCCGATTGCAAAGATGACGTTTGCAACGCGCAGCGCGACACCGAAAAATCGCAGAGCAAAATCCACGCGCGGATATACGAAAAATTGCTTTATCGCCATTGGACCGGCTGGTGGGACGGCAAGCGCAGCCACCTGTTCGTGACGCCGGCGAATGGCGGCACGCCGCGCGACCTCACACCCGGCGCCACCTACGACGTGCCTCCCTTCAATCTGGAAGCCCCCGAAGCCATCGCGTTTTCCCCAGAGGGCAGCGAATTGTGCTTCACGGCGAACACTGACAAAGACGAAGCGCGCAGCACCAACGGAGATCTTTTCACAGTGCCGGTTTCCGGCGCGAGCCAGCCGCAACGAATCACCACCAATCCCGGCAACGATTGGGGCCCGACCTATTCACCAGACGGAAAGTGGATCGCTTACCGTGCCCAAATGCAGCCTGGTTACGAATCCGACCGCTGGCGGTTGATGCTCTACGACCGCAGCACCGCCAAACGCATCAATTTGACCGAAAATTTCGATCAGAGCGTCGAGGCCTACCAGTGGACTCCGGACAGCCGCAGCATTTATTTCCAATCAGAAGTGAAAGCCGAGATGCCGATCTATTCGATTGCCGCAACGCCCGGAACTGCGCCGAAGCAAATCGTCGCCAGCGGCTTCAACTCCGATTTTGATTTGAGCCATGATGGGGAGAGCCTGGCGCTAGCTCGCACCAGCCTCACCATGCCAGCGGAAATCTTCGCTGCCAAATCCGACGGCACCGACTTGCAACAGATTACTCGCCAAAACCAGGCATTTCTTGCCCAGCTCGATCTGCCGCCGGCTGAGCCGTTCTGGTTCGAAGGCGCGGAAAAAACGCAAGTGGAGGGCTTGCTCCTTCGCCCGCCGCATTTCGACGCCGCAAAAAAATATCCGGCACTGCTGTTGATCCACGGCGGCCCGCAGGGCGCGTGGGATGATTCCTGGGGCTATCGCTGGAATCAGCAAGTAATGGCCGCTCCAGGATACGTGGTAGTGATGATCAATCCGCGCGGCTCGACGGGGTACGGCCAGAAGTTCACCGCGGAAATCAGCCGCGATTGGGGAGGCGAAGCGTACGAAGACCTGATGAAAGGCGTGGATGCGGCCGTCTCGAAATATCCTTTCATTGATGGCTCGGACGTCTGTGCCGCGGGCGGCTCCTATGGCGGCTACATGATTGACTGGATCGCGACCCACACCGGCCGCTTCAAGTGCCTGATCAGCCATGCGGGTCCATACGACGAGGTGAGCATGTACGGCGCCACCGAGGAATTGTGGTTCATGGACTGGGAATTTGGCGGGCCTCCGTGGGAGCATCCGGATCTCTACAAAAAGTGGTCGCCGAACGAATACGCCGCAGAATTGGGAAAATACAAGACGCCGACGTTGGTGATCGGCGGTGAGCTCGATTTTCGCGTTCCTTACAATCAGGATTTGGAATTCTTCACCGCGTTGCAGGTGCAGGGCGTGCCGTCAAAACTGCTAATTTTCCCCGATGAAGGCCACTGGGTATTGAGGCCGCAGAACAGCCAGCTCTGGTATCGCGCCTTTCTGGATTGGCTGGGAAATTATTTGCGTTAGTGCGTGGCAGCAGAAACGGTAAGAGGCGGGCTTACGACCCGCCTCCTGCCATTTCGTCAAGGATTGGTGGGAATCAACGAATTTCGACGGCCTTGGTCTTACCGTCGAAATCTACCTGAACGATGCGATCTTCCCGCATCAGAACTTCTGATTGACGAGCTTTCTGCGAGAGGTCGATCCATTGGACCGGGACCGTAGCGACAGTTTTGCCGTTGTCGTTCCGGACGATCCTGAGTTGATTGTCACCATCGTTCGCTTTCAGGCTGTACTGCCCCGGAGCTAGCTGTTGGTTTCCAATCGTAAGTGTGTGATCAACATCAAGTGGTACCGAATTTGTGCGCGCCCAGAGCGGCAGTGAGAGTCCGAGTATTGCGATTGCCGCTAAATAGCTTTTCTTACCAATGCTCATTTCTCCTCCAGTTCAAGTCTGCAGGTTCCCCAAAAAATCGAGCGTAAGGGCTCGATCTCCCCGCCAGTGAGACTCGCGGCGCCTCTTAAATGCGCATCGCGCTCCCTCTATGAGAGATGCGCCGCTTTCCGTGATAGTTTCGCTTTTCGTGACGCGTAAACCGCTGACTGCATGGCAGTTGTACATTTTCCCCGCATCGCAAGATCTCCCCATTCTCAATTCATGCGTGCGACGTGTCCGTAGTTGTGCGGATTGACAGCCGTGTCAATGAGTGACATCTTCCCAGCACCTTCCGGCTCCGAGCCATTCGATGAAAACGTGGTTGCGTGCGGGCCTATGCGCCCTTGCAGCAACGATGTGGTTTGCTCCGCAGAGCCGAGTGGAATCCCTGAACATCACAAGTTCGCCGCCCGGCGCGACCGTTGAAATCAACCGCCTTGTCGTGGGTGTTACACCGCTCCACGTCAACTATCCGGGCGGGTATTTCCACAAGACCAAGACAGTCTTCAGCACCCGACTTGAACATTCGATGCATGCGCGCATTTACAAAGACGGATACACCGTACAAGAAGTTGAGCTCACCGAAGGTCCTTTTGAGTGGATTGCGCTGAACGGCCGCGAGTATGGACGATACTGGCTGCTAAAGGCGAAACAAATCGAGGCCACGCTGCGACCCACCGCCAAGGTGTTTGACGGGTCGGTACGGACAAGTTCAGCACGAGGCGGTACGGTTGATTATCGTCCGGAATTATCAGCAGAACGAGTGGTGGAAATTGCCAGCCCAGCGATCGTGAAACTGCGCGACGACCGCGGTTGGGGTACAGGTTTCGCAGTCACGGATGCCGGTGTGATTGCTACGAACCATCATGTTGTTGAAGGCGGCACGTCTGTTACGGTCATTTTCTCCGACGCGTCGGAACTGCCCGGCCGCGTGGCCTATATCGACCCAGAATTGGACCTCGCTCTTGTAAAGGTTGAGGGCCAGGATTTGCCCATGTTTCGCTGGCAAATCATTCGGACCTTCGTCCAGGACAGACCGTGATTGCTATCGGGAACCCTTCGCATGGGATGCCGAATACGGTCCCGAAAGGAATCGTAAGTGCGGTAGGACACCTCCCTGAAGCTGGACCCGGGACCTGGATTCAGACAGACGCAGCCATCAATCCCGGCAATAGCGGCGGTCCCTTGCTAGATGCCCACGGTGATGTCGTGGGCATCAACACGCTGAAAGCGGTCAGTGCTCAAGGTGCATCCGGCGGGGTGCCGCTGCAAGGAATCGGGTTTGCTTTGAGCGCAGCGGATTTGGTTCAGCTCTTGCAGCGATTTTATCCGGAATCCAACCCTCCGTCGGCACTTGGTGGTTCGGCGGGAGTCGGAAATTTGCGGATTGATTCTGATCCTTCCGGCGCGGAAATATACATTGACGGCAAATTCGTGGGGCAAACTCCTTCGAGGATTCCGATGGCCGCCGGAATTCATCAAATTCTTTTGAGAGCTTCCGGCAGAAAAGATTGGCATCGGGAAATGGAAGTGCTGAAGGACGGCGAACTGACTTTGCATCCCGTGCTCGACCCTGGGTAGCAGAACGGACGACAGACGAGGAAACACTCGCAGAAGATACGGCCGGCGCACCCAAAAGGCCTTGCGCCGGCGCTCTAGATATTCCCGTTATTGGGGAACCGAGCGATGGGCTGGGCCTCGGAGCACTCGCCCCGCTTTCGCGCTGTTCAGGACACCATGATCGTATTCCACCTGGCCGTTCACGATCACGTAATCCACGCCTCGCGAAAGCTTAGTAGGCTCCGTATAGGTCGCTTCATCCATAATCGTCGCCGGATCGAACACCGTAATGTCGGCAAAATAGCTGGACTTGATCGAGCCGCGCCCCGTCAGATGCTCTCGCTGCGCCGGCATTGAAGTGATTTTGCGAATGGCCTGCTCGAGCGGCATCAATTTCTGGTCGCGCACATAGCGCCCCAGAAATCGCGGCATGGACCCAAATGCGCGCGGGTGCGTGTGCAGCTCGAAGAGCGGACCATCGAGCGAGAGTTCATTCGCGTCAAGTCCAATTGAAGTCCACGGCTGCTTCAGTGCATAAAGCATGTCCTGCTCGCTGGCCATGAAATAAAGCGCGCCCGTCTGCGCATTGTCGGCCATGATGAAATCGAAAAGCGCGTCGTACTCGGGCTTTCCTTCCGCCTTGGCCATTTGCGCCACGGTCTTGCCGTCATACTTCTTCAAATTCGGATTGAATACGCCAGAAATCAGCACGCCGGAACCGCCGCCGCTGTCGAGAAACAGGTTCTCCCAATCCTGGTGATCGGTAGCCATTTCACGCTTGATGCGCGCTCGCGTCGCCGGGTCGCGCAATCGTTCGAGCAACTTGTCCGTGCCGCCATCCGCGACCCACGGTGGCAATGACGACGCCAGCGCCGTCGCCCCCGCAACGTACGGATATTGATCGGCGCGAATATCCAGTCCCGCGTCGCGCGCGGCCTGGATTTTCGCCACTACCCGCGGCATCGAGCCCCAACGCGATTTGCCGCTGACCTTCAAATGAAAAATTTCGACGGGTATTCCGGCTTCGCGCCCGATGCGGATCGCCTCATCGAGCGCGTCCATTTCGCTCGCGCCTTCGCTGCGCATATGCGTCGCATAGATTCCGCCGTATTGCACGGCCACTTTCGCAAGCGCGATCAATTCGTCGGTCTTCGCGAAATGTCCCGGTGGATAAATTAGCGCGGTGGAAATTCCCAGCGCGCCTTCCTTCATAGCTTGCGCCACCAGGGATTTCATTTGCTCCAGTTCCGCGGGCGTCGGTGCGCGGTCGTCATCGCCAATCACAGCTTCGCGCACCTGTGCCGCTCCTACATAAGTTCCCAGATTGATCGGCGTGCCGTTTTTCTCGAGGCGCGTGAAATATCCATCGAGCGTCGTCCAATCAATCGTCAAATGATAGTGATCGAGGTACGGCTTCAGCGGCGCCAGCGTCTTTTCGTTTTGCGGCGAGATCGAACCGCCTTCGCCGGTGATCTCGGTGGTGATTCCCTGCGAGAGCTTGCTAAGCGAACGATTGTCAATCAGCAGCGCCGTTTCCGATTGCCCCAGCATGTCAATGAATCCCGGCGCAACGATGCGACCCGTCGCGTCAATCACCTTCACGGCTTTGGCGTCTTGCAGATCGCCGACCACCGCGATGCGATCACCACGAATCCCGATATCTGCCGCATACCACGGCCCTCCGGCGCCATCGAGAATATGCCCATTCTTGATGATGACGTCGAAAGGCGCCTTCTCCTCCGCGGGCGTCAGATAGATCGCGGCCGCGATCTCGCCCAGGGCCTGGCCTACAATTTTTTGCGGCGCATCCGGATCGTCTCCCGGAAGCGAAACGCGATTGACGTAAATCGCGAACGCCAGACGCCGGCCTTCGGGCGTGGTCGTATAACCCGCCAGACCCTTGCCGGTAAGCATCAAGTTTCGATTCAAATTGTCGTATGCGTCGAATGTACCGGTCTTCGCGAAAACGTGCCCCGCCGCCGGAGAATTCACTTGAATATTCCACAGCGTGCCGTCACGCCCCAGCACCGGAAGCGCATTTTCAAATATTGAGAAATCCTTCTGCCGCGACATGAACGCCAGATAGTGCACCATGAAATCCGGCGTGAAATATGCGGACTGCGCCCCGCCCGCCCCATCGCCTTGCGATGCACCATTCAAATCCAGCCCCGCTTCCATCAGAAAAGCCCGTTCCAGATCGAATCCTGCTTGATCAACATCCTTCGTTTTGTGCGCAAGTGCTTCGCCCATAATGAACGGCGTCATCGTGGCATGCAGGTTCTGGCTAACTTTCAGCGTGACCTTAATTTCTTCTGAAAGCGGCGGTGAAATGTGTTCGGCCACAACATTCTCAGCCGTGTATGCGTCCGCCACCGCACCGAAGTCTACCTTCTCGCTGGGCGGCGGCACCGTGACCGCGATGCCCTTCTGTCGCAACGCTTCCGCGAAAGCGACTTGCGCGAATCGGCTCGGCACCGCAACGTCGTAAGCGTAAAGGATTGGAGCTTTGCCCAAAGGAAACGCACCGGTCAAAGTCACGGTGTAGGTGCCATCGGGATTTGCAGTCTCGTTCGGCGGCTGAATATCGGGTTTGGAACTCGCCGCGCCAGTCACCGCGCGATTCACGAAGTTCACGTAGCCCGTCGCGGGAGAAACGCTCACGCCGACAGGCGCGCCTTCCGCGGCGCCCGGCGAAACGGTCACATCAATAATGTTGTCGTTCACACAAATCGGCGAGATCACCGCTTGCGTCCCGTCTTCGTGCCCACCTTCCGGAAAAAGAGTCGCGTCCACCAGGACGCGCCCAGCGACGCGCTTAACGCCCTTCGCAGCCACCTGCGCCGCAAGTTCGCGAATCACCAGCAGCGGGTCCCCCGCAACCGCCCTGGTATCGGGGCTCGCGTCATAGGAATGATCCTCATTCTGAAATGACAGCGTACCATTCGGCTGAATTCGGCCCGATAGGTTCGGATCGCCGGAAGCGACCAGAATCAGATCGCCGTTCAAGGTTCCATCGGGCGCAATCGCTCCGGTGCGATAGACGCGCGTGTGAAAACGATAGTCAGCGCCGAGCAGCTCGAGGGCAGTTCCCTCCGTCAAAAGCTTCGTGGTGGATGCGGGAGTGAAGAGCTGTTGGCCATTCAGTGAGTAGAGAACCTTGTCGTCGTCCAGAGAATAGACTTCGACGCCGAAACTGGCGTGCCTGTATTCGGGACGGCTGCTGATTTCGCGTACGCGCGCGGCGAGCAAGGACTCATTTTGCGCGGGGCCCGCGGACGCCCACCCCACAACAATGCCCGCGGCAAGAACCAGCAGTGGCGTCAGCGCGACGATCTTTTTTCTTCGAGTCATTCGTGAATCGCACCTTTCGCGGATTGCAAGAAGTGGACCAATCATTCATGAACGGCCGACGAAGGAATACGCTCGGCGCAAATAAGCGTCAAGTTCGGGAACGCGAAAAATCTTCAGCAACACGCCGAGCAACAATACGCCGGACGCCGAAGCCAGCACCAATAGCATCAACGCCCCGCCGATGTGCTGCCAGGCGATGAAGCTTTCGAGCCGCCCCACCAACCGGTAGCAGGCGTAACCCGCGATGCAGGACGCCGCGGCGACTTTCAGAAAAAAAACAATCAGACTTGCCTCTTCACGATTCCGCGTGCGCCGCCCCAGCAGCGCAAACAGAATGATCGTATATGCGATGATGCCAATCGTACTGGCCAGCGCCAAGCCGCGAAAATCCAGTCGCCGCACCAGCACCCAATAAACCGGCAGACTCAGAAGAGTCGTCAAGGTCCCGACCACGGCGGGCGTGATCGTATCGCGCGCGGCGTAAAACCCGCGCGCCAGAATATTCTGAGCGCCCCACGCGAAGAGCCCCAGCGAGAAAAACGCCAGCGCCGCGGCGGTCGCCGTAAGGTCAGGACCGTGCAGCCGCGTGCGCGAAAATGCCAGATACACCAAAGGCTCGCTCTGCGCGATGATCAGCGCGGAAATCGGCAGCAGCAAAAAGATCAAAGCCTTAAAAGTAGAATTGAGAATCCGATTCAGATCATCCATCTTTTTTTCCGAATACAGTTGCGCCAGAATCGGAAAAGACGCCACCCCGATCGCCTGCCCCACCAATCCCAGCGGCACGCGCATCAAAGTCTTCCCGTAGCTCAACCAAGTGATCGAAGCGGGCTGCAGGTAAGAACCGAACCAGCGAATGATCCAGTCGTCCACAAACGAAAGCGATAACGCCAGCATGATGGGTATTGAGAGCTTTAAGAACATCCAGAAACCCGGATGGCGCACGTTGAAGCTCGGGAAGTAGATCGCTCCCACGCGGTGCGCCCCGTAAATTTGCAGCAGAAAATTCCCGGCAATCGCTCCGCCCAGCACGCCCACCGCAAAGCCGGTGATCCCGATGCGCGAAGAGAGCAGCACACCGCCAATAATAATTCCGATGTTGTACACGAGGGGCGCCAGCGACGGGATCACGAACTGGCCTTTTGCGTACTGCACCGCGCTCAAGATGCTACCCTCGTAAAAACATATCTGTGCCGGCAGCATCAACCGCGTTAGAAATATCGTCTGTTGCAGTTCCGCGGGTTTAAACCCCGGCGCTATGTATTTCACCAGGTGCGACGCAAAGATTTCGCCCAGAATCACCAGCGTCACCAGCACGAAACCCATCACCGTCACCACGGTGGAAAAGACGCGCCAACCTTCGTCCTCGCGCTGCTCGGTCACATATTTGGCGAACACCGGAATAAACGTGACGCTCAGAGAGCCTCCGGCGATCAGGTAATTCAGGAAATCGGGAAGAGTAAATGCGGTGTAATACGCGCTGGTGGAGGCGTTCGCGCCGATCTGGTGCGCCACCGTCCAGTCGCGAAAAAATCCCAGGATGCGGCTGAGCAGGATGCTGGTCATTACGATACCCGTCGCGGCGGCGATGCGGCGGTTCAGGTGCTCGGTCGTCACGCACGCAATGGTAGATGGTTTGGCGCGTGCGGACTAGTGGGTTTGCGCAGAGTGTTTCCGGCGTACACAAGCATCGCAGCACGCGATAGTGATTTGGCCGCCGACGCAAGGACCTGACCGTTAGGTCTAAGTTTTCATTCGAGGTTGGCGTCGTGCTCGGCCAGTGCCGCTTCACCCTCGAGGAGCTCGATGCCTTCGCGCGCGGGCGTTCCGTCCGGCGCAGCGCGAAGATACTGGATCGGCCAGCTCACAGGAAATCCCACCTGCTGACCCACCATGAGCGGCCAATACGGCTGGCGCAAGAATTCACGCGCGAGGATCACGATATCCGCCTTGTCTTCGCCCAGAATGTTATCCGCCTGGGTCGCCGACGTAATCATGCCCACCGCGCCGGTCATGATTCCCGTCTGCTGCCGGATTTGATCGGCGAAAGGAACCTGATAGCCCGGACGCGCTGGAATCTGCACTCCCGGCACAATCCCTCCGGATGAGCAATCAATCAGATCCACGCCTAGCGGTATCAGTTGCTCAACTAGAGCAACGGATTGCTCGACGTCCCATGCGCCATCCACCCAGTCGGTCGCGGAGATGCGCACGAAAAGCGGCGACCGTTGCGGCCACACTCGCCGCACCGCCGTCACCACCTCGCGCAGCAGTCGCGTCCGATTTTCAAACGAGCCGCCATAGGAATCCGTGCGCTTGTTAGCCAATGGCGAAAGAAATTCATGCAGCAAATAGCCGTGAGCGGAATGAATCTCGATCACTTCAAATCCCGCTCGCAAAGCGCGGCCCGCGGCATCCGCAAACGCTTGAATCACGCCGCGGATGCCAGGTTCATCAAGCGCGGCCGGCAACGCGTATGTCTCCGAGAAAGCCACAGCGCTCGGCGCGACGGGCTTCCATCCGCCTTTCGATTCAGGAATAAATCCGCCACCCTCCCACGGCGCTGGCGTGCTGCCTTTTCGGCCCGCGTGCGCCAACTGGATCCCCGCCACCGTGCCCTGCGCGCGGAGGAATCGCGTAATCCGCGCAAGCTCGGAAATATGTTCATCTTTCCAAATCCCCAGATCCCGAGGACTGATGCGCCCCTCGGCAGTCACGGCGCAGGCCTCTGTAAACGCGAGCGACGCCCCGCCGACCGCGCGGCTGCCCAGATGCACTAGATGCCAATCGTTCGCGAAACCATCCGTGCTCGAATACTGGCACATGGGAGAAACCACGATCCGGTTTCGCAGCAGCACCTCACGAATCTGCAATTCGTCGAATAAGCTACTCAAGGATTTCTCTCCTGGATGGCGGAGCAAAAAGCTCGAACAGCGAGCCGCCTGCTAGGATAGATCAATCGTTCCGCTTGTGATTTTTGATGTGGCGGTGGTCGGCTACCGGATCCACCAATCGCAGCGAGTGAACCCCACCCTGAGGGTCAAAGCGATAGATCAGCACTGCGTCAGCGGCGCGATCTTCTCCCATAAGCTCCAGTTCCGGATTATCAATCACGATGTCGCCGTTGTTCCTGATTCGCAACTCGCTGCCCACCTGCAAGACAATTTTCGTCTCGTTCTCGCTCGCTTTCATTGTTCCTCCCTGCAACCGGCGAATAATTCTCGGTACACCAATCGCGTCTCGAACACGCGCATTGGATGACCCGCGAACGGGAAAGGTGGCAGCGTTTATTGCCGGGGCAAGTGCTTCAGCGAAGCCTCCCTATCCTTAAAATAGCCATGCAGGCGGATCACTGGCCGGAAAAGACTCCATGGAGGCTTCATCCACCAGGGTAAATTCTAGGGTCGGGACTGAGGTGTGGACGGAACGGCTCTGCTCTTCGCCGGTCTTGATCAATTGCGCCGGAGAACTCACTGCAAATTCCCCCCGCCAACGGTTTACCACGCCGTCAAACATCGCGCAAGCAACGCAGACCGCTATGACGAGCCACTCAAAATAAATGCGGCGGCGCATCCCATGAGGAGGTCAGGGCGACTTACGATCTTCTACGTAGTGAGAACTTCGGGGCTAAAACTTGAAAACCAACCCCACTGTAGCTTTGGGGCTGAATTGATAGGTGCTGAAGTACCGCGTGCCCACCGCGTCCGCGCCCACGTGTATTGCCCATCGCGGCCGAAAAGGCAGGTCCGCTCCTCCGCCAAATTCGTATGCCAGTGCGTGCTGAGGGCCATCGGCGGTCTGCGGCGTAAAGTGTGAATAGCCTATTAAGGCGTGCGCCCACACCTCAATGTTCCGGCGCGCCGACCAACGAAATCGCGGTCCGCCATATCCCGCGACAAACCAGGAACTGAACCCAGACTGATTGCCGTGCGTGGCCGAAAACTGTCCTTCCGCGCCGACCCAGTTGTTGAAGTAATAAACCATGCCGTAGTCGAACCCATTCATGTTCTGCGTGATGTGCGGCAACTCGTAAAATCGATAAAACGTGTAGCCGAGGTACGCCTGCCAGTCGTAGGTTTCAAACACGCTCGCCACGTCCTGCGGCGGAGCGGGAGTAGCCGGCGTAGCCAACAACGGGGTCGAAGAGGGCAGCGCCGCTACCGTATTGGCCGACGACGCGCCTGCAAATGGTGAAGCCATCAGCGTCGGCCCGTTCGCCGGTGCATCCAACGGCAACGACAACGCGAAGTAGGAATTCGGAAGCAATTGTGAATTGGAGATACTCGTCTGTGCGCTGGCGTTTATAGTCACAAAAAAGACCAGCGCAAGTAAGATAGCGATCTGTCGCATAGCTTGTATCCCCCAAAAAGGCGAAAAAAGAGCCGACGGTACCCCCATAATTTGACCGAGAAGGGGTACTTGTGTCCACTGCAAATTCTGGCGTGGTACTCAGAAAGCCCGACCTCGCAACATCGCATTCTTAGTGCCCTCTCATTTGCCTGACTGCCTTTCGTTCGCGGCCTGGCACGTCGTTGACCAAGACCCCTTATTCGCGCCGGGCGTTCCAGCCTTTCACGCGCCAACCGCTTGGCCGACCCGCGTCACCCATGTCATCATTGATTATGGCCTGCCGCAACGCCCCGCGCCGCGCGAATCCACCGATGGACAATTCGTGCTTCTGAAGGTCGCTTTTGTACTTGGCTTCGTACTCTGCGCGACGGGGCTGGTTTCTCCGCCTTTCGCTCTAGCCTTGGGCCTGCTGTACGGCTTCTCTTTCGTTCACCCGTTCCATTCGGAAAGCCGCACCGCCACCAGATATCTTCTCCAGGCGTCTGTGGTCGGGCTCGGCTTCGGCATGAACTTGCACCAGGTCCTGCGCGCCGGACGCAGCGGTTTTGTGTACACCGCTCTCAGCATTGCATTCGCGATGACGATCGGCCTCCTCGCCGGGCGCCTCCTTAGCGTGAACAAAACCGCCTCCGCTCTTATAACGGTGGGAACTGCGATCTGCGGAGGCAGCGCGATCGCAGCCGTCGCGCCGATTATTCGCGCCGACCAAGAGGAGACCGCGGTATCTCTCGGCACGATCTTCATCCTCAATTCCATCGCGCTTTTGATCTTTCCACCCTTAGGCGCGCTGCTGCACCTCTCGCAACAACAGTTTGGCCTTTGGGCCGCTCTCGCGATTCACGACACCAGCTCCGTGGTCGGAGCCGCAGCTCGTTACGGCGCGGTCGCGCTGGTTGTAGGCACCACGGTAAAACTGACTCGCGCTTTGTGGATCGTGCCGGTGTCTATCAGCGCCGCGTTGGTCAAGCGCTCCAATACCCGCATTCAATGGCCGTGGTTCATCGCCCTTTTTTGCCTGGCGGCAGTGGCGAACACGTACTCCGTCCGATTCTCCGAGCTCTGGCATGCGCTGAGCACCGTCGGAAAACTGGGCCTAACGGCAACTCTCTATTTGATTGGCACCGGAATTTCCCGCGCCACCGTGAAGCAAGTGGGCGTACGCCCGATGCTCCAGGGCGTCTTCCTGTGGATCGTCGTAGCAGCCACTTCGCTGTGGTTGATTTCAGCTGGATGGATTTCGCTGTAAGGCTTGCCGTCTACGCTCAAACGCTGGATTCGCTCAAGACAGCCGGTGCGGCTTCCGTCGGACTTGCCAGTTCGTTCACGACTTCTGAAAGTGTAATCGCCATCCGGCTTCCTTCCGCGAGCTGAAGTCGAGCCGCAATCCGTTCGACGTCGCCGGGATAATTCCATAAACCGACGATTATCTTCGTCCCCGGCGATTGCGCCCGAAGTTTGTTGTAAAGCGCTCGGGCGTGCACCAACGCGAACGGCGGCAACGCCGAAATGCAAACCACGTCCGGCCTCGCCAGCATCACGCGCGAGATCATTTCTGCATTGCGCTGCAACGGCACGCACGAAGCTCGCACTCCGTTTTTCTCCAAAAGTTGCGCCAGCATCGTTCCGGCAATCTCATCCGCCTCGTCGCGCGCCGGAATGCACACCAACTTTACCGCGCGATTCGCGGCCGGAATTCTAAGTTCCAGAGCGCCGGAGGGCGCCATATCCAACGACTCTGAAGTTGATTCCGCGCCGGTGGTTTCGCGATGCCGTTGCGCATCAATCTCATACAATTCGCCGATCAGCTGCTTGGCATTCTGCGCTATATACTTTTCCGTGTCGCCATCAATCCGGTTTCTGTGCCGGTCCTTCTCCGCCAGATTCAGTGCCGGAATTAGCACCGAATCGTAAAGCTCCTCGAGCGGCTTGTTCCTAAGGTATTCCACTAAAATCACGCGCGCTTCATCTCGATCCAAAGCCAGCAGCCTCTGATAAAACCTCGAGTCGGGCGCCAGGACAGGGTCATCACCAAGCAGCACGGGCAGAAAGCTCAAGCGCGGCACGTAGCGCCCGATCACCACCACGCACAACGTCAGAGGCGTTGAAAGCAGCAGGCCTACGGGCCCCCAGATCGCTGTCCAAAAAATCGCGGCCACTAGAATCGCGAGCGACGAGATTCCGGTATAGGCCCCGTACAGCGCCGGCTCAATCAAGTTCGACACAATTATTTCGGTGATGACAAACAGGCCGAGCGTCATGAGCGGACGCTGCCATCCATCAAACACCGCCAGCGACAGTAACAGTGGCAAAATCCCGCCCAAGGGCGGTCCGATGTAAGGCAGGAACCGCAGAATCCCGACCAGCACTCCCCACAGCAGTGCTCCCGGCAGCCCGACGAAATGCAGGCAGGTCCCGATAAACATTCCGTAGCAGGTGTTCACTACCAATTGCAATCGCAAATATCGGCTCACACGCGCCGCCGCTTCATCCATCGCTTGCGTCATGGCGTGTAGCCGTCCCTGGCCCGCGAGAGAAATGAACCGATTGCGCAGATTCTCCCGCCGCATCAGCATGAAAAACGTAAACACCACCACGATGCCAAAACTCGCCACCAATCCCAGGACGCTTTGCACCGACTCCAGCGGCAGGCTCGGTGGCTTCACGATCTCAACCGGAAGCGGCCGCTGCCGCGACGCTTCGTAGGCTGGATGGGATTCGCCCGCCGCCCCGTGCGCCGGCGGAGCCACGAGTTCCTTGCTGATTTCGTTCATCGTATTGGAAGCGTTGTTGATCGTCTGATTCCGCGTCCAATGCAACGAATCAATTTTGTTCTTGATGTTGGTCCGGTAATGCGGCAGCTCGTTCATCACCTGGCTGAATTGCTGGCCAACAGTCCATCCCAGCGCGCTAACGGCCACCACCGCCAACAACACCACCAGTAACGTGGAAACCACCCGCCCCAGGCAGAGGCGCTCGAGCATTCTTACCAGAGGCGTCAGCACAAATGTCAGCAACACGGCAAGCGCAAACGGAATCAGTACGATTTTCGCGAAGTAGAGCGTCGCGACTACCACCACTGCGACGACCACTCCGAGTAGATTGGCGACATCGCGAGATGTATCTGGCCGAGCCATTAGACTATTTGAGTTAGAAGCCGGTACAAGCGGTACGGTTGACTTGTGCGTCCGGGCTTTTTCGCGGCAACACTTCGCGGCAGGACAAAACCCGCAAGCCGGTCCCTAGCGATTGCCAAAGTCTTACCCGCGATTCGGAGCATTCAGAATGGCGCCAGGCGTCGAAAGCGTTAGCCATGCATATTTCCGCCCGGTCACAATGCAGTCAAGTTTGCATACGGTTGGAGGGAATTGCCATACAGTGAAGCATGGAGAGAGCGATCCGCGAACCCGGGGCAAGCTTCGCGCAAAAGGCGAATGTGCGAACAAGGAGATGTCGATTGTCGGCAAGAAGGCGCTAGGTGCTCGGCGAGCTTCGCACCGGGGCGAACGACGAACATACCGCAGCCAGCGCTACGACCACGTTGGCCACCACCACCGGCATCGCGCCGATGAGGAATCCGTAACTCACCCACATCTACGCCGCGATGGCCTGGACCATGCGAAGCATTCTCGGCTGCTTGCAAAAATACGAGACCGCGAAAACGCCGGTAGCAACCCAACCAGTCCAATTGATCATTTCGTTGTTCCGTCCAGCGCGAGTTGAGCTTCCGCGTGATCGGGACCCGCAGGGCGCAGCGTCAACCAATCCGTGCGAACCTTATCCCACTCCTGAATCAAAAATCCGTACGATTCGAGGAATGACCGAATCTCCGAACGGTTCTTGCCAACAATTTTCTCCAGGATCGGCACTAACACCCCCAGCGCGCTCGGGCTTAGAATCGTCCGCTGTGCGATCTGCGAAACATGCTTCGTTTCCGAAACCGCAATCGTGAATCCGTCGCGCGCGTTCACGTGCAGCATCACATGAATGTCAGAGCTGCCGTCTCCCGCATAGATCACGTGATCCGGACCGATCTTCATCGCGGCCTGCAGCTCATCCAGAAACGCGACCTTGCCGTAGCCGGCCGTGGCCCGCACGATCGTGTCAATCTCGCCCGTGCTCTTGTACCTGAACTCCGTCCCGTGAATGTGGTCTTTCGGCAGAATTCCCTCGAGCGCCGACTGAATCACCTCGACCGGCGCGGCAGAGAGCACGTAAAAATCAAAGTGATATCCTTCGATCCCATGATCCAGAATTTCATTCAGCAAACCGATGTTCGCCTTCAGCCGAATCTGTTTTCCCACCTGAATCAAATGTTCTTTGCGCACTCGCGAACGAAATTCCGGGTCGTGCAGCAAAAGGTAGGCGAGCTCCGCGCCCTGTTGCACCAGGTTGATCTTCGCCATTCCGGCGGCCTTGCGCTCGAATTCCGCGGTGGGGATTCCCACGATTTCGCTTAGAACGTATCCCGAATCGTTGAACGTCAAGGTCTGGTCGAAATCGCTCACGAACAAATAAGACTTCAGCGCGCTCTCATTCATAAAAGTGATATACCTCCGGCCTCCATCTTTAGTTACTGCGGTCGATTTTCTCGTGGATGCCAACTAAGCATTTTACTTCTGGTTTTTCGCGGCGTCACGGCCGAGGAACACGACCCGCGACTTTCTTGGCTGGTTAATTCTCACTGAATAGTAGATGCGATTGCACGTTAAGTTGCTGCAAAAATGTTGCCGAATGTTGCGAGAGCGTCAAGTTATCGCTAACGGCGCTGAGTTCTCAAAGGTTGCAATCGGAATTACCGGAAAAACACGCTTCACGGGAAGGCCGCATCGATCGTGGAACCGCGCTTACGGCGTTCTTTCGCGCAACGCGACCAACTGCGTGTCCACTGGCACGCCACGCTCCACTTTCACGTGCAGCACCGCCTCAAACGGCTTCGGCTCGCCTGTAGGGGCAAGCGAAAGTCGCAGCAACAGATCCGCCACAGCATTCTGTCGGCAGACGAATTCCACCGCGCCCTGCGTGCCGAAAGTGGTAGTCCCCGCTAGAATCATCGCCGACCGCGATGGATTCAATCCTCGCATCAGCACGATAACGGCATAGTCGTCAGTGAGCGGCTGCTTCGAAGGCGTCGCCAGAAACACTCTCTGCTCGTCTGGCTGCGGGTGCACGTTCACGATGGACAAATCGCCCTCGCGCGGTCCCGATGGCACCCGTTGAAAAACAAATTCTTTCGCGCCAGGAATCTCCAACAGCGTCAGATTTTCCGAAGGAGAACCGACAAAGATCAGATCGTTGTTCTTGGCATCGTCCAGCGAAAAAAGGCTTCCGCGCTTCACGCGAATCTGCCGCCGTAACGACCCAAATACTTGATCGAGGTCGTGCACCGCCAGCACCTCGCCCACTCCTGTGTAGTGATCGAAGATCGCATCGCGCGACATCTCGCGTCGGATTGTAGTAGCGCAACCCCGTCTCCGGCCGCCCCGTAAACGCCGCGTTGCTGAAAATCACCCACGGATCTTCCGGACTCGCGAGGAACGGCTTCCAAAAAACCTGAAAAGTCTGGGGCGCTGTGGCAATGTCGCTCGCGTGCGTCGTATCGGGCGCTTTGCGCGTAGCCAACAGCGCTACGATCACCAGCGCAGCCGCGCTCAGCAGAACCGATAAGGTGACAATCACCGCAAGGCGGTTTCGCGCCGTTTGGCGCAATCCGGAGTCGTCGTATTCCACATGATGGACTCCGGAGCCGTGACTGCGCGGGGCCGAAACGGTACGATGGTGAAAAGCCATCAGGTAACTGCCCTTGGGCAGCTCCACCACCGTCGTATCCTCACTACCTTCCGACGAGTAGTATTCCGCCAGCTTGGCGCGCAGCCGTCCCGCCTGGACTCGGGTCGTTGAATCAACTTGCGGGTCGAAGTCCGCCGGACGCGCGAACACCTCTGTGGCGATTTGGTATTCCTTTACCGGGGCTCCGGGGTGATCGAGGGCGTGCAGCGCCAGATAACGGAGGAGCTTGCACAAGGATTCGGAGCCGTGGAGCGTGTGACTGGCTACAAGCTTCTCTACCTGGCGAAGGTTGTGTTCGCGATCCGCCATTTGAAGGTATGTTACATGATTGTGACACGAAGTAACAACTTCCCAAAATCACTGCAATAGAAAGACTTCCTCCTGTAACTGTATCAGACCCATTGAAACTTTCTATCGAAACAATACAGTTCCAAAATGCGCCATCTTTCAGGGGTGGGGTCTGTTTCAATCTGGTACATCGCGAACTCGTAGCCATCGAGGCAGCGCGCAATCGCCATTTTGTGTCCGTCGCAGCGAGCCTGCTATCTTCACTCCACGATCATCAAGCTCTCCAAGTTTGATTTGTGCCCAGCCTCAACCGCGAAACGCGCGCGCAGTCTGGTCCAAAACCAATAGTACCCAAGTCGCGAAACCGTTTGATACGTCAGGGAGATGATGAAAATGAAAAAGCTCTTTCAGCTGTTCGTGTTGTCTCTCGCAGTCGCAATGGCCGGCATCTGCTCCGCCCAGACGGTGACTGCGCGACTTGAAGGGACAATCACCGATCCGGGCGGCGCCGCCGTGGTCGGAGCTACCGTCACCGTGACCAACACTGGCACCGGGCAGGTCTCGACGGCGCAGACCGATGATTTGGGCTATTACGTCGTCCCCGCTCTCCCACCGGGCCAATATCGCCAGGAGGTCAGCCAAAAAGGATTTGAGAAAGTCACTCGCGAATTTGAACTGCAGGTTTCCCAGATCGCGGTTGTCGATTTTCAGTTGACGATCGGCGCGATCAGCGAGTCGGTAGTCGTCAGCGGCGGCTCCCCTGTAATTGACGCTGCGGACTCTTCGGTTAACACGGTCATCCAGGGTCGACAGATCACCGAGCTTCCCTTGAACGGCCGAAACTTCACGCAGCTCGCAACGCTGGTTCCAGGCGTGAATCGTGGGATACCAACCGGCGCCGCTACCGGCACCCAGAACAATACCGAAACCTTCCGCTACAGTGAAAGCGGTGGCGGCTCGCTCGCCGTAAATGGTCTGCCGCCTGAAGCGAACAATTTCATTTTCGACGGCATTGACAATAACGAAACGCTGGTCAACACCATCATATTCTTCACGCCGGCCGACGCGTTGCAGGAGTTCAACGTCATCACCAACGTGGCGCCCGCGGAATTCGGCCGCGCAGGCGGCGGCGTCATTTCCTCCACACTGCATTCCGGCAGCAATGAATTCCACGGCAGCGCTTTTTGGTTCCATCGCGACGAAAGTCTGGACTCGAAATTCTTTTTTGACAGCGGCCCCAAGCCCGTTTTTGCCCGGAATCAATTTGGCGGAACGCTGGGCGGTCCCGTAATCAAGAACAAGCTGTTCTTTTTCGTGGACTATCAGGGTTTGCGGCTGAACGAGCCGCAAGGCAGCAGCGTCGGCACCGTGCCGACGGACCTGATGCGCACCGGAGACTTTTCCGAACTGCTTTGCGGAGGTGCAACCACTTGCCCGGCGAGCACGGGGCTGGGCACGCCGGTTCAAATTGTTGATCCCCTCACCGGACTGCAATTCGAAGGCTCCGGCGCCCAGCCAAACGTAATCCCGACGAATCGCCAGAACATGGTCGGCCTGAATTACCTGAAAGCGTTTCCTGAGCCAAATTGCACGATCACGATTGATCCGCGTTGTGGCAGCATCATTAACAACTATAGAAATTCGTCCAATCTGGTCGAAGACTGGAACGACTTCGACGTTCGCGGCGATTACGATTTCAGCTCCACCGACCAAATCTTCGCTCGTTTCAGCTGGGGCAAGGACGACAACGTCGAAGCTCCCTTCCTCACTACGTTGCCTTCCGGGTTCGGCACCGGTACCACGTTCAACCACCCCAACGGCGCCGCCATTGGCTGGACCCACGACTTTTCATCTAGCGTGATAAACGAGATGCACTATGGTTACGTACGCACCACCTATGGTTACACTCCGCCCTTCGCCAGCACTCCCATTTGCATAAACCTGGGCATCCCGAATTGCAATAACAGCTCTGATTTGGGCGGCATCGCTTTGATCGGCGGCAACGGCAGCCAAATTGAATACACCGGTGACTATGGTCCCTATCTCGTCCCACAAACCAGCTTCGAATGGAACGATGCGGTCACTTGGGTGAAGGGCAAACACACGATCAAAATGGGAGCCAATATCATCAGGCGCCAGCTGAACCTCTACCGCCCCACCACTGGCAAGGGCTTCTTCAACCTTTGCGGAAACGGAGGAAGCAACGGCAACGGTACGAGTGCCACTCACTATGAGGTTTCCGACCTTCTTGCGGGTTTCGTTTGCCAGTATCAGGACGGCGTGCCCTTCGGCGTGGTCGGTACACGAAGTTGGGAAAATGGCTTTTTTGCGCAGGACGACTGGCGCGTAACACCGCGGCTGACTTTAAACCTGGGCATGCGCTGGGACATTTTTACGCAGCCCATCGAAGTGGATAATCGGCAGTCCAATTTTGACATCGCCACTGGTGCGATCATCATCGCCGGGAGCAACGGAGCTTCGCGAGGCCTAGTGCCCAACGATTACCACAATTTCGGACCGCGCGCCGGGTTCGCCTATCAGCTAACCAGTGACGCCAAGACTGTCGTCCGTGGTGGCATTGGCGTGTTTTACTTCGTAGATCGCGGCGGCATTGATAATCAGCTCGCGCAGAACCCACCGTTCAGCGGCTCCGCCAGCTTTCAGCAAAGCAAAGGCTATGAAATCGCTCTCTCTGGTTCCCTTCCGTGTTCACCGTCGTGCACCACGTCCCAACTCAATTCAACGACGGCAACTGCTCCGGTACCGACAGGTGAGGCGGCATTCGCGAATCTGAATCTTTCCGCGCCGACGAACGTCAGCGTAGTTTCCTATTTGACCACCAACCTTACACCGCAAGTTACTGAATGGAATCTCCAACTGCAACGGCAGGTCGGAACCAATATGTCGGTGAGCGTGGGATATGTTGGAGATCATGGCGCTCGCCTGCCGGGCTACTACAACGCCAACGAGTACGAATTCGGCGTGGATACGAATCTTGCGGATACCCGGATGTTCCCCAACATCAATACCGTAAGCGTGTTCAATACGTATGGCAAATCGAACTACCACTCGCTGCAGGCGGAGTTCGAGCGTCGCATCACCAACGGCTTGCAGGTAACCGGCTCGTTTACATGGGAGAAAGAGACCGACGACACCTGCGGCGCCTACGATTGCCAGCAGCCGCAGGACTTCCGGAACCTCCAGCTCGAAGAAGGTCTGTCCAATCTTGATCAGCCCTACCGCTTGGTCATCAGCTCGCTCTATGAGCTCCCGTTCGGCCGCGGAAAACACTGGGGCAGCGACTGGTCGCGTCCGATGGAAATTGCGTTGGGCGGCTGGCAGTTCAACGGCATCTACACATTGCAATCGGGCTTGCCGTTTGATTTGAGCGAAGGCGGCGGAGCGCAGGGGACCATTCGCCCGGACATCGTCGCGAAGCCCAGCGTGAATCCGGGAAACATCGCCGAGTACTTCAACACCGCGGCATTCGCCGCGTCGCCCGCAACCTTGTATGTGGACGGCGGCAACAGCAGCATCAGTTTCGATCGGCCCGGAACCGCGGGACGCAATTTGATGATCGGTCCCGGCCTGTCGAACCTGGACTTCGCGCTCTTCAAGAATTTTCATGTCTCGGAGCGGGTAAACGTCTCGTTCCGCGTCCAGTTCTACAACATCACCAATACCCCGCATTTCGGCCAGCCCAACATAAGCATCGGAAACTACGGGCTCAACAGCACCAATATGCTGGTTTTCAATCCGAACGCGCAGTTCGGAGAAATTACCAGTGTGCTTCCCAGCAGCAATCGTGAAGGTGAACTCGGTCTGCGGGTTACGTTCTAGTTCGGCAGGGGGAAGCGGACGCAAGTCCGCTTCCCTGCTCTGATTCCAGCCAGTTAGGATCCGACTGTGCGTAATTCACCATCACGGCGTTCGCCTCGCGTGCCTCAACTCCGCATATTCATTTTCCTGGCCGCGGCTACACTGATTCCGAACTATTCATCGCTACACGCTGCGTCGCGTCGCGCCGCAACGCACTCGACGCCGCAAGAGAGCGCCACTCCCAAAATCACAAAAATGGACCCGCCCAACTGGTGGGTTGGATTCACTTCCAGTCTGATGGTCCTCGCCAGCGGCGAAAATCTCGAAGGCGCAACAGTCGCCTGCGCCGGCGAAGGCGTGCGTCTCACTCGCTCGAAAGTCACGGACGGCGGCAAATATCTATTCTTCTGGCTGGATATCGCACCCGATGCGCGCCCGGGCGACGCCGCCATTGAAATCGTCACGCGTTCCGGAAGGACTTCCGTGAATTTCCCGCTTCTCGCGCGCGAATCCTCACAAGGAAAATTCCAGGGCTTTTCGCCGGACGACACCATCTACCTGATCATGCCTGATCGATTCGCCGACGGAGATCTAACCAACGATCCGCCGCCGGGTCACCCCGGAACCTACGATCGATCCAAGCCGCGTGCCTATCACGGCGGAGACTTCCGCGGCATACAGGATCATCTCGATTATCTGCACGATCTCGGCATCACCGCGATCTGGCTCACGCCCGTCGTGGACAACGACAATTCCTCCCCGCAGGATTATCACGGCTACGGCGCTGTGGATGAATACGCCGTCGAAGAACATTTCGGCACGCAAAAAGATCTGCAAAATCTAGTCGCCGCCGCGCACGCCAAAGGCATCAAAATAATTTTCGATTTCGTACCCAATCACATCGGCCCAAAACACCCATGGGTCGCCGCGCCGCCCGAACCAGACTGGTTTCACGGCACCAAAGAACATCACCTGGTCGCCTCGGGCGATTTTCAATTTCTCACCGACCCGCACGCCCCGCCAAAATATTGGCGCAACGTCGAAGAAGGCTGGTTCGCCAACGTACTGCCGGACATGAACCAGGAAAATCCGGACGTCGCCAAATACTTCATCGAGAACGCGCTGTGGTGGGCCGAAGAAACCGGAATTGACGGCTATCGCCTAGACACTTTCCCCTACGTGTCCCGCGAATTTTGGTCGGAATGGCATCAAGCGCTGCGGCAAGTCTATCCGCATATGACCACTGTCGGCGAAGTGATGAACGGAGATCCCGTTATCACCTCGTTTTTTGTCGGCGGCCGCGCGCAGAACGACGGAATAGACTCCGGCGTCACCACCGTTTTCGATTATCCCTTCTACTACGCCCTACGCCAGGGCCTGCTCGAAAATAATTCGCCGGCTCGCATCATCAATATTCTCAGTCAGGACCATCTCTACCCGCATCTCGAATGGCTCTGGGTCTTCGCTGGAAATCACGATGTTTCGCGCCTCGCCAGCGAGCCGGGCATCTCACTCGCAAAAATTAAGCTCGCCTTTTCGGTCGTTCTCACCATGCGCGGCACTCCCGAACTTTACTATGGCGATGAAATCGGCATGACTGGCGGCAACGATCCCGGACAATCGCCGCGATTTCCCCGGCGGCTTCCCCGGCGACAAACAAAGCGCCTTCACGCCATCCGGCCGGACTCCCGAACAACAGGAAATTTTTTCCCACGTGCAAAAACTGTTGCGCCTGCGTAGTGAGCATCCAGCCCTTCGCCACGGCCAGCTCTGGCACATCTTTTGGGATCAGTCGTCCTACGCCTTCGCGCGAACGACCAGCGACCAACGCCTTCTCGTCGTATTCAATTCCGGGGCCGCTGCGAAAACGCTGCGGCTTTCATTTGCCGAAACTCCCCTGCAAGGCGCGCGCAAACTAACGCCGTTATTGGGAGAGCACGCCGGGAATATTACCGGCGACGATGCGAATCTGACGCTTGGTCCCGACGAGCTGGAGATTTTCTCAGTCCAGTGATTCAAGCGTTGCTCCAATTTGCTAGGGGCCGAACCAAAAGGATGATCGAAATGGGTGCGAACCGAGCCGGGCTAATCATTCTCACTTTCCTCTTAGCGGAAGTATCGCCCGCAGCCCCCGCGGCCCAGACCCAAAATCATTCCGCGCCCGGCGCACCGGGGACCATGCCAACTTGGACCCCGGGCAGCAAAGAAGGTGTCGGCACCTCCACTTCAACGGAGTCCCACGTCTGGTACACGCTGCAAGGCGGAATTCTCAGCGAAGTTTACTATCCGCGTCTCGACACCGCGGACGTTCGCACCCTCGAATTCGCCGTTAGCGACGGCAAAACCCTTTGGCTAGAATCCAAAGACATGCAGCATTCCATCGACCGCACTGAGGCCAATGCCTTGATCTACCGGCAAACCAGCCGCGACGCCGCTTCCCAATTCACAATCACCAAAACGTACGCGACGGACCCGGCACGCGACACCTTATTGATCGACGTGACCTTTTCCGCACCGAACGGATACACGCTCTACGTGCTTTACGATCCCGCGCTCAAAAATTCCGGAATGGGCGACACGGGATTCACGCAAGACGACGCGCTAGTGACCGAAAAGCCCGGCGTCGCTTCCGCTCTCGTCAGCAGCACTCCATTCCAACAAATGACCAGCGGATTCGCGGGTGCGAGCGATGGCTACACCGACTTGCTCCTGCACAAGAGACTCGATTGGTCTTACCCACGCGCCGAAAACGGTAACGTGGTGCAATCCGCAAAATTGCCGGCTGCCCAAAACTTCACTCTTGCTCTGGGCTTCGGCACCGCATCCGCCGACGCCATCGCCAATGCCAAAGCCAGCTTGCGCGAAGGCTTTCCCTCCGTAAGCGCCCGCTACGCCGCCGGCTGGAGCAAATACGTCCACACACTGCGTCCAATAGATGGACCGTACGCGCACGAGTTCCGGCTGGCCGCGATGGTGCTGAAAGCTCACGAAGACAAGACCTTCCGCGGCGCGATGATCGCTTCAATGAGCATTCCCTGGGGTTTCGCGGTGAAAGCCGATGTTCCCACAGTTGGCGGATACCATCTCATCTGGGCGCGCGACCTCTATGAAATCGCCACAGGCTTACTCGCCGCAGGCGACCGCGCAGCCGCCGAACGCGCGCTCAATTACTTGTTCACGGTCCAGCAGAAACCCGACGGCAGTTTCCCTCAAAACAGCTGGCTCGACGGAAGGCCGTACTGGCCTTCGCTGCAAATGGACGAAGTAGCCTATCCGATGATCCTGGCGTGGCAGTTGGGCAAAACCGATGCCGAGACTTGGGACAAACACATTCGCCCCGAAGCCGAATTTGTCATGAGCCACGGCCCGATGACGCAGGAAGAGCGCTGGGAAGAAATTCCCGGATATTCTCCCTCGACGATGGCCGCCGAAATAGCGGGCCTGATCTGTGCTGCGGAAATCGCTCGAAAAAATGGCGCAAACGACGACGCCGCGCGTTACACCAAGACCGCCGACGACTGGGCCGCCAGCATCGAAAAAATCCTCGTGACCACCACCGGCCATCTCGGCGGCGCCCTCGGATCCCAGGGCTATTACATCCGCATGAACAACAACACCGACCCGAACGATGGCTATCAGCTCGACGTTCGCAATGGCGGCGGCCTGTGGGACGAACGCGATGTCGTTGACGCCGGCTTCCTCGAATTCGTGCGCCTCGGAATCCGTCCGGCGGATGATCCCACGATCGCCCGCTCCGTCGAAGTTATTGACTCCACCATTCGCGTCGTAACTCCCAATGGCCCCAGCTTCCACCGCTACAACCACGACGGCTATGGCGAAACCTACTTCGGCGGTCCGTGGCAGGGCGAAGGCATCGGACGGATTTGGCCGATCTTCACCGGCGAAAGAGGCGAATATGAAATCGCGCGCGGGCGCGACGCCTCCGCCTACCTCGACGCCATGCTCCAATTCGCCAACGCCGGAGGCATGATTCCCGAGCAGGTTTGGGACCGCGCCGAGCCCACCCAATCTCATTTCGTGTTCGGCGAAGGCACCGGCAGCGCCACGCCCCTCGCATGGAGCATGGCCCAATTCATCAGGCTAGTAATTTGCTCCCAAGAAAAGCGTATCGTCGAACAACCCTCAATCGTCGCCGATCATTTCCTAAAGGATCGCCATTGAGCGGTCGCCATGGAGGCTGCGGCAACTGCGCAACGTCAACACTACTATGCCGAATATCACGCTAGAGAGACTCTCTCGCCGTCGGAGCGACACTGCGAAACGGATTCCGTGATTGCCGACCTGGTATGAGGCAATTACGGTGGTCTGCGCCGGCTTCACGGACGCCGTCTTTTGCGCGCCGAAGATTTTCGCTTCGCGCGCGATCCAGATCGCAAGCGTCGAATTCGTTTCGACAAGAGTAATTTCGCGGTTTCCAATTTCGCGCGCCGCGAGGGGCTCAACCCTCGCCCTGCTCGATTGATGAAATAATTGAGCATCCTCATCCCAGATTGCGGTCCCTTCGGAGACACCTTCTTCGAGGCCAGTTCGCGCGCAATCGTGCTCGGACTCTTCGTGAACAGGCCCGCTCGAGGATGAGTCGAGTCCGTCTTCACCTTAGCTATCCACCGCTTATTTTTCGCAGCCATACACGTTCCTCAATCCCAGCGCGGACGATACGCATCGCGCCACTGCACAATCCATCTCACCTTCAGCTAAACGTGCACTGGTGGTCCAACGCAATACCCACAAATATGTAATCGCACTATGCGATTCGCCAAGGAAGGTATTCCGCGCCACAAATCCGCGCCAGCGATGAAGGATCATTCCTAATTTTCGTCGCGAGCTCGAACCGTATCTCAGGGGGAATGGCAAGCCTGAGAGCTATAAGAACAATGCTCGCTGTTTGCGCTTCGTCATTGACGCCCCGGCTTCGTGTTCCAGAAGCCAGCGCTTGCGCTCGATTCCGCCGCCATAGCCTGTGAGCGAGCCATCAGCCCCGATCACACGATGGCAAGGCACTACAACTCCAATCGGATTTGAACCATTCGCCAAGCCGACTGCTCGAACAGCTGACGGCCGTCCAATTTCCTCGGCAAGGTGCGCGTAAGAAACGGTGGTCCCGCACGGAATCTTCCGCAATGCGCTCCAAACTTCTCGCTGAAAAGCCGTGCCGTTAGTTTTCACCAGCAATGTATCTATCGCCGTCAACTCCCCTTCGAAATACCTTTCGAGCGCCTGCCTGAAGCCGTGCGGATTGCGAGCCGGCTCGAGCGTGAATCCTTCGCCGTAGTGGCGGCGCAGAAGACGGCGCATTCCCGTCTCATGGTTTGTCCACCCTGCGGCGCGCAAGTTGCCTTCGTGATCAGCGACGATCAGCATTTCGCCGATAGGCGTATCGAATCGGTCAATCAATAACCGCACAATCTCGGTAGAGTAGCACAATTGTATTTTCGGAACGCTCGCACTGAACCACTGTCCTTAATCGTCTGAAGTTTGGTTACAACTATTTGACAATCACTTTACATTCTCCCGCTGCTATCGACGCGTCTTACTTGTGCGGCCGAAATTGAAGACGCAAGAGAAAAGCTGCAAGGAAGAAACCATCGCAGCAGCCGGCCGCAATACGACAAAAAGGAGCGGTTATGAAGTTTTCTGCAGCAAAGAACTTGTCCACCGTCGTGCTTTTGCTTGGGTTCTTGATGATCCTGCCCGAGGCGCGAGCCGATGAAACGAATCAGGCCACAAGAGTCACCTTCAGTCAGGCCGTTCGGATTCCTGGGCGCGTATTACCAGCCGGAACCTATTGGTTCGTCCTGCCTCAGGAGATTACCGACCATAACCAGGTCCGTATCTATAACTCGGATCGAACGGTCTTTTATGGCACGGTCATAACAATTAATGCCGAGCGTCCGCGAGCGACAGATAACTCTGCATTCACTTTCACGGCGCATGGTTCCACGGAGCCTCAGGCACTCGTCACCTGGTTCTATCCCGGCGAGACAACCGGGCATCAGTTTCTCTACCCCAAGCAAGTCTCACAGGAGCTCGCGAAGGCCAGGCAAGTCACGGTCGTAGCTGGAGACTAGCTTTGGATGTGGACAAATGCATCAACTCGTCGGCGGTGAGCTTCGGGCGCCGCCGGCGGGGTTGACGCAGGAAATTCGAAACGCGGGCGCCGTTGGAAGTGGGCACTATGAAAAGAGGTTCGAAGAGGACGGAACCAGTCTTGAACGAAACCGAAATCTCCTCGATTGTAGAGGCCGGCAGATACATCGGCGTACTGAAAGAGCTCAGCGAAAAAACGGAAGCAGTCGTTCTGTTTACTTCGCGACAAACAAAATCGACATTGGCCATTCCGATTTCGCGATTGACGGTTGAGGCGGTACACAAGCAACTGGCCGAATCCAATGCAGCCTTCAGCAAACGGAGCATGCCGGAACAGACACTTTGTCCTGGGGGAACTAAAAAGCAATGAACTAACAGAGTTGGCACTCACCGGGACCGGCCGCCGCTGCGGAGATTAGCCTCGACCAGCATAATCCAACGACGGGCAAAGATGAGCGGCCTGAGACATAGGTAACACATCGTACCGGACACATGGGTGACACTTCCTCCCCTAGGGGAGGAAGCGATGCCTTGGAAGGAGTGTTCGGTGATGGATGAAAGGCTTCAGTTCGTGGCTCGCCGGCTAGCCGGCGAGCCAATGGCGGAACTCTGCAGGGAGTTCGGCATTTCCCGTAAGACCGGCTACAAGATTTTTGATCGTTATCAGGAATGCGGTGTTCAGGGGCTCACCGACAGAAGCCGTCGTCCGTATCGGTACGCTCTCCAACTTCCCTTTCAGGTGGAGAACTTCATCCTGAACCTGAAGCGTGAACATACCAGCTGGGGCGCTCGTAAAATCCGAGAGCGTTTAATCCGGAGATTCTCCGGCATCAAAATCCCCGCGAAGAGCACCATCCATGCGGTGCTCGATCGCCACGGCCTGGTGCAGCGCCGTGGTCGCTTGCGTCGGCGTGCTCAGGGAACACCTCTATCTTTGGGCCAGACTCCCAATGAACTGTGGTGCACCGATTACAAGGGCGAGTTCTTGCTGGGCAATCGTCAGTACTGCTACCCGCTGACCGTCACCGATCACGCCAGCCGTTATCTGCTCACCTGTGAGGCTCTTTCCTGTACCAAAGAACACTACGCTTTTACCGTGTTTGAGAGGCTTTTTAAGGAGCGCGGCTTGCCGTCCAACATCCGCAGCGATAACGGGGTTCCCTTTGCTTCCGCCCACGCCTTATTCAATTTGAGCAAGCTCGCGGTCTGGTGGCTTCGGCTGGGAATCGGCATTGAGCGCATCAAGCCCGGCCATCCTCAGCAAAATGGCCGCCATGAGCGCATGCACCTCACCCTCAAGAAAGAAACCACCAAGCCTGCCGGTTTAAATTTCCTTCAACAGCAGGCCCGCTTCGATGACTTCATCGAAGTTTTCAACAACGAACGTCCTCATGAAGCCTTAGACATGAAGTGTCCGGCCGAAGTCTATCAGCCTGCGACCCGCGCCTACACGGGATTGCCGGACATCGACTATCCGTTTCACGACAAGACCATTGTCGTGACCAATTGCGGCCGGCTCTGTCTCGGCCGCAAAAAGATTAACTTCAGCACCGTCTTCGCCGGCCAGGCCGTCGGCATCAAAAAAGTTCACGACGACATCTGGCTAGAACCTGTTTCAAAACTGGGTACAAAGTGATGAAGGAATGATGGTTAGTTTGGCGAAAACGCGAGATAAATTCGTGCAGCAGCGCCAAGGGAGGACCAATGGCGCGATACGGTCGACTGCTGACCGACGCCCAATGGGAGAAGATCCGTCCCTTACTTCCGAAACGGCCCCGGCATCCGCGTGGCGGCAGACCACCCGCCAACGATCGCAAGGTGCTCGAAGGGATTCTGTGGATTCTGCGCAGCGGGGCTCGCTGGCAGGATTTGCCCGAGGAATTTCCTTCACCGGCAACGTGCTGGCGGCGACTTCGGGATTGGGAAGAGCAAGGGATCTGGCTCACCATTTGGCGCGCATTTCTGGCGGAACTGAACCAACGCGGGCAACTCGACTGGAGCGAATCGTTTCTGGACGGCAGTTTTGCTCCAGCGAAAAAAGGGGCTCCCAAGTCGGAAAAACCAAGCGGGGCAAGGGCACGAAGTGGATGGTGGTGGTCGACGGCGAGGGTGTTCCTCTGGGAAAGCAACTTTACTCTGCATCCCCGAACGAGGTCCGGCTCGCGGAAGAAACGCTCACGTCGGTCCACGTAACCCGGCGACATCGCGGCGGACGGCCACGTCAGAAGCCAGCGCGAGTGATTGCCGATCGCGCCTACGACAGCGATCCGCTGCGCGAGCGGTTGGCGGCGCGCGGAATTGAATTGGTAGCACCCCACCGCGGGAATCGCAGCAAGCCGCGCACGCAAGATGGACGGGCGTTGCGCCGGTATCGGCGTCGCTGGAAGGTGGAACGCACCTTCGCCTGGCTCGGCAACTTCCGCCGGCTGGTTGTCCGCTACGATCGCTCGATCACGATTTACGAAGCTTTCTTTCATATCGCCTGTTTCATGATCACCTTACGCAGGGTTTTGAAATGAGCTCTAGTCAGCTTTATGGATTATGATCTAGGATATTTCGATCTGGAGACTCGCGTGTTGGAACCGCTGGAAAATCCCTTTGGCCCAAAAGTGTTACCCATGTCTTAGGTACGTTGTGTAACCCATGTCTCCGGGCTGGACCCCTAATTAGAGTGGCGCGCCCGGAGGGATTCGAACCCCCGACCCTCTGCTTAGAAGGAGTGGCGGGTAAACTCTAAGTCGTGTCTTCGCCGTCGCATCCCGGGCCGCCGCTTTGCTTCATGCGTTCCAACTTTGTTCCAAGATATCGAAGGAATTTCTAGTCTACGCCAGCGCCCAGGTTCGCCCGCCCGCTGCCACGGTCCTTTCCCTCTGGTCCGAAGGCTCCGAGAGCCTTTTGGACCACTGCCTCAGCAGTCTGGCGAGTGTTCGAGACTTGTCGAGACGTGATGGATGGTACACTCGTCGCTAAAGTAGGTCTGCGATGGAATCAAGAAGACGAGGTCCTGAGTTCGAGCCGCTTGCCGACAACAGGAATTGTGAAGCGCAACGTTGTCCGCGAGAGGCGAAGTACGTTGCTAAGTGGCCGTTCGTGGTCAAACGTGTTTGTAGCGGACACATGGCCGAGGTGGACGGAAAACCGTGGGATGAAGCGCAGCCCACGTTCGGAACTTCAATACCGCCGAGATAGACGTCCCCCCGGTGGAGGCGACGAAATCAACAGCCTTGCGTGGCAGCCGGCAGGTTTCAGTCACCATTGACCGTCCCCCGTCCGGGCACGATAGCGGCACAGATACACCGATAGAATTGCCACGCATACAAGCACAGCGCAGCCAACGACGAGCCACTCCGGCACGTCGGGATACACAACTGCGTCGAGAACGCGCACCAGAAACGGTCCGTGTGCTGGTTCGATGCCTGCGCGAGTTTCAAACCTCGTTTCAGCCACGGTGAGCGGGCACGGCGGCCAAGGGACTAACTCGATGACGATGGCGTAGAAAAGCGAAGCGATGTGCAGTGTCCGCAGAAAGCGGCGGTGGCGTGTGACTGTCCAGCCCAGCAACACCCAGACGCACCAAAGCAGGTGCAGGAACAGGACAACTTCCGCGAGAACAGATGCCGCAAGAATGGATAGCCACCTCTTCGTCACCAGCTACGGGCTAATTATCCGCTGAACTGGATTCAGCGATGCGAGAGAATGGCAGGGTGAGGAGACCGGCCACGCCACTGGAACTCGCGTTGGTACGGCGTTGCTTCGTGATAATCGAACGACGATGCGAAAAGAATTAATGAATGTCATCTTAGTCGCGCTCTTGTCGCTCGTACGAGCGGCTCCGATACAGGTGAAAGTAGAAAACCATTTGCTCGGGGAGACAGCCGAGCAGTTTTTTTCCGAGGGTCGCGAAGGGGTTCTGCTCAATGCTTGCGGGACGAAAGATTTCGGAAAGGTAACTCGTTCGATTAAGAAGACAGCGAAGGAATATTGCGCGTGGCTCTCTAACGTCCGGCAGAGCATGGTCGGCGGCGAGAATGGCAGCTACAAGGACGAACTCAGCGCCGACGACACAAAGACGACGACCTATGTGTTTGCGGCCGGTAAGTTTGTGGGCGTCGAGATTCTTTTTATTGTGCCTGACTCGGCGAACAACAACCAAGGCAAGTCATTTGCGGAAATTCTCAGCGGGCTGAAAGGAACCTACGGAGCACCGACCAGAGAAACTATCGTACCGTATCACAACGTCTATGGTGTGCTCTTTGACCGTCACCAGAGTCTCTGGTTAACCGAAAGCTATGTTATCCAGATGGACGAGCAACCAGGTGCCCACGGCTGGACGAAGGTAAATGTTTCAACGCGGGAACTGTACGACAAGCAAAAGACCGAGAGCGCCACGAAGCCGTCCCCCAGTCCCCTGAACTAAGACTCCTCCAGTAGCCCTCCCTAGCACAAATAAAGTTTTCTCATGGCCAATGTTGGCAGGTCTTGCATCAGAAAGGCGTCACAGGCCGGGAATATAGTATGGCGAAAGATTCTACGGTTCACCTCGACGCAAACTGGATTATCTGCGAAGGGTTGCCTTACACCGGGTCGGATGGAGCAACAAATCCAGACCGTTCACGATACCCACGACGAAGATGTTCGCATTTTGCATCGCAAGGGTCGAGCAACCTTCGCCGTTGTCCACCGCTACTGCCAGTCCCTTAGCCTTGCTCACAGCTTTCAGGAGCAGTGCATCATTATTGCCATTGCCGAAGGCGGCTATCTGGCTAGGATTATTACGCTCTGCGTGCCTTTGCTTCAGAACGTCGTGCGGCCCATCCTGGTTATATATCTCCGGCGTCAAAGGCACGGCAGCCAATTGTGCACTTGCCGTACCGAAAGAATCGGCGGAAAGCACATCAATTCTGACAAGCTGCTTGAGACGTCTCAGTCGGTCTTCGACACCCGGAATAAGCCTTCCGTCGAAAGAAAGAGTGCCCGTGAAATCAGACACGATGCGCGTGATATGCAAAGGCCTGTCAAGAAAATGTGGAATAGTTACTAATCGGAGCATAATATAGATGACATATAAGAAGTAGAGTGATAGTGTGGAGGCATGGAAAGACAGGATGCTCGCTCGCTGCCGGGAGAAGCCCAAGAAGATCTTCGTCGGCGAGTTGTGGAGGCTGTCGAGAAAGGTCTGTCGCAAACCGAGGCGGCTAGGGTTTTCGGAGTGGCGCGAGGTACGGTGAGCCGCTGGATGGGGCTGGTGGAAAGCGCAGGCCGTCGGGCGTTGAAAGCACGGCGTCGGGGACGGCCCCCGGTTTCGCGATTGGCACCGCACCAAGCAGCCACCACGGTGCGCCATATTCTGAGCGGCTGCCCGGACCAGTTGAGCTTGCCCTTTGCGCTGTGGACCCGGGAAGCGGTGCAAGAGTTGCTGTCGCGAAAATTCGATGTGCGGGTTTCGGTGTGGACGGTGGGCCGCTACTTGCGGGCCTGGGGATTGACGCCGCAGAAGCCGGTGCGCCGCGCGTACGAGCAAAATCCGGTGGCCGTGCGGAAATGGCTGGCGGAAGAATATCCAGCGATTCGCGAACAAGCGCGGCAGTTTAAGGCCCATTTCATTGGCTCGACGAGATGGGGCTGCGTTCGGACCATCCAGCGGGACGCAGCTACGGACGGCGCGGGCAGACGCCGGTGGTGTTGGGCACCGGGCAGCGTTTTCGCTGCAACATGATCTCGGCGATTACCAATCGGGGGCGATTGGCCTTCATGATTTTCCGTCAACGTTTCACGGCGCGAGTGTTTCTGAATTTTCTTGGCCGTCTATTGCGCTTGATGCGGAAGAGCAGGCGGAAAGTATTACTGATTGTGGATGGCCACCCGGTACATAAGTCGCGATCAGTGGGTCGTTGGCTAGCCGAGCACGCAGAACAAATCCGAGTTTTCTGCTTGCCGTCGTACAGTCCGGAACTGAATCCGGATGAATTGCTGAACCAGGATGTGAAGACCAATGCGCTCGGTCGGGTCCGTCCCGTGAACGTCCAGGAAATGATGAGCAACGTTCGCTCTTACCTGCGGATCACACAAGCTCAGCCCAAGCTCGTGAAAAACTACTTTCGCGAGCGTCACGTGCAGTACGCAGCTCGCTGAAACGTGTCACATATTTAGTGCTCGGAGTAATATCTCAATGCCGGGGATGTTCATGAAATCCCTCCGGGGGCTAAGTTTATCATCGAGGTATTAGGCTGAGCTGGAGGCTTTCCGGCATTCGACGAAGGGATGGGTGTGGAAAAAGTCAGCGGTATTCGAGGTCTGTTTTTTTGTGGGCGAGACCCAGTTACTATCGGTCAGTGGTACCGCGAAAAAAATAGCGCCCGCATAAAGCAGGGTGCTTGGCCGTTATCCATTCCATTCGCACATACGGCGTGCGAGGGAACGAGATGCTGCTTGACGCTGTGTGGGGCGTGCAATACATTGAGGCGACATTATGTCTAGCCCTCCCGGGATTTGGCTCAACGACAAAAGGCGCGAGCCGCGACATTTCTTCATTGCCACGGTCGAACTGCTCGAAGCGGACGTGCAGGCACGGATTCGCGCTCGAACGGGAGACCTCAGCATGCATGGTTGTTATGTGGACACCATGAACCCGTTTCCTATGCAATCAAAAGTAAAAGTGACCATCACTCATAACGACGAATCGTTCATCGCACTGGGCACCGTCGCGCACGGCGAGCCGAACATCGGAATGGGAATCTCGTTCACTGACGTGGAACCGAACCAGAAGGAAATTCTTCTGAAGTGGCTGGCAGGAAGAGGCAGTTGAACGAAATGGTGCTAGCTCAGCGAGGCAAGCCGCTTCTTCGACAACGGAACCGCATGCGCTGCGGCGGGATTGTGGGAGGTGGCTCCCGAAGCCTTACCGTAGAACTCGATTGCTTTGTCCTTTTCGCCTAGCTTCTCGTACGTCTGACCAATCATGCATTCGATGAACGGGTCGTTCTGATTCGCCTTCAGCAGTTCGTCAAGTGCCGTCTTGTAGTCTCCACCGTAGAACGCGACGTAGCCTTGAAGGTAAGGAAGAAATTGCGCCTGCTCGGGATTGGTTCCCTTATTGAGGATGGCTCGAGCGACAGCGACATGCTTCTGCGCTTCGGCTTGATTCCCGCGTCGGGCAGCGATGCGGGCCTGTGCGTGCTCCCAACGAAACGCCCAAAGGTCCACGCGGGCCGGTTTGATTTCGGATTCCTTCAGCCCAGTCGCGTAGCCTAACTGATACCAGTGATAGGCGGTGTCCAAGTCGCCTGAGTCGATGCAAACCCGAGCAGCCTCGTTCGCGATTTCGCCCTGCTGAAAGAAGTTCTTCACAGTGCCGTAGTAATCCAAGACCTGCTGCTCGTACTCGACGGTTTTGTTGCAATTTCCCTCGAACGCATACGACATTGCCATCGCCCTTCGGGACATCGCCTTCTGCTCGGGCGTGTCCGCACTCTCGATTGCCTTCGCAAAATATTTGCGGGCCTTCTCGCCTTGACCCATGAGGTCGAGGACGCTGCCGGCAGCGATGTTGGCCGGAACGGAATTCGGCGAAGTTTCGAGAATCTTACGATAAAGCGCCAGTGCCGCATCGAACTTTCCCTCCCGCAGCAACTGCTGGCCTTGGCGAATGTACTCCGGCTGTTGCTGTTGGTTGCCGGGTGTCTGTGCAAATAGGGTGGCAACAGAAGACAAAACGAGGATGAAGACCGAGGTAATCGTGCGGACGGTCGCCTTCATGGCCGGATTATCTCACGAATGCTGATGCGCGTCCTTGACAGAGGCGGGGGTTGAGAGCAGGCTTGGCGGAGACTTAACCAAAATTTGCAGCGGGGCAAATGTCCTGCCCGTTTCCGCGTGCCGTTTGCTGTGCTGCGAAAAAAGGAGGACCATATGCCGTATTTCCTCACTCAAGCTGCTTACACTTCCGAAGCGTGGAGCACGCTAATGCGTAACCCGCACGACCGACTTGAGGCGCTTCGCCCAGCCGTGGAGAAACTAGGCGGGCGAATCGTCAACGCGTTCTTCGCTTTTGGCGAGTACGACGTCGTCATGATTCTGGAGATGCCGGATGAAGCGAGCGCGGCCGCCTTGGCAATTGCGGCACACGGAGGCGGGTCGCTGAAGACGACCAAGACTACGCAACTCGTCACAGCCGCCGAAGGAGTAGAGATTCTGAAAAAGGCGGCGACGTGCGGCTATAAGCCCGTGACCGCGACAGCAGCGGCTGCGAAATAGGATGCGCTCTGTTTCCCTTATTGTGCTCCGGGGGCATGTGCCGTGTCCGTGACATCGCGCTGCTTGTGGCGACCCGGCTTATTCCTATACGACAAGCATTTCCATGTTCGATGAAGGTTCGCTCGGTGAGTTTTTCACCCACAAGTCGCTAGCGGCATCTGTCGTAATCCTCTTCGGGGCGTACATGGTAAGCTGCCGACATTCGGAATTGCTCGTTCGGTGAGCGACATTTCGCAGGAGGTACTCCCAATGGCGGGGACATCGCAGTTCTCCATCTCTACGGAACAGTCGGTCTTGATTCGCCGTGCTAGTCCGGGGGATGCCGAACTCTGCGGGAACTGTTTTGAGGCCTTCGCGAGGCTCGCTGACCAGCACAATTTCCCTCGCGATTTTCTGTCTTCCGAAATTCCTATCCACGTTCTTTCCACGATGTTTTCGCATCCGGCGTTTTTCTGCGTCGTGGCAGAGCAGAACGGGAAGGCCATCGGAAGCAACTGCTTGGATGAAAGGACGCCAATTGCAGGTGTTGGCCCGATTACTATTGACCCTGCCGCGCAGAACAGGGCTGTGGCCCGCCAGTTGATGCAAGCCGTCATGACCCGCGCTACCGAACGGAAGTTTGCTGGAATCCGGCTCGTGCAGGCGGCGTACCACAATCGTTCGCTCTCGCTATATGCGAAGCTCGGTTTCGTGGTGCGTGAGCCGCTGTCCTGTATGCAGGGGCCGGCAATTCAGAAAATACTGCCGGGGTACCAGGTTCGGCCCGCGCAAGCGAGAGACCTCGCGACCTGCAACGACTTATGTCTCAGAGTCCACGGCCACGACCGTGGGGGCGAACTCAACGATGCATTCAACAAGGCACAGCCGTCGTCGTCGAATACGGAGGAATGTCACTGCCTACGCGTCTTCGGTTGCCTTTTTCGGCCACGCGGTTGGCGAGACGAACGAAGATTTGAAGGCACTCATTGCCGCAGCACCCGCTTTTCAGGGGTCGGGGATTCTTGTGCCCACTCGCAACGCGGGACTGTTTCGCTGGTGTCTAGAGAACGGCCTTCGCGTCGTTCAACCCATGACTTTGATGACGGTAGGACTTTACAACGAACCGGCTGGCGCGTACTTGCCGTCCATTCTGTTCTGACGCGAATCTGAAATAGCTCGCAGTCTAAATGGACAGACTCCTCAGCGCGAAAGCAAAGTGTTCGCCACGCGACCGCCCATATAATCGAATTGACTGACGCGCACCGCGAGGACCCACGTCGAGCAACTCGCACGGAAATGGAAAGGAGCACCCTATCTTCCGCAGTAACCTTCTCGTGGTAATCCGTGAGCAATTGGCCGTTTCCAATTCGATTCGCGCGCATACCGTGACGAAACGAGATGCTTGACGCTGCGTCGGGCGTTCAATAGATTGCGCGCGCGAAGTCTAGTCGCCCGCGGGCCGGCTCGGGGACGTCCCTGCCTGCGAATGGCGAATCCGCCGGAAATAAAGCTACCTAATCTTTTGAGCCGATGGTACGCGAGACCATGCATGGTTGTAATCATTTTTGAGGTCTCGGACGGCAGGCACTGAACCCAGCTCGTTCAACTCGGCAAGGGTTTGGAATGCACGGAACGCGCAATAATGCGCGGCACTCAGTGCTTCGGCGCAAAGAGTCATCGACGGTGGCATCGCGGGCTGCCAGTTGTCGCCGACCAAAGTCTCCACGTGTTGCGCGAGGCCGCCGAGCGAGCCGTGGGAAAGTGCGCTGGTGGAGGTGTATACATCGTCGTATATCTGAGAAAGCCCGCCTTCTCCGCTCGCAGGCGCAGGTTCGACTTGCACCATGTTAGCCGCATTGTTCCTTGCCGAGACAGGAAGTAAGGCCTGACAGCCTTATAGTTTTTGTCCGTGTCGGCGATAAATTGGGGGTTAAGAGATGTAATCGCACCTGGCAAGTATTTTCGCACATAGACCAGCCTGCGGTACTGCTCGACGGCACTCCAGTCTATGAAGTCTTTAAGTTCGGAGGGATTGAGACGTAGATATTCTGCGTTGATTGCGGATTCGAGCGCCGTGCGGGTTATCTTCATCGCCGAGATGCCGCAACCATTGCCCACGAGAAAGGCAACATCTGAGAACGACATTCCCGTTATCAGGCACAGATTTCGAACTATGCGCGGGTGTGTTTCTTCCGGCTTGCCCACGTTCAGAGTGAACGCGTTAAGCGCATCCAAGAGACGAGTGCCCACCTCCCAGAACTCTAGGAACGCCGGGTAGGCGTGATTCTCAAGGAAGTCCGCGTAACCGAATCTTATCTGCGAAGGCATAAAGCGGTTCTCCACCTCAGCGTCAAAATCATTTCGACGTGAATCACAGCTGCCAGCCGCAACTTTCACACCTGAATCGTTCTTGGGGCTTCGCCTTGGTCGCTGTACTTCCGCAGTGTGGACACTTCATGGTGCAAATGTGAGTCATAACGTCAATTTCTCCCGACTTCTGACTTCCTTCAGGATTGGGGACATCGGTTTGAATTCTTGCCCAATTGGGGAGCGTTGCGATTTACGTGCTCGTGCGATTTTCATTTGCATTTCTGGTTCCACGACGCCGAAGGAGAGTTTGCTGAATAGAATCAATCAGTTGAAGTTTTCGGCCAGCTGGTTCGGAAATTCCACTGCGTAAAGTGATTTCTTTCGGTGACACTGTCACCTGTCGCCGCGGAACCAGAAGGCTCCGGCCCCGCACAAGCTGTGCACAACATTGCGCATGTCCGGAAGCTGAATGACCTTGCTTGACGCAATTCTGCCTTCTAACCGCCGTGCAATCTTCGCGAGGTGTTTGGACTCCCGATTGCGCTTCGTCCCGCAGGTCATGGCAGGGTTGCCCCTCCCAAGCGGCTCCTACATCCTTTTTGGGAGCGCCTCCTCCGACGGGCAATGCTTGTGCGCCGGACTCAGGGCGGGCACAGCTCCCAAGAGTGAATAAAATGCGCAAACCAAGTTCCTGCATCAATGAACGAGAGCATCCGGCGCGATTCCGTGTCTGGATGAAAAACGGCGACCCTCAGTCTGTTTCTTCCACCTTTACCTGTTTTGTGCCCATGATTGATTGGGAGAGGCGCTGGCGGAAATTCGAAAATGGGGTTGAGCCAATTTGCGTGTGTGAGGATGCTGCCAGGGAAATGGGCATCCTCCGATAGCTTGGCGGGAGTTCCTGCGTCCGGCGTTCCGACACTACGTTGATTGTCACCTTCGCCGTGAGCGAGCGGCAAGACCTGGTGTTCTTACGCTATGCCTTCTGGCGGAACGGGCGCTGAACCGAGTAAGCCTTGAACGCATTCAGCCAGGCGTCTAAAGCCATCCGGCTTAGATATTATTTCGTCGATACCAATCGCCGACATTATCGACTTGTAGCTCAAAACTTCGTCATACAGTGTAAGGAGCACTATCCGCACATGGGGCATCCGGCCTCTCAGCACGGATGCCGCCTCCAAACCGTTCATGCGAGGCATCCGGAGGTCTAGAAGAATCAAGGCCGGCTCCAGCTCCGTTGCCTTTTCGAGAGCATCGACGCCATCGATTGCCTCGCCGCAAACCTCAAAATTCCGTTGCTTGAGGTAGGCACGAATGACTTTTCGGGCAGTCGCGCTATCGTCCGCGATTAGAATTCCGTTGGACATGTTGCCCACCGTGACGAACGTGCCTCGGGAAGGTTCCAGATTCCTATCAGCGTCAGAATCGTGGCAAAAACCACGAGCAAACCAATCGCTCTCCGTTGGGTATTTGGATTCTCCATATTCTTCTCCTCGAAGTGGGCGGGCGGGAACGCGTTGAGCCGCCGGAAAATGCTTTCTACTCACGTTCGTGCGTGGCGATGGCCCTGTTGCTACTTCGTCGCGTTCTCGATTACCAGTCCTCTTTCTTCCGAGTAAATCAGATAATCCCCAGGCACAACAACAGCCAAGCGATGCATCCGATTCCTCGCTTCCTCCAGCCCTTCGACTGCCAATATCCAAAGCGAGGTCCCATCTCTAAGTCGTTTGAAAATGTCGAATTTCGGCCGCATTCAGGGCCTCCAGTCTGAATAACCTCATGTTATCCAAAACAATCTCAAAGGCTCGTTGTGCATTTGGATTGCCACGCGGGATGGGAAATCCCGCTTGAAATCAGCCATTTGACAGGTGGCGACCATTGCTCGCGGGCCGCGCCACGAGGCCGTACTGAGCAATTTTTCCGGCAGACTCCACCTTTTGTCGTACTACTAACGGCTTTTCTCACCGATTGGCAAGATAGCTCGAATTACGGAAGTACAAGGTAAACGTACGCGAAAATTGAGCGTGGTCTAGGTTTGCACTCGCCGCAGAACGGTGCCGTCTGCAAAGATATCGACTCGCATGCGCAATATTTTTATCCGGTTTTCAAGGACAGGAGTGGCAGCGTTTGAACTAAGCTAAACGGAGACTGGCAAGCGATGCCCTAGCTGTACCGCCACTCATGTCAGGCACAATAATCAGTTCAAGTGCGCCCACTGCCGAGAGTTTGACAGTGTAGTCCTCTGTTTCCCGTACTGACTCGGGCGGACTGAAATTCCACTGTTGGCGGACGATTTGCCGGAAAGAATGTCCGATGTCAGGACACCATCGCAAGACGAACTCTTGCGTGCGCGTATTCTCGCTATCCTCGAAAGCCAGCCGGATACGTCTGAGTTTTTGTGGCTCGTCGAAAATTAGCCGGATTGTCTGAGGCCCGGGGGTCGCCGCACGCCAGCCATGGTTTTCGGCTTCTAGCAGCGCCGATTCGATTGGATAGCCATCTTCTTCTGATGTGACCTCCACCACAGCCGTACGGTTCAAGTCTAGCCACGCTTGATTGGACGGTGGGACACTCGGAGGATTCGAAAGCTGCCGCTTGCGCATCTCAATCCTTATTTTACTCCTAGCTCCGCCCCAGTCGCTGAGCGATTTGAAACAAGAATTTCGCCAACGACCTTCTCCGCCCAGCCGCCCCGACTGGGAAACCGCCCAAAATTAGAGCGGCTCTGCTATAGGACCTACGGTGTCAGCAAAGCCGCTCTCAATCGAAAATAACGTGCAATGAGTCCGCGAGAAACGCGCTTAAGCGCCGTTTCCCTTCAGCACGGAGGGTTTTACGGTACCGCGCACACGTATGAGCAATCCTTGAACACACTCGACCAGTCTAGTCATGACGCGTTGCGGACTAACGATTAGCCGATACTTGAGTGCACCACAATACAGTGATATCCGCAAACAGGCCGAACAATACTGATTCTAGTAAGTCTAGTACCCGTCATGAAGGCGACGAGCGGGCGACCAAAGTGGGAATCGAATCGTCGTTGACCGAACCGCGGAAATGACTTCATGGGTTGATGTCTGCAAGAAGATTCAGAGGCGCGGCGACTGAAAGCATGCTGAGTAGCATAGGTGAACTGAAAGTGAAGCTCCCAAGATTAGACCCAATCCGCCAGAAGCGTGGCGCTGGTGGGTATACATCATTCTATATTTTCTATTCCCGATTGTCGGTTCCGAAAATTCTGACCCTTTTCATTCCGGAAATTCTGAGCCGTCCGGCAATAGCCGGAAGGGCTAAAACTCTCTCTGTGCCCCCCGGTCGGTGAACCGGTCGGGCGGAGGGAGGAGGATGTTAGGAATGCTAAAGCGTCACGAAGTCGAGATTCTACTGAAGGCTGGGCACCCCAAGGCCGAAGTGGCCCGTCTGGCGGGAGTTTCCCTGTGCTCTGTTAAGCGCATTGCAGAGGAAGTTCCGGTGGTTCATGTCGATGATGCCGCGGAGCGAGAGAAGCGGCGGATCGGCAGACCCAGCATCGTTGAGGATTTCCGGAAGCCCGTCTTAAAGATTTGGAAGAAAAACCGGACCTACCCTCTCTGGAGATTCTTCGCCGGGTTCGGGAAGCGGGCTACCAGGGAGGCAAGACCGCCTTGTACGCTCTGGTGGCTTGTGTTCGTCCGAAAGAGATAAAACCGCTGATTCGTTTCGAAGGTCTGCCCGGAGAATTTAGCCAACATGACTTCGGAGAAGTAGAGGTTACCTTTCTCGACGGGTCGTCCCGTCGCACCCACTTTTTCGCTTCTCGCCTGAAGTACTCCCGATGGATCCGCGTCAGTGTAGTGAAGGACCAGACGGTAGAGAGCTTGGTGCGCAACCTGGCCGAGCATCTCGACAGTTGGGGTGGAGTTCCGCTGCTGTGCGTGTTCGATCGACCGAAAACGGTGGCCCTGAAGTGGCGGAGGAACGGCGAAGTCACGGAATGGAATCCGGTCTTCGCTTACGCCATGCTGGAGATGGGCATCGGGGTGGAGTTGTGCTGGCCTCAGCAGCCGCAGCAAAAAGGGGCTGTCGAGAACCTGGTGGGCTTCGTAAAATCTTCCTTCTTCAAAGTGCGGTGCTTCCACGATCAAGCGGATCTCGAGCAGCAACTCGTCGCATGGCATCGCGAAGTGAACCAGGAGCGTCCCTGCCGCGCGACGGGCATCATCCCCGCCGTGCGTCTTGCCGAAGAAGCCCCCAGACTTCGTTCCTTGAAGGTGCACCCGAAAGATCTAGCACTTCGCATTCCTGTCTATGTCGGTCCGACGGGCACCGTTTTGCACGATGGTCATCCCTACTCGATGCCTCCCGAGGCCATTTCCATGCCGGCGACGCTGTACTTGTATGCCGATCGCGTACGCATCGTGGCGGGCAGATATGAAGTCAAACATCCGCGGAAATTCATTGCCCATTAAGGCTCTACGCTCGCCGCGCATCGCGCGGCCCTGGTGGCGGCGGTATCGGGCAAGCGCGGCAAGCGTTATCTGAAGCGCCAACAGTTGCTGGAACTCGGGGAGCCTGCTTTTCTCTACCTCACCGAGATCGTTCACCGCCGGCCCGGGCAGTGGTTCCACGACGTCGATCGGCTGCACGACCTCCTGCAGAGCCATGGCGCTGAGGTTCTTCGCCGCGCCATGGAAAGGATTCGAAGAGCAAGTTTTTGGTGCCACTTCCATTGAGCGTTTTCTTCAGCGTTCCCTAGTTTTCCAAGAGGAGATCCCATGAGGAAAGAACCGGTTACGAAAAATCCGCGCGATCAACTGATGGCCACCAGAAGACACCACAAGCCGAAAGCCTGGAACTCTCTGAGGGCCAGCTCGAGGTACACTTCCGACGTCTCAACCTGGCGCACACGCGCCGGATTTACAAAGAGGTTGCTGATCGGGCGGAGAAGGAAAATTGGTCGTATCGGGACTTCCTGGCTCTGCTGCTGGCCGAAGAAGTAGCGCGAAGGAAACAAACGCGGCTGCAGCGTTGCACGCGGAGCGCACACTTTCCGTTCTTCAAGACCATCGACGAGTTCGACTTCACCTTGCAGTCGACGCTCCGGGAATCCGTGATCGGCTCCTACCTCGGGCTGGACTTCGTCACCGAGGGCGGTCTTGATCCTGCACGGGAAGACCGGCAGAGGGAAGACCCATCTGGCGGTGGCCATCGGATACCGTGCCATCCAGAATGGCTTCGAGGCACTCTTCACGACGGCCGCAGAACTCATCGAAGATCTTTCCAATGCCAGCAAGAAGGGACACCTCCAGGAATCGCTGGCAACCTACACGCACCCTCACGCCCTCATCATCGATGAGGTTGGATATCTGACCTACGGGCCGGACGCCGCCAACGTGCTCTTCCACGTGGTGAACGATCGGCACCTGAGGAAGCGACCGATGATCTTCACAACCAACAAGCCACTGAATGAATGGGGCAAGGTATTACACGACGAAGATATGGCGGCAGCCATCCTGGATCGGGTTCTCGAGCGCGGGCGCTTTATCCACCTCGATGGACCCTCGGGGAGAACCCGTCATCTCAGCCTGGAAGAGACCTTGCCAGAAAATACAAAACGGCTCAGAATTTCCGGAATTGGTGGCTCAGATTTTCCGGAACCCACAGGAGAAACTCAGAGGCCTAAGAGCGGGAAAATTCACTGCGAACATGCAATCCTGTAACTCCTTGTATTATTGGCAGATATGGTATGGCGTACTCATCATTGATCGTTTGGTTAGCCGGTTAAGATACCATAAATGAAAGACTTAGCCATATCTCTCGTGGGGGTCGTTGAAGCCAGTTTCCCTCTTGTTTTCAATAGGTTACAGGAAAATCAGTGTAAGTAACGACAAATGCGGGATTTAACTTCATACTTGCACTATTTGCTGAAAATCTAGGCCTGGATTACCGTAACCCCAACAGCACGCCGTCGCTCCAAGGGCAATTCGATTCCCCGACCTGGGTAGCGGCAGCTCGTGGTCCTGGCCTTGATGGATTCGGCCACATGATTTCGCTACTCTCGTTTTGCCTCCTTTTGATCGTTTGATTTGGCCCCACCCTACTGAAACTCATATACCGTGTATCTCCTTCGGGCTCAGTCGGCCCCTGGAGGGCCGGTGGACAGGAGAACCAAGGTGGAGCTATTCGAGCAGATACGACGCGAGTACGAGCATGGTGGGGGAACGATCCGAGGAATCGCCAAGAAGCTAGGGATTCACCGGCGCATCGTGCGTGAGGCAGTGCTCCGTGCTGTCCCAGCGGAGCGAAAGATACCTGTGCGCGAGAGACCGAAACTGGAACCAGCGAAGGCTTTTGTGGAAGCGATTCTGGAAGCGGACCGCAAGGCGCCACGAAAGCAACGGCACACCGCACATCGAATCTGGTGCCGGATTCGCGCAGAGATGCCTGGAGTGCAGATCGGCGAGTCCACGATGCGTGGCTACGTGCGCGAGCGAAAGATAGAACTGAGACTGGTCAGTCAGGAAGTGTTCGTTCCGGAGTCTTACAGCTGGGGTCAAGAAGCACAGGTGGACTGGTATGAAGCGTATGCGGACATCGGCGAAGAAAGGCAGAAGGCCTACCTGTTTTGCATGCGGAGCATGGCCAGTGGCGGAGCTTTCCATTGCGCCTTCCCGCATGCCAGCCAGCAGGCCTTTCTGGAAGCTCACGAGCGAGCGTTTGCTTATTTTGGCGGAGTGTTCAAAACCCTTCGCTATGACAACCTGCGCTCTGCGGTGAAAAAGATTCTGCGAGGGCACCAGCGAGAGGAGACCACGCGCTTCATCGCCTTCCGATCGCATTGGGGCTTCGAATCGGAGTTCTGTACACCGGCCGAGGGTCACGAAAAAGGTGGCGTGGAAGGAGAAGGCGGATACTTTCGCCGGAACCATATGGTGCCGGTACCGAACGTGGCCAGTTGGGAAGAACTCAATGCGTTGTTGCTGAGATCTTCCAAGGAAGATGAGCAACGGATCATTGGTGAGCGGATGCAGACGGTCGCTGCGGGGATGAGTCTGGAGCAGGAGCATTTGAAGGAGCTGAAGGAAGGTTTTGATCTGGCCGCGGTTCACTTCCCCCATGTGAACACCAGTGGCTGCGCGAAGGTGCTGACCAACTTCTATTCGGTTCCACTGCCGGTCGGTCTGGAAGTGCAGGCTAAGGTGCACTCTGCCTACGTGGAGATCTGGCATCAGGGAGAGTGTGTGGCACGGCACGAACGCTGCTTCCAGCGGCAGCAGAAAGTACTCAACTTGGAGCATTACCTGGACGCGTTGACGAAGAAGCCCGGAGCTTTTGCGGGCTCCACAGCGCTCGAGCAGTGGCGGGCACAAGGACGCTGGCCGGCCAGCTTCGATCGCTTCTGGGAGGCACTGAAGCAACGAAGAGGCCAGCAGGATGGGACCAGAGCCATGATCGAAGTGCTGCTGCTGGGCCGCCAGCATGGATATCCGCGACTGAAGGAAGCGCTGGAAAAAGCTCTGGATCTGAGTTGTTTCGATGCCGAGGCCGTAGGCTTGCTGCTCACCAGCGACGCAGCCGGGAAGCGTGAAGTCAGTGAAGCGGTCGAGATTGGCGCGTTGCGAGCGTATGATCGACCGCAACCCACGACGAAGAACTACGACCAGTTGCTCGCGAACTGCCCATCGAACGGGGTGATTCAATGAACGCCCCTGTGCAACAGGCCGCCATCCGGCAGTATGCCAAGCAACTCCAGCTGAGAACGATCGGCGGGCAGTTCGCAGAAGTGGCCGAGCAGGCGATCCGCCAGAAGCAAAGTCATCTCAGTTATCTGGAAGCGCTACTCGGAGCAGAAGTGGAAGAGCGAGACCGCAATGCGGTCGCACGGCGGATTAAGGAGGCGCACTTTCCCAAGGTGAAGACGCTGGAAGAGTTCGCCTTCACCGCTGCGCCGCACATCCCCGCATCGCTGGTACGGAACCTGGCTGAGGGCGGCTACTTGAGTCGGAGCGAACCCATCATTTTTCTGGGCGAAACAGGAACGGGCAAGACGCACTTGGCGACGGGACTGGCGGTGGAGGCCTGCCGTCAGAGAAAGCCGGTGCGTTTCAGTACGGCGGCGCAACTGGTCAACGAACTCAGCGAAGCTAAGAATAAGAGCGAACTGAATCGCGTGACCAATCGATGGACGCGGTACGAACTGATCGTGATTGACGAGATGGCTTATGTAGCGATGCCCGAAGCAGCCGCCGAGTTGTTGTTCCAGATCATCGCCGGAAGAGCGGAAAGAGCGGCGGTGATCGTCACGACGAATCTACCGTTCTCCGAGTGGACCACCATGTTTCCGAACGCACGATTATGTAAGGCCATGCTGGACCGGCTGACCGACCAGGCCCACATCATCGAGACGGGCACGGAGTCGTACCGTTTCCGCCGTACGCTGGAAAAGAAAAAAGGTGGCAAGGGATGAAGGAAGGGACAAAAACCGGGAATGTTGTGGGTCGAGCGAGTGGGCGACGGTTGTTCCTATTGATATTCACATAATATAGTGACATTCTCAGGATTCTGTGCTATTGTTTGCGCATGGGAAACCCTAAAGGAGTACGACGCGACTTTGCCGGATTAGAGCAGCGGCGCTTGCGGGCGGCACGCTTACTGGAAAAGGGCGTCAGTCAGTCGGAAGTCTCTCGACAAGTCGGTGTGCACCGCCAGTCGGTCAGTCGCTGGGCACAGCAGCTGGAAAAAGAGGGCCGCGCGGGCCTGGAACAAGCCGGTCGCGCCGGACGGAAGCCACGATTGAGCGCTGCAGATCTGGAGCGCATCGAGCGCGCTCTGAAGCTTGGACCGGAAGCATTTGGCTATGACACCGGACTGTGGACCTCGGCGCGGGTGGCGGATTTGATCGAACAGGAGTGCGGAATTGACTATCACCCCGGACATGTGTGGCGCCTGTTGCGGCAGCTCGGCTGGAGTTGCCAACGCCCCACAGGGCGAGCTCTGGAACGCAATGAGCGAGCCATTGCCGAGTGGAAGCGCAAGCGTTGGCCGGAGATTAAAAAAAAGCCCAAAAACAAGGGTTCGTGATCGTTTTCGTCGACGAAAGCGGACTGAGTCAGAGACCGCATCGTTGTCGAACTTGGGCACCGCGGGGCCAGACTCCTGTGCTGCAGTATCACTTCAATTGGAAAACTTTGTCCGCCGTGGCCGGTGTAACCTGGTGGAACTTTTACTTCCGACTTTTCCCGGGCTCGATTCGCAGCCCTCAAGTCGTTCAGTTCCTCCAGCATCTGCTCCGTCATCTCGATTGCAAGCTGTTGGTGGTATGGGACGGCTCGAAAACTCATCGCAGCCGGCTAGTCTGGGATTTCGTCCGCGAACAGAAAGGGCGGCTCTGGCTGGAATTCCTTCCCGCCTATGCTCCGGAGCTAAACCCGGTCGAGTATCTGTGGAGCCACTGGAAACAACACGAGCTGCCCAATTTTTGTCCGCAGACCTTCTGGCAGCTGAGCCATTATGCCCGTATGGCACTTCGCCGTATGCGCCGACGTACCACGCTGGTCACCGGCTTCTGGGCTCAAGCAGAACTGTTCTAACGTCACTATATTATGCGGAGCTCAATAGGCCATCCTGGCGCGCTATTTTTCTGTGGAAAACTGGGGACAGGCACAAAGAAAGAAAAAAGGAGCAAAAAAGAAAGAAGACGGAGGCCTGTGGAAACTGACGCCGCTGATGGAAATCCGCTCACAACGCGGATTCCCACAGCGGCTTGGAAAGCACAAAGCGCTTTCCACAGTTCCCACAAGGCCCGACGGCGGTTCTACAGACCTGATTCACCAGCAGGGTGGGGCCAAATCAAACGATCAAAAGGGGCCAAATCAAGTTGACGGAAGCACCCACAGCCTGTGAACCTTCCTTACCCAGTACAGTATCCCCTCGCCACTACCCTACGGACGCTTCCTGTCTAGGTCTCCGAACAGAGTTATTCGCTCACTAGGGAGCGCGAATTTTTCTGCTCCACATGAGGCCGATGGCAACATGGACAGAAAGCCACACGGGAAGCACCGGGCGGCAAGCGCTCCGCTGTGAATCACGCGCACCGGTCCAATGCCCAACAGCTTCCGTGAAAGGCAAAAGACTTCCTGTCAAGAAATCAGGAACGCTCAACGTCCGTCCTCCAAGTCGTGCAAGACCTTCGTGAGCGAAATGGCCCAATGCTTGCGGTTGACGTAAGAAATTGCGCGGTTGGCTTGACCCTCTCTCGGTGGGGTCACCGGGAGGCCATATCGTTGTCGAAAGCAAGACGCAGACCGCTTAATTGGCGATCGAGAGGGAATAGTGTGGCTCGCTAATATATAGCTAGGATAGACATAGCAAGCTTGGAGGAGGAAGAAGAGATTCGGATAGCACGATAACAGATACAGCTAGGGCAGAACTCACTTAGGAGACTGCGCTAGAGCGATCAGGGGCGTTAAGCAGTTTAGGTGGACGGGTGAAAACAACCTGCCCGCCTTTTTCATTTTAAGGAGGAACCAAAGCCACGTCGTAGCAGGACGTGAAAGAAAACGATGTAGGAAGTTCTAACAGATCTTCAGGAAGCGGAAATTTGGCGAGAAAGAGCATCGCTCTTCTCGCTCTTTTTATTTTGCAGTGCCTACAAGGAGGAAACATGAACGGGTTTGTAGCAGACGTTTCGAGTAAAGGCAGTGAGCTGGATAAATTCGATCACAAGGGAGAAGGACAAATGACCGAACAGAACAGAGGGACACTGGTTGAACGGAATCCCATCGCGAAAATCGTATTTGCTTGCGAAACTCCACTAGAGAAAAAGCAGCGAGCCTATCGCTGCCCGCATGGAAACATCACGGTCTTATGTCTCGCGTGTGCAGGTATCGCGGTGGATGACGCTAAGAAGTGGAATCTGCTCCGAAGCAACGAGCGGCATATCGATTCTCATGGGCCGAATGTGGATTCCAGAATTTGCGTGAGGATTTCACGGAACGACTGCGTTTTGATTTCAAGGTCAGAGAGAACGGTGCCAGCGAACGATATTTCAGATTGGTATGAGTGCGGCGTTTGCTACAAACTTTTGGAAATACCGGCGAGCAGGGCGTTAACTAGGTGTCCAAAATGCGGCCAGCTGGTCCATTATATTGCCGAGCCGTTTCAACGCACCAGTTTCTCAGCATACGTCGGAAACGGCGCGGGCGAAGAGAATTACGCAGGCGCTTACAGCAAAAGGAGAAATACGGACGGCATTGCCGCGCGCGACTTGTACAGCGACGCGAATAGCAGATTTCAAAAAGGTGGAACGGGCTACCTCCGCATGCCCTTGGACGCTCCACGGAACACCAGAGGGGATGCGCCCGACTGGCTTCCCGCTCGGGAGCTCTTTATCGAAACCCTCAAGCATAGCCACTCGCAGAGGGCTGAGCGCATCCTTCGAGGATTCTACCATGACGGTAAGACGGACAAACAACTCGCAGAATCCGAGGGCTGGGCAACAGATTCTATTAAAAAGGAACGACATGATTTAGTGCGTCGCGGTACCGATTTCTTTCGGATTAACGCGGCGTAACACCCCCTTAGCCCCGCTATGCATGAGGAAGCGGGCGATGGCTTGACCCTCTCTCGGTGGGGTCACCGGGAGGCCATTGCGGACGCAATCCTATAGCGGTTCACGGGCACCAGGAGCTAAGGGATTAGTGTGCCCGCGTATATTGCAGAGCATTTTTAGCTTGGCGGCATGCCGATAGTAGTCGTAAGCAGAGTGGAAACGTAAACTAAGGCACGCCGGTGAGCTAAAAATGTTTTGGACTAAACCGCTGCAAAGTGTGTGCGCTATGGGTTTTGCTTGATAAGTGGGACGCGACGTAGTGGGCAGAAGCGGGTAGGTAAGTGCGGAGACGAGCATGCTGGGTTGCAGTTGGGTGTCTTCTGCGGGAACTTGCGGGGCAAAATGCGGGATGCTTGACTGTCTGTGGGGTGATCTGAACGGCAAGAAGCAACAGCACTCCGTTGACTGGAAAATATTCGACTTCGTGGCGAGAGCAATTTGGATTCGTTTACGATCGTTCATGAAGTGTTTTGGATGGTCGGTGAAGAGCGAACTTGAGGCAGCGCCTTGACCGCGATCATGCGACCTCGATGACAAATGGGACATTCCCGAAGAGAGCGGCCCGTGAGCCTCTCGTATCGATCACGATAATCCTCTTGAATCGTGGGCTCGGCAGAGCCTTCCTTGGGAGAAGCCATGCCGAGAAGTTGGCGGCAATGCTCCAACTTCTCCTTGCGGTGTCGATTGCCGAGGAACCCGTAGTAGCGAATGCGGTGGAACCCACTCGGTAGCACGTGAAGCAAAAATCGCCGGATGAACTCGTCTGCCGTGAGGGGCATGGTTTTCTGCTGATTGATGTCGCGATAGTCTCTCCATTTAAATTTCACTTGGCCATCTTCGATGTCGACGATCCGATGATTGGAAATGGCCACGCGGTGGGTGTAGCGGCCGACATAGTCCACCACTTGCTGTGGCCCGGCAAAAGGCGGCTTGGCGTAGACGACCCATTCCACGTCTCGCACCAAATCGAGATGACGGTTGAAAGCCTGCGGATCTTGGAGCGCCTGAAGCGAAGTGAAGAACCGCAACTTGCCGAGTGTCGAAGGCCTCCTGCAGATACTGCAGGAACAATCGGCGGAACAGCCGAGAGAGCACCTTTACTGGCAAGAAAAAGTTGGGGCGGCAGGAGATCCACCTGGCACCATCCAGTGAAATCCCGCCGCCTGGAACGACACAATGCAGATGCGGATGGAAAAACAGGTTCTGTCCCCAACTGTGAAGTATGGCGAAAAAACCGATCTCGGCGCCCAGATGTTGGGGATCGGCAGCGATGGTCGACAAGGTCTCGGCAGTGGCTCGGAAGAGTATGCCGTAGACGAGATCTTTGTTTTGGTAAGCGACGGAAGCAACCTGTTCGGGAATGGTGAAGACGACATGAAAATAGTGTGTGTCGAGAACTTCGGACGTTCGTTTTTCAACCCACTCTGCACGTGCGAGTGACTGACATTTTGGGCAATGACGATCCCCGCAGCTGTCGTAGCAGGGCCGCTCGTGATTGCAGCAGTCGCAGCGCTCGAGATGACCACCAGAGCTGCGGTTCGACACACCTCGATCGCGGTCATGACGCGCCGTTGAGCGGGGAATAGCGACGCAGCATGCTGCTGACGATAGGCTTCACCGTAGCGGCGGAAGATGTCCGCCACTTCCAGTTTCGGGCGATCCAAGAGGCCCGGCGGTTAGAGGTGTTGCGACGGAGTAGGCCGGACCTCCATTCGAAACAGGGCGAGGCAGCAAATCCAGTAGCTCGATGTCGAGCACACTTTGCTGGTCGCGATGTGCAGATATTTTGCGGTTGTCTCCAGGCTGCGATGGCCGAGCAAGAGTTGAATCTGGCGAATTCGGTGCCCCATTCAAGCAAGTGACATGCAAAGGCATGCCGCATGGAATGCGGTGTGATCGGTTTAGGAATTTCGGAAATGCGGCGGGCTTTCCGGCACATCTGCCGCGACCGAAGTCGTGGTTATGTGCTGGTCCGGCGTGCCACCCGGAAAGAGCCAGTGCCCAGGCCTTTCGATTCGCCACCAGGCTCGCAGGATCTCTAACAGTTTCGGTGAGAGCATTACGTAACGATCTTTCAGTCCTTTGCCTTGCTCGACACGCAAGACCATGCGCTGGCTGTCGATCGCCGGGAGTGTGAGAGCAACGGCTTCGGAGATGCGCAAGCCGGCGGCGTAGCAGGTGGTTAAGACGGCGCGGTGCTTCCTCATTGCGACACAGTCAAGAAATCGAACGACTTCCTCTGGGCTGAGGATGATAGGCAGTTTTTTAGGCACCTTGGGAGCCGGGATCATGTCGGCCATACACCAGTTCTTTTTGAGGGTCACCCGATAGAGGAAGCGAAGCGCCGAGGTGGCAACGCTGATCGAAACTATCCCCAGCTTCCTTTCGTTGGTCAGATAGACCTGATAGGCACGAATCTGTTCCGGACCCAACAACTCTGGTGACTTGTTGAAGTAGCGGGCAAATCCCGATACTTCTCGGGTGTAGGAGGCTTGTGTTACAGGCGAAAAGTTTCGGACCTGCATATCCTCGATAAATCGTTGTCGAAGCGACGTCATGGAAAGCTCCTTTGCAAGATGGAATGTGCTGCTGTGAGCAGCCGCTCCATGCTTTAACAAAGAGGACTTCCGTAGGGGAGATATGTTCAACTGGAACAGCGACGAATATGACCGGATAAGCCGACACAACTACAGCGCCACCACTACCGCGCTAGCGGTTTAGTGCAAATATGAATATCTGATCCACTTAATGTGTAGCATGATGGCCGACGAAGCCCGCACATCAAGGAGGTAGTGCCGGCAGACTGAATGGAATGGCAGTGAAAACGGTTAAGACAATTTGATGTGACGATTTGGCGATGAGAGAAACAGCTCTCACCGCCTTTTCTATTTTAGGGAGGTAAACAAATGGTCGTGCCATAACGAGACGCAAGAGTGTTTCTAGACTCTAGCAGGCTGCTGAAAAATTGAGTTGGGGCGGCAATTTCTTTCTGCCGTTGCGTTATTTGTGAGTTGCGACTGGCCCTTTGTTCGGTTTTCGGTGCCGCCGAATGCCCGAAGTGGCGTTTTCAGCACCGTGCAAAGACACTACGGCCCGGACTTACTGCGCCCCAACCGCGACGGCCATCAGGTTTCGCATGCGCACCAAATTGTAGGCCGCGCACGCGAACGTAAACGTCCAGTCCACCTTCAAGGTTCCGCGATGACGCACCTTACGCAACAGAGCAATGGTCTTCAGCCAGCCGAAGCATTCTTCGATACGCTTCCTCTTCTTCTGGCTGATGTGGTAGCCCTCGTGTTGTGTCGTTCGTCCATCAACGGCGCTGCCGCCTCGCCGCGCCAGATTTTGCGCCACGTGTGGCGTCACGCGCATGTTCCGGCACTCGCGTACAAACTCCGCGGTATCGAAACCCTTGTCGCCACCCACTGTCACACGCTTTCTTCCTGGAACATCCTGCAACATGGTCATCGCCGCATCGCGTTCGGCCGTGCCTGTCGCTTCCCACACCAGGCTCGAAATGATCAATCCGTTGCGATTCTCCACCAGCAGATTCCCGCTGTAGCTCAACTTGGCCTCCTTGCCTGGGCCCTTGCGCGCCAACTGGGCTTCTGGATCACTGTTTCGATTCGTGCGTCCGGTTCGAGCGCTTCTCCCCATGAAAATCCACCGTGGGATTTCCCGGATCCTCCGGCGGAGACGAATTCGTTTTGTCCCTCCGCTGAAAACTCTTCAAGCTGGCCCAGGCTTCCAGCAGCGTGCCGTCCACGCTGAAGTGCTCGTCCGACATCCACCCCTGCTCTCGCGCGTGTGCCACCACCCGCCCCAGAAATTCCTTCGCTACCTCGGCCTCCAGCAAGCGGTCCCGATTCTTGGTGAACACCGTCGCGTCCCACACCGGATCGTCCAAATTCAACCCTACAAACCAGCGGAACAATATGTTGTAGTCCATCTCTTCCATCAGCAGTCGCTCGCTGCGCACCGAATAGAACATCTGCAACAACTGCGCGCGCAAGAGTTGCTCGGGCGGAATCGACGGGCGACCCACTTTCGCGTACATCTTGCTGAACTGCGGCGAGAGCTGCTTCAGGATCTCGTCCACCATCGTGCGGATCGGTCGCAGCGGATGGTCCTTGCGTACCCGCTGCTCCGGAGAAATGTAGCTGAACACGTGATTTTGTTGCTGATCGGTTCCTCGCATGCGACATTGGACGCATCAAGAGCTGCTCCGTTGCAAAATTTCCGAGTTTTTCAGCAGCCTGCTAGACAGGCCAGCATTGGTAATGCAACGCGAGCGAGTAGAGACGTGAGTCTCATTCGCTCTTGATTTCCAGAACTTCCAAAAATGACCGCGGGAAAGACCGCAAGGAAAAACAACATGAAACTGTTAGACCAACAGTACCCCGAAGTTTATGTTGAAGATGTTGAAGGTTACGCCAGGGGCGTGGAAGAAGCAGCCTATGACGAATGGCAGCGTGAACAGCAAGAGCGCGCATACTGGGAATATCAAGAACGTAAAGCACGCGAGTCTCTTGCCGAGTTGGAGCAGCGCGCCTTGGGGCGCTCTGGCGAACTGGAACTCCTTCATAACAGAATCGCTAAGTGGCTTGTTATACCAAATGAGGATCGGGATGTCATGGAGTTCGCACTCGCGGTCTATAAGAGCCACGAACTTCCCGATGCTGATCCGATTTGGGGAATGATTGTTGGCCCTTCCGGTGGTGGAAAGAGCGAATTGTTGCGGACGTTTCTCGGTCTGCCAACTTCATTTCACCTGTCAAAGCCAACCCCCGCTTCGCTTGCGAGTGGATACAGAGGCAAGAACGGCAAAAATGCCGATCCGAGCCTGTTGCCACTGATGGACGGCAAGATCGTCATCATGCCTGATTTTGCTCCCATCTTGTCTGCACGTCCTGAAGTCCGTAATGAAATCCTTGGAATGTTACGTGAAGCGTTCGACGGTACCATCGCAGTTGGTAAGGGCAACCTCGGCCATATCGTATACAAATCCCGATTCTCGATGCTCGTTGGGAGCACTTCCAAGATAGATACGATTGAAGCCGACGCCAATGAGCTTGGGGAGCGATTCGTCAAAATACGCTTGCGCGGCCAAGACGGGATGAAGAAAGCTCGGCGTGCTGCCGATAATGTGCCCCACGCAAAGAACATGCGCGAAGAACTCCATGAAGCCGTCGAAAGCTTTCTCAATTCGCTTCCAAAGTTCGTTGGAGTTGAAAATCCAGATCACGCAAAAGACGCAATCGCCAAGATAGCGGACTTTGCGGCCAAAGCTCGCACTCACGTCGCGCGCCATTGGCGAAGTCGGGAAGTTGAACATCTTCCGGTCCCGGAAGAAGGTGGTCGGTTGTCGGTCCAACTCAATAAGCTTGCCATGGCTCTCGCACTAATCCGGGGCCGTATGGTCGTTGAAATGGAGGACATAGAGACGATTCGACGAGTGGCGGATGACTCGCTACCTCCAATGCGGTTCAAGGCGATCCAGGAGCTTCGGTTGGGACCCCTATCGCAAGCGGAACTGGCCAAAAAGACCGCGATACCAGAGACGCCCGTAAAACGTCTACTGGAGGACTTGGTCCTGCTGAATGCCGCAAAGCGGGACGACGAAAGTAAGGAGTACAGCGTGCAAACCATTTAAAATCAAGCGGCAGCGACCGCCCGGACAGTGAGATGTATATTTAGAAGTTTTATATAGTGAGTGTAGGTGTGTTAACACGGGCGGAGAAAGACCGCAATGGCACCGATACCGATCCACGTCAAAGGAGGTGATTGAAAGGACCGGGGGCCACCTAAAATGGGTCTTGGTACCCTCGGTGAACGCAGAATTGGGTTAGCCGTGAAATTGCAGTTCGCGATGCAGATGTTCCCCACCACCTAGAAATCTTGGTCTCCAAACCAACAAGGGTCAGAAAACGAGAGGGAACGTGTTTTCTGATGACGTGTGTCACGCAGTCGAATTTGCCCGTGGTAATATCGCCTCCGCAACGGCGATAAGGCGGAAACGAGGACCATCCTTGTCACGCCGAATAGGTCAAAGAGGTAATGTGTTTCAGAAAGGCCCATCAAACGCAGCATGGAACCCAGCAGCCCCTGCTTACGGAAGGTTCTGGATAGCCATGCCGGGAACGGAGCGCCAGCGCAAAGTTATTGCGCTCGGTGTTTGCCGGACGCCCAGCATGGCCAAACAGAAGCTCCGCGAGTACATCGACTCCACGGGTATCAATAGTCAGAAGTCATTCGCAACCAACACTGCACCCGGCATCACATTCCGTTTCCAGGCGGAAAGGTGGATCGAATCACTTTCCAACAGGAAACGAAAGCCAGTCAAACCCGCCACAATCTGGGGCTGGGAGCTCGCCTTGAAGAAATGGCTATTGCCGAACCTTGGCGATAAGACCCTTTCTGAGGTGGGAAATGCCGCCTTGAAAGAGCTAATTGAAAAAATGGCCACTGCGGGACTCTCCGCACAAACCGTCATCAATTACACCAAGGTCGTCAAAATGGTCGTGGCATCCGCGGTAAGCGTCGAGGGCGAGCAGCTCCACCCCCGGAAATGGAACCACGACTTCATCGGGATGCCGATCCTGAAAAGAGAAGAGCAACGCAGGCCAACCATAACCGAAGCGGAACTCGGAGAAATCCTGGCCACTGCAAACAAGCGATATGGTGTGCTGCTCGCACTGCTGGCCGGGACCGGATTACGCATCGGTGAGGCATTGGCCTTGAAACCGACTGACTTCTCATCAGATTGCAAAGTGCTGCAAGTGCAGAGGAGCATTTGGCACAGTCAGGAACAGGCCCCGAAAACTCCAAACGCTGTACGTGTAGTTGACATTGCGGAACCGCTGTCCCAACTCCTACGCGAATATGTTTCCGATAAACCCGGATATTTATTCGCCGCAAAGAGCGGACGACCACTCCAACAACGTAACGTCCTTCGGGCTTTACACGCCACCGGCAAGAGGGTCGGTCTTCATGCCTTCCGTCGATTCCGCACGGAGACATTACGTCGAGCGCGTGTACCGGAGGACCTGACAAGGCTCTGGCTCGGACACTCAAAACAATCCGTGACTGACTTCTACGCAGGTGGTTTGGAGAAAGATGAAGCGTGGAGGCGAGAATGGTGCGAGCGTGCTGGCCTGGGTTTTTATTTAGTTGGGCTACTTGGGCTACAAAACGCGGTGCAAGTTGCTTCTGAAAAAGCAGCGTAAATCCAATGCGGGGCAGCAATGAGCGGCCTGAGACATAGGTAACACATCGTACCGGACACATGGGTGACACTTCCTCCCCTAGGGGAGGAAGCGATGCCTTGGAAGGAGTGTTCGGTGATGGATGAAAGGCTTCAGTTCGTGGCTCGCCGGCTAGCCGGCGAGCCAATGGCGGAACTCTGCAGGGAGTTCGGCATTTCCCGTAAGACCGGCTACAAGATTTTTGATCGTTATCAGGAATGCGGTGTTCAGGGGCTCACCGACAGAAGCCGTCGTCCGTATCGGTACGCTCTCCAACTTCCCTTTCAGGTGGAGAACTTCATCCTGAACCTGAAGCGTGAACATACCAGCTGGGGCGCTCGTAAAATCCGAGAGCGTTTAATCCGGAGATTCTCCGGCATCAAAATCCCCGCGAAGAGCACCATCCATGCGGTGCTCGATCGCCACGGCCTGGTGCAGCGCCGTGGTCGCTTGCGTCGGCGTGCTCAGGGAACACCTCTATCTTTGGGCCAGACTCCCAATGAACTGTGGTGCACCGATTACAAGGGCGAGTTCTTGCTGGGCAATCGTCAGTACTGCTACCCGCTGACCGTCACCGATCACGCCAGCCGTTATCTGCTCACCTGTGAGGCTCTTTCCTGTACCAAAGAACACTACGCTTTTACCGTGTTTGAGAGGCTTTTTAAGGAGCGCGGCTTGCCGTCCAACATCCGCAGCGATAACGGGGTTCCCTTTGCTTCCGCCCACGCCTTATTCAATTTGAGCAAGCTCGCGGTCTGGTGGCTTCGGCTGGGAATCGGCATTGAGCGCATCAAGCCCGGCCATCCTCAGCAAAATGGCCGCCATGAGCGCATGCACCTCACCCTCAAGAAAGAAACCACCAAGCCTGCCGGTTTAAATTTCCTTCAACAGCAGGCCCGCTTCGATGACTTCATCGAAGTTTTCAACAACGAACGTCCTCATGAAGCCTTAGACATGAAGTGTCCGGCCGAAGTCTATCAGCCTGCGACCCGCGCCTACACGGGATTGCCGGACATCGACTATCCGTTTCACGACAAGACCATTGTCGTGACCAATTGCGGCCGGCTCTGTCTCGGCCGCAAAAAGATTAACTTCAGCACCGTCTTCGCCGGCCAGGCCGTCGGCATCAAAGAAGTTCACGACGACATCTGGCTGGTCAGCTTTATGGATTATGATCTAGGATATTTCGATCTGGAGACTCGCGTGTTGGAACCGCTGGAAAATCCCTTTGGCCCAAAAGTGTTACCCATGTCTTAGGTACGTTGTGTAACCCATGTCTCCGGGCTGGACCCAATTAGAGTGGCGCGCCCGGAGAGATTCGAACTCCCGACCTCTGCTTAGAAGGCAGACGCTCTTTCCAACTGAGCTACGGGCGCGTGGTCTGCAATTGTCCCAGTTTACGGCGCTTGTCGCATCCGTCGCAACGGGCAACTGAGCGACATCATTCTCTGGACTGAACCCTTAACTTGAGACACTCGGATAAGGCACACTTGCAGGGAAAGGAACTGCAAGTGGCAAAGAGACGAGTGGGAAAATACCCGAAAGAATTCCGGCGGATGGCTGTCGAGCGATTAAAGGACTGCGACAACATTGTGGAATTGTCACAGGAACTTGGTGTGCATCGGCGGCTTCTCTACAAGTGGCGAGATCAATTTGATCCCTTCGACCCCAGGAGGAGTCGCCACCCGGAAACTCTCGGGAGTCCGCGCTTCGCAAGGAAATCAACCAGCTGAAGCGCGTGCTGGTGGACAAGACGCTGGAGCTGGATTTTTTCAAAGGTGCCTTGCAAAAAGTAGAGGCGCGACGCCAGAAGAGCGGCATCCGTGGCGAGAGGGCATCTACGACGAAATCCAAGAAGTGATGCCTTTGCAAGGCAGCTTAAGCATCGAGCGAATGTGTCAGCTGGCCGGGGTCAGCCGAGCCGGTTTTTATCGTTCTCTGCAGGAGCGAGCACCAGTCGAGGAAGACATGGAGGTGCGGAGCGTGATTCAGCAGATCGCTGTCGAGCATCGACGCCGCTACGGGTATCGGCGGATCAGTGCCGAGTTGCGGCGGCGCGGGATGCTAGTGAATCACAAGCGTGTGTTGCGGATGATACGCGAAGACAACCTGCTGGCTGTGCAGCCGCGGGCGTTCGTGGTGACCACGGATTCCGATCATGAGTTCGAGGTCTATCTGAACCTCGCCAGTCGTATGAAACTGACGGGGATGAATCAGCTCTGGATAGCGGACATCACCTATATCCGTTTGAAGAAGGAATTTGTCTACCTGGCCGTCATTCTCGACGCGTTTTCGCGGAAAGTAGTGGGCTGGGCGTTGGACCGGACCCTGGCGAGTCGGTTGCCGATTGCGGCTCTGGAAGGGGCCATCGCCCAACGACAGCCACCACCAGGTCTGGTGCATCATTCCGACCGTGGCGTGCAGTACGCTTCCGGAGACTACGTGAAGATCTTGCGAAAGCAGCAGATAATCCCGAGCATGAGTCGGCCGGCGAACCCCTATGACAACGCCAGTTGCGAAAGCTTTATGAAAACGCTCAAACGGGAGGAGATTTATGCGAACGACTACCGCGACTTAGACCACTTGCTTGGTAACATCGAGGCATTCATCGAGCAGTACTACAATCGGTGCCGTTTACATTCGGCGCTGGGCTATCGGCCGCCGGAAGAGTTCGAGCGAGAGGCGAATACAGGAGTGAATTCTGCCGGAGCCACCATGAGTTTTTTCAAGCATGAGGAGGGAGCCAACAGGGGGATGCTGTAGGTCGACCGGGTTGGGAATCGTCGCTCTCAGGCGCTCCCGGCGCGAAGTTTTTCTGTGGAAAACCGGGGATAGGCAGAAAGAAAGAAAAAAGGAGCAAAAAAGAAAGAAATGGACGCCTTGTGGAAACTGACGCCGCTGATGGAAATCCGCTCAGAACGCGGATTCCCACAGGGCTTGGAAAGCACAAAACGCTTTCCACAGTTCCCACAAGGCCCGCGACGGCGGCTCCATCAAACATTAAAACAGCAAGTGTGCCAATTTGAAACTGTCTCAACAGAGGGGTGCACCCCATCTCGCTGTGCCCAATTTTGTGCCCATCCAGCCTTGACATAGCATTCAATACCGTGTCCTCGGACGGGTGAACATAGCGAGATGATATATTGATGGAACTGTGTCCGGCGATGCGTGCCAATGTCCAAACATCACAGCCAGCCTGCCCTAGCCGCGTCAGGAATGTGTGCCTGAGCGAGTAGAGCACGAACGGGCGTACAGGCTTCAGATTATTCTTCGCAGCCTCCTCCGCAATCGTCTCGAACGTCCCAGCGTGTTGCTTCCGCAGACTGGACGGCTCGATGTGGCCGGAGCGAGTACCCGCGGGCCAGACCCATCCTTCTTCTGGTTTCCCTGTCACATTCCAGCGCGTTTCAAACAGCGCTCTAACACGGGGCGTCATTGGAATCACCCTGCGGGCCGCAGCGGTTTTACCGTACGTTACAAGTAGCGCACCATTGCGCCCGTTGAGCCACGTTACGTTCTCCCAGCGGAGACGAAAGCATTCCTCGGGCCGCGTACCAGTGTCAGCCAGGACGACTGCAACCGACGCGAGCGGTTCAGGAGCCGCCGCAAGGTAGCGTGCTTCTTCCTCGGGAGTAATCACGCGCTCGCGGCGACGTTCGCCGGAAAGAACCTTTACTTTCGGTGCAGTAGGGAGCACTCCCCATTCGACAGCAAGGTTGAGGATGCGGCGAAGCACGCGAAGCGAATTATTGGCCGTACTTATCTGCCTTCCCTCATCTAGCCTATGTGCCGCAAATTCTGACGCTAACTCGCCCGTGATTTCGTCGAGACGGATGCCCGCTAATGGCTTGTAGCCGGTGAGGGCTCGAATGCCGGTACGATACCAAGTCCAATTTTTCACGCACGTACTTTCGAACCTTGATTTCGACCAGGGTTCGACGCGCTTCGTGCGGAACTCTTTCAGCGTTGGAAATTGCTTCGGCTCGCGGATGCCGACTTCGCCGTTTGCCAGCGAAGTACGGCGGGCCGATTCTATATTGCGGGCGACCTTATCGCTCCCCTGCTTCGTGGACTTTCTTACAAGCTTGCCGTTACACAAACAGTAAGCATTTCCTTCGACGGGTTGCGATAGGTGCGGCGGTTGCCCTGGTGACGTGCGCGCTGGTGGCGGATGCGAACGTGCTTCGGGGCTGGTTCATGGCGGGGTCGAAGCCTGCTGAGTTTGAAGCGGGCCTGGATGCAGAGCACGCGCATGAAGACCACGCGAGCGCATTCCTGAAAAACAAGCAATCGAGCGTGGACGGATTTGGCACCTTGATGCAGAGCATCCGCGCGGTACAGTACCGAGGCAAAAGAGTGCGCCTCAGTGGCTTTGTGAATTCGAAAGGCGTCGAGGGATGGGCCGGGCTGTGGATGCGAGTTGACCAAGGAAAGGACATGGTAGCGTTTGACAACATGCAAGGCCGACCCATCAAGGGCACGACCGACTGGCAGCGATACGATGTGGTTCTAGACGTGCCATCAGAAGCGACCGGCATTTCGTTTGGCATTTTGCTGGCCGGTACAGGAGAAGTGTGGCTAAGCGGCACGAAATTTAATGTCGTAGGGACGGATGTCCCGGTAACAACTCGTGGCGACAATAGCCTTCCGGAGAAGCCGGTGAATTTGGATTTTGCTGAGTAACTGCAGCGTGAGCATCAGGTAGAGCCACCTGAAGATTGCGGTGCGATTGGCCGATTAGTTCTCCTCTGGCCGGAAGTGTTCTTGCCGTCTACCCCGCCTCATTGAGCAGGATTGTTCTCCCTTTCAATCCACATCTTGGATGTGTGGGAAATTCGGAGCCTGGATGCGAACCATCGGGAGATGTCTGCAAACATGTCAACGGAAAAAACGAAGTCGGACGAAGCGATTGCGGACGCCAAACGGAAGATTCGCGGGCTGCAGTTCTCGATTGTTGTTTTTAGGAAGCGAAAGAAAGCAGGTGACGCATGGCTGGATTCTCCGTCGCAGACAAGCTCGTAGAGGCAATTTTCTCGTCGATTCGTGACGAACAGATAAGCGCGCGCGAGAAGGTGAACGCTCTGGTGCGCGCGGGTCAGATTGCACGTGTATATCTTGGGGAGACGGACACGCTTCTTGAATCAGTTTTTGGGCCGGTCAAGGCGCTCCAACATGACTTGCGACCGCGCGACGCTGCCGGTCAACACTGACGATAGCAAGAACGGTTTCCAGCCTACTTTCAACTCCTCCGCAAGCTTCTTGTTAATTTCCTCCTCTGTCCCAGAAATGAGCTTGTACTCCATTCGTGTTTGCCTCCTGAGCAACAGCCTATCACTCTCAACACGAAATTAGTCCGTTATCCAAGGCTGACCCTTAGGAGCCCGCCTCTAAGTGCTAACCCTGAACAAATAACTTCACTGGCGCCTTGCGCAAGGGCCGCGCATATTTTTCGCGTCGGTACACGAGTCTCATTTGGGACTCGTAGGACCACCTAAAAACAGCAAGCGAAAATTTCTGGAATCGAGAACTAAAATTTGCGGCGCTGTGCCCGGCACTACTTCTGGGCCGGCCAGAAATATGATTCCCCACCCCTTCCCATAGCTTCGACCTTCACGACATCCGGGGTCGGACGTGCGCAATCCGCTGAAATCCACATGATGGGCGGAAACGGCGTTATCAGGATTGTCTCCGAGCGCGTCGTGACTCGGGAATATATGGGAAAGGAGCTCTGAATCCGTCGTTTGAGGTCAGACATGCTTACGCCGCAACGACTGAACCGCCAGCAAAGCAAGTCCTGCCATGCACACCCACGCAAACCAGTCTCCGAGCCGAGAGTAAATCGTGCGAACGCCCTTGGTTGGAATCTCCGAAATCATTGCGTAGTCCGTCGTGTGGTAGCCATCCATCGATGCAAGCCGCCTTCCCTGGTAGTCGAATGTGGCCGAGAGCCCCTGACTTGTTTGGCGGGTCAGATTGAACCCTTGTTCGATGGCGCGGAAACTCGCCATCTGTGTGTGCCACGGGTCGATAGCATGCCAATCATTGGAAGGGTCGAGCATTATGTCCGTGCCTGAGGCCCCGCCTTGGGCCAGCAATTGCGGAAAATCCGCGTCGAAACAAATTATCGAACTCAGTCGCCCGTAACGGGTCTCCAATTCCCGCAGCTTGCCGTCACCTCGCACCATGTGAGCAGACTCAGCACCGGGGACTGGCCGCGCTTTGATGTATTCCCAAGCTACCCGGCCGTCTGGCTGTACCAGAGTCAGCTTGTTTTGACAGCATGGTCTCTGCCCTTTGCTCACCACGCCCATCGCCATGCCCAAGTAAACCTTGTATTTTGCGGCTAGGTCTCCGCCGCGCGCCACGAATGCGGCTTCTTCTTCCTTCAATAGGAATGCATTGCCCTCGCCCCAAAACACAATCCGGGCGCCCGCTTTCATTTCTCGCTCGGCTCGCGACAGCAAGTCCTCATTCGTGACCGTGGTCCAGGTGTTGAACATATCCAAGTCCGCGGGTGTAGCTTGGGCTTCGAAGACCCTGCGCATGGTTGTACCGCTCGGTGCCGGGGCGACGTCTCTTCTGGAGACCGAGGCCACCCGCACAGTTGGTGAGGACGGCGGGAAGAGCGCCAATCGTGCACCGCCAAGAAGCATCACGATTGCAATCGTTCCGACACACAGCCAGGCTCCTCGGCGTGCGCGTTTTGAATCGAGTCCTTCCTCCCAAAGCCTGTTACACACGGCCGCAAACCAACCGATGAGGAAGGTAATGCCCCATAAGCCGGTCAAAGACAGAAGCTGTAGTAAAGGCAAATTCCCGTACTGCGAATAGGCGGCCGAACCCCAACTCCCATAGGGTCCTCTAGAGACGAGGTACTCGGTCGCGGCCCATGTAGTCGGAAACACTAAAGACGCAATAAAGCCAGTGAGTCTACGCACCAGCAGTCGGTCAACGATGTAAGGCAAGACGAGCAGGATGCCCCACAGCACGAGAAAGATGTAGTAGCCCACTCCGGGAATCGGCACCATGCCCCGGAACTGAAAGGCAAACACTGTGGCAAGCAGCACATAAGCGGTCGGCAACCCAACTTTGAGGCTCTGCGTTCGCACGAATCGGAGCAAGAACACCGGTGTCAACCATGCGGCCAGGGGAACGCTATAAGCTCCGTTAGAGAAAAGTAGTAGTGCGGCGGCGGTCGCCAACCAGACCCACGGGCGGCCACTCAAAAGCACAGGCCGGTTGATTTGTTGCTCCGAACCGTTTAGTGGTGATTCTTCGCCGACCTGTAATTTTTGCATGATGCCCGTCTACTTCCGCCGTGGTTCAGCAATCAGGCCGTCCACGGCCATGTTGATTACCTGCCCAATCAGTTTCTTCTTCGAGACCCAGGGGAAAGTCGGCCTCTGTATCAGCAACGATGTAATTCCGTGAACGGAGGTCCATAGCGCTTGGGCAGTGGTCTCTATATCCACCGCGCGAAATCGTTTCTCTTCTACACAGCGCCTCACCATCTTGCGCAGAACCTCGAATGCTCCATGCACCTTATAAGGGCGCTTCTCCGCAGGTGGCTTAAGCATGAATACAAACCGGTAATCGTTCGGGTTGCACAGCCCGAATTCGACGTAGGCCCGCATCCCCTTCTTCAGTTCGTCTACTGGGTCCTGCCGTCCCCGTCCATTCTGCAAACCCGTTAAGGTCCTCAGCAGACGTGCGAAACTCTGTTCCACAAGGCACTCGAACAGTTCCTCTTTGTTCTTGAAGTGCAGATACACGCTCCCCGGCGAGTATTCAATCTCTTCGGCTAGCTTACGCATCGAAAAGTTTTCGTATCCCTGATGGACAAAGATGTTCCTGGCTGCCTCCAGAATTACCCTTCGTAGTTCTTCCTTATGCTGTCGTCGACGGGCGATGGCGTTCATAGTTGATAAACGATGTTCAGTGTGCTGAACATCGTTCACCATGTCAAGCGATTTTGCGACTCAGCGGAGAGCGCTTTTAACATGACGGTCCCGGGCGGACTGTTGACTACTCGACATTTATGGTCCGCCAACGCAGCCTACGTGCCAGTCGTCGGCTCCAGGGAAATTCTCAACTCCTGGTTAGCCCGGACTGCGTCTTCGACGCGTCGCTAGTGCCAGAAACTTGTCCAGAACTATTTATTGATTCCTGAGAACTTATCAGACAAGTTTCTGGAGAGTCGCCTTACCGAAAACTGAGAACCACACGCGCGGTTTGCGTGTAAGCCGGAACTTGGCTGCCGGAGTCTCATTTGGGACTGGAAGATTCAGCAAAAACAGCAAGCGAAAAAAAATCAGCAACCGCACAAAATTTTTCTCGGCGCACTCGGCACTCCTTTTGCCCCGGTCGTGATTTACCTCCTCAACCCCTTCCCGGCAACTCCTAGCCCGTTGTGCTTGAGCAACTACAAGATTGCGCAGAAACAACGACAGAACCAATCCAGCATGAAATGCTCGGACCTTGCACACAAGACCACGCGGTTATCGGCGAACCCATAGCAAACGGAAAATCATCAAAGTGCTCGGGTCCATCTTTGGTTTCGCGGTCTTGGTCGCAGAATGGTTTACATCAGCGCCGTATGGCAGGTTTGGCCCGCAATTCCTCATTAACCACAGCACGCTCGAAGGGTGCTTCACCGCTTCAGGAGTCTGAGAAATGAATGAAAGTAATGAAAGTAGCTGGCGAGACTTGTACAGAGCCGCAGTTCTTGAATCCAACTCCTCCCTATTTCAGGTTCGCGTGAACGAAGCTCTGTCCGCGATTAACGCGCGTGCCTCAGACGGCCACTTTGTCCCGCGCGACGAGCGAATAGACATGGACGAGGCGCGGTCTGCGTTGCGTGGATTGAAATCACGGGGGTGGCAGTCGAAGGTGCGCGGCTCACGTTGAATCGGACTGTATCGCCCAGGAACCCTCGCACGGTCAATCGAAGTCTTCCCCATTAGGAGTCAGGAAATGTTTGAAATAACGTGGCGCGACTTGTACAGCGCCGCCATTCTGGAACTTAATCCCTCCCTACTTAAGGCGCGCCTGAAAGCGGCCGAAGATGCGATTGTCGCGCGCGCGTCAGATGCGCGCGCTCCTCGCGACGAGCGTAAGGAGATGGATGATGCCCTCTCTACATTGCACCGACTAAAGAAAATCAATTCATAGATTTGTTCGCAAGTGGGGCCGAGAGCGCACGTCTGGGCCCGTGGGGTTTTATGAGGCTTGTGCTTGAGGTTTTTGGAGCGCGGTGCGCGGTGAGCTTTGCTTTGGCGGGGCTGTGGACCTTGGCAATTTACTTGGGCCATCGCTACAGGCAGGCTAGGAACGCGCGGCGATGTGCCAGGATGCTTGAAACAGATTAACGAATCCAGTTTTTCATTCTGCCCGCTCAGGCCGCAGAAATTCTTCGTGCTCTGCGACTGTCAATGCCTCCCACCTCGCGGACTGGGGGAGAGACGGGCATACGAGAGCGCCATCCGGTATGGCCTCCATTGACGGTCGAGAAGAACAGCTTCAGCCAAATGTGGACTGAACCCTTAGCTTGAGACACTCGGATAAGGCACACTTGCAGGGAAAGGAACTGCAAGTGGCAAAGAGACGAGTGGGAAAATACCCGAAAGAATTCCGGCGGATGGCTGTCGAGCGATTAAAGGACTGCGACAACATTGTGGAATTGTCACAGGAACTTGGTGTGCATCGGCGGCTTCTCTACAAGTGGCGAGATCAATTTGATCCCTTCGACCCCAGTGAGGAGTCGCCACCCGGAAACTCTCGGGAGTCCGCGCTTCGCAAGGAAATCAACCAGCTGAAGCGCGTGCTGGTGGACAAGACGCTGGAGCTGGATTTTTTCAAAGGTGCCTTGCAAAAAGTAGAGGCGCGACGCCAGAAGAGCGGCATCCGTGGCGAGAGGGCATCTACGACGAAATCCAAGAAGTGATGCCTTTGCAAGGCAGCTTAAGCATCGAGCGAATGTGTCAGCTGGCCGGGGTCAGCCGAGCCGGTTTTTATCGTTCTCTGCAGGAGCGAGCACCAGTCGAGGAAGACATGGAGGTGCGGAGCGTGATTCAGCAGATCGCTGTCGAGCATCGACGCCGCTACGGGTATCGGCGGATCAGTGCCGAGTTGCGGCGGCGCGGGATGCTAGTGAATCACAAGCGTGTGTTGCGGATGATACGCGAAGACAACCTGCTGGCTGTGCAGCCGCGGGCGTTCGTGGTGACCACGGATTCCGATCATGAGTTCGAGGTCTATCTGAACCTCGCCAGTCGTATGAAACTGACGGGGATGAATCAGCTCTGGATAGCGGACATCACCTATATCCGTTTGAAGAAGGAATTTGTCTACCTGGCCGTCATTCTCGACGCGTTTTCGCGGAAAGTAGTGGGCTGGGCGTTGGACCGGACCCTGGCGAGTCGGTTGCCGATTGCGGCTCTGGAAGGGGCCATCGCCCAACGACAGCCACCACCAGGTCTGGTGCATCATTCCGACCGTGGCGTGCAGTACGCTTCCGGAGACTACGTGAAGATCTTGCGAAAGCAGCAGATAATCCCGAGCATGAGTCGGCCGGCGAACCCCTATGACAACGCCAGTTGCGAAAGCTTTATGAAAACGCTCAAACGGGAGGAGATTTATGCGAACGACTACCGCGACTTAGACCACTTGCTTGGTAACATCGAGGCATTCATCGAGCAGTACTACAATCGGTGCCGTTTACATTCGGCGCTGGGCTATCGGCCGCCGGAAGAGTTCGAGCGAGAGGCGAATACAGGAGTGAATTCTGCCGGAGCCACCATGAGTTTTTTCAAGCATGAGGAGGGAGCCAACAGGGGGATGCTGTAGGTCGACCGGGTTGGGAATCGTCGCTCTCAGGCGCTCCCGGCGCGAAGTTTTTCTGTGGAAAACCGGGGATAGGCAGAAAGAAAAAAAGGAGCAAAAAAGAAAGAAATGGACGCCTTGTGGAAACTGACGCCGCTGATGGAAATCCGCTCAGAACGCGGATTCCCACAGGGCTTGGAAAGCACAAAACGCTTTCCACAGTTCCCACAAGGCCCGCGACGGCGGCTCCATCAAACATTAAAACAGCAAGTGTGCCAATTTGAAACTGTCTCAACAGAGGGGTGCACCCCAAATCAGTGTGCCCAGTTTTGTGCCCACCACCAACCCCGATGGAGTGCTACCGAGTGAATAGCTCTGCTTCTTAAGTGGTGGGAAATAAGACGGCTATCACACACCGTAGCAGTTTGTCGCATGTGGTCGTAACTCATTGATTCTACGTGCGGGAAGACTTAGAAGGCAGACGCTCTTTCCAACTGAGCTACGGGCGCTTTCCCATAATTTCTCATAATACAAACACTTGCGCCACAGCTTGCTCCAGCTCGCGTTCAATCCAATCCGGTGAGGGCTAGCCAATTGAAAGATACCCTTGACGACACTCAGAATCTTCCGCGTCGGACTATCAAGCAATCATTGAGAAAACTCCCCGATGACGAGTATCTTAGGCAGGATTCCTTTCGAGCCTCTCCGTTCGATTGTGCGGTGTGAACCGTCCAATCTGGCTCATCCCGTTCCGTGAGGGGTATCTTGCTGCGTTTGATTCGCGAACTCGTCAGGCCGTATCGCATCGCGCTCAGTTTAGTGTTCATCGCGATGCTAGTCCAGACGGCCGCCACTCTCGCCGCCCCATGGCCCCTGAAAGTAATCCTCGACTCGGTCGTAGACCATCGCCCGCTGCCTCACTGGCTCGCACACGCAGTCGAACCCTTCATGGCCAACGGCGATCGCATGCGTTTGGCCACCATCGCCGCTATTGCGCTCGTCCTGATCGCTGCCATCGGCGCGCTCGCCTCCTACATCCAGAATTACTACACGGAAAGCGTCGGCCAGTGGATCGCCCACGACCTGCGCATGCGCACGTATCACCATTTGCAGCGCCTCTCGCTCACTTTCTACGACACGCACCAGACCGGCTCCATGCTCAGCACTATCACCGACGACGTGAGTACCATTCAGCAATTCGCCAGTTCTGCGACGCTCGGTATCGCCGTGGATTTGCTCACCATCATTTGCATGGTCGGCCTCATGTTCTGGCTCAATTGGGATTTTGCATTGATCGCTCTGGCACTGACGCCGTTCCTGCTGCTCTTCGTTTCCCGCTTTAAGCGCGACGTAAAACGCGCCACTCACGAAGTACGAAAAAAACAAAGCAACATCGTATCCGCCGTCCAACAGGGCCTCGAATCCATGCGCGTGGTGCAAGCCTTCGGCCGCGAAGATCTTGAGCAACAGCAACTCGAAATTGTCAGCAAAGCATCCGTCGAAGCGGCCCTCCACGCCCGGCGCATCAAAGCCTCCCTTTCCCCCGTCGTCAATATCGGCGTCGCCGCCTGCACCGCCGTCGTAATCGCCCGCGGCGCAGCCCTCATCCTCCGAGGCAGCATGACCATCGGCGAACTCATCGTCTTTCTCGCCTACCTCACGCGCTTCTTCAAACCCGTCCAGGACCTCGCCAAAATGTCTAACACTCTCGCGCAAGCCGCCGTCGGCGTCGAAAGAGTCCAGTCATTGCTCGAAACCGATATGACCACGCCTGAAAGCGCGAATGCGCTCGACCCGCCGCCGCTCACCGGCGAAATCACCTTCGATCGCGTCGCGTTCCACTATCAAAAAGACCAGCCGGTGCTCAAAGACGTTTCCTTCGTCGCCAAGGCAGGCCAGATGGTCGGGATCGTCGGTCCCACCGGCAGCGGAAAATCCACGGTGATGAGCCTCATCCCGCGTTTTTACGATCCCACTTCCGGCACGATTCAAGTCAACGGAATCAATATCTGTGAACTGAAGCTGCAGCCTTTCCGCGATCGCATCGGTTACGTGCTTCAGGACACTGTTCTCTTTCGCGGCACGGTGGCCGACAACATCGCCTTCGGCCGCAATGGCGCCACACGCGAACAAGTGATCGCCGCCGCCAAAGCCGCCAACGCTGACGAGTTCATCTGCCAAATGAGCACCGGTTATGACACCATGGTCGGCGAAGGCGCGCAGTTGCTCTCCGGCGGCCAGCGTCAGCGCATCGGTATCGCACGCGTAATGCTGCGCGATAGTCCTATCCTGCTGCTCGATGAGCCCACGGCCGCGCTCGATAGCGAATCTGAACGGACCGTCATCGATGCGCTCGAGCGCCTGATGAAAAATCGCACCGTGATCATGATCGCGCATCGCCTCTCCACCATCCGCGACGCGAACCAGATCATCGTCCTCAAAGACGGTGTGGTGGCGGAACAGGGGTCGCACGATGAGCTGATCGCTCATAATGGTTTGTACGCGGAATTGCACCGGACGCAGTTCACCGACGCGTCGCTGCGCGAGGCCCAGCCCGGTTCGCCCTTCAGCGCCGCAACCGCGATTCCGACCGCCGCCATCGATTAGGAGGAAGCTTTCATGTCCCGGGAGTTGATCGTACTGCCGAACGATTCACCGCAAGCCTTCCTCGATAGCATCGCGGCGGCGCGCGAATCGCTGCGCATCAAAATGTTTCTATTCTCCGATCCCTCGCTGCTCAAAGCCGTCATCGGAGCTCATAAGCGTGGCGTGAAGGTCCGGGTAATGCTCAATCCCATTCGCCGCGATGGTACTGGGGAAAATATCGGCACGCGCAAGACGCTCAAAGCGGCCGGAATCGAAGTGATGGATAGCAATCCGAAATTTCCGGTAACTCACGAAAAATCGTTAGTCGTGGATTCCAAAGTCGCGTTCGTCAATTCACTGAATTGGGACACCGAAAATCTGCGGAAGACGCGCGACTACGCCATCGTCACCAAACACGCCAGCGAAGTCGGCGAAATTGTGGACTGTTTCGAAGCCGATTGGCACCGCCAGCATTTCGATCCCGGCAGCGACGCCCGCCTCATCTGGTGCGTCGGCAACGCTCGCGAAAGAATCGCCGGCTGCATCGATTCCGCCGAGGACACGCTCTGGCTCCAGCACGAACGTTATCAGGATCCCGTCATTCTCGAACGCCTCGTGCGCGCCAAAATGCGCGGCGTGGACGTTCGCGTCATGGCCCGCGCTCCTCACACCCTGAAAGAAAAAAAGTTGCTCGAAGGCGTCGCGGGCTTGCGAACCCTCGATGACGTCGGCATCAAGGTCCACAAGCTCCACAAGCTTAAGCTCCACGCCAAGCTCGTTCTCGCCGATGGAAAACGCGCCATCGTCGGCTCCATCAATCTCGCGCCGGGCAGTTTCGATGAGCGCCGCGAACTTGCCATCGAAGTGGATGACCGCAAAATCGTCCATCGCTTTCGCCACGTCATCGAACACGACTGGAAACATTCCCGGCCGATTGATCTCTCGGACAAAGCTCTCCGCAAGGATTTGCGCGATTTCGGTCCCCAAGCGCTCAAGGAACTGGCGCTCGATCCACAAAGGAAACATACCCGCGTGTAGCCCGGCAATCCATTTCGTATCGCGCAAATCCCACAAAATTAGCGGCCGCGCAATCTAACTTCAACTCGGAATGTTGACCCCGCTCAGAAAACCGCCAAGATGCGCCGTCAACGCAATCATCACAACTCCCCACAGCTCCAGCGGCACTCTATAAGCTGGCAGCATTCTCTCCGGCGCCCGTCGCGACCGGAAGTGCAAAAACCAAATCGCCCCTATCATAGCGGCGGAAGACACGCCCAGAATTAGATGCAGGAGCAATAGGCCCTTGAGCTTTCCACCTCCAAGCTGAAACTGCCACGCCAGCAAACCCGTCGCGAGCACCGGAATCGCCGAAGCCGCCGCCACGGCAAAATTGTAATAAGCCGCGGCGGCCAGCATCCGGCTCTTTGTCCATTGCGCTGCAAGATCAAAACCGACGCCCGCCAGAAACAGCGCAATCGGAAAATGAATCAGCACCACGTGTTGCGCGTGTTTTGCCAGCAGCGCCTGCTTGATATCAAAAGGGTTTACGCTCATCAGCCCGCTCACTTCACGATGATCTTGCCGGTCATCTTCGGATGCACCGAACAGAAATACTCGTACGTCCCGGCCTGTTGGAACGTGAACGAAAATTTGTCGTCGGTATCCAGCGCCTTCGATTTGAATATCTTGTCTACGCTCATCACCACGTGTGGCACATCGTCCTTGTTGACCCACGTCACTTGCGTCCCCACGGGAACTGTCAGTTCCATCGGCCCGAAGCTGAAATTGTCGATAGTTACTTCCCTGGCAGCCGGCGGCTGCTGCGCGCTCACAGGAAAGAATCCTCCTGCTCCGCCAGTCAACGAAAACAAAAACGCGAGCGACGTCGCCAGAACACGTGCCAAGTTCCGCGCTCGGTACCGCCGAAAATGTGATCCTGACTTCACTCCCTCGATTCTCATCTCCTGCTCCTTAACCTTGAAGTTGTGTATCTACCACCGCCAGCGTGTGCCGCCCGCGGACGAAATTCACGTCGGTAATTCCCAGTAGACTGCGCAATTGTTCCGCCGGCACTTTCATCGGACCCGGCGAATCCGCCTGCCCCGGGTGCGGCTGCGGAAACGCCGTCGAACACGCGGTGTGAAACGCAACATTCCCTTCCACTTTTTGCATCGTTTGGTGAATGTGCCCGTTCAGCACCGTCACCGAGCCAAATCGTTTCAGATGTGAAAGCGCCTGCGCGCTGTCGTCCGTTCCCCATCCCCACTGCGGATAGACGGACCACAGCGGAATGTGCGCGAACACCACGATCGGCGTGCTGGATTTCAATCGCGCAATATCTTTTTCAATCCACTCCAGTTGTGCCGCGCCCAAATTCCCCAAACCGCCGGCCTTCAAATTCAGCACGTTCACTAATCCCATAAAATGAACGCCCTGGCTGTCAAAGCTGTACCAGCCGCCTTCCTGCGCGTCTTTGCCGAAACGCTCGTTAAACGCCGCGCCGTTGTCGTTGAGCACGTCGTGCTCGCCTGCAACGAAAAATATCCGTTCCGTTCTCAAACCCTTCAGCGATTCCGCCAGCGTATCGAATTCCTCCGGCTTCGAAAGATGCGTCAGATCCCCTGTATGCAGCACAAACGCCGGCGGCGTCGGCAGCGCGTTTATCTTTGCGATTGCTTCGCGCAATGTTCCGGTCACATCGGGATTCGCCGGCTTGCTGAACCCAATGTGGCTATCGCTGATTTGCACAAAGCTCAGATCTCCCTTCAAGTTGCCCACTTTCTGCTGCAACACATCTGTAAGCGCGAACGATTTCAGCACGCCCCCTTGCATCACGCACAAAGCCCCCGTCCCAGCCCACGCCATGCATTTCAGAAATCCGCGCCGGTCCACTCCGTCGTGATCCACATTCTTCTCAATGTATTTCGACATGCTCGCTTCCTCCTCGTTCTCTCGCTCTCAAATCCCCATAAAAAGGGGGCCGGGGGAGTGCGTGTTTGGCAGGAATCTCCCCCGGCCTCGCCTCGCGAATGCGCCGTTCGATTACTAGACTCGTGCGCGCGCCGATTTATTCCCGCGCACTCCCTCGCGCGTGCTTTATTGCATCGTTTTGCCACAAAAAATGCCTAAATAAATTCGCGGGAATAAATTAGGTTGAATTCCGGTCTATGAACTTGAGAGTGTTATCCCGGCATGGCGGACGAAACGGGCAGCTCCGGCAACGCCGGCAGCTTTGAACAGGTTGTGTTGCCGCATCTCGATGCGGCCTACAACCTCGCGCGGTGGCTCGTCCGCAATAGCCACGACGCCGAGGACATCGTCCAGGAGTCCTATTTGCGCGCGTTCAAATTTTTCGGCGGCTATCAGGGAGGCCATGCTCGTGCGTGGCTCCTGAAAATCGTGCGCAATACCAGCTATTCTTTTTTGCAAACGAACCGGCCTGCCGACCTCGGCGTGGAATTCGACGAAACGCTGCACACCCCTGACACAGTGCAGCCCGACGCCGAAACGTCACTTCTGCAAGCCGCCGATAGCCGCGCGGTCCGCGAAGCCCTCGAAAGATTGCCGGTACATTTTCGCGAGATCGTAATTTTGCGCGAACTCGAGGGGATGTCTTACAAAGAGATCGCCGCGACCACTGAAGTTCCTATCGGCACGGTAATGTCCGGCCTAGCGCGCGCCCGTGCCCAACTGAAAACAGACCTGTTGCGCGCGAAAGAGCGGGAGGAACACCGTGGCGTGTAACGACAATCAGCGCTTGCTCCACGCCTATTTCGACGGAGAGTTGGACCTCGTCCGCAGTATCGAGTTCGAGGACCATCTGAAATCCTGCCCCGATTGCTCGCGCGATTTTGCCAATCAACAAGCCCTGCGGAATTCACTGCAAGCCCCGAGCCTCTATCAACGCGCGCCGGAAAACCTGAAAACTAAAATCCGCGCGCAAATTCCGCGAAAAATGCAGCCGCAGCCCGTTTCCACCGGCCGCCGCACAGCTATCGAGTGGCTGGCAGTCGCCGCAGCCATCGTTGTCGCAATCCTGCTCGGCGCAAAAGTCATCCCTAACGTCGGCAGCCGTGAGCAAACTGATCTGCTCGCCGAGCAGATCGTCGCCAGCCACATTCGCTCCCTCCAACCCGGACACTTGTTCGACGTCCAATCCACGGACCAGCACACCGTAAAACCCTGGTTTGATGGCAAACTCGATTTCGCTCCCCCCGTCACCGATCTCGCCGATAAGGGCTTCCCGCTCGTCGGCGGCCGCCTCGACTATCTAGATCAGCGCGATGTAGCCGCGCTCGTCTACCAGCGCCAAAAGCATTTGATCAACGTGTTTGTCTGGCCCGGCGAATCAAAAACAACGAAGGCTGCAGAAGTCCGGACGATTCGAGGTTACAATCTGGTTTTTTGGCAGGAAAATGGCATGAACTTCTGTGCTGTGTCCGATCTGAATGCTGCTGAACTAGAGCAATTTACTCAACTATTGCGGCGATAGAGATGTAGATCCCGCGGCCTGCTGGCTAATCATCTGGCCCGCCCAATCCGAGGGAATCAAACAACAAAGTCAAATCTTTTCCGGCTTCGCGTGTCCGCTGTTCCCGTCGTGGCCAGCCCCTGCCGTGCCACCGGTCGAAGAATCATCGCTTCCCAACAAAGCCTCTATTATCCCGACCATCGGAAACGCATCCGTCTTCGATACCACCGACCGAATGCCGGCGTCCCGCGCGTGCCTCTCCAAATCCGCGCTCGCGTGCTGCGTGAACATCACCACCGGCACCGCCGGCGCAATCTCCAGCAGCCGCCGCGCCGTTTCAATCCCGTTGATCCCCGGCATCTGAAAATCAACGATCACCACATTCGGCCGCACGTCCTTGAACACTTCCACCGCGGTCATTCCATCCGCAGCTTCTCCAGCTATTTCCCAGTCGGGATTGGCCTGCAATACCGTGCGGAGCCCCTGCCGGACAAGCTCGCTATCGTCTACGATCAAAAATCGAGTGCGCATTGCCAACCCTTCGTAGCTTCCGCTAGAACATGGACCACCGCCGGAGGACGAAGCCCTGGGCGCCGGCGGCCGTATGAGGCCTAAACGCGGTAATGAATAATCAGACTAGTGTATAACAGCTTCGTTCCAATCCTGGAAAATGCCATAAATCATATATGTACTCTCACGCGCTGATCGCCACCGCGCCCACCAACGGCAGTGCCGCGGTGATAGCCGTGCCGTTCTCGCTCGACTGAATCTCCAAGGTTCCGCCAAGCTCTCTCACTCTTTCCCGCATACCGCTCAGCCCTACTCCCTGGTTCGATCCCAGAAACATCGAAATTCGCTTTTCCGGTGGAATCCCCTTCCCCGCATCGGAGACCTGCACCGTCAGCAGTTTTTCCGTCGGCCATATTTTGATGTGCGCCGTCTCACTCCCCGAATGCCGGTATACGTTCGTCAGGCATTCCTGCACGATCCGAAAAACGGAAATCTCCAGATTCGGCGCCAGCCGCCCGATTTCCGGCGACAAGTCCACCGTCACTTTAACGTTGCTGCGTTCCGTCACGCCATCCGCATAAGACCGGATCGCCGGCATCAACCCAACTTCGTCCAGCAAAGGCGGATGCAACAGATGCGAAATCGTGCGGATTTCTTTCGATAGCTGCTCCACCAGCGATGAATTCTGCTGCAAAGCGTCAGCCGCCTCTCGACTCAGTTTGTCGGCTTGCCGCAGCGCCATTCCGTTATTCATGGACATCGCCGCCACAAACTGCCCCACGCTGTCGTGCAAATCGCGAGCGATGCGCCGCCGCTCTTCGTCCTGCATGGTAATCAGCCGCGCCGAAAGCGCGCGCAGCTCGCGATTCAATTGTTCCAGCTGGCGCGTCTTGCGGTGCAAATCGGCAAACACGCTCACCTTCGCTCGCAACAACTCCGGCACAATTGGCACCGAAATATAATCCACCGCGCCACGTTGATACGCTTTCAACCGGTCCAGGTCGGTCAAATGCACGGCGGAAATGAAAATGATGGCGGTCTCTTGAAAGCGTGGATGCTGCCGGATCAAATCTGCCAATTCAAACCCATCCAGCTCCGGCATGCTCACGTCCATCAAAACCACCGCCACATCATTCTTCAATAACAGGTCCAAGGCTTCCCGGCCCGAGTGCGCCTTAATCAGGTTCTCCCCCAACTCCCCCAGGATCGCCTCATAACTCAGCAGCTTCCCCGGCTGATCATCCACCATCAGAATGTTGACTTTTCCCGGCTCCGCCATTCTGTTTCCTCCGCGCTCGATGCCATCGCTGGCGACGCTACTGCGTTCTGCGGTGAAATCTGCTGGCACGTCAACTCATCCTTATCGGTGTAGCCACATTCTCAGCGCCGAAAGCAGCTGCTCCGTATTTACCGGTTTCGCCAAATATTCGGAAGCCCCCGCCTCCAGGCATTTCTCTCGGTCGCCCTTCATGGCTTTTGCCGTCAACGCCACGATCGGTAGCCGCCGGAACGAAGTATTCTGCCGGATCACCTGCATCGTCTCGTACCCGTCCATCTCCGGCATCATGATGTCCATCAGCACGATTGCCACGTCCGGAGTTGACTCCAGTGTCTTGATCGCCTCGCGGCCCGTCCCCGCGGTCAGCACCGTCATTCCGCGGCGCTCCAGCACGCTGCTCAACGCGAAAATATTCCGCACATCGTCATCTACAACCAGCACCTTTTTGCCAACCAGTGCTTCATCCGAATGGTGCAACCGCTCCAGCATCTTCTGTTTTTCCTGCGGCAGATCGGCCACCACGCGATGTAGGAAAAGCGCCGTCTCATCCAATAGACGCTCCGGCGACTCCACGCCCTTTACCACCACGCTGCGCGCCAGCACTCGCAATCGCGCATCCTCCTCCGACGATAGATCCTTCCCGGTAAACACAACCACCGGCAAATCGCTCAAAGCCGGCGTCTCGCTGAATCGTTCCAGCAAGTCGAACCCGGACATATCCGGCAAACGGAGATCCAGCACCACGCAGTCGAACGCCTCCTCACTAATCGCGGTGAGCGCCTCATTTCCGGTCGAAGCCACCGACACGTCTATATCGTCGTAGCCCAGAAGCTCCCGGATGGTGAACTGCTCGGCCGGGTTATCCTCCACCACCAGTAGACGCTTGCGCCGCGGCGCTGCGTACTCCTTGATCCGCGCAAACGCGCTTTCGAGCGCTTCTGTCGTCGTCGGCTTGGTCACGAACGCAAACGCACCGCGCGACAATCCGTGATGCCGCTCTTCGTCCTGCGTCAGCATCTGTACCGGAATGTGCCGCGTCGTCGGGTCCTGCTTCAAATGATTCAGCACCGTCCAACCCAGCATATCCGGTAGAAAGACGTCTAAGGATATTGCCGTCGGATGGAATTCTCTCGCCAACGCCAAGGCCTCCGATCCACGCGTCGCCGTTAGGATTTTGAATCCTTTATCGTGTGCCAGATCGCAAAGCACGCGCGCGTAGTGCGGATCGTCTTCCACGATCAAGAGTACCGCGTCCTCGGGTTGCAAATTTTCCCGGTCGTCAGGGACCTTTTCGATCCACCGATCGGCAGTCACACCTGCGGAAAGCTGCAAAGGTGTCGCCGCCGCAGGAGCCTTCCTGTCTACTACCGCCACTCCGGTGGACGGTCCCACGTACGTCTGCGGCAAATAAAGCGTGAACGTGCTCCCTCGCCCCGGCGCGCTGCGCAACTGAATTTCGCCGCCGAGCAAGTTCGCCAGTTCACGGCTGATCGCAAGTCCCAACCCCGTGCCGCCATATTTGCGACTCGTTCCCGCATCGGCCTGCTGGAAAGCCTCGAAAATGATCCGCTGCTTTTCCGGCGGAATGCCGATGCCCGTGTCGGAAACCTCGAACGCGACCACCGACGCCGCGCGGTCCAGCACCGGATGCCCCCCGCTCCAGCCGCCCTCGGCGATAAATACAGACAGCCGCACCATCCCCTGCTCGGTAAATTTGAAAGCATTCGAGAGCAGGTTCTTTAGCACTTGCTGCAAGCGCTTCGAGTCGGTAACCAAACTGCGCGCCAGCCGCGGATCGGCTTCGATCTCGAAACTCAACCGCCGGTTCTCCGCTTCGTGGCGGAATGGACGCGCAATCATATCCAGCAAGCTCGCGTAGAACACTTCCTCTGCTTGCACGGACACCGTTCCAGATTCGATCTTCGAAAGGTCCAGAATGTCGGTGATCAGGTTCAGCAAATCCGTTCCGGCGCCGTGAATCGTCCGCGCAAACTCCACCTGCTTCGGCGTCAAATTTCCATCCGGATTGTCGGTGAGCTGCTGCCCCAGGACCAAAATGCTGTTCAGCGGCGTCCGCAATTCGTGCGACATGTTCGCTAGAAACTCCGACTTATATTTCGAAGTCAGAGCCAGTTCCTTGGCTTTCTCTTCCACCGCGCGCCGCGCTTGCTCGATTTCCTGGTTCTTGCGCTCCACTTCCACGTTCTGTTCGGCAAGCTGCTGTGCTTTCTGCGCCAGCTGCTCGTTGGTCTGCTGCAGCTCGGTCTGCTGCGTCTGCAGCTCCTTCGCCAGTTGCTGCGATTGCTTCAGCAACCCTTCCGTCTGCATCGTCGCCTCAATACTGTTCAGCACGATGCCGATGCTCGAAGTCAATTGCTCCAAGAACGCCAGGTGCGACGCGGTGAACACATGCAGCGAAGCCAGCTCAATTACCGCTTTCACGTGATCTTCGAAAAGCACCGGCAGCACGATGATGTTGCGCGGAACTGCCTGGAATAGTCCCGAACGAATCGGCACTGCATCCGGCGGCACTTCAGTGATCAGCAATCGCCGCTTTTCTGCCGCGCATTGTCCGACGAGTCCGTAACCTAGCCGCAGATGATCCGGGTGCCCGTCTTGCCCGTTGTTCGCAAAAGCCGACAGCAGCACCAGTTCATCCGATTCCTCTTCCATCATTTGATAGATGACGCCTTGCTGCGCGTTCACCAAAGGCGCCAATTCCGAGAGCAACATGCGTCCCACGGTCGCGAGGTCCCTTTGCCCCTGCAACATGCCCGTCAGCCGCGCGAGGTTCGTCTTCAGCCAGTCCTGCTCGTTGTTGCGGTCCGTCGTGAGCCGCAAGTTGTCAATCATCGTATTGATGTAATCTTTTAGCTCGGCTACTTCGCCGCTCGCTTCCACCTGAATCGAGCGCGTCAAGTCGCCCTTGGTCACTGCGGTCGTCACTTCCGCAATCGCGCGCACCTGGTTCGTCAAGTTGTCCGCCAGCAGGTTCACGTTTCCGGTCAAGTCTTTCCACGTTCCGGCGGCTCCCGGCACGTTCGCTTGTCCGCCCAACCGCCCTTCCACCCCCACTTCGCGCGCCACGGTCGTCACCTGATCCGCGAAGGTCGCCAGTGTATCCGTCATGTTGTTGATCGTCTCAGCCAGCGCGGCCACTTCGCCCTTCGCGTTCACCGTCAGCTTCTTAGTCAGCTCGCCGTCCGCGACCGCCGTCACCACTTTCACAATTCCGCGCACTTGCTCGGTAAGGTTTGCGGCCATCACGTTTACGTTATCCGTGAGGTCCTTCCACGTTCCCGCCACGCCCGGCACCTTGGCCTGGCCTCCCAATTTGCCGTCCGTACCAACTTCGCGCGCCACGCGCGTCACTTCCGCGGCAAACGCGTTCAATTGGTCCACCATCGTGTTGATCGTATTCTTCAACTCCAAAATCTCGCCCTTCACGTCCACGGTGATCTTGCGCGACAAGTCGCCGCGCGCCACAGCCGTCGTCACTTCCGCGATGTTGCGCACCTGCGCCGTCAAGTTCCCGGCCATCGCGTTCACCGAGTCGGTCAAGTCCTTCCAAGTTCCCGCAACGCCCGGCACGTTCGCCTGTCCGCCCAGCCGCCCTTCGCTGCCCACCTCGCGCGCCACGCGCGTCACTTCCGCCGCAAACGACCGCAGCTGCTCCACCATCGTGTTCAGCGTTTCTTTCAACTGCAGAATCTCACCGCGCACGTCCACCGTGATCTTGCGCGAAAGGTCCCCACTCGCGATCGCCGTAGCCACTTCCGCAATATTTCGCACCTGACCAGTCAGGTTGCTGGCCATGAAGTTCACGTTGTCGGTGAGGTCCTTCCACGTCCCGCCGACGCCAGGCACCTGCGCCTGCCCGCCCAGCTTTCCTTCTGTTCCCACTTCGCGCGCCACGCGCGTCACTTCTCCCGCAAACGCGTTCAACTGGTCCACCATCGTGTTAATCGTATTCTTCAATTCCAGAATCTCGCCCTTCACGTCCACCGTGATTTTGCGTGACAAGTCGCCGCGCGCAACGGCGGTAGTCACTTCCGCAATGTTGCGTACCTGCGCCGTCAGGTTCCCGGCCATCGAGTTCACTGAGTCCGTCAAGTCCTTCCACGTGCCTGCGACTCCCGGCACGTTCGCCTGTCCGCCCAGCCGTCCTTCGCTGCCCACCTCGCGCGCCACGCGCGTCACTTCTCCCGCAAACGCGTTCAGCTGGTCCACGGTAGTGTTAATCGTTTCCTTCAGCAAAAGAATTTCGCCGCTGACGTTCACCGTGATTTTCTTCGAGAGGTCGCCGCTGGCAATCGCCGTCGAAACCTCGGCAATGTTGCGCACTTGGCCAGTCAGGTTGCTGGCCATCGAGTTCACCGAGTCCGTCAAATCCTTCCAAGTTCCCGCGACGCCCGGCACCAGCGCCTGCCCGCCCAGCTTCCCATCCGTTCCCACTTCGCGCGCCACGCGCGTCACTTCCGAAGCGAACGACCGCAACTGGTCCACCATCGTGTTGAGCGTATCCTTCAGTTCCAGAATTTCGCCCTTCACGTCCACGGTGATCTTGCGCGACAAGTCGCCGCGCGCCACGGCTGTCGCCACTTCCGCAATATTTCTCACTTGGCCCGTCAAGTTGCTGGCCATGAAATTCACGTTATCCGTCAAATCTTTCCAAGTACCCGCGCCCGGCACCTGCGCCTGCCCTCCCAACTTCCCTTCCGTGCCCACCTCGCGCGCCACGCGCGTCACTTCTCCCGCAAACGCGTTCAACTGGTCCACCATCGTGTTGATCGTATTCTTCAACTCCAAAATCTCGCCCTTCACGTCCACGGTGATCTTGCGCGACAAGTCGCCGCGCGCCACAGCCGTCGTCACTTCCGCGATGTTGCGCACCTGGTCGGTCAAGTTGCCGGCCATCGAATTCACCGAGTCGGTCAAGTCCTTCCAAGTTCCCGCGACGCCCGGCACGTTCGCCTGCCCACCCAACCGCCCTTCGCTGCCCACCTCGCGCGCCACGCGCGTCACTTCACCGGCGAACCGGTTCAGCTGGTCCACCATCGTGTTCAGCGTTTCTTTCAACTGCAAAATCTCACCGCGCACGTCCACCGTGATCTTGCGCGAAAGGTCCCCGCTCGCGATTGCCGTAGCCACTTCCGCAATATTTCGCACCTGACCAGTCAGGTTGCTGGCCATGAAGTTCACGTTGTCCGTCAAATCTTTCCACGTGCCAGCAACGCCCGGCACCTGCGCCTGCCCTCCCAGTTTTCCTTCCGTTCCCACCTCGCGCGCCACGCGCGTCACTTCTCCCGCAAACGCGTTCAGCTGGTCCACCATCGTGTTAATCGTATTCTTCAATTCCAGAATCTCGCCCTTCACGTCCACGGTGATCTTGCGTGACAAGTCGCCGCGCGCCACGGCAGTCGTCACTTCCGCGATGTTGCGGACCTGAGCCGTCAAATTCCCGGCCATCGCGTTCACCGAGTCCGTCAAATCCTTCCACGTTCCCGCGACGCCCGGCACCACCGCCTGCCCGCCCAACCGTCCTTCGCTGCCCACCTCGCGCGCCACGCGCGTCACTTCCGAAGCGAACGACCGCAACTGGTCCACCATCGTGTTAATGGCTTCTTTTAGCTGCAGGATTTCGCCGCGCACGTCTACCGTAATCTTGCGCGACAAGTCTCCGCTCGCTACAGCCGTCGCCACTTCCGCGATGTTGCGCACCTGGCCCGTCAGGTTACTGGCCATCGAGTTCACGGAATCCGTCAAATCCTTCCACGTACCCGCCACGCCCGGCACCTGCGCCTGTCCGCCCAACTTACCGTCGGTGCCGACTTCCCGCGCCACGCGCGTCACTTCCGCCGTGAACACGCCCAACTGCTGAATCATCGTGTTCACGATCGCGGCCGACCGCAAAAATTCGCCTTCCAAGGGACGTCCGTCCACATCCAACTGCACCGTCTGCGTCAAATTTCCTTTCGCCACAGCCGCGATCGCGCGCGTCACTTCGGTAGTCGGCCGCAAAAGGTCATCCACCAGCGTATTCACTGACACCTCAATCTCGCCCCACGCCGCCTTCGACTGATGAAACCGCACGCGCTCCCGCGTTCGGCCTTCCTTGCCCACCACCTGTCCCACGCGCTTCAATTCCCGAGCCATTTGCTGGTTCGTCGCCGCGATATCGTTGAACGTATCCGCAACCTTTCCCGCCAACCCCGTCCAATGCCCCGGCAAACGCGCGGAAAAATCTCCATCGCGCATCGCGCGCAGACTTGCCAGGATCACGCTCAAATCCGCCGGCATCGCCTCGCCATTAGCTTGCGCCGCGCTTCGCCCGTTGCCCTTCACACTCGTTTTGACGTCGCTAGCGGGATTTGCGGTTGCTGTACCGGAGTCGCTTCTCTTCATACCCATCTCCAAGACAAAGGATTAACCGAGGGCTTGCAGCGACATTTTTCTACAAACGCGGCCGCACACTGGTGAATATAGATCGAACGCGCTCCGTACGACTGCGTCTCACCCTGTAACACCGTATGATGAACAAAGTTCGCGGAAGATTGCGCGAAATCGCAAAGTAATAACACAATCTGTTCCCAGTTAGCCCTACAGTATTCCCTGTATATCTCCCTACGGAATTTCCCTAAGCCTCTCGGCACTACGGCTGCGCTCTCGAGTCTTCGATGTACCTGTTCGCACCAGTCTCACCAAGCCTGTTCCCTGAACGCACCGCCCTCTCTGCGGCAATATTTTCAGCTTCGTTCCCACAATCATTGACGGCTCTAGGCGGCAGGACTAGTATCGTGCAATCGGTCTCGCGGCCCGGCCCTCGGATCTCGCAGGAGCTTTCTTCCTCCTGCCCCTGCGCCAAGGAATTCTGAGATGAAAAATCCTAACGGGAATGGCCATCGCAAGGCCGCTCCTGCAAAATCCGGCGACGCCGCGCGCCCGGCCGGCACCGAATCCGCCACTTTTCCGGTCGTCGGCATCGGCGCCTCCGCCGGCGGCCTTGAAGCCTTCACCGAATTGCTGCGCTACCTCCCGGAGAAGACCGGCATGGCCTTCGTCCTCGTCCAGCATCTCGATCCAACGCACGACAGCGTGCTGCGGGAAATCTTGGCGCGCTCCACGAAAATTCCAGTCAAAGAGGTCAAGGACGGCGAAACCATTCTCCGCGACCACGTTTACGTAATTCCCGCGAATGCCAACATGGTTATCGAGGATGGCGCGCTGCGCCTCGTTCCGCGCGAATCCGCGCGCAGCCGCAATATGCCCATTGACCATTTCTTTCGCTCCCTCGCCGACAGCCGCGGTGAACAGGCCATCGCCGTCGTCCTCTCCGGCACCGCCTCCGACGGCACCCTCGGATGCAGCGCCGTAAAAACCGCAGGTGGAATCACTTTCGCCCAGGACGAAAAATCTGCCAAATACGGTGGCATGCCCCACAGCGCCATTTATTCCGGTTGCATAGATTTTGTGCTGCCTCCCAAAAGCATCGCGCAGGAATTGGTCCGGATCGGCCGCCATCCCTACGTCGCGCGCGCCGCCACGGATTCGGAAGCCGCCTCCGGGCTTGCCGCCGGGCACGAGCACCTGCACACGCTGCTTGCGATGCTCCGCCAGGCCACCGGCGTGGATTTCGCCGAGTATAAACAAACCACTCTTCAGCGCCGCATCAAACGCCGCATGGTCTTGCACCGCCTCGAGAACGTGAAAGATTATCTTGCCTACGTCAAGGAACACCCCGACGAACTCGACGAGCTTTACCGCGACGTCCTAATCAACGTCACCGGTTTCTTCCGCGATCCCGAAGCCTTCGAAGCCCTCCACAATATCGTCTTTCCCTCGATTCTTCAGGATCGCCACGCCGAGCAGGGACCTCTTCGCTTCTGGGTTCCGGGCTGCTCCACCGGCGAAGAAGCCTATTCCATCGCTATCGTCCTCACCGAATATTTGTGGGATCATGCGCGAAATTCCAACGCCTCCAACAAAGCTGTACAAATTTTCGCCACCGATATCAGTGACACTGCTCTCGACCGCGCGCGCGTCGGCCTATACACCGAGGCGGCCGTTTCCGAAATCTCGCCCGAACGCCTCCAGCGTTTCTTCCTGAAGCAGAGCAACGGTTTTCAAGTCAACAAGTCCGTCCGCGAAATGTGCGTTTTTGCCAAGCAGAATGTCGCCAAGGATCCACCCTTCTCCAACCTCGATCTCGTCAGTTGCCGCAATTTGTTGATTTACCTTGGCCCCGTTCTGCAACGCCGTGTCGTTCCCGCGCTGCATTATGCTCTGCGCCCCGGCGGTTACCTGCTGCTGGGAGGCTCCGAGAGCCTCGGCGCCTTTGCCGATCAATTCGCCGTCGTTGACAAAAAATCCAAGGTTTATCGCAAGAAACCAACGGCCGCGCGTCTCGCGACCTTCTTTACCCCGCAGCCTTACGAGTTCCGCAGAGTCGGAGGAACACACTTGTCCAAACCAGCCCAGTCAGGTATTTCCATCGAGAAGGAAGTAGACCGGCTGCTCGTCAATCGCTTCGTGCCGGCCAGTGTGGTGGTCAACGACGCCCTCGAAATCGTCCAATTCCGCGGTAAGACCGGTGCCTACCTGGAACCCGCCGCGGGACAGCCCACCTTCAGCCTTTCCAAAATGGCTCGCGAAGGCCTGTTGATAGATCTTCGCGAAGCTCTGATTCAGGCCAAGAAAGAGCGCCAGCCCATCCGCAAACAAGGCGTCCGCATCAAGTCCGACGGCGACACTCGCGAAATTGACCTCGAAGTCATCCCCGTCCGTGGTCAGTCCCCCACCGAGAATTTCTATATCGTGGTCTTTCAGGAGGCGATGAATGACGGCGCCGCACGTCCCAAGCGGGGTGCCAAGAAGTCCGTCGTAAAACCAAACTCCTCGGCCTCCGAACGCGATCGCGCCGAACGCGAAATCACCCACCTCCGCGAACAATTGCAGGCCCTCATCGAAGACCACGAAACCACGTTGGAAGAATACAAATCGTCCAACGAAGAAGTCCTCTCCGCCAACGAAGAACTGCAAAGCACCAACGAAGAGCTGGAAACCGCCAAGGAGGAATTGCAATCCACCAACGAGGAACTCACCACGCTCAATGAAGAGCTGCAGAACCGCAACGCCGAATTGAGCATGAGCAACAACGACATGATCAACTTGCTTAGCAACGTCAGCCTCCCCATCGTCATGGTCGGCGATGATTTGCGCATCCGCCGTTTCACGCCGCTCGCCGAATCACTGCTCAATTTTTGCGCCGCCGACATCGGCCGCCGCCTCGCCGAAATCCGCCCCAATCTCGTCGGCGTGGACCTCGACGGCATCGTTCACAACACCATCGAAAGCGGCGTAGCTCACGAGCAGGAAGTCCAGGGCCAGCACGACCGCTACCTCATGCGCGTCCGCCCGTATAAAACCTGGAACAACAAAATCGAGGGCGCCGTGATCACCTTTCTGGACATAGACGCCATCCGCCTCACCCTCGAGGAATCTCGCCGCCAATGACCACGCTCTGGCGCCTCCGGCCGCTTCGCCGCTCTTCGCCCTTTTCAGCCGCCATTGTCGGATCCCCGACATAGCCTTTTTCCCGTTGCATCAAGATTAATTGATTTATTACGCGCTCCCGGAGTACGATGAATTTCCCAATGCCCGTGTGTAACGCACGTGTCTTCGCTTACGTTTCATAGTTGGCTTTCGCCATGCCTGAGACAGCTTTTCCGATCGTCGGCTTGGGATTCTCGGAAAGCGGTGCAGCCGCGCTTTCCGAAGTTTTCTCGCACTTTGCTGCCCGCACGGGCATGGCCTTCGTTCTTGTTTCGCCTGCAGGCACCAGCCCCTCTACTTTTTCCGCGCTCGCGAAAATTCCAGTCAAGAAAGTTCGCGCAACTACGAAATTGCAGCCGGGCCAGATCTATCTCACTCCGCCTGGCGCGCTCGTCTCAATCCGCGGCGCCGCGCTGCAAATTTGCAGTCCTGGCCGCGCCCCCCTCGGTCCATACCCCGCCCCAATAGACCATTTTTTCCGCTCTCTCGCTGCCGACCGTCGCAACCACGCCGTCGCTGTCGCCCTCTCAGGCGATACCCTGGACGGCGTCCAAGGCTGCGCCGCCATCCAATCCGCGGGCGGCATTACCTTGGCTCGCGCTCCGTTTCCCTCGGAACATTCCGGAATGCCGCACAACGCCATCGAAGCCGAGTGCGTTGACTTCGTCTTGCCTCCCCGCGAGCTGGCCCTCAAACTCGCCGAACTCGGCGCCCACCTCTCGCGCGGTCCCGCTGTACCGGACCTCCTCGGCGATCATCACATCGTTCTCGCCTGCCTCCAGGAAGCCACCGGCGTGAATTGCAGCCATTACGCCCAAGCCGCGCTTGCCTGCGGCATCACTCGTCGCATGACGCTCAACAACATTGCGACTCTTAACGAATACCTGCGCTATGTAAACGAGAAGCCCGCCGAACTCCGCGCCCTTTTCCGTGACCTCCTCGCCTCGTTTACTCCTTTCTTCGATCGCGAGCTCCCCTTCGACGCCTTGAGCCAGACAATTTTCCCCGCCTTGCTCCATGCTCATAAATCGCCGGACGTCCCGCTGCGCATCTGGGTTCCCGGCTGCTCCTCCGGCGAGGACGCCTACTCATTCGCCATCGTTCTGTTAGAGGTCTTGGCCGCCGCTCGCGACCGTGCCGCTGGCAACGGCGCCTCCTCGCCACCGCAAGTTCAAATTTTCGCCACCGATAGCAACGACGCCGCGCTCGAAACCGCTCGCGCCGGAATCTACGACGAATCTCGCCTTGGCAATGTCTCCTCGCAGCGCCTCAAGAATTTCTTTTCCCCCACCAGCGGCGGATTCCTCATCAGCAGGTCCATTCGCGACATGTGCATTTTTGCCCGCCAGGATCTCGCCAATGATCCGCCTTTCTCGCGCATGGATCTCATCAGCTGTCGCCGCGTTCTCGATCGCCTGCATCCACGGTCGCAAAAGCGCGTAATCGCGCAGCTGCACTACGCTCTCAGTCCCGCCGGTCAGCTGCTCCTGGGCGATTTTCAGGACATCAACAATCTCTCCGACTATTTCACGCCCGTAGACGGCCTAAAAAATGTGTTCCACAAACATCCCCGTTCCACTGCCTTGGTTCCGCATTTTCCCAAGGACATCGCGGGGCTCACTCCGTTGCGCGGTCCCCGTACCGCCTCTCCGAGCGCCCAAGAACTACATGAAGTTAAGCAAGCGGAGAATCTCCTTACCGCGCGCTACGTCCCCGCCAGCATCGTGGTCAACGAAGATCTGCAGGTCCTGCGAATTTGGGGACACCTGGGACCCTATCTCGAACCCGCCTCCGGCTCCCCCACCTACGATCTCTCGAAAATTGCCGGCGAGTCCCTGTTGCAGGGCATCCGTTCGGCGTTGTCGCGCGCAAAGCACACGAACAAGTCCGTCCGTAGACAGAAAGTACCCGTCGAATCCAAAGGCCATGTACGCTCCGTCAATCTGGAATTAACGCCGATTTCGTTGCGCTCCTCCGCCAAAAAGTTCTACCTCATCGTCTTTCAGGAGAAGGCGCCCGCAGCCGCGTCTCTGCGCAACGCCAAAGCCAAACACCTCAAGCCCGCTGAGGTCGCTGCGCTCGTTCGCGAAAACAAACTTATTGCCCAACAGACCGCGCAGCTCAGAGACCAGCTGCAATCAGCGACGCAGACCCACGCCATCACTTCCGAGGAATACCAGACCGCCGCCGAGGAACTACAGACCACCAACGAGGAACTGGAGACGGCCAAAGCCGAATTGCAGTCCGGTAACGAAGAACTCCGCGTCCTCAACGATCGCCTGTATCACCGCAATGAAGAATTGCTCGAGGCCTATCAGGACCTCGCGAGTGTGTTGGCCAATGTCAACATCCCTTTGGTCATCGTTGATCGCGACTTCCACATCCGCCGTTTCACTCCGCCCGCACAAAAACTCCTGAATTTCCAGCCGGGCGATGTCGGCCGCCGCTTGCGCGAAATTCGCCCCAACCTCGAATCCGCCGACCTCGAAGAACTCGCGCGCGACACCATCGAGCACGGGGCCACTTGCGATTGCGAACTGCGCGAAACTCGCGTCGGCAAATGGTTTTCCGTCCGCGTTCGTCCCTACCGCGCCTCCAGCAATGCGGTCGAAGGCGCGGTTCTCAGCTTCCACGATATTGACATCCTGAAACGCAACCTCGATCAGACCCGCGTCTTCGCCGACGCCCTCATTGAAAACGCCCGTGAAGCCTTACTGGTTCTCGACCGTGATCTTCGCGTCACTCTCGCCAATTCCGCTTTCTGCCGCCTGTTTCAGATTTCCGCGGCGGAAACAGAGGGAAGGCTGGTTTACGATCTCGGTGAGAAACAGTGGGACATCCCCGCGCTTCGCACTCTGCTCGACCAGATCATCCAGCACAATCACCGCGCCGATGATTTCGAAGTCTGTCACGACTTTCCGCACCTCGGTACCCGCACCATGTGTATCAATGCCCGCCGCATCGAGCCGCACGAGGACGAATATCTCATCCTCTTGGCCATCGAGGATATTTCCGAGAAAAAGCGGCAAACCGAAGCCCTGCGCCGCCTTTCGACGTACTCCATGCGCGTCCAGGATGACGAACGCCGCCGCATCGCTCGCGACCTGCACGACATCACCGGACAGAAACTCGCGCTGCAGTCCATGAACCTCGCGCAGATGTTGCGCAAATTGCACGATAACCCGGCCGTCCTCTCGATCGCGCGCGAATGTCAATCGCTCACCGACCAAATCTCCAGCGAAATCCGCACTCTTTCCTATCTGCTGCACCCGCCGCTGCTCGATGAACTCGGCCTCGGTTCTGCCCTCCATTGGTACGCGCAAGGGTTCGAGAGCCGCACCGGAATCCGCGTCAACGTGGATGTCCCCTCGGACCTGATGCGTCTTTCCCCTGAAACCGAAGTCACGCTCTTCCGCGTCGTGCAGGAAAGCCTCACCAACATTCATCGCTACGCCAGCAGCCCCACCGCAATCATCCGCGTCAACGTGGACGCCGAAGAAATGACCCTCGAAATTATTGACCACGGCAAAGGCATGGAAGTGAGCCGTGAGGCGCCCGAAACTTACAGCGCCGAACGTCCCGGTGTTGGCATTCAAGGCATGCGCGAACGCATGCGTCAGCTTTCTGGGCGCCTCGAAATCGTTTCGGTTCCCGATCATGGCACGCGCGTCGTCGCTATCCTCCCCGTCGAAGGCCTCGGGCGCGAGCCGGTGCTCGACGAAGCCGATGTAGCTGACGACGTCTCCGCGGATGAAAGCGCCGTGCGCGACAGCGATTCAGCAGCACTCCGCTCTTCAGCGGACAAGAAAGTGCGCGTGCTCATTGCCGATGACCACGAAATTATGCGCCAGGGCGTTCGTACTTTGCTTGCAGGAGAGTTGAACTGGGAGATCTGCGGGGAAGCCGTGAATGGCCGCGAAGCCGTCGAAAAAACATTTCAGCTGACTCCGGATCTCGTGATTCTCGATTTGAACATGCCGGTTCTCGATGGTCTCGCAGCCCTCCGCGAGATCATCGCCCAAAGTCCTCGCGCCAAGGTTTTGGTCCTCACCGTCCACGATTCCGAGCGCATCATCCACGAAATATTCAGCGCCGGTGCCGATGGCTGCCTTCTGAAATCGCAAACCGCCCAAGACCTGGTCCGCGCTGTGACTACAGTCTTGAACGGTCAAGTCTTTCGCCCAGACTCCAGCAACCCCCAGACCACCCAAGCAGATCAATACAAGGTAGCCCGCTCCGTTTAGTAAGCCTGGCAGGACACGGCTAAAAACGATCCCCCGCAAAAAGTTATGTGAGGATCCGTAGGGGCGTTGCTTGCTGCGCCCACGGTGTAAAACCCGCCACGCGCTCAAACGGGGACGCGAATCCATCCATCCGTCTCCTTGAGCTCTGTGTTAATTCTTTCAGGAAGGAAACTTCTAAAGGTTCTTCCAAGCCACGCGCGCCGCCCCCAAAAGCGGACAATCCTCGTTCAACACCACGGTGATGGGAATCTGCGAAAGGAACTCCTCCAATTTCTCCTTGTGCTTCACTGCCGCCGTAAACCTGCCATTCTTCATTTTCGGCAGCACCTTCACCGCAATCCCGCCCGCAATATAAATCCCGCCTCTGGCCACAGTGCGCAACGCCAGGTTCCCCGCCTCCGATCCATAAATCTCCACCCACAAATCCAAAGTGCTCGCGCACACCGGACATTCCCCCGAAAGCCCCATCCGCGTGATTTCCGGCGCCGGATCAATCGTGCCCTCATCAAATCCCGGATGCCGCACCGTCGGCCCCAGGAATTCGTGTAACCGCAGGAATCCGCCTCCGGACAAAATCGTCTCCGTGCTAACGAACTCCAGCCGTTCGTTCAAAAATTTCCAAAGCTCCGCTTGCTGTTTCGTATTCGGCGCGAAATCCGCGTGACCAGCCTCGGTCGCCATCGGAACATGCTGCTTGCCGTCCCAGTAAAGAACGCCCTCTCCTAGCCCGGTGCCCGCAGCAATCACAATTTGCGTCGTCCGCTCCAGCGGGACGCCGCCATGAATCGTTTCCATGTCACTTGGTTCCAGCACCGCGATTCCGTACGCGGCCGCCTCCACGTCGTTGATCAGCCGCACGTGCGGAACGTGCAGATGCGACGCCACCTTCGCCCCATCCACAATCCATGGAAAATTGGTCGCATGAACGCGATTGTTCACTACCGGCCCGGCAATTCCGAAGGACGCCGCCGTCACTGTCGCCTTCGCGCCGTTCAGAAAATCCGCTGTGATTTCTTCCAGCCCCGAATGTTTCTGCGTCGCGTAACGCTTCTCGGCAACGCGGACTAGCTTCTCCGCCTTCACATCGAACAAACCCAGATTGGACTTGGTCCCCCCCAAGTCACCCGCCAAAATCATCACACCCTCCCCACCGGAAATCCGCCCATAATCAAAAAATCATCGGCAAATAATCATCAAATCGTCGGGATCACAACTCAGTCCGTGCTACAGCGGCCGCCACTGCCGCCCATCGCCCACGGTTAAATCGTCCACCGCGCGCGGCCCCTGGCTTCCCGCCGGATAATTCGGGAAAGGCGGCGGCGCGGCGCCTTGCCACGCTTGCAGAATCGGATCCACCAGTCCCCACGCCCCTTCCACACTGTCCGCCCGATCGAAAAGCGTCGCGTCACCCCGTATGCAATCATTGATCAGCGTGGCATACGCTGGCCGTGTGCTCGCTCCGAACGCATCCTTATACTTGAAATCCATCGTCACTGGCCGGATGTGCATCTGCGCTCCGGGCGATTTCGCTCCAAACGAAAGTGAAATTCCTTCATCCGGCTGAATATTCAAAATCAGCGAATTCGTTTCGTGGTCTTCCCCGCGGAAAACCAGATGCGGCGCGCTCTTGAACTGGATCGCCACTTCCGTCAACGGCCGCTCCAGCCGTTTTCCCGAGCGCAGATAAAACGGCACCCCGCTCCATCGCCAGTTGTCCACATATAACTTCAGAGCCACAAAAGTTTCCGTCGCCGAATCCGGTTTCACTCCCGGCTCCTGCCGGTATCCCGGCACCGGCTTTCCGTCCACCTGGCCCGGCCCGTATTGCCCGCGCACCACCGATTTCCAGATCGTTTCCTTCGTGAACGGCCGCACCGATTGCAGCACCTTCAATTTCTCGTTGCGCACCGACGTCGCATCAAACCTCGCCGGCGCCTCCATCGCCACCAGCGAAGTCAGTTGCAGCACGTGGCTCTGAATCATGTCCCGCAACGCGCCCGCCGTCTCGTAGAACGCGGCCCGCCGCTCCACTCCCAACGACTCCGCCGCCGTGATCTGCACGCTGTCAATATAATTGCGGTTCCACAGCGGCTCGAAAATCCCGTTGCCAAAGCGAAATACCAGCATGTTCTGGACGGTTTCTTTACCCAAATAGTGGTCAATGCGATAAACCTGCGACTCGTCGAACGCCGCCAGCACCTTGCTGTTCAATTCCCGTGCCGAGGCTTCATCGCGTCCAAACGGCTTCTCGATAATGATCCGCGTCCACGATTGTTCCGTCTTCGGTTTCGTCAGCCCCGCGTTTTTCAACTGTTCGATCACGTGCATGTAAACTTCCGGCGGCGTCGCCAGATAGTAGAGGCGGTTCCCACCCAGCGGCCCGTCCTTGTCCAACTCCTCCAGCCGCTGCGCCAGACGCCGAAACGCTTCCGGATCGTCGTACTCCCCCGTGAAATATTGCAGATGCTTCAGAAATGCGCTCTTCTGATTCTGGTCGGCGCCCTCCTCGCTCCCTTTGGGCAAGCCATCTCCCGCTTTTTGCCGGAAATCTTCATCGCTCATGTGTGTGCGCGCGAATCCCAGCAGCCGAAAACGCGGCGCCAGGCACGCGTGGTAGGAAAGATCGTAAAGCGCCGGCAGCAGCTTGCGCCGCGCCAAATCTCCCGAAGCGCCAAACATCACAATCGCGCACGGGTCGCTCGGTACCTCGCAATAATATATTCCGCTCTGCGCGGCTTCGGCAGTGTCAACGGCTCGGGTATTCATAACGATTCCCCCAAATCTCGGCGGTAACAACCCAGCAGCAATCCCACAGTTTTATTAAAACTCTGCTCCCCAAGAGCCTACCACAACTGCCACATCACCCGGTTACAACCCCGCCACCGAACGCCGCGCCCCGCCCATGCGAATGGGACCGCATCCGCTGTGCGGTGCGTCTCACGGGAGGAGAGCACCAGCTTCGCGGAGTGCGCGCGAACCAGCGCCGTAGGCGTGACACTCCGTTCATCCCCGCTCGCCGCCACCCCAACTGGAATTTCCTCCGCCAATGCAGTATCTTCAATTGCACCATCATTCCAAGGAGAAGCCTTCATGGCCGACGACAGAAATTCCGGCAACGCCGGGCAACCGGCAACCCAAACCGTGCGCATGGTCAAGTGCGTCAAATTCGGCCGCGAAATGCCCGGACTCGACCGCGTCCCATGGAAAGGCGAAATCGGCAAACGGATCTACGACAACGTCTCCAAGGAAGCCTGGAAACTCTGGGTCGAGCACTCCAAAATGTTGATGAACGAATTCCGCCTGAACCCGCTAGACCCGAAGTCCCAGCAAATCATGGAAGAACAAATGGAAACCTATTTCTTCGGCGAAGGCGCCAAACTCCCCGACAGCTACGTCCCACCAAAACACTAGGAGCGTACGGGCGTCCTGACATCACCACCGAAGAAGCACTTTCTCGCCGCCGGTTTTCTCTGCCCCCGGCGTTTACCCCGGCAGGCTCGGCGCGTCTCTGCAGTAAAAACGTTTGAAATCCGCGCCATCTCTCACCGAAATTCCTCGCTCTCTCCGTGCCCTCCAGTTTTTCTCTGTGAACTCTGCGTTAATCCGTTGCGGTCTCTTTGGAACTTTCTCTCCGTGCGCAAAAACCTCGCCGCGCAGCCGCCGCCTGCCTTAATCTACTTCCGATGCGTGTCTTGATCTCCGGCGCGGGAATTGCCGGCCCCACTCTCGCCTACTGGCTAGCCCACTACGGCTTGGCGCCCACCATCGTCGAATCCGCTCCCCGCCTCCGCACCGGCGGCTATCTCATAGACTTCTGGGGCGCCGTTTACGACATCGCCGACCGCATGGGCCTCCTTCCAGAAATCAAGCGCAAAGGAGTCATGTTCCGCGAGGTACGCGCCGTCAATTCCGCCGGCCAACGCGTAGCCGGGTTTGCAGTTGACGCATTTGCGCGCATTACCCACGGCCGCTACATCAGCCTCCCGCGCAGCGAACTCTCCGCGATTATCTTCCACTCGCTTGCCGGCAAGGTCGAAACGATATTCGGCGAAAGCATCAATTGCATCGAGCAGTCCGAAAAAAAACTGCGCGTCTGCTTCGCGCACGTAGCCCCTCGCGAATTCGATCTCCTAATCGGAGCTGACGGCCTTCACTCCCGCGTCCGCGAGCTCGTCTTTGGCCCGGAGAGCCAGTTCGAAAAGTATCTCGGCTACAAAGTCGCGTCGTTCGCGGCCCGAGGCTACCGGCCAAGAGACGAGCTCGTTTACATGACCTATACGCAGGTAGGGCAGCAGGTAGGGCGCTATGCCATCGGCGATGACTGCACCATGTTCCTGTTCATTTTCGCGGATGACAACTTGGCAATCCCCACCGATCTCGCCGGTCAAAAAGCCCTGTTGCGCCGGCGCTTCGCAAATAGCGGCTGGGAATGTCCCCAGATTCTCGATGCGCTGGACTCCGCGAACGAACTCTACTTCGATCGCGTCAGCCAAATTCACATGGATCCGCTGCAGGGATTATGGACCAGAGGGCGCGTAACCCTCATCGGCGACGCAGCTTCCTGCGTTTCACTGCTCGCCGGACAAGGTTCGGCGTTAGCCATGATCGCAGCGTATATCGTGGCTGGCGAGTTGCATCGCGCAAGCGGCGACTATCCCAAAGCCCTCGCGCGCTATCACGCTCTGTTCGCTCCCTTCGTTCTGCGCAAACAAAAAGGGGCGTTGCGTTTTGCAGGTGCCTTCGCGCCAAAATCGAAATTCGGGCTGTTCCTTCGCAATCAAATCTTTCGTCTGATGCGTATCCCTTGCGTCGCGACCCTAGCCGCCGGCCGCGATCTCGCCGACCGCATCGCCCTCCCGAATTACGAATAAGCACCAGCGCACGAAACCTGGAGCTAGCCGTTCATGCGCCTCCGCCACGAACCCGCGTCGCTCCGCACCATCCAGCCTTTCTCTGCGCCCTCTGCGTCTCTGCGGTAATTCGCTTTCTATCGTCTCCGTGTTCTCCGCTTTTTCTCTGTGAACTCTGTGTTAAATCTTTTACCTTTTCGCCTTGCCGGAACTCTTCTGAAAATCCCGCAAGCCCGGCGCAACTAGTGCGCTAAAATAGCCTGTTCAAATCACAGGAGCAGCGAATCTCGTGAGCCCCCAATCCAAAAACACATTCGGCACCCGCACCAAACTCCACGTCGGCAGCGAAGCCTTCGAGATCTACCACTTCGCCGCGCTCGAACGCGCCGGCATCGGCAACGTCACGCGCCTTCCCTTCTCGCTGAAAGTCCTGCTCGAAAACCTCCTCCGCCACGAAGACGGCCGCTTCGTTTTCGATGAAGACGTCCGCGCGCTAGCCGCCTGGGATCCCACGAGCGCTCAGGGCGCCTCCGAGAAAGAAATCTCGTTCATGCCGGCCCGCGTTCTGCTCCAGGATTTCACCGGCGTCCCCGCTGTAGTGGATCTCGCTGCGATGCGCGAAGCCATGCGCCAACTCGGCGGCCAACCCAAAAAAATCAATCCGCTGCTCCCTGCGGAATTGGTGATTGACCACTCCGTCCAGGTCGACAAATTCGGCGTCGCCGGCGCCTTCTCCTTCAACGCCGACCTCGAAATGCAACGCAACATCGAGCGCTACGCCTTCCTGCGTTGGGGCCAAAAAGGCTTTCAAAATTTTAAAGTAGTTCCGCCGGACACCGGCATCTGCCACCAGGTCAATCTCGAATATCTAGCCCGCGTAGTCTTCAGCGAAAATCAGGATGGCCACGCGGTAGCCTTCCCCGATTCCCTCGTGGGCACCGATTCGCACACCACCATGGTCAATGGTCTCGGGGTCTTCGGCTGGGGCGTCGGCGGAATTGAAGCGGAAGCGGCAATGCTCGGCCAGCCGCTCTCGATGCTGATTCCCGCCGTCGTCGGCTTCAAACTGCACGGCCGCTTGCCCGAAGGCGCGACGGCCACCGACCTCGTCCTCACCGTCACGCAAATGCTGCGCAAAAAAGGCGTCGTCGGAAAGTTCGTCGAATTTTACGGCACGGGTCTTTCCAGCCTCACCCTTCCCGACCGCGCCACCATCGCCAACATGGCCCCCGAATATGGCGCCACGATGGGCTTCTTCCCCGTGGACGCTGAAACTCTCGCCTACCTTCGCTTCACCGCGCGCAAAGAAGATCAAATCCGCCTGGTCGAAACCTACACGAAAGAACAAGGCCTCTTCCGCACCGATCACACTCCCAATCCAATCTTTTCCGATCGCCTCGAACTCGATCTCGCCACGGTCGTCCCTACCATGGCCGGCCCCAAGCGTCCGCAAGACAGTGTCCCGCTCACCCAAGCTAAATCATCTTTCGAAAAAACGCTCACCGCGCAGCCGAAACACGTTAGCGTGCAAAATAACGGCGATAAATTCGATCTCGCCGATGGCTCCGTAGTCATCGCCGCGATCACCAGCTGCACCAATACTTCGAATCCGTCGTTAATGCTCGGCGCCGGCCTGCTCGCCAAAAAAGCCGTCGAGCGCGGCCTACAAACCAAGCCCTGGGTCAAAACCAGTTTCGCCCCCGGGTCAAAAGTCGTCACCGATTACATCGAAAAAGCCGGCCTCTGGCCCTTCCTCAATTCGCTGCGCTTTAATCTGGTCGGCTATGGCTGCACCACCTGCATCGGCAATAGCGGCCCGCTCTCTGAACCCATCGGCAAAGCCATCAAGGAAAATAATCTCGTCGCCGTCTCGGTCCTCAGCGGCAATCGCAATTTCGAAGGCCGCATCAATCCCCTCTGCCGCGCGAATTATCTCGCGTCTCCCCCGCTTGTCGTCGCCTACGCCCTCGCCGGTCGCATGGACTTCGACATCGTCAACGAATCGCTCGGCGACGATAAATCCGGCAAGCCCGTCTATCTCCGCGATATCTGGCCCACGCCCGACGAAGTCGAAAAAACGATGCGCTCCTCTGTCACCAGCGAAATGTTCCGAAAAGAATACGCCGACGTATTCACCGGCGACGAGCACTGGCGCGCTCTGCCGATCCCCGAAGGCGATCTCTACGCTTGGGACGAAAAATCCACCTACATCAAGCATCCGCCGTATTTCGAAAACATGCCGGTCAAGCCCGTCGCACTCGGCGATTTACACGGCATGCGCGCGCTCGCGGTTCTAGGCGATAGCGTCACCACCGACCACATCTCGCCCGCCGGCTCCATCCAGGCGGATTCTCCCGCCGGAAAATATCTGATCGAACACGGCGTCCAACCCAAGGATTTCAATTCCTACGGCGCGCGCCGCGGCAACCACGAAGTAATGATGCGCGGCACGTTCGCGAATATTCGCCTGCGCAACATGCTCGCACCCGGCACCGAAGGAGGCTGGACTATTCACCAGCCCGGCGGCGAAAAAATGTCCATCTACGACGCCGCCATGAAATACCGCGGAGAACACGTCCCGCTGATCATTTTCGCCGGAAAAGAATACGGTTCAGGTTCCTCCCGCGATTGGGCCGCGAAAGGCACCATCCTTCTAGGAGTCCGTGCGGTGCTAGCAGAAACTTTCGAACGCATTCACCGCAGCAACCTGGTAGGCATGGGCGTGCTCCCGCTCGAATTTCTCCCCGGTGAAAATCTAAATTCGCTCGGGCTGACGGGCCTCGAAATTTTCGACGTCGAGGGACTAGCCCACAATTTCGAGCCGCGCAAAAAAATGAAAGTCCGCGCGCGCAAAGCAGACGGCAGCGAAATCACGTTCACGGCAGTGGCAAGAGTGGACACGCCTTTCGAGGTAGCCTACTACCAACACGGTGGGATCCTGCAATACGTCCTGCGTCAAATGCTCTAGGCGGGAAACCTGAACGTTCCGGAGTGTCGGTGTTATGCCTTTGTAGCGGCGGACTTCAGTCCGCCAGCCGTCCTCAGGCCCGATTCCCCGAAAGATGCGGTCCCGTATGATCCTTCAATCGCATTCGCAAAATCACCGGCGCCGCCAAAGCAAACACCACCGCAAACACCACGAAAAATCCCGCAAACGCCACCAGCAAATCCGCGCCCCGGTGATGCAGTAGCATCAGCGCCACATCTCCCAGCCCAAAAGACAGCGCAAACACAATAATCGCCGATATCGGCGTCGGGCAAAGGCTCGCGTGGCACTCCGGACACACCACGCCCGAGAATCCTGAAGTCGTCCAAACTGCCTTAGCCGGAATGTGCTTGTGGCACTGCGGGCAGGTCATGGCGGTGTCCCTCCCGAATACTGAACCAGGTCAAACAGGTCGCCCGTGCGGCTGGGAGCCTCCAACAGCGCTAATCTACCACGACCTGCACTGACGTCAAGTGCTGAAAACTTCCGCTCGCCCCGGTGATCGTGATCTCGTAAGTCTGTGGCTGCGGCCCGCCGCCACCGCCTCCCCCTCCGCAAGCCGCCATCATATTCACCAGAATAATCACTCCCGCGCAACAAATCGCAATCGTCGCGCGTCGCCTCCGCTCGGAATCCATCGCGGCAGCCAAGCCGAAAATCGCAAAAATCATGGACAGCGCAATTTCCCATTCCCACGCGCGCGCCGCGCTGCGGAACCACGCAAACCTTCCCACTCCGTAAAAATTTCGCACGCTCGCCGTCGCCGGCACCGTGACCGCCACTGCCACGCTAGTTCCACCAGCCACAGGCGTCGCCGGATTCGGCGTGAACGCGCAGGTCGCCCCCGCCAGAGGAATGCTGCAGGTCAATTGCACCGCGCTGCCTGTCGCACCCATAGTCTGCAATGCGAATTTATAATTCGCGGTCCCTCCGGGGCTCGCCGGCGTCACCGTCCCAAACGAAAAATCGCACGGCGCGCCCGTCGCTCCGCCTCCATCCGGTTGCGCCCGAGTCCAGTGGTTGCCTCCATCCGTAGAACGCCAAACGCCCGAAAGCAGCGCGCCTCCCGCTGCGAAATCCGTTCCCTGCACCGCCGCCAGAATCACGGGATTCGCCTGATGCGGCTGCGCTGCCAGCGCCGCGATGTAGGGCCCGCTCGCGCCGGGCCCTTGCGACGCGCTGGCTGTAAACGTCGCGTCCTGCGTCCAGGTCTGCCCTCCGTCCATCGAACGCAGCACACCGGCGCCATATATATTCTCCAGCGCGTAATTCGATTCTCCCGTCCCCACCAGAATTTCCGAGCTTTGCAAGTGCCCGTCAATCATTTGGCAGCTCGAAGAAACCAGCGCCAAAGCCCCCGTCGCTAGCGACGGCTGATCATCCGTCAACGGTTGCCACGTCACTGGTGAGCCGCTCAACGCATTGAAACTCACCCACACGCCGCCGTCCGCGCCTCCCGCATACACCGTATTTCCGGTCGCATCGCACGGATCAACTGCCAACGCCGTCACCCGCCCCGAAACATTTCCATAAAACATCGTGTTCGACGTCGGCTGCGGCCCGAGCGCCGTCCAAGAATCCTGCGCGAGCGCCACCCCATCCCGGGCGCCGAGCCGCTCGGCAAAAGTCCCTTCCGCCGCAATCATCTTTTTGTTTCGCGCAAACGCGCGCAGCAGCAGCGCGCCAGGCACGTGCCCGTGCGTTGACGCCCGCTGCCGGAAAAACCACTCCGCGCGCAAACGCACCAGCTCAGCTGCATTCATCGCGGTTTTTGGGTAAGTTTGTCGCGAAGCAATCTGTTGCGCTAGCAGCGGCCCCAAAGCCACCAACAACACACACACCACACCGGAAAGCGTCGCACGATACTGCCGGCTCCATTTTAAGATTGCTTCGAAACCAGGCTTGACGCCGATTACCCCGCCACCCCGCTCCACCAAGAATCACCGCCCCCACTACTCAACACTATACTAGCGAAAAAGATGCATCCGTTGGATGTCCCACAAATCCCCAGCTCCCGCTTCGGATTTTTCCACAGAAGCTAGAATCCCGCCCGCGCCCGGTGGTATTGTAGCGGCGGCAACCGTACCGCGCGGCAGGCTCCCAGCCCGCGCCGCAGGCCGAACTCACTGCGTCCACGCTACAAAAAGGAGCACCCAGATGAAGCCTAAACACAATTTTTCGCTCTTGGTTCTCGCCGCTTCGCTGCTTTTCTTCTTGTCGCTCCCGGTTTTGGCTCACAACCATCCAGCAGCGCCGCAGTCCTCGAACTCCGCGGCTCCCGCGAGCAACAACCTGGTAGATTTGAACACCGCAACGAAAGCGCAACTCGACGCGCTACCCGGCATCGGCGCCGCCTACTCACAAAAAATAATCGACGGCCGCCCGTACCACGCGAAAACCGACCTGGTCAAAAAGAAAATCATCCCGCAAGCCACCTACAACAAAATTAAAGATCTCGTAATCGCCAAGCAGCCCGCGAAGTAACCGCGCCAGGGCCATAGGAGTCCGTGTGGAAACTCTGATTTTCGTCAGGGCACGGCTTCAGCCGCGCCGCAAGCGCTGCAAAATCATCGCGGCTTTACAGCTTGCGAAAAAATTCGGCTTTTTAGGGGGTCGGAGCTTTAGCTCCGACATAAAGTTCTGCCCATCATCAGGGGCTTTAGCCCCTGAGGCACGCTTTTGACTTTTTCCGCAAACTGTTCGGCAGTTGAAGTGCAGGTTTTGCAGTTCTCAAACGGACGCATGCGCCATACGCAGCGCGCGCTCACGCGCGGCGGATCCATCGGCCTGGGCACCGCCCACTTTGTCAATCCATGAACCTCGCCCTGCTATCCCCGGTCATCCCCCAAGGCAGAGAACTCACTGCCATCCTCGTAGTCGTCAGCTTCTCCGCAGGCCTCAACGTCTACGCCACCGTCGGAATGTTGGGCTTGCTTGGCAGGTATCACGTTCTCGTGCTGCCCGCTTCGCTGCACATCTTGCAAGACTGGAAGATAATCGCCATCTGCGCCGTGCTTTTCCTGCTCGAATTCGTCGGCGATAAAATCCCGCTCTTCGACCTGCTCTGGAACGCCGCACACACTTTCGTGCGCATTCCCGTCGCCGCGTACCTCGCCTACGCAGGCACTTCGCAATTGCCCCAATGGGAACAAATCGCCGCCACCTTCGCCGGCGGCTTGATCGCCCTCGCCGCACACGGAGGCAAAACAGCCGCCCGCGCTGCTATCACTCACTCCCCCGAACCATTTTCGAATTTCGCGCTAAGTCTGGGCGAAGACGCCCTGGTGGTATTCCTGATGTGGATCGTGACGCAACATCCATACGTAGCGTCAACGATTGTCGCAATAGCCCTCTGCGTAATCCTGGTCCTTCTGCGCGTCGTAATCCGCGCCCTGCGCACCCTCTTCAGCGACGCAGAAAACGTCCTGACCGCCGCCCCGCCTCAGCGCTAGCAAGGGTTCGTAGGGTCGCTACTTGTGAATCGCGCCACAGCGCGGTTCATCCTGAGGACCGGCAGTGCCGGTTCGAAGGGCTAACGCCCCAACTTGCCATGCACCAAAAATCTCGGATCCCAAGCAACACCGCCGGCCCCTGTGCGGCGAGCATGAACAAAAAACGCTCCGCAATCACGGTCCTGCGGAACGCTGCGCCCCCCGCCCGCCTCGATCGAAAAAATGCCATTCCGAGGGCCGCCTTTGCCTGAAGAATTTGCTGTTCTTCTCAGCGGCCACACGTTTCCATCAATTGCGCCAACCGTATTACCCGCTACGGTTTCTTCTTCCCCAACAAACCTCCCAGCGCATTAGAGGCAGCCCCCGCCGGATTCCCCGCATTCCCCATGCCCGGCACGCTCCCCTTCACCATGTTCCCCATCGCTCCGCCAACATCCGGAATAATCTTCGGATCCGACGTCGTCCCCTGCACCTTGAACGGTATCCCGCCGCCCGAATTCGAATTCCCCTTTCCGCCACCCATCACGGAACCGAGCTTGCCCGCTCCTCCAGCCACCTGAGTCATTCCCGTCCCGATACCTCCCGCCAATTTCGCCACCATCTTGAAATCGAGCTGCCCCGCCGGGCTCATCGTGCCCGCTCCGGTAACGCTCCCAATCGTCGGCACCACCAAATTCAAATCATCAATCTTCGTGCCCGTTGGATCGTATTTCACCGTAGCGCTAAGCGTCTGAATCTCGGTGTCCGAAGACGATCCCGGCCCGCCGCCCAACCCGGTAAATGACGACAACGCTCCCAGCTTTGATTTCAAACTGAATCCCGCCAGCTTCGCGTTCTGCATGTTCACCGGCCCCGCCACCACCAACTTGTCCACCGGCCCGCTCAGCGTGAGGTTCGCCGTCAAAGTCCCACCCTGCAGCTTCGATCCCGGCGGCAGCACCACTCCTACCGCCGGCAAAAATCCTTCCAGATCGCCGAGCGGCATTCCTTGCGCGTTCAATTTCATCTGCACTTTCGTTTCGTCGCCAGCCGTGCTGTAAGTTCCGGTCAAATGCGCAAGCGCGTTTCCGATGTGAATGTCTCCCTGCTTCAACACGCCGGATTGCTCCTTCAGCATGTAGTCCGTCGCGTAATCCACATTCAACGGCACGCTAGAAGGCGCCCCCGACGGCATCACCTTGACCTTGTTCGTCTTTATCGATCCCTTCGAGCTCATCGTCTTTCCGTCGGAGTTCAGGTCGCCGTTGAAATCCACGATCCCCGCAATCCCCGAAGCCGGATCAATGAATCCCGTCTTCGCCAGGTCCACGTGCCCCACGTTCACCGTCGCATTCAGCGGCGTCGCCGACGTGTCCGTCTGATTGATCGGCCCTGCCTTGCCTTCCACTTTCAAATCCGATCCACTCGGCCCGGTAGCCGTCAGCTCGAAAGGAAACTGCGTGGTGTATGAAAGATCCGACGCCTCGAGGTTGACGTTCGAGTAGATGCTCGGCTTGCTCTTCGCGCCCACCGACCCGACGATCATTTTGCCGTTCGAAATCTTCAGCTTGTCTACGTTGAATCCCGGCGCGGTCGGTGTGGGCGCCGCTCCGCCGCCACCTGCTGCGGGCGCAGACGCGCTGCTCTTCGATTGCCCCGCGGCGCCGAGCGTTGAATAATTCCAGGTCCCGTTCGCGTTACGCAGCAAAGTGATCTCGGGTTCTTCGATGGTGAAGGAACTAACGTTTAGCTGCCGCGAAAAAATCAGCGGCAGCATCGCCACGCCCACGTCCAGCGATTTCGCCGTCAAAAACGCCCCATTGCTGTACGCTGGATCATCCGCCACCGAAACATCCTTCACCGTCACCGACCCCGAAATGATCGAAAGTCCGATGTCCCCGATCCCCACTTTGCGCCCCAGCGCCACTCCCAGCTTCGTTTCCAAAGTCGGCTTGAACTGGTTCACGTTGATAAAAAGCGGCAACGCCAGAATGATCAAAAACAGCAACACGATGATGCCGCCGATAATAAGAAGGGGTTTTCTTTTCATGGTGAGCCTCCCGCAGAAGGAAATTTCAACCCGCGCCCTAGGGTTTGGCCGAGGAGAGCGCCATCATACCTCCGCCGCGTTCCCTTCGGCAAACCCAAGGTGGCATAACCCCAAGCCGCAAAAATGGCGCCAATTTTCGAAGAAACGCTCCGCACGCCAGCACGATCCGCCAGCCACATCCCGCAAACCCCGCAAAATCGCGTGGCGTGCGGCGGCGCGCCGCCGCTTTCTCCCAAGCCAGTCCGCAAAAACCCGATCCAGGCGAGACAAGCCTCGCCTGGCAAGATCCAAACCAATCCTCTTTGGGCCTTTGCGTGCTTCTTGTCATCCCCAGCGCCTCATTCCATCGGCGTCCAATCAACTCTCCGTGCCCTCCGCCTTCCTCCGTGCTCGGCGTTTACCCCGACATAGTCGGGGTGCTAAATCTTTGCGGCGAGAAACGAGCGAGTCCCCCACCACAGCTCTTAGTTGTCCTAAAGATCTTCAACGTCGTGCCTCGTAGCCTGTCTTGCTCCGTTCCTTATATTCTCCGTGAAGAATATTCCTTGTCATATATATTCTAACTTGAGCATATTATAAGCCGCCATGCTCGAAACTCTCAAAGCTCTCGCCGAACCCCATCGCTTCCAAATCGTCGAATTCCTCCGCGACGGCCCCCGCCCCGTCAACGACGTGGTTCATCGCCTCCGCCTAGCCCAGCCTCAAGTCTCAAAACACCTTCGCGTTCTCAGCGACGCCGGACTCGTGGACGTTCGTGCAGACGCCCAGCGCCGCATTTACGCCCTGCAACCCGCCCCCCTGAAACAACTCGACCTCTGGCTCGCGCGTTATCGCCGGATTTGGGAGAGCAACTTCCAGCGCCTCGATGCCCTGCTCGACGAGCTAAAAACCAAAAAGAAACAGCGCTCGCGCGCCAAACGGCAGTCGGAGTAGGGATCACGATTGCGCATGACCCCCTCCACGGATCCGGACGAGCGGTTTTCCCGCATCCGGCTCTTGCCTTAGGTAACAACGCCCATGCGCCGCAGAGGATAGGGATGACAGACAGTAGGCAGAGGCAGCCATCGCGTGATGAGACGCCGCATACGATCCCAGAGGACGTGGCCGTTCTGGCTGCGCCTGGACAACGCGCGATGCCAGAGCCAACCAACTCGGAACCGAAAAATCGCCAGCGCCGGTTGATTCATGGGCACTCCATAGTATCGGATGTGTCCACGCACCACCGCTTGCAGCCATTTGCTCTGTTCGGGGATGGGTTCGTGCATGCGTCGCTGAAGTTCGGCTTTCACCTCGTTCAGCTTCGCCTGCAACCTCTTGCGGATCGTCTGCCGCAACACCGTAAATCGTCCGTTGCTTCTCTTCTTGACGCAGATATGCGTAAAGCCGAGAAAGTTGAACGTCTCCGGTTTCCCTTCTCCACGTTGCTGCCGGTTGTCGATCGCGTATGGACCAAACTCCAGCAACCGCGTTTTCTCGGGATGCAGTTCCAGGTGGAACTTCCTCATTCGTTCGGTGAGTTCCGCCCGAAACTGTTCGGCATCCGCTTTCCCCTGAAATCCCAGCACGATGTCGTCAGCAAAACGCACCACGATCACATCGCCGTGCGCTTGCTTCCGTCGCCATGCTTGGACCCACAGGTCGAACACGTAATGAAGGTAGACGTTCGCCAAAAGCGGCGAGGCACTTCCACCCTGGGGCGTCCCTTCCTCCATGCGTATTCGCTGCCCATCCTCCAGCACGCCGGCGTTGAGCCATTTCTGGATCAGTCGCACGACGCGCCGATCTGCGATCCGGTGCTCGACGAACTTCACAAGCCATTCGTGGGAAAGCCCATCGAAAAAGTTGCGAATATCCAGATCGAGCACCCAGTTCACTTTCTTCGTCAAAAGTCCCGTATAGAGCGCGTCCAGCGCTTGGTGCTGGCTGCGTCCCGGCCGGAACCCATACGAGAAGCCGAGAAAGTCCGTTTCGTAGATGGCGTTCAGCACCTCGACCGCTGCACGCTGGACGATCTTGTCTTCCAGCGCCGTTACTCCGAGCGGTCTCTGCCGCCCGTCGGCCTTCGGGATATACACTCTACGCACCGGCTTCGCTCGGTACGCTCCACGCTTCAGCCTTTCGGAAAGGTCCTGGAGATTCCTTTCCAGTTCCTCGCCATAGTGCCGCCACGTCTCCCCGTCCACGCCCGGAGCAGCTTCCTTCTTCAGGGAGAAGTAGGCCATCCGCAGTGTGTCCAGGTTATAGATGTGGTGCAGGAGCGCCGTGAACCGCAACTTCTTATCCTTCTCTGCTGCTTGACGTACCCGCTCCAGCGCACTGAGCGCGTCTATCCGGCTCTGTATCCGGGACGCGTTTTGCTGAGACAGGTTCCCTTTGGCCAGACCTCTTCCCTCCATCCCCTCCGCCGCCGGTGGCCCGGCCTTGTTCGAGGACTTCGCAGGTACTGCAGGGCTGTCCGACTTCCCAGGTCCGTTCGTCATCGGCGTGCGTCCTTAGACTTCCCGATGCGTCCCAAAGCCACTGCGGCCCTGGGCAAACCTGGGATCTCCCGGTTCCCAAGCGAGGTGTCTGCGTACGTGCACGGGGTCTCTGACCGCGCGGGACTCTGGCACACCTCGCGATATCGGTGCACCCGATGGGGCCTTCCGCTTCTCCTTACAGCGTCGGCGTCCCGGAGTAGTTGTCTTACGCGGCTGAATACCCGGCCCGCACGTTCCCCTGTCAACGCTTCGACGCCGCCCTTACGAGCGGCTCCGCATGACTCGGGGCCGATGTGGGTCGCTAGACCACTCTCGTGTGACTTTTTCATTCACTACACCTCGCCGGTTTAGCCGGCGCACAAGGAGATAGCCAATGCCCAGCGCCGCCACATTGAAAGTTACGACGCCTTCCGATCGCGAAATCTCCATGACCCGCGTCTTCGACGCTCCGCGCCATCTGGTCTTCGAAGCTTGGACTAAGCCCGAACTCCTGAAGCGTTGGCTCTACGGCCCTGAAGACTGGCGCTTGGCCGACTGCAAAATTGATCTCCGCCCCGGCGGCCCTCTCCGCTTTGAATGGCGCCACCACAACGGAAATCACGTGGGCTTCCGCGGCGTTTATCGCGAAATCGCTCCGCCCGATCGCCTTGTGTTCACTGAAGTGTGGGACGAAGACTGGACCGGCGGCGAAACGCTCGTCACCATCACCTTTGCCGAGCACGCCGGCAAAACCACCATGATGCAAACGGTCCTTTATTCCTCTCGCGACGCGCGCGATGCCGCTCTCAAAACCGGCATGGAACACGGCGCCGCCCAAAGCTTCGACCGACTCGCGGAATTCCTCGCAGGAAAAAACCAATAGGAGAAAAGACATGCCAAAAATCACGCCATTCTTGTGGTTCAACGATCAAGCCGAAGAAGCCATGCACTACTACGTTTCACTTTTCAAAAACTCCGAGGTGCTTGGCGTCACGCGCCTGGGCAAACCCGGCCAGCTCCCCGGTGGCGAAGTCCTCATCGCATCCTTCATTCTCGAAGGACAGGAATTCCGCGCCCTCAATGGCGGCCCGCATTACACTTTCAATCCCGCGGTTTCGTTCCTGGTGGATTGCGATTCGCAACAAGAAGTAGACGACCTCTGGAACAAACTCGCCCCCGACGGCGAGCCTCTCAACTGCGGCTGGATCAAAGATAAATTCGGCCTAGTCTGGCAAATCGTCCCCAAAGTCCTGCCACAAATGCTCCAAGATCAGGACGCACAAAAAGCAGAACGAGTCCGCCAAGCCATGCTGCAAATGAGAAAAATCGACATCCCAACGTTGCAACAAGCCTACAACCAACCGTAACCAATTCGCACCGCGACGAACTTTCGGAAAGTGCTCCGCAGCGCGGATCGCGTCGGCGTTCCCGCAAACGCTCCGCGCCACCGAACGCAAACAACTCAGCTTCCGGACCGTAGCACCCGTCCTCCAGCTCCTCTGCCTCTTCACGTTCTGCGCCTTCCTGCCTCCCATCTTCACGTTGTAATAGAACGAACGGTCGTGCTATTATCAGTCCGTGAAAATGAAAGCCCACAGCCAATCTCGCGCCACCAAAGCCCCGCCATCCCCCACCCGCCGTCCCCGCGGCCTCAAAACGCGCCACGCCATCCTTCGCAAAGCCGTCAATATCGCCTCCCTAGAAGGCCTGGAAGCCCTCACCATCGGAAAGCTCGCCGCCACTCTCCGCATCAGCAAGAGCGGCCTCTTTGCCCACTTCGGCTCCAAGGAAGATCTCCAATGCGCCGTCGTGGACGAAGCGCGCGACATCTTCGTCGAACGCGTCGTCCTTCCCGCCGCAAAACTCCGCGGCGTCAAACTCCTTCGCGCCCTCTGCAAAAATTGGCTCGCCTACGGCGCAGGCAAAACTTTCCCCGGCGGCTGCTTCTTTTCCGCTGCGTCGCTTGAATTCGACGACCGTCCCGGACGCGTTCGCGACCGCGTCGTCGAACTTATGAAAAAGTGGCTGGGAAATCTGGAACGCGCCGCGCGCGAAGCGCAATCCGCCGGCGAACTCCGCAAAGATGAGGACGTGCGCCAGCTCGCTTTCGAAATTCAAGCTCTAGCCATGGGAGCCAATTGGAGTTCGCGCCTGTTTCGCGATCAACGCGCTTATAGTTCCGCCGGCGACGCAATCCTCCGGCGAATTGACGAAGTCACGACAACGGCCCAATCGAGGGAGTGATGCGTATCGGTCTGCGACGGCTAGCGTGCGCTTGCACCTGCTCCGTCGTGCTGTTCACGATCGCCCCGCGCGCCACACGAGCGCAAACGCAGACCTCAGCGACCAGCAACGAAATTCCTCTCCAGCACTGCGATAGCCTCCCCGTCGTCGTCCTGCAAATAGACAAGCAGGACAAGCGCCTCCTGATCGACACCGCCGCCACCTCCATGCTCAACGAGAAATCCTTCCCGCAAGGCCACGCTACCCAAGTCCGCGTGCAATCCTGGAACGAAATCACGCCGCTGAAAGCGCGCGAAGTTTCCGTCAATGAACTTTCCCTCGGCAATCACACTCTTCGCGCAATCAGCCTTCCCGCCATCGATCTCACCGCAATCGCCAAAGCCTGCGGCGGCCCACTCGATGGCGTCCTCGGCGTGGACCTTCTCGAACGCCTCGGCGTCACGATTGACCTCAAGCGCAGCGTCGCTCGGCTCGCCGTCGCACAGCCCAGTTCCTCCGAAGAATCGCTCATCGCCGAAATGGAAAAAGCCATGCACTCCTGCTCCGAAGCCTTCAACAACGCCGACGCTGACAAACTCGCCACCTGCTTCGATCCCGATTTCGTCCTTAGCTCTCCCGCCGGCGAACTCCGCGGCCGCGAACAGGCCACCAACCATTTGCGCCAGCAATATTTTCACCTCGTCCCGCACGCGCATCTTTCCATGATCATGAACGATCAACGCGCCGTCGGCGACGTCGTTTGGAGTCTCTACGACTACACCATCGAATCCCCCTCCGTTCACACCGCCGGCCGCGGCATGATGCTCTGCCGCAAATCCGATAATCACTGGTACATCCTCAGCATGCACGAATCTCCCAACGATCCCGCCGCCGCCCGTTAGCATTTTTCCGCGGGCTTCACCGTCAACAGCCTCGTAATGGAGTAGCGCAATTTGCGCTATAGTGGACCGGTGGCGGCGCTACCTCTCGCCGCGCGGGCTAGTTTTGAAGGCAAGGTGCACGCAAACTGAAGGTGAAACGCCCATGATCCGAATCATCACCATCGAACGCGAATACGGCAGCGGCGGCGTGGACATCGCCCAAAAAGTCGCGCAGCGCCTCAACTGGAAACTCTGGGACCAGCTCCTCACCAACGAAATCGCCCGCCTCATGGAATGCGACTGCAGCGTCGTCGAGCAGCACGAAGAAAAAAGAGACCCGATGTACTACCGTCTCCTCAAAGGTTTCATCTACGGGAGCTACGAGGGCAACGCGCACGCTCCCAACCCGAATGTTGCGGACACCGACTGCATCCGCCAAGTCTGCGAACGCGTCGTTACCAGCGCCGCCGACGCCGGCCAGTGCGTCATCGTCGGCCGCGGCTCCGCCTACTATCTCCAATCCCGCCCCGACGCCTTCCACGTCTTTGTCTACGCCCCGCTCCAGGAAAAAATCCGCCGCCTGCGCGCGCAGGGCAAATCCGAAAAAGAAGCGTTCCAACTCGCCGACACCGTGGACCGCGACCGCGCCGCCTTCATCAAACAATATTTCGGTGTGGACTGGCCCGACCGCCAGCGCTTCCACCTAATGATCAATTCCGTAATCGGCGAAGATACCGCCACCGATACAATCGTCAACGCCATCGCCATGCTCGCCAATCCCAATCCCAGCGCAACATCCGCGCCAATCCACCAAGCCGCAATCTGACGCCTTTGCTGATGAATGAGGTGTGATCGGTGATTGGTGGGCAGTGATTGGTGAACTGCGAACCGTGATTCGTGACTTGTGATCCGTGAGCCGCGCACCGCTATTCCGAAAGATCTTCGGGGACGTAAGAAACCCGTCCTGCGACCCCACCCCTTCGGAGCGGGATGCGGTCCTCTGGGCAAGCGGGATGCCAATAACGCATTTTTGTGTCGATTAGAACGGCCGAATTGTGCGTTTTTGTTGGGTTTTTTGTGATTTCTAATATCTGCCATTGTCGATTAGAAACGATGTTGCTGGCGACTTGCGGCGGGCGATCTGCGTCTGCGATTCGGCGTTGGTGGCTTGCGGACACCTGTAAAAAATGACGATTAGAACGTGTGCCGAGTGTTTGTTTTCTATGAGATATAGCGTTTTCTAATCGCGGGGTGTAACGATTAGAACGCGCGTGACTCGTGATTTGTGATGAATGACGAGTGAGGGCCGGCGCGGCGTGTTGATTGTGACGATTCGAAATGCTGAGATGCGTGAGTTTGGAAGTGGTTAATCCCGCAGAGAACGCGGGATGCGAAGTGCGCACTTGTTGGCGATTGATTGGGGGTGCGAAAACTTCGCGGGAAAGGCACCGCGATCGGTTTGGCGCTGCGCGCCGTCTTTTTGATGTTGTGGCTAAAGCCACGACCTACAAAGATTTTCGCCGAGAGCGGAATGGGTGCATACGAGCCCAGGGTCGAAGGGACGGCGTTTAACGTTGTGCCACGCACCCTATGCGGAGCCGCAAAGGGATGCGCCACCCACAAAACCTAGAGGCGATTGCTCGCCTGTGCTAGAAGGGTGGGCCACCCGCTGTCATGGAATGTTCACTACCGTGCCCACTCCGGCATAGAGGTACTTGTCGCCGAAAGTCTTTTGCAACATGGCGAACATCGGCTCTCCTGTACAGTGGCCGACAGCGACGTAGTCGAGTTTCCATTGGTCACGCAGAGCTGTCGAGAGGCGCGCAACCTCAGGATCAGGAGCCTGCACCAGATGCAGCCCTCCAAACAGAATATGTACACGCGGATCGATCTTGGTTACGGCTTCCAAGATTTTTTCGATGCCCGCGTGTGAGCAGCCGTCCACGACGATCAGACCGTCCGGGGCGCGAATTGCGAGCGAGAGTTCACGAAGTTCCAAGGTCCCGGGCGTCTGCGAGATCGTCGGGACCAAATAGACTCCGGGGGTCACTTCCGTCGTGGAGTTCACCGGAATAAAATTTGCCTGAGGCCAGGGGCTGCCCGCCGGAAGCGTGGCCGGTGGATCGCCGTCAAAATATCGCATGTTGGCGGGTAGCGATTGTTCCTTGCGATAAAAGGTGTTGGGCACTCCCTTGCCGAACAACCCCCAGGTTTCGTCCGGGGTATAAATTTTCACCTTCGGATTAACACTCAATAGGTAGGTGAGGCCGCTGGTGTGGTCCGCGTGCCGGTGCGAAATAACCGCAAAGTCCAGGTTTCGCAGGTCGGCGCCCATCGCTTTTACATTGTGCTCGAAAATTTGAGCATTGTTGCCGGTGTCGAACAGAATGCGCTTGCCGCCGTACTCCACCAAAGCGGAATATCCCCAATCCTTGGTCACCTCCGGAGATTTGCTGAACGCGTCGTACAGGATTGTGACCCGATTGGCGGACTCAGCCGCCCCAAGCAACGGCAGCAGTACGAGCATCAACCCAAGAGAAATCGAGCGGTGAATTTTCATGGAGTTCCCCCTCGCGGAACGGATGGGAAGAAATCGCCCGGCATTATAGCGCCGCCGCGGCACGAAAAGAACCGCGATGAGGCCGCCTTGGGGGGCGGCGGGCGAGCGGGTTCGTGGATCGCACGGGGTCACGCAGGTCACGCTGGAGTTGATTGGAAAGGCGGGCGCAGTCCTCCTACGGCGGATCTAAGACGAGCGGCGCCCCTACCAAGGCGACCCACGGAGCGTTCCAAGTTTGCGGTGGCGATGAGCGCGAGGCGCCGGGTGTTAGGGCTTCACGAGCAGGGTGAACTGCTGGGTGTGCGTGGGGGCGTCCGTGCCGGAGGCGGTTACTGTCACTACGTAGCTCGTGGGCTGTCCGCTGCTGGGCGGCTTGCTGTATCCGGCGCAACTTACCGTGGCGAGCAGAGCGGCGACTAGCCAACACATTGCGAATGTCGGCACAAGCTGCGCGAACGGCGCGCGCGCGACCCGCCGTTGTTTCGCCGTCGCTGCCATCATCGCGAGCGTCGCCATCGCCAAAATGAGCAAGAACACTCCTCGTGCTGCGGGGAATGGCTCGCTCGATCGCCCGGTCTGTGGCACGTTTTGTGGCCCGGTCAATCGCACGTTCGGCGGTCCACTCAGCGCTCCAGCAGTTGGCGCTTGTACCGTGAGCATTGCGGTGGCTGCGCCGGCGCCGGGAGTCACGCTCTGCGGATTGAAACTGCAAGTTCCGCCTGCGGGTAATCCGGAACACGCCAATCCCACAGGCTGCTTGAATCCGTTTTGCGGCGTCACCGTGATCGTCAGGTTTCCGGAACCGCCTTGCGCGACGGTTAGTGATGATGCACTCATGGAAAGCGAATAGTCGGGCGTGGGCGCGCCAGCAACAGTCACCGTCACCGCGGCTGAATTCGAAACGGTGTAGTTGACGTCGCCGGAGTATGCGGCGGTGATGGTGTGAGTTCCCACTGCCAGGGTCGTGCTGCTGACGGAAGCGGAGCCGCCGCTCAACGTCGCGGAGCCGATTTGCGTAGAGCCGTCCAGGAATGAGAGCGAGCCGGTGGGCACGCCGCTGCCCGATTGCGGCTTGACCCCGGCCTTAAAAGTGACGCTTTGGCCGCTGGTCACTTGCGTCGCGGAAGCGGAAAGCGAAGTCGCGGTGCCAATTTTTGCGGGGGCGGTGACGTTGATGACCAGCGGCGCCGAAGTAGATGCCGCGAAGTTGGCGTCACCCAGATATTGCACCGTGATGGAATGTGAGCCCACCGCGAGGCCCGCAGTGGTGAGCGAGGAAGCGCCGGAACCGAGCGCGGACGTAAGAATTTCGCTTGTCCCATCGAAGTAATTCACAGTGCCGGTCGGCGTGCCGGTGCCGGACGTGGGCGCAACTGTCGCGGTGATCGTGACGCTTTGGCCCGCCGTTAGCTGCGTGCTGGACGCGGTTACGGTCGTCGTAGTTGGCGCCAGCGCAGCCGTTGCGGGCGTGAAAACAAAAACAGTCGCCGAATAGGCGGGAAAATCGTAGGAGATAGAATTCGACGCTACCAAAACCAGCGCACCGGCCACGATTTGCGTCAGGTTCGCGTTGCTGTAGGTGTAGACCGCGGCGCTGGAATTGGAATTGAAATTTGCGAGGGTCAAGCTGGTCTGAATCGCGCTGGTGGTCTTGTTGATGGCGACGACGGTTAGCGCGCCGTCGGACTTTCGCAGCGCGCCGTAGACCGAAAGCTGGCCCTGGTCCGTGCTGGTCGCATTCACTGAGGTTTCGCCGAACTGGCTGCCGGCGCCGTCGAAATTCCGGAAGATGCGGAAACTGTACGCTAGCGGGTCGGTGGGCTTCGGCACGTTCCACATATTCGCGAAGTCCAGTGCCTGCACGCCGAAAATTCCCAGCACGTCGGTTTCGGTCAACATGTCCACCAGCGGATTGGTGCCCATGGCGAAACTGTATTCGGAAATCGAAAGTTTCGTGCCGGGGTAGTAGGTCTGAATCCAGCTGCGAAAGCGCGGCAGCAGGTTCATCGGACCGTCGAAATAATATTGCTCGACCCAGGTGCCGGAATTGTAGGTGGGATCCCAGAGCGAACGCGTATCCGCGAGCTCGAGCGCGTCAGTGGATCCGCCGCCGTAATAATGTTCGTCGAAATAATCGAGGATGCGCTGCTGATGAGCTCCGTCGTACGCGGCCATCTGCTGCAGATAATATTGTCCTGCGTACAAATTATTCTGCTTCGCGGGAGTTCCAATCCAGCCGCCCAGCGTGAAATCCACGGGGCCGAAAACTTTCGCTGTCGGATCGGTCGCCTTGATCATCGCCGCGTACTGCTGGCCCAGGCTGATGATCGTATCGTAATCCGGCTGGGTCGGTTCCACGTCGCGATGCGTGTTGCTCCAGCCGCCGGGCTCGTTGTCGAGCTGGTAGTACGGAACGCCGCCATTTGCCGCGGTGCCAAACGTGGTAATCAGGTGCTGGATCCAGCCTTGCTGCAGCGCCACCGTGTTATCAATGTGATTCGCGTAAATGTCGGTGTCGGTCAGCTGCGTGCCATCTGACGCGATGCTGTTGCCGCAACTGTCGCCGTTCGGATGGACGTAGGGATTCGTGGATTGTTGCGGCCCGTATACTGAAACCGGAAAGCTGCACGTCCAGGCCGCGGATTTGTTGACGTAGGGAATGATTGGGATCGTGAGCAGGGTGTGCGCGTTCGAAGCAGTCTTGTAAGTGTTGATCATCAGGTCGGCGGAAGCGCTGGGGACGGGTGTGGCTTCGCCGTTGCCGCCCATGAAATACCAATCGAAGCCCGCGTTGCTGGAATCTACTTGCCAGTTGTAACGCGTGGTTCCGTCGCCGCCCCAGCGAATATTGGGAACCTGAATTTCCTTCGCGAAACCGGCGTCCAATCCGTAATTCGCGATTCCGTAGATGTCTGGATTGATCGCATGAGGGTTGCCCGCCGCGTCCACAGTGAGCGTGGGCGTGGTTTGAGCGAAACTCGGGCCACAGGCGGCTGCGCCTGCGATCAGCAGCGCTCCGACATAACACACCAGACGAAACCAGCTTCGATGCATCCGCAGCTCCGGAAAAACAGCCGTGCGAGGAATTTGTTTCGGAAACTACAAGGTAGTCGCGTGAAAAAAAATGGTCAATGGTACGCAGGGTCAGGAGAAGACAGGTGTGAGCGGGTCAGGATGCATTCCGGTGAGGCGTCCAGAACCGCAAGCAGGGGCCGGCTTAGCGATCAGCTTTAGCCGCCAGCGCGCGGGGTAATGACTTCGTGGTATCGCGGTGAAGCTTCACATACGACTCGGATTACCATATCGAAAGGATTAGAATGGCGGCATGTCGCCGCGCGTTCGTGGCATCGTCCGGGCTTACCTGCTCTCGATTGCGTTTTGGTACGGGATCGCGTTGCTGATGGGGCTGCAGGATAAGCTTCTGGACGGGCATAATCTTTGGTTCTCTTTTCTTGACCTGCTGATGCAGGCCGGAGTGCGCGCGTTTGCGCTGGCGTTGTGGACTCCACCGATCTTTTATCTCGCTGAAAAGTGCGTCTCTTATTCGGCGAACCGCGTTCGTTACGTGCTGTTCTGGGCACTTGGCGCTGTGCCGTTCGTATTGATTCACCTAACGATGCTTTACCTGGTGGTCGCTCCTTATGGTTCGCGTTCAGTGCAGGCATGGCTTGAAGTTGTTCGAACGTCATTTGCCGACGACACGCTCGTATATATCGCGATCGTGGTGGCGGCTCATGCGTACGTGTATCTGAAGCGCGTGCGCCGGCAAGAAGCTGAAAAATACGAATACCAGCAGGCGCTTGCCGCCAGCGAGCTGCAGGCGCTGAAGATGCAACTGCAACCGCATTTTCTCTTCAATACTTTGCATGGGATCGCGACCCTGGCGGAGGAGGACCCCAAGACCGCCAAGGCGATGATCATTAACCTTTCGAATTTGTTGCGCACGGCGCTGGAGCGGGATAGCTCCGACCTGATTCCGCTCGAGAGCGAATTAAAATTTGCGAAGGATTATCTCGAACTGGAAAAGATGCGCTTCGGGAACCGGCTGAGGATCGAGTGGGCGGTCGCTCCGGAAACCTATCAATTGCTGGTGCCGCAGTTGATCCTGCAGCCTCTTGTGGAAAATGCCGTTCAACACGGCATTGCCCCGTTGCGCGAGGGGGGCTGGCTCGAAGTCGCCACGGACACCAACGATGGAATACTGAACATCCGTGTGCGCAACAGTGCCGGCGGTAAACCTTCCAACGGAACGGGCGTGGGATTGCGAAACGTGGAGGCGCGGCTGAAGTATCTTTATGCGGGCGACGCGAGCCTGCGTCTTGCGGTCGCCGAGGACCACACTGTCACGGCCAGTTTGACCCTTCCGACGTTGAATTCGCGGCCGAGCGGCGCGAACGGACGCCGCGCGCTCGCTGCCTCCGAGGCGAATGACCCGTTATGCGCGTTCTGATAGTTGATGACGAACCCCTGGCTCTCACGGCGCTGGCACAGATTTTGGCGGCCAGGGCCGACGTGGAGCGTTTCGATTCAGCGCCCGACGCGCTGGAGGCGCAGCAGCGATTATCGAAAGACGTTTACGACGTGATGCTGCTGGACATCAATATGCCGGAGCTTTCGGGGCTTGATCTATTGGGGCGTCTCCAGCAATCGGACCGGCCGGCGCCTTCGGTGGTTCTGGTGACCGCGCACTCGGAGCATGCCGTGGCGGCGTTCGAAAAGCATGCCGTGGACTACGTGCTGAAACCATTTTCACGCGAACGCGTGAACCAGGCTCTGGATTTTGCCGCCCAAAGAACGGCGAGCGAGAGAGCGGCGAGATTAGTGGAGTTGATGCCCCACCTTCGGCCTGTGGCGACTCCGCCGGCTTCTTCCAAGATCGCGATCAAAAACAACGGGCGGATTCTTTTCATCGAGCCCCGTGAACTCGTGGTGGTGCAGGCCGAGGGTAATTACGTCCTGCTTCAGCAGGAGGCCGGTTCGTATCTGCTGCGGGAATCGATTTCGACGATTGCGGAGAAACTGAAACCGTACGGGTTCGTGCGAATTCATCGGTCTGTTTTGGTGAATGCTTCGTTCGTGCGGGAGCTTCGCCCGTGCTCGACGGGAGAGTACGAACTGCGCCTGAAAGACGGGAAGGAATTTACCGTCACGCGAACGTACAAGAAAAATCTCCGAGCGCTTGCACGCTACTGGGTCGGAACAGGAACTTTTCCTCCCGATTGAACACCTCTTTTTTTCGTTCGCGTCCGCCGCCGATTGGACGCGAACGGCCGCACTCAGCGCTTGCCGCTCCCAAGATCGTCGGAGCGTCCTGCTTTGAGGCGGGACCATTGGGGGATGGGGCGTCCGCCGGGCCACTCTGGATCCCAGGTGGGCGAGCCCGTGCGAGTCCGAGTGTAGGTGCACTGTTGTGGCCATCCGGCGGGCGAGTCCTCCCAAGACTCCTGACGTCCGTACACCGTGAGGTCCATGAGCGCGTAGCTGTAGTCCATGGCCTCGACGCCGCGGCGGGTGGTCCAGTAGGTTTCAAAAACTTTGCCGGCGCGCCGCAGGTAAGAAACGATGTACATCAAGCCTACCGGGCGCCCGGTGAGCAGAGATTCGAGAGCCGCGCCTTGCGCCGAGTACCAAGGCATTTCCCAGCCCATGAACTCGCGGTACCGGGCGCTCTCGTCATAGGGGCCTTTGCAAAATACGGCGAAGGTGATGTGGCGAGAATGAAGGTAGGACAACTCCGCTACCTGCGTGGTGACCCAGGTGCAGCCCTCGCACTGCTCGGGGGCCGGTTTGCCGGCGTGCCACATGAAGTAGTAGGCGAGAAGCATGCGGCGTCCTTCGAAGGCGTCCAAGAGGGTGACGGTGCCACGTTCGCCGACGAGCGGCGTGGCGGCATCCACTTCGACCATGGGGAGGCACCGGCGTGCTGCCGCGATGGCGTCGCCCTCTTTGGTGTGCGCCTTCTCGCGAACGCGCAGTGCATCGAGTTCGGCGCTGAAGGTGCCGCGATCCACGATATTGGGCGCTGCGATTTCATCTTTCATGATGTCTTTCATCTTTCGCTCCGTTGCTGACGTCGGTCATGCTTTGGAATCTGCGGCGCGCTTTCGGGCGGCTTCTTGAGGGTCGGTGACTATGTCAATCCACTTCGGATTAGGCGATGCCTCGGCGTCATAGTTATCGTGCCAGTTCCACCATTTGTACGGCGCGGATTGCGGATAGCCTTCGGGTGAGTCCTCCCACGTTTCCTGGCGGCCGAGCGCGGTGATATCGAGGTAGCTCCAGGTGGTGCCCATGGCTTCGTCGCCACGGCTATTGACGAAGTAGGTGCGGAAGATCTGCTCGCCGTCGCGGAAGAAGACGTTGTGACCGTGCCATTGGTCCACGCCGAAGTCTACGTCGAAGCTGTCGGTGATGGTGTACCAGGGCATCTCCCAGTCCATCCGCGCCTTCAGGCGCGCGATGTCTTTTTGCGGGGCGCGTGAGGCCCAGGCGAGAGTGGTGTCGCGTGCGTTGAGGTGGGCGAGATGGGCGACCTGATCGGCGCCGAAGGAACAGCCGCGGCAGGCGTGGTCGGGCCAGCCGAAGACGCCGGGTTCGAAAAAGGCTCGATAGAGGATTAACTGCGGGCGGCCCTCGAAGAGGTCGAGCAAGGTTGCTTTGCCGTCGGGGCCGTCGAACTCGTATTTCTTTTCGATGGCCATCCAGGGCATGCGGCGGCGTTCGGCGGCGAGCGCGTCGCGGGAGCGGGTGAAGGCTTTCTCCTTCGCCAGAAGCTGCTGGTGCACGGCTTCCCACTCCTGTTGCGAGACGATTGCGGGTTTCTTGATTGCGATGTGATCTTTTACTGATTCCTTGCGGGTTTGATTGCTGCTTGCCATTTTATTTCTCCTTTGCTTTATGAAATGGATCAAGACGATTAGCTGTAAAGTGTTTTTTGAGCTTCCCGATATATATGGCCAGAATTCCACCCGTCGATACTGTGCCAGCAGCTATTAGTGCTGCGCTCGCGATGCATAGCGGGCACATCAGTCCCTCCAAACTTCTTCACTCAATACGTAGCACGCCTTTCGCAGAGACGACATAGCCACTTAGGCCAGGTTTGAAGATGCCACTTTACCGCTTTAATTTTATTAATTTTCAAGGCGCGGGGGCAGCTTTCGCTGCCCCGCGAGGCTAAAGCCAGGCTGGTTTGGCGCGGCGGCGCCCGCTACGGTGTGCGCACGAAACCGTGAGAGACGCCGCTGCCGTCAACATCGTATCCAGAGATTGCTCCTTCTATATTGTTGAGCAACGGGAAGGTGCCTTGGCTGGGGCCGGTGCCCGCGCCGGGAGCGTCGAAGGTAGCGATCGCGCCGTTGTGATAGCGCAGGAATCCGTGAGCCACATTGTTTGAGTCAGCGAAGCTTCCGGTGATCGCGCCTTCGAGATTGAGACCTTGTGGCACGGTGCCTTGGCCTGGGCCAGTACCCGCGCCCGTAACATTGAATTCAGTGATGCTGCCGTCTCGCGCGCGTACGAAGCCGTGACTCACACCGCTGGAGTCAACGTACAGTCCGGGGACAACCCCGAGCGCATTCACGCCGTCTGTATCGGTGCCGGGACCGGGACCGAGGCCGGCGCCTGGCGCGTCAATCTTCGTGATGGACCCGTCCGGTGCGCGCAGGTAGCCGTGAAGCGTATTTGCGGAATCAATGTAGGCTCCCGCGAGCGCGCCCTCGACGTTGAGCGCGATCCCGCTGGAAGTGCCGGTGCCTTGGCCAGGGCCGGTACCCGCGCCCGCGACATCGATGACCGCGAAAGAACCGTCGCGATGGCGCAAGAAAGCATGAGCTACATCGTTCGCGTCAAAATCGTATCCGGCGACAGTTCCCTCCGGATTGATGTTGAGAGCCAACGTGCCCTCGCCAGAACTTGTGCCGGCGCTTGGAGCGTCGAAGGTGGTGATGGCGCCCCGGGCGGTGCGCACGTAGCCGTGCAGAACGCCGTTGGCGTCAATGGAATATCCCGCGAGTGCGCCTTCGGGATTCAAGCTGAACGCAAAAGTGCCTTGGCCAGCGGCCGTGCCGGCGCCCGGAGCGTCAAAAGTGGCGAACTCACCACCCGGAAATCGCAAGAAGCCGTGAGCTACGCCGCTGCCGTCAATGTAATAACCGTAGGTGATTCCCAAATCGCTGATGCCTTGCGAAAGAGTGCCTTGCCCGGAGCCGGTGCCGGCGAGCGGAGCATCGAAAGTGATGATTTTCTGAGCGCCCGCCGAACCACATGCCAGCAGTACGACACTCAACGCGATCCAAAAATAGCCTCGTTTCATGACGGTCTCCTCGATTGAAGTGAATTGGATTGCACAATGATTGCGGCGCGGGCTGGGTATGGTCGGGAAGAGCTAGTGCGGACACGTATTGCTTCCGGCAGCGAGCGAGAGGAGTTCCTGCGAGCTGTGTTTTTGGAAGAATTGCGCGGGAAAAATGAGCGCGGGGATAAAACCGAAGCAGGTCGGGGCGGTGGGGTGACCGCCCCGCTGCCTAAGCGTGTTACAAACGCGTGGCTGCCTTTCCCGAGCAATGAAACTCCGGGGCATTGCAGTGGTGCCTAACAGCAGCACGGGCGTGCATCCACGCTGCCACGAGCCACTCCCGATTCAAGGAGAGTGACGAGAGACTCGAACTTGAGTTTATTTCTACAACGAGCCGGAACACGAATACGTAGTTCGAATTTCGGTTACGCGGGTGTGGCTGTCCGAATATCGGTCGCTTCGGAGATTAGCTATGTGAAATGCGAGATGCCCCTGCAAGAGCTACCAAAAATCATAAGCACCTCAGGCACAAGGGTGATCGGTACAAGGAAAAATGCGAAGAGAAATCCCTCGCTGCGCTCGGGATGACCACGTTCAGTCGAACCGTGGGCCGCGAATTCCCTAGGTGTGGCGGGGAAAGCATGCTATCGTAGGGCTGCGTTTGTTGCTCTTGTAACACCTTTAGATTCGATGAAGGGGCTGCAAGTTCACACTTGCGGCCTCTTTTGCTTTACGGCTGGAGGCGGTCGAGAAGCAAACAAATAGCTTAAAAAAAGAAGGAAGTAAATCAGTGAGAGAACAAGGAACAGTGAAGTGGTTCAATGCCAGCAAGGGATTTGGATTCATCCAGCGCCAGTCCGGCGAGGATGTATTTGTACACTTTTCGGCCATTCAGGCGGAAGGTTACAAGTCTCTGAACGAAGGGCAGGCGGTTGAGTTCGAAGTAACCCGCGGCCCCAAGGGCTTGCAGGCAGCGAACGTCACTAGCCTCTAGTCGTAAAGGGCGAGCCGGCTAACCCCGGTTCGCCCCTTTTTTTTCGCTTAGGTGGTTGCGGGTAAAGGAGCCTCTTGAAAGCACTCCCCGAAGGGCAGTACATCAAGCACTTCCAATACGGTTTAGGCGTCATCACCGAGTCAGACAACGACCGCACTTCCATAGATTTCGATTTGCATGGGATGAAGAAGTTCGTCACCAGCATTATGGTGGTGGAGATTGCCGAAGGTACTCCGCCGAAGCGCAAGCGCGCGCGGCGTACGAAGAAGGCTGTCGCTGCTGCCGCAGTGGTGGCGGCTGGCGTTGGTGCTGGCGTGGTTCCCGCAGGAAAATGAGCACTCACAACAATGTGATCGTGCAGTTTGTGGGGTTCGAGGCCAAGTCACAGGGCCGCGATTATACTTTTACGGTGCGCGAGACTGCTACGGAGCCGCGGGAATACACTTTGACGATTCCGAACGAGGCGTTCAACACGCGCCGCGTGCGTTTTCAGGATGCGCCGGATATTTGCTCGCATCGTTTGCACCTGGAGCTGGCGGCAACCGAGAATCATCCTGCCAAGACGCATTTTCACTTGACTGATGCGGAGCTCGAAGCTTATCGCACCGCGCACATGCAGAAACCTCCGAAGTATCCCTACGCGCCTAAGAAGGACGATCAGGACGCATAGCGGTTCCGCAATCCCATTTCACAAAAACAATTTGCGATTGGATTTGCCGCGCCTTGCGGCGGTGCGTGCGTTGCTCGTTTTCGCTTACGCGATTTTGGTTACGACGCGGCGGGCGGCTAGCGAGATCATCAGGCGCGATACGCCGCTGAAGAAAATGCTGATGCCCACGATTGTGCCTAGCACCCATTCTAGGCTTGAGGGCCAGAGGCGCCAGATCATCACGCCGAGGATAAGGGTGATGATGCCGTCGAGCAGGAACCAGCCGGAACCGCTGGCGGGACGGTGTTGGAAATAGAGGACGATTTCGACGATGCCTTCGATCACTAAGTAGAACGCCAGGGCGAGGGTGAGAGTGGCGAGGCCGCGCAAGGGATGGTCGAGCAGGTAAAACGCCACGCACAGGTAGAGAATTCCGAGCAAGACTTTCAGGAGCACGCTGCCGGTGCGCCTGGTGAACCAGGCGAAGACGAAATGCGCGAGGCCGGCGAAAACCAGCATCCAGCCGACGAAAATATTTGCGGCGAGGCCGGCTTCTAGCGGCATGGCGATCGCCAGCAGGCCCGCTATGATCATGATGATGCTTACAAAGATGGACCAACCTACTGCTTTTTTTGCAACGTCCGACATTTTAACCGCTGGGGGATCGCTCATTGCTTGCCTCCTGCGCCGCGCGCGCTGATTTTTCGCTGCTTGGTCGCGCGCACGGAACCGCTACCGAGACACTTATACCACCGGTGCAGTCAAATCAGGGAGAGTGACTGGTAAGATTGTGGTGCGCTTGCTGGGTTGATCGCCGTGGTGATTTGCCGGGCGAGGCGCGAATGTTCTCGTGGTATGTTGGCACGATCGGATGAAGAGACTCGACACGATTAACCTTCCTTGGGGGGCGCAGCGCTTCGGAACCGGCACGCTCGATCACTCAGACAAAACTTCCAATCGCGACCAAGACGTGGCGGGGGCGCACGCTTCTGCGTGTGCACCCGTGTTGGCGCAGTCGTTTGCGTATGTGCGCGGGAACTTCTGGAAATTTCTGGGTGTTTCCGTCGCCGTACTGGTGCCGTGTTTCTGGCATCGGATGATCGTGGCCGGGGATTTGGGCAGCCATTTGTACAACGCTTGGCTGGCGCAATTGATCGAGCGCGGGCAGGTGCGGGGGATGTGGCTGGCGTGGCGTTGGAATAACGTGCTGTTCGATTACTGGCTGGATGGGCTGGGGCGGATTTTTTCGTTGCCGGTGGCGGAGAAAATCGCGGTTGCGGCGGCCGTTTTGATTTTTTTCTGGGGCATGTTTGCGCTGGTGTGTGCGGCGACGCGGCGCGCGCCTTGGTATCTGTGCCCGTGCATCGCGATGTTCACGTACGGGTATACGTTTCACATGGGATTCATGAATTTTTATATTTCGCTGGGCCTGGCATTTTTTGGCATGGCGATTTTCTGGCGCGGGAAACGGTGGGACTGGCTGGCGCCGGTCGTGCTGGCTCCGTTCATGATACTGGCGCATCCTTTGGGATTTGCGTGGCTGGTGGGCGGCTCGGCGTACGTGGTGATTGCGGAAAGGATTCCGCGGCGTTATCAGATTTTTTTGCTGGCCGCGGGCGGGGCGGCCCTTTTTGCCGCGCATTATTATTTCTGGCACCACGATGTGGTGGAGGCGCGGGTCGGGCCGATCTATTACTTCAACGGAACCGACCAACTGCTGCTTTTTGGTTCGCGATATGCGATTCCGGAGCTTGCGCTGATTGTTTTTATATTTGTTGCGGTGGGCGCAGATTTTTTTAGCCGACCTTGGGGGCAATTTCGGCTGGAAGACTACGCGGTTCCGCTGCAGTTTTACATCATAGTGTGCCTTGGAGTGATTTTGCTGCCCGACGGCATTCGTTTTCCGAACACGCCGTCTGCGCTCGCTTTGCTGACGGAGCGGCTTACGTCGGTATCGGCGGCGCTGCTGTGCTGCTTGCTTGGAGCGATGCGCCCGCGGAAATGGCATCTGGCCGCGTGCGGCGCAATTGCCGTGGTATTTTTCGGTTTCCTGTATCAGGACACCGGCAAAATCGATCGGATGGAGGCGCAGATTGAGCGGCTGGTCCGCTCGTTGCCGCCGAACCAGCGAGTACTTGGGACCATCGAGGCGTTCCCCGGCTCGCGCATTTTGATTCAGCACATGCTGGATCAAGCGTGCATCGGGCACTGCTTCAGTTATGGGAATTACGAGCCGGCGTGCGCGCAATTTCGGGTCCGCACGACGCCGAATAATCCATACGCGATGTTTAGTTACGAGCGCACTTCGGACATGGAAGATGGAACGTATGAAGTGCAGCCTGGGGACTTGCCGGCGTATCAGGTTTATCAGTGCAGCGAGAGCGGAACGGATTTGTGCATACGTCCGCTGGCGGCGGGGGAAATGAACGATCGGTTGGGAGTTCATCTGGATGATGAATGAGGTGCAGGCGGCTGCTTACGAGAGCATTGGACACACAACTGCAACGGCTGGCGGTCTAAAGACCGCCGCTACAAAGTCAACCGCGGAGCGCTACTGCAGAAATCCGAAGACGACTACGCTGTTGGGCGTGCCGATGTAGACTTTGCCGTTGGCTATCATCGGCGTGATGAACTTATTGTCTGCGAAATGATCGCGGCCGTTGGCGGCCTGGTTGCTGTCGTAAAGCTCGGTGGCGAGATTCGTGGCGTCGTAAGCGCGCAGGACGCCTACGCCGTTATTTTGCACGACCCAGACGATTCCGTTGGTCGCGCCGTTTGCGGAAATACTTGGTGTGCCGCCGGGATAGGGGTAGCTGACGGAACTTTGCGAACCGGCGGGAGTGACCAATTTCGCGTTGGAGATTGAAAACGCCTTGAGAGCGTCGCTGACGGCGGCGTAGTACACCGTGTTATTGAAATACGCGGGCGTGGAAAATACGCCGCCATTCAATCCATTCGAGTCAATCTCCTGATAAATGCCGCTGTCGTTGCTGGTATTGAATTTGCCCATCAGATTGCGGTTGACGACGTAAATGTGGCCGTCCTTGCCCGCGCCTACTCCCAGTTGCCAAGTATTGTGCTGGTTGTCCTGCAAATCGGGGAGGAGCATCTCTCCGCCGGAGCCGAGATCTTCATCCGCGTTCGATTCGGAAGTGGTGTTGTACATGGTGAAATAATCGGCGACGCTGAGATTGCCGCCGGTGGTGGAAATTTTGATGAAGGCGTTGCCGTAATCGCCGTGTTCAGGGAATCCGTTGCTATCGAGCGTGTCGTCGAACGTTCCATTGGCGTCCAGGAAATAGATGTTGCCGGAAGAATCGGCCGCGGGGCCGTCGCCAGCCATCCAGATGGCTCCATCGCCGCCATTGGGAATGACGTCCAACACGCTGGTCTGCGACAAGGTGGTTTCGTTGTAGCCCATGACCCAACCGGTGTAGGGCCCGTCATCGCAGTGCGAAGCCCAGGTGGTGTAAATCACGCCATTGAGGAGCAAGAGCGCGGCGCGTTCTTTATATTGCTTAGGATCGAAGGTGGTGGTGCCGTTGGTGGTGGGAAACGTGGCCTGCACCGAAATCGGGCTGCCCGATTCCTCGGCTCCGGTCGTGAGGTCGAGAGCATGGAGGCGCTGGTGATAGTTCCCGCCACTGTCCTTGGACATCGCCACCAGAAAGATTTCGCCGTGCGCGCCGGCTTGCGGATCAATCACGGGCGTGGAAGTGATTCCGATGATTGGCGAAACCTGGCTGCAACCGCGGTCGTCGCTGGCCGTTTCGTTCGCGCCGAGGACGGAGACTTGCCAGAGCTGTACGAAAGTATCCGCATCGAAGGCGTAAACAGAATCGTTTTCGGTGACGACGAAAACGACGTTGTGGCCGCTGCCGGCGACCGTGAGATTCGAGACGTATAGCGGCTCTGCGTCAACTCCGGCATCTACCGCCAGGTTGCCGACTTTCCCGAAATTGGTGGAATTCAGATTCGCCGACGTGAGTGTGGTTTCATTCAGATTCTGGCCGGTACGCGCAACGTCATTGTGGAAGGTCAAAACGTTGACGCCGGTGGTTTGCACTGCGTTTACAGTCAAGGTGACGGTGTTGCTGGTCGCGCTTCCGGCGGTGTTCGCGACCGTCACGTAAAGGTGGGCGCCACTTTGCGCCGTTGTCGTTTGGGTGATCGAATACGAGTTGGAATTTGTGCCGGCGGCGCTTCCGTTGAGGAACCATTGATAGGTGAGCGGAGCCGTGCCGGTAGCCGTTACGGAAAATGTTGCGGTCTGGCCGGCGGTAACCGTGACATTCACGGGTTGCTGGGTGATCGAGGGCTTGGTGGGCGGAGCCGAATTGACCGTGAGGACGACGGTGTTGCTGGTGGCGCTGCCCGCGGAATTGCTGATCTTCACGTAAATCTGTGCGTCGGTTTCTGCGGTGGTGGTCTGCGAAATTGAAAGCGTGCTGGCATTAGTTCCGGCTGCGGCGCCGTTCATGAACCATTGGTAAGTGAGTGGCGCAGTGCCGGCCGCGGTGACGGAGAACGTTGCGGTCTGTCCCGCGGTGACGGTGTCGCTCATGGGTTGCTGCGAAATCGTGGGCGCGGTTGCGGCTGCATTTACGGTCAGCGAGACGGTGTTGCTTTTTGTGGCGCCGACCGAGTTTGAAATATTAACGTAGATCTGAGCGCCGGTTTGGCCTGCGGCAGCTTGCGCGATCGTGAAGGTGTTCGAATCACTCCCGACTACAGCGCCATTCATGTTCCATTGGTAGGTCAACGGGTCGGTGCCAGTTGCGATCACCGAAAAGGTCGCTGCCTGGCCGACGGTCACGCTTGCGCCGGTGGGTTGCTGCGTGATCGCTGGAGCCGTGGGTTTGGGCTTGGGCGTGGGCGGCGTGCCGGAGTATCCGCAGCCGGACATTATGGAAACGCCCGCGAACGCCAGCAGCGCGATCAAGGATGAGCAGTCTAGTTTCTTCACGAGGACGCACTCCACGGAACAAATCTTGGGACCCGGGAAGCGCCGGGAATTGCCTTACGGCGCGAAAGCTTTGACTTTAGAGCAAAGCAAAAGGTGACACATCCCTAGTGCAATTCGACTGCCTTAAGTCTAACCGACGTTTCGCTGCGAAACACCTGTGCGCAGGTGCAGGTTCGGGACAGGGGCTTGCGCGGCTATGCGGCCTTCGACGGTTCGAACACTTGTGGAACCCACGGATTTTGCTGCGAGATTAGAATCCTCAGAGAGAACGGACGCGGCGTCGGGCTGCTGAAGCTGCAGGGGCGGGTCCCGCAAAGGCCTCCGGGACGCAAACGGCGCGCCTAAGACCCGCCCCTATGGTTGCGCTAACGAGAGTCGCGGATTGCGGGTACCGAGCAGTCGCGACGCGGCACAGAACTATGCGCCTTCCGCTGTGGATGGCTCGGTTCGCGGGGTGCTGCTTGCGGTTGCGCTGTGGCGGCGTCCGTAGAGCCATGCGCCGAGGCGATATGCCAGCAAGATCGCCACTAGCGAGGCGTAGAGGAGCGGCTTGCGCTCGTCGGATTTCACCAGCCAGTAATAATGAATGACGCCGAGGATGGCGCTGGCGTAGATGGCGCGATGCAGCATTTGCCAGCGCTTGCCGCCGAGGCGGCGAATCATTCCGGCCGTCGAAGTGATTGCCAGCGGAATCATCAGCACGAAAGCCGTGAAGCCGGCGGTGATGAAGCGGCGCTTCAGCACGTCTTTCCACATTTCGGACCAGGCGAAAAAGTGATCGAGTCCGATCCAGGTGCTGAAATGCAGGAACGCGTAAAAAAATGCGAAGAGGCCGATCATGCGGCGAAAACGGATCAGTTGCGGGAGGCGCAGAATCTTGCGCAGCGGCGTGATTGCGAGGGTGATGACCAAGAAGCGGATGGTCCAGTCCCCTGTCGCGTGAGTGATGAATTCGATGGGGTTCGCGCCGAAATCCATGTTGTCCGGAAAGCCGGCGAGGCCGTTGTGAAAGGCGCGCCAGAGCAGCACGTCGAAGGGGATGAGGCAGACCAGAAACACTAAGACCTTGGTCCACTTGCTGGTCAAAATGGAATTCACGCGAGGCTCACGCTCAGTAATATTTTTTCAGGTCCATGCCGGCGTACATGCTGGCGACCTGATCGCCGTAGCCATTAAACATCAAAGTGGGGCGGCGGCGAAATTCTCCGAGGCGGCGCTCGCTGGCCTGGCTCCAGCGGGGATGGTCCACGTTGGGATTCACGTTGGAGTAGAAGCCATACTCATGAGCGTTGGCTAGATTCCACGTGGTGGGCGGCTGATCTTTCACGAAGGTGATGCGCACGATTGATTTGATGCTCTTGAAACCGTATTTCCAGGGAATGACCATGCGCACGGGCGCGCCATCCTGGTTCGGAAGGGTTTCGTCATACATGCCGACGGTGAGCAGCGTCAGCGGATTCATGGCTTCGTCGAGGCGCAACCCTTCGACGTAAGGAAGTTCAATGCCCGCGCTGGGACCTTCCGGCATCTGGTTGACGCTGTAATAGCTTTCGAAAGCGACGTATTTGGCTTTGGGCGTGGGCTGGACGAGCTTCGCGATCGTGCTGAAGGGAAAACCAATCCAGGGCACCACGATGGACCACGCTTCGACACAGCGGTGACGGTAGATGCGTTCTTCGAGTGGGGCGAGCTTCATGATCTCGTCCATCGAGAACTTGCGACGCTTGGCTACTTCGCCTTCGACGGAAACTGTCCACGGCGTAGTAATGAAATTCCGGGCGTTCTCGGCGGGGTCGGTTTTTCCGGTGCCGAATTCGTAGAAATTGTTGTAGTGCGTGACGTCTTCGAGCGGCGTTTCCTTTTCCGTGGTGCTGTACGGCCACTTGGATACGCCGGTCAGTTTCACGGGGGTGGAGCCAGTGGCTGGGCCGGCGAGCAGGCGCGTCAATTTTTTGTAGCCGACTACGGCTCCGTAGGTGGCCGCAATTCCGAACAGAAAATTGCGGCGGCCCATGTACAGGCCCTTGCGCGTGACGTCCTTGTAAGTCAAATCCGGGGCTTTCTTGATCAACATTGCGCTTCTCCGCTGGCGTAAAACTGTTGCTTATATAGTACGCGCGCTGTTTGATATTGGATGCTCGGGAGTGCGAAAGGGTACGGCGGATGGCGGGCCTGCGCGCAACGGCTGGTGCGGACGCGGAGTTCGGCGAGAATTCAGGGTGACGCGGCGGCGGATTCTGCGCGCACTTTGCGGCGCGCGGGTGGTGTCAGTGTTTCGCGGGGTGGTGTCCGCCATCGGTTTGCGCGATCTGTTGGCGGAGAAGGGTGACGAAGGCGGCTGCGGCGCGGGGCAAAGTGCGGTCGCGGCGATAGACTAGGCCGAGTTCGCGCGTGAGCGGCGCGTCGGAAATGGGGAGAAGCTTGGCTTCGCCGGAGCGGACTTCTTCTTTGGCGAAACTTTCGCTGATGATGGAAACGCCGAGGCCCGCCGCGACGAAGCGCTTGATCATGCCGACGCTGGCGAGTTCCATGGTGACGCGCAATTTCGCGCGATGCGGGCGGAAGAGCTTGTCAAACACCTGGCGCGTGTAGCCGGTCTTCGGAACGATCTGCGGCTGATCGGCGACTTCGCTCAGTGTGACGGCTTTCATGCGCGCCAGTGGGTTATTAGCGCTGACCATGAGCATGAGGCGGTCGCGGAAGATGGAATGGATTTTGAGGCTGGGAGATTTTACCGGCAAGGTGACGATGCCGACGTCCACGGAGCCGTCTTCGATTTTCTCGATTACTTTTCTGCTGAAATTTCTATAGATGCTGATTTGCACCGCCGGGTACTGGCGGTGGTATGCGGCGAATAAATCGGGAAGGACGTAGAGGCAAGTGGCTTCGTTGGCGCCGATCTGCAGCGTGCCGCGCGGCGAGCTGGAAAGATCGGTGACGGCGCGGAGCGATTCTTCTTTCAGAGTCAACAAGCGGTTGGCGTAGACGATGAGGGCTTCGCCGGCGGCGGTTAATCTTACGGTCTTGCCGACGCGATCGAAAAGTTTCTGGCCGTATTCTTGTTCGAGCTGGCGGATTTGGGCGCTGACTGCGGGCTGCGAGCGGAAGAGTTTTTGGCCGGCGCGCGAAAAACTGCCTAATTTGGCTATTTCGAGGAAGGTCGTTAGGTGGTCGAAATCCATTGTTGGAGGGCAAGATTATAGCAGAGAGATGCGCTAAAAGTTGATTCGCGCCGCAGGATAGGGCTCGCGGCGTTAGCGTTTGTAGGCTTGGGCGCGTTGCGGCAATACAGCATGCGCGGCTTGGGTTGCGGTTGGTACGGGCTGCGCGGAATCGCGGGAGACGCCGACGAATATTGGGTTCGAGATGATCCACGGAACGTCGGCGCGCAGGAGCGGATGATGCAGAAGGTAGGCTTCGACGCGATAGACGCCGGGCGGGGCGTTAGTGAGGTCGAGGTGATCGACTGTGGCTTCGCTGATTACGGCGCCGTTTTTCTTTAGTACGAGACGTATGGCTTGGCTGTTTGATTGTGCCGTCACGTGAAGGTCCGAGTTTTCAGGGGCATCGCTGCCCGTGGGAAAGTGATGCGCGGCCTTCTGCGCGAAAAATTCGAATTTGTCCGGTTCGGCGGCGCCGCGAATGCAATCGAAGAAATCTCCTTTTCGGATTGCGGCTTCGGGATCGCGGCTGTAACGCCTGTCTATTCCCATCGCGACGAAAGAAAAAGTGTCGGTGTACGAGGGCATTTTTATCGCGAGGAATTTTGTAATGTGAAATCCGCCGTGAGCATCGGACGCTACAAAACCCCAGGTGCGATCGTGCTGGAGAAATTCGTCCCAGTGGGCGATGGACTCGGAGGGGAACGAGAGCGCTTTCAAAAAATAATAGCGCGAGAAGGGGTAGTAGAGCGCGAGCTGGAGGCGCTCGGTGAACGAGGTGCGGCGCAAGCTTGTGAACAAATTGAGGATTTCGATGCCGCCGGGATGCAGGTCGGCGTTCCAGTAGTGCCAGCCGTAGCGGCGGTCGTCGGGATAGGCGAGGACTGGAAAGGCGCCCCACGTGCGGGCGTCTTGCATGGCTTCGGGCGGAAACGAGGAGATGCGAAATGCCGGGGCCTGGTTCGCGCCGAAAAATGTGAAGTGACCGTCGGGCAGTGTGGCTTCGGAGCCGCCGACGATTGTTATGCCATCTATTTTGTCGCGAAAAATGGAGGAGGATACGTTTGGCCTGCCGTGGTCGGTGAGGAGCACGAGGTTGACTCCTGCGGCGCGCGCTTGACGCGCGATTTCCTGGGGTGATTGCAAGCCGTCGGACAAATTTGAATGGACATGATAGACGCACCAGAGGTAGGCGTCCGAGCGATGCGGGGAGTATGCAGCGTAGCGCAGCCCGGTGGCCACGTACGCGGCGAGAATTATAACGACGATGGTCGCGGTGACTAATTTCAGCGGCTTGGCGCGCGGATGCACTTCTTGCGGCCGGGCTTGCTTTGCATGAACCTGCGGCGTGGCGGCATTTTGCTCGAGCGTCGCTGGCATAGGCTTCCACTTTACAGCGTAATTCGTGATATTCAGGCGCAACTTCGGGGTGGGAGTTTCGCGCTCGTGCTTTGGGCGCGGGCGGCGAGGCAAGCCGCTGCGCTCCTCGAAAAATCTGGCTACGATTCAACGACGATAAACGACGTTGGGTTGGACGTAGCGTAACTGGAGATGTCGCCAAGGTGGAGTTTTCGGCGGCGCGGTGTTAGTTTGATTATTCTCAATTCCCCGCGCAAGAATCCACGACGAGGTGAACGCAAATGACTTGGGCCAAGCGGCGCGCGATTGTCATCATCATCCTGGTGGTGTTTTTCGTGGTGTTGGTCGCGGTGGCGTCGAAGCCGGGACATTTGCGGCTGCCGTCGCGCGGGGTGCTGGTGATTGACCTGATGGGGCAGATTGAGGAGCAGCGAGCTCCCGATATATTCAGCGCGTTCAACGGAAATAGCGTGCCGGTGCTGCACGACTACGTGGATGCGATTGATTCCGCCGCGAACGATTCGCGAATAACCGGATTGGTGGTGCGAATCGCTCCTCTCGAAACGGGTTGGGGCAAGCTCGAAGAAATTCGCGCGCACCTGCTGCGCTTTCGCAAGAGCGGCAAGACCAGCATCTGCTATCTCGGCTACGACGGGATAGGGAACCCCGAATATTATCTGGCCAGCGCGTGCCAGCAAGTCTGGCTGGTGCCCACGGCGCCAGTGAGCATTCGCGGGATGATCGCGCAGGCGCTTTTTTTGCGCGGAACGCTCGACAAATTGAAGATCGTGCCGGAGTTTTATCACATCGCGGAATACAAGACAGCCGGCAACGCGTTTACCGAGAAGAAATTTACGCCGGCGCACAAGGAAGAGGTCGAGGGCCTGCTGCACAGCATTTACGAGCAATATTTGAACGATGCTTCGAGCGCGCGCGGGATGACGGCGCCGCAATTCGAAGCGCTCTTGAACCAAGGGCCTTTTTCTTCCAAGGACGCGGTGGCGAATAAAATCGTGGATCGGCTTGGTTACTGGGACCAGGTGCAGAGTTATTTTAAGAAAGAGGATCGAGGCTGGAATCCGATTTCGTTGAACCGCTACCGGCCGTTTGTCAAAAATGAGGGCGGCACCGAGATTGCGGTGGTGCATGCGACGGGATTGATCGTATCGGGCGATTCCGGCACGACACCGGGCGGCGGATTCGTGATGGGCGGGGATTCGGTGGCGGCAGACATTCGCGAAGCACGGCAGGATTCCGCGATCAAGGCGATTGTGCTGCGCGTGGATTCCGGCGGCGGCTCGGTGGTGGGCAGCGAGGTGATTCGCCGCGAAGTGGAGTTGGCAAATAACGCGAAACCCGTCGTTGTGTCGATGTCTGATGTGGCCGCTTCGGGCGGCTATTGGATCGCGGCGCCGGCGCGGAAGATTGTGGCCGATCCCGATACGATCACCGGTTCGATTGGAGTGCTGATCGGCAAGTTGAATATTTCGGGGCTCTACAATTTGCTGGGGATCAGCACGGATTATGTGGCGACCAGCGATAATGCGACGCTCTTTTCCGACCAACAGAATTTTTCGCCGGCGCAGCGGGCTTACATCGAGAAATCGCTGAATGAAACGTATGCGGATTTCACAAAGGGTGTGGCTGCGGGCCGCAAGATGCCGGTCGAGGCCGTGGAAAAAGTGGCCAAGGGCCGCGTGTGGTCCGGATCGCAGGCCAAGCAATTGGGATTGGTTGACGAACTCGGCGGACTCGACCGTGCGATTGAAGTCGCCAAGCAGCTTTCGGGGATTCCGGCGGACGAATCGGTGCACATCGTGCGCTTCCCGGTGGAGAAATCGTTTTTTGAGCAGTTTCTGGAACGGGAAAAAGACAACAACATGAGCGAATCGGCATCGCTGGAATCCATCGTGCGGCATATCGTGGCCCAAATGCAGCCGGTGCAAGCGCGGATGCCGTATGAGCTGCATATTCGCTAGCGGCAGTGGCGACAGCGGGTCTCGCGATTTATGGACGGGTGCGATTAGCCTTGGATTTGCGCGCGCATCCTGCGAGCGCGCGTGCGGCGCCGGACGAAGAGCACCAGCGCCCACACGATGGCGATTATGACCAGTAGAATGAGCACCGCGAATGCGATGAGCACGCGCAGCGAATTTTCCATCGTGAAATTGCCGCGCACGCTGTAGAAGCCGTTGAAGCTGTGGACAGCTGCGGGGAGCGCTAGCACATCGTCTTTCGTCAATTGCAGAACATGTTCGTTGGGATGAAATTGGGATTCCCAAGGAAATAGTCCGCCGGCGGAGTTCATTTCAATGTGGCCGCCGAGGACGAAACTGACCGGGCGATCTTTGACGAACGCGGCGACCCGCTCGGCGCTGGCAACGTCCGCGCCGGCGTCGTCAATCAGAAGCCTGGCGGGCATCAGAAAGTCTCCGGTAAACAGCAATCCAGTATTGCGGTCGTAGAATGAGACTTCCGTTTCGTTGTGCCCCGGAGTTGGGATCACATCCACCGTACGATCACCGAGATCAATTTTGGCGAAACCGTTGGGCCAATCCGTGAAGTTGTAGAAGCGCTTGACGCTGTCAATATCGAAACCAACTACCTGGACGTTGGGAAAATGCGCGAACTGCGCATCGCCGGCGCGATGATCTAGGTGCCGATGAGTGTGAACGACAAGCAGCGGAAGTCTTGCAGGGCCCTCTCCGGGAAGCAGGCTCATCACTGTGTCTGCCAGCGGATCGATATGCGGATCGCTGACGTCGCCGGTGTCGATCAGGAGCGCTTTCGTGGATCCGATCAGCAAGTACATGAAAGGCGCTTCGAAAGTTGTGCAAAGATTCTCGCGCAGAATAAATGTCTGAGCGTTGTAGTGATGCTGCTGAAGCGGAGGTTGCGGGTTCTTGGCGCAATCTGCCGCGCCTTCGTTCCAGCGAACGTCCATTGAACCGGGCGCGATTTGAGACCAGCTTTGCGGGGACGTGAGCGCTGCCGCGAGAGCTAGCAGGACGAAGAGAGTGAGCGATCTTGAGAGCTGCCTGCTGATTTTTCGGCGAGTTTCGGGTGTCATGGATTACAAAGCCTCCTTAGGCGTGGGCAGCATTGCATCGATGCTGCGCAGCCACAATTTCACGGCTTGGTCCAGGCGCTTGCGGTCGTGCGTGGTGCAGAAATCCAGCATGAAGCCGCGCAGTCCAGCCAGCACGATGGTGGCGATGGCGCGCGCCTGGTTGCGTTGATGAAGTTCCGCATCGAGTTCGTTGGTCATAAGCTGCAGCCAATCCTGGATGGTGTGGTGCAGGAATGTTTTGTAGAGTCGCGGATGACGCAGCGCGATCCCATAAATTTCGAAAAAAAGACGGAAGAGCGGCACGGATTCCGGAGCGGTCATTTGCTTCCAAACCGCCAGATAGCTGTCGGTAAGACGCGCTTCCTCGATGCGGCCGAAGGCGGCACGTTGCCGTCGCCGAACGTGTGCCAGAACTTCGACGATCATCTTTTCTTTCGATCCGAAGTGGTAAAGCAGGACGCGAGGAGTGCAACCGAGTGCTTTGGCTAACGGCCGGAGCGAGAGGTCACTCAGGCCGTGCTTCACGAGATATCGGACGATGGCGTTGCGCAGTTCTTCTGGGCGTTTTTCATCGATCGGACGACTCATGAGCCGACGCTATCATAAATGACACAGTCGTTACAATAATTCTGATTCTGCCAAAACCAAACGCCTGATGTAGGATGGCGTCCGAGGACCCGTATGCCGCACTATGGCGATTATCAGAACGAGATTTACGGCGGCGGCTTGCAGGGAGTGCTGCCGCGGTTGCCGGTGGATTTCGCAGGGCTGGAGGAACGAGTTGCCAGCGCTTTGCCGCCTTCGGTATTGAGCTACGTGCAAGGCGGCTGCGGAGACGAGTGGACGCAGCGGCACAACGCGCTTGCTTTTCGCCGATGGGGGATCGTGCCGCGCATGCTGGTGGATTGTTCGAGCCGCGATCTGTCGGTGGAACTTTTCGGCGTGCGGTATCCGACGCCGCTGTTCATGAGTCCGGTGGGCGTGCTCGGTATTTGCACGCAGGACGGACACGGCGATTTGGCGGCTGCACAGGCATCGGTGGCGACGGGAGTACCGTTCGTGGCTTCGACGCTCTCGAACGATCCGCTGGAGAAGGTCGCCGCGACACTTGCCGGCACACCCGGATTTTTTCAACTGTACACGCCGAAAGATAAGGCGCTCGCGGAAAGCCTGGTGCACCGCGCAGAAACCGCTGGGTACAAGGGTGTCGTGGTGACGCTTGATACGTGGCTGACGGGTTGGCGCCCACGAGATCTGAATTCCGCGAACTTTCCGCAGCTGCGCGGGCATGTTTTGATGAATTACTTTTCGGACCCTGTGTTCCGCGCGATGCTTGCGAAGCCGCCCGAGGAAGATTTGCCGGCGGCGATTCGGCAGTGGGCGGGCACGTTTGGCAAGGTACTGACTTGGGATGACATGCCGTGGCTGCGGTCTTTGACGAAGCTGCCGCTGATCCTGAAAGGGATCTGCCATCCCGACGATGCGCGGCGCGCGATCGATTGCGGGGCGGACGCGATTTATTGTTCGAATCATGGCGGGCGTCAAGCGAACGGCGGGATCGCGGCGATCGATTTGCTGCCCGCAGTGGTGGAGGCGGTGATTAAGTCATCGCCTCGGACGCCTGTGCTATTCGATTCGGGTGTGCGTTCGGGCACGGACGTCATCAAGGCCTTGGCGTTGGGAGCGACCGCTGTCGGCATCGGCCGGCCCTATGTTTATGGGCTCGCGCTGGACGGCGCCGAGGGAGTTCGGCACGTGCTGCGATGCATTCTGGCCGAGGCCGACTTGTTCATGGCCGTGAACGGGTACCCCACGATTGCCGATCTGCGCGTGGCGGGAGCGATTCGCAATGCAGCAGTACAGTGCGAAGCGTGAAGTGTCCGCTGATGCGGCCCCGCGGCTGGGCTGAAGAGGGCGCATCGCAAAGCGCAACGCGGGTACTTCAGCGGCTGAAGCCGCTCTGATCTTGCGAGGCTTTTTGTCGTCGCTAAAGCGACGACCTACAAAGACTCCCGGGTCGCGACATAGATTCCGTAGCGCGAGTGAGATTTACGCAAATGTCCCTCTTCGAACAGGCTGAAAGTGCGGGGGAGTTTCGTTATACTGTTAGGCCGAGGCGCGGTACCCAAGTGGTAAGGGAGAGGTCTGCAAAACCTTTATACGTGGGTTCGATTCCCACCCGCGCC
>CAWDRJ010000029.1:0-143289 GCA_963804625.1 uncultured Acidobacteriota bacterium | reverse complement strand
TAGAGCAACTGCGCAAGATTTAACACAGAGGACACGGAGTAAAAGCGGAGAACACAGAGGAAGCAAAAGCAGAGGAGCATCGCCCGCCCGCGGGATCCGCCATTTCTTCGTGATTCAAGCCACAACCCGCAGTCAACGTCTCGTAGAGATTTGTCACGCAAGATCGATGGCGCGCTGAAGTGCGGGGCTACAACGACAAAACCGAAGAGCCGGCGGGACGCCGGCGCTACTGACCGCTGTTCAGAGGCGTTCGATTATGGTGGCTATGCCTTGGCCGACGCCTATGCACATGGTGCAGAGGGCGTAACGTTGCTTGGTGGCTTGGAGTTGGTACATCGCTGTGGTGATCAGGCGGGCGCCGCTGGCGCCTAGGGGATGGCCTATGGCTATGGCTCCGCCGTTGGGGTTAACGTGCTCGGCGTCGTCGGGGAGGCCTAGGTCGCGGGTTACTGCCAGTGCTTGGGCTGCGAAGGCTTCGTTCAGTTCGATTACGTTTATTTGAGATAGCTGCAGGTTGGTTTTTTGGAGGATTTTTTTTGTGGCGGGGGCTGGCGCGAAGCCCATGATGCGCGGGGCTACTCCTACGGTGGTGGTTGCGAGGAGGCGGGCGCGCGGAGTTAGATTGTATTTTCTTACGGCTGCTTCGGAGGCTAGAAGCAGGGCGCAGGCGCCGTCGTTGATGCCGGACGCGTTGCCGGCTGTGACTGTGCCATTCGGTTTGACGATGGGTTTGAGTTTAGCGAGGCCGTCGAGAGTGGTGTCTGGCCTGGGATGCTCGTCGGTGTCAAAAATTTTCGGGTCGCCTTTTTTTCGCGGGATCGGGACTGGGACGATTTCATTTTTGAAGAAGCCGGCTTGATGCGCGCGCGCCCAGCGTTGCTGGGTGCGGTAGGCGAAGGCGTCTTGATCGGCGCGGCCTACGTGAAATTCTTCGGCTACGTTTTCGGCGGTTTCGGGCATGGAGTCCACGCCGTATTTGCATTTCATTGCGGGGTTGACGAAGCGCCAGCCGATCGTCGTGTCGAAGGTCTCGCTGGTGCGGCTGAAGGCGCTGTCGGATTTGGCGGTAACGAAGGGGGCGCGGGTCATGCTTTCTACGCCGCCGGCGAACATTAAATCGGTTTCGCCCGAACGAATGGCGCGAGCGGCTGTGCCGGCGGCGTCCATGCTGGAGCCGCAGAGGCGATTAATGGTGGCGCCGGGGACTTCTTGTGGCAGGCCGGCGAGAAGCAGAGCCATGCGGGCTACGTTGCGATTATCTTCGCCGGCTTGATTGGCGCAGCCGTAGATGACGTCGTCGAGGGCGGCCCAATCTACTGAGGGATTGCGGGCCATCAGGGCGCGGATAGGGATGGCGGCGAGATCGTCGGCGCGGATTGTCGAGAGGGAGCCGCCGTAGCGGCCGAAGGGAGTGCGAATGGCATCGCAGATGAAGACTTCGTTCATTTCATAAGTATAGCTGAGCGATGGGAGTTGGGTGCGCGCGGTGAAAGAACCTGTGCGATTAGCGAGCAGGGTGAGAGTGCCTAATATTTGAGGCGGGCACGGCATGCCGTGCCCCTGCGGTCCTGACCATTCGTGCGAGTTGGGGCTGGATTCGGGCGCGGGGAATTCGGGTAAGATATGGGGATGAGCGAAAAAATACGGAAGAGCGATGCGGAGTGGCGGGCGAAGTTGGATGACAATCAATATTATGTGACGCGGCAGCGGGGGACGGAGCCGCCAGGTACGGGCGAGTATGAGGATACGGAGACTCCGGGGACTTATGTTTGCGTTTGCTGCGGGCAGCCGCTTTTTGCGTCGGAGGCGAAATATCATTCGGGGTCGGGGTGGCCGAGTTATTATCAGCCGGTGGCGGCGGAAAACGTGGAGATGAAGCGCGACACGAGCCACGGGATGACGCGAACCGAGGCGATCTGCAGCAAGTGCGACGCGCATTTGGGGCATGTGTTTGAGGATGGGCCGGAGCCGACGGGTTTGAGGTTTTGTATTAATTCGGCGGCTTTGAAATTGGTGGAGAAGAAGGAAGAGACGTAGGGCGCCACGAGTTAGGACGGCGCGCCCCGTCGAAACGGCGAAGAGAGGTCCCTCGTCGGTGCGCAAATGCGGCGCACCTCTATCGGGATGACAATGTAGGTAGAATCTGGAATCGTGATTACGTTGCGTTTTGGAAAAGCGGCGGCGCGCCGGCGCACTCCATATTGATCCTGCCTGATTGAAACCTTTAGGCTGCGCGGTGGTATGGCGTTGAGGACGAAGGGCGGGTGTGAGACCCGCCCCTACTGAACAAATTTGCTGCTGGCTAGTGGGTTGATGTACAGAAGTCGGCGGACCCTAGTTGGATTATTGTGCGGGCCATTTTTAGGCCGGAATATTCTTCGGTGTGTTCTGTGCTTGCTGCGTTTGCTTGATTTACTGCGTTCGCTGCGTTTGGTGCTTTCTCCCCGTTTGCTCCGCTTGATGACTTGTTGATTGGCGCTGCTTTTCGCTGGGGCTTGGTTGGCGGCGATGTTGCGCGGCCGGTCCAGACGGCGTAGACGTTGCCATTTAGGGCTGCTATTCCGCTGTAGTCACCTATGAAATTGCCTTCGGGGTCGAATGGCGGGGTGGCCCAGGCGTAATTGGCGAAGGTTTGGCCGCCGTCAGTGGAGCGCGCGAGAACGACAGAGAGGGCTCGATTGTTTGGATCGCGGCGGCGGTCGTAGAAAACTACGTTTGCGGAGCCGTCGCTTGGGTCTACGGCTAGCCATTGGAAGAATTGGTCGGCGCCATTGTGGAGCGGGTCGCTATTGACGCGGGTAGCAGGGCTCCAGGTTGCGCCGCGATCTATGGATGTGGAGCAGAAGACGTCCACGTCGCCATTGCGATAATCGCTGAAGGTGAGAAAGAGGCGATTGGTTTGGGGATCCATGCCAAGTTGCGGGAAGCCGTTGGCGCGTTCGACGGCTTCGACACCGTAATAGGAAGGCGCGGTATCGAGGATGGCGTGCGAGGGAGTGAAAGTGGCGCCGCCGTCTTTTGAGGTGGCCATGACGACGGTGCTTCCATCGGCCCAAGCTGCGTAGAGGGTGCCGTCAATGCCTGCGGCGGCGGTGAAACCTTCGACCGCGCCGGTGTCGTCGCGGGGCAGACCTTCGTGCGTGCTGATTTCCTGGGGCGGCGACCAAGTCTTGCCGCCGTTGGTGGAGCGCGAAAAAAGGATTGTCGTTTTTTCCAGAGTGAATTCGGTCCAGCCGATGTAGAGATTTCCTGCGTGCGGTGAACCGGGATTATTGTCGGCGACGATGTAGGGCTTGTCTTCGAACGGCATGATTTTGCGCGTCGGTTGTTCGTCTACGGGAATGGCGTTCGATTCCCAGGTTTCTCCGCCGTCGAGCGAGCGGCGGATGAAGATGCCATTGCGTGTGGCGTTGTGCGCCCAGTATTGCGAGCTGCCGAGTTTGTCGAAGGCGATGTAGCAGAGGACGGCATGACCGCGTGAATCGTAGGTGATGGATACGTCGCCGGAGATGGCGTAATTTCCGGGCGCGGTGTGTTGCGCGATTTGCCAGGTGGCACCGCTGTCTTCGGAGTAGGCAATGCTGGCGGGGACTTGGAAGGCTGCGGCGATTTGATTGGGATTTTTGGGATTTATGGCGATGCTGGGTTCGGTGAAGCGGCCGGGGGTGGGGTTTAGTGCGAGTACTTTTGCGTTGGGAGGCGGTTGTAGGGAATTTTGGGATTTGGCGTTGGGCGCGAGGATCGCGAATAGTGCCGCGGCTAAGGCGATGGTTCGAAATTTTGGTTTGGTGGTCATTGGAGTTTGACGGTTGAGTTTAGCGGAGGATTGGCTTCGCGGGAAGGGTTTGCGGAGTTTGTGATGCGAGGGCGGTTCTGAGACCCGCCCCTACGGCGTGTGGTTCGGCGCGCGTCAGTGGTCGAGGTAAAAGACTAGTGGATGCTCGTTCCCTGGGTTGGAGTCGGTGGAGATGGCGCGGAAGCTGGATGGAGTGGCTACGTAGATCACCAGGTTGGCTGGGAAGCCAGTGCTCAGCACGGAGACCGTCGGCGTCAGCGTGCCGCGGCCGGTGGTTGTGTTTGTAATGGCGTAAGTACTGCCAGCTATCGACAGGCCGGTGTGCGCGGTGCCGTCGTTGTCCACTTCGTCGAGCAGGCCTGTGATGCTGCCGGTGCCGTTGGGCGAATTCCACTCACCAAGGAAATTCAGGGTGGCACTATCGAGAGTTGCCGGAGCGCTTAGAGTGTAGCCGCCCAGGATAGAGGCGGAGTTGAAGGGCGGGACGATGGTTTGCGCGTCGAGGCGGCCGTAGGTGACGGCGGCGTCGGAGCCGATGAGGATGCCTTGATCGGGCGCGGTGAGATAGGCCGCGGCGATACGCGAACCGAGACCGGAGAAAGCGAATCGTCCGTTCGACGTGGGGTCGGCGGTGAAGGTGCCGGACGCGGAACCACTCGTGACCGTGCCGCCGTCGTTCTGATCGAATGTGAGAGAAGCGGCGCTCATGCCATTGCCGGTGAGCAGTCCGGCGAAGACGCTGGAATTTGCGCCGTCCAAACCGGTGCCGGTGGCGACGCTATTGGCGCTGAGGGCGCCGGAGCTGAACGAGGCCATGGGATCCTGCAGGAACAATTCACCGGCGAGGCGGGGATGGGTGTTGTCCGTGGGATCAACCGCGATCAAGAAAATGTCCGAGGATGAAACGAAGTAGAAGGTGTATTGGAGCTGAACCTGCGCCGTGTTGGGAAGCTGGAAGGTCAAGTCCAGTACGCCCTTGTTGTTGGTGGAAGTGACTGCAAAATTGCCGGAGAGCGCGAGATTGGGCGTGTAGCTGCCGGCGTCGTTGATGTCAATCGCACCCGGGCTCAACTGCGAAGAACCATCCGCGTGTCCCACTCCGACAATTACTTCGGCCTTGTTGGCGGCGTCCTGGCCGTCGAGTTCGAGGACGTAATTTCCGCTGAAGTTCGCGGCGGTGAGAGTGCCGCCGATGACGGGTTTGATGGTGCCGGCACCGTGGGTTTGCGGAGTGCCGAGTGTGTCACCCTGAATTACATTCTCAATCATGGCGATGGAGCTATCGGAATTGAGCGCCAGCAAATAATTGAATACGGCGATTGCGCCTTTGCTATTGGTCACGGTGAGTTGCATGGAGCCGCGGCCGTCGTTGCCGATGGCGTAGGTTCCGGTGAAGGTGGAACCGGTGAAGATGCCAAGGGTGCCGCCGGTGCGGTTGCTATCGAGCTGGCCGCCGGTGATATTTCCGGAGCCGTCGGCATTGAAATTGCCGGCGATGATGACGTTGCCATCGGTGGTATCAAAACCGTGGAAGAGGAAACTGTACGGACCGTTGAAAAGGATATTGGTGTTGGCGGTTCCAGCAGCGACGGTGAGAGTGAGCGCCTGAGGGGCGGAGACGTTGGAATTGGAGTCCATCACTTCCACGGAGAAATTCGCGGTGGTGGCGAGGATCGGAGTGCCCGTAATCTGGCCAGTGGCGGCATCAAGATGCAAGCCGGAGGGAAGTTGGCCGGAGACGACGCTCCAAGTATAAGGCTGAACTCCGCCCGAAGCTTTCAGAGTGCCGGTGTAGGCGACGGCGACGGCGGCCGAAGGAAGCGCCGGAGTGACGGATTGCAGTGCGGGAACGGTGGTGACGGTGATGGTGACGCCGGTGGCAGAGACGGCCGTTTGCGGCGGGATCGCGGAGTCCGTGACCTTCGGGAAGAACGCGGAAACGCCAGCGGCAGTGGGTACGCCGCTGATCACACCCGTAGTGGTATTCAAGGCCAGTCCGCTCGGCAGCGAACCCGCTACGATACTCCAGGTGTACGGCGGAACTCCGCCGGGACCGGCGGGCACGATGGCCGCGTTGTAACTGGTCTTGACGAGACCGCTCGGAAGTATGCTGGTGGGAATGGCGAGCGGCGGCGCAGGATTGACGGTGATGGTGTATGTCGGCGAAGTGACGACGAGGTTAGGAGTTTTGCCGATGTTGTCCGTGACGTTGATCGTGAATGTAGAAGTGCCGCGCGAGGTCGGGGTTCCTAGAATGGTGCCAGTGGTGTTCAACGTGAGGCCGGGCGGAAGGCTGCCGGAGGCGAGAGTGTATTGGACGGGTTGCACTCCGCCGGTGGTGGTGATGGTGGCGCTGTACTGAACGCCATTGGCGCCGTTGGGCCACGTGAAGGTGGTGGGGAAGGCGGCGGGGAGTACGATGGAAATAGTGACCGTTTGCGTGGTGCTCTTGTGAGCGTTGACCATCGCTTCGAGGCTGACGCTAATGCCGGTGGTGAGGCCGGTGGGTGCTGTGTAGGTGACCGAAGTCGTAGTTATGTTCGATAGAACGCCGCAGCCATTGCCGGCGCAGCCGGAGCCGGTGAGCGTCCAGGTAACGCCTTTCATTTGCGTGTCGTTTCCGAGAGTGGCGATGAAGAGAAGCGGCTGGCCTTCATCGAGGCTGGCAGTGCTGGGAGTGACTTCCAGCGTGATGGCGGTGCCGCCGCCGCCGCAACCGGAAATGAATGCAAGAGAGCAAACGGCTAGGAGCATTAGGACAAGAGATGCGACGCGATGCGCGGGGCGACGATTCTCATTATTTGCGGCTGGGAGCCACAAGCAGTCCTTCATGCGGGCATACGCCTTCGATATTTTCATAGCACCTTGGATTGCTTTTCGGATCCGCCCGGCCGGAGGGAGTTGCTCCCACATCGAACCAATGGCTCGTTTAGCGAAACTAGTTGAATAACAAAAGCGCCGCAGCGTGTCAACGCACATCTCCGTATGAGTCTCCGCCTACCCTTCGCGACGAAAGCGCGTCAAAGGGGTGTACTGCGGGTATTTGATTTGGGATAATTCGCCCCGTCATTCAGCCATGTGGATGCATACAAGACGGACCCCGTTGCCCGGCGTTTGCGCTCTGATAGTGACGCTGGTGGTGTGCGCCGGGGGGACGCGGATTGCGCGGGCGCAGAATCCGCGGGGGACTTTGCGCGGGGTGGTCCAGGACGCGAGCGGCGCGGTGATTCCGAACGCGGCGATTACGCTGCGGGCGAAAGAGTCGTCCATCGAACGGGCGGCAGTGAGCGGGAGCCGGGGCGAATTTCGCGTGGACGATTTGCTGCCCGGGGAATATTCGCTGGCGGTGAACGCGGCAGGGTTTGCGGAGGCGCGCTCGGATGTGAATATCGTGGTCGCGCAGGTGCGCGACGTGACGATTACGCTGCACCCGAGTTCGGTGAAGCAATCCGTGAGGGTGAACGCGCAGCCAGGAGCGTCAATTACGACCCAGACGATTGATGTGACCAGCGCGGTGCATCAAGGCGCGGTTTCGGCGGAGGATCTGGAGAATTTTCCTTTGGCGCACCGAAGTTTTGCGAATGTGGCGTTCCTGGTGCCGGGGACAGAGCCAGTGGAACCTTCCGATCCGACAAAGGCGAGGATTACGGCGGTGTCGTTCGGCGGAAGTTCTGGATTGAATGTGGAGCTCTCGGTGGATGGCGGAGACAACTCGGACGATTACATCGGCGGATTTTTGCAGAACTATTCGCCGGATGCGATTCAGGAATTCGTGGTGCGCACCGCGCAAGAGGATGCGGATACCGGACGGACGACGGGCGGGTCGGTGGTGATTACGACCAAGCGGGGCACGGACGACTGGCACGGGGATGCGGCTTTCTATGAGCGAGCGGCCGCATTGAACGCGCGATTGCCGATTGATAATCCTCCACCGGAGCCGAAGCAGCCGTTTTCGCGGCAAAATTATATTGGTACGGTGGGCGGGCCGCTGAAGACGGGGAAAGTGTGGTTTTTCACTTCGCTGGAATATGTGCATGAGGATGCCAGCGTTGCGTACAGTCCCAATAGCATCAGCGAATTTCAAGCGCTGGCGCAATTGGCATCCGAAGGGCTGGTCCCGGGCGTGAATTCGATTGCGGTGCCGACGAACGCACCGGTGCCTTTTAATGATTATCTGGCGACGACCAGATTTGATTGGGCGCAGTCGTCGCGGTCACAATGGTTTTTGCGCGCGGCAGTGGATCGCTACACAACGGACAACGATCTGGTCCAACAGGCGACACTGCCTTCGACGGGGGCGACTTCGCGTTCGCACTATATGAATTTGCTTTTGAGCCAGAGTTTTACGTTCAGTCCTACTTGGGTGGGTGCATTGACGCTGGAGGCGAGCGGACTGCATCGGACGGAGACGCGGAACTCGGATTTGGGATTTGCGCTGGCATTTCCCTTTAGCTCGACGGATAGCACGATTTCGGGGTTTGAGACATTTGGCGACAACCAGTTTGTGACGCCGATCACGGCGTTTCCTGTGCTGCGCAACCAGGAGAAATATCAGTTTCGCTACGACGTGAGCCACAGCAGCGGGAATCATGCGCCGCGCGTGGGAATTAATTTCATTCACGAGCCGGTATTGAGCGGCGCGCTGGCCGGCAACGCTGAGACGCTGATTCAGTATCCCAACAATCCGAGTTTCTACGCGGCAAACCCGTCGCAGTTCTATAACGATCTGACGTGCACGCAGCCGCTGCCGGTGGGCGTGAACTGCACGGCGACGCCGGCGGCGAATGGCAGCTTTACGCAAGACGTGCAGCGGTTGGGTGTCTATGCCGAGGATTCGTGGCGAGCGACGCAGCGGCTGACGGTGAATTACGGGTTGCGTTACGACACTTCGTTTGGGTTGTTTACGGCGTCGAGCCGCAGTCCTTTGGAGAATCCCGCGTATCTGACGTTGAAGGCTTTGGGCATTCCGCTGGTGAGCGGGGCGCCGCATGATTATCGGCACGCGTTTGCGCCGCGGTTGGGAATTGCGTATTCACCGGGAGAATCGAACAAGACGGTGCTGCGAGCGGGATTTGGGATGTATTACAACGACCTGGCGCAGAACGGATGGGTGACGGCGTTTCAGGCGGTGAACGAGCCTGTGGGGATTTGCGTGGTGCCGACGGATCCTGGTTGCTTGCCCGCAGGATCGCAAGGCGCGTTGATTGATGGAAGGTATCGGACGCCTTACGCGATTCATTCGACGGCGGGGATTGAGCATGCGTTCAACGCGCAGTGGCTGGTGAGCGCGGATTACACGCACGAGCAGGGAAATCATGGTTACCGGCGTTATGACTACACGGCGGGAGTGAATTTGCCGGCGGATGCGCCGGACATTGCGCTATTCAAGAGCGATAACCGGTCGAGTTACAACGGGCTTTCGATTCATCTGCAGGGGAATGTGTCGCGGCACTTTAATGTGATTGCGAATTACACGCTTTCGAAGGCGCAGACGTGGGGATGCGTCCTGGGCGAGTTGTTTGATTATGTGAATGGAGTCTGTAATCCGTTGGCCGCGTTTGCGCGCGGGGATTATGGGCCATCGGGCGAGGACGTGCGGCATCGGTTCGTGCTGGCGGGATTGTTCAGGTTGCCGGGCGGGTTCGAGTTGACGACTTTGTCGCAGGCGGAGAGCGCGCGGCCTTTTACGATAACTACGGCGGACGGACTGGACCGGATTTTTGTGAATGGAGTGAAGACTACTTTGGATGAGTTTCGCGGGACGCCTTATATCCAGGTGGATTTGCGGGTCAGCCGGCCGATTACATTTCATGAGAGGTTTACGGCGACTCCGTTCATCGAGTTTTTTAATTTGTTTAACCGGAATAATCCGGGGGCGAATTATGTGACGAATGTGGCGGCTTTGCCGGATTTGAATGCGATATGCGCGAACCCGCCGACTTGTTCGCAGGTGGCGGTTAGCAATGTGAATCAGTTGCGGTTTCCGGCAGGGGCGCTGGGGGATTTTTTTGGGCCCGGGACGACCGTCGGAGTTCCTTTTGCGGCGCAGATTGGAGGGAGATTTACGTTTTGAGGTGGGGCAACGGCGAAAGATTTAGCGGAGAGGGCACAGAGAAGGCTTGGAGCGCACGGAGAGTTCTTGCTGCAAAGTCTAAATTACCGCGGAGGCGTAGAGAAAACCTGAGGCGATATATGGGCATCCGATAGAATTGACGCGATTTTCATTTTTGGACGATTTTTTGGTATAAACGTCGGTTCGGGAATGCCTGGCGCGATCCTGTTTGGTCCCTTTTATTTTTTTGGCTAGCATTTATTTTCGGAGGTGGCATTGATTGAAGTACAGGACTTGACGAAGACGTATGGGGCGATCACCGCGGTTGATCACGTTTCATTCACAGTAAATAAAGGCGAAATACTCGGTTTTCTGGGGCCCAACGGGGCGGGGAAAACCACCACCATGCGAATTTTGACCGGCTATATGCCGGCGACGTCGGGGACTGCACGCATCGCGGGCTTCGACGTGTTCGGGGATTCGCTGGAAGTGCGCAAGCATATCGGTTACCTGCCGGAAAATCCGCCGGTTTATCCGGACATGACGGTGGAGGGTTACCTGGAATTTGTGGCGCGCATCAAGAACGTGCCGGCGGAAAGGCGGGCGGAGCGGATTGACGATGCGCTGCGCAAAACGAGCCTGGAAGATCGCCGGCACGATTTGATCAAGCGGCTTTCGCGCGGGTACAAGCAGCGCGTGGGGATAGCGCAGGCTTTGGTGCATGATCCGGACGTGATTATTCTGGACGAGCCGACCGTGGGTCTCGACCCCAAGCAGATTATTGAAGTGCGGCATTTGATCAAAAGCCTCGCGGGAAACCACACGATTATTTTGTCCACGCACATTTTGCCGGAAGTGAGCATGACGTGCGACCGGGTGGTGATTATCAATAAGGGAAAAATTGCGGCGGTGGATACGCCGCAGAACTTGACTTCGCAGTTGAAGGGCGGGCAGAAAATTCGCGTGGAAGTGCAGGCGCCGGAAAAGGAATTGCGCGAGACCTTGGCGCAGGTGCCGGGAGCAATGCGCGTGCAGGTGGAGCAAATACCGGCCGGCGGGCGCGTGGCGGCGACGATTGAAACGGAGCAGGGTGCGGATATTCGCAGCGCGATTGCGGCGAAAGTGGTGCAGAGCGGGTGGCCGCTATTTGAATTGCGCGGAGTGAGTTTGAGTCTGGAGGATATTTTCCTGGAATTGACGACGGACGATGCGGCGCATGCGCAGGCGGCGGGGAGTTGAGGGGCGAGTTTCGCGGTGGACTTCGTAAAGTTACCGAGGGTCGCGCTAACAACGATGGCGCAGTGAAGTGCGCCGCTACAAAAGATTAATGCGAGGAGACGATGCGGAATTTCTACGCTATTTATCGCAAGGAGATGGGACATTATTTTGTTTCGCCCATTGCGTATGTGTTTATCGGGATTTTTTTGTTTTTGAGCGCTTACTTCTTTAATTTTTTCCTGACGGTCGTGTCGCAGCAAGCGATGCAGATGGAATTGCAGGGGATGCAGTTCGGCATGCCGCAGCAGGTGGACGTGCCGAGCGAAGTGATGCGAGCGTTTTTTGGATTGCTTTCGACGCTAATTTTATTTTTCACGCCAATATTGACGATGGGGATCTTTGCGGAAGAGCGCAAGCGCGGGACGATGGAATTGCTGATGACCTCACCGATTTCCGAGGGGCAGATTGTGCTGGGGAAGTTTTTCGCCTCGCTGACGCTATACGCGATCATGCTGCTGCCGACGGCGAGTTATCTGGCTTGTATATTTTTGCGGAGTGAGCCGACGCCGCCGTGGCGGATGCTGCTGGCAGGGTACGCGGGAATTATGCTGCTGGGAGGATCGCTGCTGGCGCTGGGGGAATTTATTTCGTCGCTGACGGAAAACCAGCTGATTGCGGCGGTGCTGACGTTCGCGGCGTTTTTGTTTGTGTGGGTGCTGGATTTGGGAAGGAACGCGAGCGGCGGAGTGGGTGCGGTGCTGGCAGTATCTTTCGGTGATCCGGCATTATGACGACTTCACGAAGGGGATTGTGGATACGTCCAGCCTGATTTATTACGGGAGTTTCATTGTGTTTTTTGTGTTTTTGACTGTGCGGTCGATTGATTCGATGCGGTGGCGGAGAGCTTAACGGAGAGGCAGGGAAGGGGGTGGAGTTTATGGAGGAAATTGCAGGATGAAATGGGATCGGGAGGAAACGGCACGATTTATTGGGACGCTGGGCGTGGCGATGCTGGTCGCCGGATACCTGCGTTATTCGATTCAGGGCGAATTTTTGACGTTCAGCAAGGGGCTGTTGAGTGCGGGCGGCGTGTTTGTGCTGGCGGCAATCGTGATTGGATTTCGCGGACTTATCCGTTTTTTCTCGAAGCGAGGGACGCAGCAGGGAACGAATACGTCGGTGCTGGCGCTGGCGGTGCTGGTGATTCTGGTTTTGTTGAATTTTGTGGGGTACCGGCACCACAAGCGATTCGATCTGACCACGGAAAAACTTTATACGCTTTCCGACCAGACGCGAAATATCGTGCGGGATTTGAAGCAGGACGTGACCGTGCTGCGGTTCGACAAGGCGCCGAGTTCCGCGTTTGACGATTTGATGGGTGAGTACAAGAACCTTTCGCCGCATTTCAAATTCGAGGATGTGGACCCGCAGCAGAAGCCGGAAGTGGCGCAGGAGTATGGCGCGACGCACATGGGGGACGTGATCGTCGCTTCGGGGACGAATAAGGAGCACGTGCAGACCGGCGCGCAGGGCGATGTGGGCGAGCAGGACATCACCGGAGCGATTTTGAAAGCGACCAGCAACAAAGTGAAGACGGTTTGCTTTGTCACGGGGCACGGAGAGAAAGCGACGGGCGACGATGGGCAGGATGGCTACAGTCAGGCCGATGCGGGACTGAAAAAGGAGAACTACGCCACGAAGACGGTGAACCTGATCACCGAAGCGAGCGTGCCGGCGGATTGCAGCGTGCTGGTGATTTCCGGGCCGAAGCAGTCCTACTATCCGCAGGAGATTGCGGCGATCGGGAAGTACCTGGATGATGGGGGCGAAGCGTTGATCATGGAGGATCCGGCGACGGATCCGAAGCTGGACGATATTTATAAATCCTGGAACATCGCGGTGGGCAGCAACGTGGTGGTGGACGCCAGCGGCATGGGCCGGCTTTTCGGCGGCGGACCGATTATTCCGCTGGTGGCGGATTTTGGGGTTAGCCCAATCACCAAGGGGTTTCAAGGGTCCGTCACGTTTTTCCCGTTGGCACGCACGGTTTCGATCGCGGACAAGGGCAAGTCCATTCCACAAGCGGTGGAATTGCTGAAGACTTCGGAGCGGAGTTTCACGATTCCGGGATTGAAGCCGGGCGAGACGAAGATTTCGTACGATCCGAAGACGGATACGCTGGGACCGCTTTCGTTGGGCGTCGCCGCGAACCGGAAAGTCGGCGACAAGGAAGCGCGGCTGGTGGTAATCGGGAACTCGCAGTTTGCGGCGAATCCGTGGATCGGCCAGCAGCGCAACGGCGATTTGTTCTTCAATACGATTGACTGGCTGGCGCAGGACGAGGCGTTGATTTCGATCCGGCCGAAAGCGCCGACGAACCGACGCGTGACATTGACCGAAGCCCAGGAAACGGCGCTGCATTGGGTGGATCTGGCGTTGCTGCCGGGGCTGGTGATCTTCTCGGGAATTCTCATCTGGTGGAAGCGGCGTTAATTCCAGAAAGCCATGATTGAATAATGATAAAAAAATCCACGCTAATCGTTTTGCTGGTCGCGATCCTGGGCGGCGGGGCTGTTTATTATTTCGATTGGCAGCGCGGGCAGAAAGAGGCCGCGAAGGCGGTCGAGGACAAGAGAAAGCCTGCGTTTACCGTGCAATCCGGTGATATTTCTGCGCTGATGATTTCCTACCCTGCGGACGCGAAGTCGCAGACGATCCGGCTGGGAAAGCGCGGTGACTCGTGGGAGATCACGCAGCCGATCGAGACGGGAGCGGACGAGCCGACGGTGGAGGGGATCGTGGAGGAGCTGGCTACCGCGCGCGTTAGTCAGACGGAGCCGGGAGCGCCGGATCGTTTGAAGGCGTATGGACTGGATCCCGCGGCTGTGTTGCTCGATTTTCAATTGAAGAACGGGACGAAACATTCGTTGAAGCTGGGCAAGAAGGATTTCACCGGCGTTTCGGTGTATGCGCTGGCGGATAACGCGAAGGATGTGGCGCTGCTGCCGGAATCGCTGCTCGTGAGCGTGGACAAGCCTCTGCAGGAATTGCGCGATCGCGCAGTGCTGCATATTGCTAGCGACCAGGTGAATTCGTTCGGATTGAAAAATGCCGCGGGCGAGGTGGTGGCGGCGAAGGGGAAGGATGGCGATTGGCGATTTAGCAAGCCGGCTGCTGCGGCGGGTGATACGGATACGATCTCTTCGCTTTTGGCGACCGTGGCGAACGCGAAGATGGTGACGGTCGCAAGCGAGACCGCGGACAAGCTGGGTGTTTATGGGCTGACGAGTCCGGCGATTACTTTGACGGCGACGGATGCAAAGGGCAAGACGGCGACTTTGCTGGTGGGGAAGAAAGAGGGTGACGAGTATTTTGCGCGGGACGACTCGCGGCCGACGGTTTTTCGGATCAATCAGGATCTTTATAAGAAGCTCGCGGAGAATTACAGCGATTTGCGCGACAAGCGGATTGTGCAATTCGATCCGGCGAACATTTCGCACGCGGAGATGCACAACGCGAACGGAACGATTGAGCTGACACGCAAGAACGAGTCCGAGTGGACTTATGATGCGCCGGCCGAGCAGAAGGGGAAGTCGGCAAGCGCGGAGAAGCTATTTTCGCCGTTGCAATTGGCGCGGGCGGAGGAGATTTACGATCACCCGGCGGGGGACGTGGCGGCGAAATTGAGCAAGCCGGCATTTGAGGCGACGCTTAAGGATAAGAGCGGGAAAAAGATTACTGTGCAGATTTCGAAGGAAGCGGGTGGGTTTGTTTATGCGCGATCGAGCGAGGGGCCTGCGATTTATAAGTTGAAGGCGCAGACTTTGACGGATTTGGATTTTAAAGCTGCGGATTTGGCGTTCTAGGTGGCGGCGGGCCGACGCGCTCCGGACGGATAGCACCGAGAAAAAGCGCGAGGCCTAAGCGCCGGCGCTACAAATCGCGAAGCCTCGCTGTAACTCACTATTTATGCTGCGTTGTGGGCTGCTTCCAGAACGTTTTCGGTGGGCCAAGTGGCCAGGAGCAGAATCTTCCCGGTTATGGCGGAAATGTGGACGTAATAGACGCGGCAGTCGCTTTCGATTTCGTAAAAGCCCGGATGATTGGGATCGGGGTTGGTGTGGGCGCCGCGAGTCAGTAGCGTCCGCAGGCGCATGACTAGTTCCGCGGGATGATTTCGCAAGTCCTCTATTTGCACTTCTGGTTCCCAGCGCATTACCATTCTGATACCCTCCGGCCCTTTGCTTTGCCCTTCCCTTACTATTACGGTTGGACGCCGTCAAATGTTCCAGGACTCATTAAAATTTAGAAATAAATGGGGTCTATGTTCCTATATCCTCTAGGGATTGCGCCACGCCGTGGCAAAAAAGTATAGGAGCGTTAACCCCTAACTTGTTACTTGCGCGGTGGCGCCAAAATTGCCATAGTCACGAATCTTCTAGGGGACTACCTAACGTGAAAAAAGCCAAGGCGAAGAAAACCAGCCGGATGCGCCACGATAAGCGGCGCAAACATCATCACTGGCAAGTAACTGTCTATTACGCGGATGGCGAGAAATTCGCGCGCGTGTATATTGATCGGGAGCGCGCGCAGAAGTTTGCCGAGCGGCAGAAAAAGTCCCCGGTGGTGAAGTCGGCGCGCATCATGGAAGTGGATTAGCGGGGCTGGCGACGCGCGGTGCGTACGGCTGATGGTTGCAGCGGCGCGCGGAAAGCTCGTTGATTGCATGGTCAAGCCCTCGGCGGCGGGCCTTGTCCGCCCGCAAGCGCCATGCTATAAATAAAACGCTGGCCGAAGCCTTCCGTAACGCGGGATTCGTATAGTGGTAGTACGCGACCTTGCCAAGGTCGAGGCGAGGGTTCGATTCCCTTATCCCGCTCCACTGTCGTTTTGCTGTGATTGATCCTCCGTGTGGCCAGTTTTTCTGGTGCGTGCTAGAGTTTCAGCTGCTCAACGCTAATGCTGGCCTACCTTTGCGGTCCTATCGAATATGCCGAAGACGGCGGCAGGCTGTGGCGCCGGAAGCTGGCGCCTTTTTTGCGCGAGCATTTGGGACATCGCGTTTATGATCCGGCGGAAGACGAACAGAAGAATTTGAGCGAGGAAGAGATTGCGCATTTCCGCGAGTGGAAGACTACGGACCTGGAACGATTTCGGCGGGTGATACGGAAAATTATTGCGTTCGATCTGGATTTGATCGAGAACCAGGCGGATTACCTGATTTGTTTTTGGGATTCTTTGGCGAAGAGCGGCGGGACGTCGGCGGAAATGACGGTGGCGCATCGCAAGGGGATTCCGGTGTATCTGGTGAGCACGCTGCCGGCCGGGGAGATCAGCGGGTGGATGATGGGGTGCTCGGACCAACTGTTCCGTTCGCTGGAGGATTTGAAGGAATTTTTGGTGGCGCGATTTTCGCGAGAAAAACAGAACCCGCTGTGAAAAGATTGATAAAATTTGCGGCTGATGGAAAAGAATGTCGTGGCTGTGGGAAGCACGCGCCGTCCGAAAGTGAACGCGGTTACCGAAGCTCTCGCCTCGATTCGCAATCTGTTCGAAAATTCGCCGGAATTTGAAGTGGTGGGCGTGGAGGTGGCTAGCGGTGTGCGGCACACTCCCTTGACGCGCGAGGATTTGATGGCTGGGGCGCGGCAGCGGGCGGAGGCTTTGGCGGGTGTGGCGCGCGCGAGTGGGCACGCTTGGAAATATTTTGTGGGGCTGGAAGGTGGATTCGACGTGATTCCGGGTTTGGACGCGATGCCCAGTTTGGATGTGATGCCGGAACTGGATGTGGTGCGGGAGGCGCAACAGAGGTGGGTGTTTCTGGAGAGTTGGGCGTATGTGGCGGACGACGCGGGACGCGGTGCATTCGGACGTTCCGGGTCGGTGCTGGTGCCGGAGGCGCTTGCTGAGAGCGTGGTGGATGATGGCATCGAGCTTTCCGAGGCGATTGACGCGTTTGCGAATGGGCATAATATTCGGGATGCGGAGGGAGCTTGGGGGATATTTACGAGGAATTTGATTACGCGGCAGGAGTCGTTTCGGGTCGCGGTGATCAATGCGTTTGCGCCGTTTTTTAATCGGGCGATTTACTTGAAGGAATAGCCAGACGGCTTGGGGATAAATTCAGTGGCTAGTGATTAGTGGCTAGTGGCCAGAAATGTTGCGGCGCTGGTTGAGGGGACGCGGGGCATGAATTTTCACAGCGCTGTGTGCTAGCCTGACGGTTGGCGCGTGGTTTTCAGATCGTAGAGGTCACGGAGGCGTAACGCGTGGACATTGTTAAGGGGAACATGGGGTGGATCGAGGTGGTGGTGGGCCCGATGTTTTCGGGGAAGAGCGAGGAATTGATTCGGCGTTTGCGGCGGGCGGAGATTGCCAAGCAGCGCGTGCAGATATTCAAGCCTGCGATTGACATGCGTTATGCGAAGAATGGCATTGTGTCGCACTCGGGGTTGGAGTTGGATTCGGAACTGGTGAAGGATGGCGCGGATATTTTGACGAAGGTGGCGCCGCGGACGGAGGTGGTGGGGATTGATGAGGCGCAATTTCTGGGCGAGTCGGTGGTGGAGAGTTGCGTGAAGCTGGCGGATATGGGGAAGCGGGTGATTGTGGCGGGGCTGGATACGGATTTCATGGGACGGCCGTTTGAGCCGATGCCGCGTTTGCTGGCTGTTGCTGAAGAAATTGTGAAACTGCTGGCGATTTGCATGCGCTGCGGGAATCCGGCTGTGCATACGCAGCGGCTGGTGGCGTCGGAGGAATTGATCGTGGTGGGCGCGGGGAACATGTACGAGGCGCGCTGCCGGAGATGCTTCGAGCCGAATCTGGCGCACGAGAAGATTGAAGAGGCCAAGGCCGCGGCGGCTCCGCAAGCGCAAACCGCGGCACGATAAACGCAAGGAAGCAGAGAAGTCGGGCAGTGATACGGAGTTCCTACTTTGACTTGCCGCGCTGAGGCGGCGGGCGCGGGGGATGCCTGCAACCATCCGGTCGGTTAGCGAATCCATATTCACGGAAGGGCCAAAACGCACTAGAATAGGCGCTGACCGATAGCCATGTACTACCGGACTACCATCGTGTTGGCCGCGGCGCTGGCTCTCTGCGCCGATTTGAGGGATGTGAATCGCTACCATACGCCCTTGCTGCCCGACCCGCCCGATTTGAGTTCGTTGCCGACTGCCGGCCCGCTGCCCGAAGTCTACCTTTCCGTGGGGCAACAAAGTTCCGGGAAGCAATCGCCTCTGCAGCCGCAATCGCGGCTGGAAATCGTGCGTTACGTCGCGGGTGAATTCGCGAAAGTGCGCAAGCCGATTCCTGCCGGAAAAAAGGGTTTCAAAATCGAAGTCGGCAAGAAATTAGACGACACCGATTTACGAAACGCGCTGCGTTCGCGTGGACAGGCCGCAAACCCCGGAGATACCGTGCAGGTGACGGGGATTGAATTTCACCCCAAAGAGATTGTGGTTGAAATCAATGGCGGCGGGAAAAGCCATTTCAATATTCGCGACCATCTGCAGATCGGCATGGGGGGCGGCGGGATGGATCCGATGCCGGTGTCCACCGCGCCGCAGCGGCCGAATGGCGGGACGTTGATATTGGATTTTGGGAAGCCCGTGCCCGACATGAGTGCGGACGACCTGATGACCTACCTGCAAGCGTTCCTCGATTTCTCGAAGGAACATTCCGGAGCGGTGAATTGGATTGATACCTTGCCGCCACAATTCAAGCAAGCGATTACGGATCACACCGCGCTGGTGGGAATGAATCACGATATGGTGCTGGCGGCGCTGGGACGCCCGGAGCATAAAGTGCGCGAGCGCGACCCGGATGGGACAGAGACCGAGGACTGGATATACGGAACGCCTCCGGCGCGCACGACTTTTGTGACGTTCACGGGAGACAAAGTTATCCGCGTGAAGGAATTTGATTGATCGTCATCGGAATTATTTTTAGCCGCGTGTTGGGCTCGCCGATTTGATATAGTTTCACATTCGAGTCAGTGCAGTTCGCTGCAGTAGCTTCCGCTTTTGGAGTGGCCTCAGTCGAGCCATCTGCGAACGAGCGCGCGTTGCGCGCAGTTTCAAAATGAACTTGTGGGGAGCACCTGCTAAGCCTCATTTTGGGGCACATTCTGGGGACTCGCGAGAGCCCCGTCGGAGGAGTCATGGCGATCAAGGTGGGGATCAACGGATTCGGGCGCATCGGCCGCAACATTTTTCGGGCGGCGTTGGGCGACCCAGCGATTGAAGTGGTGGCGGTGAACGACATCACGGATTCGAAGACGCTGGCGTATTTATTGAAATACGACTCGATCCTGGGGAATTTGCCGAACAAGGTGTCGCATACGGACGATTCGATTTCCGTGGACGGCAAGAGCTTCAAGGTGTTTCGCGTGAAGGATCCGGGGGAACTGGATTGGTCGTCGGTGGGCGCGACGATCGTGGTGGAATCCACGGGATTATTTACCAAGGGCGCGGACGCGCGGAAACATATTCGCGGAACCGTGAAGAAAGTGATTATTTCGGCGCCGGCGACGGATCCGGACCAGACGTTGGTGCTGGGGGTGAATGACAAGACGTACGATCCGGCGAAGCATCATGTGATTTCGAATGCTTCGTGCACGACGAACTGTTTGGCGCCGGTGGCGAAGGTTTTGCAGGATACGTTTGGAATTAATGTGGGCACGATGACCACCATTCACTCTTATACGAATGACCAGAAGCTGCTGGATCTGCCGCACAAGGATTTGCGGCGGGCGCGGGCGGCGGCGCTTTCGATGATTCCGACTTCTACCGGAGCGGCGAAGGCGTTGCAGTTGGTGATTCCGGAGCTGAAGGGGAAGTTGGATGGTTATGCGATGCGGGTGCCGACGCCGAATGTGAGCGTGGTGGATTTGACTGTGTTTACCGAGAAGCCTGCGACGGTGCAGAGCGTGAATGGGGCTATGAAGGCCGCGGCTGAGGGGCCGATGAAGGGGATTTTGCAATTCGAGGAAGAGGAATTGGTGTCCGTGGATTTTCGCGGCAATCCGCATTCGTCCATTGTCGATGCGGGTTATACGCGCGTGGTGGGGACGAATTGCGTGCAGGTGCTTTCTTGGTACGACAATGAGTGGGGTTATTCCTCGCGTTGCCGGGATTTGATTAAGTTTTTGGCGAAGTAGTGCGGACGGTTGGCAGGCGGCTGGGAGGGTGCGTGGCGTGTCCGGTTGCTTGGGAGTAGGACTTTAGTGCACGGCTCGCGGGAAAGGCGCCGTGAAAGGTGCGGACGCTTCGCGTCCGGATTTTTTGTCGGAGCTAAAGCTCCGACCCCCTGAAGGGCGTGAAGGCCACAAGAACTGTCGCGTGACTCCGTGATTTGGTGGGCGGCCTGCATTTCGCCTGCAGGCTGGCGGGAAAGCAGATTCCTCGGGCGCGCGGCGCCCTCGGAATGACAACGCGTTAATTTTTTTGTGACTTGAGTGGTTCGTGCAGGTTGCGACTTTGAGCGAAAGTTGGATGAAATCACGGATATGAACAAGCTTTCGATACGGGATTTGGAGATGCCAGGGAAGCGCGTTTTTGTGCGCGTGGATTTTAATGTGCCGATGTCGGCGGGGAAAGTGGAGGACGACACGCGGATTCGCGAGACTTTGCCGACTTTGCGTTTGGCGATGGAGCGCGGAGCGCGGGTAGTGCTCGCTTCGCATCTGGGACGGCCGAAGGGCAAAGTGGATTTGAAATATTCGCTGGCGCCGGTGGTCGGACGGTTGGAGGAGCTACTCGGCAACAAGAAAGTCGCGTTCGCGGCGGATTGCGTGGGAGCGGACGCGGAGGCAAAGAGCAAGGGACTGCGCGACGGCGAGGTGTTGCTGCTGGAGAACGTGCGGTTTCATCCGGAAGAAGAAGCGAACGACGCAGAATTCGCCCGAAAATTGGCGGCACTTTGCGACGGATTGTTTGTGTGCGACGCTTTTGGATCGGCGCATCGCGCGCATGCTTCGGTGGTGGGCATTACGAAGTTTGTGCGGCAATCGGCGGCTGGTTTGCTGATGGAGAAGGAGCTTGCTTATCTGGGGAAGGCGATATCGCAGCCGGATCGGCCGTTTGTGGCGGTGTTGGGTGGGGCGAAGGTGTCGGACAAGATCGAAGTGGTGCAGAATTTGATGAAATTGGCCGACGCGATGTTGATCGGCGGGGCCATGGCTTATACGTTTTTGAAGGCGCAGGGGCTGCCGATCGGGAAATCTTTGGTGGAGAACGACAAGCTGGATTTGGCGCGCGATCTCTTGAATGAGGCGCAGCAGCGCAAGTTCCGCTTGGTTTTGCCGGTGGATCACGCGTTGGCGGAGTCGATTGATTCGACGAATACGCGCGTGACGGATATTGCGCACACGCCGGATGGTTGGATGGGATTGGACATCGGGCCGAAGACTGTGGAAATATTTCGCAAGGAGATTGCTACGGCGCGAACGATTGTGTGGAACGGGCCTTTGGGGATGTTTGAGAAGCCGGCATTTGCGCAGGGGACGTTGGCGATTGCGCGAGCGGTCGCGGCGGCTTCGGCAGCGGGGGCGATTTCGATTGTGGGTGGAGGGGATTCTGTGGCGGCGGTGGAGCAGTCGGGAGTGGCTGCGCAGATTTCGCATATTTCTACTGGGGGCGGGGCTTCACTCGAATTTTTGGCTGGGGAGAAATTGCCTGGGGTGGAGGCGCTTTCGGATTTGGTGGGATCATAGCGGTTGGTGATGGGTTTGACAGCGGGGAGGCGCGCCTCCCCTTGCGAAAGCGGCGGCTCGCCGCCGCACTCCATATTGTCTTGCGCCGGCCATCGTACGGCCGCCATTGCGAAAATATTGACCGTGCGGAGTTGCGTTGGGATATTTTGAGGTGCATGAGGTGAAGTTTTGCGGCGACCGGTGATTGCTGGGAATTGGAAGATGTATAAGACGCGGGAGGAGACGCGGGCGTTTTTTGAGGCGTTTAAGCCGCTGGTGGCGGCGACGCACTCTTGCGACATAATTGTGGCGCCGCCTTTTACTTCACTGGCGGCTGCGGCGGAGGCTGTGCGCGGGAGCAACATATCGATTGCCGCACAGAACGCGTATGGGGAGCGCGAAGGGGCGTTTACGGGCGAGATTTCGATGCGGATGATTGCGGATTGCGGGTGCGAGGCGGTGATTATCGGGCATTCGGAGCGGCGGCAGTATTTTGGGGAGACGGACGAGACGGTGAATCGCAAGCTGAAGGCGGCGTTGGCGGCGGAACTGACTCCCATTGTGTGCGTGGGGGAAAGCCTGGCGGAGCGCGAAGCGAATATGACGCATGCAGTGCTGAAACGGCAGTTCGAAGGCGGGATGGCCGCGTTGACCGCCGAAGACTTCTCGCGTATTCTTTTAGCTTACGAGCCGGTTTGGGCGATCGGCACGGGCAGGACCGCCACTCCTGAAATCGCCGAGGAAATCCACCGTTATCTCCGGGGACTTGCTGCCAAACATTTTTCTGCTGAAGAAGCGTCGGCGGTCCGGATTTTGTACGGGGGAAGCGTGAAGCCGGACAATATCAAGCCACTAATGGCCGAGGCGGAGATTGATGGCGCGTTGGTGGGCGGAGCCAGCCTGGACCCGAAATCGTTTGCGGCAATCGTGAATTTTTAGGTTAGGTCATTCCAAGAGTTGCGGGAGTTGGAGATGCCAAGCTGGGCTAAATGGGGTTTGTCGCTGGCGGTTGCGGTGGGATTGATATCCATCGGCTGGCGGGTGATACCGGTGCTGGTGACGCTGCATATCCTGGTGTGTTTCGTGCTGGTTGTGGTGATTATGCTGCAAAGCGGGTCGGCTGCGGATTTGGCGGGAGCGTTCGGCGGGGCGGGAAGCCAGACGGCTTTTGGGCCGCGCGGCGCGGCGACGTTTCTTTCGCGGGCGACGACATGGTGCGCGATCGTTTTCATGATGACTTCGCTGGCGCTTTCGGTGAAGCGCACGCCGAACGAATCGTTGGGCACGGGCTCGGTGTTGGAGCAGACGCAGAAGTCTGGAACGACTCCGGCGCCGGCGAAGCCGGCGCAAGCGCCACCGATTCAGATTCCGATTCAGCCGTCTTCGGCACCGACCCCGGCGCCAGCGCAACAACCGCCGCCAAGCCCGGCTCCCAAGAAGTAGCGGCTTCTGCTATACTGCGGCAAGTTCGTGTGAATTGCGGTCGTGGCGGAACTGGCAGACGCACCAGCTTGAGGGGCTGGCGGTAGCAATACCGTGGTGGTTCGAATCCACTCGACCGCACCAACCTTTCTTCGACTCACTCTTCCGTTAAGATTTGTAAATTCCGCTTTGCTTGCCGCCGAATAATCTCGCGCGCACATCAAATTCAACGGCTTAACACAGAGTCCACTGAGAAAACCTGAACGGCACGGAGACGTTACGACGATTTCTTGCGTCGTCGCGCAGGCGGCCGCGCTCACCGCGTGTTTGTGGCTCTGCCTTCCGTGCTTCTTGGCAATTTTTATTTCGCACAATCGTTCTTGATATTCGTGGTCCGTTGTATATGATGTGCTGTTTTGAAATCGGCCATGCGGTCCTATCAAGCGCTTTTTTGCCAAAGTTTTACGGGGAGCAAAAGCGATGCGGATCAGGAAACGCGCTAGCGGTTCTGCGGCAACACCGGCTGTGCTGTCCCTCCTGTTGGTAATTCTCGTAGTCGTCACCGTGTATGTATTTGCGTCGGGAGCGTATGCGCCGCCACCGGCAATTACTTCGGTGGGCCATGCGATCGATCATCAATACAATCTGACGCTGGCGGTGGTGGCGACCGTGTTCATTTTGTCGCAGCTCGGATTGGCGTTTGCGATTTTCCGGTTTCGCGATCACGGGCAGAAGGCGCATTTCACGCGCGGCAATAACACCATGGAAGTGATCTGGACTGCGGCGACCGTGATTCTGTTTGTGGGACTGGGATTGATGGGGCGGAAGGCGTGGGCGGAAATGCGATTTACGGAAGCTGCGCCAGGCGCGATTGCGGTGGAAGTGACGGAAAACCAGTTCGTTTTCAATTTCCGTTATCCGGGGCCGGATGGAAAATTCGGCCGGCTGGATCCGAAACAAATCAGCGCTTCGACGGGGAACCCGCTGGGCATTGATCAGAACGATCCGGCCGGAAAAGACGACATCGTGGTGCCGACGCTTACCGTGCCGGTGAATCACGAAGTGCAGCTGATGATCCGTTCGCAGGACGTGATCCACAATTTCTTCGTGCGGGAACTGCGATTGCAGCAGGACGCCACGCCGGGGATGGTGGTGCCGCTGCATTTCACGGCGGACACGATCGGGCAGTACGAAATCGTGTGCACACAATTGTGCGGGCTGGGACATTCGCGGATGCACAGTTATCTGAATGTGGTGTCTGACGCGGATTACGCGGCTTTCCTGAAGCAGCAGGAAGCGGCGGCGCAGTGAGCGCGATATTGCGGATGCGGTCCGTAAGACTGGTGAGCGAAACCCAAATTTCAGGAGGCCAGGAATGAGTTCGCACGCGCACACGGGTGGAGCAGCTGTGCATGCGCCGATGGCGGAGCCCTCGGGTTTCATCCGGAAATATATTTTCAGCGTGGATCACAAGGTGATCGGGATCCAGTATTTTTTGCTGGCGCTGACGGCGGTGGTGATCGGGATCGTGCTATCGATGCTGATGCGTTTTCACCTGGTGTGGCCGAACGCGACTTTGCCGTTCGTGAGCGGCGGGCAGATGTCGCAGGAGCAGTATCTGGCGCTGGTGACGATGCACGGGACGATCATGGTTTTCTTCGTGCTGACGACTGCGCCGCAGGGCGGCTTTGGCAATTATTTTCTGCCGATTCAGATTGGCGCGCCGGATATGGCGTTTCCGCGGCTGAACATGTTGTCGTTCTGGGTGACGTTTCTGGCGTTTGTCTGCATCGTGGCGGCGTTCGTGGTGCCGGGCGGCGCGCCGATCAGCGGATGGACGGGTTACACGCCTTTGAGCGGATTGGGTGAGATTACCGGTCCGGGCGAGGGTTGGGGCCAGACGATGTGGATCGCGAGCATTTCGCTGTTTTGTCTCGCGTCATTGCTGGGGGCGCTGAATTTCATTGCCACGACGATTGATTTGCGCGCGCCGGGAATGACGCTGATGCGGATGCCGTTGACGGTGTGGGGCTGGCTGGTGACGGCCGTTTTGGGCTTGCTGGCTTTCGGGGTGCTGCTGGCGGCGGGAATTTTACTGTTGCTGGATCGTTCGGCGGGAACAAGTTTCTTTTTGCCGGCGGGATTGGTGGTGAACGATCAGATTCAGGCGCACAGCGGCGGTTCGCCGCTTTTGTGGCAGCACCTTTTCTGGTTTTTCGGGCACCCGGAAGTGTATATCGCGATTCTGCCGGGCATGGGCGTCGCTTCCCATGTGCTTTCGACATTTTCGCGCAAGCCGGTGTTTGGCTATCGCGCGATGGCTTTTGCCATCTGCACGATCGGATTTCTGGGATTTATGGTGTGGGGCCACCATATGTTTTTGAGCGGAATGAGCCCTTATTCCGGTTTCACGTTTTCGGTGCTGACGATGGCGATTGGCGTGCCGTCGGCGATCAAGACGTTTAATTGGCTGGGGACGCTGTGGGGCGGGAAGATTCAGTTCAAAAGCCCCATGCTGTTTGCGCTGGGATTCGTTTCGCTGTTTGTTTCCGGCGGACTTTCGGGGCTTTTCCTGGCGCAGCCGGCCGTGGATAACCTGCTGCACGCGACTTATTATGTGGTGGCGCATTTTCATCTGGTGATGGGCGTGGCGGCAATTTTTGGGATTTTTGCGGCGACGTATTTCTGGTTCCCGAAAATGTTCGGGCGGATGATGAACGAGCCTCTCGCGAAGCTGCATTTCTGGTTCACGTTCGTGGGAGCTTATTGCATTTTCATGCCGATGCACTTTGTGGGCCTGGCAGGCGGAATCCGGCGTTATGCGGACCCTTCGGCGGTGGGATTTCTGGCGCGACTGCAGCCGGTGCATGAGTTCATGACGATTGCGGCGTTTATTACCGGGGCGGCGCAGCTGATCTTTCTTTTTAACTTTTTCTACAGCTTGAAATTCGGGCCGAAGGCTACGAAAAATCCTTGGAACGCGACGACTTTGGAGTGGACTACGGATTCGCCGCCGCCGATTGATAATTTCGGGGGGCATTATCCTAGCGTTTATCGCGGGCCTTATGAGTTCAGCGTGCCGGGGGCGGCGGAGGATTTCATCCCGCAGAATATTGAGCCTGCGCAGGTGGCTCGGGCGAAATAGCTCAAGTCTGTTTACCGCAGAGACGCAGAGTACGCAGAGAACGGCAACGGCTTAACACAGAGTACACAGAGGAAAGCGGAGGGCACGGAGAGATCTCGATTTGGTTGAAAGGCAAGGGGTAGGGAGCAAGTAAATGCCACAGACAATCGTTACCGAAGAAATTATTGAGCTGATACACGAGGGCAAGGGGCCCGGAGGCGGTACTCCGTCCGGCAATGATGGCGGAGACGGAGGCGACGGTGGCGGCTCTTCGGGTGGGGCGCGGACGCCGCAGCGGGCTTATGTGACGGGGATGGTGGTGGCGCTGGCGGGAATTTTGATGTTTTTCATGGCGTTCGTCAGCGCGTATGTGGTGCGGAAGGACATGCCCAACAGCGCGTGGATTCCGCTGGAACTGCCGCGGATCCTGTGGCTGAACACGCTGATTCTGATTGCGAGCAGCATTACACTAACGCGCGCGCGGAAACTTTTTATCGCGAAGGACCAAGAAGGTTTCCGGCACTGGTGGGCGACCACGACGATTCTGGGCGCGCTCTTTGTGGCGGGGCAGATTATTGCGTGGCGGCAATTGGTGGCGGCGGGGACGTTTCTGGCGACGAATCCGAGCAGCAGTTTCTTTTACGTTTTCACCGGGGCGCACGGATTGCATTTGCTGGGCGGAGTGCTGGCGCTTTTGTACATCCAGTTCCGCACGCCGCGCAAAGTGGCGATGAGCACGGCGGTGGATATCGTTTCGATGTACTGGCACTTCATGGATGGATTGTGGATATTTTTGTTTCTACTCCTATGGGTGGCGAGGTGAAGCGTGAGTGAAGCGGAATACGAGGGCATAGTCGAATCACGCTGGTCCGGCGGCGCGTCTCCCTTTGCGATTAATTCAAAGAAGCTGGGGATGTGGCTGTTCATCGTATCGGACTCGCTGACGTTTTCGGCGCTGCTGATCAGCTATGCCTACGTGCGGCTGGAGACGCCGGACTGGCCGCGGCCATTTGAGATTTGGCCTGCTATTGCGAAATCGTCGTTGATGACGTTCGTGCTGCTTTCGAGCAGCTTGACGATGGTGCTCGGAGTGAATGCGGCGTTCAACGGCAACGTGAAGAAAACGGTGCGGTATTTGATCGCGACGATTGTGTGCGGCATCGCTTTCGTGGTGATCCACGCTACGGAGTGGGTGACGCTTTTTGGTGAAGGCGTGACGCCGTGGACGAATCCGTGGAAGCCGTTTGTGCCGCTCTTCGGCGGGACGTTTTTTGGGTTGACCGGGCTGCACATGCTGCACGTGACGATTGGCGTGATTTACCTGGCGGTGATTGCGTGGGGATTCGGGAAAGGGAAGTACACGGCGGAGCATGTGGAAGTCAGCGGGCTTTACTGGCACTTTGTGGATTTGGTGTGGATGTTTATTTTCCCGATGGTGTATTTGCTGAGCGTGAATCCGAAGTGACAACTTCACGGAACGGGGAGCGAATCTGACGATGAGCGCACACGGACACGCGGCCGAACTGACGCACGAACACGCCGTCGGGACGACCAAGCTATTTGCGACGGTATGGGTATGGTTGCTGCTGTTGACGGGGGTGGAAGTGTTTTTGGCGTATGAGCGGCTGGAAGTACATTTGATGATAACGATTTTGGTGGGGCTGTCGCTGATCAAGGCGGCCTTGATCATGTCGTACTTTATGCATTTGCGATTTGAACGGCTGGGGCTGTTTCTTTTGCTGGTGCCGGCGATGGTGTTTTGCATTTGCATGATGCTTTTGATGTTTTTTCCGGACAGCATACGATTGATGAATTTGCGGCCGCATTAGGGTGGGATTGCGGCGCGAGATTTTTGGTTGAGGGATGAATTGAAGCGAGAGATTGCAAGTCGATTTGCGCTTTTAGTCGCCGGCTTGGCTGGGCTGATTCTTTTGCCTGTGCCGTGGGTGGTGGCGCAGGGTTGTGCGATGTGTTATCAGAGCGCGGCGGCGAGCGGGCCGGGGGGCGCGGCGGCTTTGCGGCATGGGATTTTGATTTTGCTGTTTCCGACGATTAGTATTTTTGTGGGGATATTGGGGTTGATGTACCGGCGGCGGAATGTGGCGCGGTGAGCGCGCGCGTTCATGGTCGCAGTTTTTCTGGAACCTTTCAGAATCCTGGTTTCAGGGGCTAAAGCCCCTCAGAGACAGGCTCGCCTTGCGGCGGGGCTGAAGCCCCGCCCTTCCGTTTTCCTGCACGTCATTTCAGATGTGATTTCCGGCGGTGGTCTTTCGAGCGGCATCGTTTTGTGGCGCAACATGGATGGCGCACTGAAGTGCGCCGCTACAACGGCCTTGACGGAACGCTCGCGGCGAAGTGTGCGGCGGCGAGGCAAGCCTCGCCTTGCCGAGCGGGAGACGTGCCCTTCAAACCTGCCTCTGACACGCTTTCAGGACAAGCCGTCGCCGCTAGCTTTTCGGTTTGTGCAGGTTGGTGCAGATGGCTACTGCGCTGTTGGGGTTTACGGCGCCGTCGCCTTGCTCTACGTGCTGAATTTTTCCGTCTTTATCCACAACGATCGTGGTGCGCTGCGCCCACTCGTATTTGTCGCCTTGCACGTCGTAGGGCTTGAGGATGCCGTACTCCGTGAGAACCTTGTGATTCATATCGCTGAGCAGGGGAAACGTGACTCCGATTTGCTTGGCAAAGGCGGCGTTGGCGGCGGGACTGTCAATGCTGATCCCGAGGACTACGGTGTCGCTGGCTTCGAGCTTGGCCATATCAGCCTGATAGGCCTGCAATTCTTTCGTTCAACCACCGGTGAAGGCGAGAACGTAGAAGGCCAGGACGACGGTTTTCTTGCCGCGAAAATCGCTGAGCTTTACCGGTTTCCAATCGTTCGCCAGCAGAGTGAAATCCGGAGCGACGTCGCCGACTTTCAGGTTCGTCTTGGCGATGGCGTCTTCCTGGGCGGCGACGGGGAACTGGGCCGCCATTGAGACCAGCAGAAGGAGCGCGGCGAAGAACGTGGCGATCCTCTTCATGGTTATCTCCTTTGCAATTTGGATTGTGGCGCAACGATTATAGGCGGAGTTTCGCGCGATGTCCTCAGGCTTTGAGGTTGGAGATGCGATTTTACAATTTGGAGACAAAGACGAAGCGTTTCCGTCTAATTCGTGCGTCTGCTAGGCTGTGAACCTTATGTTTGCGGAGCGAACCAACTGGAATTTTGCGCCGAATCGCTTGAGCGAAGCGCTGGCGCGGCATCGGTCGGCGGGGAAGGCGTTGCTGGATTTGACGGCGTCGAATCCCACGGAATGTGGATTCGAGTATGCGCGCGGGGCGATTCTGGAGGCGTTGGCGAATCCCGCGGCGTTGAATTATTCGCCGGATGCGCGAGGCTTGCGGACGGCGCGCGAGGCGGTGGCTGGGTATTATGCGGCGCACGGCGCGGCGATAGCGTTGGACGACATTATTTTGACGACGAGCACGAGCGAGGCTTATTCGTTTGCGTTCCGGGCGCTGTGCAATCCTGGCGACGAAGTTCTGATTCCTGAGCCCAGTTATCCTTTGTTTGAGTTCCTCGCGGAAATTCAGGATGTGAGATTGGTGCGTTATCCGCTGGTGTACGACCACGGGTGGCAGATCGATTTCAATGCGCTGGAGGGCGCGATTACGGACCGGACGCGCGCGGTGATCGTGGTGCATCCGAACAATCCGACGGGGCATTATGTGAAGGCGCGGGAATTGGAGGCGCTCAATCAGGCGTGCGCGGCGCGCGAGCTGGCGATTATCGCCGATGAAGTGTTTCTGGATTTTGGTTTGACGGATGAGGCGCGGTTTAGTTTTGCTGGCAATGCCGGGGCTTTGACGTTTACGACGAGCGGGTTATCGAAGATTTCCGGGCTGCCGCAGATGAAAGTTGCGTGGCTGATTACCAGTGGGCCGGAGCAATTGAAGACGGCGGCGCTCGCGCGGCTGGAGGTAATTGCGGACACTTATCTTTCGGTGAATGCAGCGGTGCAGGTGGCTTTGCCTGCGTTTTTGGAGCAGCGACAGGCGTTTCAGAAGGAACTTTTGGCGCGCGTGATGCAGAATCTTGTGGAGTTGGATCGACAGCTTGCGATGCAGACAGTTTGCTCACGGCTGGTGGTGGAAGGTGGGTGGTATGTCGTGCTGCGGGTTCCGGCTACCCGGCCGGACGAGGAGCTTGCGATTGATTTGCTGGAGCGACGGCGAGTTTATGTGCATCCGGGACATTTTTATGATTTTCCGGCGGACGGATATTTGGTTTTGAGCTTGATTACGCGGGAGGAGGAGTTTCGCGCAGGCGTGACGGCTGTGCTGACGGCCTTCTAAAGGAGCGCTGCTACATTCAGCGCAAGCGACCGGGCGGGTCTGCGGGGGCCGGGACATCGAGCTTTAAATCGGGGCCGGTGCTATCGGGCATCTTGCAGGGAGCGGGTTGAGGGAGGCCGATACCGCGATTTTTTTCGAGATGTTCCTTCGCGCAGCTGGGGCAATAGCCTTTGCCGCTTTCGTCGTCGCGTTGGCTGGCTAGTTCGTAGCAGCCGCAGATGCAATCGCAGTAGCCGGTGGTGGAAGCGGTTTTGATTGGGACTAGTGGCATCTTTGCCTCTCGAGCTGCTGACGCTGTCGGAACTCAGGGTGAATCGCCTTGTGGGCAATTCACAAAGTCAGATTCGCCGCTGGACCGTTCCCGCCGCTGGGCGATACCAAAACCAAGAGCACAGCCAAGAGTGGCTGTGCCACCCGACTTCGGAACGGAATCGGTGTGACTGAGTCCCGCACTAACAGCGCTCTTGCAGAATCATACCGATGCGGGGAATCCTACGCAAGGATGCTGAACGGACTTGTGCGGTAGAGCGGGCGACTGTTTATGCGTGTTCGAGTTGGGTTAGGCGGAAGGGGTCGCCGATTTTTTCGTGGAGGTCCATCCAGACTCGGTCGGGATGCGATAGGAAGACTTGGACTACGCGCGGATCGAATTGTTTGCCGGAGTAGCGTTCGATTTCTGCGCGGGCGGCGGAGATGGGCAGGGCTTTGCGATAGGGCCGATCGGAAATCATGGCGTCGAGCGTGTCGGCGACGGCGAAAATTCTTGCGCCGATTGGGATTTGCTCACCGCGCAGGCCGCGCGGGTAGCCGGAGCCGTCGTAACATTCCTGGTGCGAAAGAACGATTTCGGCAGCTTCCTTGAGGAAGGGAATGCGTTCGAGCACGGCGTAACCGATTTCGCAGTGCTTGCGCATGACGTCACGCTCTTCGGCGGTCAGCGGGCCGGGCTTGCGGAGGATGCTATCTGGAACGCCCATTTTGCCGATGTCGTGAAGGAAGGCTCCGCGAGCGATGTGGCGCAGCAGGCCTTTATCCACACCCATGGAACGCGCGATCGTGATGGTGAAGGCAGTAACGCGCTGGCAGTGACCTTCGGTTTCGGCGTCTTTGGCATCGAGCGCGCCGCCGAGGGCTTCCAGAGTGTAGTCGTAGGATTGTTCAAGATCCTGCAGCGCGATGGAAAGTTGCTGGGTGCGTTCGGCGACGAGGTGCTCGAGATCGCTTTGGTACGTGCGATTTTCCATCACCAGGCGGCGATGTTCGAGCGCGCGACGAACGCTGAGGTGTAGCTGATCTTTTTCGAAGGGCTTCAGGATGTAATCGTAGGCGCCAGCGCGAATGGCTTCGAGAGCGATGGAGATATCGTGCATCGCTGTGACCATGATCACCGGGACGTCGGGATCCTGGTTGCGAAGCTCGGAGAGCAGCTTGAGGCCGTCCATTTCGGGCATGACAATGTCGCTGAGGACGAGGTCGAAAGTGTCTTTGCCGAAAGCGTCCAGGGCCAAGCGGCCATTCGAGCAGATGGTGCAGGTGTAACCCTGCGCTTCGAGGAGCGTGGAAACTACTTCGCGGATAGCTTCTTCGTCATCCACTACGAGGACTTTTTCTGTTTCCACGATAGGCTCCCGGAGAATGGTCAATTATACGTTAGGGACAAGGGCAAGTTCGGACGCGGAGGCGTGGTGTTGCTGAATCGGGTAACCGCTTATTGGGCGATCGTCTCCTGGCGGAGCCGGCGGGTTCTGGGTGTGCGCCAGGGGAAAGTGGCGGGGTTGACGGATCAGTCTGGCCGAATATTTGAGAGCGGCGCACACGGTTCTTCCGCGGGGAGGTGCGTCAGCTGCGCCATGCTTGCCTCGGTGTTAGTCGAGAGGTTTCCCAGAGGTTCTGCGAGCCTGGTAATGCGCGGCGCGAAGGCGGGGCTTCCCATTCGGAGCAGCAGGAAAGCGAGCCGGTAATTGGCGCGGAATTGCAGAAGCAAGGAAAGAGAAACGTTTCGTTGTTGTGCGAATTCCTTCGGGAGCATGGCGGAGGCAAGCGCGGCGAGTTGTGCGAGGCGCGCGAAGTCGTCGCCCAACGCGAGCAAGAAACCGTTGAGCACGTGTTGGCGGTCGTCGCGCCAATGCTTCTCGATGCGGGGTGATGCGCAGTGTCGGATGTACGGGAGATCGGTTCCCGCAAGCGTATGGCGGAGTTGCGGAAAATGCTGCGCGTGTTCGGGCGGAGGTTTGTCGGGGAGTTCGACGGAGGTTGCGAGTGATTCTTGCGGCAGTGGCCGTAAGAGGAGCCAAGCCAACGCCAGAAAGCAGGCGACACTCGCGGCGATTGTGGAGATCGCCAGGAGCGTCATCGGGCGATCTCGAGATGCGCCGATTCGGGGTTCGGTCTGGGTGCCATCAGCACGCCTTCAGTATTTTTCAGGTCCCAGTTGCACGAAAGCGCAACGAAGCGGCGTCCACCGGCGGCGCGGCGAATCGTGAGAATGCGCAGCGCGGCGATGGAGATAGCAAGAATGTGGCACGCGCAACCGTTCCAATTTGGAACACACCCGCGTACCGCACGGCATTCTACGCGTCGCCGCGCGACTTGGGAGTCGCTCGGGGCTCATATTAGCACTCCAGCGGGCAGCGCAAGCGGGAGACTTTAGGGTGTTGTTGTAAAATTTACCAACCACTTATTGACCTGCATAGCAATTCTAAGTAGCATTTCGGGCGATCGCAGCTGCGGGGCAGCGATCGAGCGTGCTAGGTCCTCCTGGATGGACGAAGTGCGTGATGTACGGCGATGGGGCTAGCTGACCGGGCCGGTCGTTTATTTTTTGATTTCGCCGAGTAGTTGCGATGCTTGCGAGGGGTTGCTGTGCATTCGCTGGAGCGTTTCGCGCAGAACCAACGAATCATTGAGGAATTTGTCTTGCGGTGGCTTGGCGACTTGCCGAGCACCACGGCGAGGCTTGCGCACGTGGCGCTGCTGCGCGATGTTTATAGCGGCCACTATAGCCACGTGATCCTCGAACAAACCTACGGGAAAGTCGCTGTGCACGAATCGCTCTTGTATTGCCATGAAGAGCTCTCCGAAAAAATGCTGGAGAGCAGCTTTCAGCAACAGGAATGCGATCTGCGGAAGTGCCTGGTGAATCGGGAGATTCCGGCAGCGGAAATCGCACGGCGCTGGCTGGAGTGCGAGATTTATCGTTGGTTCGTGCCGTCCGGAGCGCCGCGGTACCTGGCAGAACTTTTCGTTTCGAACCTGCGCGTGATTCTGTCCACGATCGCCGCGGAGCACGAATGGGTGCATAGCGCGGGGTAGAGGTCGCGCCTCCTATTCGACGCGTTCTTCGCTAACGCCGCGCGTGCTGGAAACCCTTGACGCGCACCGGCGCATCAAAGCACGATGACAGCCACCGTGCGCAACTTCCTCCGCGATCCCTTTAAGCAATTGCTCTTCGAACTCGGCGCGGGCTATTACGCACGCAAGCTGGCGACCGGGCCGGAGGCGGATATCCGCCGCGATTTCGTGGACTCGTTGCAGCTCCCTCCTTCGGGCAACGGACACGGGACTCTGCGCGTTCTGGATGTGGGCTGCGGGCCGGGGCACGTGGCACGCGGGCTAGCGCAATCGGGATATGCGGTAACTGCGGTGGATCGCAGCTGGAGCTTATTGAGGATTGCCAAGCGGCTGGCGCTGCACGAGGGATCGTCCGTGGAATTTCATCGGTCTCCGGTGGAGAAGCTTCCGTTTCCCGATGCCTCGTTCGATTGCTGCTACGCGACGGGGGTCGTTTACTGGGTGGAGAATCTGGCGGCGACCTTGCGGGAAATGGTGCGAGTGACGCGTGGCGCGGGTACGGTGGCATCGCTGGATCCGCATGCTTCGATGTCTGTGTCCAGGGTATTGGCGCATGCGCGCGAGAACAGGATGAGCGCGGGGGATACGAGAAAGTTGATGGCGTGGGCGACGTCGGCGCAGTGCAACCGGCGGTTCGAGGAAGGGCAGTTGCGGCGATTGCTCACGGACGCGGGGCTGGAGAGTCTCACATTAGAGCAGCGGTTGGGCGGCATGGTGTGGTTCTGGCGAGGAACCGCGCCGGCGCGAGCGTGATGCAGAGTGCCCGTAATGGTCTTGAGTGGCTGTCGTTGCGAAGCGTGAGAAGAAATTGGCGGAGGAGCGGATGAAGTTTTCTTGGGGCAACAGTAACTGGGCAGGTCGCAAATGGGTTGCGGGCATGGCGGTGGTGCTGGCTTGCGGCGCGGGGTTTGCCGCGCACGCGCAAGCGGGTGATCCGGCGCCGAAATTCTTTTCACGAGTGAAGACCGGGTCGTCGCAAACCGCGCAGGCGTCATCGAGTCCCGAATTTATCAAGGCTGCGGATGAGGTTCTCGAGCAGATGAGTAAGATTTTGGATTTGCCGATCAAGGAGCCTCTGAAAAAGAGCCTGCGTTCGAAGCAGGAAGTACGCGAGTATCTGATTCGCGAGGATAAGGAAGACAAGAACGATGCTGAGCGTTATGCGGACGACAAGACGCTGGAGGCGTTTGGGCTGATCCCCAAAGATTTTCCGATGGATACGTTCATGCTGAACGTGCTGACGGATCAGGTGGCGGGTTTGTACGACCCGAAGGCGAAGGAATTTTATATCGCGGACTGGATTCCGGTGGACGAGCAGCGGACTGTGATGTCTCATGAGCTGACGCACGCGCTGGAGGATCAATCGTTTCACATTGATAAGTGGATCAAGGCGGCGCGTCCCAACGATGATGCGGAATTGGCGCGCGACGCGGTGAGCGAAGGTTCGGCGATGGCGGCGATGGTGGATTACCAGATGCTGGATCAGAAAGTGGGCGTGCGGGAATTGCCGGACGTGACTTTGCTGATTCGCGCCGGGGCGGTGAGCGAAATGGACAAGGACCCGAATTTGGCCAAGGCGCCGCCTTACATTCGCGATGAACTTTTGTTTCCGTATCTGGCGGGGACGGGATTCACGCAGCAATTTTTGAAGGCGCATACCGGTTGGCAGGATCTTCATTTAATTTTTCAGAATCCGCCCGTGTCCACGCAGCAGATCATGCATCCGGATTTGTATTTGCAGGGAGTGAAGCCGGACGCGGTGACGTTGCCGGAGTGGAAGGGAATCGTGCCGGGAGATTGGAAACTTCTGGAAGAGAATACGATGGGGGAATTCGGTTTGGAGGAAGTGTTGAAGCAGTTTTTGGATGAGCAGCGGGCGGATTTGCTGGGGCCGGCTTGGAAAGGCGACCGCTACGCTACTTTTGAGGATGCGAAGAAGGAGCATCCTTTGGTGTTTCGTGTGGCGCTGGATAATGCTGACGATGCGGGTGAGTTTTTTAAGCAGTACAGCGAGGCCTTGGCGGTGAAATATGAGAAGCGCACGCAGGTATTTCGCGGGGCTAATTTCTTGCAATTTCAGAGCGCGGATGGGGGAGTGTTTTTGCGGTGCGTGGGAAGTGCTTGCGTGACTGTGGAGAGTGCATCGCGGGAGACGTTCGATAAGATTGACGCGGCTATTGGGTGGGGACCGGCGCCTATTGCAGGCGAGCAGGCGGCGGCTAAGGCCGATGTTCTCGAGTTTGCGTCGCGGTAAAGGAAACCCGGAATCTATCGCAGAGTTCGCAGAAAGAATCTGGCCGAAAAGATTTAACGCAGAGTGCGGCCGAACCAATTCGCTCAGGGCGATTCACAGAGAAAACCCTCGCGTTGTTGATTCGCCGCTCGAGTTTTTCTGAGCGCGTTCCGCAATCTAGAATCCTTCCTTGTAGGTGTAAGCGTCTGGTTTGAACCGTCTGGACCAAGTGTGGGTGGATAGGTGATGGTGCTCGTGGGCACTAAACAAGTGCCCACGAGGGATAAGTGGACACTTCGGCGAAGAGACGGCGGCGTTGGGCCGTCGAGATCAAGCGCAGGATCGCAGAAGAGAGCTTTGCGGGAAGCGCGTCCGTAGCGCAACTGGCACAGAAGTATGCGGTGAACGCCAATCAGATTTTCCTCTGGCGGAAGCAGTATCGCGAAGGGCGCCTCGATAACAACACCTCGACCAAGCTGCTTCCGGTGACGGTCTCGAAGGAAGTGGTAGTTTCCGCGGCAAATCAGCGCAACCCATCTTGCCAGGCGTCGACCGGAAGTCTGAAGATTGAACTAGCGAAAGGAAATCTGCGGATTGCGGGCAGCGTAGACCTGGCGGTTTTACGAGCCGCGCTGGAGTGTTTACTGCGATGATCGGGATGCCGGCAGGGACGCGCATCTGGATCGTCGCGGGAGTGACGGATCTCAGGCGGGGGTTCACGGGCTTGAGCGGGATGGTACAGACGGCGCTAGCGGAGAATCCGTTTTCCGGTCAGGTGTTTGTGTTTCGTGGCAAGCGCGGGGACTTGATCAAAGTTCTCTGGTGGAGTGGCGATGGGTTGTGCTTGTTCGCAAAGAGACTGGAGCGCGGAAGATTCATCTGGCCGCAAGCGGCGAGCGGAGGGGTGTCCTTGACTCCGGCCCAGCTGTCCATGTTACTGGAGGGAATCGACTGGCGGCGCCCGGTGCGCAGCTACGATCCGCAAATCGCGGTGTGAGCAAAAGATTTTTATTCTTTTCGGTGGAATTTTAATCACACTGTAAAACAACTGCAGTATATTTCCTCGAATGAATAACGCGGCGGGCGTTCTTCCCAACCTCGAAGGACTCAATCCTGGCGAACTGAAGGAACTGCTTCTGGCGCTGCATGAGCAAGTTTTCTCGCATCGGAAACAGATCGCCACGCAACAACAGGAAATCCTTTCGCAGCGCGAGCAGCTGGCTTCGCGCGATACGGAAATCGAAAACTTAAAACTGCTGATCGCAAAACTGCGCCGCATGCAGTTCGGCCGCTCGTCCGAGAAACTCAATCGTCAGATCGAGCAGCTAGAGTTGCGGTTGGGAGACCTGGAACAGAGCCGCGCGATCGAAACCGAGTCGCGGAAGGTGGTCGTGGCGGAGTCGGTTGCGACACGACCGGCGCGGCGGCCACTGCCTGCGCATCTACGACGGGAAGTGCAAACTTACTTGCCGCGACAGAAAGCTTGCCCGGACTGTGGTGGAGAGCTGAAACATCTGGGTGAAGATGTTTCGGAAATCCTGGAGTATGTGCCGGAGCGAGTCAAAGTGATCCGTCAGGTCCGCCCGAAGCTGGCCTGCGCCGGCTGCGATCGCATCGTGCAAGCCCCCGCGCCTAGCCGGCCGATCGAGAGGAGCATCGCCGGCCCGGGACTTCTGGCGCACGTGCTGATCTCGAAGTATGGCGATCATCTTCCGCTGTATCGCCAATCCGAAATCTACGCGCGCGAAGGCGTGGAAATCGATCGCTCGACCTTGGCGGAATGGGTGGGCGGAACGAGCCGGCTACTAGCGCCTCTGGTGGAGGCGTTGCGACGTCACGTGCTGGCGGGACAGAAGCTGCATGCGGATGACACGCCGGTTCCGGTGCTGGCGCCGGGGTTGGGAAAGACCAAGACGGGACGGTTGTGGACCTATGTGCGCGACGATCGGCCGGCCGGAGATGCCACGCCACCAGCGGTGTGGTTCTGCTACTCAGCCGATCGCAAGGGTGAGCATCCGCAGCAGCACTTGAGTTCCTTCACGGGAACACTGCAGGCCGATGGTTACGCAGGTTTCGATCAAGTTTACGAAACGGGACGGATTCAGGAAGCAGCGTGCTGGGCGCACGTGCGCAGAAAGTTTTACGATCTGGTGGAGGCGCACAAATCTCAGACAGCAACAATCGCCCTGGAACGAATCGCTGAGCTGTATGCCGTCGAGAAGGAAATCCGGGGACTTCGCTGCGAAGAGCGGCGTGAGATCCGCAACCGGCGGAGTCGACCATTGCTGGAATCGCTCAAGCAATGGTTGGAGGAGACGTTGGGGAAGCTGTCGAGAAAATCGGATACAGCGGTGGCGGTTCGCTACGCTCTAGGACGCTGGGAAGCGCTGATGCGCTACTGCGATGATGGCGCACTGGAGATCGACAACAACGCGGCGGAACGAGCCTTGCGAGTTGTGGCTTTGGGTAGAAAGAACTTCTTGTTCGCGGGCTCGGATCGAGGCGGTGAGAGCGCGGCCGCCATTTACAGTCTGATCGGAACGGCAAAACTAAACGATTTAAATCCGGAAAGCTATCTGCGCGACGTTCTGTCCCGCGTCGCCGACCACCCGATCAACCGTATCGAAGAACTCTTGCCCTGGAACCTCTCAGCAGAATCCCCGGAAACCCAAGTCGTCACTGCTTAGCACATCTTCGCCATCGTCAACACGGTTCCCACCAGCTTTCAATTACCCACAAGTCTGAGGCGAGCGCGTAGGACCAGTACCTTCTGTTATCTGATTGGTTGAGCGGATGCTGAACCGTGGCTTCAGACAGGAAGACGGCATGATGAACTGCCGTTATGACAAAGCGGCGGCAGTCGCAACACTCATCGAGGGTTGCCCACAGTACCGCTTCTCAAACCGAAACTTGGATCGCTCGGGAACTCGCTGGCAGCGAGTTCCGAGACGCCCGACTCAACAAGCGTTTTCGAAAGCTTTTCGACCAGCTCTCCGATGGCATGGGCAAGAGCATTCCTTTGGTTTGCCAGGACTGGGCCAACACCAAGGCCGCCTATCGTTTTCTCTCCAACCACCGTGTCACCGAAGCGGAGATTCTTGCCGGACACTTCCAGGCGACGCGCGAGCGTTTTGCCGCTGCCGATGCGACAGTTTTGATCCTCCATGACACCACCGAATTCTCCTATCACCGAACCGACGTCCGGGCGGTTGGCATTCTTCACCGATCTCCTATCGGACTGGATAGGGACGGGAAGCCACGACACTACGTGGTGTGCGGCCTTCAGATGCATTCCAGCCTGGCGGTGACCACCGCTGGTCTTCCCCTGGGTCTGACGGCTATGAAGTTCTGGACGCGCAGCGAATTTAAGGGCTGCAACGCGCTGAAGAGAAAAATCAATCCGACGCGCGTACCGATTGAAAAGAAGGAGAGCATCCGCTGGCTGGAGAACCTAAAGCAATCCACAGCCCTTTTGGGTGACCCAGAACGCTGCGTGCACATCGGCGACCGGGAGAGCGACATTTACGAGCTTTTCTGTACGGCCGAAGCGCTGGGTACGCATTTCCTGGTGCGCACCTGTGTGGATCGTCTGGCCGGAGATGGGAAACACACGATTGCCACGGAAATGAAGGAACTGCACATTCAAGGGCTGCATCGCATCCAGGTGCGCGATGAGAAGGGCGACCCGTCGGAGGCCGTTCTGGAAATAAAATACCGCCGCATTCTGGTTCTTCCCCCGATTAACAAACAGAAGCAGTACCCCAGACTAAGGCTCACTGTCATTCATGCGCAGGAGCGCGGAACACCGCACGGACGGGAGAAAATCGACTGGAAATTAATCACCAACTTGCCGGTGCACTCTCGCGCAGAAGCCATTGAGAAACTGGAGTGGTATAGCATGCGTTGGAAGATTGAGACCTTTCACAAAATCCTGAAGTCTGGCTGCCGAGCAGAAGAATCGAGATTAAGAACGGCCGAGCGCCTCGCTAGGTTGCTAGCTGTCTTTTGTATTCTCAGCTGGAGGATTTTCTGGCTTACCATGATGAACCGCGCGATGCCGAATGTTTCCCCAACGTTGGCTTTCACGGCACTGGAAATCCATCTGCTCGACCAGTTGGTGCAAAACAGAGGAACGCGGCAACCACAAAGAGGTTCGCTTTCGGTTTATCTCATCAAACTCGCTCGACTGGGCGGCTTCCTGGCGCGTGCAGGAGATTCTCCACCCGGGAATCGGGTGGTCTGGAGAGGCATGACGCGCCTGACCGACATCGAGCTCGGCTTCACCATGGGAGCAGAACTTGTGGGTAATTGAAAGTCCCACCAGACGCTTACTTGTAGGTCAATCGTTCAGAGACAGCTGAATGGTGTCTGCGCGGTGGACTACCATTAGCGTTTGATCGTCGGCTTGTTTTCTTCCTGCTGAGTATCCTTGTACGTCCTTCATGCACGCCGCCGCTAATTCTTGGGGCACCCAGCCGTGGCGTTCCGCGGCGATATTCGAAAGGCGCGAGACGCCGTATTCGGTGCCAGTCGTGTTGGTGGCTTCGGAAATTCCGTCGGTATAGAGGAGCAGGCTGTCGCCGGGTTCCATCTGCAGGTGATCAATCGTGTAGCGGCTGGTGCCGAACATTCCTAGCGGAACACCGGTGGAGCAGACTTGCCGGACGCCTTCTTTCGAGATCAGGAGGGCGGCTAGGTGACCTGCGCTGCCGATTTCAATTTCGCCGCGGCGACCAGCGCGGCCGCAAACCAGCGTGGCGTATTGTCCGGCAATGGTGCTTTGGCAAAAAACGCTATTGGCCATTTCGAGAAGCTTATCGAGCGGCAGCGCGACGCCGGCGAGGCTGCGGAACATGGCGTGGAGATGCGTCATGAGCAGGGAAGCGGCGACGCCTTTGCCGGCAACGTCACCAAGCAGGAAGACGAGTTCGCCGTCGCCATTGGCTGGGAGAATGAGATCGCAGTAATCGCCGCTGACCATTCCGGCAGGATGGTAGCGGTAATGGACGCGCCAGTCGTTGAAGCCGATATCCGTGCGCGGAAGCAGGCCGCGCTGAACTTTCGCGGCTAGCTCAAGGTCGCGTTCGAGGGCGCGTTGCTCGTCACTCGTGAGGTGATCGAGGCAGAGCTTGACGAGGGGATCGGCGAGCAGGCGGTCTTTTTCAACCGCGTCATTGCAGGCTTCGCAGATTCCGTAGGTGCCTTCATCCATGCGGTGGAGCGCGGAATCCACTTCGCTGAGCAAATCCAGAAGGGGAGCGGCGGGACCTGCGGGCGCGGCGGCGGAGATCACCGTGTGAAGTTCGTCGCGACGCTTTTCGAGTTGCTCGCGGATATAGGGGTCGCTTACTCCGGGCATATTTTTTTCCTCCGGTGTCGAGGTTCGAGCGATGCGCGTTGCGGTGCTATTCGATTCAGACATAGAAGTTCCCCTTTTGCGTTGCGCGAGAAGTGCAAATTCGGCACTTCAGCGGCTGAGCTCGAGGAATCTGGTTCGTTCGTAGCGTCTCAGCGAAAAGCAGATCCCTCGCTCCGCTCGGGATGACATCCACTGCACTTTTGCGCCAAGTTTGAAGCCGCTTCTAGCCTTGCTCGGACTGCTTGGTGCACGACGGCACGGGAACAGCGGTCCAGCTCTCGGCCAGGCTTTTCCGCCCCTACGGATTGGATTCTCAAGGTTGGACGTGGGACTCAGCATCTATAGGCTCCAATAGGGGCCAGTCTGCTTTTTGCTGTCGGCGCCCGAGACGAACTAGGCGCTTCAGGCGGTGTTCGAATTGTGTTTTGTAGCGGCGATGCAGGGCCGCTGAAAGCGATGCGTGACGGCGGGCGCGCTGGAGTTCGCTGAGGGCTTCGCGCACCAGCTTGGCGGCGCGTGGCGAGTCGTCGGCTTCGTGTTCGTAGTGGATGGCCAGCTGCTCGTAGGCTTCGAGACCTTCGCGCGAGTTTCCGAGGATGCTTTCCCAAAGCTGGCAGGCGAGTGGGAGGTCGCCTTCGCGTTTGGCGAGGCGAGCCAGGGAGCGGCGGGCGGCGCGATCGGTCTCGGCCGGTAATTCGGCGGCTAGCGATTGCGCGTAATGCTTTCGAGCGCGGGCGGTATCGCCACGGCGTTCGCAGATGCGGGAGACGCCGTAAAGTTCGAGGCCGTCGGTCGAGCCGTGGGATTCCGGATCGGCTAGAAGCGCGATGATGCGGCTGGCGAGGCCTGCTAGGCCGCGGAGGTCCATTTGATTGTGAAGGAAGACCTGCACGAGCGGTTCGGGCGCGCCGCCGCGGAGATAGTCGAAATAGAATTGCGGGATCATTTCGGAAATCAGATCGGCGCCGCGGTGCCATCCAAGGACGTGCTTTTCTAATTCGGCTAGGCGGACCGAGCCGAGGCGGACGCGCCAGAGATTGCGGGCAGGGTGCAGGAAATCGAGATGGGCGCGGGGCGGGAAGGGCTTGATCGTGCGCGTCATGCGGTAACGAGTTTCGAGCAGCGGCCAATCGAAAGAATTGCCGTTGAACGTGACTAGGACGGGGCGGGCGGCCATGCGTTCGGCTAGCGTGACTAGCAGGGCGTGCTCTTCGCTGAGTTCACGCATGAAGAATTGTTCGATTTGGAGGCCGCCGGCGTCCCACCAGGCGATGCCGACTAGGAACGGGTAGGTGCCGGTGCCGCCCATCAGGCCGGTGGTTTCGGTATCGAGGAAGAGCCATTGGCTCGGGTCGGCGACTTCTTTTGAGGCGTTGGGAGCTAGCAGGCGTAAGGCGGAATCTTTTATTGGGCCGTTGGGAGGTTCGTCGCCTATGGGTTCGGAAAACCATTTGCGGACGGTGAGGTGCTCGCCGAAGTCGTTTGTGGAGGTGGCGGCTTCGAGCATTTGCGCGAGGCGATCGGCGCCTTCTGGTAGGGCGGGGCTGAAGCCTGGTGCGGGATGCGCTGCCGCGTGCGATGCGGCGGTGGTCTTTTTCGGCGGCTTCAGAGCCGTGAGCCGCGCGAAGCGATCGATGATATTGGTAGTCAAGCTGCCAGCTCTCCGCATTTTCAAGCTAAGGCGCTGCCCGTGATTTCCCAGTGCTGGACTTTCGGTTCAAATTCGAGGAGGTAATCGCGATCTTCGGGATAATATTTCGCGCGCTCCACCGGATCTCCCGCGAAGCCTTTGATTGCGTCGATCGATTCCCAGAAGGTCAGCGTGATGAAATGCGTTTTGTCGCCTTCGTCACGACGAAGAATGTAAACGGCAAGATTTCCGGGAGTGCTGCGATAGTCGGGGATCGCGCGTTCATTAAGGAAATCGGAATATTTGTCACCTTTCGCTTCAGGCGTGATGCCATGCCACATTCTTGCAATCACGGTGGCTCCTTTCACGGCTAGTGGGATTCATTGTAAGCGCGCGCACAAGCGGTCAAGAATTGCCAGCGCGGCTTCTTTGGTTTTTTCGCATTTGTCTCCTGCTGGGCCTACGCAGGAGGGGCAGCCGCTTTCGCAGCCGCAGCCGGCGATCAATTCGCGGGTGCGGCGAAGCAAAATATCATGGACGCGGAAGAGTGGTTCGCTGAAGCCGATGCCACCGGGGTACGCGTCGTACAGATATAGATTCGGCTCGAAAAATTCTTTGATTTGCGTTGCATCCGCGCCAGCCATGGCCGCCGTGGCGTCAAATTCTTGCCAATCGGTTTCGCTGCCGGGGCTTGCTGGGCGCTCGCCGACGGCTGTGTCTAGATCGCGGCCATCGCACATTAGTAGCAGAGTGGCCATCGAAGCCATGGCGTAGAGCAGGCCGAAGATGCCGGTTTGGCGCTCGGAGAGCGCGTAGGGCAGATCGGCTAGCAGCTTGCAGTTGAGAGTGATCCAGAACGCGGTGGTGTGCATTTCGTTTTCGGGGAGTTCTAGCTTTCCGGCGCCGACGTTTTCATTCGTGAAAAATTTGATCTTCTTGAAGCCTACGACTTGTGAGCGGACGAGGACGTCGCCGTGGGCATTGGCGGCGGGTCCGACGATCGCTTCTTCTTCGGCAATTTCCAGCACGCGGACTTGCGTGTAACGGATGGCGTCCGTGTAGTAATCCACGTTGACGCTTTTTACGTAGGCTTTGCGCTGATCGAAATCGAGGCGCTCGACGTGATATTGCTGGCCCTGGTGCAGATAAATCGCTTTGGGATGGACGGTGGTGAGCGCGGAAGAAAAATCCACTTCGCCGATCACTTCGGGCTCGCCGTCTTCCACACCGTTTGTGCCGCCGGTGATGTCCACGATGACGAAATTGTCGGAGGTGACGGAGCGCAGGCTTACCGTATCGGCTGGATAGGCTTCCTGGACCCAATGCCAGTGCTTGCCGCTGCGATGGAGGAAACCCGCTTCGGCGAGGCGTTCGCAGAGCGTGGGGAGGTCAACGGCGCCGAAGCGTTCTTCGGGGGCGAGAGGCAGCTCGAATGCGGCGCATTTCAGATGATTGACGAGAATTTCGAGGTTGTCCGGTTGCACGTAGGCGTGTTCGGGCGAACGTCCAAAAAAATAATCGGGATGCTGGACGATGAATTGATCGAGCGGAGCGGAAGAGGCGACCATCACGGCGCAGGAAGTGCCGCTGCGGCGTCCGGCGCGCCCGGCACGTTGCCAGGTGGAGGCGATGGAGCCGGCATATCCGGCCATGACACTGGCATCGAGCGAGCCGATGTCTATGCCTAATTCCAAGGCGTTTGTGGCGACTACGCCGCGAATGCGGCCATCGCGCAAGCCGCGTTCGATTTCGCGGCGCTCTCCAGGCAAGTAGCCGCCGCGATAGCCGCGAATCGGTTCGGGTTGGCCCGGTTGCGGGCGATTGGCTTGCTGGAGGTACGTGAGCAGGAGCTCGGTGTGCAGGCGGCTATTGGCAAAGACGATCGTTTGCAGCTTGCGCGCGAGGAGTTCTTTCGCGACGCGCGTGGATTCGTTGATGTAGCTGCGGCGGATGCCGAGATTGCGATTGACCATCGGCGGATTGTAAGAGACGAAAAGTTTTTCAGCGGCAGGGGCGCCGTTTTCTTCGACGACTTGGACCTGATCTTCGATCAGCTGCGTGGCGAGTTCTCCGGGATTGGCGATGGTGGCGGAGCAGCAGATGAATTGGGGTTTCGAGCCGTAGAATTCGGCGATGCGGCGGAGGCGGCGGAGAACGTTGGTGAGATGGCTGCCGAAGACGCCGCGATAGGTGTGCAGTTCATCGAGGACGATGTAACGCAGGTTCTCGAAAACGCGCGTCCATTTGGTGTGGTGGGGCAGGATGCCGGTGTGCAGCATGTCCGGGTTCGAAAGGATGATGTGTCCGCGCTCGCGGATGGCTTTGCGCGCGTCGCTGGGAGTGTCGCCGTCGTAGGTGAAGACGCCGAAGGAATCATCGAGGCGCGTGGCTAGGTCGTGGAGTTCGGCCAATTGATCTTGCGCTAGCGCTTTGGTGGGGAAGAGGTAGAGCGCGCGGGTGTCGGTGTTTTCGAGGATGGCATTCAGAACCGGCAGGTTGTAGCAGAGCGTTTTGCCGGAGGCCGTGGGAGTGACGACTACCAGATTTTTTCCTTCGCGAGCCAGGCCTGCGGCGGCGGCTTGGTGGGAATAGAGTTTTTCGATGCCTTTCGCGCGATAGGCTGCCGCTAGTTCGGGTCGCACCCATGCAGGCATCGGACGAAATTGAGCTTCGCGCGCGGGGATGTGCTTTACGGCGGTGAGAACTTCTTCTGAGCGGTAACGAGCTACGAGTGCGTCGAGGGCTTGCTGTACCGTTTCGAGGGCAGTACTGCCGCGGACGGCTAGATTCCCTGCGACTCCTGGTTGAGAAGCAGCCACTGATCCTCCCAAAGCGCTGTCGTGCGTGTGCCGCTAAAGCGCCCGACTTTCGCAGCTTTTCGCAGGCTTCCGCCCGGCTTGCGCATTTCGCCTTTTGTTCGCTGAGGCTACCACGCTGTTTTGCGGCGCGCAACCGCAAATTTCGGAACGAGTTGCGTTGGCGGCGCATTTCGCATCGCTGCGAAAATGCAGAGCATCTAAAGGTTGTAGGTAGGAGAAGACCATGAGGGCCAAAACAATAACAAAAGTCGCGGGAGTTTTGCTCGCGGCGTTGCTTTCGGCACCGGCCTGGGGTGCGAACGCCCGGCAGCCGAATACAATTGCGACACCGGGAACGGTGAATTATGTGGAAGGGCAAGTTTCAATCGGACAGGAAGTTCTAACTTCAGATTCGATTGGGACGGCAAAGCTCGAACCGAACCAATTTCTTTTTACCGGCACGGGCAAGGCGGAAGTGCTGTTGACACCGGGCGTTTTTCTGCGGCTAGGAGATAACAGCTCGCTGAAGATGATTTCGCCGGACCTTCTGAATACGCGAGTCGCTTTGGACAAGGGCGACGCGACCGTGGAAGTGGCGGAGATTCAGGACGCAAACAATATCGAAGTGACTGCGGACGGAACCACGGCGCGGCTCTTGAAGCGGGGGCTGTACGAAATCAATGCGGACGAGGGCGCCGTGCGGGTGTTCGACGGTGAAGCGATGGTTAGCAATGATTCGCGGCACGTGAAGGTGAAGGCGGGGCACGAAGTCAACATTGCAAACGAGAGCGTCTCGAAGGCGAAGTCGTTTGACAAGGACACGTACGAAGCGAGCGATCTCTACCGCTGGAGCAGCTTGCGGTCGGCTTATGTAGCCGAGGCCAATGCGGATGCGGCGCCGTTGTACGTTTACGGCGGATCGGATTGGTTCGGCGCTGGGTGGTATTGGGATCCGTGGTATAGCGCGTACACGTTCATTCCCGGCGACGGAATTTTCTATAGTCCGTTTGGCTGGGGATTCTACTCGCCGTTTTATGCGGGATGGGCGCCGTTTGGATTTGGCTACGGATTCGGGTATGGCGGATATTACGGGCGCTATAACCACCACTTTGGGCCTGACTATCATGCTTGGGGACCTGGGGTGCATTACAATCCTGGCCTGCGTGGCGGCGGATTTGCCGCGGGTCGTGGCGCTGCTGGTTTTCGCGGTGGTGGAGGCTTCCACGGCGGGAGCGTTGGAGGTGGATTCCATGGCGGCGGTGGCGGGATTCCATGATGGTGGCGGATTTGGTGGCGGTGGGCATGGACGGTAAGTTAGCGTCGCAGGGTGACGTTTGAGTTGTGGGCAGTGGATGGGACGAGAGGCTGCGAGTGCTGAGGCGCTCGCAGCTTTTTTTTTGTTTTAGCGTGGCGCTCTTTCGGCTTCTTTTCGCCTGCCGCGGTCTGCTTCGGCCGCAGCACTAATTGCTAGCCCTAGCCACACTACTTTGCTATAGATAAAGGATGGCTCATGACTTTTTGATTTTCGATTTCGAGACGAATGAAGAAGCGGCGCAGCAGGCGCGTCACAAGGTGGAAGGTTGGACGCAGGGGTTTCGCCTTGGCAAAAAGATGCTGCTGAAATTCGAGCGCGAGGATGCGAAGGAGCCGAACGACGGGGAGACGACGTCCGGCGCGAGGCCGGGCGGTAAGAAGAAGGCCGCGGCTAAGGATGATTCCGCATCGGAGGCGACGAAGGTCCGAGTCTTAGTGCGGCTGGATTTTTCGGAACATGAGAAGCTGTCGCACCAGCGGTGGCTGGATCGCATTCCCAACGAGGAGCCTTTCAAGTCCGCGAAGGCGGAGATTATTCGGCAGGGCGACCCCGAGTTTGCGGAGACGGCGGAGTTGTTTGATTCGCTGTCGTAGACTAACGCTCGTATCGTCGGAAACAGACACGGTTATTGCTACGAGGTGAATTTCTCAGGAAGTCCGCAAAAAGCAGATCCCTCGCTACGCTCGGGATGACATACGCTTCACTTTTTTGCCAAACTGTGAAAGCGTGTGACGAAACTTGGGTTGAGGCAGAAACTCAGGCGTAGCAGAATTCGTTTTTTCTCCGGGTGCTCTTTGATTCGATATAATGGTTCGACATTGAGAGCTGCGTTGAAACCTGAGGCGAAAGAGGGCCGATGGCTACCCAAGCCAAGATAAAAATCGGAAAATTCGACGCGACGAAGTATCAAGGGCTGGAGCGCGAGGCTCTGATCCGGATATATCGGACGATGTTTTTGTCGCGGAGGCTGGACGACCGCGAGATTCAGCTGAAGCGGCAGAACCGGCTATTCTTTCAGATCAGCGGGGCGGGACACGAGGCCGTATTGGCGGCTGCGGGGCTCGTTCTGAAGCCGGCATACGATTGGTTTTTCCCTCATTACCGCGACCGCGCGTTGATGTTGATGCTGGGCGTGACGCCCTACGAAATGCTGCTGCAGGGCGTGGGCGCGAAGGACGATCCGGCGTCGGGCGGGCGGCAGATGCCTTCGCACTGGGGGCACCAGGATTTGAATGTGGTGACGCGATCTTCGCCGACCGGCACGCAATTTCTGCAGGCGGCGGGCGCGGCGGAGTGTTCCTGCTACTACGAAAAATTCCCGAAGGCACTGGATCAGGCGCGCAAGGCGCCGATGGGCGGCACGGTGGCGTTTCATCGTGATGAAGTGGTTTATGTTTCCGCGGGAGATGGCACGACTAGTGAAGGCGAATTCTACGAATCGCTGAATACGGCGAGCAGCAAACGGCTGCCGCTACTCTACTTGATTGAGGATAACGGCTACGCGATTTCTGTCCCGGTGGAAGTGCAGACGCCGGGTGGAAACATTTCGCGGCTGCTGACGAATTATCCGCATTTGCATGTGGAAGAATGCGACGGGACCGAGCTGCTGGAGAGTTATGCGGCCTTGCGGCGGGCGGTGGAACATTGCCGCACGCGCAAGGGTCCGGCGCTGGTGCACGCGCACGTGATTCGTCCTTATTCGCATTCGCTTTCGGACGACGAAAAGCTTTACAAGAGCGAAGCGGAGCGGTCTGCGGAGGCGCAGCGCGATCCTTTGCCGAAGTTTGCGTTGTTTTTGGTGCGCGAAGGGATTTTGGACGAGAGCGAGATCGAGGCGCTGGAGTCGGAAGTGGACAAGGAGATCGTGGAGGCTACCGACCGGGCGCTGGCGGCGGAGCTTCCGGCGCGCGAATCGATTTACAGGTGGGTGTATTCGCCGGACGTTGACCCGTGTTCGGCTGATTTCGAAGCCCCGCCGAAAAAAGAAGGGCATCCGAAAACGATGGTGGAGATGGTGTCCGCGACGCTGCTGGACGAAATGAAGCGCGACGAGCGGATCGTGGTGTTTGGCGAGGATGTGGCGGATTGCAGCCGCGAAGATAGCCTGAGCACGGTGAAGGGGAAGGGCGGCGTTTTCAAAGCGACTGCGGGCTTGCAGCGCAAATTTGGGCCCTTGCGCGTTTTCAATTCGCCGTTGGCTGAGGCGAATATTGTGGGCCGTTCGATTGGGATGGCGATTCGCGGGCTGAAACCGGTGCCGGAAATTCAGTTTTTCGATTACATCTGGCCGGCGATGATGCAGCTGCGCAACGAGCTGGCGACGATTCGGTGGCGGTCGGGCGGGCATTTCAAATCTCCCCTGGTGATTCGCGTGGCGATTGGCGGGTATCTGACGGGTGGCGCGATTTATCACAGCCAGTGCGGCGAGGTGACGTTCACGCATGTTCCGGGGTTGCGTGTGGTGATGCCTTCGACGGCGATGGACGTGTGCGGGATGCTGCGTACGGCGATTCGCTCGGACGATCCGGTTTTGTTTCTCGAGCATAAACATCTTTACCGGCAGCCGTATAACCGATCGGAATATCCGGGAGCGGATTTCACGGTGCCGTTTGGCAAGGCGCGCATGGTGCGCGAGGGCAGCGACGTGAGCATCATCACGTACGGCGCCGTAGTGCATCGGGCGGAGGTGGCGGCTGCGGAGCTTTCGCGCGACGGGATTTCGGCGGAGGTTCTGGATTTGCGGTCGTTGAGTCCTTACGACTGGGATGCGATCGCGGCGACGGTGGGAAAGACCAATCGCGTGTTGGTGGCTTACGAGGATACACGGTCTTGGGGTTACGGCGCGGAGGTTGCGGCGCGGATTGCGGACGAATTGTTCGATCAGTTGGATGCGCCGGTCCGGCGGGTGGCGGCGACGGACACTTTTGTGGCTTATCAGCCGAAGTTGGAGGATGCGATTTTGCCGCAGACGGAAGATATTGTGCGGGCTGTGCGGGGGTTGACGGATTATTAGTTGCGGCTAGGGCGGCGGATAAAATCAAGAGCTTTTTCCTCAGGGGCTAAAGCCCCTCGGTTAGGGTGAGGTTAATGTCGGAGCTGAAGCTCCGACCCCCTAAAAACCGTTGCTTCGGCGGTTATGAATCGCTGTGAGAAAGGCAAGAGGGAACTTCAGCGGCTAAAGCCGCGACCCACAAAGATTCTTCTACCACCAGGCGCGCCCTCAATTAGCTTAAGGTGGAGCAAGTTTATTCCGGAGCTAACACGATTTGAACTTCAGGCGGCTGATCTTCTTGAGTCTGAATCTGCACGGCAAGAACAGGATTGAACTTGAAAATTATTGATTCACATGCGCATCTGGAGTCTGAGGATTTCGACTTGGACCGCGCGGCGATGCTGGAGCGCGCGCGGGCCTCGGGCGTGCAGGCGGTCTTGGCGATTGGCAGCGGCGGGTCGGGGCCGGACCGGTTGGATGCGGCGATTCCTTTGGCTGAGGAATACGATTGGATTTATGCGACTGTGGCGATCCATCCCCATCATGCCGGGCTCGCGACGGAAGAACATTATGCGCGGTTGAGCGAACTGGCGGCGCATCACAAGGTGATTGCCTGGGGCGAGATGGGTTTGGATTATCACTATGAGGATCCGCCGCCCGAAGTCCAGCAGACTGTGTTTCGCCGGCAACTGGCTTTGGCGCGGGCGGCGAAATTGCCGATTGTGATTCATTGCCGCGACGCTTGGGACGACTGCCTGGCGATTCTGCAGAAGGAGTGGGCGCCGGCGGGGCTGGGCGGGATTTTTCATTGTTTCACTGGCACGCTGCGGGAAGCGCGGCAGGGAATCGAAATGGGATTTGTGGTGTCGTTCGCGGGGAACGTGACGTATCCGAAGATGAGGCTTTTGCGCGATGTGACGCGCGAATTGCCCCTCGAGAGCTTGCTGACGGAAACGGATTCGCCCTTTCTGCCGCCGCAGGAACGGCGCGGAAAACGCAACGAGCCGGCGTTCGTGGTGGAGGTAGCGCAGACGCTTGCGAGTGTGAGAAACTTGGGCAGCGAAGAAGTTGCCGCTGCGACGGCGGCGAATTTCAGGCGTTTTTTCGGGCTGAGCGCCTAGGGGCACGGCGCTGCGGCCGAGGTGAACCTCGAGGATGGCTTTCGCTGTCCAATTAGCAAAAGGAATTTTTGACTTGGTTCGCGAGGATCTGGCGCTCGTCGAACAGGAAATTGCCGCGCAGAATAGCGCGGCCATCGAGCCGGTGTGTGAAATTTCGAGTTATTTGAGGGAAGGCGGCGGGAAGCGGCTGCGTCCAGCGCTGCTTTTGCTGGCGGCGGGAGCTTCGGGGTATCGCGGGAAAAGCGCGATACGGTTAGGCGCGGTAGTGGAGATGATTCACAGCGCGACGTTGATTCACGATGACGTGATTGACGGGGCGGATACGCGGCGGGGGCGTCCGAGCGCGAATGCACGCTGGGGAAATCATATGAGCGTGCTGGCGGGCGACTGGCTGTACATGCAGTCGTTCGAGATGGCCTTGCGCGAGCGGAATTTTGCGGTTTTGGATATTTTGATTGACCTGACGCAGAACATGGTGGAAGGCGAGCTTTTGCAACTGACGCGATTGGGGCAGATGGATTTGAACGAGGCTGAGGTTACGGAGCTGGCTTATCGCAAGACGGCTTGTTTGTTTAGCGGGTGTTCGCGATTGGGCGCGGTTTTGGGGAAGCAGCCTAAGGAAGTGGAAGACGGCTTGGCGGATTACGGGCGAAATGCCGGGTTGGCGTTCCAGTTGGTGGATGATTTGTTGGATTTTACCGCGTCGCCGGAAAAGCTTGGAAAGCCTGTGTTGAGCGATTTGAAGGAAGGCAAGGTTACTCTGCCTTTGATTTTTGCTTTGCAGGCGCAGGCCGCGGGGCGCGCGGCGGATGGCGATGGAAACGGCCGAGCGCACGCGGGCGCGAATGGCGACGGGCGGCGAATGGTGGCGAAGGTTTTAGAAGAGCGCGATTTCCGGAGTGTGCGGCCGGAGGAGATTACTGCTTTGGTGCGCGAGACTGGGGCTTTGGAGCGGGCTGCCTCGATGGCTAAGGAATATGTGCTGCGGGCTAAGGCTAGTTTGGAAGTTTTGCCGGATACGGAGTATCGGAGAGCTTTATTGGCTGTGCCGGATTTTATCCTCGAACGTGAGAATTAGAGCCACACTGTAGAAAAGTAATTCACCGCAGGGACGCAGATTACGCAGAGAAAACCGGTAGCAAAATCCAAACGAAAATTCAGGGCAAACGCGCGGGGATGCAGTGCCACCTCGCGGGCTAAGGTAGGGGCACGGCCCTTCCGCGGCGGATCTACGACATGCCGTGCCCCTACGACGTCAACTGCAGGGAGCCGGCGGGAGGCCTGCGCTACGAGACGGCGCGTGGATTAGTAGTGGAACCTCCAGCGGAACTGGACGTACATTTCGCGCGGGTCGTTGTAATGGAAGCCGCCGAAGGTGAGGCTGTTATCCAGCAGCACACGACGGTTGGCTACGTTGAGAGCGGTGAATGAGACTGTGTATTTTTCGGCGAAGGTCTTGCCGAGAGAGATATCGAAAGTGGTGTGCTGCGGCAGGTAATTGCCGGGATATTGTGCGTCGGGCATGCCGTTGGTGAAGCCGGAGCCGTAATACACGTTGGTGGAGGCGAACGACTGCCACGGAAGAGAGGCGTTGAAGCCGACGTTCAAAGTGTTTCGCTGATCGTGGTCCACGGGTGAGTATCCGGGCGGTACGTAGAGAGGGCATGTAATCGGATTGACTGGGGTCGGGCAGATCAAGCCGCCGGTAATGGGTCCGCTTGCTTGCGCAATCTGATTTGAATAGGCGAGGTGAAATTGGCCGCGGTTCCAGATACGGGGCGACCGCAGGGTGAGTTCCCAAGCCTGAATCAAAGCTTTATCCCAGGTAATCGGCCAGAAGATGTTGGATTCGCCGATATTGTTGTGGTCTAGCCAGTTGCGCGCGTAGGTTTGGAAGGTGTCGGCGTCGAGAGACCACCCGCGATACGGAATCGTGACACCCAACTGATATTCGCGGTCGCGCTCGCCGTGTAGAGGGCCAAACGTGAGGTTCTGGCCATTCGCCAAGTCGAGAAGAGGGCCGGTTGCGGTCAACAAGGGCGGAGCCTGGTAGAAGTCGCCCCAGAACCCGTGAAAGACCCAGTTCAGACGGGGCACGCGGATAGCGACACCATACCGGGGATAGACGTGGTCCTCAACGATGTCTGCAGTGAAGTGAGATTGGCGGAAGCCGGCGATCAAGGTGAGCCACGACGTGACCTTGAATTTATCGTCGACGAAGAATTCCTCAAGCCCACCGGTAATAGCGGCTGTCGAAGCGGGAGTGTTGATGCAACCGGGGCCGCAAGGGTTGAAGACGTTATTGAAGTATTCGCTCTGGTGTTGGGCGAAGCCGTACATGCCGACCGAGATGTCATTTTTCCAGACGTGTGCGTTGACGGATGTTTGCAAGCCTCCGTAGTTGGCAGTCTGGTCGACATCGCTGATAACCGGGACATCGTTCGGCGAAGCGTTATAGCTGGCTTTGTTGTGATGATAAAAGGGCGAAACAGTGAGGAGCAGGTTGGGATTAAACGTGTGGACCCAGGAAAGGGTCACGTAGCCGTCGGGTTCACGTTCGCTGTCACGGAGGCCGTAGCTCGGATAGGCCTGATTGCCGGAGGAGTTGGGGTCGGGATCATACGGAATCTGGTAAAAGTCCTGGCGCAGCGAACCGACGATCCGAAATTGGTTATCGGGGCTGGGGTTAAAGATCAGGGATACAAACCCGCCGTAACCGTTTTCCGCGTCGTGAAAGACCTGGCCGATCGGGACCTGCAGGCCATAGTTGCTGCGGTTGGCGTTTATACTGGCGTAATAGGCGAAGCGCTGGGTGTGTCCCGCGAAATTGAGTTGATCGTTGGTCTGGAACCAGTTGCCGAAAGTAGTGACGAGTTCACCCTCATTGTTGCTCTCAAAGCCAGTGCGCGGGACGATGTTGAAAATACCGTAGGTGCGGTCTCCATAGCTGGCGTCATAGCTGCCGCGCTGCACTTCGAGATAATCAATGTCTTTGGGGTCAATCTGCGGGCCGAGATTGGTGGCGATGTTAGTGTTGGGGATGGGGACGCCGTCAATAAGCCACTCCACTTGGTGTCCACCGCGCATGTGGAGCATGTCGTGGGTGACGTATGCACCCGGGACGTAATCGGTAATCATCTCGAGGCCGTTCGTGCGGTCGGCGCCCGGAGTTTGAGCGATGTCCAAGCGGTCAACGAGCGTTGTGGGCGTGACCGAGTCCATGTTGACCACCTGGGCTTCTCCAGCGACGACGGTGGTTTGGTTCACCGAGGCGATGGCCAGTTGAAAGTGCAGAACCGGCGAGGAGCCGGAAGTGACGGTGAGGGTCTGCTCCACAGTCTGGAACTTGGCTTGCGTGACCGTGATTTTGTAATCGCCGACCGGAACGGCGGTGAAAATAAACTCGCCGTTATCGTCGGACTTTGAGGTTTGAGACCAATCGGAGGTCACGGCCTGCAACAAAACCGTCGCTCCAGACACCGGGCGGTGTTGCGGATCGTGCACGATACCTTGAATTTTTCCGAAGATAGTGGCTTGGAGAAGCGAGCCACTCGAGAGAAAGATAACTGCACCCAAAAAGAAAGCGAGCCTGCGCATAATGCCTCCGTCGTAGATTTTTAATTTGGGGAACTGCTCGACGGGACTAGCTGCGGGGAGGCTGGAAAGGATTTGCGGCGAAGCCTGCTGATGGGGTTTCGGTGCGAGATTGGAAACGCGCGACGCGTGGCAGATTCAGGGTTTCGATGGACGCTAGCGCGGAGGGTCTGGTAGGCGCTAACGGTGACACAAAACCGTATTCGATACGCTGGTGGCCGGGCTTCATGGTGCATTCGACGATGTGAGCGAGAGCGCCGTGTTCGCAGGACATGCCATCGTGGGCGGAACGTTGCGGAGGATTGGCGGCCATTGCATGGTGTGGTCCGTGCGGCAGGCAGCACATGCCGTTGCAAGCCATCGAGTCCATTCCGATGGCACGCGCGAGCAATGCGAGCGGCGTCGCTAGCAGCGCGAGGATCACGAGGATGGCTTGCGTGCGGCGCATCGCAAAAAGGTTACCACAGATTGCAGCATTTGGATTTTTAGGGCACCGGCCTCCTATCGGGGGCTTTTGAGGCAGGAGTTTGCGTTCGAAAACGCATGGAGGTAGGCTGGCGCTATCGTGTTGCCATTCAAGCTGATTTACGACGACAAGTACGATTTGAATCTGGGAACGCACGTCTTTCCTTCGCAGAAGTACCGTATGGTGCGGGATAAATTACTGAGGGATGGGGTCGCGGACGCGGGAGATTTTCTCGCGCCGGAGCCGGCGACCGACGCGGATATATTGCGGGTCCATTCGCAGGAGTATGTGCGGAAGCTGAAGACCGGAACCCTTTCTTACGCGGAGGTGCTGCAGATGGAGGTGCCGTATTCAGGGGAATTGATTAACGCGTGCTGGCTGGCCGCCGGGGGTTCGATTCTGGCGGGGCAGCGCGCGATGCAGGACGGATACGCGGCGAATATCGGCGGAGGGTTTCATCATGCGTATCCAGATCATGGCGAAGGGTTTTGCGTGATTCATGACGTGGCGGTGGCGATACAGCGGCTGCGGTACGACCAGGTGATACAGCGCGCGATGGTGGTGGATACAGACGTGCATCAAGGCAATGGGACGGCGGCGATTTTCAGCGGCGATGGAGATGTGTTCACGCTTTCGATTCACCAGGAACACAACTATCCGTATCCGAAGCCGGCCTCTACCGTTGATATCAATTTGCCGGACGGTGTGGGGGACGAAGACTATCTGGCGATACTCGAAAAACATTTGCATCAGGCGCTGAACGACTTCGGCGCGCAGATTATTTTTTATGTCGCCGGGGCGGATCCGTATCGCGAGGACCAGTTGGGCGGGCTGACGCTGACGATAAAGGGTCTGGCGCAGCGGGATGCTTTGGTGATGGACTACGCGCGGCGGAATGGATGCCCGGTGGTGATCACTCTCGCCGGAGGTTATGCGCGACGGGTGGAGGATACCGTGGCGATTCATGTGGGCACGATTTTGGCCGCGCGAGACGCGGCCAGAGCGGGAGTGGCGAGCGGATGATCGTAGCGATGACGAACGACTTGGCGATACAGCGAAAAGCAGATCCCTCGCTGCGCTCGGGATGACTCCCTCTTCACTTTTTCGCCTAGCGGTAACGTCCAATTGATTTCGTGCGGGTGACGGCGCGACTAAGGCCGCGTATCGAAGGCTGGCTATTTCGATTGGGCGACGGCTGCGGTGGCGGACTGAATTGCGGTGTTGAGATTTTCGGTGAAACCTTCTGGCGGGAAGCCGTTGATGCGATAGATGATTTTGCCGGCGCGATCGAAGACCATTACCGTGGGCAGAGAATCCACCTTCATGAAATCGTCGAGGCCGTCCGCGTAGACTGTAGGAACATCCCACTTTTCATGGGCGACGAATTGCGGGACGAGAGATTGGTCCTCGTCCGTGTTGACGGCGTAGAAAAGGATGTCGTTGTTTCCCGCGTAGCTTTTCGCGACGCCTACAAATTCGGGTTCGAGTTCTTGGCACGGCCCGCACCAGGTGGCCCAGAAACTGAGGACCAGAACCTTTCCTTTGGCGGTTGACAGCGGGACGGCTGTGCCATCGAGTTTGCGCAGCGTGAAGCCGAAGGTGTCCTTCGCGCCCTTATTGCGCGACGCCGGCGCGCTGGTTGAGGCGGCAGCCGCTCCCTGAAGATCGTAGGCGGCGAGAACGGCTTGGCCGAGGCCGTCTTCGTTGCCATGCACTTGACGCCAGACATTCCCCAGTTTTTTGCGAACGTCGCGGCGATTCACTTTTCCGGTGGAACCGTTTTCGGGCAGGACGAACGCGAGCATGTATTCGTCAATGGCGGTGGCGGAATCGCGGCGCATTTCGGCGAGTTCGCCGAGCTGTTCGGCGGCGATGGCGCTGGGGTGGATTGCGTAGCTCATGTGCAGATCTTTGGCCGCGGCGTCGTAATCATGCTGGGATTTTTCGATCTGGCCGCGGAGGTTGTAGAGCGCGGCGCGGAGCTGGTCCTGGTTGTCATGCCAGTCTTCCAAGGACATGCGCGGTGATTTATCGGTGGGCTGGGATTTTTCGACGCGGTCGAGGACGCGCGTGACGTAGCCGGACGCGCGCGTGAGGCTGGCTCCATCGCCTTGCTGCTGCAAGAGGCCCACAGCGAGCATCATGATTTCGGAATCGTCGGGGCGAACGGCGATGAGCTCCTCGGAATATTCGAGCGCGCAGGCGTTGTCTTGGACCTGTTCGCAGGATTCGACTAGCGCGCGATAGACGGCGGCTTTGCGCGGGGCGTCGGGGAAGCGCTTCAGGTAATTTTTGAGATTGCGGACCAGGGCGCCGCGGTCGTTGCCGGCATCGGCGATAGCTTTTTGCAGCTCGGTTTCGGGATCGGCGTCTTTTTTCGAGATTTTATCGGTCGGCTGGCCGGGTGGGTTGGGAGCGGGTTGAGAATTTTGCGGATGGGCGGCGGGGGTGAATGCGAGAAGTAAAACCGCGGCGAGAAACGGGCCCAGGCCGATTTTGCGTCCACGCGCACACGGTGGGAATGGCATCTAGACGTTACCTTTGATTGTGGGTGCGCAGGGCATCTGAGGTTAATTCTAACGCGAAAATGCGTGGGAGACGCGAGTGTGGCGTGCGGGAGCGGTCTGCCGAGTTGACGTGAGCGGGCGGAGCAGCACCCCTACAAGCGCAAAACCAAATGCGCCCGCCGGAAGGTGGCCGTTACAAAAATCAAACGCAACTGCAAAACGGGGCACTGCCTTGCTGAAGTGGGTCTTCGACAAGCAGCGGCCCTACAAACGATCGCGTGCGTGCTGTCTGACGCGGGAGCACGGCATGCCGTGCCCCTAGGGACCCGATTTTGGATTTTTTGGCGATAGCGCGAAACGCTTGCTGCCTGAACATTACTTTTATTTTAGAGAGATGCTGCCGGAGGAGGTTTGGACTTCTACTCGGGCTTTGCCGTCGCCTATGCGGGCTCGCAGTTCGTGTTTGGCGGCTGTGCCTTCCATTACGATCGGGATGTCCGCGTCAATATCGCTGGAGCTGGAGCGCGCGTAGAAGCGGAAGCTGGCGTCGGCGGGAACTTGCAGGACTACGTCGCCGGAACTGGTGTGAATGTCCCAATAATTTGTCGCGCTGGGATTGCCGTCCACTGTGACGTCGCCGGAGGAAGTGCGGACGCGCAGGTCGGCGGAGGCGCCTTTGACGGTTACGTCGCCGCTGCCAGTGCTGCATTCGAGCGTGTCGCCGGGATTATTAATTTCCTGATCGCCGGAGCCGGTGTGCAGGCGAGTTTCGCCGTGCACGGAAGTGAGAGTGACGTCGCCGGAGCCGGCGGTGGCTTGCACCTGACCCTGGATATTGCTGAGCTCGATGGCGCCGCTGCCGGCGACGGCTTGCACGTCGCCGCCGATATTCGAAGCGGTGATGCCGCCGGAACCGGAGGTGAAGGTTGCCGGGCCTTTGACGCCGTCCACTTCCAGATCGCCCGAGCCGGTGGTGGCGCGAACTTCCGCTTCGGCGGGAACGACGATCGAGTAGTCAATCGAGACTTCGTGAGAATGCTCGCCGGAGCCGCTGACGCGGATTAGATTGCCCTCTTGCGAAACGGGCGGATTGGATTCGAGTTCGTGGACGAGGCGCTGGCCGCCTTCTTCAGACCACGCTTTCACTTCGATCTCGCCGTGGATGGTGACTTGACCGGCAGGGCCGGTGGTGACGTGAGCGTCGCCACTGCCGCTGGTGAGCTCGAGGTGGATGGGACCGTCTACCGTGAAAGTTTTGTCGAAGGTGCCTTCGGTGGTGGAGCGAGAGCTGCATCCGGCTAGGAGCAGGCTGGCGAGGGCTGCGGACGCTGCAAATGTTTTGAGCGCTGTGCGCGTGTGCGATCCGCGGTGTTGGGAGTTGGTCATTTTGGTGGTTGGCATCTTTGTGCGCGATTGGTGCTCGCGGCTGGGCTTCCTTCCTATCAGAGATATACGAAGATGCGCAACCAGAAGTTCCCGAAGGCACGTGAAGCGGAGAAAACAAGGCTGCCCGCTGCGTTCTGAAAGGCGCGGGACACAGCGGCCGCTACACAGGCAACGGCCTGAGGTCTCACTTCAATTTCAGGAGGGAGTTGAGGGAGCCTTGGCGGTAGCCTTCCAAATCTACTGTGACGAAGGAGAAGCCGGCGCCTTTGACGCCTGCGGCGATTTGGCGCGCGGTTTCCGGCTCGAGGCCGCGGGCGAGCTCGTCCTGCGCGAGTTCGATGCGCGCTAGTTCGCCATGCGCGCGCACGCGAAACTGGCGGAAACCTAGAGTGCGCAGGACTGTTTCGGCGCGATCTATTTTATCGAGCAGTTCGGGGGTGACGGCGGTGCCGTAGGGGACGCGGGAAGAAAGACAAGCAGAAGCGGGGCGATCCCAGGTGAGCAATCCGGCGCGCTGTGAGAGGAAGCGGATTTCGGATTTATGGAGCGCGGCATCGAGCAATGGGGCGAGGACATGATGTTCGTGAGCGGCGCGATGGCCGGGGCGGAAATCGCGGGTGTCGTCAGCGTTGATGGCGTAGGCCACGGCACGGAACTGACGGGCGCTGGCGAGCGAATCCATTTGGTCGAAAAGCTCGTCTTTGCAGTGGTAGCAGCGGTCGGCGTTGTTGGCGACGTAGAGCGGATTCGCGAATTCATTGGTTTCGATGAATTCGTGGCGCAAGCCGGTGGCGGCGATAAATATTTCGGCTTGTTCGCGATCATGGCGCGAAAAGCTGGCGGAGAGCGCGGTGACGGCTAGCGCGCGTTCTTGCAGAGTTTGTTGCGCGGCCCAGGCGAGATATGCGGAATCCGCGCCCCCGGAGAATGCCACGAGGAGCGAGTCAAGCTTGCGCAGAGCTGCGAACAGATGTTCTTGCTTCGCGCGCGCGCCGGCGGCGTCTATTGCGGGAGCCGCGGCGGTGGCGAGTAATGTTGGGGCCGTGTGAGTCATCTGCTGTCAGTATAGCTGAAGTGCGGCTACTGAAAATCGAGCATCACATCCACCTTCGCGTTGGCTTGGTCTTCCTGGAGGAAGCGGCCGATCTTTTCGTAATGGACGGGCAGGCCGGCGAATGCTTGCTTGATCCCACTAGCCAGGAATTTTTCGTACATGTCCTTATCGAAGATCGCGTCCGAAGCAATGGGGAAACCCGCGCGGATGCGGCGTTCCCCTTCGAGAGAGAGGCCGGTGAGCACGAGATTGCCCATGCGGTATTGCGGACCTTCGTTGATGGTAACGCGATAGATGACATGCCCCGTCTTTTCGTCGAACTGCGGTTCGTGATCGAGGGACGCATCGAGGAAGCCCGCTTGGCCATAGGCGGCGCGAACGCGTTGCCAGATAACTTCGATCGTATTGCCGTCGGCGGGGGAGCCAGGTTGCAGGTCAACGAGCTGATCGAGATTGGGTGACGCGATAGAAGAGTTTCCCTTCCATTCGACGCCGCCCCACCGATAGGCCGGGCCAACGATGATCGGCGCGGAGATTACGAGCGGGCCGGAAAGCGAATCTGGTGATTTCGAAGCGAATTGGGCTACGGTGGGTCCGAATTGAACTTGCAAGTACGAATGCTCGAGGTAAATCGGGCGCACTTGTTCGAATTCGAAAAGCTCGATACGGCTGCGGGAGTACGGTTTACCGACGAGGTCGGAAAGGCTTGCCTGGATGGCGCGATCATTCTTCGCGAGCGCGTCGTTGAATTCGATGGATTGTACGGTGAGGTCGGCATCGTCCACGCGAAATTGCTGGACCGTTTGATTTTCTACCGGCTGGGTGATGACTTCATGGATTACGTGGACGTGGACGCCGCGCTGGTCGAGGGTGCGGATGAGCGCCGCGGACATGGCGTCGAGAATTGTGCCTTTGGCGGGGGCGCTGCCGTCGAACAGAATTCCGGAGGCTTTCAGACCGGCGGCGAGTTCTTCGTCGGTGACCCAGGGAAAATTGTCAAAGGTGACTGGAAGCAGGGGAGCGTCGGCGACTTCGTAGGTGACTTTAACGCCGGTGGCGATTGTCGAGAAGCGATACTGAATGTTCTGGAAGAGGCCGAGCTCGGCCAATTTATCAGCGGCGTTTTGCAGCGCGTCGCGGTTCACTTCCTGTCCTACGTGCAAGCCGATTGCTGAAGCGATTTGTGCGGAAGTGAATCGCTGCGACCCAGTGATTAGGACGGAATCGAGATGGGCGGTTCCGGCTGGAGGATCCTGGGGATTGGCCAAGAGGCACGGAGCTGGCGACGCGGCGAGCACGCAAAGAGACAGAAGGAAAGTCATCATGAGCGTAAATGTGTGAGTTGGAATATGGATATGCTTCATTCCGTAATTCTAGAACACTCGAAGCACAAGCGAAACTGACTAGCGGAATTTTGATGAATGTGGACGCGGGACGGTTTTGCACCGCTATCAGCGGAATTGGATACGAACGTTTACCAGCAGCGCGCTGGGATCGGGCGTCTCCTTGGTCGCTACGGTGTGATACATGATGTCCTGCTGCGCCAAAACCTGCGGCGCGGTGTTCTTCAAGAAGTCGAGCGGATAGGTGGCATCGTACACGTCGCCAGGCTGCAGCTTCCATTTCTTGACTAGGGCAGCCGCAGCCGCTTCCGGCAGGCCTTCGAAAACGATCTTTCCCATGCGGAACTGGCTGCCTTCACTGATCTGGACGGAGTAGCTGGCTAGCTTGGCGGCATCGTCCAGAGCTCGCTGTGGATCGATTTGCACGTTGATGTAGCCTTGAGACAAGTAGGTTTTGCGCGCATTTGCGAAACCTGCGTCTATCTTCAACTGATTGGCGACCTCTTGCTGATTTATCCCCAAAGCTTTGATCAATTCGCCGGTTGATAGCGCGCGATTGCCAGACCATGTCGCTCCATTCCACGAATATTGATTGCCTTCGACCACGGGAAGAGTGATGGAAACTTCGGTGGCGGGGCCTTTGGAATTCGGGTCCAGCGGACTAACTTTGGCTCGGCCAAATTGTGAGCGCAAATATCCCCGCTCGTAACACAGGGGAAGAAGTGCGGATGAAGCATAGGATGCGACGTTGGTCACCGAGAATTCCTGGTTCGCGAGACTGGTTGATGCCACGAGCAACTGCTTGTCCGACACGGCAGCCTCTCCCGAAAAGGCGATGCTCTTGATCGGCTGCGATATCCCATCCACGTGAAACAGCAGACCAACTAGCTTTCCGAACGGCCCGCAGGGAATCTCGCTGACGTCGCCGGAGATGCCGTTTGCACGGAGAAAATCCTGCAGCGCGCCACGAATCTGATCGACTGTGTCACCCCGTACAGGGGACTCGCCGGTGTAAAGGGGGACGCGCCGGCGGAGCTCTCGATCGAGATCGGCGTCTGAGAACCAGACGAAATTATCGAAAATACACGGCAGCACGCCCTTCGTTTCCGTGACGCCGAATTTCGCGGTGAGATCGTTGGCGCGGGTCGAATATTGGAAAGAAACCGAATCGAAAGCTCCAGACTGCGACAGGCGTTGGGCGGCGGACTGTAGATCGCCAAGAGCGATTGAAGCGCCGATGTGGAGTCCGGAAGCGGCGATGCCTTGCTCGGCGGTGTAGCGCTGCAGACCCGTGAAGTGAATTGCCGCGAGATTGTAAGTGGCGGAGGATTGCGCGTTGGCACTCAGCGCGGAAAGCAGCAGAAAGGCGAAAACGGCGAGAGCCCTGTTACGCAACTGGTTTAGTATCATGCGCGGCATTCTAGCGGAAGATGCAGCACCGCAAAACTTTATTCTACGGTGACGGATTTGGCAAGGTTGCGGGGTTGGTCTACGTCGCAGCCGCGGCGGACGGCTATGTGATAGGCGAGGAGCTGCAGGGGGACGATTTCGAGGATGGGCGAGAGGATTTCAGGGGCGGCGGGGACTTCTACAATGTGGTCGGCGACGTCGCGCGCCTGGCGATCGCCTTCCGTGACGACCGCTACTACGATTCCGTCGCGGGCTTTTACTTCCTGGATGTTGGAGAGCGTCTTTTCGTAGCGGGTCATGGAGTTCGGATCAGATTCATCGCGCGTGGCGATGACGACTACCGGGAGGTTTTCGTCAATGAGGGCGTTGGGGCCGTGCTTCATTTCGCCGGCGGGGTAGCCTTCGGCGTGGATGTAGGAGATTTCTTTCAGCTTCAGCGCGCCTTCGAGGGCGATGGGGTAGTGGATGCCGCGTCCGAGGTAGAGAAAATCAGTGTGGCGGAAGAGGAGGCGGCCGAGCTCTTCGAGTTCCGCGTCGTGTTGCAGAATCGTTTCGATTTTGTGCGGGATGCGTGTGAGCGCTTGCATTAATTTCGTCGCGACTGCGGGAGTGAGTTTGTTGCGGACTTGCGCGAGGTAGAGCGCAGTGAGCATCAATGCAGTGAGTTGGCCAGTGAAGGCTTTGGTAGAGGCGACGCCGATTTCGGGGCCGGCGTGCGTGTAGATCGTGCCGTTTGCTTCGCGCGTGAGCATGGCGCCAACGACGTTGCAGATGCCGAGAACTTTAGCGCCTTTGAGCTTCGCTTCGCGGAGCGCTGCGAGAGTATCCGCGGTTTCGCCGGACTGGCTGATGGCGATCACCAGATTTTCCTTGCGGACGATGGGATCGCGATAGCGGAATTCGCTGCCGTAGTCCACTTCGACGGGAATGTGGGCCAAGCGCTCGATCATGAACTTTCCGGCCAGGGCGGCGTGCCAACTGGTGCCGCAGGCAATGATTTTCACGGATTGGAAATTTTGAAATTCCTGTTCGCTGATGTCCATCTGGTCGAGGAAGACTTGGCCGGTCTCCTGCGAGATTCGGCCGAGGAGCGTGTCACGGACGGCGCGCGGCTGTTCGAAAATTTCCTTCTGCATGAAGTGCTTGAAGCCGCCTTTTTCGGCCATGATGGGGTCCCAGGCGACGTGCTGGGCCGGGCGATTGATGGGATGGCTTTGAAAATCCATGAGGCGGACGCCTTGCGGCGAAAGGACCGCGACTTCGCCATCGCCTAGAAAAAAGACGCTGCGTGTGTGCTGCAGAATCGCGGGGATATCGCTGGCGACGAAGAATTCGTTTTCGCCGAGGCCGACGACGATCGGCGGGCCGAGGCGCGCGGCGACGATTTTTTGCGGATCGCGTGTGGAGAGGGCGACTAGAGCGTAGGCGCCGCTCATTACTGTCACTGTTTTCAGGACCGCTTCTTCCAGCGATTTGTCTTTGGAATATTTTTCGATGAGATGCGCGATGATTTCGGTGTCTGTCTCGGTGACGAATTTGTGGCCTTCGGAGATGAGCTGATGCTTGAGTTCGAGATAATTTTCGATGATGCCATTGTGGACGACCACGATTTCGCCGGTGCAATCGCGGTGGGGATGCGCGTTTTCTTCCGTGGGGCGGCCGTGCGTGGCCCAGCGGGTGTGGCCGATGCCGTAGATTCCGTCGAGCGGCGTGATGCGGATGGATTCTTCGAGGTTTTGCAGCTTGCCGGGAGCGCGGCGGATTTCCAGTTTGCCGTCAGGTTGCACGACGGCGATGCCGGCGGAATCGTAGCCGCGGTATTCGAGGCGCTTGAGGCCGTCGAGGATTACCGGGACGACGCGCTTGGGACCGATGTATCCGACAATGCCGCACACGGGATCTGCTCCTGGATGCTGTCCACGATTCGAGGTGGACAACTGCGCCTAGGACAAGGTTAGCACAACCAGTGAACGCGCTCGGGGGCCATACTGGCTTGGTTACTTTGCTGAATCCGGGCCTGCAATCTTTTTGGCGAGCCAGATGAAGAACGCACAGAGGATCCCGGTTGCGATTCCGACGATTGCCATCACGCGACCGAAGCCCCCATCGATCAAAAGCCACGCGAGAGCTCCGACGCCGACGACTCTAAGAGCTAAGAAGCGGGCTTTTGGGGATACTGCCGACTGCCTCCAGGTACGCTGATCGTGGGCGCGGTTTGGGAGAAAATCAATTCGATCGAGTCGGGCAGGATGTGCAGACGCGACGCTCGTAGCGGTGTGAGTCGGTGCGCCGAACGCTTTGCGCTAACTGGACGTGGCGGTCTGAAAACCTCCGACACAAAAGCGCTCGTGACTGCAAGCTTGCTATTCAACGATTTCGAAGCGGAATTCTTCGATAATGGGATTGGTTAGGACGTCTTTTGCGATGCGTTCGACTTGGGTTTTGGCGTCTTCGCGGCTTAGACCGTCTAGCGCTAGAACGAAGAATTTGCCCTGGCGGACGTCCTGGACTTTGGAAAATCCCAGCGAGGACAGGGCTCGCTGGATGGTTTGACCCTGGGGATCAAGTACCGTGAGTTTCGGCATGACCCAAACGTGTGCTTTCATCGTTGCGATTATACCAGTCCCGCGGATTTTGCCGCCGCACGAAAATCAACGAGCAATTTGCGCTTGTCGTCGGGCGTGAGGAAGGCGGCGTGAAAACTTTGCTCCGCGAGTTGCACAAGTTCCTGATTGGTGAGGCCGAGGGATGCGACTTTGGAATATTCGGTGAGCAAATCGGTGTGAAACATTCCGGGATCGTCGGTGGAGAGGGTGACGACGAGCCCGCGGCGGATGAAAGCGGGAAGAGGGTGGTCTTGCAGTCCGGCATCGAGTTTTTCGGCTTGGCGGGCGAGAGCGCCGGTACACAAATTGCTGGTCGGGCAATTTTCCAGAACGACGCGCCGAGTGGCGAGCGATTCAGCAAGCGCAGGATCACGCATCACGGCGATGCCGTGTCCAATTCTTTCGGCGCCGAGCAACTCCAAGGCTTCGGTTACGGATGACGGGCCGCCAACTTCCCCGGCGTGGCAGACGATGCGCAGGCCTTCGCGACGCGCGAGGTCGAACGAGACGCGAAAATTGATCGTGGGGTAAGCCAGTTCGTCGCCACCCATGCCGAACGCGACGACACCCAGAGGCTGCAACTTCGACGCCCAGCGAGCAACTTCCATCGCCGGCTCGGGACCGAATTGGCGAGTGGCATCCAAGATGAACGCAGTGCGCAGGCGGCTGAAAGGCACGGACTGCGCGACTTCGCGGATGGCCGTGATATTCGCTTCCAAATTTTGCATGCGGCGGAGCATGACGCCCGCGGAGATAGTCACTTCGGCGTAGACGACATTCTGGCGCAACAATTCTTCGCAGAGCTGACGGGTGATGAGCGCGTAATCTTCGGGGGTGCGCAGGAACGACGTTACCCATTTGAAGGTTTCGAGGAATCCGTTGAAATTCGCGTATTGGTAGCGGCGATTGGCTTCGTCGAGTGTGATAGTGACGCCGTGCCGCGCGGCCAACTCGACGGCGACGGCGGGCCGGACGGAGCCTTCAAGATGCAGGTGAAGTTCGGCCTTAGGGAGCGCGTCAACTACGGTCGGTGTTCTGGTTGTCTCCGATTCTGGGCTCATTTTATTGCGACGGCAATTGCGGCCGGCCGGCGTTGATCCACGCAGACATCCAATAGGAGCCTACGTCGGTGGAAGCGTCCGAAAGCTGGCGAACGAGAATCACACCGGCCAGAGCGTAGAAGCGATCGTAATAATCTTCCTTGTAGTCGGTGAGGCCTTCGTGCGCGCGGCGGTCGGCGAGCAGTACGTTTTCCAGCCAGGAGTGCGCGGTCAAGCAGTCTTCGAACGCGTGGTCGGTGGGATCGTGAATGAAGCTAGCTTCGTTGGGCTTGACGAAGAAGAACAGCTGGTAGCGGTCCACGAGGCCGCTGAAGAACCGTTCATTCACGCCGGGCTGGCTGGATAATTTCCCGTCCATGTTCAGCGTGGTGTTAAAAGGATCGTGCGCGGCGTTGACGTAGTGGGCGAGGATGGCGGCGGAAAGGCGGACCTGGCCCCAATCCTTGTCGCGAAAGGCATCCGTGAGTTTTTTGCTGTAGAGGCCGATTTGCCAGGGCAGCAGGCCGTACTGTTCGAGAGTGCGCCGGTTATATTTGGCGATGGCGGCGTTGTACTCGCGGGGCAAAGCCAAATAGGGGAACGGGCCGTAGTGATCGAGCTGGATGAAATCCGCGCGGTGGTTGGTTGCGCTTGGAGAAACAGATTCGTCGGTGGCAGTGACATGTTGAACCAGAAATTGGCGGTTATTGTAAAAGAAAGGCTGCATTTCCGGCGGAAGCGTGTCCACAGCTTTGTTGGTGACAAGCCGGTCGGCGGTCTCACCCCAACCGAAAGCCGATGCAATACCCAGGACGGAAATTCCCAGGGCCAGGACCAGCGTGCCTTGAAGCCCGCGGCGCATTACGGCATTTTCCTCTTTGCTGCCGCAGCTTGCAAATTGGCGTCGGAGAGCTGGCTGTGTTTGCGGCCGTAAGAATAATAAAAACACAAGCCGATGATCAGCCAGACGAAGAAACGAATCCAGTTCGTAATCGGTAAGCCGGCCATTAGTAGCAGGCAAGTGAGGATGGTGACGATGGGAGCGAGGAGGCCACCGGGAGCGCGAAAAGCGCGGGGGCGGTCCGGTTCGCGAAAGCGCAGGATCAAGACTCCGGCGCCGACGAGAGCGAAGGCGAAGAGCGTGCCGATATTCGAGAGGTCCGCGAGAGTGCCGATGTCGAGAAGCCCGGCAGGAATGCCGACGAGAAATCCTGCGACGATCGTGGAGAAATCCGGAGTGCGAAAGCGTTTGTGGACGCGGCTGAAAACGCCGGGTAGCAAACCGTCGCGAGACATGGCGAACCAGACACGCGCCTGGCCCAATTGAAAGACGAGGAGCGAAGAAATCATGCCGAGCAGGGCGCCGATCAGCACGATTAGTTGGATATTTCCGAAATGCAGGCGCTTCAGCGTGTTTACGACGGGCGCGGCGTCGTCCATCAGAGTTTCCCAACGCACCAGGCCGGTGAGCACCACGACGACAGCGATATAGAGGATCGTGCAAACGATTAGAGTGGCGATGATGCCGATGGGCAAATCGCGCGAGGGAGCCTTGCATTCTTCGGCGGCGGTCGAGACAGAATCGAAGCCGATGTACGTGAAAAAAATGATCGAGCCGCCGGTGAGGATTCCGGGCCAGCCGTTGGGCGCGAAGGGATGCCAGTTGGCGGGATGCACGAAGTGCGCCGTGAAAATCACGAAAACCATGATGGCCATAATCTTCAGGGCGACCATGACGTTATTGGCGTTGGCGGATTCGCGGATGCCGCGCACGAGAATGACGGTGAGCAGCATGACGATGATGAACGCGGGCCAGTTAAAGCCAAAGTGCCAGCCGGGACCGTAAAGAGTATTGCCCTGCAGGTCCGAGAGACCGCTGGGAAGATAAGCGGGCGTGATCCAGCGCAAATTCGGATGGATATTGAACCAATCGAGAAGATTGACGACGTGCGCGGAGAAGCCGACGCTGACGGCCATGTTGGAGACGGCATATTCCAGGATTAAATCCCAGCCGATGATCCAGGCGATCAGTTCGCCCATGGTGGCGTACGTGTAGGTGTAGGCGCTGCCGGCGATGGGGATCATGGCGGCGAGTTCGGCGTAACAGAGAGCGGCGAACGCACAGACGACTCCCACCAGCACAAAAGACAAGGCAATCGCGGGGCCGGCGCCGGGACGGCCGAATGATGCGGAGTGATAGATCAGATATTCGAGCAGCGGAGCGTTGAGGATGGATTTGAATTCGAGCTTTTGTCCGGCGATGGCCGTGCCTATGATGGTGAAAATTCCGGAGCCGATCACGGCGCCGATGCCGAGGGAGGTGAGACTCAGCCAGCCGAGGGATTTCTTGAGGCGCTTATCGGGCTCCTCCGAATCGGAGATGAGTTGGTCAATATTTTTTCTGCGGAAAAGCTGTGCGCCCAATCGTCACCCTCCTCGAGCGAAGCGAGCAACTGTACCTTGCGATGCGCTTCTGCGCAACATATCGTGACGGTGTTGCGAATGCTTTATGGACGAGCGAGTACTGGCTTCATAGTACAGCACACCGGGTGCAGCAGAGCGGGCTTGTGCAACTCGGAGCGCGATCTGGAATATCGGAAATTCCATTTCATGCGAGCTGCAAGTTCGCGTAGCGCTCGACGAGTTTCTTCGCGCCGTAGTCCTGGAAGCTGACGGTCAGCCGGCGCTCTTCGCCTTCGCCCTCGACACCGATGATTGTGCCGACGCCGTACTTGGCGTGGCGGACGCGTTTGCCGATCAGGGGATCTTTCGTTGCGCCGCGGGGAGAGCGAGCGGCGGGTTGGCCGTAGGGAGTGCGGCGCTTCTGGCGATAGGCAGAGCCGTCGGAATAGTCGGGATCAGGCTCGTAGCGGCGCGTTTCGCCGGGGTCGGATTGCGAGCCGAGAGCGGCTTCGATCAGGTCGCCGGGAATTTCGGCGAGGAAGCGCGAGGGAAGCGATGCGCGGAGGCGCTCTTCGCCGTAGCTGCGGCGGTAGACCGCGCGCGACAGCATCAGGGACTGTTTGGCGCGGGTCATGCCGACGTAAAAGAGGCGGCGCTCTTCTTCGACTTCCGCTGCGGTGCCGAGCGCGCGGCCGTGGGGCAGCAGGCCTTCTTCGAGGCCGGCGAGAAAGACGGCGTCGAATTCGAGGCCCTTGGCGCTGTGGAGAGTCATCAGCGAGACGGGGATGGTGTCGTCATATTCGTCGGAATCGCTGGCGAGCGCGGCGCTGTCGAGGATGTCTTCGAGCGTTTGTCTCTGCTCGGTGGCTTCGGCCATGGCGTTGGCTAGTTCGCGGAGGTTTTCCGCGCGCGAGGAATGCTCGAGATTGTCCTGCTGCTCGACCCAATCGAGATAACCGGTGCTGCTCAGGACGCGTTCGATCAATTGCGCGGGCGGCAGGTCTTTACACTCGGCTTGCAGGTCTTCGATCAGTTTGCAGAAGGAACGCAGCGCGCCGCTGAATTTTTTTCCGGTGAGGAACTCGCCGTTGCGGATTGCGTCCCAGAGGGATTGCGAGGTTTCCCTGGCACGCGTTTCGAGGGCAGCGACGGTGACGGCGCCGATGCCGCGCGGCGGAACGTTAAGGACGCGCAGCAGAGCGACGTCGTCTTCGGGATGAAAAATCAGGCGGACGTAAGCCAGGGCGTTGCGGACTTCGGCGCGTTCGTAGAAGCTGAAGCCGCCGACCACCCGGTAGCGGATGCCGAGGCGGCGGAGTACTTCTTCGAAGGAACGGGATTGCGCGCCGGTGCGATAGAGGACGGCGAGGCGCGCGTCCGGATCATTGCGCACGAGGGCCGATAACTGCGCGCTGATGTATTCGGCTTCGGCTGACGAGTCAGGCGCTTCGTAAAAACGCAGGCGGCTTCCGGCGCCTAGCGTGGCTTGCAGAGTTTTGCCGAGGCGATCGGAATTATTTTTTACGACGGCGGCTGCAGCATCGAGGATCGTTTGGGTGGAGCGATAATTTTCTTCGAGGCGAATAATTTTCGCGTCGGGAAAATCGTGCGTGAAGCGCTTCAGGTTTCCGGCGCGGGCGCCGCGCCACGCGTAGATGGACTGGTCTTCATCGCCGACGACACAGACATTTTTGCGAGTTCCGGCGAGCAGGCGGACGAGTTCTTCTTGCGAGCGGTTCGTATCCTGAAATTCGTCCACCATGATGTAGTGGAAGCGGGAATTCCAGGCGGCGCGGACATCGGCATGATCGCGGAGCAGATCCACGGCGCGGAGAAGAAGATCGTCAAAATCGAGCGCGCTGGCTTTGCGCAGGATTTCGTTGTAGGCGCGGAAAACGGCGGCAGTTTCTTTGCGCGACTCGTCGCGGGCTTGCGCCGCGCTGGCTTCCATGTCGTCGGGAGTGAGGCCGTGATTTTTGGCGTAGCTAATCTGGGCGCGCATGGCGCGGGGCGGGTAATCGTCGGTGGAAAGATCGAGCTGGGCGAGAGCGCGCTTTACGGCGGCGGTTTGGTCGTCGTCATCGTAGATCGCGAAATCGCGTGGCAGGCCGAGGTGATGGGCTTCGCGGCGGATGAGGCGCGCGCAGAAAGAATGGAACGTAGAGACCCAGACGTCGGAGGCGTCGCGTCCGGTGACGCGGAGGAGTTCGCCGATGCGGTCTTTCATCACGGCGGCGGCTTTGTTGGTGAAGGTGACGGCCAGGATGGCGCCGCCCGGGACGCCCATTTCGATGAGGTGGGCGACGCGATAGGTGATGACGCGCGTCTTGCCCGTGCCGGCGCCGGCCAGGACGAGTAGCGGACCTTTCGTTGCGAGCACAGCTTCGCGCTGACGCTCGTTGAGTTGGTCGAGAAGAGTGGATGATGTGGTGGAATTATTCAAGTGCAAATTCTAACTGACGGGATGCGATTGAGCAATTTTCGATTCGGAAGCGCAATTTTGACGCGAGAGTTTTGTGTTCACCACGAACTAAAGGAGCCGAGCTTCATTGTACGTTGATCACGAATAACGCAGCACGGTAGGTGCGGTCACAAGGTTCCTGAGCGTAATCGTGCGCAGTGATTGCGGGAATTTAGGCGGACCCGAGGATGACTGCTCACCGCGGGCGCGGAGCTTCGAGATATCGATGAATTGCTTCGCTCGCAAGGCTTCCAAAAGAATTGAAGTCGTCCCTGAAAGGAAAAGTGAACTCAACCGGTCTCATTACACGTAGCGGGCGAACGCGAACCGTGATGGTCACGTCAGTTTCGTCAACAATCCACACTTTCCATCTCCGGCCTTCACACCTTATGGTGGGGATGTTCGTCGACATTTAGCGTCCGGTATTTGCTTTGTTCTAGAACTCCACAACATCTAACCTCAGGATCCGGAATGCGTCAAGTTTTTCGCGCACCAAAGCGCGTTCTGGAACTCTGTTACAATCGTGTGATTTTTCCGGGACGTTTTTGAAATATGAATCGCAATCATTTCTTTGTTTGGCTGCAGGGGCTCGTCGCTACGATGGGTGGCGGCGGATTATTTGTCGTGACATTTTTCGATTCGTCGTTTTTGGCGTTTCCGTTTTTCCCGGATGCGGTGGTGATGCAGCTTTGCATGAATAAGCCGTCGCACATGCCTTACTACGCGGCGATGGCGGCTTTTGGATCCTTGTGCGGGTGCGTCCTGCTTTACTGGGTGGCGAAGAAGGGCGGGGAAGCATTTTTTCACCGGCATGCGCGCGGGAAGGCCGAGAGAATCAAGGAGTGGGTGGACGCCAACGGGTTTCTGAGCGCGTTTGTGCCGGCGATTTTGCCGCCGCCGTTTCCGTTCAAGCCGTTCGTTTTGGCCGAGGGAGTATTTCAGGTGCCGGCGCGGACGTTTATCATGGCGATTTTGTTGGGGAGGGGATTGCGGTACGGCATCGAAGGATTTCTGGCGGTGCGCTACGGAGAGGCGACGCTGACTTTCTTGAAATCACACGGCGCGGCGTTCGTACTGGGGATCATCGCAGTAGTTCTGGTGTTCTACGTTGTTACCCACTTTGTGTTTCACGGGACTTCCGCGAAATCGTAGTTGGCTATTGATGGCGGGCTGAAGCCCGCCGCTACAAAACCTCGCAGGAACTCAGCGATTCAGTGAACTTGCGTAGAAGAGTGTTTCCTCAATCACTTTCTGATTGAGATCGAGGTTCACTACGGCGACGATGTTGTTCGGGCTTGCGTCATTTGGCGCGAAGCGCATATCGCGGATCCTGACTTTGTAGCCGTTATCGGAGGGCTCGCTGCTGGCTAGCGGGAAACGGGCGTAGGCGAGGAAGCGCTTGGCCGTTGCGGTTTTTTGCGCGGCGTCGAGCGCGGCGGAATCTTGCGGCTTGTAGTGCGGGACGGCGCGGTCGGGGTCGAAATGCGCGCCAGGAGCCAGCGAGATTTCTGCGTCGTCGATTGCGTTGTCGGTGGATATCACGGCGCGCCATCGGAATGGCGAGTAGCCGGTGGGAAACGCTGCGACAGTGAGTGGCGGCTGGCCGTGGTATTCGCGGGAATTGAGGAGGTCCATCGCGCGGCTATGGAGCTCGGCGCGGGCACCAACGTAAATCAGAAGTGAGAGGAGCGCGATTACCGCCGCGCCTTGGCCGCGAGTTTTCTTCTTACGTTCTCCGATTTCTTCCCCTACCAAGCGGAAAAGCTCGGGCAGCGCGATACCCAGCAGGAGAATTATCAGGATCCAGAGATCGAGATCGGTGAGCAGATCGCCGGCGATCCATCCTTCGCGGAATGGCCAGAAAAGGCGCACGCCGATGCCGCTGGCGAGATCGAGCAGATCGTGCGCGGCGGCGCCCACGACACAGACGGCGAACGCGGGCAAAAATGTCAGCGCGGGGAGCGCCGAGACGGAAGCTTTTGTTCGACGATTGCGATCGAGGAAGCAAAATGCCGCCGCTAGTGCAGCAGCGAGGATCACGGAGCCGAGTAGGGAATGCAGAACCGTGCGATGGAACCGTAGGAAAGCGCTGGCGCCGCCAAGATAGCTGAAGTAATCGAGGTCGGCTGCGACGCCCGAGACCACGATCATCGCGCCGCCGAAACGCGGTAAGTGTTTCTGTCCGGCTTGCGCGAGGAGCAGTGAGGTCAGCGCGTGGGTGACTGGCTCCACTGTGGCGTGCCTCTCAATTTGTGGTTATTGCGCTTTGCGACGACAATGCAAAGCAGATCCCTCGCTGCGCTCGGGATGACATCCGCTTCAATTTTTCAGCGCACCTTGAAGTCCGGCCTTCCGGTCTAACATTTGCCGCGCAGCTGGTTTACTTCAGGGTCGCGGGCGTTAGCAGCGAGAGCGCGTCCGGTACGATGCGGAATTTCAGCGGCAGGCTGCCGATCGGCTCGCCGTCCACCTGCGCAAACACTTTCGCGCCATTCGCGGATTCGCAGATCACTTCGGTGTGCTTCCAGGCTTCGATTCCTTGCATGCTACGGAGTTTTCCGAGCCAGAGCGCGGGCAGGCAGGCCAGGTAACGCAGGCGGCTGCGCGTTGCATTGGTGAGAAATTCGAAGGAGTCCTCGAAGAGGCTCGCGCCTGTGGTGATTTTGAATGGGCCGCCGTAATTGACGGTGCGGCCGACGACGAGAATCGAGGCGCGACGTTCGTGGCCATTGGAGTGCACGCGCATCTCGGGAAAATTGTAGCTGAATAGTTGGCGAGCGCCTTCGGCCCAATATGCCAGAACGCCTGCGCGTTTTTTCAGTTCGCCATTCACCGCATTGACGATCGCGCCGTCCGGTCCCGCGCCACCGACGCTGAGGAAGTAGCGGCCTTCGGGCGGCAGGTCGGCGGAATGGGCGCCATTCGTCGAGGTCGCGAGTCCGAGCGCGATGCGACGGATCACGCCTTCGGAAATCAGGCGGGAGGCGTGCGGAATGTCCCAGGGGATGCTCAGCTCTTTCGCAAGAATATTCGCCGTGCCGGCCGGGAGCAGCGCCATCGGCACCTGGCTTCCTGCTAGGCCATTGATAATTTCGTTGATGGTTCCATCGCCGCCACAGGCGATGACCATGCCGCGACGCTGGTTGACGGCCTGGCGTGCAATTCCCGTCGCACTGCCGCCGGCAGTGGTAGCCGCAAGTTCCACGGCGATTCCGTGGTCCTTCAGAATGCGGACTGCTTGCTCGATTTCAGCGAAGCGGCGATGGCGCCGCGTCCCGCTGGTCGGGTTATAGATCAACAGCGCGTCTTGAATTCCGTGGGGCATCGGTTCGGCGAATCCTGTAGAAGCAAACGCACATTGTATAATATCCGGCGAAATTATGGATTGCGTTACTCCGAGGTTTCCATGGCCAAAAATGCTGCGCTGGTGAAAGAAGTCGAGCGGCTGCGGGAAAAACTCCGGCATCACGAATATTTGTATCACGTGCTGGACGATCCGGAAATCTCCGACGCGGCATACGACAAGCTTATGAACCAGCTGAAGAAAATCGAAACCGAGCATCCGGAGCTGGTGACGCCGGATTCGCCGACGCAACGGGTAGGCGCCGCGCCGCGCGAAGGATTCCAGGCGGTGCGCCACAAGACGCCGATGATCAGCCTGGACAACGCATTTTCGTTCGAGGATCTGGCGAATTTTGACCGGCGCGTGCGGGAACTGACGGGGCGGGAAAAAATCGAGTACGTGACGGAGCACAAATTTGATGGTTTGAGCATGTCTTTGATTTACGAGAAGGGCGTGCTGGTTCGCGCGGTGACGCGCGGCGATGGCACGACCGGCGAGGACGTTACGCAGAATGTGCGCACGATTCGTTCGATTCCGCTGGGCATCGGCGCATCGGACTTGAAGAAGGCGGGCATTCCGAGTTCGTTTGAGGTGCGCGGCGAGGCGATCATGACCCGCAAGGCGTTTGACGCGATGAACGAACAACAGGACGTTCTGGGATTGAAGCGCTACGCCAATCCGCGCAACGCGGCCGCGGGTTCGGTGCGAGTGCTCGATTCGAACATCACTCGTTCGCGCAACTTGGGTTTTTTCGCGTATTACCTGCTGGTGGATGGGCGTGTGCCGAAGAAACGGCATTCCGAAGTGCTGGAGACGCTGAGCGCCCTGCGATTCAAGGTCAGCGATGATTGGGAATTGCTGAAGGGAATCGATGAGGTGGAGAAGTACGTCAATCGCTGGGATTCCAAGCGCGAGAAGCTGGGATTTGATATTGACGGAATCGTGGTGAAGGTGAACGAAATCGGATTGCAGAACGAGCTGCGGTACACGTCGAAGGCGCCGCGCTGGGCCATTGCTTACAAGTATCAGGCGCATCAGGAAACGACTTTGCTAAAGGCGATTGAAGTGAGCGTGGGGCGGACGGGTGTGCTGACTCCTTTTGCGGTGTTCGAGCCGGTGCAGATTGGCGGCGTGACGGTGACGAAATCCACTTTGCATAACATGGATGAAATCGCGCGGCTGGGAGTGCACGCGGGTGATACGGTGCTGGTCGAGCGTGCGGGCGAAGTGATTCCGCACGTGTTGAAAGTGGTGAAGCACGGAAGCGAGGAGAAGGAATTCAAGATGCCGGAGAAGTGTCCGGTGTGCGGGACGCGTGTGCATCGCGCGGAAGGTGAGGTGGCGTATCGTTGCGTGAATGTGTCGTGTCCGGCGCGGCGGCGGGAATCGTTTCTGCATTTTGCGGGGCGGCACGCGATGAATATTGACGGGCTAGGCGAGAAAGTGGTGGACCAGTTCCTCGAGAAACAGATGATCAAGGACTTCGCCGACCTGTACAAGCTGGACCTGGAAGAGGTGGCCGCGCTGGATCGCATGGGCGAAAAATCGGCGCAGAATTTGCTGGATGAGATTGCGGCGAGCAAGAAAAACAGTTTGGCACGATTGATTTACGCCATGGGTATTCCGTTTGTAGGTGAGCGCACGGCGCAATTGTTGTCAGAGCATTTTGGCTCGATGGATAGGTTGGCGGAGGCGAGCGCGGAGGAACTGACCGAAGTGGGGGAAGTGGGGCCGAAGATTGCGGAAGGCGTGCGCGAGTTCTTTTCGGAGTCGGCGAACCGGAAATTGATCGAGCGATTGCGCGCCGTGGGCGTGAATATGAAGGAAGCGCAGCGCGAGCTGAAGGATACGCGGTTCGGGGGGATGACGTTTGTGTTTACCGGAACGTTGGAGCGTAGGTCGCGCGAAGATGCGGAGGCTTTGGTCGCGGCGCACGGCGGGAAGGCGGGATCTTCCGTGAGCAAAAAGACAAACTACGTGGTTGTCGGCGCTGATCCAGGATCAAAATTTGAGAAGGCGAAATCTCTGGGAGTGGAAATTCTGAATGAGGCGCAGTTCGATAAGCTTCTCGCAGGCAAATAGGTCCTCTTAACTGGTGGCCGTGAAAAGGTGGTGGTCCACAGCGGGAGTTAAACCCGCCCGGGAACTGGTTCGCTCCACCCGGTAGCAATCGAAGCAGCGGCGGAGGCAACGAAGCTGCTGAAGCCTTCGGTGTAGAAGGTCGCATAGGCGATTCGGCAAGCATGCAGGCCGTAACGTGAGTAAACGCTGAGCAGGCCTCGAAAAGACTAACGCAGGAGCCGACCCGCCCCGGTTTCGGGGAAGGCCGAAGCGAATGGAATCGTACGAGCGAACAAATTCCATCCGACCTGCCGGGGTATTAGCGACGGCATGCAGGCAAAGTGGGCCATGCGCAACACGGGAAGTCCCAGCGGTGATCGCAGTATGGATCAACTGGCAGCTCGCGAGAGAAAGGCCGGGCCGTGTGGGATGGCGGAGAAGCTCGTAGTACCGACGAAGTCGGGTAACTCCGATAGAGGGAAGGGGCTTCAGTGTATGTCCAGTAAAGGCAGATGTGTTCAATGGGAGGTAGACCCATCAAGGGAAGAGTCAGAACTCTTGTAGCTAGGGCCGCATGTGTGGAGGAAACGAAACGCGTGAAGTCGGTCCGACAAAATCATCCTTTCGGGATGGTGAGCGAGTCATTGGGCTGTAACGAAAGTGAACGCACAGGTGACCTCGAAACCCTAAACTCCAGAGGCCGAACCCGCACTGAGGGGGTGAAGGCAACATGGATCGTTGCAAAACTGACTGATGCGACGAGACGCTCTGGCGGGGCGATAGCGACAGCACGATGACAAGGACACATGGAGCAACTGGAGAAACCCTCCTCGTCCCATGGAGAAATCCACGGAGCAGAAGACCGTATAACTGGGACCACCAGGAAATCGGAAGACGGCGAGAGGGTGGCGGAGGGGCCAGCAGTAGCGGTGAAGCGGGGTAATGCCCGTGGAGCGAAGAGGCCCCGCTGATGTGCAACAACAACTCCAACCACAAGGGAGGCAAGGGTGAGATGACAAAGACACCCATCAGTTTGCAAGACCTGAGGAGGAGGATATACGTCAAGGCGAAGGCAGAACCAACTTGGCGCTTTTGGGGACTCTACGTTCATGTCTGCAAGAGGGAAACGCTCCAGGAAGCCTACCAGATGGCCAAGAGCAACAAGGGCGCACCTGGGATCGATGGCGTCACCTTCGATGACATCGAGGAAAGTGGAGTGGAGGGTTTTCTGAAACAGATTCAAGACGAACTGGAGCAGAACACGTATCAGCCCATGCCGGTGCGGAAGAAGGAGATTCCGAAAGACGGGGGCACCAAAGTCCGCGTTCTCTCGATCCCCACAATCCGCGACCGCGTGGTTCAGGGGGCGCTCAAGCTCATCCTGGAACCGATCTTCGAGGCTGATTTCCAACCGGGGTCGTACGGCTATCGACCGAAGCGGTCGGCCCATCAAGCGGTAAGCAAAGTTGATCAGGCGATTGTCCAAGGGTTAACACGAATCATCGATTTGGATCTCCGAGCCTACTTCGATAATGTGCAGCACTCACTGCTGCTCGAGAAAGTGGCTCGGCGGGTTCAAGATACATCGGTGATGAAACTCCTGAAGATGATCCTGAAATCGACCGGAGCGAAGGGAGTGCCCCAAGGCGGGGTAATTTCGCCAATGCTCAGTAACCTCTACCTAACCGAGGTAGACCGGATGCTGGAAAAGGCGATTGCGACCACGCGACGGGGACAATACCCCAATGTTCAATACGCGCGGTTTGCGGATGACCTAGTGGTATTGATTAGCTCTCATCCGCGGCAGGACTGGCTAATCGGGGCGGTGGAGAAACGACTGCGAGAGGAATTGGGCCAACTTAGAGTTGAAATCAACGAGGAGAAGAGCCGGAAAGTAGACCTAGCGAAGGGAGAAAGCTTCAGCTTTCTGGGGTTTGAGTATCGCCGCGTTCGAAGTCGTAAGGGAAAGTGGCGGCCTCATCTGGTGCCCAAGCCGAAGAAGCGAACGGCGCTCCTGCGGGAGCTGAAGGAAATCTTCCAGCGATCCGTTAGCCAACCCGTGCGGAGAGTGATTGGACTCATCAATCCGATCCTGCGGGGTTGGGTAAACTACTTTCGCGTAGGGAACTCGAGCGGGTCCTTTTCCTACATCAAACTCTGGGTGGAACAGAAGGTGCGGCGGCATCTGCTACGTGCGCGAGGGCGCCAGGGATTCGGATGGAAGCGGTGGAGTACGCAGTGGATCTACGACACTCTCGGACTATTCAATGATTACCGGGTCGTGTATGGCGATCACAGCTGAAAGTCGCTCCGCTCGAATGAGCCACATAACCCTTGACGCGAAGCACACAGGAAAGCCTAGTGCGGGAAATCTGCACGCTGGGTTTGATGAGGCGGGGGCTGGAAACCGGCTTACGATTCGGCTAGTGAGGCACTCCCAGAGGGAACGGGGAGCAACAGATAGGCTGAATCTACGGAGCCCGGCGCCAGTCCTCGACCCTACTGAAGGCGGACGCAAGAAGCGACGATAGAAAGGGAGATTGGCGATAAGCCTGATAACTCCCGAGTTGTTTTCCGAAGTTGCGGACGGCGTCACATGCAATGGCTACGGCGATTGCGTGAGTCTTCTCCGAGAGCCGGATGCGGCAAATCCGCACGTCCGGTTCGATGAGCGGGGTGTGGAAACGGAAGCATGGCGGAGCTAGTGAGGCACCGACAGACGAAAGGGTCGGCAACCGATAGGCTCTACCTAAACTACCGCGCCACACCTCGACTCCACAACGAAGTTCTTTCCGACGCATGGCTAGCATCTACCGGCCCAGCTGAACCATAATCCCAGCGTCAATGTTCTCTTTGCGCACTGGCAGACGATTAGCCGCACTCGTTCGGACGGTTTTTCCGTCGGATTCTTCCAGCGGGCTACTGTTGCTGGGTGCGACCTCTCTATTCATTTCGTTCAATCTTCGCTGGTGGCCATGGGCAGGTTCGACCTATTTCAGGCCATTGCTTTGGGCGGGCTACAGCTACGCAATGTCATTGCCGATTCTTGCGGCCGGAGCGATGGGGTACTACGTCGGTCTAGTTGGATGTAAGAGACCCAAGCGGCGATTGTTCGATTCAGTTCTGCTTCCACTCGCCCTGAGCCTCTTGGCACATTTAATCGTTGCGTTTTTCTGGTTTCGGGATGTTGGGGAGCCTGCAAGTTTTGTAAATCAATTGCCCGGCCCCGCCCATGTTTGGACACCACATGTTCTTCGGTCTCCTGGCGGTGAACTTAGGTACCGGTTTCCAATTCGCGAGCATCGGCTTCGTCCTCACGGCTACCTTTTTTGTTCTATTGATGTGGGGCCGCGCCACGCTTCCGTTCCATCTGCCAGCCGCATCATTGTCTCATGCAGATTCGGCGGAAGACGAACAACGCAGCACGATGTTTTTCGTCTGGATGATGATCGGGATGGTTTTTCTTACTGCGGTTCCCGACTATGCGGTGGACGCGCTTGGGATAATTGCATTCCCCTCTATCATACGGCGAGGCCCGAAGGCAATTGGTTGGCTTGGTCAGGTCTCATGCGCATTGTCGCTGCTCGTTTTCGTTGTTCTCGCGATCGGCAAAGCTGGAAGAAGAATGATTCCGACGATGTTTCGGATTCCCCGCGCAAAATACCTGGCCGTCGCGATTATAATCCCGGCATTAATTGCAAATGTATGGCCCCTTATGACCTACGCCCATGCGCGAATACTCTGGGGCGCCCACGGATGGGGCAAATACGCGCCGCCTTCGCTCGACAATTATTTCGGACTGCCGGAAGTTGCATCCATCTGGTATATCGTGGCTGCGCTTGTGGAAGAGATCGCTTGGAGGGGCTACTTGCAGCCTCGGTTCATTCGCCGGTACGGGCTTGCCCGGGGAATCTTTCTGGTCGGGTTTGTTTGGGGAGCGTTCCACTTTTTCTGGGATTTCAACTCCTTCATGACCTCTGGCAGCATTGTCAGGCACCTTATCGAGCGACCCATAGGCACCGTCTGCTTGAGTTACGTTCTCGCATGGCTGACGATCTCATCCGAATCAATTCTGCCTGCAGCCCTTGCGCACGCGGCCTACAATAGCCTGCTCACCAGTCGCGCGATGCCACCCCGTACCCCTTGGTGGCCGTCGCTTCTTTTGTGGATTGCTGTTGGCTTTGTGCTTCTGCGCTTCTTCCCGGTGCAATCTGCCGATAACGCCGACGAATCGGACGTACAACCGGCGCCCCCAGCGGAGCCCTCCGAGGTATAATGTTCCCAGCGGGTGAGTTGGATGATCGCCGGTTTGTTCCGCGCGAGCGGGATGGACGGGAGGAAAGTCCGGACTCCGATCGCTGCGACGTCGCAAGAGACGGCAGCGACAGGGCGACGCGCCTGGTAACGCCAGGGGGACGCGCTTCATGATGAGTTCGCCGGCGCGAGCTGGCAGTGAGGTTGCGTCTACGGAAAGTGCCACAGAAAATTAAACCGCCGGTGAGGCTTGTACCACGGCGGCAGGCCTGCGGGAAACCACGGGGCTGCCTGTTTCGGTCGAGCGCATTTGGCAAGGGTGAAAAGGTGGGGTAAGAGCCCACCGCCCGGATGGCAACATCCGGGGCACGGAAAACCCCGCGTGGAGCAAGGCCAAATAGGAGGGGAGGGCTGGCCCAGCCCGTATGCAGCGAGCTCGAAGGAGCGGACTGCTGCGACCCTCGGGTAGGCTGCTGGAGTCCCGGAGCGATCCGGGACCTAGAGGAATGATCGTCGCGCTGTGCGTTGGGAATTTCCGATGCGAATCGGGAAGGCTTGGCGCACGGCGAACAGAATCCGGCTTACAGGCTCACCCGCTACTATCTATTTTTCTTTCAGTTATAACCGCGATAAACCAGAACGCAAATCAGGACGAGCGCGAGAAGAATGAGGTGTCCGAACAAATCCGCGAGTGGCAATCATTTAAGCCAGAACGTTCCGCACCCTCCGGCGGTAGACAATAGAAGTGCCTGTGATAGCGCCTGTTGCAAACACGCGTCTCAAAGTTCGTCAGTAGGCGCGCGCTAGATTCTCACTTCAGCCAACTCCCATCTGATCTATCGTAGTGATGGTGAATCACATTGGAGTAGCCATGTTACAATCGGCCCGCGTTTGTCGCTCTTGTGAACCTTTGGATTCGATCAGAGGGGCAGGTTCAAACTTGCAGCTTTAATCTCCTGGAGGCGGTCGAGAAGCACAAATAGCTTAAAAACAACGAAGGAAGAAAATCAATGAGAGAACAAGGAACAGTAAAGTGGTTCAATGCCGCCAAAGGATTTGGATTCATCCAGCGCCAGTCCGGCGAGGACGTTTTCGTTCATTTCTCGGCCATTCAAGGAGACGGATACAAGTCTCTGAACGAAGGACAGGCGGTTGAATTTGAGGTCACAAAAGGTCCCAAGGGCTTACAGGCGTCGAATGTTTCAGCCCTATAGTCATTGAACGCGGGCCTCTCGCATTGGCGAGGGGCTCATGCTTCAGGCGGCACCGGAATCGACCTCGAAGGAGCAGATCAGTGACGGTAAAGAGGGTCAGACTAATCGCGACATAAACGGCTCCCTAGCTGCCCAGAGCTTTCAACGAGGTCCACGGCACATTTGGCATAACGTGCCCGCTTCCATCAATCAACCTAACATTTGCGGTCTGCATGAGTGCGTTGACAAAAACCACTTCAAAAACGCCTTCCTGCTGAGTGCTTGTTACGTGCTCGCCTTTCTTCGGAGTGGTGAGTTTTGTTCTAGCTGACATATTCTCCTCCCGTTATCCGTAGCCTGCTTTGCGCGAGATCACATTGGCGGCTCGCGAGATTCAGAGCCTACCACAAAGCTTTGGGCTCAGCGCTGTCGTCCGTGGCAAGTCGCTCGAAGTCTTCAGTTACGCAGCGCCTGAAACGCGCTCAACGACATCCTACGGGAATCCCCGAGCCAAAATTCAGAAAATCCCCTCTGTAATCGTTGTTCGGGTGCTTGCCTCCGGGCTGCATGTTTTAGCTTTCATCGAGTACAATGCCGCGTCTGCCGCGCCCAAGAGGGAATCTAGCTTTTGGCCATCTTTAGGATAAATACCAACGCCGACGCTGACCGACAGCTTTGGCTCCCTGCCATCATTCGCAAGGCTCTGGCAAATGCGCTGCGCTACCAAATTAGCCTGGATCTGCCCTGTCTCGGGAAGCACAAGTGCAAACTCATCCCCGCCGAAACGGGCCGGAGTATCCACGTTCCGGCTACAAATGCACAGAACGTCGGCCAGACGCCAAAGCGCCTGACTGCCAACTAGGTGGCCGAAACGATCATTGATCCGTTTCAACCCATCCAGGTCGAGGAACAAGAGCGCGAACTCACGCGCTGTCCGCTCGGAACGCTTGATCTCGGTGTCAACGGTTTCCACGAGATGGCGGTAGTTAGCCAGTCCGGTCAGAGAATCCTTGGCTGCCCGTTGACGCAAATGATCCTCGAGCTTGCGCTGTTGAGTGACGTTCTCGACGATGATCTCGTAACTGTCTATCTCGCCCTGATTGCTGACCTTGCGTCCGCTGAGCCGAACTTTGAGGGTCGTGCCATTCTTCTGCTTCCATTCAATTTCCAGGGGGTCTGCACCATCCTGCTCGAGGGAGTGCTCCAGTAATTGTGCTCGTTTGGAGGGATTACAAAGGATGTCAGCTGCAAGGTTCACTGCTAAGAGTTCCTCGCGTGACGGATAACCAAGCATGGCCACCAACGCGGGATTGACATCCAAGAACTTGCCTTTGATGCTGCAGCGACACATTCCATAGATGAGGTTACCGACAAGAGCCCGGTAGCGTGCTTCTGAGTGGCGCAGTCTTTTTTCCGTTAGATCGCGCTCTTCGCGCAGCCTGTTGTCGTTGAGCGCTCGACGAATGGCTACAGGAAGGTGCCCAATGTGATCTATTCCCACGCAATCGGCAGCACCTGCTGTAATAAGTTCCGCCTCGGTTTCCAATACTATTGTGTCGATCAGGAAGATGCAGGGAATCTGCCTATCGCTGACACGCAGGATTTCCAGCACCGACGGTCCTTGCCAGTTCGGGGCTGGATATTCAGCCAGCACCATGTCGTAATATTTTGCCTTCACGCTTCCAGCAAACTAGTCCGGAGTCAGAACTACGTCTGCGCTGACCTTGAAATGCGCCCGACTGAGCGCGTGGACGCAAAGCTCTACACCCGCGGCATCACTTTGAACAAACAGTATACGCAAGGGGAGCTTTCTGCCCGCCGGTCCGTTCGAGGCCAAGCGCAGAGTTTGCTTGACGCAATCTCGTGATGTTAAAGTCATTAAAAATCCTACGACTTTGCCTTTTGTTTTTTGCCCCGACTGGCCCTGTTCCCCGCAAAGCGCTGCGTTGGCCTGTTCGTGTTGTCAAACTGCGGTTTCCTATTAGCGTCACTAGTCTGGTACTTCTGCGTCGGGAGAACTGACGCTTCCGGCTGGGACCGGCCCTGTATTCTTGCTCGCGGAGTTTGGGTCAGGAGCGCTCGAAAATTGAGCGGGTCTCTGAGGTTTTGCAATTCCCGGTAATAATAGAGCGCAGTGGGCCGTTTTCCTTTGATCCTCAGCTTCTTTAGAAACTCAATTTCTTCGTCCGTCGCATCATGGCTCAGGGAAGGGTCACCAAAGAATTCTCTCAGCCCACCCTCTTCCTCAGGTTGGACAGGCACCCTTTCGACAAACTCAAATTTCTTTGGGTCCCCTGGGGCTAGTCTCGCGTTTAGCACAATTTCTATACCAAAGGTCGCAAGGTCGATATCCCAGGATTCGACCAGCGGATCCAGGAAGGTGACGCAGTTCTCAACCGATAAGTTTGCGGCATCCGTGTCTAGGAACTCGAGGATGCTAACTCGCATTTCTTCATAGCTTCGGCCCGTAAGCCGGGCCACTTGGTGGACCCAGTTTGCAGTGTCCAATTCTTCTTTGGCGACTCTCTTGGCAACGTCTAAGAGCTTTTGTGTGACTAGGCGTTCGACTTCACCGAAGGGATGCTTCTCAAACATGACGCGAAATTCTTTTTCTTTGTCGCGAGCGCACTTGCGGAGAACTAACTCGCGAACTTCCTTAAATAAGGGCGGCGGTGCGTCCCCCAAGGTTCTCTTCAATTCCTCCTTGCGCTGGTGGTCAGCTAGTTTCGAAAGCTCCGCGCCCGGGAGTTTTAAGAACTTTCCCATTTTGTCGTAAATATCTGTTCGGCCAGGCGCGGGGGGTAGTTTCTTCCGAGTGAGCAGCTGGGAGATGTAAGACTCCGTAACTTCGGCGGCAGCCGCCAGATCTCTCTGCTCAAACCCCAATTCTTCCAGTCGCTGTTTGATCACTAAACAAACGTCCACAGGCTGCCTCCGCACGATTAACCAGATTGGATTAATCCTTAGGAAGGATCGCAGATTATGCTTGACACGTCAAGTTAATTGACCTACGGTGGTTAAGTGACTGAGGGAGTGATGAGGTAATCTAAACTGAATGGGGTTATCTGGAATCGGGGCCTTGGCCATGACAACCAAGGAGGTTGGCATGTTTGCACGCAGAGTTTCCATGCATTTGAAACTCAGTAGCGCTGGTGAATTCACCCAGAGAGTCGAAAAGGACATTCTTCCCCTGCTTCGAAAACAGACCGGGTTCAAGGATGAAATCACGTTTATCGAACCGGGGGAAACGAAAGCGTTTGCAATCAGTTTGTGGGAAAACAAAGAGAACGCCGAAGCCTACAACCGTGGAGCGTATCCGGAAGTGGCGAAGCTCCTGGCGAAAGTCGTTGAGGGAACCCCTCAGGTTGAAACCTACGAGGTTTCCAACTCGACTTTCCACAAGATTGCCGCCGCCGTAGCGGCCTAGGTCCGGCGATCCTCTTCGCCGGGTGGGCGCGGGCAGGTCCGCCCCGCACTTCTCCGGCAAACGGGAATAGAAAACGAACGAGATTTCAGTACCTACTTGAGTAAGACAGTCCAGGAGGTTGCCATGTTTGGAGGCAGAGAACCATCGGGAGAAGAGATCGCTCGCCTGGCACATGATCTATATGTTCAACGCGGCGGCGAACACGGAAAGGATGTCGAGGACTGGGTAAGAGCCGAAAAGGAGCTGAGCAACGAACCTGTTGCCGGAACACCGAAAAGCCGCCCAACCGATCGTAGCATAGTGAATTGAAGTCCCTGCACACGAGTAAACATCCTCCATCGCGGGTGGCCTGAGCGACACAACAGTCCCATGGCCTGACGGCCCGGCTTCCCTGGCAGCCGCGAAGGGGCCGATCCTTCGTTCAGGGGGCCGGGTCGGTCGATCCCCCACTCGTGTGGAGGAGAGGGAGTTCGGCAGAGAGACGAGGCTACCAATGATTGGGAAAATCAAGCAGTGGGTTCGCATAGAGGGAGCTCGATGGAGAAGTGAGGTCGCCGATGGTCAGGAAAATCAGGCAGTGGGTTCTCATTACGGCGTTGCTCCTGGCGGTGACATGGCGCCCCTCCGCAAATTATCAAATACTGCTGCATTTTGTGGTTTGTGCGGGTGCCATCATGGTGATTCTGGCTTCAGTCTTTATCAATCCCAGAATCGAGACTCACTACGCCGTCAACAAGCGAGTCACTCTAGGTTGTGAGCGCGGCGGTCCTGGGCGTCACTAAAAATGCAGCGGAGACGATAATGGCAGACGCAATCCACCCTGGAACTGGTCCGATCGAGGAAAACGCGCTTATGCCGGAATCGTCGCGATTCGAAAGCGAGCCTTGGACGGCTTTCTACATGGCTGGTGAAATCATTCGAGAATCGCGGAATGCGTCTGGAAAACAAAGCCAGTGCGCGTGCGAAACCAACACTGCTCAGTCGGACAAAGGAATTGATCGTTCCAATCACCCGCACAACGCCGGCGATCTGTCGAAGGATAACCTGAATGTGAGCACCGGCCTGGCGGGCGCGTCCGACTGCGGTCACGTGATGGAGCTGCAGATGAATGTCAAATCCGAGACGCAAGTTGTCGAGGAAGCGGAGTTCGGATGTGGCTCGGCGACTGCCTGCTCTTCGCTCCCCGCCGAGTGGGTCACGGGCAAGACCTCGAGGAGGCACTGGCCATCAAGAACACGGATATCGCCCGCGAGCTCAGCCTTCCCCCGTGCAACCCTGCGCGATGCAACAAGGTTCTTCGGAACGGTCGGGAGACCACACTTGGTGGGTAGCCGGGTTTTTTGATGGAACATCCGGCGTAAGTTCCTGCTGGAAGAACTGTTCGCGGAGCCATTCCTGCGGTTCTTGTAAAAGCCGCTTAGACAGGCCAATGCCGCTGCAACGTAAACCGCTGTGCGCAGACTTGCATGAAGGGCGGCAGATATGAAAGATCAAATCTAACGCAAACATCTAACTGCCGGCGCCAGTTACTTCGAAACAATGGATCAGTCTAGGCGCGAGGAAAACACAGATGCCAGAGACAATCAAAACGGGTACCGTCCTGATCAAGGATGGGGCACCCTTGCCGGACGTGTTGCAGTTCGAAAGTGAGCCCTGTGCGACCGGTTGGAGATTAGTTAAGGATCTCGATGGGTACGAATTGGATCGCAAAATCCACGATGCGAGATGGACCTTCTTCTACCTGGCCGGTGAAATCCATACAAGCATCTTCGGTTTTGACGTGCAAAAAACGGTGCGCAGAGCAGTCAAGCGAATCTTGGCGAACCGGAGGCCGGAGAAATTCAATTCCCTGCAAATTACGCAAATAGTCTCGAAGCGTTTCCTCGGAGTACCTTGCATCCAGGTTTATGCCCACCCTCGGCACGTCCAGAAAAGCATGTTCCTTTTCCGTGACGAGGACGTTCAGAAGTGGGGGCAAACAAAGATTTCCGGTGACGCGACCCCCAGTGCAGTGCGCGCTAAGGGCAAGGTCCTGCCTCTGGAGGAAATCATCACGCAGCCAGATGTGGCAACGTCCTGAATCGGCAATCGTTCGAAGGAGATACTCAAATGAAAGTGATTCGCAAAGTGGCAATTTCTCTTGCGCTTGTTTTGCTTATGACTCAACTGACTTCCGCTCAGGATCTTTCCAGGTACCGGAAATTTGCGCTGGGAACGAGCCTAGCCGCGATCTCAAAGCAGATCGGCCAGGACCCGCACGAGGCAACCCTGATCCACCAAAGCCCGGCAGTGATCCAGGAGTTGAAATACTGGCCGGTGGAAACTTCTTATTCCGCGGTGCCGGCGGAGCCGGTTTCACGGATTTCGTTTAGCTTCTACAACGGGGAGCTGTACCGCATCGCAGTTACCTACGACCAGAACGCCATCGAAGGTATGACCGAGGACGACATGGTGGGAGCCGTCTCCGCCCGGTACGGAACTGGGACGAGGCTTTATCCTGAGATCGACCTTCCTACTCACGATCCGTACATGTCGCCCGAGAAAATCGTCGCCCGCTGGGAAGACCCACAGAGCTCGGTGGTCCTTTTTCGTGCCAATAGTTCGGATTCTTTCGGCCTGGTGGTGTCTTCCAAACGGCTGGATGCCGAGGCGGAGGCTGCCATCGCCGAATCCGTGAAACTGGACGAGGAACAGGCGCCTCAGAAGGAAATCGACCGCCAGAAAAAGGTAGCCGATGACCTTGATACAGCTCGGCTGAAAAACATGAAAACCTTTCGACCCTAGTCTCGGTCCAACACGATCTGACTTTGAACCTTTCAAAATGATTCAACGGAGGCTAAAGAAATGGTTGCGAACGTGACCCCACTGCACGACCGAATATTGGTGACAAGACTAGAAGCAAAAGAAGTAGCGAAATCGGGCATCATCATTCCCGACACCGCCAAAGAAAAACCGCAAGAGGGCGAAGTGGTGGCCGTCGGACCCGGGAAAATCGAGAAGGGTCGGCGGGTGCCGATTGACGTAAAGGTCGGAGATCGGATTTTGTTTGGCAAGTACACCGGGAGTGATATCAACATCGACGATCGGGAATACCTGATCCTTCGTGAAGAAGAAATCCTCGCGAAATTTAGTATGGTCGCAAAAGCGGCAGGCGGTAAAAAGTAAATTCCCCGGTTGAGATTTTTGCGCCGGGCAGAAGTGCGCATTCACCCAGGAGGGTGAAATCCAATGGCAAAACAAATTGTAACGGGCGCGAGCTCACGTCAGGCTATTTTGCGAGGCGTCAATATTCTGGCCGATGCCGTCAAGATCACGCTGGGACCGAAAGGGCGTAACGCCGTGATCGAGAAGAAGTTTGGTGCGCCGATCATTACCAAGGACGGTGTAACCGTCGCGAAGGAAATCGAGCTGCAAGACCCGCTCGAAAACATGGGCGCGCAAATGGTGAAAGAAGTTGCTTCGAAAACTTCCGACGTTGCCGGCGATGGCACCACGACGGCGACAGTGTTGGCTCAGGCCATCTTTCGCGAAGGTGTAAGGACTCTAGCGGCGGGCGCAAACCCGATGGCGGTGAAGCGCGGCATCGAGAAGGCAGTTGAAGTCGCCGTCGAGGAAATCAAGAAACTACACAAGGACGTGAAGGGTGACATGATCGTCCAAGTCGGGACGATCAGCGCCAACAACGATAAGCACATCGGCGAAATCATCGCCGAAGCCATGAAGAAGGTCGGCAAAGACGGCGTCATCACTGTGGAAGAATCGAAGACGATGGAGACCACGCTCGAAGTGGTCGAAGGAATGCAGTTCGATCGCGGATATCTCTCCCCCTACTTCGTCACGGCTCCCGAGCGCATGGAGTGCGTTCTCGAAGACGTCTATATCCTGATTCACGAAAAGAAGGTGAGCTCCCTGCGAGAGCTGTTGCCGCTGCTTGAACAGACTACCAAGATGAACAAACCCTTGTTGATTATCTCGGAAGACGTCGAGGGCGAGGCTCTTGCGACACTCGTCGTGAACAAGCTCCGGGGAACTCTGCAGTGCGTTGCGGTAAAGGCTCCCGGCTTCGGCGACCGCCGCAAAGCAATGCTAGAAGACATCGCGATTCTGACTGGCGGAAAGGCCATCAGCGAAGATCTCGGCATCAAACTCGAGAACGTGAAGTTCGAAGAGCTCGGTCACGCTAAGAAGGTAATAATCGACAAGGACAACACCACGATTATTGCGGGCGCTGGCAAAGCCGTAGAGATACGAGGCTCGTATTAGGCAGCTTCGTGCACAGATCGAAGACGCCACCTCCGACTATGACAAAGAAAAGCTCCAGGAACGCCTGGCCAAGCTGGTTGGCGGCGTAGGAATCATCAAGGTGGGCGCAGCAACCGAGACGGAGCTTAAGGAGAAGAAAGCTCGCGTCGAGGACGCCATGCACGCCACTCGGGCGGCTGTCGAAGAAGGAATCGTGCCCGGAGGCGGTGTGGCGCTGGTTCGCTGCATCCCGGCGCTTGATAAACTCAAACTTGCACGAAGATGAGGCCATTGGCGTCAACATTGTCAAGCGTGCTCTTGAGGAACCTACCCGCCAAATTGCTCAGAACGCGGGGCATGAAGGGGCGGTTATCGTCGATCGTGTGCGGGATTCGAAGGAAGAGAACTTCGGATTCAACGCAGAGACGTGGCGAATTCGGCGACATGATCAAAGCTGGCGTAATTGATCCAGCCAAGGTCACTCGCCTCGCGCTGCAGAACGCCGCGTCGATTGTAGCGCTGATGCTGACCACTGAGGTTTTGATCGCCGACATCAAGGACGACGAAGAAACGGCTGCGGTGGGAGCAGCCCATGGCGGCGGCATGGGCGGGATGTACTGAGAAAATCAAGGACTTTTGGAGGCCCGCGTCTTCCGCCGCCTACACTCAAGGCGGAAGGTTCTCGGTATAGCAGCAGTCGGGGGAAGCATGCCCGCAGCAGCAAACGCGATCCGCATGCCTCCAATGTCAAGCGGGGCCAGATTGAAGGGTCGCGCGCGAGGCGCGCTAATTTGCGCTGTGTCCGGCAGCGCATGGATGTTTTGGGCCGCGACGTTCGCCCCGACTGCACGAAACGCTTGGCTGGCGCTTATCACCGTGATGACGGTCTTAATCGGCGGACGCGCGGTGACGCACGTTCAAACGAATCGGCGGTATCCGGACTCCGTCGCGGACCGAGAAAAATGGGCGACTATCGCCCCACTGTTTTGGATCGACACGGCTGCTGAATGGGTGTTGAGGGCCGGCGCGGTGATCGTACTGGCGCACTTCCGCCGTTACTCGCTCATACCGCAGTTTCTGGGAGTCGTGATCGGATTGCATTTTCTCCCTCTCGCGAGGCTATTGAGTGCGCCTCGTTATTACATAATGGGAGCAGCTATGATTGTGTGCGTGCTCGCTTCACTTCTGGCTCCCGAGGACAGCGTTCGCAATGTAGTTGCGTGCGCAGGGATTGGTCTCCCGATGTGGTTCACCGCCGTGGTGATCGTGTCCCAAGATTAGAGCTATCTCTGTCCCGCCTGTCAAAAGATGAAAAGGCTAGGCGCAAACTGTGCACGTCACGTTTGGGAATGCAGCCTGCGCCCCATGTTTTCAGTAGATTCGTCCGTAGAGTCACCCCATGGAAATGGACTGAACCCTTAGCTTGAGACACTCGGATAAGGCACACTTGCAGGGAAAGGAACTGCAAGTGGCAAAGAGACGAGTGGGAAAATACCCGAAAGAATTCCGGCGGATGGCTGTCGAGCGATTAAAGGACTGCGACAACATTGTGGAATTGTCACAGGAACTTGGTGTGCATCGGCGGCTTCTCTACAAGTGGCGAGATCAATTTGATCCCTTCGACCCCAGTGAGGAGTCGGCACCCGGAAACTCTCGGGAGTCCGCGCTTCGCAAGGAAATCAACCAGCTGAAGCGCGTGCTGGTGGACAAGACGCTGGAGCTGGATTTTTTCAAAGGTGCCTTGCAAAAAGTAGAGGCGCGACGCCAGAAGAGCGGCATCCGTGGCGAGAGGGCATCTACGACGAAATCCAAGAAGTGATGCCTTTGCAAGGCAGCTTAAGCATCGAGCGAATGTGTCAGCTGGCCGGGGTCAGCCGAGCCGGTTTTTATCGTTCTCTGCAGGAGCGAGCACCAGTCGAGGAAGACATGGAGGTGCGGAGCGTGATTCAGCAGATCGCTGTCGAGCATCGACGCCGCTACGGGTATCGGCGGATCAGTGCCGAGTTGCGGCGGCGCGGGATGCTAGTGAATCACAAGCGTGTGTTGCGGATGATACGCGAAGACAACCTGCTGGCTGTGCAGCCGCGGGCGTTCGTGGTGACCACGGATTCCGATCATGAGTTCGAGGTCTATCTGAACCTCGCCAGTCGTATGAAACTGACGGGGATGAATCAGCTCTGGATAGCGGACATCACCTATATCCGTTTGAGGAAGGAATTTGTCTACCTGGCCGTCATTCTCGACGCGTTTTCGCGGAAAGTAGTGGGCTGGGCGTTGGACCGGACCCTGGCGAGTCGGTTGCCGATTGCGGCTCTGGAAGGGGCCATCGCCCAACGACAGCCACCACCAGGTCTGGTGCATCATTCCGACCGTGGCGTGCAGTACGCTTCCGGAGACTACGTGAAGATCTTGCGAAAGCAGCAGATAATCCCGAGCATGAGTCGGCCGGCGAACCCCTATGACAACGCCAGTTGCGAAAGCTTTATGAAAACGCTCAAACGGGAGGAGATTTATGCGAACGACTACCGCGACTTAGACCACTTGCTTGGTAACATCGAGGCATTCATCGAGCAGTACTACAATCGGTGCCGTTTACATTCGGCGCTGGGCTATCGGCCGCCGGAAGAGTTCGAGCGAGAGGCGAATACAGGAGTGAATTCTGCCGGAGCCACCATGAGTTTTTTCAAGCATGAGGAGGGAGCCAACAGGGGGATGCTGTAGGTCGACCGGGTTGGGAATCGTCGCTCTCAGGCGCTCCCGGCGCGAAGTTTTTCTGTGGAAAACCGGGGATAGGCAGAAAGAAAGAAAAAAGGAGCAAAAAAGAAAGAAATGGACGCCTTGTGGAAACTGACGCCGCTGATGGAAATCCGCTCAGAACGCGGATTCCCACAGGGCTTGGAAAGCACAAAACGCTTTCCACAGTTCCCACAAGGCCCGCGACGGCGGCTCCATCAAACATTAAAACAGCAAGTGTGCCAATTTGAAACTGTCTCAACAGAGGGGTGCACCCCAGAAAACTGTGCCCAAACTGTGACCAAAATTATTTCGGGGTTGTCACAATTGCCATAGTTGACGTACAACGCGTGTTAACACTACTTCTATTCAAGCAACTTACGGAAGGGCCGCGAGATGCGAGGTTCGTCCGGAGAATCCGGCTTACAGGCTCACCCGCTAAGATTTCCGAGTTTGGAATAAGTTGCAAAATTCGGTGAGCGGGGAACAAAAATCCCGTCACCGAATTTCATCGCTAGTGCCGCGCTAAATTACCTACGACGGCGCTGTTCCCCATGCTTCTTGTAATTCTTTCGTCAAAGAAACTGTGATCGTGTGGCGAAACGAGCCGGCCTCTGGAAGTTCGCAAGGCTCACTAATTCCCACTGAGGAGCAATAATCATGAAGACGAAAAACATAGTGTTGAGCAGTGCGTTGGCTTCAGCGCTGGCGTGTGCAGGCATGGCGGTTGCCCAGGCGCCCAGTGAGACTATTGATCCCCACAGGTTTGGAAATCTTGCGGCGGCTCAACATCACATTGTCGAGGCCTACCAAAGTATTGCGGAAGCGGAACGTGAGAACAAAGATCAACTGGGAGGGCACGCGGAAAAAGCCCAGCAGCTGCTTGCGGATGCAGATCGGGAACTGAAGGCCGCCGCAGAAGTCGCGGAACACCGCAAGTAAGCTAGAAGCGTATTTTCCAAAGCGAGTTAGGCAACCGCGCGCCGGGTGCGAGGCTCCTTAGTGCGTGGTTTTGCGGTCCCACGTCGCCCGCGATCGAGGACCGGTGTGTGCCGTTTAGCGATGCAAGAACTCCAAGCGGGCGGAGTTTCAAGGCGACTGTGGAGTGTTTTTGATGCGGCACCCGCCGGGTCGTCACGCTCTAAATTTCATCAGCCAATGGGTGGGCATTTTGAAGCGTTCACTCGATTCGAAATTCGCTCATTCGACGTGCCCGACTTGTTCGGCGGGGTACATTTAGAGAATTTGGCTTTTTGGCTTGGCCGCTTGACTGTGTTTTCGATCAGCGCTGCGTTGCGCTCAGCCTCCTCGCTATTCCACCCAATCGAAGCTGCGACTTACGGCTTTTTTCCAGGATTTGAAGAGCGATTCGCGGGCGTTTTGATCCATTTGGGGATTCCAGGTGCGGTCAACTTCCCAATTGGCGCGGAGGTCTCTAATGTCGCTGTAGAAGCCGGTGGCGAGGCCCGCCGCGTAGGCCGCCCCTAGCGCTGTCGTTTCCTTCACTGCCGGTCGCACTGCCGGAATGTTCAAGATGTCCGCCTGGAATTGCATCAGAAGGTTATTTTCGACCATGCCGCCGTCGGTGCGCAGGACGGCGATCGGTATCCCGGAATCTTTTTCCATGGCTTCGACCACTTCACGAGTCTGAAACGCAGTGGCTTCCAGCGCGGCGCGGGCGATGTGCGCTTTATTGCTGTGGCGGGTGAGGCCGGTGATTACGCCGCGCGCGGAGGTCTTCCAGTATGGAGCGTAGAGGCCGGAGAACGCTGGGACAAAATAGACGCCGCCGTTGTCGGCGACGGTTGCGGCAAGCGCTTCGATGTCCGAGCTATTCTGAATGAGTCCGAGGTTATCGCGCAGCCATTGGACCAGAGCGCCGGTGATGGCGATGCTGCCTTCGAGTGCATAGCGCGCGGGCTCGGCGCCAAATTTGTAGGCGACCGTAGTGATCAAACCAAACTTTGAGAAGACGGCGGATTCTCCGGTGTTCATCAGCAGAAAACTTCCCGTGCCGTAGGTGTTTTTTGCTTCACCGGGCGCGAAACAAGTTTGTCCTACGAGCGCCGCTTGCTGATCCCCAATGATGCCGGCGATGGGAACGCCTTCGATCGCGGGCAGCCGAGGTTTGCCGAAGATTTCGCCGCTGGAGGCGATACGCGGGAGAATCGCCGCGGGAATGCCGAATATTTCCAGAATTTCGGGATCCCACGCGAGCGTCGCGAGATCCATCAACTGCGTGCGGCTGGCGTTGGTTACATCGGTTGCGTGGATTCCGGCGGCTGAACCGCCGGTGAGGCGCCATAGAAGAAATGTGTCCACGGTGCCGAACAAGAGCTGGCCCGCTTCGGCTTTTTTTCGCGCGCCTTTCACGTGAGTCAGAATCCAGCGGAGTTTCAGCGCGCTGAAATATGTTGCGAGAGGCAACCCGGTTTTGCGGCGGAAGCGATCCTGGCCGCCTTCGCTTGCAAATTCGGCGACGGCGTCTTCGACGCGCGTGTCCTGCCAGACGATCGCGTTGTAAACGGGTTCCCCGGTGCGGCGATCCCAGGCGACGGTCGTTTCGCGCTGATTGGTGATGCCGATGGCAACGAGATCGCTGGGGCGCAGATCCTTCACTTGCATGGCTTCGCTGACGACTTGTTGGGTGCGCAGCCAGATTTCGTCGGGATCGTGTTCGACCCAGCCGGGTTGCGGATAAATTTGCTGGTGCTCGCGTTGCGCGCAGGAAACGACTCGTCCGGAGCGATCGAAGACGATGAAGCGCGTGCTGGTGGTGCCTTGATCGAGCGCGCCAACGTACTCCGGCATCCGGTTTCCTTTGTGCTATACGACGGGATCTAGCCGCCTAGCGAATTCGCGCGCGCTTATGCGGCTCCCGGACATGCAAGTGCAGGAAGGATTCCATCAGATTCCAGGCCAGGCTGGCAGCGCCAGGATGATACGCCGGGCCGACGTCACGGAAGAACGCGTGATCCGCTTCCGAGAATTCGACGTTGACGTATGGCCTTCCCAGCCGCTTACATTCGTCCACGATCGCGCGAATCTGGTCCTGCCCGATGTGTTTATCCCGGCCACCCCAGAAAAATAGAATCGGGGCGCGGAGTTCGGCGACGTGCGCCAGTAGCGCCGGGGCGATGCCGCCCCCATAGAAGGAAACAGCGGCTTGCAACGGGACTTTGGCGCAAGCAAGAAACGAAGCGCGGCCGCCCATGCAGAATCCGACGCTGGCGATGCGATCGGTGTGCACCCCGGAATCTTTTGTGAGCCACTCGTAGGCAGACCTGATGTCGAGGACCAACTGCTCGGCGGTGGAGGCGCGGGCGTGTCGCATCGCATTCGAAATATCGTCGTAGGCGATTTCCGCGCCGAGAGCGGCGGTACGGTGGAAAAGCTCGGGCGAGATAGCGACGAGTCCGGCTTTCGCGAAACGCTCGGTCACATCGCGGATATGGGCGTTGACGCCGAATGCCTCTTGGAAGACGAGAACGCCAGGATGTTTTCCGGGGCTGACGGGGCGCGCGACATAGGCATCCATGGTGGTTCCGTCCGCCACTGACAGAGTTATCTTGTGCGTCGCGATCTCCGCCAAGCTGGGCCCTCCGGCAAGCAAGTTGCCGGAAAGCAAACTACCATAACGTCGGGTGCGGCACATATCAAATCAGATTCGCGGTTCGCGCACAGAGGCGAGGCGGCTTATGATGTAGTGCGAAAGCAAGATGGCGCGGCTGGATAGCGATTCGCGGTGGCAAACTTGAGCGAGTCGCACGCCACGCCCAAGGCATCCAACCCGGGACAAGGAGACATTGTAAATGAGCTTACAGGACTACATAACGCTGGGGCGTTCGGGATTGCGCGTAAGCCCGCTTTCTTTGGGCACCATGACGTTTGGTACCGAATGGGGCTGGGGAAGCGAAGAAGCGCAGGCGCGCGAGATTTTTGATAAGTACGTGGATCAGGGCGGAAATTTCGTGGACACCGCGAACATTTACACCGGCGGGAAAAGCGAACAGATGGTGGGGAAGTTCGTCGGCGAAAAGAAGCTGCGGGACCGGATCGTGCTGGCGACGAAATTCACTTTTAATTCGGAGCAGGGAAATCCCAACACGGGCGGCAATGGCCGGAAGAACATTTATCAAGCGCTGGATGCATCGTTGCGCAGATTGCAGACCGATTACATTGATCTCTACTGGCTGCACGCTTGGGATGTGGTGACGCCTGTCGAAGAGGTGGTGGCGACGATGACGGATCTGGTGAGCCACGGCAAGATTCGCCACTACGGCTTTTCGGACACGCCGGCGTGGTACGTGGCGCGCGCGCAAACTCTGGCGGAAAAGGAAGGTAAGGAGCGGCTGATCGCGCTGCAGCTCGAATATTCGCTCGTCGAGCGCAATATCGAACGCGAGCACATTCCGGCGTCCCAGGAACTGGGAATCGGCGTATGCCCCTGGAGCCCGCTGGCCGGCGGATTTCTGACGGGCAAGTACAAGCGCGAAGGCGTCGCGTCTGGCAAAGGCGAAGGGCGCCTCGAGACGACGAAAGGATCGGGGAATCCGGCGTTCAACAAATTCAGCGAGCGCAATTGGAGAATTCACGACGTGCTGATTGATGTGGCGAAGCAAATCAACAAGCCCGTTGCGCAGGTGGCGTTGAATTGGGTGATCACGCAACCGGGAATCACATCTACGATCATCGGTGCGACGAAACTCGCTCAACTGAACGACAATTTGCAAGCGGCTGAATTCACGATTCCTGCGGAGCTGAGCAAGCGGCTCGATGAGGTGAGCGCGCCCGAAGCGATTCATCCGTACGTCTTTTTCGGGCCGGACATCCAGCCGATGGTGACGGGCGGAACGTCCGTGCGGAAATGGGAGCCGGCGCAGGCGTCTGGCGCGCCGGCCGCGAGCATCGCTGCTGCGAAAGCGCAAGCTGCGGGCGACAAGTAGCCGGGGCCGCGGTCGCGATGGCGTTTTATCACGGGCCGGTTTCCGACCACTTCGACGGCGAGCACTTTTACAATTCTCCGAACGGGATGCCGCACGGCGGCGGAAGCGTTGTTAAGTGGCTCGCGAACCGCGAGCCCGGACCCTGGCCGAAATGGATTGACGCGGCGCCCGGGCCTCCGCCTCCTGAACGCGTGAGCGACGGCGGCTTGCGGGTGACTTTTGTTGGTCATTCGACCGTCCTGATTCAGATGGACGGGGTGAATATTCTTTGCGACCCGATCTGGTCGAAGCGAGCGAGCCCGGTTTCGTTTGCCGGGCCGCGGCGGCATCGTGCGCCCGGAATCCGTTTCGAGCAGCTTCCCCCGATTGATTTGGTGCTGCAGAGCCACGATCACTACGATCATTTTGACGTGCCGACTTTGCGGCGAATTGCGTCGCAATGGCGGCCGAGATTTGGCGTGCCGCTCGGAGTGGCGCAGCGGCTCATTTCCAAGCGCATCGCTCCGCCGGAGCAAATCCGCGAACTGGATTGGTGGCAGTCTGCTGAAGCATTCGACAAATTGCGCATCACCGCCGTTCCGGCGCGGCATTTTTCGGGGCGCAGCCTGCGCGACCGCAATAAGACGCTCTGGTGCGGCTACGTGATCGAAGGGTATTCCGGCACCGTCTATTTTGCGGGAGACACAGGTTCCGGCGCGCATTTTCGCGGAATCGGCGCGCGCTTCCCGCAGATTCGTTTGGCGTTCCTGCCGATCGGCGCGTACCGGCCGGAGTGGTTTATGGGGCCGGTGCATATTTCACCAGAGGATGCGGTGCGCGCGCACGAAGAAGTGGGCGCGGCAACGAGCGTTGCCATTCACTTCGGCACTTTTCATCTTGCGGATGACGGCCAGGACGAGCCGGTTGTCGAATTGCAACGCGCGCTGGACGCGCGCAAGACCGCGCACCGATTTTGGGTGCTTGATGCGGGGGAGGGAAGAGATGTTCCCTGATCCAGGTCGAGGTTTACATTGGCCTTCTAACTTTTCCAATTTCCCGGCATTCTTCGATATCTAAGTTCTTTCGACTAGGACTGCGTCAAAGACGAGTTCGAGCAGGCACCGGATCTCTGCGTCAGATAGAGATTTCGGATCCACCAGATGCTCGAGAAATAGGGTGTGCGAGAAGCCACCGAGCGCCGTCGCTGCCGCGGAGCTGGAAACCGGGAGCGAGCGCGCCACCGATTTCGCGACGCGCTGCAATAACTTGCCGCCGCATTCTGCCAGCCCCAGGCGGCGGGCGCGCAAACGAGCGGCGGCCTCGGGATGGCGCACGGCGAAGAGCTTGAATTCCAAAGACAACAGGACCAGCCGGCGGTCCTTGGCGTTCTGCACGTAATACTGGCGCAGGGTGCGCAGACGCTGCGCCGGATTCTGGTGCAGACGGAGCAGGGCATTCACCTCTTCGATTCGCTGCGCGACCCACTGTTCGAGCAGCGCGAAGAAAATATCTTCCTTGCTGTCGAAGTTCGCATAGAACGCGCCCCGCGTGTAACCGGCCTCCGCGGCGATGTCCTCCAATCGAGTTGCCTCAAAGCCGTCGCGCGCAAAAAGCTGTTCGGCGGCCTGCAGGAGTTTCCTGCGTGTGGCGGCGGTGCGCGCCTGCTGGCGTGAGCCAGTGGAGACGGGCAAGCGGGCTGCGGTAGCGCGGCTGGGGATGGATCTCATCGCTTGCTTAATACTACACCCCTCGGCGCTTTACAAGATACATACACGCATGTATATAATATTAGCCATCGTCGCATACCAACTGGGATCACCACGTGGCCACCGCCGACCTCACACTCGATGCTGCTTGGTGGCGCCCGCGCCACAATCCATGGTTGATCGCGGTGACGGTAACACTGGCGACGTTTATGGAGGTGCTCGATACCTCGATCGCCAATGTGGCTTTGCCGCATATCGCCGGCACGCTGGGCGCCAGCTCCGACGAATCCACCTGGGTGCTCACCAGCTATCTAGTTTCCAACGCCATCATTCTTCCGATTAGCGCGTGGCTGGCCACGCGGCTGGGGCGCAAGCGCTTTTACATGTCCTGTGTGGCGCTCTTCGCCGGCAGCAGCTTTTTGTGCGGACTTGCGCCGAGCCTGGGGATGCTCATCTTATTTCGTGTGCTGCAGGGAGCTGGCGGCGGAGGATTACAGCCGAGCGAACAGGCGATCCTTGCGGACACTTTTGCGCCATCGAAGCGCGGCATGGCTTTCGCCGTCTACGGAATGGCGGTGGTAGTGGCGCCGGCGATCGGTCCGACGCTCGGCGGATGGATCACGGACAACTACAGCTGGCGCTGGATTTTTTACATCAACGTTCCCATCAGCCTGATATCGCTTTATCTGACGCATCGCCTGGTGGAAGATCCACCGTACCTGCACGAGGAGCGGGCACGGCGAAAAAATATTCGAGTGGATTACATTGGCTTGGCGCTAGTGGCTCTGGGCATCGGGTCGTTGCAGATCGTTCTGGATAAGGGGCAGGAGTCGGACTGGTTTTCATCGCATTGGATCACGGCGACGCTGGCCGTTGCGATTGTGCTCCTCGTGACTTGGGTGATCTGGGAGTGGCGTCACGAGCATCCCATCGTCGAATTGAAGCTACTGAAGAAGCGCAATTTTGCCACGGCGATGTTTTTCATGTTCGTGCTGGGCATCGTTTTGTACGGAACCACAGTGTTGATTCCGCAGTTTTTGCAATTGGAGCTCGGTTATTCGGCGGTGAGCGCCGGGGAGGCCCTGGCCGGCGGCGGCTTCATGATGATGTTGATGATGCCGATTTCGGGAATGTTGGTATCCAAGATGGACCAGCGGGTACTGATGTCTGTGGGATTCGCGACAACTGCCGCAGCGCTCTACTACATGGCCACGCACATCACTTTAGGGATGGATTTCCAGACCGCGTCGATGCTGCGGGTTTATCAGGTGATGGGACTGGCGTTTATTTTCGTGCCTTCCAACACTCTTTCGTACGTGGACGTGCCGCCGGAGAAGAACAATCAGATTTCCAGCATGATCAGCTTTATTCGAAACATTGGCGGGAGCATTGGGATCGCTTTGATCAGCACGTTCATCACACGCTCGACGCAAGAGCGGCAGACATATTTGTCCGGACACATGAACATGGGAAATTCCACGTTTCGCCAGATGCTGGATGGACTTGCGGCCACGCTGCGCAGCCAGGGGTTGAGCCCCGCGGAGGCGATGCGCCAAGGCTACGCGCGGATGGCCGCGCTACTACAACAGCAAGCCGCGACGCTAGCGTACACGGACGTAGTGTCCGGAATGGCCTTGATCGTAGCGTGTCTGGTGCCGCTGTGTTTCATCATGAAGCGTCCTCCGAGAGATTCCGTAGCGCCTCCGATGCATTAGCCGATTCGTCTGGGAAGTTCGGTCACATCTCTTCCGCGCAGAGCGATCTAGGGAGCGGCCGGCTCGTCCGTGGGATAGATGATTTGCTTGCCGCGGACGCGGGCGAACGGTGTCAGCTTGTGCGACTGCGCGCTGGAAGCGGTCATGATGTCTTGGACGGGAACGCCGCGAACGAGCAGAGCGTCTGCCACCAGCGAGCGATGGCAGCGCCACGGCACTGCTTCGGCGCACATGAGGGCGGACGGTTTTGTGCTGGCGAGTTTCAAGGCGCGTTCGAGCCCTTCCTCGAATTCCGGAGTTTGCATGTAGTCGGCGAACCCGCGGAAACTCGCGTTGTGCCAGCCGACATTCTTCGAGTCTGCTTTTGCGTGCCGAAGGCCGCCTAGCCTTTTCAGGTGCACGTAAGCAATCCTGGCTTTGCGCAGAGACGGGCCGAGCGTCTCGCGATTAAATTGCGGATTGTGGCGGGAGCGTGGCACGGTGCGGATGTCTATCACTCGCTGGACGCCGTGCACCTTGAGCAACTCGATGAATTCTTCCAAAGGACGTGTCGAATGCCCGATGGTAAAAATTGTCGGCCGAGCGTTTTTGCGGCGGGCAGGCATCGTTGTTCAGTCAATGGGCTAATCGCACGATTATAGGCCGAGCGCACAGCAAAAGTTGTAAAAGTGATCCAAGAAAATTGCCTTCGGCTCGGAAGCGTATCCGGCGATAATAGAGCCGCGGCTGCTGCAGTATTTTTTAGGGATGCCGCGAATCCCGAGCTGAGGGCATGATGGGTAAAGTCAACGCGCTGTTCTGGGATAATGGCGGAGTGATTCTGACCAACGGTTGGGATCGCAATTCGCGGCGCGCAGCGGTAGAGAAATTTCAACTGGATTGGGCCGATTTCGAAGACCGTCATGAATTGATGCTGAACGCCTTCGAGACGGGCCGGGCGACGCTGGACGACTATCTGCGCCGGACGGTCTTTTACAAGCCGAGGGCGTTTACTCTCGAGGACTTCGAGAAATTCATGTTCGAGCAGTCGCAGCCGTTTGCCGAGCCGCTGGAGTTTCTGGGAAGTCTGGCGAAGACGCGCGCGTACATGATGGCTTCGCTGAATAATGAATCGCGTGAAATCAACGAGTACCGGATCCACAAATTTCATCTTCGGGACTATTTTCAGTCATTTTTCAGTTCCTGTTATTTGGGAGTGCGGAAGCCGGAAGAGCAAATATACCGGCTGGCGCTGGAAATCGCGCAGCGCGAGCCGGAAGAAACCGTGCTGATAGACGACCGGGGATTGAATCTGGAATGCGCCCGGGAAATCGGCATGAATGGAATTCATTTTCAAAACGTCGGCCAGTTGCGAGCGGACCTTGCGCAGCTCGGAGCCAGTGCCGACGCCCATTGAAACCGTCAACAGAGACCTTGCAGCAAGAAAGCCGCTGAACCAGCCAGGAATAATCTTCCATGAAACTCGACACTCGCATATTTCCGGACATTGACGCCTTGAATCACGGGGCGCTCGAAGAAGTGTTGCGCAATCTTCATGAAGCCGTCGCGCAGAGAGGTCGCTTCGCGATTGCGCTTTCTGGCGGGCATACCCCGGCGAAGATGTATGCGCTATGGGGCGCGCCGGGGAAGTATCGTGACGAAACCCCTTGGGACCGCGTTCATATGTTTTGGGGCGACGAGCGCTACGTGCCGGCGGATGACCCGTTGAGCAACTATCGTATGACGCGCGAGGCGCTGCTGGCGCACGTGCCGATACCGCCCGCGAACGTGCATCCGGCGCCCACCAGCCTGCCGACGCCCCAGAAGGCGGCGGAAGCGTACGATGCACAACTCCGAGGTTTTTTGGGCGCGGTGGAACCGGCGTTTGACGTGACTCTATTGGGTCTGGGGCCGGAGGGTCACACCGCGTCACTGTTCCCCGGGTCGCCTGCGCTGGAAGAGACGAAGCGCTGGGTGGTTGCGGTGCAGGTGGCCGCCAAGCCGCCCAACCGGCTGACGTTCACGCTGCCGGTTTTGAACCGCAGCCGAAACACCTATTTTCTGGTGGCGGGAAAGGACAAACGAGAAATCCTCGGCGCGTTGCGTGCCGAGCCCGATTCGCGGCCAAGCCAGTATCCGGCGGGCCGAGTGCGCCCGAGCGATGGACGCGTGCTGTGGTTCCTCGACCAAGCCGCTGCGGATTGAGCGTAACTACTTTTTTTTGATGCCTTCTGCGGACTGGCACGTCTAAAGAAAGACCAGAGCGGGGTGCCCAAGATGTGCGTCGAGGCGCGTCAAAAACGGCCTGAATGTGGCAAGAAATTTCGGGTGCCCACGCGTGGAACGCTGTAAAATAAGCTGAATTGCAGGCTGCGGGTTAACCGGATTCCGGCGATACGCAGTTTGATCCCTTACGCCGACGGACCGAATCAATTCGAGACGACCTACACGAATCATGATGCCACGACACACGAAGAGGACCACCATCACTACCGCGGCGCCGATTGCTTTGCTGGCAATGTCGCTGGTTCTATCCGCTTGCACCACCCGGACGGCGGAAACGGCGCCGAACCTTGCCGTCCCGGTGACGGTGGCGAAGGCCCAACAGAAGACCGTGCCGATCAACCTGACCGCTATCGGGACGGCGGAAGCGTATTCGACCGTTTCGATCAAGAGCCAAGTGAACGCGATTCTCAACGAAGTCCATTTCAAGCAGGGCGATTTCGTGAAGAAGGGCGACCTGCTTTTCACGCTGGATGCACGGCCGTTTCAATCGTCGCTGGCGCAAGCGGAAGCCAATCTCGCGCGCGACAAGGCGCAGGAAGAATTGAACCAGGTGCAAGCCACGCGGTACCAGAAGCTGTACGCCGCCGGAGTTGCTCCGAAAGAGCAGTACGACCAAATGCGGGCCAACGCCGACGCGCAGGATGCGCTGGTTCACGCGGATGAGGCGGCGGTGGAGTCCGCAAAGTTGCAATTGCAGTATTGCACGATCTATTCGCCGGTAGATGGCCGCACGGGCGCGCTGCAGGTTTACCCTGGCAATTTGGTGAAAGAGAACGATGTGCCGGTGCTGGTGGTGATCAACGAGGTATCGCCGATCTTTGTGGATTTCGCGGTGCCCGAGCAATATTTGGGCGTGGTCAAGAAATACATGTCCGGCGGGCGGTTGCAGATTCAGTCCACGCCTTACGGCGACACGGTGCCGGAGACGGGCTACCTCACGTTTGTGGACAACAATGTGGACAACACCACTGGAACGATCAAGCTGAAGGGCACGTTCCCTAACGGCGACCACCGGCTGTGGCCCGGACAATTTTCCACTGTGTCTTTGCGGCTGGCGGAAGAGGAAAAGGCGATCGTAGTGCCGTCGCAAGCTGTACAAACGGGCGCTTCGGGCGATTTCATTTTCGTCGTGAAGTCGGATGACACGGCGGAATCACGTCCGGTGAAAGTGGCGCGGCAGATTGACGGCGAGTCGGTGATTTCGAGTGGAATCGCGCCGGGCGATACCGTGGTGACGGACGGGCAGCTGCGATTGATTCCAGGAATCAAAGTGGAAGTGAAGAAGAGCAGCCAGGGCAGTTAGAGAATCGCAATGATTAGCATCACCGAACCATTTATCCGCCGGCCAGTCATGACCACCCTGGTCATGCTCTCGATCCTATTGTTCGGCATCCTCGGTTACCGCGCGCTCGCCGTCAGCGAACTTCCCAACGTGGATTATCCGACTATCGAGGTGGGAGCTTCTCTGCCTGGAGCGAGTCCGGAGACGGTCGCTTCAGCGATTGCCACGCCTCTTGAAAAGCAATTCTCGACGATTGCCGGTATTGATTCGATGACTTCGTCGAGCTCGCTCGGCGGAACATCCATCACGCTGCAATTCGATCTGAGCCGCAACATTGACGGCGCGGCGCAAGACGTGCAGGCCGCGATTTCGCGCGCATCCTCGCAATTGCCGCCGAACATGCCGACTCCGCCGACATACAACAAGGTGAACCCGGCGGACCAGCCGATTCTCTATATCGCGATGGGTTCGAAGACGCTGCCTCCCTACACGGTGGACCGTTACGCCGAAACGCTGATGGGCCAGCGAATTTCGATGGTGAAAGGCGTGGCGCAGGTACAGGTGTACGGCTCGCAGAAGTACGCGGTGCGGATCCAGCTGGATCCGCAGGCGTTAGCCACGCGGCAAATTGGAGTGGACGAAGTGCACACGGCGGTGCAAAACGGCAACGTGAATATGCCGGTGGGCACGCTGTATGGAGATCATCGCGCGTTCACGCTGCAGGCCAATGGACAACTGACGCACGCGTCGGTCTACCGCACGTTGATCGTCGCTTATCGCAATGGTTCACCGGTGCGCCTGGAAGACGTAGGCAAGGTATACGACAGCGTGCAGGACAATCGCGTAGCGAACTGGTGGAACGACACCGAGTCCGTGGTGCTGGCCATCGAGCGCCAACCGGGCACCAATACCGTGGAAGTGGTGGACGCGGTGAAACAGCTGCTGCCGCAGTTCCGCGCCATTATTCCGCCTTCGATTCACATGCAAACGCTGTACGACGCGTCGGAATCCATTCGCAATTCCGTGGCGGACGTGAAATTCACACTATTCCTGGCCGTGGCGCTGGTGATCATGGTCATCTTTTTATTCCTGCGAAATCTTTCCGCCACGCTGATTCCCAGTTTCGCGCTGCCAATGTCCATCATCGGCACATTTGCGGTGATGTATGTGCTGGGCTACACGATCGACAACTTATCGCTGATGGCCCTGACGCTTTCGGTGGGTTTCGTAGTGGATGACGCCATCGTGATGTTGGAAAACATCGTGCGGCACATGGAAATGGGCGAAGGCGTGATGGAAGCAGCATTGGCCGGTTCGCGCGAGATCGGGTTCACGATTCTTTCGATGACGGTTTCGCTGGCGGCGGTGTTCCTGCCGGTATTTCTGATGGGCGGGATCATGGGGCGTTTGCTGCATGAATTTGCGGTGGTGATTATTACGGCGATTCTGGTTTCCGGGTTTGTGTCGCTGACGCTCACGCCGATGTTGTGCAGCCGGTTTTTGCGACCTGTGGCGGAACAGAAGCACGGCCGCGTGTACATGTCGCTGGAGCGGTTCTTCGATCGCCTGCTGCGTTACTACGACGTATCGTTGCAGTGGGCGTTGCGGCATCGCGTGTTCGTGATGACGGTCTCGGGCGTGATCCTGGTGATCACCGTGTGGCAATTCATGGCGATCCCCAAGGGGTTCCTACCGCCGGAAGACCGCTCGCAGATTTTCATTTCGACCGAAGCGCAGCAGGGAATTTCGTTTGATTCGATGCGCGCGCACCAGCTAGAACTGAACAAGATTGCGCTGGCCGATCCGAACGTGCGCGATTTCTTTTCGGGAGTGGGCGATTTCTCATCGAGCAATGCGGGAATCATGTTTCTGCACCTGAAAGACCGCCCGCAGCGCCCGCCGATTCCTAACCCCACGCTCACGGCGCTGGCGACGAAATATGCGAACGTGCCGCTTCTCGGAAGCTCGTTGCGTGCGGTGGCGCCGCTTTTCGCGCACCATCCCACGATTGACGAGGTAATACAAGAACTGGGCGCGAAGTTTACGACCGTGACTGGCATGAACGCCTACATGCAGAATCTGCCGCCGATTCAGGTGGGCGGCGAGCTGACCAAGAGCGAGTACCAGCTCACGTTGCAAAGCCCCGACACGCAAGAGCTGTACCGCGAGTCCACGGCGTTCCAGCAAAAGATGGCCAAGCTGCCGGGATTGCAGGACGTGACCAGCGACTTGCTGATCGCGAATCCGCAAGTAAACGTGAACATTGACCGTGACAAGGCGTCCGCCCTGGGAGTGACGGCGGAGCAGGTGGAAGACGCGCTGTACACGGCGTACGGGCAGCGCCAGGTGTCGACGATCTACGCACCCAACGACGAATACTGGGTGATTATGGAGCTCGAAGATAAATATCAAAAAGATCCGGCCGCGCTTTCGATGCTGTACATCCGTTCAAGCAACGGCACGCTGGTGCCACTCAACGCGGTCGCCAGTCTTACGTCGAGCCTCGGCCCGCTGACGGTGAATCACTTCGGCCAATTGCCGGCGGTGACGATTTCTTTCAATCTGGCAAAGGGCACGGCGATCGGGGACGCGGTGGATTCCGTGAAAAAACTGGCGCGCGAGGAATTGCCGCCGTCGGTAACCGCGCAATTTCAGGGAACTGCGAAAGCCTTTGAAGCTTCGCTCACCGGCTTAGGGCTTTTGTTGTTTATGGCCGTCCTGGTGATCTATATCGTGCTGGGCATTCTGTATGAGAGCTTCATTCATCCGATTACGATTCTTTCCGGATTGCCTTCGGCGGCGTTTGGCGCGTTGCTCACGCTGCAAATTTTTCATCTGAGCCTGGATCTCTACGGCTTCGTCGGCGTGATCATGTTGATCGGCATCGTGAAGAAAAACGCGATCATGATGGTGGATTTCGCGGTGGAGCGCGAGCGCACGGGACATAAGACCGCGACGGAAGCGATCTATGAAGGCTGCCTGATTCGGTTCCGGCCGATCACCATGACGACGATGGCGGCGTTGATGGGCACCGCGCCCATCGCGTTCGGCGTCGGCCCCGGAGCCGATGCGCGGCGTCCGCTGGGCCTGGCGGTCGTGGGCGGATTGATCTTCTCGCAGATGGTTACGCTGTATCTGACGCCGGTTTTTTACACGTACATGGATACGTTCCAGGATTGGCTGGAAGTCCGTTTCGGGAAAGCGACCGGAAAAGGGAAACACGAACTCGCGGACGGCCACGCTTCGGCCGATTAGCAGACGCCCAGTGCGGAATTTCATTTCGCGCGAATTCCAGGAAGCAATTGCCCTCTCGTACAGTTTCGCCTGTCAGCCTGTACCAAAACCACCTGTCACTTCGTACCATTGACCCTGAAAAAGAGGCTCCTTAGCATGGGTGCAGGACGCGAACGCGTCCCGGAATGTGGGGATTGGATACCCGTGTTTCGTCCTGGCCTCGCGGGGACTCAATCAGAATGCCATTTGGCGAAGACCTGCCAAGAGATATTAGAATGCGCCGCAACCGGCGCGGCCCTCGGATGAATTCGCGCGTGCCGGTAATCATCGAATGGAACGGCAAGGTGGGACCCGTGCATCTGGCGCCGGCGTTTACGCGGGTGGTCAACGCGTATGGCTGCCTGCTGGTGTGCCCAAAGGAAATGGAATTGCAGACACGATTGCGCGTGACGAACATGGCCACCAAGCGGGCGGTGGACGGGCACGTGGTGTGGAAGGGAATCAAACGGCCCGACGGATGGGATCTGGGAGTGGAGCTTATTTCAGCTGACCAACATTTCTGGGGTGTCGAGCTTTGAAAACCGAAACGCTTAGGGTTCCCACGGCGAAATCCTCGATTCCGCCGGCAAAAACGACGACGACGCCTGCGCGAGCCGCGGCGCAACCGGGCAAGCGTCAGGCAAGTTCGGCGGTCGCTGCCGGGTCAAGCCAGGCGCTTGCGGGTGAAGAGCGGCGGCGCAGCCAGCGGGTGCTGCTGCGCGTCCGCGCCAATATCCACGTGGCTTTACAGGGCAAGCCCACGACCTTCGACACCACCACGCTGAGCGTGAATAGCCACGGCGCGATGATCGTCTTGAAGCAGAGTTTGCCGCCCGATACGCGCCTGGTGCTGGAACACTCCGGAACGAAGGAACGGGTCGCTTGCAAAGTGATTCGTGCGGCGCGCGAAAATTCAGAGGGCTTTCAGATTCCCATCGAATTCGATTCGCCTGCGCCCAACTTCTGGGGCATCGCTTTTCCGCCGAACGATTGGCGGCCGGACGATCTGTAGTCTTTTCTCTGCTTTAGGTAGCTGCTAAGAATGTTGCGCAAAGGGCAGCTTATGTAAATCGAGGTTGCCGCCGGAAAGTATGATTCCGATCTTTCTTCCTGATGCGCCGATTTTTCGGAATAGCGCCGGAGCAGCCGCCACGGCTCCGGATGGTTCCGCGACGAGTTTCAGGCGCTCCCACAGCAGCAACATCGCTTCCACGATTTCTTCTTCGGTTACGAGCGAAACTTCGTCGAGCTTGTCCCGCAGAACCGAATAGGTCAGCGGGCACAACGCGGCGCGCAGGCCGTCCGCCAAGGTTTCCGATGTGGCCTGCGGCTCAATCTTTCCGGAGGCGAGCGAGCGGTAAGCATCGTCGGCGTTGCGCGGTTCACCGCCCACCACGCGGATTCCTGGACGCATCCCCTTCGCCGCGATTGCGGTTCCGCTAAGCAGTCCGCCGCCGCTCACCGGCGCGAGCACGATATCCAGATCGCGAACTTCTTTCATCAACTCCAGCGCTGCCGTGCCTTGCCCAGCGATCACGCGCGTGTCGTTGTAAGGATGCACCAGGTGCGCGCCGGTGCGGTTCATGATTTCAGCTGTGACTGATTCGCGTGAACCGAGATGGGGCTCGCACTCGGTGATTTTGCCGCCATACGCTTGCACCGCGCGCATCTTCGCGACGGATGAATTCGAGGGCATCACGATGTACGCGGGAATTCCGCGCCAGCGCGCTGCTTGCGCCAGCGCTGCTGCGTGATTTCCCGAAGACGGCGCTACGACTCCGTTCCGGGCTTCCTGTTCGGTGAGCGAAAAAACGGCGTTGGTGGCGCCTCGAATCTTGAACGAACCCGTTTTCTGCAGGTTCTCGCATTTGAAGAAAAGCCGCGCGCCGGCGATTTCATCGAGCGAGGAAGAAGTCATCACTGGTGTGCGATGAATGTGCGGGGCGATTCGCCGGTAGGCGGCGCGAATGGCGTCGAGGTCGGGAGGAGTGGATTGAAATTTGCTCGGCTTGTAATCAGTCACCATGACGGGAGCGCCGGTTCATTATGGCACATCGCTTTTGCACACATTGAGCGCAAATTCCGAGCAACATTACATTAAAATTATTGACTCGACCTTCGCCGAGTGTAATTCTCAAATTCCCCTTCCGGAAGTGCCTTCGTGAAAAATCAAAAGTGACAGCGTCCAGGGAGGGGTCCATGTCCAACAACGAGCGCCGCATTGTGCCGCGCAAGGCCTACGCAATCCCCGTCCGATTCAACGTGATCTCGCAAGAATTGGCAGCCGTCGGTCCACGCGGGAAGATGGGCATTCCGCGTGGGGCCTCGAAATTCCTGGAAACGATTCCGCTCCCGCAACAAGGGGAAACCGTAAACCTATCGGAGCGGGGGATCCGCTTCAAGACGCGGCATAGCCTGAGCGTCGGCGAAAGTGTGGAATTGTTTTTTACGCTGCCCACGGAACTGACTGGGCGCGCCATCGAGGACGTGAAGTGCAATGCGCGGGTAGTGCATGGGGACCGCGAGCCGGACATGTCCGGCCACATCAGCGTCGGTGCGGCCATTGAGTGCTTCGAGCGCACCTCGGTCGCGCGCAACTGGGATAATTAGACGGCTGCCGCTCGCGAGCTATTTGGCGCGGTGCGCCGGCACTGTGAAAGTAACTTTCGCGGCAGTGGTGTTATCAAACTGATCGGAAACTTGTACGGCAACCGTGTGCTCGCCCGGCGGCAAATCCGCAATTGAGATTTGGTACCTTTCCTTGGGTGCGTCGGAAAGCACTCCCACGGGGAACGTGGTAAGCCAATCGCCGGCATCCACGCTGTATTGCGCGCGCGCGATCGCCACCGCGGAACTCACGCCTTCAAAAGTGATCTTGACGGCGGCGCCGCCGGTATCGGCGCGCAGATTTTCCACCCGCGGCGGAGTGTTTTCGATCTCAAAGCGGTCGCTGACGCGTTCGTTCGTCAGCGCATCCTGCAGTGGGTTCGCCGGCGAATCCGACGCCACAATCTTCAGGTAGTAAGCCCCATCGGGCATCGTGGTGGTATCCCAGGAGTAGAAATGCTGGGTCACTTTGTCTTTTAGTAGCCGCCAGTTTTGTTCGCCTTCGCCCCGGTAATAGATCGAGAAAACCAGATCGTCGTCGTTTTCGTCATGCGCGTTCCACAGAACGCTCTCATAACCTTTTTCTTCGAATCCTTGCGGTGGAACTTCGACCTTGGGCGATTTTGCGGCAGCGTCCGTGATTATGATATTTACCGGGAAAGGACTCGGCCCGGGCCGCTGCGGCATTTTGAGTTGCACGGCGACAGCGGTGGCCGGGCCGCCTTGAGCAACGGAAAATCCTTGGACGCGGACCCCGGGATCCTGAATGGCAATGTCGTCCACCACCGGCGCGACGTTTTCCGGTTGGTAGGCGACGCTTACCCAGGAAATATTAGGGGGTGCGCCCTTGTCCGTTTCGAGGAACACCGCCTTCCACTGGATGAAACGCGCCGGCGGGCAGGCGACCGCTTCGCCGGCTAGGCTCGAGTACGGCCCGGACCACGGGCTCCAATTTTTCTCGGCGCTGGAAGTGTTGCCGGAGCGCACGTAGAAAGCGACCTTGCCTTGCATCGCACCGTTGTCGCCCCACCACGTCAGGCGTCCCCAATGAGAAAAAATCCTCGCATCGAAGGGATCTGATTCGAAGCTGCCTTGCGATTCGTAACCCGGACCGAGCGTAAATATTTTTCCGGGGTTTGCGGTGCCGACCAGCACGGCGCCATCGCGGCCCGCGATTAGGCTGGTCACTTGCGCGGAAGCCGTTTTGGCGATGCTGGAATAGACGTTGTTGCCTTCCAGTTCGATGATCGCGCCCTTATTGCCCGTGCCGAGCAAGATCTTGCCGTCGGCGGAAAGACCCATCGCGAAAACGAGGTCCTCGCGCGAAGTCCACACGGTGGTGGGTGCGCCTTCGGGTGAGATCTCCACAACGTCCGAGCCGCCGGTGGTCGACGGGAAGAACGAAAATGGCGCGGCGGCCTGCGCGGGCTGAGCCTGGATCGAGAGCGTCGTGGTGCCTGGCTGCGCGCTCAACGGGGATGCCTGCTGCGGCGTCACAATCGCGGTGAGCGGCGCTGGCGAAGGGGGCCGTTGCTTTTCGCCAATCGCGGCGGCGTAGATTTTGCCGGCGGAGTCGGCTAGCAGGGAAGTCACTTCTTTCTTGTCCGTTTCGTAGAGGACGAACGCCGGGCCGGCTTTTGGCGGTCCCTGCTGTTCTCTGCGGCTGATTTCGATGCGCAAAATCAATCCGTCAGGGTCGGTGCCTACGAGCAGGTTGCCCTTCGAATCAAATGCCAGCGACCGCGCGTGGCGTTCATCGCTCTGATAGAAAAGTTCGCCTTTGCCGTCCGGCGCGACCGCAAAAACCTTTCCATCGTCTCCGGTGCCGGCGAAGAGGACGCCCTGCGTGTCTATCGCGAGCGCCCAGATATATTTCGATTTGGGATCGAAGAATACGGATTTTTGGCCGTCAGGAGTGACTTTGTAAATCTTGCCGTCTGGAGAGGTGCCGACGTACAGATTATCGTGCGAATCGAAGGCGATCGCTTGTGCCGCCAGTTCCGGAGATTCGAACACGGTAGTCGGCTTGGCGGGGTCGTCGAAGCGCAGCACCTTGGCGTCCGAGCCGCCGGCGCCGTAGATGCGGCCGCGCGAATCCATGCGCAGCGCCCAGAGATAAGCCAGATTCGGATCAGAGTAGGCGGCGAATTTGAGTGCAGGCATCAGCCGGCCGTCGCTGCGGATGGCGACACCCTTGGCGGTACCCTTCTCGAAGTCCGAGAAATCCGATTGCCGCCAGAAGCGCGTATGTTCGGCGTAAACCAGCGCAGGCGCCGCAATCGCCAGGATCAGCACGCCCGCCAGAAGGGTTCGCCGTATCATCGTTCGAAATCTCCTTTGCCAGGGGACGTCACTTCACCGTAATCGTAAGCGTGCGCTCGCCCGTCACCACTTGATGCATATCCACCGACCATTCTCCCGTCATGGACTGATACACCAGCCGGGCGCCGCCGGGACTTTGGCGCTGATCGAGCACATTGATCGCCGACGCCGGAGCATTGGGCATAATTTTGTCTTCGACCATCAGCGTTGGCGTGGGCTGTAGAAGAGTTGCGTACAGGCGATCGTTCTGATGCTGGCGATTGATCAGCTTGATCAATTCTTCGAGGCCCGGCAGTTGGCCCTGCGAGGTGGCTTCGAGCGTGTCCACGGTGCGATTGGCGGTTTCGGCGTCGCTGATCACCAGCTGCAGATTGCCTCGCGCCGCCTGCGCGGGAATCGTAATCGGGATCTCTTGCACGAACGGGGCGCCGCGATAAGGGCGCAGCTGGACTTTCACGGCGACGGTCTCTCCGGGACTGACCTCGTTCTTTTCGATCCAGGCGTTGTCAATGGTGGCCCAGCGGCGTTCGGCCAGCGCGGTGATCCGCAGATGGATGCCGTTGATGTGCGGCACTTCGTACGGGTTCAGATAAATCTGGGTGAAGACGCTCTGCACGCTGCTGGCGACGAAGAAGCCACCCGGCACAGGCATGTCGGTGGGCGCGTAGAGATCTTTTAATTCGACCGGCGTGTGGCCCTGGATATCAATCTGCCCGTCGAGCTGTAGGGTCGAGCCTTCACCATAGGCGGCATTGCCCACGATGCCGTTATAGGTGGCCAGTGCCACGAGGACAGGAGTGATCTGGGGGCTTTCGATCATTTCGAAATGAAATTGTTTTTGGGTTGTGGGCGTCACGAGCGTTACATCCAGCGGAATCATCGAAGGGCCCGCGCCTAACTGGCCGGCAATGGCCGTGACGCGATCCTGGGTCAGTGTGCCGATCGTCCCGCCGGTGCTGATGATTTTTGTGGAGGCCATCGCCGAAGCGAGCGTCGTGACTACGTAGGCACGCGCGAGGGGCATGGATACATTGCCGAACGAAAAAATCGGGTGCCCGCAAGCCAGAATTTGACCTTTCTCGACTGTGGTGACCGTGCAGCCCGGCGTGAGCGAGAGGTCGCCGCGAATCAGTTCGACTCCCACCATGTCGCCGGGCTTCAGCTGCGAATCCGCGGGCGACGGCGCCGTGGTGCCTCCGGCCATTATGGACATTCCCCAGGGGGCGAGTTCCTTGCTGAAGCGCGCGATGGTCTCAGGGTAGAGGCCCGTGGAAACCAGTGGAGTCTCGATAGGCACCAAGAACTGGCCCGAGCCGACACTCGTTTCCCGCGCGATATTTTCTGGCAGAGGAACTGCCGGTGGATAGGCGTTGCGCGCGCTATTCGTGGGAGCAGCGGCCGGCGTGTGCGGAGAAACGTCGGACGATTTCTCGACATCCAGCATATTTTCGATGGGGGTTACGCCGCCGATGGCTTCCTTGGTGAAGACGCCCAGTTTCAGCGATAGCGCGCCCGCCAGCTTGCCGTCGAAATAGACTGGGCTGCCGCTCATGCCGGCCACTACGCCGGTGTGCTCAACCTTATCGCCTAAGAGCTGCACGAGGATCACGTCCTGCTTTGGTCCGAGCGCGTTGTGCAGGATGCCGAGGACGACCAGATCCACTTTTTCGATCGTGTCGCCCGTAAAAATCGTATAAACCTCGCCCTTCATCCCCGGCTGCACCTGGCTCAAGGGAAAAATCGCGGGCGCGTCGTCGGCGTTGGTTCCGGGAGCGAAAACGAGAATCAGAGCCGCAAGAAAGGGTGGGAGCAATCTCCGGAGGGCCACGGGCATTAGACAGTCATGATACCTGCCGCATATCCGGGAAGCAAATCGGGGCGTGTTAGAATCCCGCGGTGAGAAAAAAAACGATTTCGCCTGGAGGACAGATCACGGGCGTGGTGGAACTTCCCGGGGACAAGTCGATTTCGCATCGTTACGCGATTCTGGCGTCGCTTGCCGAAGGAACTAGCGAGATTCGGAACTACTCGCCCGCCGCGGATTGCGCCAGCACGCTGGAATGTTTTCGGCGGCTGGGAATCGAGATAAGCGTGAGCCGCGAGCGGGTGCGGATTGTAGGGAACGGATTGGACGGCTTGAAAGCTCCGCGGAAGACCATTGACGCGGAGAATTCCGGCTCGACGATTCGCATGATCTCTGGCGTGCTGGCGGGTCAGTCTTTCACTTCGAAAGTTACGGGCGATAGCTCGCTGCGTCGGCGACCAATGCGCCGGGTGACGGAGCCGTTGCGCCAAATGGGCGCTGATATTCGCACCGAGGATGGCGACCGCGCGCCGCTCGAAATTCGCGGCGGCAAATTGCACGCGATTGATTACACACTGCCCATCCCCAGCGCGCAGGTAAAATCGGCGATTCTGCTGGCGGGGTTGTTCGCGAAAGGCGTGACCACCGTGCGGGAATCCATCCGCACACGGGATCACACCGAGCTGGCTTTGCGCGAATTCGGGGCCTCGGTGCCGGTTGCGCAGGGGAAAATCAGCATTCATCCGCGGCCGAAATTGCAGCCACGGCAGTTGATTGTTCCCGGGGATTTGTCCTCTGCGGTCTTTCTGATTGGCGCGGCGCTGATCCTGCCGGAATCTTCGCTGATGCTGCACAATGTGGGATTGAATCCCACGCGTGCGCGTGTGCTGGATTTCCTGATTTCGATGGGCGCTTCGATCAATCTGGCTTCGGTTCAATTGCGCGACGGGGAATTGATTGGCGATGTTTCCGTGCGCCATGCGCCGCTGGCGGGCGGAAATATTTCCGGAGCGCAGGTGGCGGAAATGATTGACGAACTGCCGATGATCGCGTCGCTGGGTCCATTCACGGAAAAGGGAATCGAAATCCACGACGCGCAGGAATTGCGCGTAAAAGAAAGCGACCGGATCGCTGCGCTCGCCGCGGGCCTGCGCGAAATGGGCGCGCGCGTGGAGGAATTTCCGGACGGGATGCGCGTCGAAGGCCGTGCCGCCGGAAAGTTACGCGGTGCGAACGTCGATCCTCAGGGCGATCACCGCATTGCCATGGCGCTAGCAGTTGCGGCGCTGGGCGCTGCAGGAGACACAGTCGTTCGCGATGCTGATTGCGTGGGCGTTTCCTTTCCTGAATTTTTCACGACCCTTGAGAAACTCCGCGGCGGCGCACCTTCCTGACGTGCGGTCCGTCCCGAGAGCAACTGCCGCTTGTCGCTCGTGCATCTGGTTCGAATATCGCATTTCCTTCCTTGAAGAGGTAACATCTCGCTCCAAGTCCGCCGCCTCGGCCGCGCGAAATTGAATTCGCGGTGAGGACAGGAGAAGCGCCATGAAGCCCTTCCGCCAGCCGGCCTGGATTGCTTTGCTCGTTTCGTTCGTAATGATCGCAGCGCCCGCAACGGCGCAAGTGGGTTCGGTCACCTGTTCAAGCAACAACGGAAAATACCGATATTGCCGCGCGGACACGCAGAACAAGGTGCGGCTGGTGCGGCAGTATTCCGGCTCGCGTTGCGATTATGGATACAGCTGGGGCTACGATTACCGCGGGGTATGGGTGGACCGCGGCTGCCGCGCGGAGTTTGAGTATGGGAAGGGCGGAGGCGGTGGCAACACCGGTGCGGCGGTGGCGGCGGGAATCCTGGGCGCGCTCATCGTGGGGTCGGCGATCGCTAATTCCAAATCCAGCGATGAAGTAGCAGCCAATCGGCGCGACTATTATCTCGACGGATATCGCCACGGGCAACGCGATTGGGACGATGACCGCCGTCCGGAGTATCAACGCTACCTCGACCGCTTTCCGCACGATTACGAGATCGATTTTTCCACTGGTTACTATGACGGCTACAACAACCGTCCCAGCAAGTATCGCTAGTGGATCGCGAGGAGAGAGCGACTGCCATGAAATCGAAAATGCTTCGCGCGTACTGGAAATCTCTTTTCGCTGCCGCAGCGCTATTTCTATTTGGCGTCGCCGCTTCCGCTCAGCAGGCCGCTGCGCCGAAGGCTGAACCGTCGCCCGAACCGAAGAGCGCTTCGGTGCAGACTCCGCCAGCGATGCTACGGGGCGGCGGGGATCTGCTCACCGAGATCAAACGCAGCGGCAAGTTGCGCGTCGGCGTTTCGGAAATTGTCCCGTGGGCCACGCACGATAAAGACGGCAACTTGGTCGGCTTCGAAATTGATGTGGCCAAGAAGCTCGCACGCGATATCGGAGTGGAACCGGAATTTTATCCGGAGGAGTTCCGCTATCTGATTCCCGATTTGCTGGCGGGAAGATTTGACATCATCATTTCCGGGCTTTCGATTAACCTGAGCCGCGCGCTGCAAGTGGATTTCAGCAGGCCTTACAACACTACGGACGTCACGTTCGCCGCCAACGTGAAGGCCGCCGGCTCGTTACCCACGCTGAAATCTTTCGACAAGGAAAGCGTGACCGTCGGCGTGCTGGAAGGTACGACGGCGGAGGACATGGCCGGCGTCGCGCTGCCGAACGCCAAAATCAGGACGTACACCGACGATGCCCAGCTTTTTGACGATCTCATTCAAGGCAAGCTGGAGGCGGCTGTGGCAGACAGTCCGCGGCCTGACATCGTCGCCGAGCTTTACCCTGCGAACGTGGTATGCGTTTGCGATACGCCGCTGGCCACGTACCCCGCCGCGTTTGCGGTGCGCCGCGGCAATTTGGAGTTTATCAATTTTCTGAATTCGTGGATCGAGGCGCGCACCGCAAGCAAATGGCTCGACGAACGCCGGACGTATTGGTTCAAGAATACGGACTGGACAAAAGATTTGTAATTGGAATAACAGCAGATAAGCCGACTCGCCGCACTTCGATCGTCCTGGGTTTACGAAGTCTTGCGCACGTAAATGGTTCCGTAGCTGGTGGCGATCGAAATTTTCGGACCTTGCGAACCGACATTCCCGCTAAGCCGCCCCATACCATTCTCGTTGTCCAGTTTCAGCGTGGAGTCGTCGAAATCACTTTGTATTTCGCCCGAACTCGATACCGCCGAAATTTGGAATTTCGATTCCGATGGCAGCGTCAGATCCACCTCGCCCGACTCGTTCGCAATGTTGACATCCGCGCGCGGCGCCTGCGAATAGGACACCTTGATGCTGCCGTGGGTGTCCGCAATGTCCAGCCGTCCCGCGACGTTTTCGACGTCCATGTCCTTGTCGTGGGTGATGAGCTTCGCGGAGCCGCCCACATCCGAGACGTCAATTTCGCCGGAATCCAGTTCCAGGCGCCCGGTCATGTGCACCAGAGTGAGGTCCGCCTTCTCGGAGGCGTAGTGCGTGGTTTTGGTTACGTCGCGCACGCGAATCGGGCCGAAGAATTCGCCTTCGAATGTGGCATCGCCTGCCACGTCATTTACCTCGATCTCGTTTCCCCGGCCTGTAACGCGCAGATTTCCGGAGACATTGCTGATGCGTGCATCGCCTGATTGCAGTTGCGCGGTCACGTCCGAACCAGCATCGTGAATTTCGATATCGCCATGCTGTGTAGCCGCGGTCACCGCGCCGGAGACTCCCGAAACGTTGATGTCTCCATGGTTGGTGTTCGCGGTGAGAGACGTCTTCCCGGGTATGGTCACGTCAAGGTCCGCGGTTGCCTCTTCGCCGTTATCCGATGAATTCGCGGGGTGGACGGCGTAGCCGTCGCCCGTCTTTTCGATTACGACCTTTATGGACTTCAAGCGATCCTGTGCGGCAGAATCCGAATCGGCTATTGCGGTCTGGTTGACGTTCACGCGCAGGTCGTTCCCGTCGCCCACATGGACGGTGATCGAGCCACGTCCCGTGCTGACGCTGACGTGCGAACCAGCGGGGATCGTTTTCGGCGGCAGCTCCTGGCTTTGCGTCGCCTTGTGGTCGAAGAGGCCCATGTTGATATTCAGGTCCGGCATCTTCTCGCGCACGCGCGAATAAATCCCCATTCCCGCCAGAACCAGAACCACCAGGATCAGCAGAGCTGCTTCACCACCGGTGAGCAGCGGTGGGCGCTTTTGTCCCGCGTGATGCGCGCTGAAGTTGCCTATCAGTTTGGCGATGCCCCACAGGATGATGAGGACCGGCCAATAGCGCCAGAATAGATGCCACATGCGCAGATCGGGATTGAACCGCGCAAGTAAGAAGAGGACTCCTAGAAGAATCAGGAGCAAGCCGCCGAAAATTGAACTGCGCTGCCTTACTCCGTTGCTCACGCGTGCCTCACGAGCCGGTATGACCGTCTCTGGAAGCCAGTGACTGAGCCGTGAGCACGATGCCCGCAACGATCAAAAGCACCGGCCAGAGATCCCCGAAGCTGTAGCGGCTGTACTGTGCAATCAGAAAGAGAACTCCCACGGTGATGATCATCAGCGGACCCATCAGCCCGCGGATTCGGCAGTGGGCGCATCGGCAATTGGTGTTGTTCGGATCGGCCATGGCGGTTTCTCCTAGGACACTTTCTTCATACGATCCCACAGGAGCCATCCGCCGATCAGGATGAGGGCCACGGGCCAGGACCTCTCAAACCAGTCGCGTTGCAGAAGCCCGAAGTTCGCGAGCAAGAGCAGAATGCCGATCCCGATCAGCACCATCGCCCCAATCGGTTTGCGTCCTTCGCCTTCGATCAGATTCGCAGGCTCAGGCTCGCCTTGACGGCGGGCGAGCGCGGTGCGGTAGGCTTCGATGGGCATGTAAAAATAAAAGCAGCCGAGCGCGATTCCGAAAAACGCGTCGTAGGAAGCGGGAATATCGCTGCTGAGCAGCGCGATTAACCCGCCGAAGATCAGCACGTGGATTAGCGCCTTCACATATTGCCCGTTGTAGACTGCCCCGAGCCCAGGTATGAATCCAAGAGTCGCTGCGAGGCCCGGATTGACACTCGATTTGGGCTCGAGCGGCGCCGGGGGAGCGGCGAGCAATCCCGCGAGACACTCCTCACAGTAGAGCGCGCCGTGCACTTCGCGCGTGCACCGCGGACACAACGCCTTGCCGCAGTTGCGGCAATAGCCGGTAGCCTCCACATCTGTGTGCACCGCGCAGTTCATCGAGAGCTCCTGTTAATGTTGTTGAGCGTTGCGCTGTTGAGGATCACGCCACCGATGCTCGCGATCCAGCTCCCATTCATCAGTACGGCAAACATCGCGGCGCCGCGAGCCTGCGTGTGTCCAGGGTGCGGCGCGGTCTGCGATTTCTCCTGTGGATTTGTGGAAGGCGGCTGTTGATTCTGTTCAGGTGCGGGAGCGGGCGCCGGCGATGGCTGCGATTCGGTGTCCGGCTGCAGGCGCGACTGGATTTCGTAGACTACACGCAGATCGTTGACGAATTTGGCGCTGCGCGCGTAGGTCAGGTGCGCCTGCCGGTTGGCCGCGCGAAACATGCTTGCGGGATTCAGATCCACTCGCCTCAATTTCGCGGGCGAGAGCCCGGTGGTGTAAATGACGATCAGCAAAGTGGCGACCACCGTCGCCACGCCCATCGTAAAGCGCGGCTGCCACAGTGCCGGAATCCAAGTGAACCAGCGGCTCCACGACTGTTTCGGCGTGCGCGGTCCGAGCGTCGCGTCCAGAATCTTGGTGACCAATTGCGGCGGCGCTTCGAGCGGTTCGAGCCGCTGCATGCTGTTGACCAGGCCGCCCACTTGGGCGACCAGCTTGCCGCACTGCTCGCAGCCGGCAACGTGTACGGAAAATGCCGCTGCTTCGGCGGGCGAAAGCAGCCCGTCGAGATAATCGCTCAGCCGTTCTTCGGTGAGTACGCAGTTCCAGTCCATAAGTCTCTCGCTTCGGTCGCTAATGCGGCCGAACTCCCATTTCATCTAAGATGCGCGCCAGCTCAATTCTTCCGCGATTGATTCTCGATTTTACCGTGCCTTCCGGCACCGCTAATACTGCGCGGATCTCGCTGTATTCCAAACCTTGCAAATCCCGCAGGATGACGGCTTCGCGCAATTCCGGCGAGAGCTTCGCAAGGCCCTGCTGCAATTGTCCGCTCAATTCGGAAGCTAGCGCCAGTTTGTCTGGAGTACGCACCGCAGAGTGCTTCTCTTCCAGCTTCGGCATGGCGTCCTCGATCGAATCCGTTAGCCGGTCGCGCCGCGTGCGCCGGTAATTATCCACCAACAAGTTGCGCGCGACGCTCGTCAGCCACGTGGGGAACGCGCCGGAGGCAGGCCGGTAGCTGGGTAGGGTGCGATAGATGCGTAAAAAAACTTCCTGGCTGAGGTCCTCGGCTTCCGTGGGGTTGCCAGTGAACCGGTAGCACAGGTTAAAAACGCGCCGCGTGTGGCGCCGCACAAGTTCCTCCCAGGCCGGCCCTTCGCCCCGGAGGCATCCCTGCACCAGTTGGGCGTCGGGCTCCAATATTTCCTTGCCTCGCGAATTGCATTCCCTTTCAGCCTCACAAGATGTAACGCAATCCTGGGCCAAAAAGTTCCGTTCCCGATTTGTCGGGATGGCCGCGCAGCCCGATGATTCAGCGGGCTCTTACACCGTGCGGCATCTTATCCAGCTTGGCGCTGCCAACACAAGCGCCGTGATGAAGCCACGCGAAACAAATGCGAAGGGCTGCCTTGACAGTTTCGGAAGCTTGCTGTTACGGTGCGAAATCAATGCTGCGCAATTCACGAAGGCTCATCCTGCTCTTTCTCGCCGCGGTTGCCCTTGGCTATTTGTTCTACAAATTCCGCAATTCTATCGCCCTGGAGGGATTTCACTGGTCCATGGTGGGGCAATCGCTGCGCGATGCGCGCCTTTCTTTACTACTGCTGGCGATTGTGGCGGTGTACGGTTGCTTTGCGATCCGCGCGCTGCGCTGGATGCGCTTTTCGCGCACCTTAGGGCAGACGCATTTTTGGAACGTCTATCCGGCGACGTTGATGGGTTTCTCGTGCACGTTTTTGCTGGGGCGCGCCGCGGAGCCGATTCGTCCCGTGCTGATCGCGAAAAAGGATTCGCATTCGGTACCGCATATGTTCGGCGTGTATGTGCTGGAACGAGTGTTCGACATGGCCGCGACGGCCGTTCTTGCCGGAACCGCTCTGCTGTTCTTCGAGCGCCACGGCATAGTTGGTGGGCAGAATGACGCGGTGATGAAGGTCGCGCGATCGGCGGGGGCCGCGCTGCTTGTCGGCCTCATCGCGGTGATCTCATTCCTGATTTATTTCCGTTATCACGGCGCGGAGTGGCTCGGGCGCCGTTTGCAGGAGTCATCGTGGCGTGGCGGGTGGCGCGGCAAAATCGTCGCGCTCCTGGAAGGTTTCAGCGAAGGCCTCCAGGGCATCCGGACCTGGAACGATTTGGGCGTGCTGATCGCGCTCACCGTTGCGCACTGGGCCTTGGTCGTGTGCTGCTATCTGTGGGTCTTCAACTCGTTCGGCGGGCAGCTGGGCAAGCTCTCTTTCGCCAGCGCGGCGCTGATTTTAGCCTTCAGCATGGTCGGGTCGGCGGCGCAACTCCCGGGAGTCGGCGGCGGCGCGCAGCTGGCGACCTTCCTTGTATTGACGCTGATCTTTGGAGTAGAAAAGGTGCCGGCGGCGACCGCATCGATTGTCGTCTGGCTGATTACTTTCGCGTCGTGCTGTTTGGTGGGCTTGCCGCTGTTGTTCCGCGAAGGGTGGTCCATGGGCGAACTGCGGAAAATGGCGTCGCAAGCCGAGCATGACGCCGAAGCTGTGGCGGAACAAGCGGCCCTGGGTGCCGCGGCTCCGGCTGCCAGGTCAGGAGAAAAATCGCTGTGAAATGCCCCTTCTGCACGAATCTGGACGATAAGGTTGTGGATTCGCGCGAAGCGCGCACTGGCGACTTGATTCGCCGCCGCCGCGAATGCTTGAAGTGCGGTCGGCGTTTCACGACGTACGAGCGTATAGACGAAATCCCCTACATGGTCATCAAGAAAGATGGCCGCCGCGAAAAGTTCGAGCGCCCGAAATTACTGCAGGGCTTGCTGAAAGCGTGTGAAAAGCGCCCGGTGCCTGTGGGTAAGCTGGAGATGATTGTGGACGAAGCGGAGCAATTCGTCAGCGAAGCTCCCGAGCGCGAGCGCACTACCAAAGACATCGGCGAGCACATCATGCAGAAATTGAAAAAGCTGGATAAGGTCGCGTACGTGCGTTTCGCGTCCGTCTATCTTGATTTCAAGGATGTGAAGGAATTCATGGACGAACTGAAAGTTCTGCTGAAGGACCGCGCCAAGAAATAGCTCTTCAGGCGTGCCACACTCCGGCGGCAAACTTTTTAATCGTGCGAAATCCGAGGTGTTCGTAGAGCTGCACGGCGGAAGTATTCACGCTGGTCACGGTGAGCGATAGCGATTCATAGCGTCTGCGCCGCAAAGCCTGAATCGCGCTTTCCATCAATGTGCGGCCGATGCCGTGGCCTTGGTGCCCCGGCATCACGCAGATTTGGGTGGTATGCCCCACTCTTTCGGAAACCGTGGAAGTCAGGACCATTCCGATCGGGCGATCACCGCTCGCTGGACGCACCAGGAACGAAGCCTCCGGCAAAAATTGTCCGCAGCCCGGCAGCAATACGATGTTTCGCAAAAACTTCATCCCGCCAGCTTCGCTGCGATATTGATCGTTGATCTCACCATCCACGTGATTCGCATACGAGAGCTGAATCAGCCGCGCCGCTGATTCGAACGCACGGTCCGTCCATGGCTCAAGCCGCAATCCACTTGACAGCGGCTTGCCACTGAGGCGCGCCTCCGCAAGATTCAACAGCATGAATTGGCGTCCGTAGAGATGGAAATGTTGCGAAAGGAAATTCGGATCGAGTTCCGCGCCAAAGGGCATCAGCTGCGCTTCCACGCGTTCGAGGCGCGGAGTCGCGTGCAGTGCCGTCACCATCTCGGTCACCAAGGACTTGGTGATCGGCTCCTGCGCAAAATTTGAGGAAACGAAAAGCCCGCCGATCAGTCCCTTGTGGTCTTCCAAGACATAGAAGCCATAACCGGCGGGAGAGCCGTTTTCCGACGCAACGAAACCACCGAGGGAGCGCGAATCAATGAATTTTCGGATGAGTTCAATCGAGGGGCGGTAGTCCCAGTGCAGCTCATCACGCCAGTGATGAGTTTCCTCCTGGAATAGCGGCTCCAGGGTCCGCGATTGTATTTGCCGGAGATCGACAATCTGCATGAAGTGCCGAAACAACCCCCGGATCATTATAGCCGCGCACAGCGGCAGAACCCAACTGGATCGAATTGCCCGAAGTATAACGAGCTGAAACGCGACCCAGCAGGGTACGAGTGGAAAGTTGTGCTAACATCCAATTCGCCGAGGCGAGATTTCTTTAAGCCCGCGCTTACCGGATGGCCGTCCTCTCAGAGCTACGCTATCCCACCACACGCCTCGCTAAGTTTCTCTCGGGAATCTTTGCGATAGCGCTGTTTCTATTTGTGTCTATTGCGGCGGTTTCGGGATTTCTGCTGTATCAGGTGCTGCATCCATCGCGCGCGCCCGCCACGATTGACCTCAGCGTGATGATGGGGCATCCGGTCGCATTTTCATTCCCGGTGCCGAATGGCCCGGATCGCGAGGGCTGGTTTTATCCTGGCCTGCGCGGCGCGCCCACGATTGTGGTTTGCCACGGATACCATTCGCAGCGCTCAGACGTGCTGACACTGGTCACGGCGCTGCAGGATCAGCAATTCAATGTGTTTCTGTTCGATTTCACGGCGCACGGAACCAGCCCCGGCGTAACGACGCTGGGGTATCGCGAAACCGCCGAGCTCCAAGCAGCCATTGCGGCACTGGCCACGCGCGATGACGTGGACCCCAAGCGTTTCGGTCTTTGGGGCGTGGATATGGGCGGCTACGTCGTGCTTGAAGATGCGGTCGCCGACCCGCGGATTGCTGCCTTTATCGTGGACGATGCTTACGCCGATCCGCGTGACATGCTGCAGGTCGAGATCCAGCGCTCGGGCCTGACCGTGCTCCCTTATGTCAGCAAGTTCTGCGACATCGGATTCCGTCTCGTCAACTATCAGTTCCGCGACGAACCGCCCGTCACTCCGCGGCTCATACGCACCAAGGGCGTTCCGAAGCTCTTCTTCGTGTCGGACAACCGCCCGGCGCTCGCTGCCGATACGGTGAATCTCTTCTCTCACGCACCGGACCCGAAGCAGCTGGTGCGCGATCGCGTGGGCTACTCGGATATGTCTGACGATGACCGCAAGAACTATGAAAGCCAGGTGGTGAGCTTTTTCCTCCTGAACTTGACCGCGACACCTCGTTCAAATCACTAATGAATCAGTGCGGCGCCGCTTCGATAGGCACAAGAAAAATTCTCTTTGGCGGCTGTTGCAGCTCTCCGTGGAAGCGCCCATTTTTGACAATTTGCGCGAATCCTGCTCGGTTGGTTAATACCAGCGCGGCGTTGGGATCTTCGGGCGACCACTCCGGAAGTTCGCGGCGAAAATAAAAGGCGAGACCGTAGTCCCACGCGCGCGTCACCCGAAATTCAAAGATGCGATCAGGGTGAAGGTCGCGTTGGAGCATCTGCGCATACGGTCTGGCGGAGACAGTGGGATCGAGCGCCGGCAAAACCACAATATTCGCAACTTCGACCGCAAAGAGCACGCCCAGACAGCAAACTCCCGCCGCCAAGCGGGGGTCTTGCCGCAATCCCGCGTATACAAGCACCGCCCCGATTACCGTGGCGAGCGCGATGATCACCGCAAGTAGAAACATGCCAGGGCTCCCCATATTGTTCAAGGAGCCGGCGCGAGCGGCTTGAATTAAAAATATCACCAGACCAATCCAGACCATCGAGGTGCCGGCGCAAATCAATAATGCGGTGGAACGGCTCCGCTCGAATGCGCGAATCGCGCCGACGCTTGTGATCAGCGCCAACGCCGGAACAGCCGGCAAAATGTAACTGGGCAGCTTGGACTCGGAAAAACTGAAAAACACGATCGGGAAAATGCCCCAACAAGCGAAAAAAAATCCGGGCGACCTTGTCCACGATTTTTCGCGCCACAGGCGCAGTCCTTCCTGCAAGCTGCCGATCGAGAAAGCAGTCCACGGCAGCAACGCCAGCAGCGTAATCGGTATGAAAAACCAGAAAGGCTGCTTGTGCTGAAATACTGGCGTGAGATAGCGCTCGAAATTGTGCTGGAAAATAAATACGCGCAGGAAATCGGAATTGCGTCGTGCGCAAATCACATACCACGGCAGCGCCACCAACGCGAACGTCGCGATGCCGACCGGGCCCGCTAGCCGAAAAGCCGCGCGCCACTTTTGCGTGGCGAGCGCCCAAATTCCGATCGCGCCGCCTGCGAGTATTACCGCAGCGGGTCCCTTGGCGAGAACTCCCAGTCCAAGGAACACGCCGAATAATGCCAGCATGGCGAGATCGTGGTGCTGACTTGGCACGGCAGCAGCGCTGCTCGAATCGTCCTGCGCACGCAGGTCGCCGTTGTGGCGCAATACGCTTGCAGCACAAGCCATCGCGAGCGTAATGGCCGAGGCAAAAAGCATGTCCGGAGTTGCTGCGCGCGCAAAACCGATGGCGGCGACGCCGGTGCAAAATACCACCGGCGCCAAAAGCCACGGAGCACCCAACCAGTCTCTGCTAGGGCCGTAGTGCTTCCATCCCAACCATGCAATCGCAATTGCCGCAGCCAGCGCGGCAACCGCCGACGGCAAACGCGCCGCCCATTCGATCGGCAAGTGCAGGCGAAATCCCAGCGCGGCCGCCCAATAATAAAGCACGGGCTTCTCGAACCACGGTTTCCCGTACAGCGTCGGCGTAACCCAATCGCCCGTTTCGGCCATGGCTCGCGCAATCCACACGTAGCGCGGCTCGTCGGGGCCGACTAATCCCAGCGAGCCCAAATGGCTGAACAAACAAACGAAGCTGACGATTCCCGCGCCGGCCGCCGCGGCGATGTTCCTCTGCCGGGCCGATTGTGTTGGTGATCGCAAACCGCGAGTCTAACATTGCCTCCGGCAAACTTGCTCCGCGAACCGCGATGCAGCTTCGGGCACGTAGGCTGGCGAGAGAACACTCGCGCGACGTCGCCTGCGCATTCGCTGGCTTCCTCTCTCCGGCCTCTTGCATAATGGCCGGCTATGCGGGAATGGTTGGAATACGCCGTCGCTTGGGCCGGCATAAAATTGTTGGGGCTGCTGCCGCGATCCGTCGCGCGATTGGTGGGCGCGACTTTTGCGTCGGCGGCGTACGCGGTGCGCACACCGCTGCGGCGCGCGGCGATGTTTAATTTGCATCTGGCGTTTCCGGATTGGAGCGAGGGAAAACGGAAGAAGATCATCCGGGGAATGATTCGTCAGGTCGGCTGGATGGCGGGCGAATTTTCACAATTTCCGAAATACACGCGGGAAAATGTCGAGCGCGTGGTGATTGTGGACGGCTTCGAAAATTTCGACGCCGGCCGCCGGCGCGGCAAAGGCGTGCTGTTTCTCACCGGCCACATGAGCGCCTGGGAACTGTCGTCTTTCGCGCATGCGCTGTACGGCTACCCGCTGCATTTTCTGGTGCGGCCAATTTCCAATCCGCGCGTGGACGCGTTGATCAACTGCTACCGCTGCCTTTCCGGAAACCGGCCGATAGACAAGAACAAGTCCGCGCGGGCCATTCTAAAGGTACTCGGAGAGGGCGGGACCGTGGGGATTTTGTCGGACCACAATACTTCGCTGGAAGAGGGCGTGTTTGTGGATTTTTTTGGCATCCCGGCGTGCACCACTTCGGGTCTGGCGCGCATTGCGTTGCGTACGGATGCGGCGGTTGTGCCGGGGTTTCTTTCGTGGGACGAATCTCGCCGGAATTACAGATTGCGATTTGAGCCAGCCGTCGAGCTTGCGCGCACTGGCGACGAAGAGGCTGATGTTCGCGAGAACACGCAACGCTTCACGCGCGTAATCGAAGATTTCGTTCGCGCGCATGCCGATCAATGGTTGTGGGTGCACAAGCGCTGGAAGACTCGTCCACCGGGCGAGAAACCGATTTATCCATTTTGAGGTTCAGCTAGCGAGAGATTCTATATGGTGCTGCCGCGTGAATTTTCTTGAACCGAGGATGCCATGTCTCATACCGCCGGTGAACTGGCCAAATATTTGGAAGCGAAAATTCAGGGAGATGCCCGAGCGGAGATTACAGGGCTGGCAAATCCCGAAAGTGCCGGAGCGGAAGACTTAATTTACGTGGATGCGCCGAAGCACGTGGACCGCGCCGCGCGGTCTGCGGCCCGTTGCGCGATCGTGCCAGCCGGCACGACGCTTCCCGAGAAAACGCTGCTGGAAGTCACAAATCCCAAATTGGCGTTTGCGAAAGCGGCCGCGTGGCTTTTGCCGAAGCCATCATTGCGTCCAGAGATCCATCCGACAGCAATCGTTGCGGACACGGCGCGGCTGGCGCCAAACATTCGCGTGGGCCCGTACGTGGTGATCGAAGACGAAGTCGAAATCGGCAGCGGGACGGCGGTGGACGCGTTTTGCTTCCTCGGCCGCGGTGCGCGCGTCGGTCAGAATTGCTGGTTGCATCCGCGCGTGACGCTGTATGCGGGCGCCCAGCTCAAGGACCGCGTCGAGGTGCATTCGGGCGTTGTGATCGGCGGCGATGGATTCGGCTACGTATTCGGCGGAAAGCAGCACATCAAATTTCCACAGATTGGCGGCGTGGAAATAGGCGATGACGTTGAAATTGGCTCCAACTCCACGATTGATCGCGGATCTCTTGAGCAGACCTGCATCGCCAACGGCGTGAAAATAGACAATCTCGTCCAGGTCGCGCACAACGTGAGCATTGGCGAAAATTCCCTGGTTGCGGCGCAGACCGGAATCTCCGGAAGCAGCGTTCTCGGCGTCGGGGTCATCGTCGGGGGCCAAGTCGGCATAGCGGATCACTGTAAGCTGGAGGACGGTGCGATTATCGGTGCCCAAGCAGGTATCCCGACAGGAAAGGTGATTCGCCGCGGCCAAACCGTCTGGGGAACTCCAGCGAGGCCCATCGAACGCTTCAAGGAACAGTTCGGCTGGTTTTCGCGCTTGCCGGAACTCGCCGAACGAATTTCAAAATTGGAAGCGAAGCTCGGGTCGTAGCCGGCGGGGAAGCTAGACGCTGGGTTCGTCTCCCATTCGCTCTTGTTTGCAGGCTGGCCGTCAATACGGGTAGACTTGCGGCAATATGCGCAAACTTTTGCACACCATTGTGTCAACGCTTTACCCTGAAAGTGAATCCCAGCGAGCACCCTTTCGTCCCCCTGGGACATCTGATTCTTGGGAAACGTGCGGTTATTTTTAGTTGACCGTGAGTCGAAACCCAAAGATAATACTAATCTTAGCAAGCGTTCCTGGCGTGGCAGTGGGCCATCATTGAAAGATTCGGACGGTTCCCCTCGGAAGCATGTGGAGAAGGCGAGGACTATCCAAATCGCTCATCGGGGATTTTGAGAGCATCCTGGCACGGGGGAAATCGTCAAATTGACTGAGGGAATGGATGACACCGGAAGCACAACTTCGTTTTGAGGTACCGACCGATGGCGGCAGCAAGGGCACCGCAACCGTCCGCCGCAGAAACGTCGAGTTCCAGGTTGAGCAGGCGATCGCCCGCAGCACGGAGTGGCTGCTTTCGGCACAGAACCAGGAAGGCTATTGGTGGGGCGAACTCGAAGCCGACACCACCCTCGAATCCGATTACATCCTTTATCTGCACATCCTTGGCAAGCTGGATTCGCCAAAAGTCTCGAAACTGGCGAACTATATCCGGCGCAAGCAGCTTCCCGATGGCGGCTGGAACATCTTCGAAGGCGGTCCTTCCGAAGTAAACGCGACGATCAAGGCCTATGTAGCTCTTCGTCTGGCGGGCGAACCCGCATCGGCGCCTAGCCTTGTGCGCGCCAAAGAAAAAATCCTGGAGCTGGGTGGTCTGGAAGCGACGAATTCGTACGTTCGGTTCTATCTGGCCATGGTCGGTGCGGTGGATTGGAGCATCGTTCCTTCCATTCCGCCGGAATTGATGCTCCTGCCGGATTGGGTCCCTATCAACATTTACGAAATGTCGTCGTGGACGCGCGGCATCGTGATACCGCTGGCGCTGGTTTACGCGCATAAGCCCGATTGGCAGTTGCCGAAAGGCATCACAGTCACTGAGCTTTTCAAGAAGCCGGGCGGCAAGCCGAAGTCTTTCGATTGGGATAAACGGGTCGTTTCCTGGCGGAATGTATTTCTGGCGGGTGACCGCTTCCTGAAACTTTACGAGCGCATTCCTTGGAAGCCGTTCCGCGCGAAGGCGCTTTCGATGGCACGCACCTGGATGCTGGAACGTTTAGAGCGCAGCGAAGGCCTGGGAACAATCTATCCCGCGATGATGAATTCGATTTTCGCACTCTTGGCCGAAGGCGCGGACGCGCAGGAACCGCTCGTAGCCCGCGAAATCAAATTCCTCGAGCGCTACGAAATTGAAGAAAGCGATACGATTCGCGTGCAGCCGTGCATTTCTCCCGTTTGGGATACGGCGATTGCGATGGTTTCGCTCGAAGAGGCGGGAGTTGACCCCGCGCATCCGGCGCTGATCGCCGCGGAACGCTGGGTGGTAGGGAATCAGATTCTGGGGCCGGGGGATTGGCAGGTTAAGAATCCCAACGCTGCACCGGGAGGCTGGGCGTTCGAATTCCAGAATGATTTTTACCCGGATGTGGACGACACCGCTTTCGTGCTGATGGCGCTTGGCCGCGTGGCGGATCCGGATCCCGAGCCTTTGCGCCGCTCGATGCGGCGCGGTTTGGCGTGGCTGCTGAGCATGCAGAATGAAGACGGCGGCTGGGGCGCATTTGACCACGAGAATAACCTGCAGTTTCTGAATCACATTCCGTTCGCGGACCACAACGCGATGCTCGATCCCTCGACGGCAGACGTCACGGCGCGCGCCGTCGAGTGTCTCGGCCAGATGGGTTGGTCGCCGGAGCATCCGGCTTTGCAACGGGCCCGTGCGTTTATTCGCCACGAACAATCGGCGGACGGATCATGGTTTGGCCGCTGGGGCGTGAATTACATTTACGGAAGCAGCGGCGTGCTGCGCGCGCTGGAAACCGTGGGGCTTTCGACCGGTTCCGATTGCCAGGCCGCGGCGAAATGGCTGCGCTCGGTGCAGAATCCGGATGGCGGTTTCGGGGAATCCATTCTTTCTTATTACGATCCCGCGCTGAAGGGGCAGGGCAAGAGCACGGCTTCGCAAACTGCGTGGGCTATTATTGGATTGCTGGCGGTGGCGGGACCGGATGACCCTGCCGTGCAACGCGCGATTTCCTGGCTTGTGAGCCATCAAAACGAGAATGGAACCTGGGACGAAGCGGAATTCACCGGCACCGGTTTCCCGTGCGTCTTTTATTTGAAGTATCACCTGTACCGCAACGCCTTCCCGCTGTACGCGCTTGCCCGTTACGACAATATGCGAAAATTGCGGCGCAGGTTCGCCGGCGTTCAGATTCCTGCCCAAGAATTGCAGAACTGCAACGCGCTACGGACGTAAGCAATGCAAATTCCTTTGGCTGTAAATCACCGCTGCGTCCCCCGCAACGGAAAAGCTTCCCATTCATTGCGCAGAGCTATCGTCCGGTCTCGGCGGCCATCTGGATTGCTCTGCGCTGAATCGCCTGAACGAGTGACGGAACTCCTTTCTTCATGAAGACCCTTGTTACGGGCGCTACGGGATTCGTGGGCAGCCACGTGGCGCGGCAACTTGCCTCCGCGGGTCACTCGGTTCGAGTACTGGTGCGTCCGACGAGCAACGTGAAGGTTCTGGACGGAGTCGCTGTCGAGTTCGTGGAAGGCGATCTCCGCGATGCCGCTTCGCTCAAGCGTGCGATGCAAGGTGCGCAGCGCGTGTATCACGTCGCAGCGGATTACCGGCTTTGGACCAAGAATCCCGGCGAAATCTACGAGAGCAACGTGGAAGGCACGCGCCGGCTGATCGAGGCGGCGCATCGCGCGGGCGCCGAGCGCATCGTATACACCAGCACGGTTGCGACGATTGCAGTTCCGTGCCATGGCGCACTGCCCAACGAAAACACTTGGGCGACGCTCGACGAAATGATCGGCCATTACAAACGTTCGAAATTTCTGGCGGAGCAAGTAGCGCTGGACGCGGCCCAATCGGGTTCGCCGGTAATTATCGTGAATCCCACCGCACCGGTCGGGCCCGGCGATTGGAAGCCAACGCCAACCGGCCGGATCATCCTTGATTTTCTGAAGGGCAAGATGCCGGCGTACGTGGATACGGGATTGAACGTCGCGCCGGTGGAAGATGTGGCCGCCGGACATTTGCTCGCTGCGGAAAAGGGACGCATCGGTGAGCGTTACATTCTCGGCGGGCGTAATATGACGCTGAAACAGATTCTGGACGCGCTCGCGGCGATTGCCGGCCGCTCCTCTCCGCGGATTCGCCTGCCGCACGCTGTGGCGCTGATGGCCGGTTACGCCGATGAACTGTTTTCGCGCGTCATGCGCCGCGAGCCGCAGATCCCAGTGGAAGGCGTTAAAATGTCGCGACACAAGATGTTTGTCGAGAGCGACAAGGCGCTAAGGGAATTGGGTTACCATCCCACCAAGGTAGAAACAGCCTTGGAGCGCGCTGTTCGTTGGTATGAAGAGCACGGATATATTGCGAATCGCGCAGGGAGCAAGCGAGTCGCGCATGCGGCTGCGGCATAGGCGTATTGTGATGAGGATACTGGTCACTTTCGCGCTCGAAAATGAGTTTGCGCCGTGGCGCGCCATGCACAAGTTTCACTCCGAGGATTGGGGGCCAGCCGCTGTAGACGTCACGGAGATTGACGGCGCGGATGTGGGGGTGGTGCTGACAGGTGTGGGACCGAAGCCGGCACGAATCATGGCGGCGAGAGTGATGAGCCACCAAGACGAGCTCAATTTCTGTATTTCGTCCGGACTGGCAGGAGCGTTGCGGCAGGAGCTTCGCGTCGCGCAAATCGTGGCCGCGCGTGCCATATTTGCCGAACCCACGAACGTGGAAGAAATTACGGATCTGATCGAGCCCAGCGGACCACTGCTAACTTTTGCGGGAGAGTCTGGCGCGACGCTGGTGGATCGCTTTTACAGCGCGGGGCGTGTAGTCGCTCGTGCCGAGGAAAAGCGCGTTTGGGGGAAAGCGGCCGCCGCCGTGGAGATGGAGAGTTTCGATATCCTCTCGGTCGCGGCCGAATCGGGAATTCCGGCGGTTGCGATTCGCTCCATCAGCGACACGGTTGATGAAGATTTGCCGCTCGACATGAATCGAATCTTCAGCGACGACGGGCAAGTGAGCCTGCCACGTGTAATTGGCGAAGTCGTGCGCAATCCGGGATCGGTTCCGAGCCTGGTGCGCCTGGGCCAAAACAGCAAAGCTGCCGCCGAATCGCTGGCGCGATTCCTGGATGGTTACGTCGCACTCATCGCGGAAAAATACAAAGGACTCGAAGCGCAAGCTACTGGCGGCACCGCGTAGATCAGCGGCTTTCGTTACCAATGAGCCACACGATCGAACACGTCGAATCGCACCACGCGCCGCACAAATCTGGCAAGATGCGCGCGGGTGTGTATCGTGGCAAAGGCCAAGTAGTGGTCGAGTCCGTGCCGATTCCGGAAATTGGCGAAGGCGAGCTCCTTTTCCGCGTCGCGGCTTGCGGAATCTGCGGCACGGACATCAAGAAAATTCATCACGGGTTCGTCGCGCCTCCGCAGATTCTCGGCCACGAACTGGCCGGAACCGTGGTCGCAGTGGGCCGCGGCGTCAGCAAGTTCAAACCGGGCGACCGCGTCGTCAGCTTCCATCACATTCCCTGCGGCAATTGTTTTTATTGCGAAGCGAAACTTTTTTCCCAGTGCGCGGGTTACAAGAAAACGGGGCTTACTGCCGGATTCGATCCCAACGGCGGCGGCTTCGCGGAATACGTTCGCGCGATGCCCTGGATCGTCGAGCGCGGGATGATTGCGCTGCCCGCGGACGTCAGCTTCGAGGAAGCCACCTTCGTCGAGCCGGTGAATACGTGCCTGAAGGCGATCCGCAAGGCGCGCGTAAAACCGGGCGAAAAAGTTTTGGTGATCGGGCAAGGTCCGATCGGAATGCTGCTGATGATTCTGGCGAAATACGAAGGCGCGGATGTTTACGCGAGCGATCCAATGCCGGGTCGCCGATCCGCCAGCCTGCGTTTCGGCGCGAAAGAAGTTTTCGATCCGGTCGCGCAAAATTTGCAACAGGAAATTCGCGCGAGAACCGCAGGCCGGGGCGCGGACGCCGTGCTGCTCGCCGTGCCTAACCCGTCATTGGTTCCCGAAGCTTTGGCGCTCGCGCGGCCGGGCGGTCGCGTGCTACTGTTTGCACATAACGACCCGCTGCTACGCTTGGAATTTCTGGCCGCCGCGGTTGGAGTGGAAGAAAAAGAAATTCTGGGCAGCTATAGCGCCGATGTAGACGACCAGGCGGAATCCGCCGCGCTAGTCTTCGAGCGGCGCTTGCCGGTGCGCGAATTGATATCGCATCGCTTCCCGCTGGAGCGAATCGCCGAAGCGCTGGAATTGGCGGCTCGTCCGACGGATAATACGTTGAAAGTGGTCATAAGGCACGAATGAGCGCTTATACAGTAAAGAACGGACACATGACCGCAGCCGTGCTCTACGGCGCGGAAGACCTGAAGATTGAAACCGTGGACATTCCGGAAGTCGGCGACGACGAGGTTTTGGTCCGCGTGAAAGTCGCTTTGACCTGCGGCACGGATTTGAAAGTGTGGAAGCGCGGATATCACGCGCGCATGATTCAGCCGCCGGCTCTTTTTGGCCACGAACTCGCGGGTGTTGTCGAAGAAAAAGGCAGCGGAGTGAATGGCGGCGTGCGCAGCGGCATGCGCGTGTTGCCGGCGAATTCCGCGCCGTGCGGCGCCTGCTTCTTCTGCCGCAAGGGCCAGCCGAATCTCTGCGAGGATCTGCTTTTTAATAATGGCGCGTATGCGGAATATATCCGCATCCCCGGACGCATCGTTCGCCAAAACATGCTGGAAATTCCCGACGGCGTTTCGTTCAAGGACGCCGCGATGGCGGAGCCGCTTGCTTGCGTGCTGCGCGGGATTCACGAGACGGGCATTCAGGCGGGCGACACGGCGGTGGTGATCGGCTGCGGCGCCATCGGCCTGAAATTTATTCGCATTCTTTCGCAACGTAACGTGCGCGTGATTGCCATCGGCAAGCGCGCGAGCCAGATGAAAGCAGCGGAGCACCTGGGAGCAGTGGCTGCGTTCGATGTGGATAGAATTGAAAACCCCGTCGAGCAGGTGAGGGAATTGACAGAAGGCGCACGCGGCGCGGACGCCGTCATCGAAGCTGTGGGCCGCTCGATCACCTGGGAATGGGCGCTGCAGATGGTGCGCAAAGGCGGCACCGTAAATCTTTTTGGCGGCTGTCCTACTGGCAGCGAAGTGAAAATTGACCCCGCTGCGCTGCACTATTCCGAAATCACCATCAAATCCACTTTCCATCACACGCCGCGGTTCATGCGCGAAGCGATGGACACCATCGCGCGCGGCGAAATCCGCTCAAGCGATTTCATTACGGGCGAAGTGCCGCTCGAAGGCTTGCCGCAAGTTTTCCAAGACATGAAGAATAGGAACGGCGAGCTGAAGACCGCCGTAATTCCGTAATTGCCGACCTTCGCTGGTTTTTATGCTGGCCACTCCTGAACTTGAAATCGCGCGCAATTTGCCGCCAGCGAATTGCGCCCCCGCGGAAGCCGAGCGCTACACGCGCTGGCTGGCCACGCACCATTACGAAAATTTCAACGTCGTATCCTGGCTGCTCCCGCGGCGCCTGCATCAACATTTTTACAATCTATACGCATACTGCCGCTGGTCGGATGATTTCGGCGATGAAATTGCCGATCCCGCCCGCGCCTTGCAATTGCTGGACGAGTGGGAACACGAAGTTCGTCAATGCTACCGCTCCAGCGAGCAGGTCTCTCATCCTGTCTTAATCGCCTTGCGTCGAACAATTGTGGCGAAACACATCCCCGTCGCCCCGTTCGTTGACTTGCTGAGGGCGTTTAGGCAGGACCAAAGAATCCATCGCTATCAAACGTGGGATGACCTCTTCAAGTACTGCCAATATTCGGCAAATCCCGTGGGTCGTCTCGTTCTCTATCTCTGTGGTTATCGCGATCAAGAGCGCCAACTTCTTTCTGACTTCACCTGTACGGCTCTGCAGCTTGCGAATTTCTGGCAAGACGTTTCGATTGACCTTAGAAAACAGCGAATCTACATTCCCCTCGATGAGCTGGCTAAGCACGGACTGACGGAAGCAGATATCATCGAACGGCGCTTCGACGATCGTTACGTTAAGTTGATGAAATCGTTGATTTCCAAAGCTCGCGAACTTTTCGCTGCCGGGCTGCCGTTAGCTCAGCGCGTGGATTCGAGCTTACGGATTGATCTCGAACTCTTCAGCCGCGGGGGGTTGGAAATTCTGCGGGCAATCGAGGCGTCATGTTACAACACACTTCAGCGTCGTCCCTCGCTGACACGCGTGACCAAGGTGGCTCTCTTAGCTCGAGCGCTCGGTTCTCGAGTCCTGACGATCGGAAAAAGCTATCCAGTCGAACCGACCGGCTACGATGCGGCTTCATCAGGAGTGGAGGCTGCGATTCCTGAGCCGGAGCGAACCCGGGGGACTGCACTATACGCGAGCGCCGAATCGGTTCGGGCTTCGTACGCCGAATGCAATCGCATCGCCCGCGCCGCGCGCAGCAGCTTTTATCTGGCATTTTTCGGGCTGCGCAAGGAAAAGCGCGATGCGCTTTGCGCGCTTTACGCCTTCATGCGCCTGGTGGATAACGTCTCCGACGACCCCGGCAATCTGGACGCCAAGCGCCAGGGACTCGCGCGCTGGCGCGCGATGCTCGATGAAGCCGTCGCAGGCCGCACCGGCGCGCACGCGATTCTTCCAGCGTTAGCCGACACCATCGCGCGCTTTGAAATCCCCACGCGCTATTTCCACGATCTGATTCTCGGCGCCGAAATGGATTTGACGGTCACTACTTACGCGACGTTCGATCGCCTCTCGGAATATTGCTATCGCGTCGCCGGAACCGTGGGCCTCACTTGCTTGCACGTTTTTGGTTTCGACGATCCCAAAGCGCCCGACCTCGCCGAACGCCTCGGTCTCGCGTTTCAACTCACCAACATCATTCGCGACGTCGGCAGCGACTACACGATGGGTCGCATCTATCTGCCGCAGGAAGATCTGGACCGCTTCGCAGTGCGCGCGGAGGAACTGCGCGGCCCCATCACAGAAAAGCTACAACAGTTGCTCGAATTCGAAGCTGACCGCGCCTGGCAAATGTATCGCGAGGGCGCGCCCCTCGTCGCACAGGTGAATCCGGACAGCCGCGCCACTCTCTGGGCGCTCGTTCGCACGTACAGCAGCCTGCTCGCTAGAATCGAAGAACGTGATTTCGACATCTTCGGTCCGCGCGTTTCACTTTCCAATGCCGAAAAAATCCAATATCTCCTGACGGCGGGCCTTGCAGCGCGGCGAGCCGGCCGAGGGAAGGGTGATGCCATCGCAAAGCGTTCTAGTGATCGGCGGCGGCCTGGCGGGACTGTCCTCCGCCGTCGCGCTGGCTGAAGCGGGCCTGCGCGTGCGGCTTCTGGAAAAGCGTCCGCACCTCGGCGGACGAGCGACTTCCTACACGCTGCCAGACGGCAGCGAAGTGGATAATTGTCAGCATGTGACTCTTGGCTGCTGCACGAATCTCGCTGATTTTTATGCACGCGTCGGCGTCGGCGACAAGATTCGCTTCTACGACCGGTTGTATTTTGTGGACGCCAATGGACGGCGCTCCACCATCGAAGCAGCCCCGCTGCCTCCTCCGCTGCATATGGCGCCGTCGTTCATGCTTTTCGGCGCGCTGACGCTCGCTGACAAGCGCGCGATCGCCAACGCCATGCTGGCCATCGCGACCTCGGGCGGCCATCCTACCGGCATCGAGGGCATCTCGATGCTCAATTGGCTGCACCGCATGAAGCAGACGGCCGACGCGATCGAACGGTTCTGGCGAGTGGTGCTGGTCAGCGCGCTCGATGAAGAACTTTCGCGCACCGACGCGCGCTACGGTATTGAAGTGTTCTGGAAGGCGTTTCTCGGCAACAAAACCGGTTACCGGGTAGGGATTCCGACCGTGCCGCTCGCCGAGCTATACGAAGGTTCCCGCGACGGGATCATCCGGCGGGGCGGGGAAGTCGAATTACGCAGAGGAATCCGCGAGATTCGCGTGCGCGACAATCGTTTCCAAGCGGCTGTACTGGATGACGGGACGGAAATTTCCGCCGATGCCTGCATAGCGGCGGTACCGCACGACGTGCTGATGGATTTGCTGCCGCCGCAGTGCGCTGAACCAGATGCTCCGCTGGAAGGCCTGCGGCACATCAAGACGTCGCCGATCACGGGAGTCCACCTTTGGTATGACCGGGAGGTGATGTCCGAGCCGTTCCTCACGCTTCTTGACCATACGACGCAATGGGTCTTCAACAAGACGCTTTTGTACCGTCCGGCTGAAACCAATCGTCACGCCGAGCGTCCAAGTGAGAAGTCGGCGGCACAGCCGGACAGTGAAGGGCAATATCTGCAACTCGTCATCAGTGCTTCATACGATCTGGTTCCGCGTTCCCGTCAGGAAATCATTGAGATGTGCCGGCGCGAACTTGCGGAAATTCTGCCGGCGACACGGGAAGCCGAGCTGAGAAAAGCCACCGTGATCAAGGAAGTGAATGCCACTTTTTCACCCGAGCCGGGCGTGGATCGCTGGCGTCCCGGGCAGCAGAGTGGCATCGAGAACCTTTACCTCGCAGGCGATTGGACGCGAACCGGTTGGCCCGCAACGATGGAAGGCGCAGTCCGCAGCGGGTATCTTGCCGCCGAAGCATTGCTCGCGTCTTCCGGGCAACCGCGCAAGGTTCTCCAGCCGGATTTGCCGTTCGAAGGGCTGTCGAAGTTCTGGGCGAACCGCAACAACAATGCAGGCCGATGAATAAAGGACCCAATCCGACCGAGACGCCGTTACCGCCCCGCACCTTCCCCACAAAAAGCATGTTGCATTTCGCGCGAGAGGAGTATCCTATGGCAAGGATGGCGGCCAGTCCTGGCAGCCTCTCTACCGCGGCACTCGCGCCAGTTTCTTTGCCAGAGCAGTATCCCGACCACGGTCAATGCGTGTACGAGTTGCTTTCCGCGTGGGGTTTTATCTCGCAATTTGGATTTTGCATGGAAACGCACCCAAGTGAAAACTGATAGGACCGAATCCGCCGGACTCTAACTCGGCCCTACAACGGATAATTTGCTCGCGTGCGCGATGAAGTCCATCAGGAATGAATTTTGGAAGATTTTCCTTCCGCGGATTTTGCCTGGTGGATTCGTTTGAGCCGTTCGTTCGAAGCGGCGCGACCGCCGATGTTTATCGCGCTCGATTCAATCGCCTTTCCGCGCAGGAGTTTGCGGCAGCCGTTTGCAGGGCCACTTTCACAGTTTGACTGTTTTACCCCGTAGGAGGTCCGATGGACCGGAAGTATAAGCAGAGGGGCTACGCCGACCGCGACGCTCAAGACAAGAAGCGCGAGCGCAGCGATCGTCCGCCAAGCGGAGAGCCCCGCCCCAAGCAGGACGCCATGGGCCCGCGCACGCCGCGCATGGTGGGAACCGTCATGAGGGCACGTTGTTCCAGCTGCGGCGCCGTCCTGGCGCCCGGTTTTGATCCGAATGGCGAATGTCCCCGTTGCCACACCGCGCTGCACTGTTGCAAGCAATGCGTGCATTTCGATACCGGTAAGCAATTCGAGTGTACCCAGCCGATCCCCGAGCGTATCGCCAAAAAAGACGGCAAGAACGATTGCACCTTCTTCGAGTTCCGCATGACCGTGGAAAAGGACACCTCACCAGTAACGTATGCCAGTGCGACTCCGGCTGCGGTTAGCCCGGGACGCCCGAACGACGCGCGCAAAGCCTTCGAAGACCTCTTCAAGAAGTAACGTCACCCGCACGGCGGCTTCCTCCAGCCCCTCGATCATCTGGATTCGCTTCGTCGTTTTTCGTTTTGCATATCTGTTCGTCTATTTCGGCGGCAGGGGAAATAGCGTGGGTTCCTTCGAGGGTTCATCCGCGATCGCTTCCAGTTGTGGATAGTGGCTGCGCAGCGCATCCGGCACTTTCACTTTGTTTCCCGTCAGCAAATGAATCAGCTGCAGTGCGTTGACGATTCCCTTGGCCTGAAAATGATTGTTGGTGACGACGAACGTGGCCCGCGCGCTTTCCGCCACGTGCTCGACGCGCTTGGCCCATGGCTCAAGTTCTTCTTCGGAATACAAATAGTTATAGCGTTCGGCCGACGGCGATGTGGGATCGTCGCTGAACCACGTGTCGTAGCGGCGTCCGTGCAGCCGGACATAGCCGATCGGCGAGGTGACGCGCTCGCTCGGTTTGATCGAACGGCCGATCACCGGCTGGTCAATGTTGCAGAAGCCCACGCCGCGGTCGTACAGCAATTCGTAAAATTCCTTGCGCGCCCAGGACGCGTGGCGCACCTCGACAACCAACGGATAATCCTTGAAGTCGTCGAGAATCTGATTCAGCCGCGCTTGGCTTTCGGGCGTGTTGTGAAACGAAAAAGGGAATTGCAACAAGACGGCGCCAAGCCGATTTGCGTCGCGCAGTACATCGAATCCGGCGTGCACGATCTTCACGTCATCCGCCGTGGTGCCGCCCTCGTGCGTGAATTTTTGCCACAATTTCGCGGTGAACAAAAAGCGCGGATTTGCGGCGATGCGCTCGAGCCATTGCGCCGCCAGGTTCGGCTTCAGCGGGTGATAAAACGACGTATTGATTTCGATCGTGTCGAAAAAATCGGCGAGGAAGGTGGCTTCATGAAAACCCTTCTCGTGATGCGGCGGGTACACCACGCCTTTCCAATCCGCGTAGGACCATCCGGCGGGCCCGACGTAGATTCGCGGCGCATCGGATTTTGGCGATCTCGAATCTGCGCACATTTTAGATTTCTAGGCGATAAAAATGTTGCGCTGCTCCAGTTGCAACTCGCTGCACACGGCGCTATGCTGGCTTTGCCGCAATGCGAATACCCCCTCCATTCGTAAACCAAGCTAAGCCAGGGTGCCTGAATGAAAATAACATACAGCCATATCGAACTCGAATTTCAGGAAGCCATTGAACATGAAACAGAGCGTCACGCGGAAAAACTGAATCGCCTGTTGAAACATTACGCGAAGGATTTGGTTTATTTGCACGGTTCGCTCGAAAAAACGCCGCACAAGTCGGAATTCAACTTCTCGGTGAACTTGAATGTTCCGACAGCAACGCTTTATGCGACTGGCGTGGGTGCGGACGCGTTAGGTAGCGCTAAGGCCGCCTTCGCCGAGCTGGAAAAGCAAGTGAAGAAACATCAAGCCAAACTGCGCAAAGATTACGTCTGGAAACGCAAGCGGACCATCGGCGCACCGGCGCCGCACGAAGCTCCGTCATCCGACTGACCGTGCGTCGCGCCCCGCATGAAGAAAGTAAGAGACAATCGCCAAGCCTCGGCGATTCGCGGTGCAGTGGCGCGTAACGTGACCGAATCAGACTGGTGAGGGCGATTAATCTTCAAACCGTCTGCGAGCAAATGTTGCAAAAGAGTTGCGTTGCCAGAACGCACACGAGTGGAATCGCTGACGTAGCGCCGGTCATTGATTAGCGGGCTTTTCATTAGTCGAGAGATTGGCAGCATCAATGCCATGAAACATGCCGAGAACTTCGTCTGATTCACGGGACTTCTTTGGCCCAAATGTTGACCCATCGGCAAAAACGACGAGATCCAAATTTATTTTGTAACTGGCGCGAGTCCCGTCGGACAAATACGAAAACTTCCGCGGGTCGGCGACCCAGGTAGCTCCTGGCGCGAGATAATCGGACGAGTTACCCTGCGTCTCGAGTTCCTTCGTAGAAAACCGGCGGATGCGGGCCCCAGTGGAAGGATCGAAGAAAGATGTCGTCATGAGATAGCCGCGAATCGGCGTAGAACTCTCATTGGTTACGGCCACGGCAATCATGTCCTGACCGCGTTCGTCCTGCCAAACGCCCGACTCAATCTTCAGGGGACCAATCGTCTGCGTCTCGACGTCCTCAACCGGCAGAGGTCCTCGGTCCGGCAGAATGGGCGATACGAATCTCCGCAACTCAGTTTCTTTCGCGATGAAGTCCATGCCGTCGAGGGCGCCGATGAGTTGATGGGATTCCGGCAAAGCCGCAGGCCCCCAAATCGAATTGTCTGCGAACTTCAGAAAATCAACGGTCGCTGCGACCGTGGAAGAGTCCGTCGCGCTCTTCTCCGTCATCGAGCACACGGTGCGGGTCCACTCCGCGCCACTCGCGATCATCGGTTCACGCAAATCGCGGATCTCCTCAAGATACTGTTCACCAAAAACCTTGCCCGCTGCCGAGTGCGCGAAAACAAGTCGGACAAGATATCCTCGCAACGGTTGCGTGCCCGCGTAGTGGAACTTCACCGTTAAGCCCTCTCCGGCTTTGCACTCCGTACCCGGACTAGATGCAAACTGCGTTGTGACGCTTAGCGGTGAAGCCTCCGGTTGATCCTCTTGAGCAAGCGCGTTCGCCAGAGATAAAAATGATCCGAGTACCATCGTCAAGAGAGAGACTGTGATTTTGCAACGCATAGTTAGCGCCTCTTGCGTCGAATGTCGCATTGGCGGAGTGTTGGGAGAACCGTGCGGGCACGTGATTGAACACCCGAAAGCTGGCCGGGGAAAGTCTGCGATTTGAGTGTAGGGGCCATAAACCCTCCCCAAGGGCACATCTGAAATCGCATGATAGCATCACGTACTCAGCAATCCAATCTCGTGTGACGTTCTCTCTTGCCCCACTTACCGCTGCCTCTCTGTAACTTGGCATTCATTCGCGCGTTACTTACGCGCAACCTCACTGCGTATAGGGTACGCTCGTATGAACATTCTGATTGTCGAAGATGAGCTCGAGATGGCTTCCGCGCTCGTCCGCGGACTGCAAGAAGAATTTGTCGACGTTCAACTTGCGCAAGACGGCAGAGGCGGGCTGCGGCTTTCCGAAGACTGCTCGTTCGACCTGATTCTGCTCGACGTAATGCTCCCTGACCAGAGTGGCTTTGAGATCGTCCGACAATTGCGGCAAAGAAACCAAGATACGCCG
>CAWDRJ010000028.1:0-33211 GCA_963804625.1 uncultured Acidobacteriota bacterium | reverse complement strand
TGATTTTCATCTGGACGCGCTGCGGCCTCGACGCGCGATGCACGCGATCGTGGATCCATCGGCCACGCCATTTTTGCAGGAGCTTGCGGATCGGGTTCATGCAAGGGCGGAAGAGCTCGATCGGCGCGTTTATCTTTTTCCAGAGAGCAACCGCAACGACGCGCGCGAGGTGGTTTCCGCTCGAGAGGGCGGGCTGGGGCTCGATTCCCTCTGGAACGACGATTTTCATCACGCGTTGCACGTCCTTTTGACCGGAGAACAGACCGGCTATTACGAAGATTTTCACGGTGTGGAAGATTTGGCGCAGGCATTTCGCGCCGGCTTCGTTTATTCGGGGCAGTATTCTAAATATCGCGGCAGGCGCCACGGGAATAGCTCGGAGAAAGTGCCCGGCGAGAGGCTAATTGTGTTCGCGCAGAATCACGATCAGGTCGGTAATCGCCTGCTCGGCGATCGCCTGGCTCAGACCGCGTCGTTTGACCAACTGAAACTCGCTGCCGGCGCGGTTCTGCTCGCTCCTTACATTCCGTTGCTATTTATGGGCGAGGAGTATGGAGACATTGCGCCGTTCTACTATTTCGTTAGCCACGGTGACCCGGCGCTGGTGGAAGCTGTGCGCAAAGGACGCGCGGAAGAATTCGCGCAATTTCGCTGGGGCGGCGAGATTCCCGATCCGCAAAGTGAAGAGACGTTTCGCCGCTCGAAACTGAATTGGGAATTACGAAAAGAGGGCCGTCACCGGGTCCTCTGGGACTTCTACCGCGAACTTTTGCGGCTGCGTCGCGAATTGCCGGCTTTGGCGCGGCTCGATAAGACGAGCGCCGAAGTCGTCGCTTATCCCAGTGAGAACGCGCTGTTCGTCAGGAGGTCGAACGGCGGCAGCCAAATCTTTGCGGCATTCAATTTCAATACGCGCGCGGTTCAGCTGTCGCTGCCAGTCCTGGCGGGGCATTGGCGCAAACGACTCGACTCAGCCGAATCACAGTGGCAGGGGAATGGAAGCCAAGCTCCTAAAAGCTTGGATTCGCGAGGCGATTCGCACCTTTTGATTGAAGGTTCGGCGTTCTGCCTTTTCGCTGAATCCGGGCCGCATGAGAAATAGCGAAAAGAGCTAGTCCTTCGCCAAGCGAGCCATCAAATCGGGCGGCAATTGATTCGATAGCTCAAGGAAGACCCCATTGGTCCAACCGAAGCCGATCACGTTCTGTTTATAACCTTCGACGATGTGAGTTATTGAAGTACGAGTGACCACATCGTATTTTTCCCGGATGGTCTTGGTGCGCTCGAAGTTCTCCAACACCATGTTCAAGAATTTGTAGCTGATCCGGTTCGCGTCGCCTTCGTAGCCATAGCGCCGCATGCCCTCTACGGCCAGCAGCTGAATCGGCGCCCAGCCGTAGGGATAGTCCCATTGCGCTTGGGACTCCCTGCCGCTCATGACGATGCCGCCGGGCTGCTCGAAAAACGGAAGACTCCGCATCACCGCTTGCGCTTGCTCTTTCGACGCCAGTCCTGCCCACAGCGGGTAGAACGTAGTCGCGTACTTATATGTCGAGCGTGTGTGAGTGGTGAAGTCGTAGTCGAAATAGAGGCCCTTCTCGTCGTCCCAAAAATATTTGTCAGTCAGCGCGTGACGCTCAGCCGCTCTTTCGTTCCATTTTTTCGTGTCCGCCGGGCGTTCGAGCAACTCGCTCATCCGCGCCAAATCCATTTCAGTTTTGTACAACAGGCTGTTCAAACAGACGGGCGCATAGTGATGGGTGTCAGCGCTGAACGGACCGAAGCGGAAGGACACGTCGAACCCGGATTCGCGCATGCTCCGATCGCCTTTGTAATATTCGGAGGTCAAAGCCACGCGCGTCACTTTGTGGCAATGCTCATGGGACGTTCCAGCCGCTGACGCTTCGCAAGAGGGAAGTGAGAAGACATGGCCGAGTATTTTTGTCGAGGGCGGCGCCGAATCCACTCGAATCAAGTAGCGTTCGTTCGAACCGCCATGCACGAAGAAAAATTGCGCGACGCCGCGGTAATAATTGTGCGGGCCACCCACAATTTCCGGCACGGGACCTTCTCCGTGATCGAAGTAGCGCGAGAGGCCCGTGTCTCCGGCGAGATGCGGCGGCTCGGTCCATTGCTCGTAGTCGCGAACCGCATAACCGTATGCTTTTTCCAACCACTCACGGTCTGCCACGCCTTGGGATTTCTCGGCGTCATAGACTGCCAAAATCATGGAGGTGAGGAACGGCGGCTGCGATCGCGTCAGGTAGTAAGTGCGGTTGGCGTTCAGTACGTCGCCGTAATTGTCGATCTCAAAGAAGAAATTTTTCACCATACCTTTCGCCAGCTTTTCGCGATGATCGCGCAGCAGCCCAAGAATAATGAAGTAACTGTCCCAGCCGTACATCTCGTTGAATTGGCCGCCGGGCACAACATACGGGTTCTCGAGATACAGTAGTCCTTCCGTCGGAATCTTCGAGAGATCCACGTCGCCACCCTTGCTGATGCGCTCGGGCAAATCCTCGACGAGAACCTTGCAAAGTTTTTGCATCTCGTCGAGCACGGGCGGCTCGGGCATTGCGGCGGGAAGATAAAGCACAGGCTCGCCCTGGGTCTTTACGTCCGTATAGGTCTTGCAATTGGTGAGCGAACGCGTGAGGTGCTCCCAGCCCTCTGAAATATATTGCTGGATGCTCGTCAATGAGTTGGACTTGCCGGTCATGTGCGCCTCAATGTCATGATAGTGGGCTTCGCTCCGCGGATTGGTGCCGAACAGTAGTCCTAGAACCACGAAAGAACTTACAGCAGCGCGGCGAAATTCATTTGCTGACATCGGCTTCCAGTGTCGCCAGATTGCGGCGGTCTTGCAATACCTGACTGCCTGTTCGAGCAGATCTCGCCGGCCGATGGAGTCGGGAATCTAAGGTTAAGAATCCCGATTTCTAAGGTGATTTACGGATTTGCGGCGCAATGGTCCATTGGTAGTCTCTGTCAGTCATACCCTCATAATGCTTCGCCCATAGGGGCAAGTCAGCTTCGGCGACTTGCCTCTCTTCTCTTTGAGGAATGAATCGCCGCCGCAGAAATAATGTTGCCCCACGATTCATCTGAATGTGAGATTGGCCACCGCCGTAGGGCGCGCCTTGAGTGTGTACAATACGGGAGCACTTCTACATCGAGGCGAGACCTTATGTCCGATTACTACCTGCTGAAAACCGAACCTTCGGAATATTCGTTCGCAGAACTTCAGAAAGACGGAGTGACCGTGTGGGACGGCGTGTCGAATCCGACGGCCGTGAAGCACCTTCGCGAAATGCAGGCGGGCGCGCAGCTGGTTATTTATGAAACTGGACAGCGCAGGAGCGCCGTAGGCACTGCCGGCGTCGTTTCCGTGGATCCTTCCGATCCGCGAAAGCCCGTGGTCAGGATCAAAGCTGGCAAGCCGCTGGCCGACCCGATTTCGTTAGAACAGATCAAGGAAAGCAAGCTGTTCGCGGATTCGCCGCTGGTGCGCATGGGGCGGCTCTCGGTCGTGCCGCTGACGCCCGCGCAATACAAATATTTAACGAACCATTAATCTGACTGGCGACGCGCAAGGTCGCGCGAGCTGCCGCAAACTTCAGTTCGTCTTGTCCTTCGAGTAGCAAAGCTTTTCCAGATTGCATTCGAGGCACTTCGGATGACGAGCGTTGCAGACGCGGCGGCCGTGCCAAATTAATTGATGCGAGAAAATCACCCATTTGTCCTGCGGAATAATTCGCATTAAATCCTGCTCGATTTTTTTGGCGTCGGTATTCTTCGTTAAATCGAGCCGAGTGGAAAGCCGCTGTACGTGCGTATCCACCACTACGCCGGAAGCAATACCGAAGGCTGTGCCGAGCACCACATTCGCCGTCTTGCGCGCGACACCCGGTAAGGTAAGCAACTCCTCCATCGTTTTCGGCACCTCGCCGTGAAAATCCTCGAGGAGTTTCTTGCTCGTGCCCATGATGGATTTGGTTTTATTGCGAAAAAATCCGGTGGGCCGTATCTCTTTTTCCAACTCGGTGGGGTTCGCGTAAGCAAGCGCCTGAGCATCCGGATACTTCCGAAAAAGCTTCTCGGTCACCTGGTTGACGACCACATCCGTGCACTGTGCGGAAAGAATCGTCGAAATCAAGAGATGGAACGCATTGTCGTACTTCAACTCGCAGGTGGCTTCCGGATACGCTTCTTGCAATCCCCGCAGAATGGCGGCAACGCGCGCCGGATTAGGCCCGCGCCCAAACGCCAAGCCGTTTCCACGAGCGCGTCCCGCAGTCCTTGCGATCGCAGGCGATATCTTCGTAGCTGACTTCTTTTTTGCAGTTTTCTTTTGGGCTTTAGTCATCAGGCGGAAAAATATATCACATCCAGCGCGAGGAGTTCGTGTTTGCGCTCAACTGTGGGAAAGCGACGGTCACTCTGCAAAGAATAGGTTCTGTGCGAACGGCCACTCGGAGTCAAGCCACTGTTGCACGCAACGGAAGCCAGTGCGCGCTCCCATCTGAATCACATTTTCCGGATTGTATTTGTGTGAGCTCTCGGTCCAGATGGTCTCGCCTTCGCGCAAGTAGAACCGGAAACCCGCCTCGCGGATCGTCACGCGCTGCCACGCCTTCGATACCAGATGCATTTCGACGCGCCGTTCGGCTTCGTCGTAGCGCGCCAGGTGCCGGAATTGCTTCAGGTCGAAATCACCGCCGAGATCGCGGTTAATGCGCGCCAGTAAGTTCATGTTGAAAGCGGCGGTGACGCCCGCGGGATCATCGTAAGCGAGCAGCAATTGAGATACCGGCTTCTCCAAATCTGTCGCGAGTAGCAGAGAATCGCCTGCGCGCAAAATCGAGCGGACTTCGCGCAGGAATTGATCGCCCGCCGGACGGTCAAAGTTTCCGATAGTGCTGCCCAGGAAGAGTACGAGAATCTGTTCGCCGTCGGCGCGCCTCGCGGAGACTTCTTGCAGGCCGTCCAGATACGCGCGCTCAAACCCGACAATACTTACGCGATCAATCTGGCCGATTTCGCGTTGGCAACGCGAGAGTGCGGTTCCTGAAATATCTATGGGATAGTAATGGACCCTCTGTCGCCGCGAGAGAGCCTCCAGCAAGAGCCGGGTCTTCTGCCCGCTGCCGCTGCCCAGTTCCGCGACGATCACCGGCTGCGGCAGCAGCGACACGATCTCCTGCGAATGGCGCTGCAGCAAGCGCATTCCCGCGCGGCTGAGCCCATATTCCGGCAAAAGGCAGATCACATCAAAGAGGGCTGAGCCGACTTCGTCATACAAATACTTCGAGGGCAGCTCTTTTTGTCCCGGTTGACCCAAACCCACCACTACTTCGGCGCAAAACTCCGGGGCGACTTGCGCAGGCGCACCGGCACTGACCATTCGCGGAGCGGTTCCCATGTATTATTCCTCCACGCATCGGAAGCTGCTGTATATGTATGGATAATGTGGCTGAAACCAATTCCGGAAGGAGCGCCGCAGCATGCAAACGTCGGTGCGCGGCGAACCGCCCTTCATTACGAAATGTTTTCCGTCGAAAAAATCCGCGGAATACCCGGGATAAAATTGGAAAGGCTCAAATCCTGGCAGCGGGCCGAACACCGTCGAAGTCCATTCCCAACCGTTGCCCAATAGGTCGTGCACGCCGTAATCGCTGGCGCCCTGCACGTGCTCATCTACCGGAACGGGATCCCAGCTTTGATAGTGGAAATTTCCTCGCGTTCCATCGGGAGGCTCATCGCCCCACGGATATTGACGCTCGCGGGCTTCCGTGGTGCCATACGCCGCGCGATGCCACTGCTCTTCGGTGGGAAGCTTCTTGCCGGCCCACCGCGCGTATGCTGACGCTTCCGCGTGGCTCACATAGACCGGCCACGATGGCGGCAGCGGAATCGAACCGAACATCCCGCGAGATTCCCACTGAGCGTCGGGATCGTCCGGCGCCGAATGCGCTTTAAGCGTCCAAAAGTGTGGAAAATCCACTTTATGTTTGCGGCGCCATTCCGAGTCTTCGTTGCGCCAATACTTGGCTTCCTGATATCCGCCGTCTTGCACGAATTTCAGATACTCGGCGTTAGTGACGGGGAAGACGTCGATCGAAAAACTTGGGACCAGGACGCGTTGCGCCCCAAATTCGTTGTCCCAGCCAAAGGATTTCGCCACGCGGGACTGACCCAGCGTCGCGATGCCGGACGGAATCGTAACTTCCCGAGCATACGGAGCGGGCCGCGAATCGTGAGCCGGCGGTTTCTGCTGAATCTTTCGGGCGTGAGGTAAATTGTGCAGCAGATAGGCGAGCGTCTCCTCGTGCATAAGGCGGTGCTCGATGGCAACGTTCAGTAGAGTGCCATCGGCGAGCAAGGGATCCGTCCCCAGCGACGAACCGGGCTCGCGCAGGCGCTCATCGAGTTTGCCGCGAACGCTGCGATTGTATTGTTCCACTTGCGCCAAAGACGGCCAATCGCCGGGTTTGTCCATTGGCAAGCCGCCGCCCACCGGGTCAATTCCAAATGCAAACAGCTTGTCGAGGGCATTGTCTTCCGACGAGATTCCCAGCGCCCCGCTCAAGAGATTCCGGTCGAATGCTTCCAGGTGTCCCAGGTAAAAAATGAGACGATGGCGTTCTGGAATCGGCCGGTCGTAGAAGGTGTTCGGAGGAAGCAGCCGGAAAAGCGCATCAGTGCGTTCGCGCGCTTCCTGTAAGCGCACCAGCAAAGAAGGTTCCAGCTTCATCACTGCGCGGGAAGCTGTCACGGTTCACCTCGAAGAGGGAGGGACTCCTTTTTACCCCTGTGCCCAGTCTGGCGGCAAGCTATTTTCGGTTCAAGCGGCATTAGATGCAGCTACCGGGAGAAGGTAGCAAGCTTCGAAGGTCAAATAAAATACAGCAATCTCCGGAAAGCTCTACCGCGATGGCTGTACGCGTTCTTCTCGGCGGGCGTCAACTCGGCATAAGTTCGGCCTAGGTCTTTGAATAGAAAAACGGGATCGTAGCCAAAGCCAGCTGTGCCGCGCGTCTCTTTCGTGATTACGCCGGTGGCCATGTCCGAAACGACCGCGAGGGCGCGACCGTGGGCCGCAGTGGCCACGAGACATACGAACTGGGCGCGACGTGGGTCGCCTTCCTTACCATCCATCTCGCGTAGAAGTTTCTGGACTCGGTCCGCATCGCTTGCGCCGGGCCCCGCGTAGCGCGCGGAATGAACGCCGGGCGCGCCGCCGAGGGCCGGTACTACTAGACCGGAATCGTCGGCCAGAACCGTCTCATTAGTGAATCGGCTGTAATGCAGGGCTTTGCCCGCGGCATTTTCCGCGAAAGTGGGAGCGGATTCGTCAAACGCAGGGGAACTGGAAAAATTTGGAAGCAGCTCGATTTCTACATTCGTGCCGCGCGATAGGTCCAGATATTCGCGCAACTTTCCGGGATTCGAGGACGCCAGGAGCAACTTCATCGCAGTGCGCGCCCGCGCGGCGGCCTACTTGCCGCGCACCATGAATTTGATTTGCAGCAATTCCTGCTGGGCGCGAACCAGCGAGCGAATTCCACCGGTGGCTAATTTCAGCAAGTCTTGGAGCTCAATGTCCGTGTACGGACGGCCTTCGGCGCTGGCTTGTACTTCCACGAACTCGCCGCTTCCGGTCATCACCACGTTCATGTCCACTTGCGCGCGCGAGTCTTCTTCATATGCCAGATCGAGGAGTAGCTCATCCGCTACGATGCCGACACTTGTCGCCGCGAGAAAATCAATCAGCGGCACCTTCCGCAAGATCCCTGCTGCCACCATGCGTTCGAGGGACAGCGCCAACGCGACGAATGCGCCAGTCACCGAAGCCGTGCGCGTGCCACCGTCGGCTTGAATCACGTCGCAATCGAGCCACACGGTGCGCTCGCCGAGCGCCTTCAAGTCGGTCACTGCGCGCAGCGTGCGGCCGATCATGCGCTGGATTTCCAGCGTGCGTCCCGATTGTTTGCCGCGGCTGGATTCGCGCGGTGTGCGGCTTTCCGTTGAGCGCGGCAACATCCCGTACTCGCCCGTGACCCAGCCCTTGCCCGAACCCTTTAAGAATGACGGCACGCCGTCCTCGATCGTCGCCGTCACGATCACTCGCGTGTCGCCGGCTTCGATCAGCGCGCTGCCCTCGGCGTGGGGAATAAAGTCAGGTGTGATTTTCACCGGCCGCAATTCGTCCGGCATGCGTCCATCGGCTCGCAACTATGAATCTCCCTTCGGTACGCCTGGCGTGGATGTTGCGGAAATTCTAAGCACTTAGTGTGACGATTGCCCGCGAAAGTGTCAACAATTCCTCAAAGCGTGGCGTAGGTGACGTCGGTCGTCGGTCACGGCGCACTTTCCAGAAACGAACCAATCAACGAGATGGCTTCGTGGGGGCTGCGGCTGGCCGCGGACTGGGCGTTTCTTGCGGTGCGGACGAACTCGACGGGGCCGGCGCCGCAGCTCCGGGAGGATTCAGATCGAAGAAACCGGTGAGATCCACGTGGCCCGCCAAAGTTTCAGCTTCCTGGCCGTGAATCAAAATTTTCAGCCGGTGCAGGATTGGCACATTATTTTCCAGCGTGCGAGCGATTGAGTTCACCGCCATTTCCTCGCTGAGAATTCCGGAAGGCGTCTCGGACGCCAGCGCGTCTGAAAAATCAGCGATCGCGGTGCCGTCGGGAAGGATGTAGAAGCCCAGCACGGTCGCGTCGGCGGGCAGCGTACGCTCCCCGTCGCTGGGTACATTCGCGATGAGCGCATCGAGCACTTGGCGTCCGCGCTGCACCGGATCCGCCGAAAGCGGCAGCTCCACCGTAATAGGCGTGAGCGTACCCGGCCCTGAGGCCCAAAACATTCTGGCCTGCACCAGAACGTCGGTCGGCGTTGAAACCGTGGGCTTCAGCAGATCACGGCGCGCTTCTTCTTCCGACGATTGCGCCTCGGACAGGTTTTGAATCCGCTCGTGCAAACCGCGCAGGCTGATTAGCCCGATGACCACCGCCACCGCGAGGATCGCCAGAGTAATTTTCAGATTGCGCGGCATTATCTCGCTCCAGCCGGCGCGCCTGAATTGACTGGCGAAGAACCCAGCGGACGCAACGTCTGCACTGCGCGTACTATCGCGGCCGCAAGCGGCGCGCCCATGGCCAGCAGGATATTGGGATCACCGACCGAGACGCTGGAGAGTTCCACGGCAGCCGCCGGCGCCGACACTGAACGCAGTTCGCGCACTGCAAAGCGCGTGGATATTGCGGGCGATCCGTTGAATCTCTGCGCCAATTGCGCCTGCAGTGCGTCCGCAAGACGATAGCTGGCCGCCATAAACGGTTGCTGCGCTTCATCCCACGGAACCAAACCGTTCGCGCGAGCGCTCGTTGGCTGTGTGGTAGCTGGCGCGCCCGTACCCGAGGCGTCCGCTGAATTCGCGGGTGCCAGAGGAGTCGCAAACTGGTAGGAATATGCGCGCGCCATGCCAATTTTCCCGGTAGACGAGACGTGCAAGCTGATGAATATCGCGTCGCGGTAACCATTGGCGACGGCGGCGCGGTCTTCGTAGGAAGGATTCGAATCGTCGTTGCGCGTCATGACCACACGATAGCCTTGACGCTCGAAATCGCTGCGCAACATTCGCGCAAAAATCAACACTACGTCTTTTTCCACCTGGCCGTTTTGCCCGCGCGCGCCATTATCCGTGCCGCCATGCCCCGGATTGATCACGATGGTCGGCCCCGAATGCAGCGGAGGCGGCAGGGGATTCTGGCCGGGAGTGGTTTGCGGCGAGACCGGCGGCGTCGCGGGTGGCGTTTGTGGAGGCGCGGGAATTTGCGCGGGAGTCTGAGACTGTTCTTGCCACGCCGCCGCACGCACGGCAACTGGCGTTGAAATCATGGTGAACGCAATTATTCCGGCGAGTAGCAAACGATGCACGGCGAAAAGAATAGCAGAAATGCTGCGCCTCGCATCCGGTAACAAACGCAGGTGTCGCGCGTAGTTAAGCATCGTTGCGGATCATGTCCGCGGCCTTTTCCGCGATCATGATGACGGGCGCGTTCGTATTTCCGGCCGGGACGCGCGGCATGATCGAAGCGTCCACTACGCGAAGCCGCTCAACGCCGCGAACGCGAAGCCGGGAATCGACAACAGCGAGCGAGTCGTTCCCTATTTTGCACGTCCCGACTGGGTGGTAGAGGGTCTCGAGCTCGTTGCGCAGAAATTCGGCAATATCGTCATCGGTTGTGGCGCCTGGGCCAGGATGCAACTCGTCTCCGCGAAAGGGGTCGAACGCTTTCGTGTGTGCCAGCCGCCGCGCCAGGCGCACTCCTTCGATCATCGTGCGCAAGTCCGCGTCCGTCGAAAGATAATTAGCATGGATCGCCGGCGCGTCCAGCGGACTCTTGGAACGCAGCGAAATGCTGCCGCGGCTTTCCGGAGTAATCAGTGTGGGACCGAAGCCGAAGCAATGCTCCTTGCGTCGCACCAATCCGTGAGCACGGTAGTACGCGGGCCCGAAGAGCAACTGCAGATCGGGAGTCTGCGCTCCTACGCGCGTCCGCAGGAATAAGCCAGCCTCCGCGACGTTGGACGTGAGCGGGCCGGATTTGAAGATGAAATAGCGGAGGAGGTTTGCGAGCGTCTCCGCGCCGTCGAGGCTGACTTGCTGCGTGCAGAGGTAGCCGACCGAAACCATCGGATGATCTTGCAAATTCTGTCCGACTCCCGGCAAATCTTGAACTACGGCAATTCCGAGCCGTGCGAGCGCGTCCGCAGGGCCAACGCCGGACAACATCAATACTTGCGGAGAATTAATCGTCCCGCCTGCCAAAACCACCTCGGCGTCAGCACACGTCGTCTGCAGCTCGCCCCCGCGCACAAATTCCACGCCACGTGCCTGACCATTTTCGATGAGCACTCGCGCGACATGTGCGCCCGTGAGCACAGTGAGGTTCGGCCGGCCAAGCGCTCGCTTCAAATAACCGTCCACCGCGCTGCATCGCGCGCCGTTGCTCTGCGTCAGCTGATACAGCCCGTCTCCCTCCTGTGTAGCGCCGTTGAAATCCGGGTTAGCGGGAATGCCGACTTCGGTCGCTGCGGCCAAGAAGGCGCGCGTCAGTGGATTCACGCATCGGGGATCGGCGACATGAATGGATCCGCCCACGCCGTGAAGCTCGGAAGCACCACGCTCCTGGTCCTCGGATTTCTTGAAGTAGGGAAGAATGTCTGCGAATCCCCAGCCGGGATTACCGGCGTCGCGCCAGCCGTCGTAATCCGCGGGATTGCCGCGAACATAGATCATGGCGTTGATGGAACTCGAGCCGCCGAGCACTTTGCCGCGTGGCCAGTAGAGCTTTCGATTGTGGAGTTGCGGCTCTGGTTCCGTGGAATAGTTCCAGTCCACAGCCGTCTTGAAGAGTTTCGAGAATGCAGCCGGGATGTGAATCTCTCTCGCGCTGTCTTTGCCCCCGGCTTCGAGCAGCAGCACGTGCGTTCGCGGGTTCTCGCTCAGCCGCGCAGCCAGCACACATCCTGCGGAGCCGGCTCCTACAATGACGTAATCGTATGCTTTGGCCGTCGGCGCCATGAAGGGTGCAGGAATTAAATGCTAACTAACGCCGAGCGGCAACCTCAATTGTGCAGGGAAAGACGCGATCAAAGATCGCGCGACGGCGTGACGTTATGCAGCCTCGCGCTCGCCTTTCAACGCGGTAGGCTTCCAGCTCTCGCGCCGCAATGAAGAAGTCGCCCAGTACACGACGAACCCCGCGGCAATCAAGAGCACGCCGAACATTAGCTCGGTCATGCCGAGGATTTTCTCGCCCTCGCCGTGAACGATCGAGAATCCGAGCAGCAGCACCGGGAACACGCCGCAAAGAATGACGCCCCAGAGTCCCCCGGGTACCTTGAAAGGCCGGCGCAATGTCGGCTCTTTGACGCGCAACACAATCAACGCGACGAACTCGAGCGACAAGCTTGTCCCGTAGAGCAGCACGTCAATCGTGACCAGCCGCTCGAATCCAAGGCCGAGGCACAACGCCCAGCAACCCGCGAGGACTGTGATCGCCACCCAGGGCGCGCGCGTCTTCGGCTGCAGCTTGCTGAACACCGAGGGCAACAGGCCATCCTGCGCCATCGCCAGAGGCAAGCGCGAATAGCTCATGATCAGCGCGTTGAACATGCCAAACGCGCTCATCATCCCGCCCAGGACTAGCGCCACGCGAAAACCGCGCGCCACCAGCGGTCCGCCCACTAAGCCGCCCATCATCCCGGCTAGATCCGCCCAAGAACCCGTCTCGAAGGACGTGGCCGGGACGCCCGTCAGCCACATCGCCGCAAACGGCAGCACGTACGTGAGCGCGACGACCATCACCGCCAGGAGCATCGCGCGTGGATAAGTCGTTTGCGGACGCTTTACCTCGGTTGCAATAGTGGACGCATTGTCCCAGCCCATATAATTCCACATGCAGATGAGCAAGCCGCCGATCAATCCGACGTCAGAAGTGGTAGGCGCGGTGACTGCGCCAGCCAGCGCCCCCATTTTCATCGGTGCAATCAATACAATCAGCACAAACGGCGCCGACAACAGGAAGAAGAGCCAAAGCGAGCTGATGGCCACCACGCGAATCCCGGCGATATTCATCAACGTGCAAATCGTCACCACGCCCAGCGCAACCATCCATCCGCGATGTCCCACAGCGAACCACGGGACCAGTCGCGTCAGATAGGCCACAAACAGCGTCGGATAAATCGCCATATCGAAAATGCTGGCGACCAGCGACAGCCACGCCTCCTGGAATCCCCAGAAATTGCCCATTGCGCGCCGCACCCACGCGTAATAGCCGCCTTCGGCTGGCAGCGCGCTGGAGAGTTCGCCGATCATGAACGCGGTCGGCAAGCTCCAGAGCAGCGGCGTCAGCAGCAGGAGCAGAATGCCCTTGCCGTAGCCCGCGCCATGAATGATGTCCTCGGTTCCGTAAGTGCCGCCAGACACCATGAAGAATGTCGCGGCCACCAGCGGCCAAAGTGTGAGCTTTGCATTTTTCTTTGTAGTGGATGTAACTGCCCGGGAAGGGAATTGGGCTGGGAGGGATAAAGTGCTCAATTTTTTGTCGCGTCCTCCATCAGCGATCCTCGCTCTCTTCCCGCTTTCGCGCGGAGCGAGTTCGCAAAATGCAGAATACGGATATTCACACTCGATGCAAGAGAAATCTGCGGAGAAATGAAAATTTCTTCAGCGAGGGAAGTTGTGGCGACCGCGTTGAAGTTCAGATTGAAACGGCGCTGGCGTCTATTGCGCCTCTTAACGGGGAAATCAGTCTTGCGGCTTGCTCTCCGCGTGTCGCGCTTCCCGACGTGCACGCTGCTCGTTGGCCCACTGCTGCTGCTGGTCGGGAGTCATCGCGCCCCACACTCGCGCGCGCGTCTCCTTCCGGATTTCCCGGACTTTGCGCTCCTTGGCTTCATCACTCAGCGAGGAATCCTTCTGGACGTCCAGCATTTTCTGCTTGGCATCTTCCCGGATGGACTTGATCTTGTCATTCTGCTCATCGGTCAGGTGCAGCGCGTCGTCGTTTTCGGGGGCTTCAGCGTCGAGTTTCGCGGTCGGTCCGCGGGTCTGCTGGGCCTTGGTGGAGGGCGCGGCTGCGCTTGATGACCCCGACTCACCGGAGCCGCTTTGTTGGGCGAACGCTGTCGTTGCAAAGCCCAGAGCCAGGCACAAACTTGCGGCGAAAATGATCGCGCTATCCGATTTCATGGAATTATTCCTCCGAGGAAGCAGCCCTTAGGCTCCGGGAAAACCAGCTTCGAGCGTCCGCGTGGTGGCCCGACTTCCGCCGCCATTTTCGCACTACTTTCAGATTATGTCCCCCGCAGATTGCAAATCTGTCGTTAGCACACGATGTGTCCGGTCTAATTAGCACACGATATGTCCGCTTTCGTAGAAGCGGCCAGGGAGCAAGATGCATGCATGAACTGCTACCCGATGGCCGCCCTGGAGCGGACGATGAAGATGCAAGAAGTGATCTTGCGAGCTTTGGCGAAGAAGATTACCTGGTGGCAAGCAGCCGAGATTATCGGGATCACCGACCGCCAGATGCGGCGGTGGCACTGGCGCTACAAGGAGTATGGCTAGGACGGGTTGCTGGATCGGCGACTGGGGAAGCCCAGTCCCAGGCGGGTGCCGCTCGCGGTGGTCGAGCAAGTGTTCAGGCTGTATCGCGAGAAGTATTTCGATCTGAACGTGCGGCATTTTCACGAGAAGTTGGGAAGCCAGCATCCGATTCGCTTGAGCTACCCCTGGGTCAAGAAGGCCCTGCAAGGAGCGGGCCTGGTGAGCCGGGAGCGCAAGCGCGGGGTGCCTCGACGCAAGCGAGAGCGCCGCCCCCTACCGGGGATGCTGCTGCACATCGAGGGGAGCCGGCATCCCTGGTTTCAAGAGGATCGCTGGTATGACCTGCTGGTGCTACTGGACGATGCGACGAGCCGGATCTATTACGCGCAGTTGGTGGAAGAGGAATCGACGATGACGGTGTTGGGGGCTTTGCGCAAGGTGGTGGAGCAGGAAGGGATTTTCTGCGCCCTGTACAGCGACCGCGCCAGTCACTTCTTTTGGACGCCGCGAGCGGGAGGGAAGGTCGATCCGGAACGGCTGACGCAAGTGGGACGAGCTCTGCAGGAATTCAGGAATCCGGATGATCCCGGCCTACTCCCCGCAAGCGCGCGGGCGTTCGGAGCGGGGCTTTGGGACCTGGCAGGGGCGCTTGCCTCAGGAATTGCGCTTGCGCGGGATGAGCACGTTGGAGCAAGCCAATGCTTTTCTGGAGCAGGAGTACACGGCCGAGTTCAATCAGCGCTTCCAGGTGCCGGCCTTGCAGGCGGGTAGTGCGTTTCTGCCGTGCCCCAGGAAGGATCTGGACGTGCTGTTTTCGGTGCAGCAGGTGCGGGTGGTGAGCCGGGATAACACGGTGGTGGTGGGCGGGCAAACGCTGCAGATCGAAGCGACGCGCTGGAGAGGAACACTCGCGGGATGTTCGGTCACCGTCTGCGAACATCTCGATCAGAGCTGGAGCATTCACTATGGGCCTCACGCGGTGGGTCGCTATAACGCGCAGGGATGGCCCTGCCTGCCAGAGACGAAGCGAGGCGGGCGGGGGAAGACTGTGGAAAAGACGCACCGTGGAAAAGTCCTTCGGACTTTCCCACCGCGCTTGGAAATCCCGCCCAAACCGCGGGATTCCCACTTTCCCACAGTCACGGCGGCGGTGCTCTCTCAACCTCAAACCGGACATATCGTGTGCTCTAAAAAGCGGACATTTTAACTTGCTAACGACACCGCAGATTGCAAATCGGTAGCCGTGTCGCGCGGAAGCAGGGTTGCGGGTCGCCCAGTCGGGCTGTCAAAAGCCTACTTCGACTGCGAACCTTGCTGCAACTCGGTGAGTGCCGCAAGCACTTCCTGGCTGTGCTTGGCGGGATCCACGTCCAAGTACTCTTTGACGATGACACCTTCCGGATTCAGCAGGAATGTATGCCGTGCCGAAAGCTTTTTAAAAGGGAGATTCAGAATTGAACCGTATTCCTCGGATACCTTATGGTCCGTATCCGCCAGCAGTTTGAAGTTCAATCCTTCCTTAGTGCAGAACTTCTCATGTGATCCCGTCGAATCGACGCTCACGCCGAGAATTACTGCATTTTTCTGCTCGTACTGCGCCAGGTCGCGCTGGAAATTGTGTGCCTCTTCCGTACAGCCGCTGGTGAAATCCCTGGGGTAGAAGTACAGCACCACCCACTTGCCGCGATAATCGTGCAGATTCACCGCCTTGCCTTCTTGGGAATTGAGCGTGAAATCCGGGGCGATAGTGCCTACCGCAGGAGCCTTTTCCGAAGCGCCCAAAGTCTCGTAAATTCCGGCGGCTAAAACCGCGGCCAGCGCAGCCACGACGGTTGACCGCGCACCCCATGAACGTGGAGTTCTCATAGTTGCGCCACCCTCCGGCTAGGTGCGGTTCATTATGCTCCCTGTCTGCGGCCGGTCAAAATCTCCCTCCCGCGCCTAACGTACCGGCCCGGGCCTGCCGATGAAGATAGCGAGTCCGGGTTCCGTCTGTGTCGGTGCTGCCTCGATCGGTTTCTGGGGCTGCGCCGATTTTGCCCCGGGGCTGCGCCAGGGCCCGGGGAGCAAGCGAGTTTCGTTAGGAGATCAAAAGTGAAGAAACTCAAAGTCCTCATTGTGGATGACTCCTCCGTCATGCGGAAAATCGTCGAGCGGGCTTTACGTCAGGCGGGGCTGGACATCGGCGAGGTGGTCGAAGCCAGCAATGGCGCGGAAGCGCTCGCGGAAGTCCAAAAAGGTTCACTTGATCTCATCCTCAGTGACATCAATATGCCCGTGATGGGCGGTCTGGAGTTCCTGAAAACGATGGCCGGAGTGGAGGCTGCCAAAGGGGTACCCGTGGTGATGATCACCACCGAAGGCAGCGAAGCCCGCGTGGTCGAAGCCCTCTCGGCCGGTGCCAGAGGCTACCTCCGCAAGCCCTTCACGCCCGAACAGGTCAAGGAACGAGTCACGCCGCTGCTCGCCGCTGTCGTGTTAGGCCAAGATCAAAAGACCGGCATCTCGGGCGGCCCGCATCCGAACCGGAATTGAGCAAGGAAGCGCCGCAAAACTGGAAGACTTACTTTATCGCCGCCACGCATCGCTTCTGGGGCCGCTCCGCGCGAGGATCTCCGCAATTTTCGTCCGCAGTTCCTGTGCTAGAATCCGCGTATGCCGCTGCCTCCAGAAGTAGTTGCAGCCCACGATAGAATGCGCCAAGCGGAGACCGAACTTTGCGCAGATATTGACAGCGCGCATCCAATTGACGTTTCCCGCCGTCGCATGTTGGTTGAAAAACTAAGCGCAGGATACAGGAGTATGACTACGCGGTGGCTGAGTTACTGCCTCATCCTTAAAATGCCCTGAGATTCTTGCGGCGCCCTACCACAAAGTCAATGAACGACGGCTAAATGTCCTGACCTTCTTTTAGCGCCTCTGATTTCTGACATCACGTTCAAAGGCGCAGAATTGCAGCTCATATTCTGGAGGCGGGGGGAGTCGAAATAATGCGTCGTGTTGGCATGACGCAAGTTACTGATTCTGTGTGTCGCTCGTACCGCCTGAGGCGCCTCAGACGCGCTATGCGGTTACAAAGTGGCTACAATTTTCGGAGCTTCTCGTTCTTCTCCGACGTGCGCTATCTTCACGGCATGGACATCCAAACGAAACGCGAAATTCTTCAGGCAGTTTCCTGCGTCCCTGTAGATACTCTTCATTCCCTTGTTTCTGCTGACCTAATGTATATGGAGTCGCTGACCAGCGTAGTCGCGGACACCGTGACAAAACCGAGTTCGTGGAGCGCGTAGTATTCGGCATCTGCTTCGATGGCGGCGATTATGAGCGCCGTTGCGTGCCCGGTGGGTTTCTGGCCCATAACAGAGAAGAGGCTGTGTTCCTGTTTGCTAAGCTGCATCGGGTTCCCTTTGGACTACCAAGGCCGATTCTCCTTGCCGTTCCTGCGGGGGCGCGCTGAGAGGTCTATGGGTGCATTGTGCGCGTCCTACCTTTCGCTGGATATTGTCAGAAGTAACAGGAGTCAGGGGCAAACGACGCATACCAACAAACCGACTTGAGATTTCAAAACGCGCTCGATGAGGGTCGTTCCGTCCGATCTGCCGCCATCGTCGGAAACTGACCCCTAACCGAAGTGTCGTTAATCGGCCAGCGCAAACTCTCGCGGGACGGCGCCTGGGGAGTTAGCTGTCAAGCGAATCGTGCGCAGATCGTGGCTTTTGGGCCAAGTCCCGGAGAGCGTCCTGGACCGGGACCAATACATCTGCTATCACGTTCACTTCATCTATGTTTTACGTTGCATACAAGTTCGATCAAGTAGCCTTGGAGAAGCGTCGCTTCTTGGCTGCAAGCTTTTTGCTGCGGCGGTCGGAAAGGCGCTGCACTTAAGAACCCGGCTGGAGCATTGCGTGCTGGCGGGAGTGAGTGTACGTTACTAGTCGGCCGAAGAGTCAAATTGGAAGTTCCCGATAAGACTGGATTTGACGCCTAGCGGGTTGTAACTGATTGCTGCGGTCGCCGCTCGCATAGCGGCATCGATCTTGAATGACGCATAGTGTTGCCCGGTGTGTCAGACCACATGGCAGAAGAGGCTTCGAAGGTGAAAGTCGCGCCGCGTGAAGTCAGGAAATACCTTGCCCAGATTACGCTCGTCTTTGTTGCATATTCTGTCGCGGACAAACTCGGCCAAGTTGTTCCGTTGATCAGCAGCGGTGGCATAGGACCTGTGTGGCCCGCATCGGGGATTGCCCTCGCCGCACTTTTCATCTTCGGCTATCAAGTTTGGCCCGGAATCGCGGCCGGGGCGCTTTTCCTCGCGTTGTTAAGCCACTTTTCTCCCGCAGCTGCTGTCATTTACGCGATTGGAGTCACGCTCGCTGCCCTGGCCGGCAGATTCCTGCTCCGTCGCGTTGTTAACTTCAACCCCTCGTTGTCGCGTTTGCGCGACGTTTTCGGGTTGATTGCATTGGGTGCGTTCGGTAGCAGCGTGGTAAGCGCTTCGATCGGGGCTCCAGTTCTATACATCCATCTGGGTGGGTGGTCGGGATTCGGGAGAGCCTGGTTGATTTACTGGCTTGGGGACAGCATGGGGGTGCTGTTGGTAGCTCCGCTCGTGTTGTCGCTCGCCAATCTGCGCAAGAGCCATGTTAGGCCTCGAATCCCAGAACTTGTTGCGCTTCTAGTGCTTCTCACTGTGTCGTGCTTGATCGTCTTTGGCGATCTGCCAGTTGTCTCAGTTAGGTTGCACATTTTCGCTTTCGCAGTGCTCCCATTCATAATCTGGGCCGCCGTCCGTTTTGGACTGAGCGGAGCCACGCTGACGACTTTCTTCACCGCCACCATAGCCACGGTAGAGACCGCGCACGGCTCCGGGCCCTTCGCGCAGAACACCCCATTCACCAACGACCTACTACTCACTGTTTTCTTTGCTGTGCTTTCCGTGTCAGGCATGACATTGGCGGCGGTGATCGCGGAACGGGAACAAGCTGAGAGGGAACGAGAGCAGCTTGTCCGCCAGCAGGCAGCGATGCAGGCGCGGCTACGACTTGCGGCCATAGTTGAGTCGTCTGACGACGCGATCATAGGCAAGGACATGAATGGAATTATTACGGAGTGGAACAATGGGGCGGAGAGACTTTACGGGTACCCGGCAGCGGAAGTAATCGGGAAGCCAGTCTCACTACTGGTGCCGCCTGAGTGCTCCGATGATCTTGCCGACACTATGGCTATGTTGCGACGCGGCCAGATTGTGAAAAATCGTGAATCTCAGCGGCAGACGAAAGACGGGACGCGCATTCATGTGTCGTTGACGATGTCTGCATTGAGAGATCTCGAGGGCCGAATCGTTGGGGTTTCAACAATTGCCCGAGATGTCAGCGAGCGGAAGCGGCAAGAAATTGCCCTGCGCGAAAGCGAAGGACGCTTCCGGTTGGTGGCCGACACTGCTCCTGTGTTGATCTGGATGTCCGGCCCGGACAAACTCTGCACCTTTTTCAATCAGTGCTGGCTGGATTTCACCGGGCGATCAATGGAACAAGAGCTAGGGTCCGGATGGGCCGCAGCAGTGCATCCAGCGGATCTAGCGCGTGTTCTCGGAATCTACTCGTTTGCCTTTGACGCTCGGGTCGACTTCGAGATGGAGTACCGTCTGAAGCGATTCGATGGAAAATATCGCTGGATCGTTGATTACGGTGTGCCCAGATTTGAGTCCGATGGAGCCTTCTGCGGTTATATCGGCTCTTGCGTTGACATAACGGACCGCAAGTTGGCAGCAGAGTCGCTCGAAGAACTGAGCGGACGCCTGATTACAGCGCAAGACGAAGAACGCACCCGCATCGCCAGGGAACTCCACGACGACTTCAGCCAGCGTTTAGCACTCCAGGGTATCGGCCTTGCGCAGCTATGGAAGAAGATGCCTGAGTCAGACGTAGCGGAGCGCGCTAAAGTTCAGGAACTGTTGAAAGGAATCCAAGAAATATCTTCCGATATGCATTCGCTCTCCCATCAACTTCACTCCAGCAAACTGGAACATGTGGGTCTGGCGCCAGCTCTAATGGGTCTTTGTGAAGAATTGAGTTCGAGGTTTAAGGTCCAAATCAAATTTACTGACAACGGGCTTTCCTCTGGAATTCCGAAGGATGTGGGGCTGTGTCTTTTCCGAATCGCCCAAGAAGCCTTGGGCAACGTGGTGAAACACAGTGGAGCGAAGGAAGCCCACGCTGAGCTTTGTGGCACAAGGAATGAAATTCGCCTGCGGATCGTGGACACCGGTTTTGGTTTTGACCCGGACCTCCGGAACGGAAACGCGGGATTAGGACTCGTCAGTATGCGCGAGCGGCTTCGACTGGTTGGCGGAAGGTTGTCGGTGCAATCCGCGCCCATGCAGGGGACGGAAATTCTCGCCGAAGTCCCACTGGCAGTCCCGGCGAATGAGGCGCACGTACGAGTAATGACTTCGGGAGGAATAACATCATGAAAGCGTTCGCTCGATCATGGGTGGAGGCGCAATCGATGGAACTTCGATCCCGTTTTTGATGCACGTGTCGCGGAAAAGCTGCAACTTCAGTTCCGGCTCTGATGCACGTACTTGTTAATTTGCGATTGCCTCTCGAAATATTCGATGGTCGCGCGGCACGCCGGACAATTCGGCAGATGTTTCAAGAATTGTTCCGTAAGGCAACTTCGTTTTGCGAAACGCTTGCAAGGTTGCGGAACTGGCCCAGGGGTTAGCCATAGCGCATGAGCTACCGTCAGAACGGCCAATAATAAAGCTCGAACGCACGCAAAAATTCCGCCTGCCAAGAAGGACTGACGGTCGGCGCTTGACACATGATGTGTCGCGTGCGGCCGTTTTGTATGCGGGTTATGATTCGTTCCTTGAACGCAGTGGCAGTATCAGAAGAGGGCGTTACGGTGGGATGCTGAACTTGGAACAAGAAATCGTCATCGTGCGCGTGGAAAGCCGGCATTGCTATCTCCGTTCCGGGGATCATATCACCCCGAAAGCGGCTTGATTACCGCTATTTCGCGAGAATTTTCAAAATCGCATCCGCGACCTCCGCAGCCTGATTGGAGGCGCGCGCTCTCGCGAAAACGCGCAAACCGCGCGTGTGGATTTTTCAAGTTTCCGATTACGCGACCAACGACAAGGCTTCGAGTGGCCGACAATTCATCCCGAACTGAGAGGCGATGCTTTGGTACAGGGCGTTATAGCTGACGTTCACGAGGCCCGGTCAATAGCCGTCGGTCCCGAGCAGTTCACTGCCGGGCCATGGCGATGCGGACGGCTTCCTCCGGGTTGACGAGGTGATCGAGGTTCACAGCATTTTCGGCGATGGCGAGCTGAACGCCCCTGACGACTCCGTTGAATTGGTTTCCGCACGAGCTGTAGTCTGGTGAGACGGGAGATCCCGAGTCCTCCCCCACATCGCAACCGTCATCGGCAGAGAAGATATAGATCGACGTGGCGGCGAGCTTGCACTCGCCCACCTTTTTGCCGTCCACGTACAGGGTCGCCGTGCCCCCCTTGCCGACACCACCACCGGCGTAGACAAACTCCATGCGCACCTGGTGTTGGCCCGGGGGCAGCGGGCTGCTTGATTCGGCGTAGAAGTGTTGGATACCGAGATAGTTGTAGCAGTATTTGAGTTTGCCACCCTTGGCGTAGAGGCTCCAACCGCCAATGTTGCCGCCTTGGGCGACGATGACGCCCTCGGCCCCGATTGGTGGTACAACGATCTCGGCAGTCACGGAATGGGACTTGTTCTTGAGGTTGAGGGTACAGTTTTCGGAGAGACGCCCCATGCCGCGAAATAGAATCTGGGATTTCCCCTTAATCAGCGTCGGTCGTCCCGCCCAGTCAGGGTTCACCCGTTCAACGAATCGGTCATCAAGCGGAAGCACGTTGTAGCGTGCGGCCTCGATCAGCCACAGACGTTGTAGTTCGTGAAGCTTTTCAGGCATCTGTTTGGCCAAGTTGTTCGCTTGGCTCCAGTCTTTAGTGGTGTCGTAGAGTTCCCAGACGTCGTCGTCGAATGCCGGGACCTTCTCGCCCGCGAACACCCAGGGCGTTTTGTGCCGCGTTACTGCCGTCCAGCCCTTGTGGTAGATGCTGCGGTTGCTGAACATCTCGAAATACTGCGTCTCATGCCGGTCTGCCGCCTTAGCGTCCTTGAACGAGTACGCCATACTGACGCCCTCAATCGGGTGCTGCTCGACGCCGTTTACGAACGCCGGCTCGGGCAATCCAGCCACTTCCAGGATTGTCGGCGCCACATCGATCACGTGATGGAATTGGTTGCGGAGTTCGCCCTTCGCTTTGATTCCCTTGGGCCAGTGCACGATCGTCCCGTTGCGCGTGCCGCCCCAGTGCGAGGCAACCTGCTTGGTCCACTGGTACGGCGTGACCTGACCGGGGCTTTTTGTACCAGCCGACGTGAGAGAGAATTCACGAGGAGGAAGGCTGGATATGCCCATCAAGAGGTACAAAGCAGAACAGATCGTGACGATACTACGTCAGATCGAGGTAGGAATTGCGAACGGAAAGCTCACACCACAAGCGTGCAAGGAAGCTGAAATCACGGTACAGACGTTCTACCGCTGGCGGAAGGAATACGGCGGCCTGAAGTTGGATCAAGCAAAACGACTGAAGGAGCTGGAGAAGGAGAACGCAAAGCTCAAGCGAGTGGTGGCGGAGCTGTCGCTGGAGAAGCAAGTTCTCAAGGATATTGCGGAGGGAAACTTCTAAGCCCTGAGCGGCGTCGCAGTGCGGTGGAGCATGCACGGGAGAAGCATGAACTCTCCGAGCGGCATGCTTGCCGGCTGGTGAGGCAGTGGCGTGGAACGCAGCGCTACCTGCCGATCCAGCGAGTGGATGAAGATGCGCTGACGCGAGCGATTATTACCCTGGCCAGTGAGTATGGCCGCTACGGCTACCGACGAATCACGGCGCTGTTGCGGACGGCAGGCTGGCAGGTGGGGAAAGATCGAGTGCAGCGCATCTGGCGTCGCGAAGGGCTGAAGATACCCAAGAAACAAAAGCCAAGGAGAAGGCTCTGGTTAAATGACGGCTCTTGCGTGCGGCTAAGGCCGGAGCGGGCGAATCACGTGTGGAGCTACGATTTCGTGAGTGCCATGACCCACGATGGCAGAATGATCCGCATGCTGACGATGATCGATGAATACACGCGAGAGTGTCTGGCGATCCGTGTAGCTCGAAGACTCGGGAGCTACGAGGTGATCGAGGCGCTGGCTGATGTGATGCTGTGGCGAGGAGTTCCAGAGAACATTCGATCTGACAACGGACCGGAGTTCGTGGCTGAGGAACTTCGGAAGTGGTTGGGGAATGTGGGAACGGGAACGTTGTACATTGAGCCGGGCAGTCCTTGGGAGAACGGTTACTGCGAGAGTTTCAACGGGAAATTGCGGGATGAATGCTTGAATGGAGAGATTTTTTACTCGCTGAGAGAGGCACAGATCGTGATCGAGAAATGGCGAGTGGAATACAACACAACGCGGCCGCATTCGTCGCTCGGCTACAGGCCGCCAGCACCAGCGGCGTTCGCGCCGCAAATGGCGAGGGTGTAAAGAAAACTGTGTAAATGGTCATCACATGGGGCAGAGTCGAACAAGGAGAACCGATGACCATAAATCTGAAGCTGATTGATGAACTTCTGGCCGACTACAAGAAGCCGGAAGACATTATCGGCGAGAACGGACTGTTAAAGCAGATCACCAAGGCGATTTTGGAACGGGCACTGAAAGTGGAACTGACCGAGCATGTGGGCTACGAAAAGCATGATCCCGTCGGTCACAATAGTGGGAACTCAAGAAACGGGAGCACTACGAAGAAGCTGAAGGGCGAGTTCGGCGAGATTGACCTGGAGACACCGCGGGATCGCAACGGGAGCTTTGAGCCCGCCATTGTGAGCAAAGGGCAAACGCGCTTCAGCGGCTTTGACGACAAGATCATCTCGATGTACTCGCGAGGGATGACCACGCGAGAAATTGAAGGGCACCTGCAGGAAATCTACGGGGTGGAGGTTTCGCCGACGTTAATCTCCAACGTCACCGAAGGGGTGATGGAGGAAGTCAAGACGTGGCAGAACCGGGTACTGGATGAGGTGTACCCGATCCTGTACATGGATGCATTGCGGGTGAAGGTGCGCGATGGCGGACACATCCAAAGCCGGGCGATCCACGTGGCGATTGGAGTGAACCTAGAGGGCAAGAAGGAAATTTTGGGATTATGGGCGGCGCAGAACGAAGGGGCGAAGTTCTGGCTGCAAGTACTGACGGAGTTACAGAACCGTGGGGTGAAAGACATCTTGATTGCCTGCGTGGATGGGCTCAAGGGGTTCCCGGAGGTGATTGAATCGGTGTATCCGAAGGCTGAGGTACAGACCTGTATCGTGCACCTGGTGCGAGCCTCCCTGAACTATGTGAGCTGGAAACAACGCAAGCTGGTGGCAGCAGACTTACGAAAGATTTATCAAGCGGCCAGCGCGGCAGAAGCGGATTTGCAACTGGATGCGTTTGCGCAAAAGTGGGATGCCGTGTGCCCGATGGTGAGCCAGACCTGGCGCCGGCACTGGGAACGGATCACGCCGTTTTTTGCGTATCCGGCCGATATCCGGAAGGTGATTTACACGACCAACGCGGTGGAATCGCTGAACATGTCGCTGCGCAAGATCATCAAAATGCGGGGTTCGTTTCCGAACGATGAGGCCGCTCTGAAGTTGTTATACCTGGCGCTGCGTAACGCCGCGAAGAAATGGACGATGCCGATACCGAATTGGAATGCGGCGCTGAACCGTTTCAGTATTCTGTGGCCGGAGCGCATGCCGGCCGGAGAGCGTGTGTGAGAACCTGGACCAGAGGTCGTGCGCGGCAGAACTGCGAAGAGAGCTGTGAAAATGGCGGAGCGGTGGAAAGCCAACAGCAGGCTTTCCCCCGCTCCTTGGAAATCTCGCAAACCGAGATTCCCACATTTTCACAGCTCCGGCGGCGGTTGTTTTTACGGAACAGAGGGCTTCAAACAATAAAAACTGAAACCGTTTACACAAAAGTCTTTACACCGCCCAAATGGCGGCTCTCCGGTCGCCTACGGCTCCCTGCGAGCCGCCATTTGCATCCTTACCCGACGAGGTTGTGATGTAAACTCTCTCACTCGCCGTGGTACAAAAAGTCGGGCCGGTCAGTGTTTCAGAGTGAAGTCGAGAAATCTTGCAACTTCTTTGCACGTCCTAACGGGAACTTTGGGTGAGCAGCTAACTTGCGCTTTACTCGCTGGACATAATCCGAGTCCGATTACCGCAGCCAATCCTGCTATGGCGACCCGCTTGCTGAGGTCCATTTACGTCGCTTCCTTTCGTCCTGTCATCCGTCAAGCACGGCTTCTTAGTTGCATTCAACCCAGAACGTATGGGGTGGCTCGGTCGCGTCTCCTGTAGGAAGACCGGGGCAACGATATTCAGCCCAATGCTTTTGACCATCGTCTGTAAACTTCTCTCGTCCGGTTGCTTGACTTGAAATGTGGTGCATCGGACAGGTGACTTCGGAGTCGCAGGCCGCACATGTGAACGCCATCACTGTGATTAGAACAACCACAAAAACCACGACCGAGAGCAAATTAGTTTTTCGCATCTCGCACCTCCCGTGCGCCACATTGAATTGACGTGAATCCGTCGCGGTGAAATTCAGACATCGTTTCTTTGTCGAGTACGAGCGGATCAACCGCTGCATCGCAGTCCGCTTGTAGACCTGGCCCCGAATATCCGTATCGTGGAATGACCACCAATCGCTTCCCAAACGGCCCAGAGGCGTAGCACGCGATGTGCTCCCCGTATTCCCGCGTCAACTCCTGGGCAAACTCTTCGCGGACTTGGCTGGCCGCGTCAGCACGGACCCATGCGCAGTACAGCAGGGTGAACAGTAGAAGGACCGATGCGACGACTGCGGCCGTGTGCTTCACGCGATCACCCTTTGCGAAGGCGTTTTACTTCTGTTTGTCAGTGTGCCCGCACCGCTACAGACAAGATGCTTCCCAGAATAGAAATACTGCGTCTCATAATCTCCCCCACGCCAGATTAGGAAGTAGCCCGATTTAAGGATGGCCCGTTGTTACTAGGCTCGTGGGAAGGAACGTTTGCGTCAATGGTTCTTGCGCAAACAGTTATTTGCAAACTGGAAGAGTTTTAGCCGCACAGCTGGGGGATTACACAACCAAGATCAATCGCGGGAGTTTATTTTTCAAACAGCGATTTGGTTCGGTCGCCTTCTCGTGTATTCGATACGCGGACGCCGGCTATCAGCACCTATCCGCAACACAGGAGAACGACCATGTCTCGCACCATCAGTAAAGAAGAAATAGAGTTTAGAAGGCGTACCGCAATCCGTTTGACGAATGCCGAAGAAGTTCGTGCCTACATTCTCGGCATCCTCGCCTGCGCCCGCGTGTTCAACGTAGGAATGTTTGACGCCAAGATGGTTGCGAAATGCGTCTTCACGGAACTTCCCGACGACAAGGATTTTGTCCGCACCCACTTGGAAGACCTTGACGACCGCGGCACGGTAATCGCGGTCCCAGACGAGCCCGTTGAAGGCGAAGAAGTGTCTTGCACCTACGTTCTGGAAAACCCGCCAGTCGTGACAGGTGCTTATCTCAGGGAGCGCATGAAACGAATGATGCAGTGGGCGATGGACAACTTCGGATATTGGATTGATGCGCGCGGATGACGGCTTCGGCGTTCAGTCCCTATCGTTCGTCAAACCACAAATCTGGGACCCAACGACATCACGGACTTTTGTCCCTAACTACTCGGCGGTTCCACGGAGTCGGAGTCCCGCGCGGGTTCTTCCTGCGGCGTCTTGACAGGCGCGCTGACTTCGGGGCGCATCGAGAGGAACATCACTCGCCCGCTGACCTCCAGTGGGAATTCGGTGCCATTCCTTTCCAAAGAGAGTCGAATACCCTCGATCTGGCGTTCAGCAGGTACTTTCCCCAGGGCGCAGTTCACTTGCAGCACTGCGGTCTTTGATGCTCCCGACATTGGCAACAGGCGGATGCGGAATACAGCGAGACCGCCTGTTGGCATGGGGCCAGAGGCGATCGGCAAACGTTTGGGGCCAAATGGTTTAGGGCCAAGGGCTATACCCTTTTGCCGAAGCGCTCCCGGCTCGATGCCGTAGGATTCGAAGCTCACCAGTTCACTCGCGATCCACACGCCCGTCTCGAGTGTAGTGCCATCAGAGGATTTGTGCGTGAAGGTTCCGGCTGCTTGAACCGACTTGGTTTGCGCGTTGAACGTGCCTGCGCCGCTCATCTGGTAGCTGTCGCCGTCTGCTGACTTGACCACGGCCGGGCAGGTGGCAGAGTCACCGGGATCGCAAAGAAACCCCGAAGCCACCAGGAAAGTGTATTTAGCGGAGCTGATCTGTGCTCTCGCCGAACCAGCAGACAAAAACAGGATTAGACTCGGCAGGGCAACCCAGGCCGTAATTGCCGTAATTAATGTCGAAAATGCGCTTTTGTTTGGCGTCGACTTCCTCCCATGCGAGGAGCGTCGTTGGCAACCTACGTCCTCAGCAGAATCTGCCAACCCACCACCCCGCGTTCGCCCGCCTATAGAGATGGAATCGTCAGGAAGCCGTGGTACACGCCGTTGGCGTCAAGATAATAGCCCGTAATCGAGCCCAAGTCGTTGATCCCGTCCGGAAAAGTAAAGGTTGTCCCGACAGGATCCACTGTCGCAATCTTGCCCTTGGGACTGCGCAGATAGCCGTGGTACACAAAATTCGCGTCAATGTAGATTCCTGCGATTGCCCCCCCGTCGTTGATGCTTACGGGACAGTCCGAGAAACAACCCGTTCCTTCATAGGTGCCAGTGCCCGCGCCGGGGGCGTCGAAGGTCGTGAACGTGCCGTCGGGACTCCGCAGGAAGCCGTGATTCACACTGTTCGCGTCACTATAGATCCCCGCGATCGCCCCCAACTGATTGAGGCCTAGGTCACAACCGGGACAACCTGTGCCTTGGTAGCTGCCGGTGCCCGCGCCGGGAACGTCAAACGTTTTCAATTCGCCCTCGGCATTGCGTACGTAGCTGTGGTGAACAAAGTTGCCGCTGTTGTCCTCGAAGCCTCCCGCAATTGTTCCAAATGCATTGATGTTGGAACCTCCCGACCCATAACACCCTTCCGAACCGTTGCCTGTGCACGCGTCTGGACCAATCCACGTCGTAAACTTGCCTTCGGGACTGCGCAGGAAAGCGTGGAACGAGTAGTTCGAATCCGTGTAGAACCCTACGATTGCTCCTTCCAGATTTATCGCTAGGGGAGTCGAGCCGTATCCGCCCACACCTGGAACGTCGAAGGTCGTAAAGTTCCCGTCGGGACTCCGCAGAAACCCGTGGCTGAAGCCGTTCGCGTCATAGTAGCTTCCCGCGATTGCCCCCAAGTCGTTGATACTCGATGGGCCGGTCCCGTTGAAGGAACCTGCGGTCGTGTCCGCGCCGGGAGCCTCGAACGTGGTGAACCTGCCCTCAGGACTGCGCAGGAACCCGTGGTACACGGTGTCCGCGCCTTGGTAGGATCCCGTGATAAATCCCCAAACGTTGATGCTGCTTGGGTAAGTTCCGTTGAAATCCCCTGGCGTTGTGTCCGCGCCGGGAGCGTCGAACGAAACGATGCGGGGATTCTGAGCGCTCGCGGTAAGGCCCAGGCCCAGCGTGCACAGGGCTAGGCAAAGGGCGAGCGCTCCTTTCCGTCGGACCGCTGAACAAAATTGGGCAAACGTAATACGGTTCGTCATCATCGGCAAATCTCCTTTTGGCTGATCTGAGCCAGGAATTCCGTAGTTAGAACGGGATTCGCTAAATTGTTCCCGGCATCAATACTTCTCTCTTACTGAGAACCGGCGGGAAAATCTATCCTTGACCCGTAAAGACAAAGCGTTTCGATGCGTTCCAAACAACAGCAGATTGGCGTGATGGTTTATCCCGGGGACCGTGTCCCGCTGGGAAGGGTACGGATGGCGGAGACACTAATCCTATGGATCTAAGTTGTCAAGACTTTTGGGTTAATCTCTCGTAAATAGCGGAAAGCAGAGTCAAGCGCAGTACTTCTCCAAGGCAGCGATCAACCCAGGCGCCATTAAGAATTCGTCGCGTGAAATACCGAAGCTACTTGTGGAAGCAAATAATCGCTCCCGTTCTTCCTCGGTTGGATTGACACCTTCTGGCAATCGCAGCCGCCAATCCGACGTATCGTCACGCACGTATCCAATCTTCCCGGCGGCCTCAATAAACCGTCCGTCGCCAAGTTTCAGGCGTTCCATTTCTTGCCGCAAGTATCGGTGGGCGTCATCCCTAGGCATGTTCTTCCACAGAATGAAATATTTCAGTCCGTTCCAATAGGACGGAAGGACTTCGTGCCATTCCAAAGCTTTCTTTCGATCCGCGATCTCTTCCTCCCGATCCTGCTCCGAGACAAACTTGTTGGCTTTCAACCGCTCGCGATAATCCGCTTCGAGTAGCACGCCGTCACGAACTTCCCAGGTCTTTGCAAGTCCAATGTCTTCCAGAGATTCGTTTAGCAGACGAACAAAGACGTTCGTTCCTTCGATTTTGTATTCGTACTCCGCGTCTCGATATGCGGTATCGAATTGCGAATCGAGCCGAAAATGATTCCTGCGCGCTTGGAAATCGATGTCTGTGTCCAGATCAATTCGCGCGTGAGAGTCGCGTTCGTCTTCCACAACGAACTCGTTATTGCTCGGCGCAGACACCGGCAACGGGGCGGATCTTGAAAATTGCGATCGAACGAGCAGGTAAAGGAGAAATGCAATTACTGCCAGCAGGATTGTTTGTGCGCTTTTGCCCCACACGAGCGCAACGAGGGCGCCGAAGACCAGGGCGTCCCAGGTAGTGAATTGGAATTTCTTCACCTTGGTCGCCATAACATACACCTAGTCGGTGAGCTAACGAAGCGCAAGAGTACAGACCCACCGACTGACGCTTCCCAGCGGCAGATCTCAACTCTTCCGGGGGAGTGGCATCAGGTATGACGATCCGTCTCTTGCATTTCCTCCTTTCAAAATATGTTCTCGGATCCACATTGTTTCGAGCAAAGTTTCCTCCGAATCGAAAAGCGAAAACGCATTCAAATTGTGTTCATCGAGTGACCGCAAAACATCTACACCCTCACTCGTCGGAAGGTTGAATTTCCACAAGTAATCCTGTTTACCGCGCCCGCCGAACACCGGCTCGTGTGGACAAAAGACCCAACCCATTTTTTCGTCTAATCGACCGCAGATGGTGTAGTCGGCCTGTTGCCGGAAGTGCCTGGGGTGACTGCGAACGTATGATCCGATTTGACGTATGGCGGGCTCACCGACCACGCCTCCTTTGATCCCCTGTGGCATTTCGCAGTAAACGTAAATCGATCTCTTCTTGGCAGTGGCGGCCAGGTTCCGGAATGCGAAGAAAGCAGCAACAAATGGAGAAAAGGACCAATCTAGCAGAGGGGAAGGAAATCCATTGTGTCTCAAGTACACCATGTATCGGTAGTAGGCGACCGACGGGAAGCGACGAAGCGAAAATAACTCGCGATCGTGAAACGATGCCAGAAGCTCCCCGCTCGGTTCAGGAATATCCCACAGCCCTCCAGTGAAAGTCTCAGCGGCAGGTTTGATTCGGGATGTAAGGCGGTAATAGTCGCTAAAACAAATTCCGTCGCAGCCGTTCCGCTCCAAAGTCGTAGTCAGCCGAAACTCGGAATCGCTCTGCCCGCGAAAAAGCAATCGAGACGGCGATTCCTTGAGCAGATCGCGCAGCTCTTGGACTTCGTTCTCGAATTGACCCCAAATCAGCAAATCCTTTTCAATCATCAAAGTCTCCGTCGGTCGCGGGCGTGTAATCTTGCGGCGACACTACCATGTGGAATGAAACTTCTTCAAGACGAACAGTGGCCGCGAGAGAACCAGACGAACTGCTATATTGGGTAGGTGAAGACAACTATCCGTATGCGTGCGCTGACGGACGTTTTTGCGTCCGGTCACAGCGAAATGACCCACGCCCACATGGCGCGACTGGCCGTTCTTTACGAAGACCTGCGGATGGAGTTGACCGCTATGACCGCGGTTTCTATTCCGGTATTGGACATCACAGAAGCAAGCTATCGCCGAAATTATTCTCTAAGACGCTGCATTGCAACTCTCGTAGAGTTTGCCGAAGCGATTCGGTTGCTAGATGAGTGCCCGGAGTTTCAAGCACTGAAACCGAGCTTTGGAGCCGAAGCGGGCGACTACTGGGATAAAGGAATTTGCTATCTCCGGAAGCACGAGCCATTCCTTGAGCTCGTGCGTAACGATATCGGGGGTCATTTCGGGCACAAGGCAGCTCTCTTTGCGGTTGCGAATCTTGAGCCAGCCGCCGTGGGGAAAATTGAACGTAGAGACGACACAACAATCCATCTAAATTTTGCGGAAGAAATTGCATCTTCTGCCTTTGGTCGCCATCTTGAAGGGTCCAGCGCCCAACATAAGTTCAGCCGTCTGATGAGAATCGTACAAGTTGGTTTTCGTCACGCAACGCGATGTACTCATTGCATAGTCTATTTCTATCTCTGGGAGAGGTTCGGGCGTTGACGACTATCTCGCAAGTACCAAGATGAGCGGTGCGTTCAGGCGGGGAAGCGCGGAAGATGTTTAACCTCCGGTGTGACGGATAACACTCATGGACGCCGTAGGATTCCAGCCATTCCAGCTTGAGTCGTTGCGAACGCGCCTCCGCAAGATGCGTGACGCGGAGCTGATTCGTTTCGGCCGCGCCGCTGCGGGCATGTGTTCACCCGAAGCGAATTTCGGACATGCGCCGCGCCAAGTCTTCGTGGAGCAGCTAAACGAGGCGCGCAATGAATGGCTGCCCGGGCATCCTGCTAGCAACGTATAGCGGCTCAGGCGTTTAAAATCGGCAACCGTTTCCGATTTCGGCGCGATGCAAGCCCGGACTTTCCCACATTTGCACCTGAATTCCACAGGGGAGCGTACAGTGAACACCCTAGAAAAGCGGCAAGTTTGCCGGTTAAAAGTGCGGAACAGCTACGAGAGGCGAGGAATGGCGGCGCCGAAATCGACCCCACCCGAAGAGTCGATTTCACGCTGAAAGACGGAACTCGCGTCTGCGACGCTGAAAAAGGGATGCCGGCAGCGCTATTCCGGGCGGCACAGTTCGTATGCCGCAACCGTTGACACCGTGGATGACTAGGGCTAGCATCCAGCTAGTCGAGACATGAAGTGGCTGACCCTATTTCTGTTGCTTTTCGTTGTAATCCCATCGCCCGCTCAAAATCTGACCTCTGTGCAGACCGAATGCACGCACATCAAAAGCGATTCCACCCGTCCAGAGACTCCAAAGCTGAATGAAACCAAGATAGGTAAAGATATGGTGTGCGGCCCAACGCGTCAGCACTCGACACCGATGCAACCCGTGCTCACGCTAGGTGCTCAGCCCGTTGATCACTCCGCAGTTCCCAAGATCGATTCGCCTCCCCCAGTGCCGGTCAAGACAGCCTTTATCAATCGCGGGGGCTGACGACGAAATCGCACGGGATATCCGCGCTGATTTCGAAGAAGCCGGCTGGGACCACGCCCGCCCGTGCAACGCACTTCGGAGTACTCGATGGTAAGCGCAATGAGATTCGACGGTCGAAGGAGCACCAAGGCGTCAAAGAATAAAATCCCCGAACGACTTTACTCGGCGGCGGAAGTCGCCGAGGCCCTGGCCGTTAGCAAAATGACGGTACTTCGCTATATCGACGACGGTCGCCTGCAACGGCCGAGTCTGTATCTGCAATGTCGAGGATATCGGATTTGGCTCTGGAACGCTCGCGAATTTGCGCTGAGTCTCCACGCCACGCGTGAAACAAAATAGGTACGGGTGAGCGAACCGAAAGGCGGCGTCCTTCATTCAGGAAGGTCGATACGTGGCTGTCGTTGCGGACGGGAAAGTGATCTTGTACGGCAAACGGAACGCGTGACAATAAACACATCGCGGGGCCTTCGCCGCTAGCAGAATTAGGGAATCGGAGAAACGC
>CAWDRJ010000027.1:0-105438 GCA_963804625.1 uncultured Acidobacteriota bacterium | reverse complement strand
ATGCGCTAAAACTGGCGAGAAATTATCGGTCCGGAGAGCTAACGCCGGTGTGGGTGCCGGATGCGGCTCACGAGGCATTGCGGGATCTGGTGCGCGCCCGAGAAGCGGCCAAGAAGGATGAGCTTCGAGCACGGCATCGGTTGAGTAAGTTTCTGTTGCGGCATGGCCGGCGACCGCCGATAGGGGTGAAGGCCTGGACGATAAAATACCTGGAGTGGGTGACCCGGGGAGTGCATTTCGAACAGCTGGCCCAGGAAGCTACGTTGCTGGATTACCTGCACGAGGTGGAGCACGGGGCAGCACGCATTGCGCGGCTCGATGGTGTGATTACAGAGGCAGCGAAGAGTGCGCCGCCCCAGATGCGTGCCGTGATCGAGGCCTTGCAGGCGCTACGAGGAATCGCGCAGGTTTCAGCGGTGACGGTGGTAGCCGAACTGGGAGAGCTGTCCCGATTCAGCAAAGCCAAGCAGTTAATGGCCTACGGAGGAATCGTACCGAGTGAAGACTCCAGTGGAGAGCGCCTGCGACGAGGAAACATCACCAAAACGGGTAATGCGCACCTAAGGCGGGTGGTGGTGGAGGCCGCGTGGGCCTATCGACACCGACCGGCCATGGGAGCCAAGTTGCGCAAGCGGCAAGAGAAGGTCAGTGAAGAGGTCAAAGAGATCGCTTGGAAAGCACAACAGCGATTATATGAGCGGTATCGAAAGTTGCTCGCCAAGGGCAAGAACAAGGGAGTTGTAATGACGGCGGTAGGACGCGAGTTGCTGGGTTTTATCTGGGCCATCGGAATCCAAGTAGAAACAGCGCAGAAGGAGTCTCTGCAGCAAGCGGCATAACGTGAATTTATTCTGGGGTGAGAAGCTCGAAGGAGGCAGAGTGGGTAGTGGTCGAGGGGTACACGGAAAGGAGAATCCTCGAAAGTTCTATGCGGTAGGTCTTCGCACCGAACCCGCGTTTATAGTCCGAGGCAGCTCCCGACGGATCACGATTATGCGGTTTCGACCCGCGAATATCAGAGTGATCAGCCGTCGCGAAAACTACCTCGACCACGACCTGCGCTGCCTCCTAAGAGTGAGAAGAAGAACGAAGAAAACAGTTGCTCGTACTTGACGGGTCATTCCATATCAGAACTTATCGGGCACCAGTCAGCAGATTGGGACGGGAGGTCGGAGATTTCACGTCCAGCCTCCGACAAGAAGTGATAATCCCGTTCGGAGAAGGTTACTTGAACCTTGACCGTTGGCCTACTGTTTCTCGGCCACATCCTGGCCGGTGGTTCCACGCAGCTTGTCAGTCCACGCGATGGTCATGCTGTTACCGTCAGCAGCCACGGTCATGCGAGCGACACTAATCACTTTTCCATCGCGTTTATCGGTTTCCTCGATGGTGTTCTTGCCCATCTGTTTGACAGAGACACTGGTGGTGCCGGGATCACCCTTGTACGGTGCTTCCGTCCCGTTCAGTTTCGCGGTGTAGGATTGGCCAGTCGGCGTGGTCATGGTTATTTCGTCGCCGTTGACCTTGTACGTCCATGTAGTCACGTTGTCGGAAAGGGTCTCGATTTTCGCCATTCGCCACGAACCGGAAATAGCATTTGATCCAGCTGGACTTTTGGCCACGCGCGTTTCCTCACCCTTGCCAGTAACCGGTTCACCGTTGGAGTGACTGCTGTCGCTAAATTCAAACGTCAACGTGTTGCCGTCGGGCGAAACCGTCATCTTAGATGTTGCGACTGTCTTACCGTTCTTCTTGTCGGTGTCCTCGATCTCACGGTCGCTTACGACCTTTATCGCCACAGTGTCAAAATACGGGTGTCCTACAACTGTCTGGTCTTTCCCGTCAGCTTTGATTTTGATGGGCGGAACACACGTCTTGCATTCCCAGATGCCGTCTTGCAACAGAAACACGTCGGACTTCTTAGAAAATTCCGCCTTGTTCGTATCAATCTTCCACGTTCCGTCAAAGGCGCTCTGCGCCGTGACCAAACCAGACAGCAGCAGCGACGCCATCAGTCCAATCCCTAGCCGCGTTTTCATCTCTTAATTCCTCCTTCTGTCAGCTTTGGGTCTTGACTTGGTCCTTGGGGAATGTACGGCAATGTAGCCCCTCTCAGGTTTCATCGTCACCCCTTAGCGCAGGAAGTTGTATTGAGTGGAGATGCACGATAACTCTCTTCAGGATGCTCTGGGCGATGCTGGCGGGCCACTAGTGCCTGATAAACGCTAGCGCTTTACCGGATGCGCGTTCTCGGTAAGGCGTGAACGGAGGCGGGGAGTTCTGCGCGCGTCCGGTAAAGCCGTTTGGACGTGGCCGCCCGTGATTGCGGTGGACGCGGGCCTTATGCAAATTCAATCGTGGGAAGGAGCGGCGTTAAGCCGTGCCGAGGCTGTGCGGCAGGGCACGACACATGACACCGTGCGCACGGAAATTGGCTACGGCGAAAAAGTATCGCGAAGACTGTGGTCGAAGTAGCTGGAAGAAGGGATCGGTTTGACGGCGAGGCACAGAGATACGGAGCGCCCAGAAGGACGCAGAGTTTTCGAGTTGAAGAGAGTGGTCTCATGCCGCAACGCTGATCCGTGGTGGAGAACGAAGTTGGATTTCAGCAGCGGTGAGCCTTTCGATGACCTTCATCGGTCCACCGCATTTAGGGCAGCGCCAAGAATCGGAGAAGTCTTCGGTGGAAGAGGGGTGTGGTTCGGCTGGCGGCTGTTGTGCCGAACCCAACAACTGAGAGCAAAGCGGTAGGAGCGTAGCGCGTTTGCGGTTGGCCAGGAAGCCGAAGTTACGGATGCGCACGAAGCCTTTGGGAAGAATGTGCAGTAAGAAGCGGCACAAGAATTCATCGAGCGATAGGGACAGCAACTTCTGTTCGTTGTGGTGAGCAGAATCACGCCAGCGAAAAGTGACTTGGCCATCCGCGAAGGAGACCAGGCGGTGATTGGAGATGGCCACACGGTGAGTGTAGCGGCCCAGATAGTGCAGCACATATTCGGGACTACCGAAGGGAGGTTTCAAGTAGACCACCCAGTCTTGTCGAAACAGCGGCCGCAGCCAGGCGGCAAAGATCTTGGGCTGAGCGAGGAGTTTCAGATCTCCCTGGAAGCGGAGCTGGCCATTCTGGAAAGCCTGCTCGAGCGCATCGACAAACTTGCCGCGAAAGATTTCCCGCAGCACTTCCTTGGGGAGAAAGTAGTTGTCTCGCGAACGAACCCAGCCGGTGTGATCGAGTGAGAGGCCGCCGGCAGGAACGACACAATGGACATGCGGATGAATTTTGAGTTTTTGGCTCCAGGTGTGCAACACGCTGAAGAAACCGATCTCTGCACCCAGATGCCTGGGATCGCGGGCCACTTCGAGAAGGGTTTCCGCACTGGTACGGAACAGGAGACCGTAGAGGACCTTCTTGTTCTGCAGCACCAGTGGAGCCAACCGATGGGGCAGTGTGAAGACCACGTGCAGGTAGCGGGTGGGGAGAAGTTCTCTCTGACGCGCAGCGATCCAGCGGGCCCGAGCAGCGGTCTGACACTTCGGGCAATGGCGATCGCGGCAGCTGTTATAGGAGATGGGGGCCCGATGTCCGCAGCGGGTGCACTGATCGAGATGACCGCCGAGTGCGGCAGTACGACACCGGCGAATGGCCCGCAACACTTTGAGGTGCTTCCAACGGAGCCAGCGGCGATTTCGTTCGAGGAAAGCATCTCCCGCGGCGCGGATCAGATCGGCCACCTCCAGTGGTGGCCGGGCCATCTAGTGCTCCTGCGGCGAAGGGCCTTGGAGCGGCAGTGAATCTAACGGACTCGCGGCCGCATGCAGGTGACGTTGGGAGAGATGCAGATAGCGGGCCGTCTCTTTCAGATCGTTATGACCTAACAGGATTTGAATGGTGCGCAGGTCCGCACCGGCCTCCAGGAGATGGGTCGCAAAACAGTGACGCAGCGTGTGCGGATGAACATCTTTCTGGAGGCCCGCTCGCTGGGCGGCTTCCTGGCAAGCGTTCCAGACCACCTTGGTGTCGATCGGCGTATCACTGGTGTGCCAGCGGTTGCCTGGAAACAGCCAGGCGCTGGACTTGCGCGGTAATCTGCGCCAGTGCTCACGCAGCGCTTCGAGTAGTTTTGGGCTGAGCATCACATCCCGATCTTTGCGTCCCTTGCCGCCCTGGACGTGAATCACCATGCGTTGGCTATCGATGTCGCTGACTTTCAGGTGGGTCAATTCAGCGCGTCGTACTCCGGTGGCGTAGAGCGTCAGCAGCAGGGTGCGATGGAAGGAAGTGCCGGCCGCCTGAATGAGTTGAGCAACTTCTTCCTGGCTGAGGATCGTTGGCAGGCGATGGGTCCCTTTCGGATAGGGAGTGTCGGCGATGCTCCAGGCTCTCTTGAGCGTCTTACAGTAAAAGAACCTTAAGGCTGCCAGACGGACCGCGACGCTAGCCGCTGACAACTTGCGCTTCTCAAATAGCTCCGCTTGGTATTCGCGAATGTGTCGAGGGCCTAAGCGATCCGGGGAACAGTTGAAGCGTCGAGAAAAATCCTCGACGGTGCGGATGTATTGGCGTGTGGTATGTTGCGAGTAATTACGGCGCTGGAGTTCCTCCAGCATCATTTTGCGAAGTTGGGTCACAGGAACACCTCCTGTGACCCACATTTACATCAAGCCATCGAGCAGCCAATGCTCCCCTGCCTCACGCGTAGCGTCCGCCGCCGGGCGGCTACGTCCAAACGCCGTTACCGGTAATGTGGATTCGATGGTTTTCGCATGTCCGACTCCCGAGTATGACGTCCCGGTTCGACTTTTCTGTTTCAAATTTTCAGTCCCAATTGGGACTGTGGGAATCCGTGCCAGGGCCAGAAGTGGAATCCATCGCCATCTGCCAGAGAGAAGTATCCCATTCTCGCGGTATTTGGTCCGCAAAACCCCTCACAGAATGCCAAAACGTAGTTTTGCTCCGCCAAAATGCACTCCAGACCGCATTTTGGGCGCATGGAGCAGCATTTGTTCCCGCTGCTCTGGACGCACTCCACCGCTCGCCCGGATTCATTCCAAGACTCTGGAATCGCTCAAAGAAGCACGAATCGGCGCTTTAATGAGCATCTGGTCCTGCTAACCATGCTTTGCGCGCCAGGTTGGTTAAACCCGCCTGATACGGCCACTCGTCATTTTTTTCTAAGTTGCGCGGAAGCCCACCGGAGCATTCCAGCGCTCGTTTCTTGCCGGTTACGCGGTTCGTGGCCCAACGCGCGCGCTGCTAATAGTCGGCGCACTTCCGAGATGCTGTAGCGTTTTCGAGGTCCGATGAGTCGATAATGTGCCTTCCCAGCGACTTCCAGGTAACGGAGCCCCCGAGTGGTCATATTTAGTAACCGTGCGACATCGCACTGCCGCAGAATGCAAAGCCATTCGACCGGGTCGGCTGAACTCGAAACATCGAGTTGTATCCATCCTGGGTCAAAAATAAAGAGCTTGCCGTAGGGCACAGGTGGTATCCGGACCGATTTCACACGACCTTGCTTGGCCCAACGGCGTGCGGTTCGCGTCGTAATCCCATAGCGGGCGCAGAACTCCGCCGCGCTCAGCCAGCGCTGCGCGTGTCGTCTGATGGCGTCGATTTCTTTCCTCCTTTGGACTTCCTCAGTTCCCGAGGTAGTGCGTCGAATAACATCAAGACTGCGTGCTTCTGCGAGGCATCACGAAGCGCACTAAATAGCGCACGGCGCGTGCATGACTAATCGCCTCACGTAGCGCCGAAAACAGTGAAAATGTATCCCGCACTGTTCCAAAGCGGGCCAATCTGGCTTATTCGGCCATTTATTGTCTATCGCTGAATACGCATTCCGGGCACCCAAATCGCGCAATCCGGGAGGTAATTGGCATTTCTTTCCTTTCTTCGGCTCGACATTAACCAGCGCAAATCACAGTTTTCCTGCGCACGAGTCGTTTCCCATCCGGGTCCATTTTGATACGCCATTTCGGCACAAAGCCCGACACGAGAATTGAAACTCAACATCCGCATCATTGGACTCGCTCGCGTCCTCTGGCCTCGCAGGGCTTGCACCTGCCTGCTTTCCAGACCGTGCGTGTCTCGAAGCGTCCGCAAGATATGCAGTCACATTTTCCGCTCCCGGCGCAATGCCAGCACGCTACCTGCGCTTTTCCCGGCAAATTGTTGGGCAAGGGGGTGATGCAAGTCTTGCAGCCATTCCAGGGATGGTGAATCCAACATCCTGGCTCTATTTCGTGGCACGTAGGTGCGCAAAAATCGGGACGGCCTGAAAGAACAGCGACGATTTCGGGCTTGTGGGCCCTCACGCGGGCCAGCAGGTCGTCATCTACCAGCGCCCTTGGCTTGAGCGTAATTGTTGGGCCGTCCGCCCGAACCTTTACGCCACGGTGAAATAGCTCTACTAAGATGTCAGTCGCCGCACTCATATCACGACCTCATCGTCGCTGTTGGGGGGGTCATAGGGGTCACGGTGGTCAGTTTCCTGTTGTCCGGCTTCGTCCATCCCACTTGGGGAACTTCCCCCCGGTTGGGTTTTGCTTTCGGTGGCCGGAACCTGACCACCGAGACCCCCTTGACCACCGGCTGGAACCTTTTCGACCTGCCAACGAGCCACACCCGACGACTTTCCTAAACGGAGCAAACGCAAACCGCCGATAACCCGGCCACGCAAGCGCCGAAGCCACGAACCCAAGCGCTTGGAATCAATCTCCTGTCGCTGCTTGTATCCAGCAGCCACGCTCAGGATGGAACCTTTCAAACCATCATCGGACCCACAGCGTTCGACAACATCCTTAGCCGTGAACTTATCGGACGCGAAGACGTCGTATAAAGAGCGGACACCAGCAAGCGACTCCTCACGCTCGGGGTCGTCTGCGAGCACAAATTCACGGGTTTTGCAGGGGTCGGCCAGGCCCAGCCAAACGAGCGCCTCCCGAATACACGCAGACCACTCGTGGAAGCCACCCCAAGCCGGGATATTTTGGCTGGGGCGTCCGGCAACATGGTAAGCCCTAAGGATAGTCAACGCAGCGGCAACGAGTTGAGGACGGATATTTTTCAAGAATTCTGCAAGGTCAGCGATTTTGAAGGCTCGCGATTCCGGAGACTCCATTCCCGCGTCAATCCGACATTGAAGCGCGCGACTGCACAAATCTCCGCGCAACACCAGGTTATTGCCAGTGGCCGTCCAGAATACGTTCGTTAGCAAGCGGAGCATCCGGGTCTCGCCCAGGACGCGGTCCTGGTATACCGATTGAGTGACCGCAATGCAAAGTTCTGGTGACGAGAGCGGCCCCTCGATGTTATCGAGATTGACGATTGCATGCCCCTCACGCAGCGCGCTGGTGACCGCTTTGCGCAACTCCTCGCGCGCAGGGGAGACTATCGTTGCCGGTGCGGGCTTTCCGGTTGCGATGATGGCAACGGATTCAGCCAACAATGATTTTCCGCTCCGAGACGCGGGTGCGGTGTACTCGATAAGCGGACAGGCTCCAAGTAATCGACGCTGAATCGCTGTCAGGATACTGGCAAGGTGCACGGCCCAGTCCTCCGCTGCAATAAACGGAAACTCCTCAAATGGAGCCTTGAGAATCTCGACGGCGGCTTCGGCGTCGGCGCGTGTGGGCCGGTCTGGCACCGGGAGCCAGTCTCCATCCGAGATGAAAAACAAACCGGTCTCCTCGTCATAGCCAGGCCGAGAGACGATGGTCCCGTCATTTCGCATAATCGGTGCGAAGATGATTCCCTCAAGAACTGGAATTCGCCAGGAGCCGGTGCGCGACAGATAGGAGGTCGCAATCCTGGTGGGGCAGTCCACCACTCGCTCATCACCGCTTTCCGAAATTCGCCTCCATTCCACGATGCGGTCGAAGACTTCGGTCAGGGCTACCCCTCCGAGCGGCTCTAGTTGCACAGTCCCGCTGGGGCGCTGCAATCCTCCGCCCTTGCGTGGCTCCGGCAACGACACGGCTCGCACAACTTCTCCTGCGCGCTGAAAAATCCTCAATCGCTCGGAATGGCCCAATAGGGTTTTCTCTGCCTGGTCAATCGCATCGGGTAGCTTGCCGCGCTCTAACTTTATGACGTCGCGTTCCGCAGCGGTTGGGGAGTCGAGTAAGGCAAGCATCACCTCATCCCCGTGAAGCGCAATCAAATCATCTGGGCCGTTCACGCCTTCGACGGCGGGAACTTCGGCCACCAGCACTCGCGCTTGCCGCCGAGATAACTCTTTCGTCAACGTGCGGCGCGCTCGTTGTACTTTCGGATTGATTAGCGCGTTGCTATCGAAGGCCAAAATCGTGGTACGTCCTTGCCAAAGAATCAGGTCGAAATCGGGGGATGGGCCAGTTTCGTCGGCCAGGTTTCCGTCTGGCTGAAGTTTTTTCCCGATTTTGCGCTTCCATCCCCAGCAGCCGCCAATGCCGATGACAAGGAATTTCCGCCCGGCGCGATTCACGAGTGCGGTGACGGCCAACACGCTCTTTTCGGCTTCAACGAAGATTGCCGGCACGCGGGTATCCCTGAGAAAATCTGCAACGCTTGGCGCGAAGAAGAAATGCCGACATCCTGGCTCGCTAATGTATTTGCCACCATCGGCCAGTGGAGCGTCGAGCCGAATCCGTCCGCCGCGCCGCTCACCCGTCACCGGACAGCGGTACGGAAATAGAATGCCGGACAGGTCAGCGTCCCGGTGGCCATTGATACCGAGAAGTTCGCGTGCTTCGATGTCGGTGACGGAGCGCACGCCTACGGTATCGAGCATTTCGGGCGGGATGCGAAACTGTGCGAGGTGCTCGGCGTGCTCGGCGGTAAGAGCAGCGGCCACACCGATGGTGCTCACTGCCGCTTCTCCGGTACCATTCCCTCACGTTGGCCCCCGGTGATTACGGGCGTATCGCGTCGAGCGACTTGAACCAGTGCAGCATAAGGAATCAAGCGTCGGCGACCAACTTGCCGGGAAATGAGCAGCTTTCGAACAATCAGGTTTTCGATTGTTCGGACACTAACACCCAAAATCTCTGCAGCCTCCCGTTTTGAGCAAAGAATCTTGTCCATACATCCTCCTTCGCGCAGGAGAGTAACAGGGGGTCGAGATTCCCGAATGGACAACTCGCAGGAAAAGTGAGTGCTCGAAATGTCCGGGAGCGTTCTTAGCGAACTGGGAGAATGTGTCGCTTGAACATCTTCGTGAGTTGACTGGAACTGAAGGTCATGTTCCCGCCTGCGACCTCGTTGGCTTCCGTTAAAAGTCGGGCGAGTTTGTGTTCGAACAGCCTGCCCGTCCATAAGTGTACCTGGAGGAGCAGAAACATGATGCCGAGATTACGCTCCTTCTGTGAGTTTCTACGTAACCACTGTCCCAAGGCACGGGCCTGTTTCTCGGCCCACTCGGCATAAGTGCGCATTTCCGCAAAAGGCCAGCGCGAGGCTAGCAGCGCGACCTCCGTCTTCACGTAGTCTTCAACGGCCTTCCCAGCGAATGGTGAATAGAGGTGCAGGTGATAGGACGGGTCGTTGGCTATACGCTCCGCATGGCGCGTGACGGTTCGGACCTGACCGGCGATGCTTTCCAGTTGCCGCTGATGCGCGCGGACCTCGTCGGCTAGTTTTTTCTCTTGCGGTGCTACTGCCCTCGCCAGCAAATCCAGCAAGGCATCTAGTGAGGCACCACGGACCGCTCCTGACTTCACGATTGCGTCCAGGTCTGCTTTAGAACTCCGTGTGGCTTTAATTCTGCGCTTGATGTGAGCGATGTTCTCGGTCGGCTCGGTTCCGGCTGGGATTGGCTTGGATTTTCGGAGCGTCATTGATTGCCTCTCCTCACGAACTGACTCTGTAAGTTCGCAATTCGTACGGCTGCGCGTCAATGGTTTTCCATGCGTGCCGGTTCGTGCCAAATGAGACGCAGAAAACGGCCAACCGGATTTTGAAAACTCCTTGACAAACCTAACGTGTTAGGTTTATAGATGGGTGATGCGATGCCCAATTCATAAGGTAAAACTGGTGTGCTTCTGTCCCGCCTGTCGCGGCTCAGCACGCTCGAAGCGCAAGGCTGCGGCGTCGAGACGCAACGGCGAACTCGGCGGTCGGCCGGGAGGAAAACAGCAATGAGAAACTGCGGCGAGATGCAGCCCGTGATTGACGAACTCAATGACATGACCGAATCCCGCATTAAGCAGTTGGGAGATAATCGTCCGGAGCGGCAACCGTTCAACGAGAAAGTGCCCAGGCCTCGTCCAGAACGAAAGCAACGCGGCGTGTTCGAGAAAGTGCCCGGCTCCGGCGAATGGTGGATTCGTTATAACGACAGCAACGGACGCTTTCGCCGTGAGAAAGCTGGGAGCAAGAGTGTCGCTATAAAGCTGGTGGAAAAGCGCAGAATGGAGGCCCTGCAAGGTCGAAAGCTTCCTGAGACGCTCCGCCGGCCGACGATAACTTTTGGCGAGATTGCAAAGGACGCCTTGGCTTACTCTAAGGCGAACAAGCTCAGTTATCGTCATGATTCGGGCAGGATGGAAACCTTGCTTCGCTGGTTTCGGGAGTATCCCGCCGAAGGCATCACAGCCCAGGACATTGAGCGTCGGTTCGAGAAAGAGAAGTGGTCCCCAGCGACGGCCAACCGCTACCGGGCTTTGCTCTCGCTTACCTATCGACTGGCAATTCGAAATGGCAAAGTAACGGAGAATCCTGCCCGGTTGGTGCTTCACCGGTTTGAGGACAACGCCCGCATCCGGTTTCTGTCTGCAGAGGAAGAGACGAGATTGCGGACAGTTATTGCGGTATCGTGTCCCGAACACCTAGCGGAGTTAGAGCTTGCGCTCAACACTGGAGTTCGCTTGAGCGAGCAGTACACCATCCGCTGGGAGGACGTATCGTTCATACGCAGGACGCTAACAATTCGTCGTAGCAAGAACGGCACAACGCGGCACGTTCGACTCAATCGGGGTGCATTAAGCGCGCTCAAAACATTGCAAGCTCAGGGCAATGAGTCCAAGTTGGTCTGCGGCGGCACTAATACGCCCCGCTGGTGGTTCGACCCAGCCGTCAAGGAAGCAGGCTTAGAAGAATTTACCTGGCACTGTTTGCGACACACCTTCGCTAGCCGTCTCGTCATGGCGGGAGTCGACATTCGCACGGTGCAGGAACTCTTAGGCCACAAAACCATCGCAATGACGGTGCGGTACAGCCACCTTGCTCCAGAGCACAATCTTGCCGCCGTCGAGCGGTTGGACGGCCCTACAGAGCAGCCAACCGACACCACTACCGACACCTCGGTTTTGGCGCAAGCGAGTTCTCAGGCAGCCATATTGCAGTAAGACTTTTGGTAGTATAGGTTTGCGTTCACAACGCCCGGGTGGCGGAATGGCATACGCGGGGGACTTAAAATCCCCTGTCCTTGACAGGACGTGTGGGTTCGACCCCCACCCCGGGCACGTCTAAATATGAATCGAAAAAACAGAGTGTATTCGTCAGTGGACGAATGCGTCGCCGATATTCCGGACGGCGCGACGATCATGTTCGGCGGATTTGGCGGCGCCGGTTTTCCCAATAATTTAATCCAAGGACTGGCCCGGCGCGGCGCGCGAAATCTGAGCGTCATCAGCAATAATTGTGGAACCGGCGACGGGGAACTGGGCGTTCTTTTCAAGAATCGCCAGATTCGCCATGTGGTGGCGGCGTTTCCCGGGCCGGGCGCGACTTATTTCCAGCAACAATTCGACGCGGGTGAAATTGACCTGGAACTCGTGCCGCAGGGCATCCTGTGCGAACGCATGCGCGCTTTCGGCGCGGGAATTCCGGCGTTTTATTCGCCGGTGGGCGTGGGAACCGACGTTGCCAAGGGGAAAGAAGAACGCGTGATTCGCGGCAAGCGTTACATATTGGAGCAAGCTCTGGGCGCCGACTATGCGCTTATCAAGGCGTACCGCGCCGACCGCATGGGCAATCTCGTTTATCGCAAGGCCGGACGAAATTTTAATCCGATCATGGCCACCGCGGCGAAGACCACGATTGTGGAAGTGGAGGAAGTGGTCGAGACCGGCGAACTCGACCCGGAGACGATCATCACGCCCTCGATTTTTGTGCACCGCATCGTGGTGGCGAAAGGGATGCGTTATGTCTAAGACGCGGCTGACGCGCGAACAGATTGCCGAGCGCGCCGCGCTGGAGCTGCCCGACGGCGCGTACGTCAACCTTGGCTGGGGCATTCCCAACCTGATCGCGGCGTACGTTCCGAAAGAAATCACGATCTATTTTCACAGCGAGAATGGAATTCTGGGCATGGGGCCGCGCGCGCCGCAGGGCCAGGAGGATTTTGACCTGGTGGACGCGATGAAGGTGCCGGTGACGCTGGTTCCGGGCGCGGCGTATTTTTCGCAGGTGGACGCGCACGTGATGACGCGCGGCGGGCATCTGGATATTTGCGTTCTCGGCGGCTTGCAGGTTTCGGAGAAAGGCGACCTGGCGAATTGGCGCGTGCCGGGAGCGAAAGGCGCGGGCGGCATTGGCGGCGCGATGGACATTTCGGTGGGTGCGCAGCGACTGATCGTCACGATGGAACATACCGCGAAGGATGGGCCACGCAAGATCGTGAACAAATGCACGTATCCGCTGACGGCGATCGAATGCGTGAATACGATTGTCACGGATCTCGCGGTGATTGACGTGACGCCCGATGGCCTGGTGCTGCGCGAGGTGGCTCCCGGATTTACGCCCGAAGAAGTGCAGGAATTTACCGAACCAAAATTGCACTACGCCGGCAAGGTGCCGGAGATGGCGATTAAGCGTCGCTAAAAGGCCGTCTGCATTACGGGGACGCCGGGGCGTGCGCGTTCCGGTGTATGATTTTTGAAAATGGAAAACGAACAAAACGAACAAAACGAACGTAAGAAGACGATCACTTACTGGATCGGCGAGGGTGGCGGGTGGCTGTTGCGCCACGTGGTCAGCGGCCTCGCGGCAACCGGCATCACGCCGAACATGTTCACGTTTCTCGGCCTCGCGGTAAATTCCTGGGCAGCTGCATTTTTTGCGATGGGAAAATTCCGGCAGGCTGCCGCGGTGCTTTTTCTCGCAGGCTTTCTGGACATGGCGGACGGCCAAGTGGCGCGGCGCGTGGGACGCGTCACTGCTTTTGGCGCGTTTTTAGATTCGACGCTCGACCGCTACTCCGATCTCGCGTTGTACATGGGCCTGGTGGTGCATTACACGCTGATCGGCCGCTCGTTTTATATGGCGCTCGCGGCAGTGGCGATGGCCAGTTCCTTCATGGTGAGCTATTCGCGCGCGCGCGCGGAATCCATTATTCCATCGTGCAAAGTGGGATTCATGGAAAGGCCTGAGCGTCTGGTGCTTCTGATTATGGGTGGCGTGTTCAATCGCATGGCGCAAGTGCTGTGGGTGATCGCCGCGATTTCGACGCTTACCGTGATTCATCGCGTGGTTTATACGTGGCAGGAATTACGCGCCGGCCGGGCACTGCCGGACGCGAGCGCGACGCAAACCTTCTAGGCTGCTTGCAAAATTCTACGCGTTACGGTTGTTGAACTGGATTTTCCCGCAGCGATTCTTCCACCGGCGCGGCCACGATTTCTCGCACGCGTTGCCTTAGCGCATCCAGTTCTCCGCGCGGAATGTCCTTCGTCTCAATCGTGTCGTGCAAATAGACCGTGATTTTCTCCGGATAGAGCATCCAGTTTCCCGTTTGAAAAAATTGATAGGAACCAACCATGCTCACCGGCACGATGGGGATTCCAAATTTCTGCGCGAGGCCGAAGATGCCTTTCTTGAATGGCTGGACGTGTCCGTCGCGTGTGCGCGAGCCTTCAGCAAAAGCAATCAGACTGATTCCTGAATCGAGCGCGGCCTTCGCGCACTGCGTCATGATTTCGAGGCCTTCGCGGCTAGGCGTGTCTGGCACGGGAATGTTGCCGAAGCGGCCCATCATCCATCCGTAGATCGGAAGCTTGAAGTGCGATTCCAGTTCGAAGCCGCGCAGGAATTGCGGAATCGCGGAATAGACCATGAAGGGATCGAAGAGATTTACGTGGTTGCAGATGAAGATGCTGGTGCGCTTAGGATCGAAGCCGGGGGAGGGACGCACGTGGAATTTTGCGCCGGCCAATCGCAGAATGTTCCGGAAGAAAACGCGCTGCGGCCAATCGTTCTTTCTAGGATCAACAAATACAGCTAGAACGATGAGGAAAATGCAGACCACGGCGAAATGAATTCCGCTGATGGCCCAGAGCAGCAGCGAACGCACCGTCAGATAGGCTTTCTTCATACGATGAAGTCCAGCGCGCCAGGCAGAATTTCCAGCGATTGGCACTGTAGCCGCATGCTTTCGCCGTCCACCATCACGTTTACCGGCCCCGCGAGATCAAAATCGATTTTTGTAATCGCAGCGCGCGAAGCGAGGCGATGTTTGATGTGCGTCCCGGTGAAGAGGCGCGGCAGCGTCCAGATCAACCCGAGGCGGCCAATCGGCCCCCAGCGCACGTATTCGATTGCGCCGTCGCATGGATCCGCTTTCGGAGCGATCATCATTTTGCCGCCGGTGAATTTGCTGTTGTTGAACGAGAGAAACAGCGTTTTGCCTCGATCCCAATCCGTCGCTCCGGCAAGACGGTGCGGAAATGCAAGATGCTCGAGCCGCACCAGGCGCGTGAAGACGGCCAGTATATAACCCAGTTCGCCCCAGCGCTTGAACCGGCGGTTGGCGGTGACCGCGACGTCGGCGGGAAATCCCAGCGTAAGCAAATTGCAAAAATACAGTTCGCCTTGCGTGTGGCGGAGGCAAATCACGTCGCACGCGCGACGATTGCCTTTTTGCAGCGCTGCGATCGTGTGTTCGATGCCGCTCGAGGTGAAATCTTTCAGGAATGAGTTTCCCGTGCCCAGCGGCAGGAAGCCGAGCGTGGGGCGCCCTCGATTGAGCGCTTCCGGGAACAGGCCATTGATAATTTCAAACGCGGTGCCATCGCCGCCAACGGCGAGGAAATTGCGGATTCCGCTGGCGTAGGCCTGGCGGGCGATTTCGGTGGCTTCGCCGGTACGGGTTGTCTGCACGACGGAGAGTTCGATTCCGGCGCTTCGCACGCGATCCAGCGCGCTTGGCGCAAGTTGTCCGGAACGTCCGCCGCCCGCGGCTGGATTGACAATCGCGAGGAACGGCGTTTTCACGAGAGCGCAAGCTCCCGTTCGGACTTGCGCGCGCCGGTCACAGCGGCACCACGGCGGAGCGTTCGCGGTGATGGCGAATTTGGTCGGCGAGTTCGTTGCGCTTGATTTTGAGCGAGGCTGTGCGAGGGAATTCGCTCGCCCAAATCAAGTAGCCGCTGATGCGCTTGTAATTCAACAGGCGGCGATTGCGCTCGGCGATGCTTGCGACAGCGCTTCCGTCGATCTCCTGGCCCGCATCAGGATGCAGCACCAGCACGAGCTGTTCGCCGACCATCGTGCGCGCCGGCCACAAATAATTCGCCGCAAAGACACAGAATTCCTTTATCGGAAGGCCCTCGAAATACGTCTCGATGTCCTCGGGATAAATGTTCTTTCCTTCTTCGGTGACGATCATGTTTTTTTTGCGTCCGAACAGTTGCAGGTGACCCATCGCGTCGAATCTGCCGAGATCGCCGGTAATCAGCCAACCGTTCACGATTGTTTCGGCGGTCATTTCCGGATCGTCGAGATAGTGCGACATGATCGTTTTGCCGCGCACGGTGACTTCGCCGATTCCTTCCGCGTCTGGATTCACGATTGTCACCTCCATGCCCGGCAGCGGCTTGCCCACGGTATCGGCGCGAAAAGGCTTGAAATCATTCAGCGTGATCGAAGTGCCCGCTTCGGTGCACCCGTAGCCGTTACCGACCTGAATTCCGAGATCGTAGAAAAATTGTAGCGTGGCAGGCTCCGTGAAAGCCCCGCCTACGAAGAGCGCACGCAGTTCGCCGCCAAAGGCTTTGTGAACTTGCGGCAGCAGCGCGCGGCTGATTTGCAGATGCGGCCGGCGGCGCGTGAGCGCGCGGTTCGCGCCGATCAAACTATTCAGCATGGAGCGCTTCGCCGGCGGCAGATCGGCGAAGCGCTGCCGCAATCCCTTTTCCAGATTTTTCAGCACCATCGGAACCAGGGCCATGTACGTGATCTTGTACTTCGTGAAAGCTTCGCGAATGAATTCAGGGCGCAGCGTGCGCAAATGAACCACGGCCGCGCCGCAAGTGAACGGCCCGATAAATCCCACCATGAAATCGATGGCGTGATTCGTCGGAAGAATGCTCAGGTAACGCACGCCGGGCCAGAAGGGATAGAGCGAGGTGAGCGCGACGCACTGCTCGAGGTAATTATCGTGTGTCAGCACGCAGCCTTTCGGGCGGCCGCCGGTCCCCGACGAATAGACGATGCACGCCGCGTCCTTGCGTTCCCGCTGTACGAAAACTGGCTCGCCAGATTCGCGAAATTCCTCCCAGCGTTTGGCGCCTGCGAGCTCGGCGTTGGGAGGCGCTTCAGTAACCAGCACCACGCGGGTAGCGAGATCCTTGAATTCCGGCGCCTGCATGATTCCGCGCCAGAGATGGTATTCGATGACCAGAAACTCGGAGCGCGAATGCGCGAGAAGCTTCAATTGCTCCTCGGGAGTGAGTTTGTAATCGAGCGGGACCAGCACGCCTCCGCCAAAGAAAATGGCGTACGCGGAAATCAGCCATTTCGACTGATTGGTCATGATGATGGCTGCGCGCGTGCCGCTCTGAAGGCCCGCGGATTGCAGCGCGCGAGCCAGCGGCAGCGCCGCTTCCTTGAACTGGCGATACGTCAGACGCGCCTTCTCGCGCTCGCGATCGGCTTCAATCAAGCAAATTTCGTTCGGCCAGCGATCCAGCGCCGCGCGGAGTGCTGCGCCCAAGGAATTGTATTGGCGGAGGTCCAACATTACAGGCGTGATTGAATCCGCTCGGCGAGAGTTCGGAAGTCGCTGACGCCCTGGAGTTCGTAGTCGGGCAGCTCGATGTGGAAATGCTGTTCGATGCGCGTCAAAAGATCGAGCGCCTGCAGGCTATTGATCCCGAGCTTCTTGAAGAAATCGTCGTCGGGAGCCAAGTGCTCTCGCGAAACTTTAAAGTGTTCCGCAGCGAGGCGTAAGACCTCGTCCGTTGTTTTCTCGATGTTGCTCATGTCCTTCTATATTGCCACAATTTTCATTAGCTCCGCCGCAAGCTCTACCAGAGCTATGGGAGGTACCGCAATGTGTCTGTGCTTTCGACGAATTTGCGGAGGCCGGCATCCACGGCGGGCCGCGTAAAGAGATCACAGAAAATCTCGATTTCGCAACGGAGCTCATCGTACGGAATCGGCTTGATGAATTTCTTTGCGGCGATGGCGGTGTCGCGATCGAACTTCTTCAATTGCGCGGCGGTGTCGCGTGCGACGCGCAACGCGTCACCCTCCGCGACAACTTGGCTCACCAGTCCAACGGCTTGCGCCTTGGTCGCATTGATGCTGCGGCCCGTGAGCAGCAAGTCGCGCACCACCGCGTTGCCCAAATCGCGCTTCAGGCGCGGAATGCCGCCGAAGCCGGGAATGAGGCCGAGACGCAATTCCGGAAAACAAAAGCGCGCCATTTTGTCCGCGATGATCAGGTCGCACACCAATGCCAGTTCGAAGCCGCCTCCAAACGTAACGCCGTGAACCGCGGCAATCGTCATGAGCGGCGCTTCGTCCAGCGCGTTCATCACCGCGTGGATGCGTTCGAGAAAATCGTGCAGGCCGGCGAGCTTCTCGGTATCGCGAAGAGACTGCCCCACTTGATATAGTTCGCGAAGATCGGCTCCAGCGCAAAAGCCTTCCTTTCGCGCGCTGGAAATGATCAACGCGTGCGCATCCCGTTGCAACGCCGGAAGTGCGGCGACGAACCTTTCCAATTCCGCCAAAGTGGCCTGGCCGATTTCGTTGCAGGGAGCGCGATCGAGCGTCAGTTCAATCGCGCCATCGAGCAACTCCCACGAAAGTGTTTCACCCTGAAAACTTTTCATGAGGATTTCTTCTGATAGAGCGTTTCGATCTCGGCGGCAAATCGCGCGGTGATTGCGTCGCGTTTCAGCTTACCCATCGTCGTAAGCAAGCCGCTTTCGATGGTAAAAGGCTCCGGTACGATATGGAACGCGCGAATTTGTTTGTAATGCGGTTGGCCGGAATTCAGGTTTTCGATCGCGGATTGAATGCGCGCGTCGGTGAGTCCGTTCGAGCCGGTCGCCGTCACCACCGCCGCGAGAAAACTGCGCTGATTGCCAATCAAAACCACTTGCTGCGCCTCGGGCAGAAGCTTCGCCAACGTTTCCTCGAGCGGCTCAGGCGCCACGTTGTGCCCGGAGTTGAGAATGATCAGATTCTTGATGCGACCAGTGATGCGCCAATTTCCTTTTTCGTCGGCGTCGCCCAGGTCACTCGTATGGAACCAGCCGCCCTCCATAGCCCTCGCGGTGTCCTCGGGACGCTGCCAGTAACCGGCAAAAATATTCGGACCACGCACCAGGATTTCGCCGCTGTCGGCGCGCGTCATTTCTACTCCGGGCATCGCTGGGCCGACGCGCCCAGGTTCAACCGCGCGCGGATCGTCCGCCGTGCAGATCGCGGTTGTCTCCGTGAGGCCGTAGGCTTGCAACACCGGAATGCCAATCATCATGAAGAAAAGCTGGGTTTCCACGGCCAGCGGCGCGGAGCCGCAAATCAAGGCCTTGAGATTTGGGCCGATGCTCTTGCGAATCGCCGGGAACATCAGCGAGTTCGCAAGCGCAAGCCAAAAAGAATCGCCGAATGCGCTCTGCTTATTTTGGCGGCGCATATACGCCTGCTGCGCGCGCGGAAAAATTGTGTTCGCCAAGCCACCGCGCTCTTTCACGGATTCCTGGATTCTCGCGCGCACACGCTCGAGTAAAGTGGGGACATTCAGGAAATATTCAGGCGAAGCCAGCTTCAATTCATCGGAGAGCTTGCTGAGGTCGGTGGAGAGAGTGAGCACGCTATTGCGCGAGAGGACCGTCAAAAGCACGATCCACGAAGCTGCAAAACAAAATGGCGTGTACTGAAACACCTGCTCCGGCTGGTCGCGCCTGCCCATCAATAGATCGAGACGTCCGTTCGTGCAGCCCAGCATGAACGTGATGTTCGCGACAGTAAGGACCACGCCCTTCGGCTCGCCCGAAGTTCCGGACGTATAAATGATGGTCACCGGATCAGCGTGATTTGCTGGGGGCGGCGGCGCGGGCGCGCCACCGGTCGCGGATCCAGCGGCAGCAGCTGGTGCGGTCGCCGTTGCGTCCGGCACGAACACGCTTTCCAGCAGCGAAATGTGCGGCGCCTGCGGCCACAGCTTTTTGATTTCGGCGGCGAGCGCGGCGTCATGGCAGAAAATGCGCGACGGCGCCGAATCTTTCATCATGCTAATTAGTTCAGCGACTGCCTGCCGCGCATAGAGCGGCACGACGATCATGCCTTCGGCCATCAGGGCCAGGTCGAGCGCAATCCAGCGAATGCTATTGGGCGCGAGCAGCACGCAGCGCTCGCCCGGTTTCATTCCGCGCGCGGCCAAAAACGCGCGGGCCTGCTGCATCAGGGCCAGCAATTCGCCGCCGGGGACTGTGAAAAACTTGTCGTCGCGAATTTCTTGGACAACTGGCGCGGCGCTGGCGCGTTGCAGGCGATCGACGATTTGCTCGAGGAACGTCATCCCGCCAGAACTCCAGTACGCGCTTCGAGTAATTTCATCAGTCCAGGGCTAAGCGGTGGAAGATAATCCTCCCAGCTCAGCACACCCGTACGCACGGGAAATTGCGGATAGCGGCGCGCCACCTGCTCTTCGAAATATGTGCCCATGCGCGCCATCAATTGCAAATTACGCGCAACGGTTTGACCCATGGCATACCGAATTTCGTCCGCCTGGGCATCGAGGGCGCGGAGTGCCGCGACGATCTTGTCCGCAAGGTCGGTTTCATCCACGCTCATCAATAAATGCTCGTGGCCGCGCTCGCGCATCAGGTTGCGAATGCGCTCGTCCATGGTGACGCCTGCGGAAGGCACGCCCGCCGGCATGGAAGTGACGATCGCGTGATAACGCGAAGAAAGCACGCGGTCGGCGGCGCGTAGAATGCTCACTAGCTCGTACATATTGAATTTATCGGACGCGAACACGGGAGCGCCGCCTAATTTTTCGGCAACCTGCTCGCAGGCATCGCGGTCCAGCATTTCCATCGCGATCAATACAGGAAACACCTTGCGCGACGACCTGTAATTCGCGACACCCGCGGCCATCTCCGAAAGATATTTCTCGTAAGCATTGTCCACCTGCGCGCCGGAGCGATGAAAATAAATCGTGCGGTAGTAGCTTTTTTTGTAGGCGCCGGCCAGCGAGTGCGCCACCCATTTCGCGAGCGACGCTTTCACCGGCCACCAGAAAGGATTGATGGGGCAAACGGCGAGAACCGGCGTAACGCCGTCCCAACCCGCATCGCGCAGCGCTTTGCGGCCATATTCCGGGCCGAGCGGCTCGAAAGTCCACGCCGTATCGGTTCCCAGTTCCGTGGGCACGCCGAGCTTGCCGAGAACTGCTTGCGATTCCACGTTGCGCGTGATCACCAGCGAATCGCGGCAATAGCGGCTGCACATTTTCTGCAGCACGGGATCCATCTGTCCGGCTTCGGCGCCGTAGGCCACGCTCAATTTATTTTGCGTGGAGGCGATGCCCAATGCGCCGATCATCATGGTGGTGAGCGCATTGGCGAATTTGCTTTTGAACATCGAGCCTTCGCAGGCCACGACGCCATCGTTGCGGCGCACTTCGGAATGCAGGAATGGCGGAAATACATCGGGGAGGTGCACTTGCCGCGCGTCGCCGAAATATCCACGCGTCAGATTAAAATCCTGCGACATCACGCTGAGCGCCAGATTCTCCGCGCCGAGGATTCGGCGCACCTGGCGCATCATTTCTTCCACGCGGACGTCGGAGCCGGTGTTGCGCGTGCCGTTGTATCCGGCGAAAAGCAGCTTCAGCGGCGTCCCAGGTTTCCAGGCGCCGCCCGCGCCGAGCATCCATTCGAACTTGTTCAGTTCGATCAGACCGCTGACCCAGGATTCGAGCAGCAGGTCGGTCATGGCCGCGGATCCTCGGCTGCGCCCCCGCTAGAACTAGCACTCGCGTTGGCCTTTGCGCCGCCGCTCGCCGCAGCCGCGGCATTTACCGACGCGCCGGAAGGCCACTCGCGATATTTGTAAACGAAATGATTTTCGCGGCTGAAGCGCAGCAGCGGCAGGCTGTACTGCGAGAAAGGCGCGGGGCGCCGGCCAAGCTCTTCCACCGCGCGCGTGTTGTCGAACACCGTATTCCACACCAGATAAGGCAAAAACACTTTCAGGAGCGTCGCAAGGCCGCCGATTTTCCCGGCGCGCCCGGCGAGGGCATCCACCATCTTCGAAGTGGATTTTTCGAATCTGGGCACAAACATCGGTCCGCGCTTGCCCTGCGCTTTCGCGAGCGAATCGGTCAATTCGACGAAAGTCTCCGACTCGCGGCCCGAAGACAAATGATAAATGTCATGCTGCGGTTTATCCTTCTGGTGCAGCGTCGCGACGGCATCGGCCACAAAATCCACCGGCACGATGTCAATGCGGTCTTCTGGGCGGAAGGGCAGCACCGGAAGCCCGGCCAAGAATACAAAAGCCCGCACCATGTCGAACTGGTTCGTCTCCGGGCGGCGGCTATCGCCGAGAACGATGCTCGGCCGGAAAATCGTGAGCGGGACGTCCGGCAGGAGCTGGCGCACCATGTGCTCGCAGAATTTCTTGGTGCGCGCGTAGGGATCGTAGTCCGAGCGGTTCCAATCAATCGCGGCGTCTTCCTGTACGACTTCGTTCGAGCGCTGCCCGGCAACCGCAACGGTGCTCACGTGGCTGAAGCGCCGCAGGCCGTGCTGGTCGCGCGCGAGCATGGCCAACTGAATCACTTCCAGCGTGCCGCGCAAATTCACGTTCAGGCAGCTTTTTTCGGATTTGCGATTCAGCGACGCCGCGCAATGAATGATCGAATCGGTCGTACGCACCAGCCGCGCGTAATCGTCATCGGCCAGTCCAAATTGCGCGTCGGTGAGGTCGCCGCGAAAAATATGGATGCGCGAATTCAGGAATTCTTCAAAGCGCGGAAAATCCAGATGCAACTGCAGCGAACGCCACAGGCGCTCGTGCGCTTCCTGCTCGTCGCGCGCGCGCACCAGCAGGTTCAGCGGATCGGTGTGACCCGTGAGCAAATTCGACGCGATATGGGCACCGATATATCCGGTGGACCCGGTCAGGAGGATGGCCACAGTGATTGAATGTCAGGACGCCGCCGCCGGAGTCGCGCCCTTCGCTTCCGCGGCGCCGGCCTCCGCGCGCGTTTCCAGCGGCGCGGAACGCCGGGGACGAGCCTCCGGTCGACGCCCTTCGATGAGAGGATAACACCACTTGCGCAGCGCCGGAATGTGCACGTTGATCCAATAATCCCACCAGTCGAGCGCGCGAGCGTCGTAACCGAAATCGGCGCGCTCCGCCGGTGGCAGCGCGGCGCTGAGCCTTTCCACGTTGGCTGCTTCGAAAACATGATCGTTGTGCAGGATGAACGGCTCGAAAAGCGAAATCAGCTTGATCACTTTTTCCAGCTCGCGCTGCTGCCGCGCGAGCGGCGGCTTGGAGGAGAACGGCTCCATCGTGCGGTTAATTGCTTCGACGATGGTTTTCTGTGCGGGCGCTGAAAACGCTTTATAGCGCGTCTTCGAAACCGGGATGGCGTCGAATTTCAGGCGCAGGCGCTGCTGGATGTCCGGCTGCGCGCGATAAAATTTGCGGTGGCCGAGGCCGGTGAGCTCGATGGAGCGGCGCATATTGCAGGCGTTGGCGACCGAGGTGGCGAGTTGATAGACGCGCTCGTTGCCGCGCGCGACGAGCGCGGCGGAAATCAGCGTCATGCCGCGGCACACGAGATCGACCGGGATCAAGTCTAGGCACTTGGTTTCGTTGGTGGGGAGCTGGCGGAAAAACGTTCCCAGCAGATAGGAAAGTGACGCGGACGTGTTAATGCCCTCGTTCCAGCCGAGAAACGGCTTTTCCAGCGACGATTCTACGATCGCGGGACGCACGACTGCGATTGCGGCCTCGGGATTCGCGTCCAGAAAATTGCGGATCAGCGACTCGGAGAGGCTCTTCGTGAAAGTGTACGTGTTGGGCCAGCCGAGTTCGATGGCGCGGCGTGAGGCGGCGTCGGTAAGCGTCTGGCGCAGCCAGCGGACACGGTTCTTGCGGATTTGATTTTCCAGCGCGGCACCTTGCAGGTCTTTCGCGGCGTGTTCCTTTTTCCGCGCGGCGCGGCTCAGCTCTTCGGTGACTTCCGCGGATTCCGCGCGCGCTTCTGTCTCACGCACAAGATTCTCAAGCGACTGCCATTCCTGCACCGCGTCGTAATTCTTTATTCCGTGTGGCGTGTAGTTCGCGGGCAGCTCTTCGAGCACGCGGCCATCGCGCTGCCCGACGACGTAGCAGGTGGAAAGATGCAGCAGCGAAGCGTGTTCGCACTCACGCAGGAAATCGAGGACGTAGGCTGTCGCGCGAACGTTTGTCGCCAGGGCATCGCGCAGGTCGGGATTGAAATCCGTCAGCCCGGAGCTGTTGACGATCACGTCGAGAGAACGTGCCAAGCGCTTTTTGGTTTCCACCGAAAGGCCGAGACCCGGCTGGCTGACGTCGCCATCCACCACTTCGACGCGCTCGCGCAAATATTCCGCGAAGCGGTCGCCGTGGCGTTCAGCGAGACGCTCGAATACGGGAGATTCTTCGATCACGCGCTGCAGCCGCTGCAGGGAAGTAGCCGCGCGATTGTGGCGCACCAGCAGGAAGATGCGGCCGATGTCCGGAAGATCGGTGAGCAGATTGGCCAACCACACTTTGCCGATGAAGCCCGTGGCGCCAATCAGCAGAATATTTTTGCCGCGCAAAGTTTCGCGCACCGAAAGCGGCGCGCGGCCATTGCGTGATTCGAAATGCACCACCGGAACGTAGGAGTTCGGCTTGGGCCGCCCGGCCGGCTGAATCGCATCGTCGAGCACTTCCGGATTTTTCTCGAAGCCGAGTACCTTGATCAATTTTTCGCGCGAGAGGCGGCCGTCCGGCTGGCCTTCGGTGAATCGCGCGAAGGCGCCGCGCGGGCGAATCACGGGTTCGAGTAGGCGGCCCGTCGCGATGCCCTCGCGAAAATCCAGGCGATTGGAAATGAAGCGCGCGGCGCCCAAATGCTTCGCGAGCGGGCGCATGACGTGGTCCAGGCCCTGGCTCACCAGAATAATTTCGCCACCCGCCGCCACGGCTTCATTCAGCTTGACGATGCCGCGCTCTTTCAATCGCGGCTTCAGAAAATATTCGAAGAATTCCTCGCCGAGCAGGTCGAGGCGATCGCGGCTTACTCCGCGCAACACGGTGTGAAGAAGCCGCGTGGCGAAGACGCGATCGGTCACGTAAAGAAACGGCCGCGCAATCGCGAGCGTCGCCATGGCGCCGCGGCGTGTCCAGCGCTGCAGGAAACTTTGCGAATTCCACGCGAAAAAGCCCACCGGGCGCACGGCCGTGAGGTTCAGCAGGCTGCCTTCGACGCGCCAGAAGACGGGCTCGCGCGCAGGCGTGGAAGCGTCTCGTGCGCGCCCGGCAATTTTCGGAATTTGGACGTTTGAATTCGACTGCGACATCGTCAGGTGATTTGCTGCGTGTGCTTACCGTTACCGAAAGACAGAAATTATCACGCTATTCAGCTCCAATCAAGCGGCCTCGATCCCTAGGGCGTAGGATCATTCGATTCCGATTCATCTCGTCGTTTGCGTCGAAGAACCTTCATGATTCGCAACGCTGCTTTGACGAGAAACGACATTGGATACCTAAACGGAACGAGATACCAGTAATGCCTACGAAAGAACTGGCGGACCAATCGCTTACTCCAATCTTCCGCAACATTCTCTTTCCCGTCATGCACAGGTTCGTGGGTGGCGTGAATGTGGTGCCCAATTTCGTGATAGAGAACCTCCCCAAATTCCGCGTAACGCGCGATCGGAACCTTCAGTGTCCAAGCGGGTGTCCCCTTCAAAATGTTATCCACGCAAAGCGACACGATCGGGGGCGAGGACCTCGTGGCGCGATAATAAGCGCCGCGAGCCTCGGCCAACCGAATCTTACGTTTTCGACTCCAGACTTTTCGCCGTCTTTGGTTACGTGTCAGTGCGGCCTGATTGGCGAGAATGATTGCTTTGAGTCCTCGCAAATAATTGGCCGACACGCAATCGAGGAGGATCGAAATTATTTCTTTTACCTGCTGAGGCGGCTCGAAATCCCTGTAATTCTCAATGATTTCGGGCCGGGGAGCTCGAACGTCCTCGAAGGAATTCATCGAGGGGTAATTATGGCAAGGTCGGTAATACTACGTCTACTGACGCCTTTGAAGAGTTGCGAAGAAGAGCTGGCGCGGCAAATTCGGCGTTATTTTTCAGGTTTAACGTAGTTGAACTGGAAGCTATCGCCGGCGGGTCCAGCCACCCCGCGCGTATTGTAATCGAGCATGTATTTCAGGTGCGCCGGATCTTCGGGATAGGCAATGCCGTTGGGATACGGGTACGGCACCGACGTGTGGAAGGGCAGCGGCGCGACGGTATCGCCGTGCGCGGCGTAAAAATCCATGTCTTTGGCGAAGCCGTCGGCGTAGAAGAAATAATCGCGCGTCCAGCCGTCGGGAATGTCCGGCAGATGCGTCGAATCGAAATCGACCGCGACTTCGTCGCCGGAGCCGAAGATCACGTACTTGTCGTCGGTCTTGCGCACCAGATCGGTGACGTCGCCATAGCGCGTGTAATTTCCAATTTGCCGCGAATACGGACCCGTGGCGCTCACTTCCTCATACACGTAGCTCAAATCATTCTTGGGATTGCCTTCGACGACGCGCGGATAGCCGCGGAAATGCAGGTCGGCGCCCGCCAGCGGAACTTCCGTCAGCTTGTAGGGGACGTCTTCGGGCGAATTGTCCACGCGGATGCGGTCCCAGTAAATTCGCAAGTTCGTGACGATGCGGATGGAGCGCGTGCCCGGCGGCAATTTTCCGGTGAGATCAGCGACCATGGTGCGCGAAAGCCCCGCGGGGAAGCCCATATCATCCACCACGCGCACCCACTTGCCGGAATCATCGAGGGCTTCGACATACGGCGGCACCGGAGTGATTCCCGCCTGCCACGCGGCGTACATCGAACTGGCGCTGAAATAATCGGTGAAGCCATCGAGCAGAAGACGCAGCGGCTTCGAAGCGTCCCAGTCGCCGAGATCCAACTCGATCCAGTGCATCGCCGCAAATCCGGCGTAAGGTGCCAGCGGGAAATCGGTCACGTATTTGTGATCGGCTTCGCGCAGCAGCGGCAGCAAATCATGGCTGTGTTCGTCCCACACCCCGACGGGGAGATGTGCTTCGCGACTCGCGATTACTTTGAACTTCGGAAACGGTGGCTCGCTCGCGAAGCGCTCATTCGGGTAAACCTCGACGTCCACAGGATGATCCACGGCAATCAATCTGGTTTGGTCGAGGTAATCGAGCTCTTCCATCGGCTCGAGCATCCGGAAATGAATTTTGCCTTTCTCCGGCTGCACCAGCGAACCGGTCACTTTCAGGTATTCGTCGGGATCGGGAATATTTCGTTGATTGGGGCCGGTCCAGTGCCCGACGATTCCTGGGCCGATCATGTCCGCGAGAAATTCAAACTTGTCGCCATTCCACACGAAAACGATCGGGCACGAACTGCCGCGGCGGTCAATTTCCGTGACGATTTCGTCCTTGTACGCGGGAATTTGCATTTCGTCTTGCAGCACGCCGGTGGGCCACAGCAGGCGGATCACGTCCGTGCTGCGCTCGGCGCCCAGGCCCGCGACAATCGAGGTTGGTCCCTGACCGAGATAGCCGGACGCGCCGGCAACTTCCCATTTCTGCCGCAGCGCCCCGGCGTAGAGATCCACTTTCGTGCCGATACCGGATTTATTGTCGTTCTCGCCTTTGAATCCGATGCGAATCCAATTGAAACGATTGCCGCCTTCATTTTTCAGCAGCACCGGCGGCGCATTATTCTGCGTGATCAGCAAATCCGGCGCGCCATCGCCATTGAAATCGAACGCGATCACGCCACGCGGATTGTGCAGCGCGATTTTGTCCAGGCCGGTGGCTGCCGTGACGTCGCGAAAGCCGGCCGCGCCCTCGTTGCGCAGCAGCACGATGTGCCCTTCGCCGTTAAACGTCTCGCCCACGGCGACTAAATCCATCCAGCCATCGTTGTCGTAATCAACCGCCGCGACGCCCCATGCGCGCATCCATTCCAAGTCCGGGAGCGCCACGCGCTCGAATGATTTGCCCTCGACGTTTCGCCACAGGCTTAGCCCCGGCGCGCCCCAGTGCGTGAACGCGAGGTCCATCCAGCCGTCTTTATCGAAATCGAGCGCGACGACACCCGCGGTGGGCGCCGGCATGTCGCTCGACCACGGCGTAACAGCGCGAAACGCGCCTTCGCGCGGATTCAAGTAGACCGTGGGAGATTTCTGCCAGCCAGTCACGACAAAATCAATCGCGCGATCGTTGTTGATGTCGCTGCCGATCTCGCCGACGGAGGGACCGCTGCCGGCGAGCCCCGTCTGGCTGGTCCAATCGGTAAAGGTTCCGTTGCCATTGTTGCGCCAAAGAATGTTGCCGGGCGGGGTGGCGTCGTTCGGAAAAGCGAAAGCCTGGGCGGGATTTTCGAGCGGGAAAGCGTTGAAGCGCGTGACGTAGAGATCGAGGTCGCCATCGTGATCGTAATCAATAAATGTGACGCCGAGCGCGAGCACGTCCGATTGCGGATCGGTTTTCAGGCCCGACGCTTCGGTTACGTCCTTGAACGTTCCGTTACCTTCGTTGTGGAAAAGCATCACGCCGCCATTGATCGTGACGGCGAGATCGGGTTTGCCGTCGTTGTCGTAATCTCCGACGGCGCAGCCCATCGCCGGACCGTGAATTTCCAGCTTGGCTTCGTGCGTGACGTTTACAAATTTTCCGTAGCCAAGATTCTTGTAGAGCCCCGCATTTCCGCGCCCGTCGGCATCCACCAGAAAAATATCCGGCTTGCCGTCGCCGTTGTAATCAATGATGCAGGCGCCGGCGCCGAGGAATCGCTCGAGCGCGTTGGCGGGGCTGTTCTCGGTAAATTTTGTCGCGCTTATTGTTTTTGTGGAGCGCCGAGTCCCCGCTGGCGCAGCGTCGAGTTTCGGAGCCAGCGGCGGAACCGTGATGCGTTGCGCGAACGCAGGCAAATTCGCGGCCGCCGTCACGTTGACGAAATGCACTGGCACCAGCGGCGGAACCGGCTCGGGCGCGGGCTGCATAATTTCCGCGAGCGAATATTTCCCTTGCTCGCCATAAATGAAACTGACCGGCTTGCCCAGTTTCAGCGAAGTCATGTGTTGGAACCGGTCGAAGTGTTCCCTGGCCTGCGCGGTTTTGCTCGTCCGCTGCAACGCTTGCGCCAGGCCAAACTCGGCGGAAACCTGGAAGGGATTCAGTTCCAGCGCGCGCTGGAATGCAGGAATGGCTTTGTCGTATTGCTGCTGCTGGGAATAAACCAAGCCGATGAAATACTGGGTGTCCGCGTCGTAGGAATCGAGCGTCGCAACCTTCACAAAATCCGCGATGGCGGCGTCAGCGTTGCCCGTGGCTTTTTCGAGCAGGCCCAGGTTGAACCAGGCGCGCGGATCGCGCGCATTGCGTTGCGAGGCTTTCTCCAGAATTTGGCGCGCTTCATCGAAGCGCTGCATATTCAGCAGCGCGATCCCGGTATTCAGGCAGCCAACGTCGCTTTGTGGATCGAGGATACAGGCGCGCTGAAATTTACCGAGAGCCTGTTCGAACTGCTGCCGGTTCATCAGCGCCACGCCGAAATTATTTTCGCGGATGATTTCGGCGCGCGGATCGGCTTTTTCTGCATCAGCCGCTTCGGAGGCTTTTTTCGCGGTGGCCGAGTGCTGGCGGGTGCGCTGTTGCGCTGGAGCAGGAGCCTGCGCTTGCTGATCCTGTTGATATCGATGCGGTGGCCGGCTGGCTCCCGCGAGTGCGCATGCAAAGATGGCGGCACAAAGCGCAGCACGCGCGACGCGGTTCATTCGAGGCTCAATCCTGACATGGGGGTATTCTACCGTTTCACGAGCGGCTTGGCAGCAATGCTGCCTTCTTTTTCTTTCACAGTGATGATTTGATCGGCGGCGACGTTTTTCAGATTGTCCACTTGGCCGCTGGGCCAGCGGATTTCGATCGCGTCGGCCTGCGTGTGAGTGCCGAGACCGAAAGTCAGAATCAATTCGCTGGAGGAAAGATAGCTCGACCCGCTGCGCAGCATCTTCGATTGCGTGTCGCTGCCGGCGGTCAGGCGAACGGTCGCACCGATCCCGTCGCGGTTTGATTTCGTGCCAGTCAATTTAATGCGCAGGCTGTGATTCGTCGCGCCGGTATTGCGGAAGAGCACCGCCGGGCCGTTGTTCGTGCCAACCAGCAGATCCGGCGCGCCATCATTATTGATGTCGCCGTACGCCGCGCCGCGCGCCACGCGGGGCGCCGCAAAAGCCGCTCCCGCTGATTGTGTGACCTCGCTGAATTTCCCATTGCCGAGATTGCGAAAAAGGTGCGGCGGCTCGGCAAAACGCACACGCGGCTGCACGCGTTCGATCGCGTCCTCGATATGGCCATTCGCGACGTATAGATCGAGCCAGCCATCCAGATCGTAATCAAAGAAAAAGCAGCCGAAGCCGAGCGTGAGCAGGGAATCGTGGCCCACTTCCGATTGCGGAGCTTCGTCCACGAAAAGCCCATTACGCTCGTTGTGATACAGCGAAATCATCTGATTCGAGAAATTCGAGATCACCACGCTGGGATATCCCGAGCGGTCGTAATCGGCGGCGTCCACGCCCATGCCGGCGCGCGCGATGCCGTCTTCGCTATAGCCGATTCCCGCGGAAACGCCTTTCTCGGTAAACGTTCCATTGCCATTATTAATGTAGAGCTTGTTCGGCTGCGTGTCGTTGCTGATCAGAATATCCGGCCAGCCGTCTCGATTCGCGTCGAGAATCGCGACGCCCAGACTTTTCGAGGTGGGATCGTATAGCCCCGCTTTTTTCGTGACGTCTTCGAAGGTGCCGTCGCCGCGATTGTGCCACAGGCGCACCGACGTGCCTTTGTACGCCTCGGGCGTGCAATACGATTTCGTTTTTCCGTCGAGCGCGCAGTAGATGTCGGTTTCCGGCGACCACTGCACGTAATTCGCGACCACCAAATCGAGCTTGCCGTCGCGGTCGTAATCCACCCATGCCGCACTGGTGCTGAATTCGTTCGGACCTTCCAGGCCGGCGCGCTTGGTGACGTCTGTAAACGTGCCGTTGCCATTATTGTGGAACAGGTGGCTTTGGCCGAGCGCCGTGATAAAAATATCGTCGTAGCCGTCGTTGTCGTAATCGCCGATCGCCACGCCCAAGCCGTACATTTCCACGTCCAGTCCGGCCTTTTTGGTTACGTCGGTAAACGTGCCGTCGTGATTATTGTGATACAGCGCCATCGTGGAATGTTTGCGCGCGTGCCCCAGCCAATCCATTCCGTTGACGAGCAAAATGTCCTGCCAGCCGTCGTTGTCGTAATCAATAAACGCGACACCGGGTCCCATCGTTTCCGGCAGCCACTTTTTGCCAAACGCGCCGTTGTTGTGCGCGAAGTGAATGCCCGCAGCGCGCGTGATGTCCTCAAACCGGATTCCGTGAGCCGCGGCGCTTGTTTGCGGCGGGGCAGCGGCGGCTGAAGCAGGCGCATTCGCCCCGCCGAGAGCCCCCAACGTGATGGTCACGGCGGTCGCGCACACGGCGATTATCCGGATTCGATGGAAGCGGAAGCTCATCAATCGGATTCCTTGGCGCGATGCGGCAGCACCGCGTATTTTGGGGTGACTGCTTTGGTGGGCGCGCGGTTCTTGGCGGTCAAGAACAACTCCGAAATATGCTCGTGAATGGGCTGCCGCTCGTTGTTGTCATCAGGATGCGTGCGCACGTATGGCCCGACGAGCGCTTGCGACGCTTCGTCAGCTTTGAAACGCAGGTAGCGCTTCTGAAATTCCGCAGCGGTTTCCGGCTTGCCCAAGCCCGTGTAGGTCAGCATCAAATTGTAATTCGCCTCGAGATCTTCGGGATCAATGGCAATGGTCGCATTGAACTGCTGCAGCGCGTCGTCATAGCGCCGCTGCAGAAAATAAATCCGGCCCAGATCGTCGTGCACAACGCGATCGCGCGGGTACTGCGCCAGGACAGTGCGCAGATGCTGGGCCGCTTCGTCGTAATGCCCCTGCTGGCGCAGCACTTTCGCGTAGAAGAAATTCGCGCGAGCCAGGTCCGGCTTGAGCGCCAGCGCCTTTTCCAGCACTTGCTGCGCGGCCGGCAAATTTCCTTCCTGTAAGCGGACGCGCCCGACGTTCGTCCATCCGTCGAAATTCGTAGGCGCCATCTGCGTGATTTTTTCGAACGCTCCCGCCGCGCCGGAAAGATCTCCTTGCAGGAAAAGCCCGATGCCGTAATCGTTCCAGCGGGTCCAATCGTCGGGATTGAGGACCACTTTCGGCGCGGGCTGCGGCGCGTGGGCGGCGAGCACGTGAAAATCGGCGGTATCTTCCGCCATAACGACGATCGGAAGGTTCGGAATGCCCTGGCTGCCGCCGGGAATCTTGGAAGGGTCGCCGGTGAAGGAATAATGCTGATCGTCGTAGTTGGGCGCAACCGCGCCTTCTTTCTGATTGGGGTCGCGCACGCCGGCGAACGCAAACTGCGTGTTGTACCACATGAATTTCCGGTAGTTGACTTTCGCGTGCAGATGGATTTTGTCTCCGGCATTGGGCGGAACCTGGAGGCGGTAATGAATCGTATCGGCCGCGCCGGGGGGAATCAGCCTCGCGTAGACCGTCGATCGAGTGGACCAGGCATTGCGTTTATTGATCGGATTGCCGTGCGCGTCAATCTGCAGGGAACGGTAAAAATGCGCGCTGGGATCCACCGGGCCTTTGCCATCGTCCTCCACGCCGCCGCTTTGAAATAGCACCTGGCCCTTATCGCCGGTAGCGGTCAGCTCTACCCAGCAATCGAAAGCGTCCACGGTGCCGCCGGGGAAAAAATGGCCGACTTTGCGCGTGCGCACGACTACATCCAGGCGATAAATGCCGCCGCGCCGCACTGCTCCGCCAGTGCGATTTAGTGGGGCGGTGAGCAGCGCAATGGGGGTCGCCGCGTCGGGCGAAGTGTTCACGGGAATCGAGGATTCCGCTTCCTCGCCAACGGCAAAGGTCGTTTGCAGTCCCGGCATGGACGGCGCCGCAACTGCCGTGCCCGCGCCGGCTGCCGCACCTTCTTCATTGCCGGTTTCCTTCGCTTTCGTTTCCGGCGAAATCGCGAAGATATCCACGCTCACCACGCCTTTCGTCAGGAAATCATCGGTGGCTTCCAGCTGCGCCTCATCGTGATTCGCCGTGGGCAACGCCGTATTCGCGGCAGGGAAGCGGTGCGAGTGAATGAATCCATCAATGTTTCCGGCGTCGGTGGATTTCGTCATCGGCATGTGGCAATCGGCGCACATCTGGCCCTTCGCCGGATAATAAAATGAGCGCGCCCCCTGAAACGAAACGCCGCTGGCTTGCCAGTTATCGTAATCATCGAACCCGCGCACCCAGCGATAGTGGTTCACCGGCACGTCCAGATGGACTTTGTGGCAAGTAGAGCAGAACTGCGCGGTCTGCGTGCGCATGAACGGCTTCAGGAACACTCGCCGGTGCGGCTCCGGATTCAGATTCGTAAGAAAATCGTGCAGACGTATCACGAATGGATTCTTGTTCGCGGCCATTTTGTGCAGCGCGGGATATTCCAGGAAGAAGTCCGCCTGTCCCATCGTGCTTTTCACGTTTTCGATCGAATGGCACATCATGCAGCCCAGGCCGGCCTGTCCCGCCGGAGTATCTTCCACTTCCCGCACCGGGCGATTGAACATTCCGCTGTAGAGCAGCGCGGGATCGTGGCATCCTGCGCACCATTTCGAGGATTTGATGCCGATGGTGTCCTGCATGTATTCAATGCTCTTGCGGTACCACGCATTGTTGAACGAAGAAAAATGATGCGCGGAGCTTTGCCACTCCTTATAGATGTCCTGGTGGCAACGCTGGCAGGACTGCGACTCCGTGAAATAGCTCGCAGGGATGTGCTGGCGTTCGGCAGTTTGCGCGGAGCTGGGGAAGAACGGCCCCTCGGGCCCGTCGCCTTCGCTATCCATCGTTCCTGGCGCAATCGCCGGATTTTGAATCCGATGCGATTCCTGCCAGGGAACGGTGCGCAACCTCCATGCGCCCGCCGTGATAAGGCCTGCCACCACGAGGCACAGCGCGCTGCGGATGATGCCGGAAGGGAATGGGCCCGCGAGGAAGCCGCGCCTGCAGCCCCAGCCGGAAACCAGCAGCGCACAACCGGCAACGCACGCGCCGATGTGCACGTAGAGCAGCGGCCAATCCACTCGGCGGGTGCCGGTGTAAATCAGGATCGCGCCCAGAATGCCGCCCGCCGCCAGCAACACCCAGCCGATCCGCGAGGCGATGGGCCCTTGGCGCAGCATCGGTCGCAACGTGAACAGAAGCAGCACGAGGAACGCGACGCCCGCAAGCAAATGCAAAATGATCGCGCCGAAATATGGCACGTTCGCGGACGGCCACGCAAAGACGTACGCTGCGGTCAGAACCAGCACGAATAAAAGGATGTCTGTAACGCGCTTCATGCGCGGTCCACACCGAGAACGGTCAACAGGACGATTGAGGCTCGCAAATGGCTGGCTCCGTTGATTTTGGCAGCGTGATAATTTGGAAAGCCGGAATTCTGTCGCCGGGTCGGGGGAGAGTCAATAATACTTTTGCATTAGGCGTGCGCGCCTCGCAATGGCGCGCCCGGCCGAACGCGGCCGCACCGAACGCGTGTTAGACTCGACGGCTCGCGAATCGCGGAGGGACCGAACTTGGAATCGGACGACGTCGTTTACAGCCCGCTGGTCGAGATGGCCGCGAATATTCGCTTGCGCAAAATCTCACCGGTGGAACTCGTCGAAGCACACCTCGCGCGGATCACGCGCCTGAATCCAAGATTAAATGCCTTCATCCACGTGGACGCGGAAGGCGCGCGCCGCCAGGCTCATGCAGCGGAGGGCGCACTGGCTCCGCGCGGGGCGGATGCGGATTCGCTCGGCCCGCTGCACGGCGTTCCGCTTTCGCTGAAAAGTTCGATAGATGTCGCCAGGTGGCCCTGCGAATGCGGCAGCGCTCTACGCAAAGGCTACATTCCATCTGAAGACGCGTCGCTCGTCGCGCGGCTGCGCGCCGCGGGAGCGATCTTGCTCGGCAATACCAACGTGCCCGAATTTCTGATGGCCTACGAGACCGACAACATTCTCTACAGCCGCACCAATAATCCCTGGGATCTTACGCGCACTCCCGGCGGCTCGAGCGGTGGCGAAGCGGCGGCGATTGCCGCGGGCCTTTCGGCCGGCGGCGTGGGCAGCGACGGCGGCGGCTCCATCCGAATTCCCGCGCATTTTGTGGGGATCTGTGGCCTCAAGCCCACGCCCGGCCGCGTCCCCGGCACGTCGCATTATCCTGCGTCGGCGGGTCCGTTCGCGGAATTGGGAGTTGTGGGCCCGATGGCGCGCACGATGGCGGATGTCACGCGACTTTTCGAAGTGATGGCCGGTTACGATATCGGCGACCCCGCTTCAGCGCCTGTCCCGCTGCGGCGCTGGAGCGACGAAGAAATTCGCAAGCTGTGCATCGCCTATTTCGAGGACGATGGCGCGACGCCTGTCACTCCGGAAACCGCTGCGGCCGTGCGCCAGGCCGCGGACGCTTTGCGCGAGCAAGGTTTTCAGGTGGAAGCGTGGCGACCACAAAATCTTGAACGCGTCTGGCAGCTTTGGTGGAATTTGTTCGGCCCCGGCGTGCAGATGGCGATGAACACCACGATCGAAGGCCGCGAAGCCGAATTGAGCCCGATGCTGCGCTCCTGGCGGGAAAATATCGCCAAGCGGCCGTCGCTCGATGGACGCGATTGGCTGAACACCATGATTGGCCGCGACGCGTTGCGCGAAAAGATGCTGCGGCAGATGGAAAAATTTCCGATTCTGCTTTGCCCGGTGTGCGCGATCCCCGCGTTTCATCATGGCGAGCGCGCTTTCACCGTGCAGGGCCAAAAAGTGAATTACCTGAAAGCGATGAGTTACTCGCAGTGGTTCAATTTGCTGGGGTTTCCGGGAGCCGTCGTGCCGGTGGGGCGCTCGCCGGAAGGCTTGCCGATTGGCGTGCAGATCGTAGGCCGCGCGTGGGAAGACGAAGCCGTGCTGGCAGTATCCGCGAAAATCGAAGCGGCAACCGGCGGCTTCCGCCGCCCGCCAATGTAGTGGCGTGAATTTGCTTTTGTAGCGGCGCACTTTAGTGCGCCATTGGTCTCGCGGCGAACCAATCTGGTGTATCGCGGCTGTGGTTTTTGTGGAACAAGCGCAGTCGGTGTCATCCCGAGCGCAGCGAGGGATCTGCTTTTCGCGCTAGCTTAACGAAAAAGCAGATTCCTCGGGCAAAATTCGCCCTCGGGATGACATTTCGCCATGTTTTTGATGTGAGTGATTGACCACGACACTCTACTTCATGGCCTCCGTCAGCGCCGGTTCGCCGCTACGCCGCCGTATTGGCCCGTGCGATCAGCAAAATTGCCAGCACATAAAAAATGAACATCAGCGCCAGAAACGCGCGCGCGCGCTTGTTTGCGCCGTCAAATTCCTTCCACGCGAAAATGCCCCACAGCGCCGCCACCATCGGAGAGGACTGCCCGATGGAATACGAAATCGCGACGCCCGTATAATTCGCAGCGACCAGATTGAAAACGGTGCCGGTGGCCCAAATTGCGCCGCCGATTAATCCCAGCGCATGACCGCTGGTCGGCCCGCGAAAGAACCCACTGAATGCAACGGGCTCGCCGACCAGCGGCTTCTTCATCAAATAAATATTCCACAAAAAACACGAAAGCAGCGCGCCGCCGGTAAGAAATACCGCGATGCTATAAGGACCGAGCGTATGCCCGTGCGTAAGCGCGCGCGTGGAAAAGGGCGCCCAGAGCCCCATCAGCACGCCCGAAACGACGCAGGTGATAATGCTTTTGCGCGAAGCAGACTTACCGGCGTTAATTTCGCCGTAAGCCTTGCCGTCCAAAATCACCGCGACCACCGCGCAGGCCACTCCCGCTGCGAGCATCGGCAAGTACCCGCGCTGCTGCTGCACGTAACTAAGCACGGTGCCCACCACCAGCGCGATGCCGATGCCGATGGGAAACGCAATCGCGAGGCCCGCCATATCAATCGCCGCCACCAGCAGCAGGTTCGCGACGTTGAAAATCACGCCGGCGAGCAGCGCCCACCCGATATTCGAAAGATCCGCCGCGCGCACATTATTCAGAAAGCTCGATGCGTCGTTCGCCGTCGAGCCCATGGTGAACGCGAACAGCATCGACGTCAGAAAAATTCCCACCGCGTAGTCCCAGTAGAAAAGTTCGAAGCGGTAATTCTTCACGCCCTTGTAGGTGTTGGCCCACGATCCCCAGCAGATCGCGGAAATCACCATCATCAAGAGCGCGGTCCCGGAATTCAGCGGTGTGAACATGAGCTCCCTTTAGACCACTTCGTCTGTGCACACAACGCGCGCAGCTCGACGAACGTGCATACTGCAATTTTCACCAGCGTCTGTTGCTTTCTGAAAGCTAAAATGTGGCGGCGCCTTTTGGCGCGTGCGCCTTGATCAGCGCCATCACTTCATCGCGTTTGGCCATCGCGCGCGCTCCCACTTTCGTGCAGCAGAGCGCCGCGCAAGCATTGGCAAAGAGTCCCACGCGCTCGAAATCCCACCCTTGCAGCAAGCCGTAGGAAAGCCCACCCATAAACGCGTCCCCCGCACCGGTCGTATCTACTACTTCCACTTTAAACGCCGGCACGCGAGCAGTTTTTCCAGAGCCGGCGATGATGCAGCCGTCGGCGCCGAGCGTCAGCGCGACAATCTTCGGTCCCAGCCCCAGCAATTGCCGCGCAATCTTCTCGTAATCCGCTTCGCCGGTCAGCTCGCGCGCCGCCGCTTTGCAGGGCTTCAGGACGTCCACCAGCCGCAACGCGCTGCACAATTCTTCCTGCGTGCCCAGATTGGCCGCCGCGAAAAAGCTGGGCGCCACGTCCAGATCGAAAATCACGCGAACGTTTGCGTCGTGCGCCACCTGCATCGCTTGCTTCACGGGACCAATCGGAAGCTGCGAAGCTTCCGTGTGGAAATGTTTGGCGGCCTGAATGTGCTGCGCGAAACGCGACAGCACCTGGTGCACGGAAATTTTTCCCGTCGCGTTGGGGAACATGTAAATGCAGCGCTCGCCGCTTACGTCCACCGGAATCCACGTAAGCGAAGAATGCTCACCGTGTACGACTTCAATCCCGGAAAGATCCATGCCGTCTTCGGTGAAAGCCTTCTGGATGATGCGGCCGTTTTCGTCATCGCCGATCAACCCCAGCCATCCGGTGCTCGCGCCGAGCCGCGCCACTTGCGTCAGGTTGTTGGCAGTGACGCCTCCGGCGTGAATTTCCATGCGCGTGGCGTTGATTTTTTCTTCCGGACCGAGCAGCCGGGGCACGATCGCAAAATAATCCACTGTGCAGCTGCCGATTCCCACGACTTCCGCTTTCGCATTCATTTGCAAAGTGGCCTCAATTCTTCTTAATTTCCCGCGGCCGCAGCCCCAGGCGTCGCCGCTGCCGCCGCATGCGCGCTCGCGGGTGGCAGCGCCATCAAATCAATAAACATCTTGTAGAACTTTTCCTTGTTCAGTTCTTCGGGAATATTCACGAGCTGCTCGCCCAGTCCCGGCTGCGCGTCGGAGGTCCATACCAGCACGTTTCCGTAGCCTGCCGTATGCGAGATGTCTATGTCCATATAATACTGAGTCTGCTGCGTGATCACGCTGGGGTCGAGCCATCCCGCCACCGCCAGCTCGTCCCACATATATTCTTCATCGGCATATTTCGCCAAATATTGCGACGCCGGACTCTTGGATTTCGCGATTTCGGCGATCAGTTCCTTGGTCATGCGCGTCTTGACTGAAATATCCACCGTGGTGATGGTGATCTTGTGCCACGGCGAAGTAAGCACGATGTGCACAGCCTCCGGATCCCACCAGAAATTGAATTCACGGCGATTTTCCGCGATCCAATCGTGCGGAACCACCGGCGCGATGCTGCCGCCCATCACCACCAGTTCTTGCGCCAGGTCCGGAACCTCGGGATCCAGGCTGATCGCTTGTGCGATGTCCGTCATCGGCCCGCCAGCGTAAATCGTCACTTCGTGCGGATATTTGTGCACCATGCGGATGATGAAATGCGCCGCATCTTCGCTCTGCGCCTTGATCGTGGGATTTCCCTCCGGAATATCGGGTACCACAAACGGCAAATGGTATCTGCCGCGCAGCCCGTCGCCCAGATTCATTCCGGGTCGATGGCCGTTCCACGCGCCTTGATAGTGCACGGTGCCGTATAGCTTTTCCCAGCGCTCGATCATTTCCATGCGGTTGATCAGCGGATACACTGCGCCGGGATACACGGGAATGTCCTTATGCCCGGTGATTTCCAGCATGCGCAGCGTGTGCGCGATTTCTTCGTCGCGCCACATATCGCCGCTCACCACCGTGATGCCCAGCGTCTGGACGTTCGGCGATTGCAGGAACATCAAAATGGACTGCTGATCGGTGGTCGCAGCGCCGCGCGCGTCCTGGTCAATGATCACCTTGCGTTTGGTCTGCGCCGGCGTGGCCCGCGCGAACGCAACAATAGCAACGAGCGGAAGAATATTTTTCAGGCGCATGGTCTCAGCGACTCCCCTGGTTTTCCAGCGATAAATTTGAATGGAAACTCGCTTCCCCGAATCATTTTTGGCGGAAGGGTGCTTGCAGTGCCGTCGCTGCTTATAGTTCTCTGCGTGATGCGAGTCAAGCGAAAACAGCGCTTTTTGCGACCGCGCAAGCATTCCCGAATCGGTCCGAGTCAATACCGGATGTTATAATCCGCGAATGTTTTTGCGTCTCAGGTGTAAGCGGAACTCGGAAACGCGCTCCATTTTCCGCAGCGATCTGCGTTCTTCACGCGTGTTTGCGCTCAGCGGGCTTTCGCTGTTCGTGCTCGCCGTCGCGACGCCATCATTCGCCCGTGGACAAGCGCACGCCCAGACTCATGCCGATCAAGCTGCGACGCTCATCGAGCAGGGCCGCGCCGCGGCAGCCGCGGGCAAGTTTCCAGACGCGATTGGCAGTTACCAGGAAGCCTTGCGCCTCGCGCCGCACAACTTGCAGGCTGAAATCGGCGCGGTGCAGGCGTACCGCGGCGTCCACAATTTCGACGAAGCCAAAAAAATTCTCGAGAAAGCCCACCGCGAACATCCCCGCAGCGCTGCGCCGCTCGCCGTCTATGGCGACCTGGATATCCAGCTGCAAACCTACGATGCCGCCATCGCGCATTTGAACGCGGCGCTCGCGCTCGATCCCGCCGATGCGGACGCGCGCAACCGGCTCGCCGTCGCCTATAAAGCCAAAGGCGACGCCCCCAGCGCACTCGCACAGCTCGCGAAAATCCTGGCGCGCGATCCTAAAAATGCGCTGGCGCATTACACGCGCGCGGACATCTACGCGGACCACAACCAGGACGCGCTCGCGTTGGCAGACGCGGAAAAAGTGGTCGAGCTGCAGCCGGAAAATCCGCTCGGCCGCGCGCTACTGGCAAAGATCCTGGTCCGTCCACCGGAGAAGCCCGCGCCTGGCGAAATCAAGGAACGTTGCGCGAAAGCTGTGGATGCTCTCGAGCCGCTCGTCGGCGCGGGGTCAGCTTCCGATGCAGCGTCCCAGCTGCCAGCGCCGGATTCCGAGACTCTCTTCCTGCTCTCGCGCGCCTATCGCTGCGCCGGGCAGGACGACAAAGCGCAACAAACGCTCGCCGCGTTCGAAAAATCCTCCCAGAACGATCGCACCACCGCCGAAAGTAAACTGCAGGCCAAGCACCTGGTGCAGCAGGCGGACGAGCTGGCAATGAAAAATGACTTCACGGGTTCGCTCGCGCTGCTCAATCAAGCGATTACGCTCGACCCAACCTACGCCGGCACGTACTCCCAACTCGCGAAGCTCTATTACTCCGCAGGCGACATCGAAAAAGCCAGCGACGCAATCGGCCAGGCTCTAGCCCGCGAGCCTTACCACCCGGAATATCTTTACGTGCAGGGAAAAATTCTCGAAAGGCAATCGAAGCTCGACGAAGCGCTCGCCGCGTTCGAGGAATCAGCCCGCGTGAACCCGAAAGAATCCGACGCCTATTTCGAAATGGGCGCGATCTACCAGCAACGCGGCGACCGCGCCAGCGCGCTTGCGGCGTACAAGAAAGCGGTCGAAATTTCCCCGGACGATCCCGACTACAAACGCGCCCTAGCCTCGCTCAACAGCAACCAGCCTCCGACTCCCTGAGGAAGACGCCCGCGTTCGACGCGCGATTATTTCGCGTCATGCGCGCCGGGTGTGGGGCGCGTCAGCAAGCCCACAAATTCGTCGTAGAATTTCTGCTTGTTCAGGTCGTCTTGAATTTCCACTTCGCGCTCGCCCAAATGCGGACGCGTGTCCTCAGTCCACACGAGCGTGTCGCCATACGAAGCCCCGTGATCAACCGAGACATCCATGAAAATCTTGTGCGTCTTCGTGATGATCGAAGGGTCCAACCACGCCACAGCCGCCAGCTCATCCCACAGGTACCCCGGCTCCGCATATTTCGCGGTGTACTGCGCCGCGGGCCCCGAGCCCTTCGCGATCTGCGCGATCAAATCCTTCGTCATCTGCGTCTTCACGGAAATATCCACGGTGGTGACCACCACGCGCGCCCACGGCGCATGCAGCACGCGGCTCGAAGCCTCGGGATCAATCCACAAATTGAATTCACGCCGCGGAGTCATGGTGAACTCCGAATCATCCGTCTGCGGCGAAATGCTCCCGCCCATCAGAACCAATTCTTTGGCGAGCGACGCAAATTCTGGATCAATCGCCTGCGCCAGCGCGAGATTCGTGAGCGGGCCGCCTTCGTAAATCGTCACTTCGTGCGGATACTGATGCACCATGCGAACCAGAAAATGCGCGGCATCTTCGTTTGCCGGTCTCGAAGTGGGCGCGCCTTCCGGCATCGGCGGAATTTCCCACGGCCCGTGGACTTTACCGCCCCGCGCGTAATTCCACGCGCCCTGGTACACGACTTTGCCGTGCAGCGTTTCCCATCGCGCGACGTATTCCTTGGTGTTCACCAGCGGAAAAGCCGCGCCCGGCACCACGGGAATATCCGTGCGCCCGATAATTTCCATCAGACGCAAAGTGTGCTGGACTTCTTCGGCGAGCCACGCGTCGCCGGTGACCACCGTGATGCCCAGCACTTCGGTATCCGGCGATTGCACCAGCGCCAGCACCGCCTGCATATCCGTACCGCCGGGGCCCGCGCAGTCCTGGTCAATGATGACCTTGCGCTTCGCGTCCTTTCCGTTCGCCTCGCGCGATTCCTGGGCGCACGCAGGCAGCGCGCCCGCAGCCAGCAGCGAAATCACCGTGAACGCGCAAAAAATGTATCGCCGAATTGCTTTCATGGGAGTTTCCTCAGTAACGATGGCATCGCCGACCCGCGGCGCGAGATTGGTTTCGCATTTGTAGCGGCACCCGCCGCGGCGGACTAAAGTCCGCCGCTACAACATCCTAGCCCACGTCAATACATGATTGTGCGCGTCAGATGATGTGGCCAGAACGTCGTGTGATAGTGCGTCCAGAGCCGCGCGTCGACCTGCGGAATGATGATCTGCATATCCTTCGGCCGGATCTTGTTGATTTCCTCGCGCAGCAACGCCGTGGCGTACAGGCAATGCGCGCGGATTTCGATTTCCTGCGTGCTGTCCCGCGGAATCAATTGGTAGGAATTGATGGCGTGCTCGAGTGCCGGCGAATAACTGGTGATTCCCAGCAGGCGCAGCGCCACCGGCACAATGTAGTCAGCGAATGCGGTCATTGAAGGAAGGTCTTCGATCTGAAAGCCATAAGGCTTGTGCAGATTCGCATACAGCATCCAAATTCCCAGCTGCGGCAGCTTGTAGAATTTGATTTCGTGGCCGTCGTACTGGCTCACGTCGTTGAACCGCGGAAACTCCGTCACCAACCGGTCCACCATGCCATTGCCGTGGTCGTAGAGCTTCGGCGAGCAGGCATGGATGAAATTCGAAAACCTGCCGCCATATTTCTCAACGAGCACCGGGCCCACTTGGTGCAGCACCGCGAGCTTTTCGTCGAGCATCGGCATCTCGATGTTGCCCGCGAAAATGCTGTTCAGCTCCGCCCGCGTCACGCTCGCCATCCATTTTCCGTCGAGGACGGGAATGCCGTTGTCCATCGCGCGCTTCAGGCAGGCGAATTCGGCGTCGGAATCCGACCAGTGCTGCCCGGCGTAATCCGTCTGAAATTTTACGTGCGTGGTGAAATCGGTGAAGGCGGTGTCAATCGTGTCCGACGTCATGATGAAATCAATCGCCACGTTCACGTCGTGCGCCCCGATTCCGAAGGGCAACGCGTACTCCGGCACGGGCAAATCTTCGTAAGCCATCCAACCGGCGACTTCGGTGATTTTGTCCACATGCGTCTGCACGTCGCGCGAATGTTCGATCACCGGGCGCAAACTATCTAGGACAGGACTGCCAATCGGTTCAGGCCAGCGCAAGGTAGGACTCCCAGGCACGAATGCGGACGCGGCGTCGGCGGATGAAACAACAGCGCCGGCAGCGCGGCCCGCCACAAGCGAGCCGCCTGCCAGCATAAAAGAACTGCTCAAACCCTGCAAAAACTGCCTTCTGCCCAGACGCGGATGCCTCAAGTTTTTCAGAATACGAACTTAACGCCTGCCTGGAACGCGAAAGGCGTGCTGCCGGGTGCGATCTGCGTGATCGCGCGGAAGCCGTTGACGCCGACCTGTGGCATCGTGGCGGCCGTAAGCGGCGCGCAGATGAATCCGATCTCGCCCGGCACCGAACCGGTGAAGCCGGGTGAGGGTGCTGACGTACGCGGCGAGCAACCGGTCAGCGAGATAGTGGCCGTACTTGGACTATTCGGATTCGAGTAAAGGTTACCGCGATTGGTTATGTTGAAGAAATCGCCGGACGCTATCACATGAAATTTCTCATGAATCGGGACGTCCTTTTGTAGCCGCCCATCCCATTCGAAATATCCCGGCTGGTCGAATGGATAACGAGTGAGCAGGGACGTTTTGCCGTGGCTATTGGTGAAGGTTGGCCGGTCGTTGTTGTGTCCGAGGTCGGAAACTCCGTCGCCATTGATGTCTTGGGCGACGTAAAGGGGAAAAGGCACGCCGGTGTGGGCAATCACACTCGAGCTGACTTCAAAGCCCCACGGCAACTCGTAAACGCCCGCGGCTTTGAACTGCTGCCTGATGTCCAGACCGTTGCGGAAGTAATCGATCTTCAGATTGATCGGATCCTGCTGCCCGAAGTACGTGTCCGTATCCCGCTCGCTCGCGCCGTTGTCCTTATTTTGCGACCAGATGTAATTTCCGAATACCTGGAAATGATTGGAGAAACGCTTGGTGACGTTCAGAACCAGCGACTCGTAATTCCCGTAGCTGAAGCTGGCCGTCTCATTGGTGGCATTGGGCAGGGTGGGGTCGAGCGGCGTGGGGGTAAAGCTCGTGAACCCGCCGTTGGTATAGTTGGTCGTGCCATCAAGGATGGACCGCCCGAGGGGGTCAGTGCCGTCAATGACGTAGTTCCGCTGCCAGGCTTCTTCCGAATCGTAGCCGCCCGTCCGTAAATGCGTGGAGTGCACGTAAGAAAAAGTGCCGGTCACCACCAAGTTATACGGCAGTGATTGTTCGATCCCACCCGTGAAACTGGAGACGCGCGGGTTCTCAAACTGCGGGTCCACGTACCCACCCCCGGATGTGGGAGCCGGGCATCCATATTGCGTCCCGCAAAGCTGGTTCACGCCCAAAGTTGTCGAGTTGGGGTTGAGGTAGGGGAAACCAACCGCCGTGTTCGCCACCACGCCCGGGACATTTCCGCTGTCCGGGAACAGGCAACTGCCTATGCAGTGGGTCAGGTTGCCGGCTCCCGCCGTGGGCATGAAGATCCCAACCGTTAGTGCGTAGTAAAGGCCCCAGGCTCCCCGGATGACGGTCGGGTGAGGCCCTCGTCTCACGTTCCAAGCAACACCGATGCGTGGCCCCCACTGATTGAAGTCATCCGGGACGCGCTGCGGCACGGCGGAATCGTGCGATCCCGCACCCTGGCCAACGAGCACCGTCGTTCCCCAGAGAGGCGTCTGCGGTTGAGGATTCCAAGTGCCGTCCCAGCGCAATCCATAGGTTAAAGTCAGGCTTTGGGTCACCTGCCATTTGTCCTGCCAGTAGAGGCCCAGGTCGGTCTGATAATTGGGGAAAAGCGTCGTGGCGGGCCCTAGAAACGACAGCGACTTTCCATTCAGAGCAACGCCTTGACTGAGCAAGCACGTGCCCTCCGTACCGCAACCATTCGGTCCACCCGTTATCCCACTGTTGAAAGCAGCGAGGCTGAAGTAGTCGTATTCGCCGGCACCCCAACCGACGAAGGAATCTTTGCGATCCTCGAAAGTGACCGAATCCCCGCCGAATTTTATGTCGTGTTTGCCAAACGAGTAATCGAAGTTGTCCGCAGCCTCGAATTTGCCGTCCTGGTTATTGATGGGCAGGTAGTAGCGCTGGCCAATGCCGTAGTTGAAAGCACTTCCGACGGCTAGGTCTGGGATGCTCGAATCCGAGATCGCAAGTCCGGGTGAGTCGCTGTTTGAGTGGCGCTCGCGAACTTCGTCCGAAAGGCTGATGCGGATTTCATTCACTTTCCTGCCAAGGACGGTATTCAAGCTGAAAACGACGGACGCTCCCTTGTTGGTGAAGTTCTCTGTATTGTCGAACGCCTGGGGAATTTCATTCTGGCCTTGCGCGCCGCTAAACCCATCGGTGTGGTTCCGCGTGAAATAGCTCCGAACACTGAAATGGTTGGCGGGGCTGAATTGATAGTCGTAGTGTCCCAGGATCGTAAACAAATTCTGGAACTGATTGTGCGGACCTTCGAAACCAGCCAGTGAGGAGACGCCATAGCAATCCTGCAATACGAGGTCACCCGCGGCCGGTGTGCCGCAGCCGGACGGCAGCAGCGTGCCAGCGGGGAGATTGCTCGGTAGCGGCACCGTGCCCGAGGCGCACGTTCCTGGGGCGCAGTTCGCAAACGTAGGTCCCGTGGTGCTAGCCAAGGCCGCGAGGCACGTCGCTTGCCCCGCGCCCGGCGGACAGAACTGCGTGACGAGCGGTCCATTCTGCAGCTGGGTATCCGCAGCGAGAAACAAGAATTGCCGGTCCTTATGAATTGGGAAGCCCACCGAACCGCCAAACTGGTTCTGGGTGGTGATGTTGGGGGGCTCGCCGACGGCGTCGTCCGCGGTGAAGCGGCTTCCGCGATAGTAATCGTGCGCCTCGCCGTGAAGCTCGTTCGTGCCGGACTTGGTGACCACGTTAATCAAGCCACCGGTGGCGCGGCCGAATTCTGGTGCAAACCCGTTGGTGACCACCTGGAATTCCTGCACGGCCTCCAGTGGAACCGTAAAGTTCTTGGTCTCCAGCGATCCGAAAATTTCACCGAAGTAGTTGTTGAAAGTGTCTTGGCCGTCAACGACGATCCCAAGATAGTCACTCTGTTGGCCACCCAGGCGGATGCCGCCGCGCAAGCCTGGTACAACCTGCGCCGAAGAACTCAACTGCGCCAAGTCGCGATAATCGCGGCCCGAAAGCGGCAGAGTTTCCAAATCTTTTTGATTGATGACTTGATTGATGCCCGCCGTAGCGGTATCCACGGGACCGGTTGATTCAGCCGATACGACGACGGTTTGCGTCTGTCCTTTAACGGGAAGCGTTATGTCGAGGTTCAGGCTGGCGCCGATATCGATGTGGACGTCCGTTATCTCGGTCGCAGCAAAGCCCGGCGCCTCTGCTTGGATTTTGTACACACCCGGGAGCAACTGGGCGAAGTCGTATGAGCCGGTCGTGTCCGCCGTGAGTTCGCGTTTATAGCCCGTCGAGGGATTGGAGATCGTCACGGTGGCGCCGACGACCAGGCCGTGCGACGAATCGTACACCACGCCGCGAATTTCACCGCGCTCCAGCGATTGGGCGGTCGCGCTGGGCGCTGCGAGTAGAATAGCCGTGATCGAAAAGACGATCATCACTGCTGCCAGCACCACGCTCTTCCACATTTTCATCGACGCTCTCCCTCAGTTCTTGACGTCTCCGAATCCTGTAACTCCGATGTCAGCTCGTTTCCCGAATTCTGTATTCGCGCGTCGCTCGAAATTTGCCCGAACGGACCTACGAATCACTTTCCCGCCAGCCGCGCGTTCAAAAGCTGCAAAAACTTTTCCGCATTCACTCCTGTGCACACCTGCACGTTCGGAGTCACGTGGTCCACGCCTTCAATAATGTAGCGGTCGCCGTGCAGGACGTTGCGCTCCACCGTATTGTGGCGATTCGCCACCGTCTCGCCGCGCGAAAATTCGCCGCGCGTCTCCACGTCCACATGCATCGCCTCGGTGGTAACGATCGACGGGTCAACCGCCGTGCCCACTGCCAGCGGGTCGTACATCGGCGTCCCGCCGCCCGCGCCGTATTTCGCTTCCTGCCCGATCAAAAAAGCGAGCACCTTCACCGCAAAATCATTTTCCGGGCCGTGCGTTTTGGACAGCTCGTCCAGATGCGCCTCGTCGTAGAGAGTCTGGTTGCCCACGTCTAATCCGACCATCGTAAGCCGCCAACCTGCCTGGAAAACGATCTGCGCTGCCTCCGGATCGTTGTAGATGTTCGCCTCGGCAGCGGCGTTCACGTTGCCGCCCGAAATCGAGCCGCCCATGATCACCACTTCCTTCACCAGCGGCACGATCGAGGGATCCTTCAGCACCGCGAGAGCGATGTTCGTCAGCGGCCCGATCGGCACCAGCGTGATCTCGTGCGGCTCCGCGTGAACCATCTGAATGATCAAGTCCGGCCCGAAGCGCGCATCCGCTGTGCATTTGCTCGCGGGCAATTCCACGTTGGCCAGGCCATTTGCGCCGTGCCACAGCTCCGCGGTGATCAGCTTCTGAAAAAGCGGATGCTGCGCGCCGCCCGCTACCGGGATGTCGCAGCGATTGGTGAGCGAAGCCAGCTTCAGCGCGTTTTCCAATCCTTGCTTGGCCGTCACGTTGCCGGGAACTACGGTCAGCGCGCGCACATCCAATTCCGGCGAATTCAAAGCCAGCAGAATCGCCAGCGCGTCATCCGTGCCGGGGTCTGTATCGATAATTACCTTCTTGGGAGCGATGCGTGCCGCCTGGATCAGCGCCGCACGCGCCAAAGCATTCGCTGCGCTCGCGCGCGCCAGCGGCGCAACGCACAGCGGCGAACCAGCCGCAAGCAACACTAAAGCTGGAACGAACCGTCGAATAAAAAAATTGAGCGAGGACCTGCGCGAATTCGCTCGATCGGCGCCAGTATGCGAAGTGCTGACTCCCGCGGCGGAAACAACTATGGCTTCCGCAACCGCACTTTGTGCGAATGGTTGAGAAAATTTGTGTGGCACTTCTAGAAAAGGGCCCCCACCCCGCTCGAATGACGTGAAGGCTATAACCGAGTTCGGCCAGAGTCAACACGAAACTGGCACATACGAAAAGATTTCCACAGCGACTGCGATTCGTTTTGCGAATCGGATCAATTTCGGTTCACTGCAGTCATCGATGTGCGCTGGCGGTCATCTGCTCGATCCCGGTACGCTGCGAATCCCCATTTGGTCCGTAGATCCATTGGCGCGACGTTTCGTCATGCTGATAGAATTTGGTCCGCAATGAACCGCGGCTCTTCCTCCGTACACCGTACCGTACTAATCGCAACCGCTATCCTACTTATCGCGACCAGCGACGTGTGGGCGGGATTCCTCGGCGCATCGGCACACTCGGCAGTCCTGCGTTTTGCGCGGATGCAAGCGCAGCATGACTCCGCCAAGCCGCCCAAGGGCGACGTCCGAGGCCAAGAGGACGAGGACACGATAAAGCTGCGCCATCGCAGCGAGATCACCAATCCTTATCACGTCGAGTTCCGTGACGTCACTCACGCAGCGGGAATCCACTTCCACCACGAACGCGCCGCCTCGCCCGAGCGTCTGTACCCCGAAACCATGGGTGCAGGCGTTGCCTGGATTGATTACAACCAGGACGGTTATCTCGACGCATTTTTCGTGAACAGCGGGGACACCCCGTTTTTTCATCCTGCGGAGCCGCCGCAACCCGCGCTCTACCGCAATAATCACGACGGCACGTTTACCGACGTCACCGCGCAGAGCAAAATCCATACTGACGGCACGATGTTCTTCGGCGTGGCCGTCGGCGATTATGACAATGACGGCTACCCGGACATCTATATGACCGGCTATCGCCATTCCGTCCTGCTGCACAATAATGGCGACGGAACTTTCACCGACGTCACCGCGAAAGCTGGCGTCGGCAACGATGGCAACTGGGGCACTGCCGCGGGCTGGTTCGATTACGATCACGACGGCAAGCTCGACCTGCTCGTCACGAATTACGTCCAATACGACGTGGATCACCCTGTGCTCTGCGGCGATATTCGCCCCGGCCTGCGCAACGTTCCGCAGACCAGCGCGTATTGCCATCCCGATAGCTTCAAGGGTTCTTCCGCGAAGCTGTATCACAATAACGGCGACGGCACCTTCACGGACGTCACCGAAAAGGCCGGCCTGACGAACACCGACGGCAAGAGCCTCGGAGTTGTGCTTGCGGACCTGAACGGCGACGGTTGGACGGACATTTTCATCGCCAACGACACGCAGCGGAATTTTTTGTATTACAACAATGGCGACGGCACTTTCCGCGACGCGACCTACAAATCCGGCGCCGGCTTCAGCGAAGACGGCCGCACCGAAGCAGGCATGAGCGCGGATGCGGCCGACGTGATGAACAACGGCTTGCTCTATCTCTTCGTCAGCCATCTGGATTTCGAGTTGAACCGCATGTATCGCAACAATGGCGACGGAACGTTCACCGACTACACCATTGCCTCCGGCATCGGCCAGACCAATATCCTGAACAGCGCGTTCGGCGCGCGTTTTTTCGATTTTGATAATGACGGCTGGCGCGATCTGCTCGTCGTCAACGGCCACATTCTGGATAACATCAAGCTCTACCATCCGGAAGTAAGCTACGAGGAAGAGAAGACGCTCTACCGCAACCTAGGTGAAGGCAATTTCGTGGACGCCACCCGCACCCAAGGCCCCGATTTTCGCGCGCCGCGCGTGGGACGCGGCCTCGCCGTCGGCGATTACGACAACGACGGCTGGCAGGATTTTCTGGTCAATAATAATGGCGAAGATGCGCAGCTTTTCCGGAACGAAGGCGGCAGCTCTCCGGCGGCGAAAAATAATCACTGGATCGCGGTGCGCCTGATCGGCGTCACTTCCAATCGCGACGGCATCGGCGCATCCCTGAAATTGACTGCCGGCGATTTCACCAGCTACGACCAGGCCAAAGGCGGCATGAGCTATTGCTCCGCGCAGGATCCGCGCATTTATTTCGGCCTCGGCAAACACGATCACGTGGACTCCATCGTGATCCACTGGCCCAGCGGCTACGTCCAGGAATTAAAGGACATCCCCGCCGACGTAATCGTCACCGCCACGGAGGGCGTCGGCGCCAAAGCCGACCGTTACCCGGCGCCCCGGCCCCAGTAAACCTTCCCGGTTCTTGCCGGTTTCCGCGCGCCTAATGCAAGCGGTGGATCACGAGTTCCATCATCTTGAAAAAAATCAGCGCGACTTTGCGCACTGGGTTGAAGATCACCGTGATCAGAAAGATCAAAAGAAAAAGTACCGGATAAAATGTTTGCGGCGATTTCGCGAGCCAGTGCATCGCCGGCCCTGCTACTTTTGCGCGAACCGCCACGATTTTCGCCGTCGAAGCAATACCCACGCCGATGGCCGCCCCCGCCACAATGTCTGTAGGATAGTGCATTCCCATATACACTCGCGGCAGCGACACCACGAATAACGCGTGCAGCAGCGCCAGAGTTCCCGCTCCGCGCGAAACAAAAAAGATGCTGGTCGCCAGCGCGAAGAACATCGCGGCGTGGTCGCTGGGAAACGAACTCCACTTGATCATGTGGTCCAGGAAAGTCACGCTGTAAGGAAATTGAAAATGCACTGCGGGGTTCGCAAACGGCCTCTCGCGGAAAGGCAGAAAATCCGCCAGCGCTCGCGCCACCAGCACAGCGGCGAAACTAGCCAGAATTCCATAAAAGAGGTACTCGTGGTCGCGGGTTTTATTCTCGCCCGGCCGGAACCACGCCCACCAGATCAGCATGGTGATCGCCCCGCCCTTGATCAGTTCGTTCGAACCGACGAGCATGACCAGGTAATCAAAATCGGCGGAGCGGTGCGCAAATTGGTTTAGGAACGCTATGATGCTGGCGTCAAACGAGTTCAAGCTCGTCTCGACCTACACTACGACGCAACTCTAAACGCGTGTCTCGTTCGCACTTTGTAAGGTTTCTACCGGCGGCGTGGGCCCGGCACCGCTTTCGGGGGCATGAAGGTTAGGTAAATAGAGTATGACACATCGGTGACGAATGCAAGGGCTAGCGCAGCGGAACCCCAATGTTTGCAAAGGGATGCAGCGATTATCGCGCGAGACTGCCCCTAGGGCGTTTGCACGAATCCGGTGGCCACGATTTCATCGCCGCGGCGCTCCAGAATCACTTCCGGCAGCGGCTTAGGCGGCGGCCCATCGAGCACCTTGCCTGTCGTCGCGGAAAATACTCCGCCGTGGCACGGGCACGTAAAAGCGTTCTGTTCCGGGCGGTAAAATACGGGGCAGGTATGATGCGTGCACAACCGGCTGAACGCGAGATAAGTGTCTTCCGCCGGCCGCAGCAGAAAACAAGGGCGGTCATCCTCCGGATACGCGAACACCGCCGAGCCGCCCACCGGAATTTCGCCCGCATGCCCGATCACTTTCTCCGGGTACGCAATCTTGCGTTCGCGCCAATAAACCGCCAGGGCCCCGAGCGCAGCAGCCACACCGGCAAAACTAAGCCACTTGGCGAATCCGCGGCGGCTTATCGCTGAATTTTCAGCAGGCAATTGTTCGGAAGAACTCAATGAAGGTTTTCTTTCACCAGGTTTTATCTCTGTTCATCTGCGTTCATCTGTGGTGATTTTGACTTTGCGAGCTACGAAGCCAAATGCCCCAGCTGCAAACGCGTCTGCAGCACGCGCAAAATCGTGTCGCGCCCGATCATCCCCACGATCTGCCCGTTGGAAATCACCGGCATCTGATTGATATCCTCGGCCTGCATGCGTTCCAGCACGCCCAGCGCCGGCTCCTCCGGCGTCGCGGCATGGATGCGGTCGAAGGGCATCATCACGGCTTGAATCGAAGTGTTCGACCATTCATCCCGCGGCACCTCGCGCGCCGAATGCAACGTCACCAGACCCACCGGCCGTCCCGCGCCCGTCACTACATGGCAGCGCCGCCCGGTGCGCAGCACTTCATGGACGTAATCTTCCACGGAAATATTGCGCTCCACAGTCGGCACGTCTTGCGTCATCACGTCCGCGGCATGCAAGCCCGTCAGCGTGCTCTTGATCGCCACCTGCGCGTAACTCTCGCGCGCCGCGCTCAGCAAAAACCATCCGATGAACGCGGTCCACAGCCCGCCGATTGGATTGCCGTTGAATGCTTCCCACACGCCGATGAAAATCATCAGGTAAGCGAAAAATCGTCCGGCATTCGAAGCGATCTTCGTCGCGCGCGTGAAGTCCTTGGTGATTCCCCAGGCGATTCCGCGCAGGATGCGCCCGCCATCGAGCGGGAACCCCGGCACCAGGTTGAAAATCGCCAGCAAAACGTTGATTTCCCACAGCCACGTGCACGCCGCCACCACCAGCTCGTTGCCGTGAACGTAATGCGCCACCAGCCAGAAGCAGCCGCCCAGAAACAGGCTCGAGAGCGGTCCGGCAATCGCGATGTTGAATTCCTGCCAGGCGTTCGAAGGGTCGCGCGAAATCCGGGATAGGCCTCCGAACACAAATAGAGTGATGGAATCCACCGGGATGCGGTAATGCTTGGCGATCACGCTGTGGCTCAGCTCGTGAAATACCACCGAGCCGAAAAATAGCACGCTGGTAATGATACCCAGCGCCCAATGCTGTTGCGGTGACCATCCGGGATGCTGCGAGGTGAACTGCTTCGCCAGCGTGATCGTGATCAGTAGAAAAATGATCAGCCAGCTGGCGTGCAAATAAATCGGGATGCCGAAAATCCGGCCCAGCAGGAATCCGCTAGCCGGAGGTTCCGGCCGTACGCGCGGGCTACCGGGCGGAGGCGCTCCAAAACTCGGCGGCGGATCCGCCGTGTGCCCTCGATCGCCAGTAGGTGGAGGCGAAACCATCGCAAGCCCCTGTCTCCAGTCTAGCAGACACAACCCGTTTTCGCGCGTAGGCGGCTGCGAAGTAGATTTTTCACGCGTTCGTGCCACCGTCAACGGTCAGACTCGCGCCGGTGATGTACGACGCATCGGGACTGGCGACGAAAGCTACCAACGCGGCGACTTCGTCAACCGTGCCGAAGCGTTTGAGCGCGGTATTGGCCGTTTGCGGCGTCGCCCAATCGCCCGCGGCAGGATTCAAATCCGTATCAATCGGACCGGGCTGAATATTGTTCACCGTGATCCCCCGGCCGCCCACCTCTCGCGACAACCCCTGCGTGAAAATCTTAATTGCGCCCTTCGTTGCTGAGTAGGCCACCAGGCCGGGCGTCATCATGCGCTCGCCGACGCATGAGCCGATCATGATGATGCGGCCGCCGTTCTTCATGTACTTCAGCGCGGCCTTCGTCGCAACGAGTGCGCCGCGGACATTGAGGCTAAACATGTGGTCGATTTCTTCCAGTGTGGTCTCCTCGAATGGCTTCGGAATGGCCGTACCGGCATTGTTCACCAGGATGTCGATCCGGCCGGAAGTCGCAGCGGTCTGTTCCACCGCGGCGTTCATGGCGCCCGCATCCGTGGCGTCTGCCTGAATCGCGACAGCCTTTCCGCCGCCGCGCTCGATCTCCTTGACCACCGCTGCCGCCGCATCGGCTCCCTTCGTGTAAGTGATGTCTACGTTCGCGCCATCCGCCGCCAGACGCTTGGCGATTCCAGCCCCGATGCCGCGCGAGCCGCCCGTAATCAGTGCAACTTTCCCTTCGAGTGTTTTGGACATTGTTTTTCTCCTAACCGAGGCCGTCTGTGGGTGCGAGCGCAAAATTATCGCACAGCTGACGCCAGCGTGCCTCCGCGCTGGCATATCGACTGAGTGTCAATTTCCACGACGTGTTTGTGCCGCCACGCATTATCGCGCGCTCCCTCGCCGGTCGTCGCGCTCGCGCCGGCCATCGCCACTTCCCAAAGCATTGAAAACACAGCCTCGCCACCACGCACTGGCTGCAAACGCATCACCATCGCGCAATGGCGCTCGTCCTGCATTCATCCCACACGCAGCCCAGCCGCAACGGAGGACAGGACCATGGGATACACAATCGATTTCGTCGGAGTGGCAAGCGCGATCTTCCTCTCGTTCGCCGTAGCGCTGGGTCTGGAATGGCTGAGCCTAGTTCTGATGATGCGTCTGATGCCAGCGCGCCCCGTGCCGCAAACCGTGAGGCAAAGAGCAGCGGCGCAAACGCAAGCACAAGACGCCGTTGAGCCCTACGGCGAAAAAGCCGCATAGCGGGTGGCACAGCTGCTCCTGGCTTTGCGCCACTGCCACTCGCTCGAGCTCAGCGCGATGTAAAGAGTGAGACGCATTTGTAGCGGCGGTCTTCAGACCGCCATCGTCGCGAGCGCGCGAACGATCACGCAGCGAAACGCGTCTCGAGCAAGACGCTCGAACATGCCATCGGCGTGACTCGAACGAAAAGGAGGGTTAACATGCTTTTTCTGCGGTGGCTGTTGTTCGCAATCAGCGCAGGGTTCCTGGGCGTAGCAGCGATCATAGTCCTCTACGACGTCTACCTGGCATTTGAACTAAACCGCATCCTGCAACGCCGCGAGCGCCCGCCGGAAAAACCGGCCGCCGACCAAGCTGCCGTCGGCCAAGCGATCGCCGCCAGCGCCCCGGCACCAACCGAAGGCGCACCACCCGCGCCCTTCGCCTCAGCCACACCGCCTCCGCCACCAACGCGCCCCAGCTTCCGTCTCCCGCCGCGCACGCCAGGCCCACGCCGCGCTATCCGCTGGCACGCCGCCGCGAAACTGGCAATCGCCGCCGCGCTCTGCACCCTGCTCGGCAAAAGCATCCTGGTCGTCCCCGACGGCCACGCCGCCGTCCGCATCAGCCAAATTTCCGGTGTGCGACCCGGCACGCTCTATCCCGGGACGCACCTGATCGTCCCGCTCGTCGAACGCGCCGCGCTCTACGACATTCGCGACAACGTCTATTCCACCGCCGCCTCCGAAAACCCGCGCGACAAAGGCCTCGAAGTCCTCACCGTCGAAGCCCGCGAAGGACTCTCCGTCGGCCTGGCCGTCACGGTACGTTACCGTCTCGATCCCCGCCACCTTGATTACGTCCAAGCCAACCTGCCCGAGCCGATTGACCAGCAAATCGTCGCCCCGGTGGTCACCAGTATTTTCCGCGACCTCGGCCCCAACTATGCCGTACGCGACGTCTTCTCCACCAAGCGCGAGGAATTCCACCAGCGCGCCACGCAAGCCATCACCGCGCGCCTCGCCGAAGATCAGATCGCCGTCAAGGAGGTGCTGCTGCGTAAAGTCCAGCTTCCCGAAGAATACGCGCAAGGCCTGCAAGGTCTGCTGCTGAAAGAGCAGGAAGACGACCGCGTCACGGTAGACCAAAGCATCGAGCAGAAAAAGGTGAAGATCGCCGAATCGCAGGCCGAAGCTCAGAAAGTCCGCCAGATCAAGCACGCCGAAGCCGACGCGCGTACGCGCGTCCTGATGGCTCAAGCCGAATCCGACTCCATGCAATACACGCTGCCTCTGAAACAAAAACAAATCGAGGAATCGCGCCTCGAAGCCGAAGCCCGCAAGCAAACCACCATTGAAGACGCCGACGCCGCCGCGCAAGCGCGCGTGAAAAACGCCGAAGCCGAAGCCCAGGCCAAAGTGATTGACACCAAAGCCGAGCAGCAGCGCCGCACCCTGCTCGCCGAAACGCAAAACGAAGAAACCATCAAAGGCGCGGAAGCCGCCGCGCAAGCCAAAGTGATTGACGGCAAAGCCGAGAAAGAACGCCAGAACCTGTTAGCCGATGCCGAAGCCAACGAGATTCGCCAATCCTCGCAAGCCGACGCCGAAAAATTGCAGCTGGAAGCTTCCGCGCTGAAAGCCAATCCCATGCTCGTGCAACTAACAGTCGCGCAGCGCCTGAGCGACCGCGTGCAAATCATGATGGTCCCCACCGACGGCAAATTTTTCTTCACCAGCGACGTCCTGAAATCAGTGCAAGCCGCCGCCGGCCTCAACGACCCGCCCACCCGCGGAAGCGGCAGGCCATAACAACGTAACGCAGCAGCAACGAAATTCCCGGCCGGGGCGTCTCGCGGCCTGTCCCGCGAGGCAGGGCAGCCCGGTCCCGGGAGTAACGCCGGCAAAAGCCCTTGCGGGTGGCACGGCCAAAATCATGGGCACAACGCGACGCGACCGCCGCAGCGAAGCTTCAGCCCAAGACCAAGCCGCAGCCACCCAGCCGGCGCGAATCGCCAAATTACAGTGGCCAAGCCACAAGCACGATCGCAACCCCGCGGGTGGCACAGCCACTCTTGGCTGTGCTCTTGGTTTTGAATTTGCGTAAAAGCGTCAACGTTCCAATGACAGCACTGAAAGTGACGGTGCTGTCATCCCGAGCGAAGCGAGGGATCTCTGTTCTATGACCGAACCCACGGCGCAAAATGTTGCAGACGCGCAGCAGGCCGTGCCCGTTCAACCTCGCCAAAGAACCGATGTGCTAATATGAAAGTTCGCGAACGCAACTCACGATTCGCGCACACGGATGCGCCTCTCCCTCCGACTCTCTCTCCAATTACAATCCGCGCTGCTCGCAATCTGTCTGCTGGCCGTCCCGCACGGCCTCTTCGCGCAATCCTCGTCGGCTATCCCGGAGGGATGGAATGAAACCGTGAGCGAGCTCGCCGATAAAATCGCCGCCAACGTCAGCCCACTGCATCCGCTTGTGCTCCAGGCAAACAATATCTCCAGCCTCACCTCGTCCGAGGCTGGCAACGTGCGTGCCGCTCTCGAATCCGAACTCAAGAACCGCAGTTTCCGGCTCGTGCCGCCAAATTCCGACGCCGCTGCTGCGCAATCCGCCATGAAGCTGCAGTTCACACTGTCCCAGGACGCGGAGCGTTATATTTGGATCGCGGACCTGACATCGGCCGATATTCAGAATGTGGTGATGGTCACCGCCAGCAAAAGGCTAAGTCGGACCCCGTCCGGTACGAAACCGTCCGTGACGCTGCAACGAAATATCTTGGGATTCAGACGGCAACCATTTCTCGATTTTGAATTGGATCATATTTTTCAGCGGACCTTTCTCGTCACTCTCGAAAACGGCTCAATCGATACCGATGAGACCTATTTTGGGTGGAACCGGGATGAGTGGTCATCCGCGCCTTTTCCCACTGTAAGTGGCTATCGCGACGGTCGCGGGAGACTCAGTCATAAAGCAGATCGAACTGAAGCGCGAATTGGCGGAACACTATGCGTCGGCGCTTTGCTCAGGCAAGGGCTTCGATGTGGCGAGAGTGCGAACGACGATTGGTACTTCGGATCCGAGGTGTGGCCGTTCAACGAGGCTTGGAACACCAAGTACGTTGCAGGGCGAAACTACTTTGCCGGGTTCCAATCGCAATCGAACGGGTTGGACGGTGCTCAGCCACCATTTTATTCCGCAGCGATCCTCCACTATGACCATGGTTCCGCGTGGATTCTGGCCGAACTGGACGGAACAGCGCGCATGTACCGTTTTTCCCCACAGCCTTCCGCGACCTTCCACGGCTGGGGTGACGATATTATGACGATCGTTATCGGATGTGAGACGGGTTGGGACGTGCTTGCAACGGGCACGGGAGATTGGACGCAGCCGGACCATATTCAAATTTATGAGATTGAAGGTCAGGAGGCCACGGCCGTCGGCCAGCCGCTCGAATTTCCCGGTCCCATCCTGGCGTTGTGGCCCGCCGATGACGGCAAGTCGGCTCGCGTCGTTTCGCGAAATCTGCAGACAGGAATGTATGAAGCTTCGATTGTCTCTGTTTCTTGCGGCAATTAGCGTCGGTCTCCTGGTGAGTCCAGCAAAGAGCGCCCGCCGCCCGCGCTACGGTGGCACCCTTCGCGTCGAACTCGGTGCAGCCATCGCATCGCTTGATCCCGCCCTCGCCGCCTCGACTCCCGAAGAAGCCGCCGCAAAATCGCAAATTGATGGACTCATCTACGATCACCGCGAGCCCGATGGCACCTTCGCCGGCGATCCGGCCAGTGGGCCATTCGCAGTAGAGTCATTCGAACCCGGCAAGCGCGCCACTCTCGTCGCCAACAATAATTTCCGCGAAGGCCGCCCCTTCGTGGACTCCATCGAAATCGCAATGGGCGTCTCCGCCCACGATCGCCTGCTCGATCTGCAATTGAATAAATCCGATCTCGCCGAAATTCCGCCGCAAGACGCTCGTAGCGCCTCCGAGCGCGCAGTACGCGTCAGCATTTCGCAGCCCGACGAATTGCTCGCGCTCGTCTTCAACGCCGCGGAAAGCGCCGCCAGCCGCAATCCCCGCTTTCGCGAAGCCGTCGCGCGATCCATAGACCGCGCCGCCATCGTAAATTTCATCCTGCAGAAAACCGGCGAGCCCGCCGGCGGCCTCCTGCCGCAGTGGTCGAGCGGCACCGCATTCCTTTTTCCCATCGCCGCGGACCCCGCGCGCGCCAAAGAACTTTCTTCGCAAATCTCGCCCGCCACGAAGTTGCTGTTGGGATATGATTCCGCTGACCCGTTGGAGCAAAGCGTGGCGGAACGCATCGCAGTGAACGCCAAAGAAGCCGGAATTTCCGTGATCGCACAAGCGCTCCCGAAATCCGCAGCCGCCAATGGACGCGCCGATGCCAGCGTGCCGCAACATCACTTGGACGCGCAACTGATCCGCTGGCGGATGCCTTCGCCCAACCCCGCGGCCGCGCTGCAAGCCGTGCTCTTGCAAATTTCCAAGAGCGGAGAGCCCGAGGCCGGCACGAGCGCCGCAGCCCGGACCGATCAAGCATCACCGCAGGGCATATACGATCAGCAGCGCGACATCCTCGCCAGGTTTACTATCGTGCCGCTAGTCTGGCTCCCGCAGGTTTACGGGCTAAGCGCCCGCGTGCGAGACTGGACAGTTCCTGGACCCGGCGAAGAGTGGCCGCTAGCCGACGTTTGGCTCGACACCGGCGCCTCCGCGGGAAACGACAAGCAGCCATGAAAAAATTCGCCCTGCGTACCCACAAATTGAAAATCACTGTGTCGCCTCTGCGCGCCCGACGAGCAACGGAAGGGCGGGGCTTCAGCCCCGCCGCGACACGCACCTTGTCTCTTGGGGCTTTAGCCCCGGAAGCAAAGCTTTCGAACTTCGTTCGCAAACCAGCGAGCTCTCAAAACGCAGCCACCAGCGGCTGCAACGAAAACGCTAAAGGCAAATCGTGACGTTTCGCACCAGATTATTCGTCAGCTTCATGTTCGCGCTGCTGCTCGCCGTCGCGCTGATCGCCGCCGGGGTCACCGTGGTCTCCCGCCGCGCCTTCGACGAACTCAATCGCGAACACAGCGACGCGCTCCTCGCCCAATTCCAAAAAGAATTCCAGCGCCGCGGCAAAGACGTAGTAGACCGCGTGAAAGGCATCGCCGACGCCGAACCCACCGTGCGCATGGCGATTGACCTCAGCCGCCCCAACGCCGACGTCTCCGTCTACGTCAACGACGCCAACGGCGTGTCCCGCTCGCACCAGCTCGACATCCTCGATTTCGTCAGCAACGACGGCACCATCATTTCCTCCGCGGAATCGCCCGCGCGCTTCAATTACAAAATGGAATGGGTCACCAAGCCCGAAGATTGGACCGCGCGCGGCGCTTTCCTGATGAAACTGGACACCGAAGCCGGGCCCACGCTCGCGCTCTTGTCTGTCGCCACCGTCCGCGTTGGCGATCGCGACCTCTACGTCGTAGGTGGCGAGCGCCTCGCCAAGGAATTTCTCGCTTCGCTCGTCCTCCCTCCGAACATGCGCGCGATGCTCTACCTCAATCTCGATCCGCAATTTCAGGAGGCCGACCTCGTTGATTCTGCCGGCCCCGCGCAGGACGCCAACCGTTTTCAGCCGCTGGTGGAATCCGAAATGTCGAATCCTGTTCCGCAAACCGCCACCATTCGCTGGACCATTGATCCCGCCAGCGCCGAAGTGTTTCACGCGCTGCCGCTGCTCGGGCGCTCCAAGGAATTGCTCGGCGTTCTTTTCGTGGGCACGTCGCAGCGCACGGTCGTAACCCTCGAGCGCCGCATTCGCTGGCTCGCTATCGGCGTGATCGCCGTCGGCTTGTTGATCGGATTGATGCTCAGCTGGTGGGGCGCCGCCCGCGTCACGCGCCCGGTGCAAAAGCTCGTCGAAGGCGCGCACGAAGTGGCGCAAGGGAACTGGAGCGCGCGCGTGGAGGTTCGCGGGCACGACGAAATCGGCCAGCTGGCCAAATCCTTCAATCAGATGACCGAGCAGCTCGTCGAACAGCGCGAGCGCCTGGTGCAAGCTGAACGTGTCGCTGCCTGGCGCGAAGTCGCCCGCCGCCTCGCGCACGAACTCAAAAATCCGCTCTTTCCGCTGCAGACTACCGTCGAAAATCTGCAAAAGGCGCGCGAACAGCATAACGGGCAGTTCGACGAAGTTTTCCGCGAATCCACCGGCATTCTGATCACCGAAATCGAAAACCTGAAAGCCATCGTCGGGCGTTTCAGCGATTTCGCCAAGATGCCGCAGCCCGAACTCGCAACCGTGAACCTGAACGAAATCGTACGCAACGTCGTGAAATTATTCGAAGGCCAATTCAGCGCCGTGGGGCGTCCGGCCATCACTCCCGAACTGCATCTCGAGGACGATTTGCCCACGATTCAGGCGGACGCGACGCTTCTTCATCGCGCGCTGGAAAATCTGGTGCTCAATGCCATGGACGCGATGCCTGCCGGCGGCGTCCTGATGCTCCGCACTCAGCACACGCCCACCGAAGTGTCTCTCGAAGTTTCCGATACCGGCACGGGCCTCACTCCCGAAGAAACCGAGCGCCTCTTTACGCCCTATTACACCACCAAGCAGCACGGCACCGGACTCGGCCTCGCCATCGTCCAGGCCGTGATCGCCGATCACGGCGGGCGCATTTCCATCGAAAGCGAGACGGGCGTCGGCACTTCCTTCCACATCGAATTGCCCATGAAGCCGCCGCACAAGCCGCAGGTGTTCCCGATGGTCTTCGAGAAAAAAGAAGACGAGGCGTAGTCCCCGGTGCCCTCGAAAGCCCACATCCTTATTATTGACGACGACGCGAACACTCTCGCCTCGCTCGCGCGTGCCTTTCGGCTCGCCGGGCACGAAGCCACAGTGTGCGACAACGCCGCGCGGGCCCTGGAACTTGCCAAAGCCGAGCGCTTCGATCTAATTCTTTCCGACGTTGTCATGCCCGGCCGCGACGGCATCGCCTTGCTCGAAGATTTCAAATCCATCGGCCTCGCGACGCCCATCGTGATGATGTCCGGCCAAGCCTCCATCGAAATGGCGGTGAAAGCTACGCGCCTGGGCGCCAGCGATTTTCTCGAGAAGCCCATCTCCAGCGAAAAGCTGCTGCTCACCGTGGAAAATGCGCTGCGCCTGAAACATTTGGAGGAAGAAAACCGCGATCTGAAGCGCCGCCTCGGCCGCCACCATATCGTGTGGGCCAGCCCGGCCATGAAAGAAGTGATGGCCCAGGTCGAACACGTCGCCGGCGGCGAAACCCGCGTCTGCATTCGCGGCGAAACCGGCACCGGAAAGGAATTGATCGCGCGCACGCTGCACGAAAAAAGCCCGCGCCGCGCCGAAGCATTTGTTTCGCTGAATTGCGCCGCCGTCCCCAGCGAACTGATGGAAACAGAGCTATTCGGCCACGAAAAAGGCTCGTTCACCGGCGCCGCCTCCCGCCACACCGGAAAATTCGAGCAGGCTCATGGCGGCACTCTGTTCCTCGACGAAATCGGAGACATGCCGCCGGCGATGCAAGCGAAACTGCTGCGCGTGCTGGAAGAAGGTGAAATCGAGCGCGTCGGCGGCGATAAGCCTTTTGCCGTGGACGTGCGCGTGGTCGTCGCCACGCATCGCAATCTGGAGGATCAAGTGCGGCAGGGAACTTTTCGCGAAGATTTATACCATCGCGTCTTCGTGTTTCCGATTAATCTGCCGCCGCTGCGCGAGCGCGTCGAAGATATTCGCGTCCTCGCCGAACATTTCGCGCGTCAGCTCGAGGACCAGAACAATTGGAAACCGCGAAGATTTTCACCGGAAGCGATCGCCGAATTGGAACGCTATTCCTGGCCGGGCAACGTCCGCGAACTGCGCAACGTAGTCGAGCGCGTGCTGCTCCTCGCGGCCGGCGATGTGATTGACGCCGCAACCGTCACGCGCGCCTTGCCGCGCGCCGCCGTCTCAGCCAATCCTCGCGCGTCCACATTCTCCACCGAATTGGGCACGGGTCCGCTAGCCCAGCGTGTGGAAGCCTTCGAACGCGAGACGCTGCTCGAAGAGCTGAAGATCCATCATCATCACATGACCAACACCGCAAAAGCCCTAGGCCTCGAACGCAGCCACCTCTACAAAAAATGCCAGCAGCTCGGCATCGACCTACGCGCCATCCGCCAGACGGAATAAAGCGTCCCAATCGCGACCGACCGCTAAGGATCGCCGCTACATAACCCCCTTCGCGCCGCGCCGGTCGCCGCGTTCGTCTGCGGGATGAAACCACCGCCAGAAAACCAGATGAGTCGGCACATACACGCCCAAGACGACCGCAAGATATGTAATCGCCAAATGCACCGGCGCCGGCCCCAGCTGCCGCTGAAAAAATGGCGCCGTCTGCGCAAAATTCAAATTCTGAGCTGGAGTGACGAATCGCGACGCAATCACCACCGGCAGCGCAATCGCCGCTTGCAATCCAAACCCGCGCCGGTCGTACCCCAGCCGGCTCACGGACCAGATCAAAAGGAAGGGCATCACGATGTGAAAAAGCGAAAGCAGGCGGATCCACAGCGGCATCGTCCCATCGAATAGATATTGCGTCCCACCGATCAAATGCCGCCGAAAAACCAGCCACGCCGCAGCGTCGAGCGTCCACAGCGCGTCAATCACCACCGACGAAATCGCCTGGCTCGATAGCAGCAGCGCGTTGCCAGTCCACAATCCAATGCAAGTAAGAATCACCGCCACGTCGCACAAATGCAAAAAATTTCCAGCGCCCCAGGCATGCCAATACACCGGAAACCATACGACGAGCCAGAAAAGCGCCAGCCAGCGAACCCAATCCGGGATTTTGCCGCGCACGCTTGCAGGTGTTTCCATTTTTCGCGACGACCGGCGCCATCCTAACAAAGTAGCCACCGAAATCCCACGCCACGCGCCAGCGTTCCACATGTGACGACTGCAGAACCGGTTTGCCTTTGTAGCGGCGCACTTTAGTGCGCCATCGATGTTGCGTCAACGCACGATGGCGGTCTGAAGACCGCCGCTACAAAACCCTCTTGCACTAGCCGTACTCCCTCGCCCGTGCGAAAATTTAGCGGCTAATGACAATCCATCCAGCATGGCTCGCCGCCGGCGGACTCTGCGCCGCCAGCGGAATATTTGCCTGGGGTGCAGTCGCTCCATCATCGCAACTCTTCGGCCCCACCATCCGCCGCCTCAACGATAAATCCTCGATCGCCATCACTTTCGACGACGGCCCCAACCCTACAGTAACGCCGCAAATTCTGGACCTCTTCGATCGCCACAACGCCAAAGCTACTTTCTTCCTGATCGGCAGCCATGTCCGCGCGTTTCCCGCGTTCGCCAAAGAAATCGCCGCCCGCGGCCACGCCATCGGCAATCACACCGAGACGCATCCGGCGGTTACGTTTCTCACGCCGGCGCAAACCGCGGAGCAGCTAAACCGCTGCGACGAGGCCATCCTCTCCGCCACCGGCACAAAGCCAAAGTGGATGCGCCCGCCCTTCGGCTACCGCAGTCCGTGGCTCGATGGAATTGTGCGCCGCCATGGAGCAGGCGTCGCCATGTGGAGCAAAACCGCGAGCGATTGGCGCGTCGAGCAACCCGAACCGGTGATCGAACGCTTGCGCGACGTGCATGGAGGCGACATCGTTCTGCTGCACGATGGCGATCACCGCGTCCTCGAAGGGAACCGCCAACACGTGGTGCAAGCTCTCGAGCACTGGCTGCCGCGCTGGAAGGATCAAGGCCTGCGTTTCGCGAAACTGGACGACACGCACTATAATGATGAAGAGGCGGCCTAAACGGAATGGACGAAAAACGCTACTACGACGAGAAGCCCGAAACCAAGCAGATGACTCTGGTGTGCCCGCACTGCCGCGAAGAGAACACCTATCCCGTGCGCTGGATGGCGCGCAGCAAAAAAGCCCAGCTTCCGCCGGGTGGCAATGAAGACGATCGCGCCAAATTCGCGAAAGCCCGCTCCTACATGGTCCGCATGGACGACATGGTCGCCTGCCGCAACATCCGCTGCCGCAAACGCTTCGACCTCACCGGCCAGACGGTCATCCTCACCTAGCGCACGAAGTTTGTAGCGCCGGCGTCTCGCCGGCTCTTTAGCATTTGATTTTTGCAGTGGCGAACATCGAGACGATTCGAGCTGCGGACGAAACAAAGACCCAAACCCAAAGAGCCGGCGGGACGCCGGCGCTACGAAACGAATCAACCCTCGTCGGAATCCCCGCCCGAAAGCGCCCCCGCCGGAATACCTTCCAGCACTTCGCGCACCTTCGTAGCCAACGCTTTCAAATTGAATGGCTTCTGCATAAACGACATCCCGCCTTCCAAAACCCCGTGCCGGAATATGCTGTCGTCCGTATAACCAGAGATGTAAAGCACCTTCAGCCCCGGCCTTGACGCGGACACCTTCGCCGCCAAATCCCGCCCGCTCAGCCGCGGCATCACCACGTCCGTAATCAGCAACTGGATCTCGCCTTTATGCCCCGCCGCAATCTGCAGCGCCTGCACGCCGTCGGACGCAGCCAGCACGCGATAACCGCGCGCCGAAAGGTATTCGGTCACCAGTTCGCGCACGCTGTCTTCGTCTTCCACCAGGAGAATTGTTTCTGTCCCAGGCTCGGGACCCTTCACGGCCTTCTCTGTCGCTAGTTTTTCCGCCGGAGCCGTCACTTCCGGCAAATACACCTTGAACGTCGTGCCATGATCTACTTCGCTGTACACCCAAATATATCCGCCGCTCTGCTTCACCACGCCGTACACAGTCGCAAGCCCCAGCCCCGTCCCGCGCCCCTGTTCCTTCGTCGTGAAAAATGGTTCGAAGATGCGCGCCTGCGTCGCGGCATCCATCCCGCATCCGGTGTCGCTCACAGTGAGCATCACGTAAGGACCAGATTCCACCACCGCATGCTGTGAAGCGTAGCTGCTGTCCAGTTCCACATTGGAAGTTTCGATCGTCAGCCGCCCGCCGTCGGCCATCGCGTCGCGAGCGTTCACCACCAAATTCAGTACCACTTGCTCAATTTGGCTGGGATCCGCTTTCACGCGTCCAAGGTTCGCGCCCGGCAAAAATACAAGCTCGATATTTTCGCCAATCACGCGCGAAACCATTTGGATCATATTGCCCACCACTTCGTTCAAAGCCAGCACCCGCGGATGCAGCACTTGCATGCGGCTGAACGCCAGCAACTGCCGCGTCAATCCCGCCGCGCGCTCGGCAGCTTGCTGGATTTGCTCCACATTGTGCCGCACTGCGTCTTCTTTTCCGGTCGCACCGCTGAAGAGCCTTTCCGTCAACATTTCCGCGTGGCCTTTCACCACCATCAGCAGATTATTGAAATCGTGCGCCACGCCGCCCGCCAGTTCCCCCACCGCTTGCAATTTCTGGGACTGCCGCAGCTGATCGGTCAGGTGCTTCCGCTCGGTGATGTCCAGCGCGACGCCGATCACTCCCAGCAATTCTCCGTCGCTGCCGCGCAAAGGCTGCACGTGCGATTCCAGCACGCGCTTCTGCCACTCCAGTTGATACGTGAGCGATTCCCCGGCCAGAGCCTTGCGATGCGCAGCAATCGAAGGAAATTCCGGATTCTCGGTTTGAAAATATTCAAAAAGAGATTTGCCCACCAGGTCGCCGGAACGCAGCCCCAAAGTTTCCAGTCCCGCCCCCACCGCGGACGTGTATCGCAGATTCTTGTCCGTGGTCCACAAAATCGCCGGCATTCGCTCCATCATCACGGCCAGACGCGTGCGGCCCTCATGCCGCTCGATCTGTGATTTCTCCAGATCCTCAAGCATGCCGTTGATCGCCGTCGCCAAAAACGCCAGTTCGTCCCGTCCCCGCACGTTCAGCCGCGCTGCCATGTCGCCGCTCGCGCCGATCTGCGTCACGTTGTCCGCCAAATCGCCGATCCGCGAGATCACGAATTTCTCCAGCAATTTCAGTGTCACTGCGCCAATCACCAGCGCCATGGCCATCAGCAGCAGCAGAAATTGCAGCAAACTCGTGCGGCCTTGGTCGTGGATGGTTCTCTGAAGCAGCACGCGCATCAGCCCCACCGGCTGTCCGTACACATCGTCCAATCGCTGGTACGCAGCAAACGTTTCGGGATTCACCTCGCGTGTAAAAATTGGGCGGTCCTTGGAAATCACACCGGCAGCCGCGCGCAAATCCGCATCGCGCGCGATTTCCCCCTGCAGTTCGATCTCGATGGGCATGTGCGTGATTTCCGAAAGATGCCCGATTTCTGCATCATCCAACACTCGTCCCATCACCATGCTGCCGGCAATCGGTCCCTGCGAATTGCTCGTCAAGATCGGTCGCGAGACCACCAGCACCGGCCCGTCCGGAAGCGAAAGCATTCCCGCCACTTTGCTATCGAGGCCGGACTGCGTGAGCAACACACTCCCGGGTTTTAGATCATCTTCCAGGCCACGTGGCAGCGGAATTTCGCCGCCGTGCGCCAAGTCGAAGCCCTTGGAGAAAAGTTTGCGGCCCTTATCGTCAAAGATCGCGACAAAGCTGACTTTGAGTTGCTGGAAAGTGCTGGCGGGGAACTCAGTCTGCACGTACGTCGCGCCGTCTCCGTGCACGAACGCGTACGTGGCGTCCCACGACCCGTATTCGCTGGTAGTCCGGTCCAGCGTATTCAGATCGTTGCTCAACGCGCTCGCGGCGCGCTGCGCGTCCTCTCGCGCAAAATCTTCCTCCAGCCGGGTGAATCCGCTCATCAGCAGAATGTGCGAAAGCCAGTACAAGCCGCCGACCAGCCCGATCATGGTAACGGCTATGATCAGCAGCGTTTTGCGCCGCAGCGACGACGGTACGTGGAGTTGGGCGATCTGCAGGGGTCCCAAGGCGAGAGCCTCAGTATCCATTATATCGGCCCGGAAGTCCCGGCGGGGGTGCCGGTGCCCTAGTCGTACACTGCGTAGGCCATCGCACATTGCCGAATAATTCGCCGCCGGCGGCCGCCAGGGTTTATCCTGCAAGCATCTTGCCCGGCTTGAAAGGCATCCCTACTGGGGAGTCCGATGGGGGAGCTATGACCATACGCCTGATCCACCTCCGTTACGCCGCTGCCGCCTGCCTCGCCCTGGGTTTGGCGCTTCCTGCCGCCGCGCAAGATGCCGGACCGATGCCGCCCGCCCCTCCAGCCGCCCAACCGGCTCCAACCCCGCCGCCACAGCAAAATTCTCAGCCCGTACCTCCGGCGGACGCGCCCGCACAACCGCGCGGGTCAAGTAATTCAGCCCCGGCGTCCAGCACAGCAGCCGACAACACGACACCAGCGGCTCCCGCGGCTAGCACAACGCCCGCCTCGTCACACGCGGCTGCCGCCAGCAAAACCGTCGGCAAGATCGAAGTGCCGTCCGGCACCCACATTCCGCTCGTGCTGCACAATTCGATCTCGACGCGCAGTGCGCGTCCCGGCGATCCAGTCTATTTTGAAACGCTTTTTCCGATCATGATTGACGGTAAAGTGGTCATCCCTGCGGGCTCCTACGTGAGCGGAGAAATTACCGAATCCAAGCGCCCGGGCCGCGTGAAAGGCCGCGGCGAATTGATGATCAAACTCACTACGCTGATTCTGCCCAACGCTTATATGGTCAATTTGAATGCCGTCCCAAGCAACGCCGGAACCGGCGGGAATGAAACCACCGATAGTGAAGGCAGGATCATCGGCGATTCCGAAAAGGGCCACGACATCGGCACGATCGCGAAGACCACCGCAGCTGGCGCGGGGATAGGGGGCGTCACAACGCGCAGCGGCTCAGGTGTCGGAATTGGCGCTGCAGCCGGCGCCGCGGTCGGCCTCGCAGCCGTCCTGCTAACCCGCGGCCCCGACGCCGAAATGCCGCGCGGCTCCACGGTCGAAGCCGTAATTGACCGCTCCATCTACCTCGAAGCCGATAAAGTCCAATTCACCGGCCCCGGCCAAGCCTCCTCGCTAGCCGGCCCACCAAACCGCGAGCCAGTCCGCAACCACGACCCATTTTAGTTGAGTCGAAAAACCTACCCAAATGTCATCCCGAGCGTAGTAGCGAGGGATCTGCTTTCGCGACGTGAAATCGGAATGCTGCGGTCTGCATACGTGTTCTCAAATAGGACGATCCGGAAGGGCAGGGCTTCAGCCCCGCCGTCTAGCTCGGCAAAAACCAAGGGGCTTCAGCCCCTGAAGCCACAGCTCTGGTTTTCCGCGAAATCGTTCTAAGACGACTTCCAACCATATTAGACTGCGGGGACTGTGACGAAGACCGTGATCGTGTTCTTCTGTCTGATGCTCCTCTGTGTTGCGTTTGCATGCACCGAGCTCATCGCGCAAACCACCGTCTGGCAGCCCTCGCCCGGCCACACCCAACTGCCGATATGGCCGGGCGCAGTGCCCGATGCACAGCCCGTCGCTGGCCCGGAGACTGCGGAGACCGACACCAAGTCGCTGGTTGCCGGCTCTCCCTGGGTTTATGTAAGCCGCGTCTCGCAGCCGACGATGACGGTTTATTCGCCCGCAGGAAAAATTACGGGCGCTGCCGTGGTCGTGTTTCCCGGCGGAGGCTACGAGATTCTGGCCATAGACCTGGAAGGCACCGAGGTCTGCGACTGGCTTACGTCCAAGGGAATCACCTGCGTGCTGTTGAAGTACCGCGTGCCGGGCGCGGGAGGATATCCGAAGTCGGCGCCATATCCGAAATCAGGACCATATCCGGAATCGCGGATGGCTCTCGAAGATGCGCAGAGAACGGTCGGTCTGGTGCGCTTTCATGCCCCTGAGTGGCACATTGATCCGCACAAGATTGGTGTGCTGGGCTTTTCGGCGGGCGGTCATCTCTCGGCGGCAATCAGCACGCATTTCGCGAAGCGTTTGTACCCTGCTGTCGACGCAACCGACAAAGAAAGCTGCCGCCCCGATTTTGCAGTGGCTATTTATCCAGGACATCTGTCGCTGTCCGCGGCAGCGTGGGATGCGCAACAGGGCGTCAAGAAGCTTGCCGTTCCTCATCCGCCAAATGCCGATAAAGAGCTCACCTTGAACCCCGATCTGCATGTCACCGGCCGGACGCCGCCAACGTTTTTGCTCCAGGCGGAGGACGACCACGTGGACAACGTAGACGACTCGCTCGCTTACTACGTCGCCCTGAAGAACGCCGGCGTCCCCGCGGAGATGCATCTATACGCGCAAGGCAACCATGCGTTTGGTCTGCGCCCCACAAAGTTTCCGATTACAGGATGGCCGCAGCTAGTCGAGACGTGGCTACAGACCATCGGAATGATTCCGAAGTGATTTGTATTTCGGGCGGGCATCGCTCGAGCGGCGTATTTTTCATTGCGTTCCACGCCCAAAAAAAGGCGGCTGTCATCCCGAGCGCAGCGAGGGATCTGCTTCGGCCTTTCTTTGGTCCGCGAAACGCCTAAGCCCCCGTCCTCGCCCGCGACCTCGCCGCCGTAAACCGCAGCGGCGAAAAATCTTCCGCCACGAAACTCGCCTTCCCGCTGACAATCCAATCCCGCACGATCTTCGCCGTTACCGGCGCCAGCAAAATCCCATTGCGATAATGCCCGGTCGCGATCAGCAATCCCCTCATCTCCGTCGGCCCGATGATCGGCAAATGATCGGGACTATCCGGCCGCAACCCCGCCCACTGCTCCACAATCTCCGCGCCCGCAAGCCCCGGCGCCAGTTCCTTCGCCCCCCCCAGAATTTTACGAATGCCCTGCGGCGTAACCTGCTTCGCGAATCCCGCATTTTCCAAGGTACTCCCCGCAATGATTCGTCCATCGCGCCTCGGCACCAGGTAACCGCGCGACGAACGCAAAACTTTCTTCAGCCTGACGGTCGCGGATCGCAGCGCGACCAGTTGCCCGCGCACCGGCCGCACCGGCGCGTAACGTGCCAGATTTTCCGCGCCGGCCGAAACGCAATCCTTGATCGTGCCGCAGAACGCACCCGTAGCGATCACCACATGCTCGCCTTCGATTTTTTCCCCGCCCGCCGCGATCACACCCGTACACGCTCCGCGCTTGCACAGCAACGTTTCAACCGCGCAATCCCCGCGAATCTCCGCGCCCCGCCGTTCTGCTGCCGCCAACACCGCCTCCGTCAGCAACCGCGGGTCCACCGTCGCTTCCTCCGGCAACCAAGCCGCCGCGCTCACCGCCGCACCCAACTCCGGTTCCAGCCCGCGCGCCGCCGCCACCGAAATCGTTTCGATCGCGAGACCCAGATCGCGATGCTCCTCGATCATTTTGTCGCGCGCGGTCTCGCCATCCCGCCCGCAGAACACCTCAAACGTTCCTTCTCGCGTATAATCCACGGTTCTGCCGCAGGCTTCTTCAATCCCCGCAACAAAATCCGGATACAGTTGCAGGCTCTCTTTGCCCAACGGTACGAGCGGCACCGTTTCCGGCGAATCCGGCCCGGGCGAAAGCATCCCCGCCGCAGCCCAGGAAGCCTCGCGCCCCGGCTGTTGGCGATCAACCACCAAAACGCGCAACTTTTCGCCGGCCAACTCAAACGCAATGGCCGCGCCAATCACTCCGCCGCCAACAATCACAGCATCGAAAGTTTTCACGCGTTCATATTATCAGGAAGAAACCCGAGGCGGGATTCGTAGAGCCGGCGTCTCGCCGGCTCTTTGCATTTGCCTTTGTAGCGGCACACTTTAGTGCGCCATCGGCAAAATACCGTCCCCGGGGAGGCGAGTTACAGCGAATCCACCAACTCCACCGACAGCAACCGTGCCTTCTGCGAAAGATTCTGCGCGCGCGACCAATCCCCAGCCTTGCTGGCCTCGTCCGATTGGTTCAAAAAACTCCGAATTTTGTCCACCAAGTCGTGCTGTGCCGCGCTCAAGACTCGCCCCGACGATTGCTGCAGATTCTTCTGCGCAACAAAAATGTCGTCTTGCGTCTTATGCTGCAGGCTGGCTTGATCGCCCGGAGAAAGCTGTGGCGAAATTTGCGGCGCCGGCGCGCGCGCAGGCTGCTCGGGCTGCGAATCCGCAGCCGATTCGACGGGCGGTTTGCGTGACGGCGGCGCCGGCTTCGTCTGCGCCGGCTCTACCGGCAGCGGCGCAATCGCCGTTTCCGCTGGGTTCGGAGGAGTCGGCACATTTTCCGGCGGCGGCAGCGCGTCGGTATCCGGCGCGATATTCGTCAGCGGCTTGGCGTCCGACGGTTCCGGAGCCGGCGCAGCAGCCACAGGCGCACCAGCCTTCGCGGTCTTCCAGCAGCCGGTCAATCCGAACGGCACGAGGCACACCAACACCAGCAGCATTGCCAGAGTGGTAGCGTCTAACCTGCGGCAGCTGGGCATTTATCGTTTTTCTTCCGCGAACGGCTGTCCGAAATCCCGCATCTTTCCGGCCAGCGCTTCTAGTGAACGTGCCAACGGTAATTCCAAACGAAACGTGGTGCCGCGCCCGGGTTCCGAATCGAATTCTATCCGACCGTTATGCAACTGCACAAACCGAAAGGTATTCGCCAGTCCTATCCCGGTACCTCCCGGCCGCGTGGTGAAAAACAGCTGAAAAATCTTTTTCTGGTCCTCCAGCGAAATTCCTTTGCCCGAATCGGATACCGCAATTACCGCGAATTCGCCGTTGCGGCGCAGGCTCAACGTGATCCTTCCGCCCGCGCTCGTGAAATCGCAAGCATTCAACAGCAGATTCAACACAGCCTGATGAATCAGCTGTGAATCTACCAGCACGCCCGGGAACTGCGATGGCAGCTCCACGCGCAGCTCGATCCCCGCCTTGGAGATGGCCGGCCGCGCTGCGTCCAGCACTTCATCCAACAAAATCCGCAGATCGGTTTCTTCCAGCTTCAATTCCACCGGCCGCGTGAAATTCAAAAATGTCTTCACCGCGCGGTCCAGCCGGTCAATTTCGCTATCGAGCATTTTCACGGCCTGTTGCGGCTCGGGATCCACCGGCATATTAGCCTTCAGCACTTCCAGCCACAGCCGCATGGAGTTAAGCGGATTCTTCACTTCGTGCGCCACGCCCGCCGTCACGCGACCCAGCGCCGCCAGCCGTTCGGAAACGTGCAACTGGCTGCCGATGCGCTCGAGCGACTCCACGTCACGCAACGTGACCAGCGAGCCCATCGGGCTGCCGTGTTCCCGGATCACCTGCGCGCTCAAACCGATTCTCTGAGGGCCGTTGGGGCCATCCAGCGTCACTTCCGCGTTTTCCACCACGCCGATCTGATCGCCGCGAATTCCCAGCGCCTCGCGCATCGGATGCCCCGCCGGGAAAATCTCGCTCGCGCGACGCCCGCGCAATTCCTCCGGCGGCACGCCCAGAAATTTTTCCACCGAAGGGCTTACCAGAACCGTGTATCCGTTGGCGTTGAAAAGTAGCAGCCCGTCTTCCAAGCCGCTCATCACCTGATCGAGATTTTCCCGCAACGTGCTGAAAATTTCGCGCACGTCTCGTAACTGCTTTCCGATCCCGATGATTTTCGTGCTCACCGCCCCGAATTCGTCGCCGCGCTTCACCGGCTCCAGGTCGAATTCGCCCGCGGAAATGCGGTCCAGCTGCGCGGATATGCGGTCAATCGGCGCGAGCGACGCCCGGCTCACGATCAGCGCCAGCAAAGTAGAAAGCAGCACCGAACCCAGCGCATAATATCCCGCGGAAATCAGGCTCGGCGAAATCTCGCTGCGAATCAGCGCCGAAGAAAGTCCCACGCGGATATCGCCAAAGGGCCCGTTGCCCACATTAAAAGGCAGCGAGTCCTCGTACACCAGCGGCGGCCCATAAAGCGTCCGCAATTGCTGGAAGAACCCGCCGCGCACCAGAGAACTCACCGGAGGCCGCTGCGCCACCTTCTCGCCGCGCTCCGCCGGATCGCTCGATTTCATTACAATTCCGTCGCGGTCGCTGATGCTGATCTCATAAATCGTCGGCGAATATCCCACCGCCGATTCCATCACCGAATCGAGCGTATTGCTCTGGTCCAGCGCCCGCTGCACGTACGCGCGCAAATCCGCGGCGCTATCAGACGCCGGAAAATCGCCGCGCGCAGCGGCATCGGTGAGTGAATTCTTGCAGGCGAGAAAAACTTGTTCGGCTACGAAACGCGCCCGGTCATCTGCCTGGCGCAGCGTCTGCCGCGTCAGCCGCGCGATGTACAGCGTCGAAACCAGCGTCACCACTGCCAGTACCAGCAGCGCAGTCGCCAGCGTGAATTTAGTTTTCAGGCTGAGACGCATCTTTCCGCCCCGCCTCGTATTCTTTCAATTTATTGTGCAGCGTTTTCAAGCTGATGCCCAGCAGTTCCGCCGCGCGCGTCTTGTTTTGGCTCGTCGCGCCCAGCGTCTGCAGGATCAACTCGCGCTCCACCGCGTCCACCGTCGTCCCAATCGGAAAATGCAGCCCGCTCAGCCCCGAACTCGTCATCGCCGTCGCGTGCCCGAATTTCGACGGCAGATGCTGCCGCGTAATAACCCCGCGGTCCGACGCGATCGCCGAGCGCTCCAGCACGTTGCGCAATTCCCGCACGTTTCCCGGCCACGGATACGATTTGAATAGGTCCATCACGTCCGTGCCCACTCCGCCGACTTTCTTTTCGTGCTTCGCGGAAATATCTGTCAGCAAATGCTCCACCAGCAGCGGCAAATCCTCTTTGTGCTCGCGCAAAGGCGGCAAGTGCACATTGAAAACATTCAGCCGGAAATAAAGATCCTGCCGCAAGTGCCCATCCGCCACCGCCTGCTCGGGATCCTTGTTCGTCGCTGCCAGCACCCGCACATCCACGGGAGTTTCCACCTTGCTGCCCAGCCGCCGCACTTTGTGATCTTCCAGCACGCGCAACAATTTCGCCTGCGTCGGCGCCGGCATCTCCCCGATTTCATCCAGCAGTAGCGTTCCGCCGTCCGCCAGCTCGAAGCATCCGATGCGCCGCTCCGCCGCGCCCGTGAACGCGCCCTTCTCATGCCCGAAAATTTCGCTTTCCATCAGCGATTCCGGAATCGCCGAACAATTGATCGCCACAAACGGCCGCGACGCCCGCGGCGACAGCATATGAATCGACCGCGCCACCATTTCTTTCCCAGACCCCGTCTCGCCCGTGATCAGCACGGACGCGGTCGAAGGCGCGGCGATTTCCACCTGACGCATCACTTCTTGCATCGGCCCGGAAGTTCCCACCAGCGTGCCCAGTTTTCCCGCCGCACGCAGGTCCCGCGTCAACGCCACCACCGCTTGCTGGTCGCGCACTCGTCCCAACGCGCGTTCCAGCAAAGCTCGCAATACGGGAGGTTTCAGCGGCTTTTCGATGTACCAGTAAGCGCCCGCTTCGATCGCCTGCACCACGCGTTCGTCGCTGCCGCGCCCGGTAATAATAATGACGGGGATGCGCAGTATTTCGTCGCCCAGCTGCTTCAGCAAATCGAGCCCGTTCATTCCCGGCAGCTCGACGTCCGCCAAAATCAAGCTAGGCTGGAATTCCTGGAACTTGGCAAGCGCCTCTTCGCCGCTCCCCACTCCCAGTATTTCCCAATTCCACTTGCGCAAAAGCGCTTCATAGCCCTTGCGCGCGTTATCTTCATCCTCAACAATTAGTATCCGCTGCTGGTTAAGACCGTCGGGTGCCATCAATCACTGAATCTACCAGCACTACCCCCGAAATCCAATAGAGTGAGCTACCCAGCGGCCCGTCTTCAGATTTTTCCGAAATACAGCGGCCGCTGCAGCGCCAACTCCAATTTCATATTCGGCTCCAGCGTCAATTCTTGCCCGAGCCCCGACGTCGCCATGAACGCCGTCGCCGCGTTCATCGCCGCGCCCATCGCCGCATCCTTCTTGTCTTTCTTCGAAAGCCCCGGCTCGGCGCCGACAAACGCCGCCTCCGCCATCGCCAACATTTCATCGTCGCGCTTGCTGCTGGGCGCCTCGATCTCGCCCTCACGATCGAACAGCACGCGGATCGAATGGGTTCCGGGCGCGTCAATCAAATCCGCCACCAGAGGAGTCCATCCGCTAGCCGTGTGTATATCGTCAAACGTCAGCCACAAACGCGCGCGCCCCACCTTACCCGCGGACTGCACCTTATCAATGTGCCCGCGCACCTGCACACCCGCAGGCAGCATGCTTCCATCCGATACAGGAATTGGCTCGAGCGTCCGCGCGAATATCTGCTTTCCAGATTTATCTTCCTTGGTGGAAATGCGCGTCTGCAGCGAAACCAGAAAACGCGTCCCGCGCGCGGCGGCATTGGGCGGCACATCCTGTGGCTGAGACGACGGCGACGGTGCGGGGTCCGAATTTTGCGCCAGCACCGGAATTCCCGAAAAAACGAAAAGCGCAGCCATAACGACAAATATCCTCCAGCGATTCATAAACTCCTCCCAAAATTTTCATTTGGCGTTTTCAGCTGGAGGCGAAAGCGCTTTACTCTTGTCCCTAATATACCAAAATTCCGCCGGCTAGGCACCGGTTTTGTAGCGGCGTCCGCGGCGGACGCCTTCGGTCGCGCGGCACCAAAACTTTCGCCGCTACAAACTGGGTTTGTGTAGCGGCCGCTGTGTTCCGCGCATTATGCGGAATGCAGCGGGCATGTCTTGTGGTACACACCAAAGTAAATGAGGGCAGGGAACTATCCCCACCCTCATTTCCTGCTGCCGCACTTCCGGGGGAGCCTAAAAACTCAACAACCGCAACCGCAACGAATCCTTCACTGCGGCTTCACCGCCTCCGGCCCAAAATGCCCAAACGCCAACCGCCGCATCAACTGCTGCCGCAAACCGTCCGGCACCGTGACGCTCGCAGCCGACCAACCGCCGTCGTCATCTCCGCCCGCCTCCGGCACAGCCAAAAACGCCGGAATGTTGTTCCCCAGCGGACAACCGCCGTCAACCACGATGCAAGCCTCACCCGTGATCTCGCCGCGGTCGTTGATGCCGTTCGCTCCAATCAGAAACAGCGGCGAATCGTGCGTGATCAAGCTGTTCAAGTCCCACATTTTGTTGTTCTCGTAAATGAACGCGCGAAATGACGGCAGCGAGACGCCCACAATCTGCCCTTCATCATTAATATCCAGCGCCTCGCTCAATGAATCTCCAGGCAGGACGCCCAAGTCCGTCATCCGCCCGGTCTCCTTGGTCCACAAGAACGCGTGAAAATTTGCGTTCAGCGTTCCGCCGCTCACGTCGCCGGGGAGATCTGAAAATCCCACGATGTCGCCGCGCTTGTTGATCGCCATCGGAGTGTTCCAACCCTTCCCGCCGAGGTTTCCCAGATCCGTCACGGCGCCGTTCTGCCAAAGCAACGCGTGAGTCGCCGTAAACGCGCCCACCGCAACGTCGCACGTCCCGGAAATTCCCACCATCTGACCGTTGTCGTTAATCGCAGTAGCCGCGCCGTCCAGATCGCCGGGAAAGGTCGGCAGCTGTTGGATCTGACCCGCCGCCGGACCGTACACTACCGGCTCAAACTGAAAATATTGCGGCAACACGCACGATGTGTCATGCGACGCATTTTCCGCCCAGCCCACAATCTGCCCCAGGTTGTTCGCGCCCGCCGCAAACCCGTTCGGCCCGCCGAGCGTTGGCAGCGGAGACATCACGCCCCACTGCCACGAAAATCCCACGCAGTCATGTCCGGTCGGCGTGCCGGTTGGATTAAACGCCGTGCAACTCCAGGATTCGCCCTGCGGATTCATCTCCGCGGTTTCCGCCCAGCCCGCTACCAGCCCGTGATCGTTCTTGATCGGCCACTGCACGTCGCTGTTCGGCCCGCCCAGCGTGCCCAAATCAAAACGCAAACCGTAAATCCACACAGTCGCGCGCTCCGTCGTATTTCCCGCCTGGTCCGCGCTGCCCATCGCCCATCCAATATTATTGATTGTGTTGCCGGAACTCGCCGTGCCGCTCAAATTTCCCAGATTCACGACGCGATAATGCTGCTGCTCCTGTGCGGCCAGCCGTACCGGCATGGCGGCACAGGCCACAAGCGCCATTACGCTTACGCATAGCAAGATTCTGATTTTCATGATGCCTCCGTTTGTCTCGTGCACTAGCCGATCGCGCGCGCCGCGGGCTTATGCATTTCGTGTTCCGCGCTGAAAAACTTCGGTTCTTGGACCGGCCAAACTCCCTGGGTGGGTGGCCGGTCCAGGCGCCGATTGCAAAATAGTTTTTTTGCGCGCACCGCGTCGGACGTTTCCGGACATCGCTCTACGCCAATCGGGACGTTTCCGGACCTCGCCCCGAAATTCGCCACGTCCAGAAGCAAGCTGCCGCGTCCAACGCCACGTGCACCGCAACGCGCAAACTTGTCTTGTGGGTCGTGGCTTCAGAGTTTGTGTGAGAAGACGAGAATCTTTGTAGGCCGTAGCTTTAGCTACGGCATAAACGCGGCGAAAGCAGAGCGGCTTTAACCGCTGGAGTTCCCGCGGGCGTTCAATATTGGCAAGGGTGACAAGAATCGAGGGTAAGGCGCTCTTTAACCTGGTCCGAAAACGTCCAGCGCTCCCGGCCGTTTCGGCTATCATCGCCTCGAAGGCAAAATGAACCTCGATTGGCAAGTCTGTTCGCGGGCCCGCCTCTCGCGCGATGCGCGATTCGACGGCAAGTTCTACATCGGCGTGCGCGGCAGCAAAGTCTATTGCCGTCCCATCTGCCCCGCGCCCACCGCCAAAGAAAAAAATGTCCGTTACTTTCCCACTGCCGCCGCGGCCGCCGAAGCCGGCTTCCGCCCGTGCCTGCGCTGCCGCCCGGAATGTTCGCCCGGTACTCCCGCCTGGTCCGGCACCTCCAACACCGTCTCGCGCGCGCTGCGCCTGATCTCCGAAAGCGGCCTGGAAAATGGCGGAGTCGAAGGCCTCGCCGAACGCCTCGGTGTGGGCGCGCGCCACTTGCGCCGCCTGTTCCTAAAACATCTCGGCGCCACGCCCAGCGCCGTAGCGCACACCCGCCGCTTGCACTTCGCCAAGAAATTAATTGACGAAACCATTCTGCCGATGAGCCAGGTGGCCATCGCGTCCGGCTTCAATTGCGTGCGCCGCTTCAACGCCGCGATCCGCGTCACGTATCGCCGCACGCCCACACAAATCCGCCGCCTCGCGGGTCCTTCCGCCGCGCGGCCCGAAAACCAATATTTCTTTCAGCTTCGCTTTCGCCCGCCGTATCACTGGCCCGGTATGCTGGATTTTTTCGCGCGCCGCGCCATTCCCGGTGTTGAAATCGTCGAGAACGGCGCCTACCGCCGCACCATTTCGCTGCACGGCCAGCCGGGTTACTTCGAAGTTTCTCTCCATCCACGCGGCGAATCCCTCGCCATCTGCATTCAGTTCGGCGATCCCTGCGCTCTTTTTTCCATCATCGAACGCATCCGCGCGATGTTCGACCTGAGCGCCGATTGGACGGACATCGCGCGCACCCTGCGCGGCGACCCGCAGCTCGCGCGGTTCGTGCAAGCAGCTCCCGGCCTGCGTGTCCCTGGCAGCTGGGACGGCTTCGAACTCGCCACCCGCGCGATTCTTGGCCAGCAAGTCAGCGTAGCGCGCGCCCGCGCCATCGCTGGCCGCATCGCCGCGCTCTTCGGCGCCTCATTTTCAGCAGGCGGCAATCTCACGCAACTTTTTCCGCCGCCCGCGATTCTCGCCGAAGCCGATCTCACCCGCGCCGGCGTAGTCCCCGCGCGCGCCCGCACCATTCAATCGCTCGCCGGCGCCGTCTGCGAAAATAAAATCAATTTTGAAGGCGTAGTGGACTCCGAAGCATTCCTCACGCGCCTCTGCGAAATTTCCGGCATCGGCAAATGGACCGCGCAATACGTCGCGATGCGCGCTCTAGGCGAGACCGACGCGTTTCCCGCCGGCGACGCCGCGCTGCACCGCGCTCTCGATCTCACAAATCCGCAAGAACTCGAGCAACGTTCCGAAGCCTGGCGCCCCTGGCGTGCCTACGCCACCATCTACCTCTGGCACAGCCTAGGCGCCCGCGCGAAGCCCGCGCCGCCAACGCCTCGCAAGCGCCGCCTGATTGCTGCGACGCGCGAAAAGGAAACTCGCGTCGTAGGGGCGGGTCTAAGACCCGCCCGGTTTTGAATTGTGTAGCGGCCGCTCTGTCCCGCCGCCTCGCGGCTTGTGATTTTTTGAATTGGTTTTTGTGGCGGCGGTCTTCGGACCGCCAGCCCTTGACTTTGGTATGGGACATCATCAGAAGGAGCTCGCCCGAAGATGAATTCAATCACCGGATCACTAAAATGCGTGGCCGTCGCCGCCATCGCCCTCTTCGCCACTACGACCGGCCCAGCCTCACGTCCAATCGCCCCCGCACAAACCACCGCGCGGCCCGCCGCCTGCACCGCCCCCGAATACCACCAACTCGATTTCTGGATCGGCGACTGGGACGCCTACGACGTCGGCGAACCCGCCAAACCGGTCGCCCGCGCGCGCGTGGATCGCCTCCTCAACGACTGCGTGCTGAAAGAAAATTATCAGGGCGTGAACGGCGGGGAAGGCCAGAGCTTCAGCATCTACGACTCAACCCGAAAACTCTGGCATCAAAGCTGGGTCACCAATCGCGGGAAACTTCTCGTAATCGAAGGTCAATTCCAAAATGGCGAAATGGTCCTAAGCGGCACCGATTACTTCACGCCAATTCATCCGATCATTCGTGGCACGTGGAAACCCGATCCCGCAGCTGGCGGCGTCCGCGAAACCGCGGTCACTTCTACCGACAACGGCGCCACCTGGAAGCCTCTCTTCGATCTGATTTTTCGTCCGCACGATCCTACGAACACCGCCAATCCCGCCAGCGGCGCGAACGCCTCCACCACCGACGACCAAAAAGCCGTAGCCGCGCTCGACACCGAATACCAAGCCGCAGTAAAAATCAACGACTTCGCCACCATGGCCCGCCTCCTCGCCGACGATTACGCGCTCGTCATCGGCTCCGGCAAGACCTACACTAAATCCGACTTGGTCGAAGAAGCCCGCAGCGGCCGCATCGTCTACGAACATCAGGAAGACACGCAGCAAACTGTCCGCGTCTGGGGTGATACCGCCGTAATCACCGCGAAGCTCTGGGAAAAAGGCACCGATGCAGGCAAGCCCTTCGATTACACCGCCTGGTTCAGCGACACCTACGTGCGCACTCCCACGGGATGGCGCTATGTCTTCGCGCAATCTTCGCTGCCGCTGCCGAAGACTTCGCCACAAAGTAACTAGCCAGCCGAATGCGCGCCTACTGCGCCAATTTTTCGTGCTCTTCCGCCACCGACGGCAGCGCGGTCCCGTTCAGAATCATTTCCAGCGTCGCATACGGCTCATTCGTGCGAATCGGTTTCGAAACGTACGCGTCCATCCCCGCCACAAGGCAGCGCTCCTGATCGCCCTTCAGCGCGTTCGCGGTCATCGCCACGATCGGGAGGTGCCGCCCGCTCATTTTTTCACCCTCGCGAATCGCCCCAGTCGCCTCGAAGCCGTCCATCTCCGGCATTTGCACGTCCATCAGCTCCAGGTCAAATTCTTCCTGCGCCAGGCGATCCATTGCTGCGCGGCCGTTGCCCGTCACGGCAACGACATATCCCCGTTTTTCGAGCAGCCGCATCGCCAGTGTCTGGTTCACCCCATTGTCTTCCACCAGCAGAATGCGTGCGCGTTTCCGGTCCTCGCGCAGCGTGTGCCGCGTCACCAGCACGGCTTTCTCGCGCGGCCGGTTCTCCAGTACACTGGCGAGCGCTTCCAGCAGCTCGCCCTGCCGCACCGGCTTCATCAAATACGCGGAAATTCCCAGGCTTCGGCAGCGCGCGGCGTCCCCCAGATGTCCCGCGGAGGTCCGCATCATGATGGACGCGGCCACTAGGCCTGGCTCCTTATTCACCCGCTCCGCCAGCATGAATCCGTCCATTCCAGGCATCTGGCCATCCAGCAACACCAGAGAAAACGGGCGCCCCGTAGCCTTCGCGATTTCCAGCGCTTGCAATGCCGATGCGCCTTCGTCCACTGCCGTGGGATTCATGTCCCAGCGCAGTAGTATCCCGTTCAGCACCTTGCGGTTGGTATAGTTGTCGTCCACGATCAGCACCTTCAGATCGCGCAATTGTGCCGGTTGCAGCGCTGCTGGCCGGCGGACAGACGCCTGCTGCACGCCCAAGCGCACCGTAAAGTGAAACGTGCTGCCTTTCCCGACTTCGCTTTCCACCCACACTTTCCCGCCCATCATCCCCACCAGCCGCGTGCAGATCGTCAGCCCCAACCCCCTGCCGCCATATTTGCGTGTCATCGAACCATCGGCTTGTGAAAATGCCTGAAAGATTTTTTCTTGCTGTTCCTTGGGGATGCCCGCGCCCGTGTCTCGCACCATAAAATGCAGCGTCGTCGCGTCCTGCTCGGGGGATTCCTCGCACACGCTGATGAACACTTCGCCGTGGTCCGTGAACTTCAGCGCATTTCCCACCAGGTTGATCAGCACCTGGCGAACCCCTCCCGGGTCGCCGATCACCGATTCCGCCACGTTGGGCTGCACTTCATAAACCAGTTCCAGCCCCTTCTGATCCGCGCGAATGCTCAGCGATTTCATCGTCTCGCCCAGGCACTCCCGCAAATCAAACGGAATCGCTTCGATTTCCATCTTGCCCGCTTCGATTTTCGAAAAGTCCAGAATGTCGTTGATGATCGCCAGCAGCGATTCAGCCGAGATACGCACCAGTCCCAGATGTTCGCGCTGTTCGCCAGTCAGTTCCGTATCCAGCACCAGTTCCGTCATCCCCAATATCCCGTTCATCGGAGTGCGAATTTCGTGGCTCATCGTCGCGAGGAACGCGCTCTTCGCCTCGTTCGCCGCTTCCGCCGCGCGCTTCGCTTCTTGCAACGCATCCTGCGCGCGTTTTTGCTACGTTACGTCAACGGCCGTACCCAGCACGAAGTGCGCTTCGCCCGCTGCGTTCTTCAGCATCGAAAGCTCCACGTTCGCCCACACCATCCGCCCGTCCCGCAAAGCGTACCGCTTCTCCATGCGCAGGTGCTCGCACTCGCCGTCCAGCATTTTCTGGAATTTCTTTTGGTCCGGCCAGCGATCCCCGGGATGCGTTAGATCGTCAAAGACTCGCACGTCCTGCATCTCTTCCGCGCTGCACCCTAGCATCTGCTGATACGCGCGGTTCACTGACAACTTGCCCCCGGCCAACTCGGCGATCGCGATCCCAATGGAAGCTCCGTCGAAAACTGCTCGGAAGCGCTCTTCGCTTTCACGCAATGCTGCCTGCACCCGCATCCGCTCGCTGATATCCACGAACGTCACCACTGACCCGATTGCCTTACCGTCACGATGTACCGGATGAGACCAATACTCCGACGGAAAACTCGTTCCATCCTTGCGCCACATCAATTCACCGTCGGCGTGCGTCCCGTGTCCTGTCCGAAACGCTTCAAACGCGTGGCATTCTTCCGCGGGATAAGCGCTGCCGTCCGCTTTGGTGTGGTGAATCATGCCGTGCAATTTCTTGCCCTCGATATCCGTTGCCGATTCGTATCCAAGCAGCTCCAGGAATTTCCGGTTGCAAAAGGTGCACACTCCCTCCGAGTCCACTCCGTAGGTCGCTTGCGGCGCCGATTCCAGGAGTAGCGCGACTAGCTTGTTACTCTGCTCCGTTTGCGCGGAAAACCGCCGGTCCAGCAGCGACGTCAACATCGTGAAGCCCAACAGAATAAATGTGACCACCACAATCCCCGCCAACCCCAGCGTCGAAATGCTCAGTGTCGTGCGACAAATCCCCATAGACTCCTGGCGTCGCCGTGAATCTTGCCGCCGCCATTCCCGTGTAGTGCATCACCGGAATCGCCGCGCCCATCACCACCGCGCGAAGCGCTTTCCGCCATCCTCCCGAAGTGGTCTCCCCGCAAAAATGGAAAGTCAAAAGCAGCGCCACAAACGAAATTACGATTGCCAAGGCCACGGACACCGCCACGATCGCCGCCGAATATCTGCACATCACTGGCAAGTGCATCGCCGCCATTCCGATATAGTGCATTCCCGCGATCGCGCCGCCCATAAAAACGCTGCCGATCGCCGCGCGCGCGAATCCCATCGTCGTCCGGCTCGCCACGAACAAAGCAATCGCCGAAGCCAACATCGCCGCGAGCAGCGATAGCAGCACCGTCGGCCAGTCGTATTGCACCGGAACCGGCAGTCGGAACGCCAGCATCCCCACGTAGTGCATGGACCAAATTCCCGAGCCCATCGCCGCCGCGCCTCCGGTCAACCACACCGCGCGCGCCACCCCATGGGCCGCCGTCACTCTGCCCGCCAGATCCAGCGCCGAATACGAAGCCAGCACCGCAATCAACACCGTTAACGTCACCAGCAAGTAGTCGTACGAACCCATCATGATGTGCGCAGACGAAACCACAACGCCTCCTCTGCTGCTGAAACGACGGTAGCCGCGCGAAAACCCTTCGCAAACAAAAATTCGCGAGCTCGCCCCGTCGGTCGGCCCTCGTGGCGATGAACAGACAAACGATCACGCCAAAGCTAGACCGGAGAGGGCAGTCTTGGATCAGTGGAGCAATAAGGAAGGGATTCCAGTTTGACTCAGCCGTGCGCCAAGTCAAGCCCACTGCAAAAATCTCAACGCATTAGTAACCGGCGGCACGCCGCCTGGGACCGCCAATCTCCCGATTGGCGTTCAGCCCCGGCAATCACTGCGTTCTACGCCGCGCCATCCGCGGCCCGCACCGCATTCTGCGCATCGCGCGCACCCACATTAAAAATAAATCCACCCGCGCTCACTCCGCATTCCGGATCGCAAATCGTCGCCACCTCAATCCCGTAAATCCGCAAAACATCCCGCAGCGCCTCGGCCCCAACCGGCAGCCTGTCCGGCGACGCCACCACCAGCGACAATCCCGCCGTCTCGCCGTTCCAATTCTCCGATGGCACACCTTCTTCGACGTCCCACCCAATCACCTTGAAGATCGTCAAAAAATCCTGCGCGTAATCGAACGCGTCAGTTGCCGCTCGCTGGTAGCAGACGTTCACCCGCTGCTCGGGAAACGTCAGCAGCACCTGTATGAGCACCGCCTTCTGATGCGTGCTAAGTCGTCGCGCGTTCGTTTCCATCGCTCGTCACGGCCAGTGTTGACCCACGCAGCCGCCGCTGTCAACTTTTCCAACGAAAATCGCGCATGCGCGACAAAAAATCTCCGCAGCCGCCCAAAAACTCAGAAATCCACGCTGCGCAAAATTACGCTGGCCTCAAACTGTTCCCCTGGACAGTTGCCGCCTCCATCCCGCCCGTAGCATCATCGCCTCGCGTTGCGGAATCGCCCAGCCGCTACAAATTCCACGGACGCAACCCCGTGGAGTTGCGCGCCTACAGATCTCGTTTAAGGAGTCTTCCAAATGACTATCCGTAAATCCCTACGCCTAGGGGTGTGTCTCGCCGCAACTTCTGCCGCAATCGTCGCACCGGCCGCTCGCGCGCAATCCTGCGCCTCGGGGCAAAACGCCGCCGTCGAATGTTTCGTCGGCAACGCCGTCCGCACCAATCTGGTCACTCTGCAATACGGCATGACCATGGCGCAATTCAAGCAATATGGCGTGTCCGTCTCGAAAATCGTTCAAACTCAGCCCACGTCGCTCGCCGTCGTCGCGCTCGCCAGCGCCGTTGCCGACGCGCTTCCACCCACCAACTCCGACGGCTCCGCCAACGCCGCCGCGCAAACCGCTGCAATGAATTCCATCGTGGACGCCGGAATCGCCAGCAACTTCATCACCGTCCCCGCCGACACCGATTCGCAAGACCTCAAATGGTTTTCGCTCGATCTCGTCAGCGCCATGAACGCCAACAACGGCATCCTGCTCTCCCCCGGCACCATGCTCCGCGTGATTGATTCCTACGTAATCAGTGCAACGACCAGCGGCACGGTGAACTGGACCCAAGCAAATTCCGGCATAGCCACCATGATCACGAATCTCGCGGGCTCCGGCTTGCTAAAGCTCCCAGCCACCATCACCACGGCCCAAGCCATCCAGTTCGCGCAATCCATGGCGCAAATCACCTACACCTACAGAACCGCCACAGGCCGCGCCTCGCTCTAGCCGCCGCCATGCCCCGCCGTCGTCGGCAAAATCAGAAATGGCTGAACAATCCAATCAAAATAATGAAAGGAATCGGCACTCCCAACAGCAACAACAAAATGGATCGCATCTAAATTCTCCCTTCGTGAAATCCGCGTCGGTTCGCGTCACACCGCTACGACACGGTCGCGCTGCCGGCCGCCGATCGTCGCGGCCCAGCTGGCGCAAAATGCGCCCACCAGCAGCGCCAAGAACGTCCAGTACATCGTGTGCGCCACCGCTTTGCGAGCCTTGTCGGCGGCTTCACGCGCCTGCGCGAAAACCTCCTCCACTCTCCGTTCGGCCTCCGGCTCGCTCACGCCCGTGCGCGCCGCCACCACGCGCCCCAGAAACGTTTTGTCTCCCGGCGGCAAACTCCCTTGCCGAATCGCGTTCGCGAAAATTAACGCAACTTCGCCGCGCATCGCGGCGCTGTCGTCCGTCGCAGAAATCGCGCTCGGCCGCAGGAGTATGTCCACGAAATACGCGCTCGGCCCCGCATTCTCTCGCGCCATTTCGGCGCCGCTGGAACTCTCCGCCATCATCGCTCTGCCGCGCGCCGCTCCTCCCGCCACCGCCGCCGCTGCCGACGCCAAAAACGCCGCGGTAATCACCACACCTACCGCCCACACCAGAAATCCGTGCGTCGTATCGCGAAAATACACTTCGTGCGTGTGCACTCGGGACCATTTCACGCGCAGCCGCCCCGCCAAATACCCGCCCATGGACGAGGAAATAATTTCCATCATCACGAACCAGATGATCGCTCCTGCGCTGATCGCCGTCGCCGATGCCCCGGCATTCGCCCACGGCGACATTGCGGAAAATCCAATCCCTGTGCCCAGCGCCAGCAATATCAATGACAACGCCGCAGCCACAGACGCCCCCGCAATCACCGCCGCCCACGAGACCCCCGACGCGCTCGAATCATCCACCACGGATTGCTCCATAAGAACTTTTCCTCCACGCCAAGATTTCGTCGAAGTGCTGAGATGGCCCCACATCGAGGAATAATCCATGAAGGCTAACCGCTCGCGCGCACCGTGCCCATACCCGAAAGGCTGTAACCAGCGAAAGGAAATCGTTGAACTGTAAGAAGGACAATTCAACTTGCTTGTTTACGCTGAATGCGGTGAACGTGCCGTGAGTCCGTTAGCGAAGCGAGAGCCTTCCGTGGCGGTTCGAAGGGTTTGCGCTACCTCTGTAATCCGCCATCCTGAGCGCAGCGAAGGATCTCTCTTCGCCTTTCCGTGTTGTCTATGCGATGCGTGACACTCGCCGCAACTCAGCGCCAGAGGCGCGGCAGACATTAGCCCAGCGTGTCAACCCTGGGAAAAGTCCAAAAACAGTCCCGAGCGCCGTACGTGCGACACGATCCCGCGACGGCGCGCCGCAACCTCGGGCGACAACCACTCCCCGCCCTCCACGCCCCATCTTAATTGCGCCATCACTCCAAAATCCGCTACTCTCTCGCCCATGCCATCAACCACCTCCATCCGCGTCGGCACCTCCGCCTTCACCGCCGCGGGCTGGGAAGGCTCCTTCTACCCCGCCGGCATGCAACCCCGCGACTTCCTCGCGTTCTACTCCACCAAATTCGACACCGTCGAGGTGGACTCCACCTTCTACCGCACTCCTGCCGTCTCCACCGTCAAAGGCTGGGCGCAGAAAACCCCCGCGAACTTCGTCTTCGCGCTGAAAGTCCCGCAGGTCATCACACACGAAAAGTGTCTCGACGATTGCGCCGCCGAAATGAACGGCTTCCTGACCGCCGCCGAACATCTCGGCGATAAACTCGGTCCTCTGCTCCTCCAGTTCCCCTATTTCAATCGCATAAAATTCAAAACCGGAGCCGAATTCCAAGCGCGCCTTCGCCCCTTCCTCGAAAAACTTCCCAAAGATTTTCAATTCGCCCTGGAAATCAGGAATAAAAACTGGCTGGATGACAAATTCACCGAACTTCTTCGCGAGCACAAGGTCGCCCTCGCCGTGATTGACCAGGCCTGGATGCCCACCATCCAGGAACTCACCAAGAAACTAGACCCCGTAACCGCCGATTTCACCTACGTAAGATGGCTAGGCGACCGCAAAGCCATAGAAGAACAAACCAAGACCTGGGGCAAAACCATCATTGACCGCCGCCCAGCACTTTCGAACTGGGTAGACTACTGCTACACCACCACCCACCGCGGCAGAAAAGTCTACGCCTACGCCAACAACCACTACGCAGGCCACGCCCCAGCCACAGTAGCGCTCTTCCTGGAATTGTGGTCGAAGAAGACCAAGCCGTGAGCGAGCATGGCACAGCCACTCTTGGCTATGCACTTTCTTTAATCCGTCATCCTGAGCGCGGCGAAGGATCTCTCTTCGTACTTCGCAGTTTGTAGCGCCGGCGTCGCGCCGGCTCTTCGCCAGTCGCGGTGGACTTTCTCTAATCCGTCATCCTCCCAGCCCCGACGCAGGAAGGGAGCGCAGCAATCTCGTTTCTAGAAGATGCCCTTCAAGCGAAGGACACGGATGCCTAAATTGCCACGCCTCCCGAGACTTCGATGCGCTGCGCATTGACCCAATGGCTTTCTTCCGAAAGCAGAGAGGCGATCATTGGTCCGAGATCGTCGGGAACACCTACCCGGCCCAGTGCTGTATTCTCGGCGATCCTTTTATTCACAGCCGGATTGTCGCGAACAATGCCACCGCTGAAATCGGTAGCAACAGGGCCCGGTGCAACAACATTGACGGCAATCCTGCGCGGCCCCAACTCCAAAGCCATATGCCTCGACAGCACCTCCACTGCTCCCTTCATCGAAGCGTAAACCGCCCCTCCGGCTGAGGCGACGCGAGTCCGCGCCGGCGATATGTTGACGATGCGCCCGCTATCATTGATGAGGGGGAGAAGCTTCTGCGTCAGAAAAAAAACGCCTTTGAAATGGACGTTGTAGATGCTGTCGAGCTCTTCCTCGGTAGCCTTCTCAAACGGCATGTTGTGGTGATTGTTTCCAGCGTTGTTCACAAGAAAGTCGAAGCGTGCAGCTCCAAGACTCGAGAGCGCGTCCTTCACGTTATTGACAAAGGCATCGAACGAAGCGATGTCACCAGTATCCAGCTGTAGGGCAATAGCTTTCGCACCTACATCCTTCACCTCCGCAACGAGTGCGTCCGCATGGTGGCTGTGATAGGTAAAGATCGTGTGGACTCCGCGCCGCGCAAGGCTCACAAGGGTATTGCGGCCAATGCCGCGGCTTCCTCCGGTAACGATGGCGATCTTGATGTTTGACATTTTTGTGCTCCTGTTAAGCAGTTACTTGTTCGTCGCTGTTGAGTCGCGGTCCAAATCGCGGCTCTTGGGATTCGCTTTGGATCGTTGATAACAAGCCGCGCGTCTCGGCGACGACGCGATCCGTGAACTTGGGGTCGCGCACGAGCGCGGAGCCGCTCATCGGGTGGCCGCGCTCGTCGTAGTAGACCCCGGTCTGGCCGGATGCATCGATCAAGACTTCGGTGGCCACCCGCGCGGCTCGCTTCGGAGTGCTCCAATACTTGATGTGGGGAGCGAGCAGCGGAAGAAGGTAGTTCGCCAGGAAGGGGAGGAAAGCATTGGCATCCCGCCCGAGGCCGGTGTTCGGAGTGAAGCCCGGTTCGAGCGCATTGAAGCGCAGCCGTGGGATCTCACGGGCGAACGTCATCACCGTGGCGAGATTGCACTGCTTCGACGTGGCGTAGGCGTCCGCGCCCGGCATTTTCGAGCCGCCGGGTTTCCACTCGCCGCGCGCGCTCGCCTCCGCAGAAATATACCGACCGCCGCGAAAACCGGCGGCCGTGGCGGGCTTGCGCTCAGGGTCTTCGACGCCGGAGCATACGAAGACCACATTCGCGCCGTCGGGAAGATGCGGCACCAGCGCCTCTGTCAGCGCGAACGGGCCGAGATGGTTCGTTGCGAACGCCATATCCCATCCCTGAGCCGTCTTCTTCGTCGCGCGCATCGGGAAGATGCCCGCGTTGTTGAGCAGGCCGGCAATCGGAAGACGCAGCGCCACGATCTCCGCGGCCGCGCGCCGCACGCTGGCAATATCCGATAAGTCGCACACGACCGGCACCGCGTCCTGGCCCTTCTGCTCGATAGTTTTTTGCACCTCCGCGAGCTTTCCCCGGTTGCGGCCGACGAGCACGACCGTGCCGTGCTTGGCCAGTTCAAGTGCCGTGAGGCGACCTATGCCCGACGTCGGGCCGGTGATGATGTACGCCTTGCGACCTGAGGGATTTTCCAAAACACTGTTCGACATAATTCTCTCCACTTGATTGTGTGTCTGGTCAGTCATCAATTCGTTCAAAAAATCACGCCATTACGCGCCACAGCGCTTCAAACCCGGCCTTGCAGTGCTTTTTTGCATTCGCTGGGTCCTGGACCATGAAATCCATCGTTGCCTCCGCCAGCGAGTTCATGATCGCGGCGACAAACCCCATCGGAGCGCTGCGCATGGGACCGCCCGCGCGACTCTGCTCCATCAACTCGGCGATCCGTGCCATGGTCTTATGCCCTGCGGCACGGCTCGCTGGCGTGATCTCATCCGAAACGCCGAGCTGCGCCAGTGCGCGTCGTTTCTCAGGATTTGATACCGCCCAGCCCATCCAGTTCGACCAGATGTGGAAGAACTGCTCACGAAGCTTGGCCTTTGTCGGAAGTCCCTGCAGGGCAGCAGACGCCATCGCGGCCTTCAATTCAAGATAGAGCTGATTGAAGAGTTCAGTTTTGGTCTCGAAGTAGGTAAAGAGGGAGCCATTCGATACGCCGGCTTCTTGAGCGATCAGCGCGGTCGGCGCGCTCAACCCATGAGTGACGATCACACGCGCCGCCGCTGCCATGATCGCGTTCCGTTTATCCTCGCTCCTCGGTCTGGCCATTACGCTTGTCCCTAGCCTGCATGGCCAACATATAAGAGAGTGGCCAGTCAGTCAACAAACATCTCATGCCCTGCAGCGGCGGTTCCGGCGCCGGCTGTGGACTCGCCGCGGCGGTTTCATCGCCTCAGCAATCAGATGCCCGCTCGTTATCGACCGGGAGTTGACATCGCCGCAAGAGCGTAAACGGCGAATGCCGGAACGGAGAACAAAGTTCGAATGATGTGGAACCGAATCCATCGCGTGCGCACCTGAGCCCAGTCGCGCGGCGGATTCTGAATAGACCAGGACTCAATTTGATGGTTGATCCGGACACTTGTGGGCACGCCAATCACGATCACGAGCGCATAGCAGACAGCACCCACTGCGGCAAGCTGTCCAGCAATGGAATGGACACCATACAGTTGACGATCAGTCCGCCAGTAGCGAGCGCGGCGAACAAGAGAACGATCACTACAAGTGACTTTTCCATTGTTCCGTTACCTCCATCTTTATTGGGGAGCATCCTCAGCGGTTGATCACGTCGCGGATCGGCCGCGGGAGGGCTGCGCCCCGCCGTTGACTTTGCTGGTCGCGACCCGCTCCTACGCCTGAACCTGCAAAACCACCAGCGTGATGTCGTCCTTTTGCGAACGTCCCGCGCAGTAATTCCCCAGCTCATCGAGAATGCTCTTGGTGATTTTTTTCGGAGTGACGTTACGGCAGTCGCGCAGCAGATTCTCCAGCCGCCGGTGCCCCCACTGCTCGCCGTCGGAATTCTCCGCTTCGGTAATTCCGTCCGTATACGCCACGAACACATCGCCGACTTGCATCTGAAATGATTTCGCACTGAATTCCGACCCTTTCAAGAGCCCCACCGGCGTCCCCAGCGCTTTCAGGCGAAACACGCCACATTTTTTTCCTTTCCAGCGCAGGATCATCGGAGCATTGTGTCCCGCATTGACGTATCGCAATACACGCGTCGCCGAATCGTATTCGCCATAAAAAAGCGACGCGTATAAATGATCGGGAGAAGACGCATACACCAGCCGGTCCACGTCCGCAATCAGTGCGGAAAGGTCCGAGTGCGCGTGCAACGCCTGCGCGCGCAGGGAAGCCTGCAGGCTGGCCATCAGCAATGCCGCGCCGATTCCTTTCCCCGATACGTCTCCGATCGCAATCCCCCAGCGCTCGTCTTGCAACGGCAGAAAATCGTAGTAATCCCCGCCGATGCTTTGCGCCGGCTTATAGAACGTCTCGCAACACAAACCCGGGATCGCCTGGTTGTCCTGCGGGAAAAACGCTTCTTGCACGTCCTTCGCGCTCTCCAAATCTTGCCGCAACGCTCGGTGAACGGCTGAATCGGACTTTCTGAGGAACTCCACGAAAGTCTCCACGTGATTCCGCAAAAGCACCCCTGCCTCCCGCCCTTGTCCTCGGTCGAGCGCTTCGATGATCGGCTGGTGCGACTCCACCACGTCCGGCAGATTCTTCGTCACCTTCTCGATCGCCGCTCGAATGCGCAAGTCGCATCCCAGCGTATCCCACACGCGCACAAGCACGTCGTTCTGCGACGCCTGCAGAATGTGCCGATGGAATCGCAAGTCGTGCTCCGCGTACGCATCCAAATCCAGTTTGCGCACGGCCGCGCGCATTCCGTCCAGCGCGTGCTGCAACTCGCCAGTGTCGCCCTTGAGTGTCGGCGCGGCGCTGCGCCCGCTGATCTCTTCGAGCGCCGCGCGTATCTCATACGCTTCTTGCATCTCCTTCGGGTTCGGCGGATGGACGATCGCCGAAAACCTTCCCGAAAACGTAACCATTCCCAGTGTCTGGAATTCTGCCAAAGCGTTCACCACCGATCGGCGGTCCAGCTCATACTGCGCTTCGATGTCTGAGAGTTGCACCACTTCGCCGGCGCGATACCGGCCGTTGAATAAATCCCGCGCCAATCGCACCAGCGCCAAGTGCCTGGGCTGGCGTTCCACGGAAACTCCTTGCACTGCGTTTGCATCTTCTTGATTCAACAACGTCATCGTGCGGTGCTCCTTGAAAATATGGGTCTTAGTGCGACATCCAATTTCGCGCAAAAATCTCCCCAAGCGGGAATTTTGGTGTCCTCCTCCCGCGCGGACTCTTGTATTCGCCCACACAAATAGACGCTGTCGATCCCCGCGCGCCTCTGTCTTTTCTTGCTCTCGTTGGTCAATTCTTGACATTGTTTTTACAGCGCTTTTTCGGCGTCCGGAACCCGCCCGGCACATCCAATAAACGTTTTGGGCGAAGAACAATCCAATCAAGGTTTTTACATTGTGTCCGCTGCAGCGTATTGAAGTGGTAGAAGACGGCGAGTCCGTTCCGATCGTTCCGCACCAGCCCGTGCTGTCCAGCGCGTCCCTCGCTTGGGATGGCATTCTTCTGGAGGAGCATTCAGTTCCCGCGCTCGAGTCGCCGATACGCGTGAATCCCACGGTACTCTTGCATCTTCAGACGGGAAGCCCCGCGCGGCACGATTGGCGCAGTGGGCGAAAACTTCACCGCACCGTGATTCGTACCGGCGGCATGCACTTGATTCCGCCGGGGCCGGAGCGCTCGCTGATCGAGCACGACCAGACTGACTGCATCGTGCTTTCCATGGAGCCGGCGTTTCTGCGGCGCTCGCTAGCCGATTCGCTTCCGGACGAAAATCTTGAGCTTGTCGAAAAATTTGCCTTCGAAGACACCCAGATCGCGCGCGTACTGAAGGCTCTGCACGCCGAAGTCAAACTCGGCGCGCCCAACGGTAAACTCTTCGCCGAGTCGCTCGCCACCGCGCTCGCCGTTTACCTCGCTCAGCAATACTCGGCCGCTGCACCCAGAATTGAATCGCGCCGCAGTGGCATGCCGCCGCCGCGCCTGGATCGCGTCCTCGGCTATATTGGCGACAACCTGGCCGAGAACCTTTCGCTCTCCGCCCTCGCGGACGTAGCCGGCATGAATCTCTTCTATTTCGCCCGTCTTTTCAAACAAAGCACCGGCGTGAGCCCGCACCGCTACGTCCTAGATCAAAGAATCCACCGCGCCAAACAGTTGTTGCGCAATTCCCCCATCACCATCTTCGAAGCCAGCGTCCGCACAGGCTTCGTGGACCAGGCCCACTTCACAAAAGTTTTCCGCCGCCTGGTAGGAACCACACCCACGGAATACCGCCGCGAAGTCCGACCCTAATGCGGCAGTCGTTCACGCCGCCTTGTAAGTGACTTTAATCTGTCATCCCGACGGCAGCGCGCATTCTGCGTCCCGGTTGTTTTCGCGGGACGAGGGATCTCTCTTCGTACTTTCGCTGACCACAGCGCCCGCGCCGCGCTCCCACAACTCCCGTCCGCCACAAAACCAGCGCCAGCGGCGCGACAGAAATTAGCCCAGCGTGTAAACGCTGGGTAAATCCCAAAAACAAGCCCCAGCGCCGTAGGTGCGACACAATCCCGCGACGCCACGCCGCACCCCGGAACGGCCACCACTCCCCATCCTCCACGCCCTGAATTGTCCGAAGCACCGATCGCAGAGGCATCGAACAACAGACCAAATCCTGGGACAAAACTATCATTGACCGCCGCGCCGCCCTCTCCCACTGGGTTGACTACTGCCACACAACCACCCACCGCGGCAAGAAAAGCCGCTTTCCCCGGCCCCTCATCGAGGTGGGGAAATCCCCTGCAGCGGAGGAGTCACGGCGCCAATCGGGAGATTGGCGCTCCCAGGCGATCAGACGGTGGGACACGGGTCGCGGAACACAGATCACAAGTCACGAATCAGGCGTCACCAATCACTACTCACCAATCACCACTCACAGCGTGTCTAATCGTCATTTTTTACAGGTTTCCGCAAGCTACCAAAGCCGAATCGCAACCACGAATCGTCCGCCGAAAGCAGCCCGCAACAACGTTTCTAATCGACAATGGCAGATATTAGAAAACCCCGTAAACCTCTCAAAACAAACGATCGCACCCCGTTCTAATCGACACAAAAACGCGTTTTCAAACGCCAGAAATCTCACATCACAACCGCGCGCCACGAACCTGCCTCGCCGGAAGGCGGGTCACGAGTCACAAGTCACGAATCACGGATCGGCTATCGCGTCTTTACATCAATGGCTGGAGATATTCGAAGCTGATGCGCAGGCTCTCCAGCGGAGGGAGGTCGCCGGAATCGCGCTCGACGTAGAAATGTTTTATGCCGAGCTTTTCCGCGGCGGCCAGGATCGGCTTCCAATGAATTGTCCCGGAGCCGACTTCCGTGAAATGCTCGGCTGCGGCGTCCTTCACTTGCGAAGTGGGGAACCCGGACTTGCGGTCTTTCAGGTGCAGCTCTTTGATGCGGTTGCTGTAGCGCTCGAGCATTTTCAGCGGATCTCCACCGGCTTCCACGATCCAATAGCAATCCATTTCCAGGCAAACCAGTTTGGGATCCGTCTCATTCATCAAAGTTGCGAAGCCGGTGGTCCCGCCGAAGCGCTTGAATTCATAATTGTGATTGTGAAAACCGAGCTGCATTCCGGCCTTCTGCACTTTCTCGCCCCAGACATTCAATTGTTGGGCGGCGCGCTTGTAGCCATCCAGCTCGTTCCACATTTTTTCCGGCAGCATGGGACAGATCATGTACTGCACACCCAGAGTTTTCGCGTAATCAATCTTGGACTCGAGGCCGTCGTAATCGAAATGGCCGCTGGGTACGCGCAGGCCGTGATCGGTGATCATGCGCCGCAATTCCGCGGCGGGATGCGTGTAGACGTTCCAGTACGTCTCCACTTCGCGGAAGCCGATCTTGCGCACCGCCGCGAGCACTCCCGGAAGATCGCGCTCGGCGGCGTCGCGCACGGTGTAAAGCTGCACGCCGAGAGGACGATGCGCCGCCGCAGCAGCACCGCCGCCGCGCGCCAGTTTTGCCGCGGCCAACGCGCCTGCTCCTCCAAGCGAAAGCTTCAGAAATTCGCGACGGCCATGTTTGGACAATGTCGTTGTCTCCCGTTCGAAATTTTTGCGTGCGCCGGCACGGCTGATTCAAGCAGCGCGCGAGTTCACTTCGCCGGCAACAGCTCGTAGCTCACAAACGCCAGTTGCTTGCCGTCCGGCGACCACGACGGGACATTGATCGTTCCCTGGCCGCCAAACAATTTTGCCAGAAGCGTGATTTTATTGTCGTCGAGCGACATCAGCCGCAGCATCACGTTCTTATTCTCCGGATGTCCGGAGACGCTCTTGTCGTACGAGAGGATCACCATCCACTTTCCGTCCGGCGAAAGATGCGGAAACCAATTATTGAATTCGTCGTGCGTGATTTGCGTTTGCTCGCTGCCGTCGGGACGCATCCGCCAAATTTGCATGATCCCGGTGCGCACCGAATTGAAGTAGATATATTTTCCGTCCGGCGAATATTCCGGACCGTCATCCAGCCCTTCCGCGGTGGTCAAACGCGTCTCTTCGCCGCCGCTGACGGGGATGCTATAGATGTCGAAATTGCTGTCGCGCTCGCCGACGAATGCCAGCGTCTTGCCGTCCGGCGACCAGCCATGCCAGTACGACGGCGAATTCTTGGTGATTCGCCGCGGCACGCCGCCACTGATCGGGACAATATACACAAGCGAGCTGTGCGGCTCCTGCGATTGGTCGCTGATCGCCAGTTCGGTCGCATCGGGCGAGATGCCGTGGTCGTTGTTGCACTGAATCGCAAAGCCGGTATCAATCACCTGCGGTGCGCCACCTGTCACCGGCAGCCGGTAGATGCGGCCCTTCTGGTTGAAGATGAACGAGCTGCCGTCGCGAATCCAGTTCGGGGCCTCAAAACGCTGCGGCGCGAGGTACACCACGCGGCGATCCCTTGACGCGACGTTGATCACCTCGAGCGCGCTGTAAAGAGTCGTCGGCGCCCCGGCAGCGGGCGCTGCGAGCGGTTGCAAATCCACATTTGCGAATGTGGCCTTCGCCACTGCGTCTTTGTCGTGCGCGCAGACGCCAATGCCCACGTAAAATTTGCCATTGAACGGAATCCGCATTGCCGCGCCCGAAGGCTCTACGTCGCCATCACTTGCGGATCTGAGCAGCACGTAAACATACTCGCCGCGCTTTTCAATCTGCAGCCTACGCGGCGCCCGCACACTCGTCTGGATCTCGTGCGTCGCCGTCCCTTTTTCCTCGCGATATTGCAGCGACGCGAGCCCGTCGCCGTGTAGCGCGACGTCGGCGTACGCCGAATCCGCGTCCAAGGTCTGCCGGAGCATCAGCACAGCTTTGCGATGCTCGTTTCCGCCACTGCTGGCCGCAAACGAGATATCCGCCGTTAGCGCAACGTCTCCAGAAACTTGCTTCCACGCGAAATGAAACTCGTCGGAACCCAGCCAAATATTCGCGCCGCTGCCGCTCACGGTGTATGTTTTGGTCGCCTCGTCATATTCCACCGATCCCGGATGAAGCACTGCGCCGATATCCTGATGGCCTTCGAAAATGCCGATGGGCCCTTCCGCCGCCGAGTCTTGCGCGCCGGATTTCATTCGCGCGAGCACAACCAGCGGAAGAATGCAAACTAGAGCGGTAAGCCAAGCGACTTGTCTCGTGTTCATCGCACCATCCCCGTCCTTCTCAAAACAGGCATTTTTCACCTACACGTTTTCGGCAGCCGGGAGCCATGGTAGCAATCCCGAGAGTGAAAAGGGGAACTCGGCGATGAATTTAGCGAACGTCGGCAGCTCAGAAGGGAATTAATGAAGCGAAAATTGCGACGCCATTTACGAACAGACTGCACCGGCCGTCTCGCGCGGCCTCGGGGCACAAGCATTGGTATCGGTCCCATCCTCCTCGCTCGAACTTATAGCCGCCTCAAATCGCCATCGTCAACAGAGAATTCGGGCCGCGCGACACTCTGCTGGCAACCGGGGCTGCGAGACTTCCGGTGAGCACGCAAGCAGAGCCGCAATCTGGATTCCGTGCGCCATTTTCTCGTGCCGTTGCACGCGCGCGCGTTCCCCGATTTGCGCTATGATGGCGCGCCTCGCTTGCTACCGGTTTTCGAGCGTCAAGCCGTCAGCGCCGCGCCAGGGGGCCGCATGGTCAGGAAAGCTACCAGTCCGCCTACGATTGAAGACGTCGCCCGCGAGTGCGGCGTCGGCAAGATGACCGTCTCCCGGGTGATCAATGGCGGCAACCTAGTGAGCGCGGCCACCGCCGTGCGAGTTCGCGCAGCGATCCGGAAGCTGGGCTACGAACCGAACGAAGCAGCTCGTCTGCTGAAGGGGCAGGCTTCCCACACCATCGGCCTGATTATCCCCGACCTAGCAGATAGATTCTTCTCGACTTGCGCCCACGCGGTGCAGCAATTTGCCGCCAAGCATCGCTACGTTACGCTCCTTCTGGCTTCCGAGCGCGATAGTGACAGCGAGGCCCGCGAGCTGGCCATGATGAAGGCGCGGAACATCGCTGGCGTTGTTCTCGTTCCCACCAGCCCGGACAGCATCGGGCAACTGCGAGACGTTCGCGCCAGAGGGATTCCCGTGGTCATGATGGACCGTACATTTCCCGGCCTGGATGCGGGCGAAGTGATGGTCGAAAACGCGCAAGGTGCAGCGAAGGCCGTGCATCATCTGGTCGAGCATGGCCATCGCAGTATCCTGTGCGCGGGGTACGACAGCCAGTTCAATTCCATCGCTGAAAGAATCGACGGCTACGAAAAGGCCATGCTCGAGGCGGGGCTCCACTCCGAAGTGATGATTGCCGACGAACCAGCGGCCCTCGTCCCCCGGCTTTTGAAGCAATTGCGCGGCGCAAAAAAGCCGACTGCGCTTTTTTCCTTGAACGGCGTTACCACCGTGAACGTTCTGCAGGCCCTGCAACGCGAGAACATCCGCGTGCCGGATGAACTCGCCATCATTGGCTTTGACGATTTCGAAATGGCGGGATTGTTGAGCGTTCCGCTGACGGCGGTGCGCCAGCCGGCCGCGGAACTCGGCCGCAGCGCTACGCGTATGTTGCTGGACTGGATCCGTTCAGGCAGTCCCGATTTGCGTTCGGTCAACCAGCGAATATTGCTCCCCACCGAATTGGTAATCCGGCGTTCGTGCGGCTGCGAAATAATCCGCAAGCCGCGCGAGTGACGCCAGCTCCTGCCGCAGGCTGCCGAACCAGCACCCGACGCTCTTTATGGATACTTGCCCACCGGCTTAATGAGACGCCAGGTGGAGAGGTAGAGTAGCCTCCTGTGTTAGCGACCTCCGGATCATTTCGTTCATCTATGTGTAAAGTAGACATGTGAACTCCGGAGGATTCATGGCGAACACACAGACACTGATCGCTCAGGCATACTCTGCCTTCAATCGTCGGGATATAGACAGCGCCCTGGCGCTCATGTGTGAAAACGTTAGCTGGCCCAAGGCTCGGAAGGCGGGCGTTTCGTCGGCAAAGAAGAGATTCGAGCCTACTGGACCCGTCAGTGGAAGGAGTTCGATCCTCGCGTGGAACCACTTGAGGTCATCGAGCAGGAAGGCGGCATTACCGAAGTTAAAGTCCATCAACTCGTGAAAAGCCTTAGTGGCGACGTCATTTCTGACAGCGAGGTGTAGCATGTCTATACCATCGCGAGCGGTCTCATTGAACGCATGGACCTTAAGGAGCGCGAAACAAGCTCGGACCCAAGCCCATCTGCAGCATTCTCCAGACACTAGCATGCGTTAGGATCTGCCGCTGTTATCTGAGCGGGAACGCCATTCCGACCGGCGTTCCTACCTTCCCGGCTCGCTGCGGCAGGATTGACTAATGGGATGGCGTGTTCTGTTCAGTAATGATCGAGAAGTTGCAGCATCTGGCCAATTTGCTTCGTAACAGCCTCGAACAGGCCCGCCCGATCGTGATTTGCAACGACGCCGTTGCTCGGCTGTTTTCATGGAGCAAGGTGCGCGGATAGTGGTATCGTTACCAAAGAGGAGTATCCGTTGGATACTCGCAGCGCGCCAATCTTAGTCTTCGATGTGGGTGGCAGCCACATCGCCGCGAGCATTTTCGATCCGCAGTCGGGTACCGTCGGCGCGATTCGCGAGCAGCACTTGCTTCCCGACGCGGAACCGGAAACATTCTTCAAGACTTTTGAATCGCTCGTCGCCGCCATCCTTCCAGCGCCTGCTATGCCGCTCGGAATTTCCATCGCTATTCCGAGTCCCTTTGATTACGAACACGGTATTAGTCAGATGCGACACAAATTTCAATCTCTCTACGGCATGGACTTGCGCCGCGAGCTCTCCCGGCGCATCGCTTGCCCTCCGAACGATATTCGTTTCCTGAATGATGCGGCAGCCTCATTGATCGGCGAGCTGCACCAGGTAGGCGCGTCTGGCGCAAAGCGCGCAATCGGGATCACGCTCGGCACCGGCGTGGGTTCTGCATTCGCGGTGGATGGAAATGTCGTTGTGGAAGGCCCGGGCGTTCCCGCCGGCGGCGAGATCTGGAATCAGCCGTATCGCGACGGGATCGTCGAAGACTATGTTTCCACGCTCGCGATCCAGCGGACCTTCGAGGAATTGACTGGAAAACGTTTACAGGTGTGTGAAATCGCTTCCTCGGCGTCGCACCGCCAGGAAGCACAGCAGGCCTTCGAGAAATTCGGTGGGGAACTGGGCAGCGTGTTGCGTCGGGTGAGTGCAGCGTTTGTGCCCGACCGCATCGTGTTGGGTGGTGGAATCGCGCGCGCCGCAGATTACTTCGTCGCCGCCGCGAGAGCAGAATTGGGTGATTTTCGAGACCGGCTGTTTGTGTCGGAATTGTTTGAACGCGCTCCGTTGATCGGCGCCGGCATCAGCTGGCTCAACCGAAACGCAGCAGTAAGCGCGTCGAGGAAGCGGGAAGAGCCTTAACATCGCTCTCCCCGCCGCTGGAGTAAAGTCAGCGCAACATGCCGAGAAGATACAGAACCAGCACGATCACCAGCACCGTGCCGACGATTCCTAGTCCGCCGCCGGCTCCCCATCGCGAATAGCCGTAGTAACCGCCGCCTCCGGCAAACAAAAGCACCAGCAGGATAATCAGTAGCAGCATCGAGAAGCTCCTCTCACACTGCGCAAGACTGCCTTGTTGGTCTGGAACCGGGTAGCTGGCGCGGAGACCTGTGCGCCCGCACCAGGTATTACGGATTCGCGGTGCGTACCTTCGTCGAAGAAGGAGAGGACGCTTCGCCGGTGGACGAAATATCCTCCGCGCCGGTTCTCTTCAAGATTTCCTTGGCGTGCTTGATTTCCTCGGAGGTATCGCAGTGCACCGAGAGAAGAATTCCGCCCTTTTGCAGACGGCCCTCGTAGCGCTTCGCTTCGTATTCCGGAATGCCCATACCGATCAGCGCGCCGGTGAACCCGCCAACCGCTCCACCCACGCCCAATCCTGCGAGCCCCGCCATGATAGGACCAGCTGCGATAAGCGGACCCACGCCCGGAATCGCGAGCGTTCCCATGCCGACCAACAAACCAAGCGCGCCGCCCAGCACGGCTCCAGAACCCGCCCCGGCTGCCGCGCCTTCCGGAGCCTTCGTGGATTTTTCGGTCGCGATAGGACGGTTGCCGAGATTATCCGGAAGCAAAGCCGAAACGGACGCAGGAGAGAAACCTGATTTCACCAGCGCGTCAGTCGCCGTGTCGGCGGCCGCCAGAATGGTGTAGATTCCGAACACTGCTGTTTTCTTATTTTCCATTTTTGAGTCTCCTGTTCGTGAAATTGGATTTTTGGGGCGTTTTCTACTCGTGTTTCGCAGGTGCGATGGTCAATTGATCGTCCACATTGCCGGCGCCCGCGACCGCCTCCGCTTTCGCCGCGATCGTGGCCTTTTCATCTTCCGAGCGGACCGGACCCTTCAGCGTGACGTGGCCGTCGCGCGTGATGATCTTGATGTTGTGAGCGTAGGTGGAAAGCGACTTGTCTTTCGTCAGCGAACTGCGAATCTGCTTGGTTGTTTCGCGATCGGCCGGATTCGCTTTCTGTTGCTGCGCCGTCATTGCATCTTTGCTGGCGTCTCCTTGATTCGTCTTGCTATTGTCCGGCGCGGGCGATTGATCCTGCTGAATCGGCCCGGCCAGCAACGAGCCGGCAAAAAACAGTGACGCTCCGGCTGCCAGCAATCCTTTTCTGATCTGCATTGCAATCTCCTTTTTATTCATGCGCATAAAAAACGCGCCGCACCTGGCTGCGTGCACGCGTAAGTCTGGTGTCCCACCACCCGCGTTTCGAATTCCCGCAACGCTACATCGCGCGAATCACGCACCGAAATCCACTTTCTCGATTTCGTAATGCAAATGCCCGATCGCTCGAACTTGCTGCGGGCATTGCTAACGGCGTGACAGCATCACGATGTTTCTTATAGCGTTTGTGTGAGCGGCGAACCATACGGAGAAGCGGGTAGCGGGGAACAATGAAACCTGTAGTAAAGCGCGTGAATGACCGATCCCAGCGATTTGCGGTTGACTTCGCGAAACTTTGTCGGATATACGACCAATGCTGGGGCTCGAAAGGCGCGGTTGTTGGCCTCCGCGCTTCTATGAATCTCGAATCCGGCGACAAGAAAAGGAGAGCAAAGCCATGACCGCTCAACCGCAAGTAAGTTTAGTTCCGCCCTTCACACGCGAAACGGCCGCGCAGAAAGTGCGCAAAGCCGAAGACTCTTGGAATTCGCGCGATCCCCAACACGTCGCGCTGGGCTACACGATCGATAGCCACTGGCGCAACCGCGCGGAATTTATCAACGGCCGCGAGCAAATCATCCAATTCCTCACACGCAAATGGAACCACGAGCTTGACTACCGGCTCATCAAGGAATTGTGGGCTTTCGACGAAGCCCGCATCGCCGTGCGCTTCGCCTATGAATGGCACGACGATTCCGGCCAGTGGTACCGCTCCTACGGAAATGAAAATTGGGAATACGACGCGCAGGGACTCAACCATCATCGCTACGCGTGCATCAACGATCTGCCCATCAAGGATTCCGAGCGACTCTATCACTGGCCGCAAGGCCCGCGCCCGCAAGAGCATGCGGGATTAACTCAATTCGGCCTGTAAAAAATCATCGCGGCGCGGCGTCGCGAAGCTGCGTGACAACACGAATGTCGGCCGAGCCGTTTCTTGGATTGCATTTAACATTACACAGTGCCGAAGAACTGTTGCAGCTCCTCGAACGTTTCCTGCGGACGTTCTTCCTGCAGAAAATGGCCACAATCGAGACTGCGGCCGGTAACCATTGAACTCGCTTTCGCCCGCCACGTCCCAAGGACGTCCCACAACGGCCCGACAGTTCCTTTTGCTCCCCATAGGGCGTGAACGGGTGCCGCGACTTTGCGGCCTGCACGCTCGTCCGCTTCATCCATCTCAAGATCGATATCCGCTGCCGCTCTGAAATCCTCGCACGTGGCATGAATCGTCGATGTGCAGCAGAAGCAGCGGTGATACTCGCTCACTGCTTCAGGCGTGAGGGATCCCGGCGTCTTGTTCAGTCCGCTAAGGACTTTTTCCAGATAGTACCGAGGATCGAGCCCAATGAAATGTTCGGGCAGGGGCGCCGCTTGGATGAGGAAGAACCACCACATGTACTTCGTCGCGAACTCCTGATTGGTTTGTTGAAACATCGTCAACGTCGGAGCGATGTCCATGAGGCAAACCTTCTTGACGCTTTTGGGAAAGTCCAGACACAACCGATGCGCGACGCGAGCACCTCGATCGTGGGCACCCACAAGGAACCGCTCGTGCCCAAAATGACGCATCGTCTCCACCTGGTCCAGCGCCATCGCGCGGAACGAATAATTGATGTGGCGGTCCCCATCGGTCGGGCGGCTCGAATCTCCGTATCCTCGCAGATCGGGCACGTAGACCGAGAACTGCTCGGCGAGTTTCGGCGCCACTTTGTGCCAGGTAACGTGGGTCTCGGGATATCCATGCAGAAGGAGCACCGGCGGTCCATCGCCCTTGTGAAGAATAGGGATGGTCGCTCCGCTTGTGCGGACCTCAGTCTGCTCGAACTCAGGAAAAAGTTTCTCAGCGACATCCTTCGACGGCTTCGGCGGTAGTTCGGGCAATGATACGGGTTTCATGGGTACACTTCGCGTGGCTTGACTCTCGCCGGGCACTCCAGACGGTTCAATCAATGCGGCAAGCGCTGAGAGTTTGACTGCGTCCCGACGGTGCATAGTTGTTGCTGGGCTTTGCTCGCGCATCAGACACCTCTCGCCAGCTGGGGTTTGCCGTTGCCGTAGCAGTTCGGGGTGACAGACGTCAAGCCGTGCCCGTCCCGAACGCCGCCGCTAAGAAGATAAAGAAGCAAAGCCCCAGCAATTGCAAGTCCGATCCCACCTCGCACTATAGACCGGAAATCATTGTCATCCCATCCTCTGATGAAGGCGCAGGACGCGCAAACGGTGCTCTGAAGCGCTAAAATGAGCCATGCCGATTGGCTCGCACATTATTCCAAAATTCTATCGTGAACGGTTCGCCAATCCTCCCGACCGCAGAAATGGACAAAGTCATCTGTGGGTGTACGAAAAGAGCGAAGAACCCGATTACAGAGCAACTTCCGTGTAAGGCGCCGAAAACGGATACTTCGCCTTTGTTCGGACGGATGAGACATTTGACGAATCGCTAGAGACGCGGCTGGAGAAGCTGGAAGAAGCCTGCCTGGATACGCTGGTGCTGACCGCAACTCAATTTTTCGACATTCATTCTGCGTCTAGGCGAAACGCATTGGCATTCTACGGTTCGATGTTGTTTTGCCGAGCAAAACAAAGAAGAAATCGGAGCCAGAAGACGTATGCAACTCTGCACGCACAATTTGCTGAGCTGGTCCACGATGATGAGTGGATTGCGGAAACCACGGACCGTTTCATCAAACGGCACGGAGCGCCTATTACTACTCAGATGGTTAAGGACCGACTGAAGCAGTTAGCAACGATGATGGATTGCCCTACGGCGCTGCGAAATAATTTTGTGGAAGACCTAGTAAGCGCCACGGAAATCATGAAGAGCGTGATTCTTGAGAAACCGTGGCAGCTGTGGAATGCGCCAAAAGGAATGGAGTTTGTCACGTCAGACAACCCGTTCATTTCATTTATCCCGATGGGGAATGGCCGGTTGAACTCCGGCCACGGTCTCGGCAAGACGGAAACCATCGGCCTATTTCCACTTACGCCTCACACCGTTAGAGGTCCAAATCTATCAGGGCCGACGCGCCGCTTTAAGCGTAGCGCGCGTGTCACTCTGTCGTTCCTTCCGGCAACTCCAGGTTATGGTCCATCACCATGCTGCGATGAAGGAGTAATCGTGCCTGCTCGATTGCTTCGGTGGCGCCAATCTTGTCCCGCGTGGCTTCCGGCAAAAGCAGGAGTGTGCCAACAAGCGACCACACGGAATTCTCCAAATCCGCCATTCGCCTTGCGATCTGTGGCCCAGATGCCTGAGCTTTGATGATCCTGTCCAATTCAACTTCGCCGGGAACCTGCTCTACCACCTGTGCAATTGCCGCGGTATCTTCATCGGCCCTGGGAGGGTGCGCCGTCGGAAACATCGCAATCTTGTCATTCATCGTCGTATTCCTTCCTGCCTCATCCTACCACTTTGGTATTCCAAACGGAGCCGAGCCCCATCTTCGTTCAGATTCGACGGGTCACCCAGTACACGCGATCTACGTGCCATTGTTTCTCCGACTTAGCCTCAACAGACACCGCGCATTTGGCTTCTGTTAACTAACAACCGTGAAAAAAAAGGAGAAGAAACGATTATTCGCGCGGCGTGTGGGTTTCTGATCTCGTTCACGCAACGCTCGATGCCACTGCCTCTCTTTTTGCTGGCAGAAGCGCTAACAAGACGGCTCCGATCACAATGAAAAAGACCACGTCGGTAAAGTCCCTGTGGACGCCGTGCATCCGGGCTTCTACGGTTTGAATAGCCATCACCACGCCATGAGAGATGTTCCATCAAGCCGCTAGAGCAATCATCGAGCGATGCTCCGATGGCCTCCTTGCGGCCATGAGTAGAAAGACGCCGACCGGAATAAAAAAACTCAGAAACATCGGATCGCACTCGTTCTTCTGCACCAAAAGCCAGCTGGAATGCCACAGATCCTTATATAGAAAATAAATTAGGGAGAGATTGAACAGCCCCACGATCACCAGGACGATCTGTGTCAGGCGTTCTCTTTTCACATTGACCTCGTTGGAGCGAATTTTGTTGCGAGCGCAGCAGCGGCTCGCGCCGAGGATTCACAAACTAGCGCACAAGAAAGCAAAAACAAAGTCTGCAATGCCGCTGCCGATCCATCGCGTGCAGATACTCAAACCACAGTCAACTGTCGTGAACAGGCGTTCTGGCAGGTGACCCGGTTGCTTG
>CAWDRJ010000026.1:0-268516 GCA_963804625.1 uncultured Acidobacteriota bacterium | reverse complement strand
TATCTCGCCCGATTTTTCCCCTGATGTGTGCCGGGCTCCTGCTGATTTCAATCGGGCCCTTATTTCCGCGGCGGCCCCGCTCGCTGACTCCATTCCGCAAAAAGTTGTAATAGACTCCGACCCCGGCACCGACGACGCCTTGGCAATACTGCTCGCCCTGAATTCGCCCGAGCTCGACGTGAAGGGCATCAGCATCGTCGCCGGAAACGTCACCGCCGATATGGGATTCGACGACGCCCTGAAAGTGCTCTCCCTCGCGGGACGCTGTGATATCCCCGTAGCCAAAGGCGCGGACCATCCTTTATTGCAGCCACTCGTCACTGGCACCTATTGGAATGGCGCGAACGGCCTCGGCGGCGCGGAAACTCCTCCCAGCAAATGTCAGGGCGATAAACGCTTCGGTCCCGACCTCATCATTGATCTTGTACACAAATATCCGCGCGAGCTTGTGCTCATCCCCATCGGTCCGCTCACCAACGTCGCTCTCGCCGTACGCAAAGATCCTTCCATCGTCGGTCTCGTCAAGGGAGTTGTACTGATGGGCGGCTCGATTTCTGGGGGTAACGTCAACGGCGCTGCCGAATACAATATCTATCAGGATCCCGAAGCTGCTGCGATCGTGTTCAACGCAGGCTGGCCTCTCACCATGGTAGGCCTCGACGTCACCGAGAAAGCCGCCATCCTCGTCGCCGACGACAACAAACTGGCAGCCCAACCTGGACCCATCGCGCAATTCTGCGCGACTGTCGCTCGCTATCAAATCTCGGTCGGCGAAGCTGCCGGCGGTGGCGCTGTACACGACGCACTCGCCGTCGGCGCCGTAATCGATCCTACTTTTCTGCAGACAAAATTCCTGCGCGTAGATGTCGAAACGGGCGGAGCATTCGCTCGTGGCGAAACCGTCGCCAACCGCACCGGCTCAGTCGAAAAAAACGTCCCCAGCGGAGATCATATGGATACGGTAGGCCTAATTAAGATTCAACCCAACGTCCACGTAGCCGTAGGAGTAGAAAACCGCCGCTTCATTGACATGCTGATCAGCCGCTCGGGTGCGAAATAAAACGGCCGGCGTGTATCTCATCCGAAAACGGTGCGTCCCGCCTCCGCCTCGCACTCGCTTCGGAAGCCGGGCCGCAGCGCCTTGAACGGGACTCTCGCTTTTAATTACTTCGTGCGCGCTATCTGTTGCCAGCGTTCTGATTTTCGTGACGCACTTCCGAGTCGTGAACGGCTGCCAGGAACACCTCTGCCGCTTGCGGAGGCGGCACCTTACTCGTGAGAACTCTGCTCGACGGGTAATCCTCGCCGTACATCGCTTTCGTCGAATCGCCGTCCCGCTCGATTTCCGAGCCGCTCAGATCAATTCCGGCGAAGATTCCCTTCGAACGCGAATAGGTCAGAAACTCCGTATTTAAATTCCAGTCGGTGCCCGCAGCGGCGTTGCGCCCGACGGGCCCAGCCGACACGGAGGCCGTCCCGCCAATCTGAAACTTGGCGTTGAGCAAGTGACGCATTCCTTCGTCCGTCATCACCATGATCACGAGTTGGACGTCCTGGACGCCGAACTGCAGCCCCCAGCTGCCACCTGTGATCGTGAAGAACGCCGGAGCGCTCCAACTCCCATCCGGAAGCTTGCACGTGGCAACTCCGCGGCCGTGCTTGCCGCCAAAAATAAATGCTCCTTTGATCATGCTGGGCACCACGCCGACGCACTTGGCACTCCTGAATACAGAGTCCGGAATCCCTTTGTCTGGCGCGTTGTCAAGTTCGTGCAGCACCTGCCCGGCGCTCTGCAAGCGCTCGACTACATCGGTCTTGTCCTGATCGGCGCGTGCGGTGCCCGCAGCGCCTAAAAACATCGCGAGAATCCCAGTAAGAGCGGCACTTTTCCGTTTCAACATTGCCTTTCCCCTCCGTCGGTTGATTGTCGAACGGATACCCTTTGTTTTTGGCGAAAGAGAGGCGACTCGTCCATACAGCGAACGCCGGGGCAATGGCGGAGACTACACCTCAGGGAAAACCGGCGAAATGCGGGGCGTTACTATGCGTAGGTTCAGCGCGTGCTCGCGTACACGGACACGATTGGAACGACTGGTATCAAGCCGAGTCCGCTCTCTTGCACACAGTCAACCACGAGGTGTCGAGTGCCGGTGAGGCGTCCCTCGCCGTCGTTGCCGTCGGTCATAATCGAAGTACTCTCGAAGGCGGCCGAACGCAGCTTTACTCCGATACGTGGGCCCGTGAAAATATTTAGGCGCGTACCCCTGCGAAGCGTTATGATTTCCGCCGCATGTTTGTGCAGGGTTTCAACTCAGTCAAATTAACCGCGCTGTTTTTCGGCACGCTCCTGACCGCCGGCATTACCGTAAATCTCTTTGCGTCACCTGCACGCGCGCAGCAATCGGATTCCGCTGCGGCGCCTGTGGTGGTGCAACCGGGCGCGCCGGGCCAGCCCACGAAGCGGCTTCCGGCGTCCACGAAGGGCACGCTCCCGCCTCCGTCTTCGGCCGACGTGGAATTCATGCAGGGCATGATCATGCATCACGAGCAGGCAGTCGTGATGACCGCGTGGATTCCCTCCCACACCGAAAATAAAGATTTGCGGCTTCTCGGCGAACGCATCAGCCGTTCGCAGTCGGACGAGATCAATTTCATGAAGCGGTGGCTGGCGACCCGCGGCGAACCGCTGACGATGGCCATGTCCGGAATGCCGGAGATGGACAAATCGGGCAAGCCGATGCCGCTGATGCCCGGAATGCTTACGCCCGAGCAGATGGACGCGCTGCGCGACGCCAAGGGCGCCGAATTCGATCATCTATTTTTAGTCGGCATGATCCAGCATCACAATGGCGCGCTCACCATGGTGAAGGAGTTATTCAACACCGCAGGCGCCGGGCAGGATGCCGAGCTTTTCAACTTCGCGACGGATGTGGATAGCGGGCAACGGGCCGAAATTCGGATTATGCAGTCGATGTTGAACAAGGAATCGCCAAAGGAGCAATGATGAACTCAGTGCAGCGTGTGGTTTTCCGTTTTGCGGGTGTGGCGGCAGCCGCGTTTTTGTTGTGTTGCAGTCCAAACAGAATTTATGCGCAGGCCGCCGCGCCCGACGGTTCCGCGCCCCAAGCAGCCGCTCCCGCGCAGGCCGCGCCGCCGGCAGACGCGAAGGCGCCGGACGAGGACCGCAACCCGTTTGCGCCATCTCCCGCTCCTCCGTTGCCGCCGGGGATGATGGGCTCAAACGCGAACGATCCGCGCTACAAGTTGACGCCAGGACTTTTTGACGCCGGCGAAGCGTCCGAAGGCATGAAGCACTTGTTGCTGCTGAAGAAGCCCGAGGCGTTTCAACTCGGGACCGATCAGCCGGACGATCCAAAAGTTCAGAAGACGATCGCCCAGCTCGGCATCGGTGGCGGCATGGTATCCAAGATGCCGAAGGAGTTCCAGCTGGTGATTGCTCAGCTCGCTTTCTCGAACTCAGACATGGCGTTTGAGGGCAATCACCTCTTCCAGGGCAATTTTTACGGGATGAATATTTTCGACATCTCCGACCCAGCCAAGACCACGCTGGTGACCTCGATGGTCTGTCCGGGCGGGCAAGGTGATGTGTCGGTGTACAAGAACCTGATGTTTATGTCCGTCGAAATGCCGAATGGGCGCCTCGATTGCGGCACGGAAGGATTTCCTCCGGAGCCTCCTCCGCCTGCCCCGGCCGCCGGGCAACCGCACAAGCGCCCCATGCCGGCCGCGCAGAAGGACCGCTTCCGCGGCGTCAGAATCTTCGACATTTCGGACATCAAGAATCCCAAGCAAGTAGCGGCCGTGCAGACCTGCCGCGGCTCGCACACCCACACACTGGTAGTGGATCCGAACGACAAGGACAACGTTTATATCTACGTCTCCGGCACATCCTTCGTCCGCCAGTCGGAAGAATTAGCCGGCTGCTCAGATGAAGCTCCGGCCAAAGATCCGAATACCGCGCTTTTCCGCATTGACGTGATCAAGGTTCCCGTTGCCGCGCCGCAGGATGCCAAGATTGTCTCCAGTCCTCGCGTATTTATGGACGCGCGGACCGGCGCGATCAATGGTCTCAACAACGGCGGTAGCCATGGCCGCGACGCGACCAAACCTAACGAGAAGCCGGAGGACACGAACCAGTGCCATGACATCACGGTGTATACCGCGATTGGTCTGGCCGCGGGCGCCTGCGAGGGCAACGGCATCCTGCTGGATATTAAGGACCCGGTGCATCCCAAGCGCGTGGACGCAGTCAACGATCCCAATTATTCCTACTGGCACTCAGCGACGTTCTCGAACGACGGCACGAAAGTGGTGTTCACCGACGAATGGGGCGGAGGACTCGGCGCACGCTGCCGTCCGAACGACCCGAATCATTGGGGTGCGGATGCCATCTTCCACCTGAGCGACGACAAACTGACCTTCGCGGATTATTACAAGCTGCCGGCCGCGCAAACGGACACGGAAAACTGCGTCGCGCACAACGGTTCGCTCGTCCCCGTCCCCGGACGCGATATCGAAGCGCAAGCCTGGTACCAGGGCGGCATCTCGGTGATGGATTTCACCGACGCGGCCCATCCGTATGAAATCGCCTACTTCGATCGCGGGCCGATTGATCCGAAGATTCTGGTCCTCGGCGGCGATTGGTCCGGCTATTGGTACAACGGCTACATCTACGGCTCGGAAATCGCCCGCGGCTTGGACGTATTCGAACTGACACCCACGAAGTTCCTCACGCAGAACGAAATTGACGCCGCGAAATCCGTTCAGGTAGCTGATCTAAATGTGCAGGATCAACAGAAGTTCGTGTGGCCTTCGACGCTCGTGGTGGCGAAAGCCTACATTGATCAGCTGGAACGGTCGCAAGCTTTGCCGTCGGAGCGCATCGCAGCGCTGCGAACCGCGATCCAAACCGCAGAAACTTCGCACATGAGCAGGGGCAAAGTCGCGAAACTCGAAAAAATGGCGCCGTCGCTTGAAAAAGACGCTACGACCGCAAAGTCTCCAGCCGACGCAAAACGCTTGCAGGATCTTGCGAGCATCCTGAAGCATCCGTCAGCGTAGTCTCGTATGAGCAGTTTGTTTCAGCGATCGAATCGGCGCCAACGCGATCTTGCAAGAGGCGTTGATGCCGACCTAGTTCGTGACAACGGCAAAAGGTTCAAGCTCGCGTTTGCATTGATTGCCTCGGGATTTTTGCTCGACCTAGTCAGCGCCAAGGTCCGCACTCCGAGTCTTGTGTATTCCATACTATTCGACATCGGCATGGCGTCCGTTGTGGCAGGCTTCCTGCCGGCTATCTGGGCGCGCAGCGAATCCGCCTTCTTGAGCAAGCCTGATCCCAAAGTACCGCCCACGATCCTCAAGCGCTAAGAATCGTGTTTGCGTAAGTCTGTCCGCAGCGCCAAGCCTCCGCGGCCACATGCACTTGCGCGTGGGCCTGACGCCTTGCCCCGCAACACTCAAGCACGGCAAGAAGCGGGCTCAAACGCTCCCCTTGACAGCTTAGGAGTGTCTGCGTTACCCTCCTAATCGTCTTAGGAGGGTCCAATGGCCGACCAGGCCCAACTTCTTCCCGGCACGCTCGATCTTCTGATTCTCCGCGCCGTTTCCCTCGGCCCGCTGCATGGCTACGGCATCCTTCTCCGCATCGGACAAATTTCCGGCAACGCGCTGCTCATCGAACAGGGCGCGCTCTATCCCGGCCTGTTTCGCCTCGTGAAGCAAGGCCTACTGAAAGCCAATTGGGGCACATCCGAAAATAATCGCCGCGCGAAGTTTTACGAACTCACCGCCGCTGGCCGCAAGCGCCTCCGCGAAGAAACTGAAAACTGGAATCGTCTGGCCTCAGCGATCGGTTCCGCGCTCGCCGCGCAACCGGAGGAAGCATGAAACTCCTCGACTTGCTTCGCTTCCGCCTCTCGACCCTCTTCCACCGTTCGCACCTCAGTGCCGAAATGGAAGAAGAGCTCCGGTCCCACATCCAACACCGGGCTGACGATCTCGAGCGCTCCGGCGTCAGCCGCGCCGTAGCCGAACGCCGCGCCCGCCTCGAATTCGGCGGCCAGGCGCGCTTCAAAGAAGAATCTCTCGAAGCCGCAGGCGGGGCATTCCTCGATTCTCTCGCCCGTGACGTCGTCTGCGCCTTCCGCATGTTGCGCAAATCTCCCGGTTTCACGACGGTAGCTGTCGTCACGCTCGCGCTGGGCATCGGCGCCAATGCCGTCGCTTTCAGCATGATGAACGCGCTGGTAATCCGCCCGCCGCTGAATCTGCCGCAATCCGAAAGTCTCTATACCATCCAGCGCAGCGGCAGCGACGAACTCGTCCGCGACGACCCATCGCAGTCCTACCCCGATTATCTCGACCTGCGCGATCGCAACCGCAGCTTCGATGGTCTGGCGGGGTTCAATGTCGCGGCCGCTGGCTTGGACGCCGGCGATACTCCAACCACTGCCTGGGTCCTCGAAGTCACCGGAAATTATTTCGACGTGCTGCACATCCAACCATATCTCGGCCGCTTCATTCACGCTTCCGATGAACACGGCCCCAACAGCGCGCCCTATATCGTCCTGAGCCACCCCTACTGGCACGTTCACTTCAACGACGATCGCAGCATCGTCGGCCGCACGGTTCAGCTTAATAAGCATCCCTTCACGATCCTCGGCGTCGCGCCGCCCGGTTTCCACGGAAATATAGTGATGCTCTTTCCCGATTTCTTCGTGCCGATGGTAGACCGCGAACAGATCGAAGGCGGCGGGCCCGACGTGCTAAATGCGCGCGGAAACCACTGGGTCTTTATGACGGTGGGCCACCTAAAGCCGGGAGTCACTCCCGCGCAGGCAGTGGCCGATCTGAATTCAATTGGCGCGTACCTGGAGAAGACCTATCCCAAGGACGATGGCCACATGAATTTTTCTCTCGCACGGCCGAGCCTCTATGGCGACTACATGGGTCGTCCGGTGCGCGCGTTCATGACGGGATTGATGCTGCTGGCCGGATTGATCCTGCTCGCCGCCTGCGCGAATCTCGGCAGCCTTTTTGCAGCCCGCGCCTCGGATCGTTCCCGCGAGATCGCTCTGCGCCTCGCGCTCGGCTCCAGCCGCGCGCGCATTTTGCAGCAACTTTTCACCGAGGCAGTCCTCATCTCGCTCATCGGAGGTGCGGTCGGAGTCTGGGCCGGCGCGTTGATCTTGCAATGGCTCGGTGCGTGGAAGCCGCTCCCCGGCGCACCGGTAATAGTTCCAGTAAACCCGGACGCCTACGTCTACGCCGTCGCTCTGCTCCTGAGCGTCGCGAGCGGATTCCTCTTTGGCGCAGTCCCGGTGCGCCAAGTGCTGCGCACCGATCCCTACGGCGTGATCAAATCTGGTGCTGCGCGCGCAATTGGCGCGCGCAGCACGGCGCGCGACCTCCTGCTTGGCGTGCAGATCGCAATTTGCGCGGTGCTGGTCACTTCTTCGCTGGTAGCCGTTCGCGGCCTCGCGCGCTCGCTGCATAGCAATTTCGGCTTTGAGCCGCGCAACGCGTTCCTCGTAGATACCGACCTGAATATGGCCGGCTATCATGGCGACGCCGTGCCCACGATGCAAAAGCGCATGCTCAACGCGCTCGAAAACATTCCAGGCGTCACGGCGGTCGGCTCGATCAGCAATCCGCTGCCGCTCATGGGCCGCTGGAACGATTCAATCGTCTTCACCGACCGAACCACCGATCTGCGGCCCACCCACGCCGCCGCCGATGTCGTCACCTATAGCGTTTCTCCCGAGTACTTCCACGCGGCCGGAACGGCTTTGTTGGCTGGCCGCGCCTTCTCGTGGAACGACGATGAAAAATCGCCGCGCGTCGCCGTCGTCAATCGCGAGTTTGGCTCCAAGATCTTTGGTTCGCCGGCCAAAGCGCTCGGCGGATATTTCAAATTGCCGGACGGAGCCCGCGTGCAAGTCGTCGGCGTCGTCGAAAACGGCAAGCACAAAAACATCAACGAAGACCCGCAGCCCGCCATGTTTTTCCCGCTCCTGCAAGCGCCCGCCAACGAGACCTGCATGGTGGTCCGTTCGAACCGCGATCCGCAGCAACTGACTTCGGCGATCACCTCCACGCTCCACGGTCTGGATGCCGGTTTGCCCGCTGACGTGCAAAGTTGGACCGAAGCGCTGCAATCAGCCCTGTTCGCATCGCGTGTCGCGACTGTGTCGCTAGGCGTGCTAGGCGTGATGGGTGCGATGCTGGCAGTGACCGGCATCTTTGGCTTGGCAACGTACTCCGTCAGCAAGCGCAAGCGCGAGTTGGGAATCCGCATCGCGCTCGGCGCGCAGCGCAAGGAAGTTTTGCAGGCAGCGCTGGGGCGAGCCGTAAAATTACTCCTCTTCGGCTCGGTGGCAGGATTGCTCCTGGGACTTCTCGCGACCCGAGTCCTTGCGGTCATCGTCTTTCAGGCCACTCCGCGCGACCCGCTGGTGCTGGCCGGCGTAGTCTTAGTGATGATGTTTCTGGGCCTTGTGGCCACTTGGATCCCAGCCCAACGAGCAATGTCCATTGATCCTTCGATCTTGATGCGCGAGGAATGAATTCGCTGTTTGTCGCGAGGAATTCTGCGAGGCGAAAATCTAACGGTCGAGGTAGTACCCAGCCCGCGTCTGCACGATCAAATCCTTCTGATTCACGGTGAGCTGAATTTTGTGGTATCCGGGCGTGGCATCGGCTTTACCCGGAACGTAGCCGATTCCATACTGATTTCGCAGCTCTTCGTTGATAGCGTCGTAAATATCGCCAACCGATTGTTTCTTGGTGACCTCGAAAAACCGCCCTCCGGTTTCCTTCGATAATTGCTCGAGAACTTTTTTTCCGTCCGGGCGCGATTCCTCCGGGTAACGGTGCCGCCCTCCGCCGCCCATTCCGCCTCCGCCCATTCCGCCGCCGTGGCCCATGTGCGGTCCGCCGTAACCGCCGCCGTTGTCGTAACCTTCTTTGTCGGCAAATAAAATGGAATACACGAGCGTGTCCGCGCGCTGCGCCGTCTCGATCGCGTCTTGCAGCGATTCCTTGCTCCCGCGATCCACTCCGTCGGTCAACACGATCAGCGCTTTGCGTCCCTGCTGCTTTTGCATCAAATCGTGCGATGCCAGGTACACCGCGTCATAGAGCAACGTCCCGCCACCATGGTGTCCGTAGGAACCCTGCCCGCCGCCGGCGTCTGGATCGCTGCCGTGCGTCTGCGAAAATTCCGGCGCGCCGAGTTGGTCGAGCGAAGCCTCCAGCTTCTGCCGCGAAGAAGTGAGGTCTTGCAGTAGTTCCACTTCGTGATCGAAGTGGATCACGAACGCCTTGTCCTTGTCGTCGCGCAGCACTTGCTCGATAAATGTGTGGCTCGCGTTCTTTTCCTGATCCAACACGCGCCGCTGGCTCATGCTGGTATCCACCAACAAGCCCAGCGTCAGCGGCTGATTCGATTCCTGCGCGAAATAGGTAATCGTCTGCGCGTGGCCGTCTTGCTCCACCGTGAAATCGGCCTTGGTCAAATTGTTGATGAGCTGGCCCTTCTTATCGCGCACCGTCGCCAGCATCTTCACCATCTTCACTTCCGACGCGATGGGCGGCCCTTGCTGGCCCGTCGGCTGCGCCGTCGCTTGCCCGGTCGGTTGAGTCGTCGCCGGCCCGACCTGCTGGCTCAGCAATGGCGCAGCGCCAAGCACAAGAAAGCCCGCGATTAGCACCAGATAAAATTCGACCGAAGGTCGGAACTTCCGCGTGGCCTGATGGGAAGCATTTGTGGAACGTGTTCGCAGTGGTCGTTGCATGATGGACATGAACTTGGCGCCTGTTGCAGTTCGTTCGGAACGGGGAAATCAGCGGCTGGCCGCACCCCTGTCTGATGGTTCTACCTCCAACATTCCGTTGGCGAGACCACAAAGTTCCATCTTCTTGTATCGCGCACGGGTTTCAAGAGGTTCCGGCACGCCTCGGCCACCCGACCGACATAACTTCTGGAACTGTACGGCCCGGAAAACTGAATCACCTGTGCCCGCGGCCCGATGTGCTCGGGCCCCGGCGACCCCCAGCCAATTTCGGCTGAGGATTTGCGATGGTCCGGCTCGTTTCACAAAACTCGAAAGAGTCACTGCCATATCGTTTTTCGTGAAGCGAGCCGGGCCGCCAAAAGCCGAAAGTAGTACCCGCAGCCTTCGCGGCCGATGCTATTGCGATGATTTCCTTGAATGTGGCAAGCAAAACGCGTTGAGTGGATAATAGGCCCAATTGTCACAGGCAAATCGCATGAGGTCATCGGTTCGAAGAAGCTCGCGGCGTGCTCCACTATACGTACAGCTCTTCATGCTGCTTCTGTTTAACCTGCCAGCGGCGCATTCGATCGCAGCTCAGCAGTCCGCGGCTCCGCCAGGGCCGCTCACCGGGATCGTCAAAACCCCCGAAGGCACGCCCGTTCCCGGCGCCACCGTGCGCTTAGTCAACGACGAGACGCATAAAGTTTGGCTCAGCTGGACCGACGAATCCGGCAAGTTTGAATTTCCCCAGATTGCCCCCGGCCAGTATCGTATCGAAGCCAATCAGCTCGGCTTCACGCAAACGTCGCTCACAATCCAGGTTCCGGTCGTTCCGCCGGGAGCGATTCCGATCTTGTTGCGCGTCGCAACTCTAGCTGAACTATCCGCTGCGCCCGGAAAGCCTGCGGCAAACCCAAACCGGCCCACTCCCCGCGGCAACGGCGCAGGCAACAACAACGGACAGAACAACAATGCGCTGAGTAACGGACAGTACCGCGGAGGAGGCGCCGGCGGCCGCGGTCAAGTGCCAGCGGGTGTTGCCAACGCACTTCGCGAGGGCCTCGCGGGCGGCGGCTTCGAGCAGACCGACTTGACCGGCGAAGGCAGCAATTCGCAAACCGCCGAAGCGAATGGCGGCGCTGCAAATGAAGGACCCCAGGCCGAAGCCGCGCTGCAAGGCGGCGCGAATTCGAATGCGACTTCCGACTCTTTTCTGCTGCAGGGAACTGTCGGCCAAAGCTCCGGGGGCAGCGGCCCCGGCGGTTTTGGCCAAGAGGGTTTGATCCCCGGCACGCCTGGAGATCAAGGTGGTCGCGGAGGCCGCGGTGGCGCGGGCGGTCAAATGTTCGGCCCCGGTCCCGGTGGTGGCGTGCCCGGCGGCGGTGCCGGCGGTGGAGGTGGCGCGGGCGGTTTTGGCGGTGGAGGCCGCGGCGGCGGTGGTGGCGGCGGAATGTTTGCAGGAGGGCGGGGAAGACTCGGCCGTCAAACCGTAAATCGCATCCGCTTCAGTTTCTACGATCGTTACGAAAGTTCCGCGTTCGATGCGAGGCCGTATTCCATCACGGGCAACGAAGTTCCCAAGCCCAGCCACTACGACGAACGCTTCGGCGGCAATCTGGGCGGCCCGCTGAAAATCCCGCACATCTACAACGGCAGCGACAAAACTTATTTCTTCGTGAACTACCAGCACGAAACTCAATCGAGCGCGCTGGACACGTACTCCACCGTGCCCACTGCCGCCGAACGCACCGGCAATTTCTGCGGCCTCGGCATCACGCTCTATGATCCATTCTCAAATTTCTCTGGACCGCGCACTCCGCTCGGCAACGGCTGCCAGGTTCCGACGATCAATTCCGCCGCGGCGGGGCTTCTCGCGTTTTATCCGCAGCCAAATCTCCCCGGCACGGTGCAAAACTACTTGCTCCAAACGACAGTACCGGTGAATGACGACAGGCTGAACCTCCACGTCCTGCACACCATCAACGCCAAGTTCAGCCTCAACGGCGGTTACAACCTCGATTCCACGCGTCAAAATACCTTCGGCAATTTTCTGGATACCGCCGGCACGCAATCATCCCTGAGCCAGGCCGTCACGCTCGGCCTCTCGCACAATTGGAGTTCCCATGTCGTCGAGAGCACGCAACTCAATTGGAGCCGCAGCCGCACAAAAATCCTTAGCGACAATTCCTTCACGAATGACGTCGCCGGCGATCTCGGGATCAACGGCGTTTCCCCCGACCCGCTGACCTTCGGCATCCCCGCCGTCCGCTTCACCAGCTTTTCGGCGCTCAACGATCCGGTACCGTCGCTCGTGCGCAATCAAACCCTGCGGTTCGCGGACAGCGTGAAGTGGGTGCGCGGCAAGCACACCTTCACGTTCGGCGGCGAAATCCGCCGCATCCAACTCAACACCGAAGCTAATCCGCAACCGCGCGGCCTATTCAATTTTACGGGTGTAATGACTTCGCAGCTCTCCGCCACCGGTCAGCCCGTGCCGGTAACTCCGCTCACCGAGCCTTACTACGAACTCGCCGATTTCCTTCTGGGCCTGCCGTACAGCACCACCGTGCAATTCGGCCCTAACATCTACCTCCGCAGTTGGGATTTCATCACCTACGCGCAAGACGACTGGCGCATGAACAAGCAATTCACGCTTCTGTATGGGCTGCGCTACGAAGCCGCCACGCCGCCCGTGGATAAATACAATCGCATCGCCAATCTTGATCTGAACTCCACGGCCACGCAAGTGGACGTGGTCACTCCCGGCGCCACTGGAATGTTCAACGGAAATTTTCCGCGTGCGCTCGTTCATGGCGATTACAGCAATTGGGCACCGCGTATCGGTTTTGCGTGGCTGCCGCCATTCATCAAACCCAAGACCGTCGTCCGCGGCGGCTACTCCATTTTTTACAACGAAGCCATCTACAACACCCTCGCGCAGCAATATCTGGAATACGAGCCGCCCTTCGCCACCTCCGAAAATCTGATCACGTCCGGCACTCAGGTGCTCACGTTGCAAAACGGCTTCCCCAGCATCAGCACAATCACCAACAAAGGTGGCGTGAACCCCAACTACCGCGACGGCTACGCGCAACTCTGGACTCTGGGCACCGAAACATCGTTTTCCCAGAACTGGATTTTGGATTTGACCTACACCGGCACGAAGGGCACCAACCTCGACCTGCTGCGCGCGCCAAATCGCGCTCCTCTCGGCACCAGCCCTTTGAACACGCAGAATCAATTCCAAATCCCTTACGCCAATAGCTTTTACTACGACCAATCCGGCGCAAATTCCATTTACAACGCGCTGCAGGTCCGCCTCGTCCACCGCTTCACGAAGGGCGTCTCCTTCCAGGCCTACTACACGTTTGCCAAGGCGCTCGATAACGCCAGCACCATCGGTGGCAGCACTCCGATCGTCGTCCAGCAAGATGGCAACTACGCCGCCGAGCGCGGCCTATCCTCGTTCGATGTTCGCCATCAAGTCCGCGTCTTCTCCGTTTACGAACTACCATTCGGCGAACACCATCGTTACGGCAACCATGGCTGGGCCGTGCACGTCCTTAGTAATTGGCGGCTCCAGAATATTGTCACGTGGCAAACGGGGACGCCCGTGACCGCCTACCTCGGCGGCACTTCGGCGGATAATGGCACCGGCGCAAGCTTTTCTCTGCGCGCAGAGCAAATAGGAGACCCGAACGTGGGCATTTGCGGCGGTTCACCGCTCGCGTACTTCAACACCGCGGCTTTCACCACGCCTGCTGCTAACACATATGGCAACGAGCGCCGCGGCGCAATCGAAGGCCCCTGCACATTCAATTGGAACGCTTCGCTCGCGAAATCCTTCCGCTTCGGCCCGCAAGAGCGCCATCATCTGGATATTCGCTGGGAAGTTCAGAACCTCTCGAATACGCCGAGTTTCTCGGGGCTTTCCACCACGCTCGGCTCATCGTCCTTCGGACGAGTAACAAGCGCGGGTTCGATGCGCACCATGGACGTGATGGCCAGGTTTAATTGGTGATGAAATACGTCGCACACAAAATCGCGAATTCGTTTCTCGTAGCATTGCTGGCCGCGGGAATGGCGTTGGGCCAAACGCAACAGCAATCCCAACAACCCTCGCAGCAGTCTCAACCGCAGCCCGCCAATCCGCCCGCGCCTCCTGCTGCAAATCCATCTGCGCCGGTCGCGGTGCCGATGCCTTCTACTCCGCGCTCCGCGCGCCAATCCTCCAAACAAACTCCCGCTCCGGTTCTGCGCGCCACCTCGGATCTAGTCCGCATTGACGTCGAAGTCACCGACAAGTCCGGCAAAGCCATCAAGGGGTTGCGCCCCGATCAATTCATCGTCACCGACGACGGCAAAGCGCAAACGATCGCCACCTTTTCCTACGAAGACATCGAGCAAGTCGAATCCGCCGGAACAGTAGACTCGAAGCCCATCGTAGTCCCGGTGGATAACGAAGGCCCGAACACGCCCTCTGCCGCAGCCGCAAGCGACCAGTTACGCGACCGCCGCTTGATCGTCCTCTTCTTCGACCTCACGTCCATGCAGTCCGATGATCTCATCCGCGCGCACGACGCCGCCGAAAAATTCGTCAAGCAGCAGTTGACTAAAGCCGACGTCGTCGCTGTCGTCGTTTTTTCCTCGAAGCTCACTGTTCTCGCGAATTTCACCAACGATCGCGCGCTCCTCGAAAAAGCCATCGCGCAAATAACTGAAAACAGCACCACCGATCTTTCCAATCCTCTCTATGCCGCCGCGGAAAATGGTGAATACGACGTCCAGGAATATACCGGCGCAGCGTTCACCCCTGACGAAACCGAATTCAACGTCTTCAATACCGATCAGAAACTCGCTGCTGTCGAAGGCCTCGCCAACGTCCTCGGTGGCATTCCCGGTCGAAAAGCGCTCGTCGAATTCACCGGAGGCATCACCCAGACCGGCGAAGAAAATCGCACCCAACTTCGCGCCGCCACCGATGCCGCGAATCGTGCGGATGTCTCGATTTATTCGCTCGATTCGCGCGGCCTGTTCGCAACGCCGCCGGGCGGCGACACCACCACCAACGCCTCCACCGGAAATTCCATGTTTACCGGCGCGTCCGTCTTTCACCAGACCGATCAGCGCGAAGATTCCCGCGATACGCTCGCCACTCTCTCCACCGACACCGGCGGAAAAGCCTTCTTCGACCTCGGCGATCTCAGCGACGCCTTCCCGAAAATCCAGCAGGATAACGGCGGCTACTATCTCGTCGGCTACAATCTCGGCGCCGACGTAAAACGCGACGGCCGCTGGCGCACTATTCACGTGAAAGTGAACGTTCCCGGCGCGCACGTCCGCTATCGCGACGGCTACTACGCCCCGCGCGATTTTCAGCACCTGGAAAAAGAAGACCGCGATCAGCAGTTAGCCGACGCCGTCAATTCCGATAACCCCGTCGTCGAGCTGCCTGTCGCAGTCGAAACCGGAATGTTCCGCCTGAGCAACGACGAAACGTACGTCCCCGTCGCCGCCAAAATTTCCGCCAGCGCTCTCGAGTGGGCGGAAAAACACGGACACCGCCAGGCCCAGTTTGATTTTGCCGTGGACGTTCGCGCGGTGCCCTCCGGCCAGGCCGTCGCGCAACTCCGCGACACGACGCAGGTGAACCTCGATCCGCAGCGTTTCGCGGAAATCAATAAGAAGAACCTGCTTTATCAGGGCGGGGTAGTACTCGCTCCGGGAAATTATCACCTGAAATTTGTCGCGCGCGAAAATGAGTCCGGCAAAATTGGCACATTCGAGCAAAATCTTTCCGTTCCGGCCGCCCAGCCGGACAAAATGACTCTCAGCTCCGTCCTGCTCTCGAGCCAGCTCGTGCCGGTGCAGAAAACTGCCGAAGTCCAGACGAAAGGCCAGGGCCTTCGCGCGAAACTCGTCAGCTCGCCGCTCGTCGTCAATGGCGAAACGATCGTTCCCAGCGTCACGCGCCTCTTCATGCAGGATCAAACGCTCTACGTTTTCTTCCAGGCTTATTACCCGGCAAAACTCGAAAACAAAGAAACACTCGACCCGAGTACCCTCCGCGCCGGATTAATTTTCTTTCGCAACGGCTTGCAAGTGAACACCACGCCGCTGCTCGCACCCGCTGAAGTTGACGCCAAAAAAGATACCGCAACCTTCCGCATCAGCCTGCCTCTCACGAAATTACAAGGCGGGCGCTACACCGTCCAAGCCGTCGTCATCGCTCCCGGCACGCAACACTCCGCGTTCCGCCGCGCGTACCTCGCGCTGCTGTCCGTGCCGCCAGCTCCTGGCGCAGCTCCGCTACCGCCGACGGGTGCAGCCGCTCCCGCAAATGCGCCGACCGCGAACGATTCACCTAAGCCACCGTCGTACTAAGACTTACAACAGACGCACGCCGCAGGACGATCGCGCTGCACGCCGTAACCTATTCACTCCTAAGACGTTGTAACCCTTGAGGCGAATCCATGCTCCCCTCCGAGAGCCGCCGACAAACCAGTTCCCCGCCCTCAAGAATTCGCTTGACATATTCCTATATGGGAATGTATTCTCTGCTCATGCCGAGAGCGGCCACAACTTCCGACTCCTTCAACGCCGTCGCCGAACCGCGGCGTCGCGAGATCCTGAATTATTTGGCGCTCCAGGAGCGCCCCGTCGGAGATATAGTGGACAAGCTGGGACTCGAGCAGCCCTCCGTCTCCAAACACTTGCGCGTCCTGCGCGACGTTGGCTTGGTTCACGTACGCCGCGAAGGCCGCCAAATCTTCTATCGCACGAACGCCGACAAGATCCGGCCCCTGCACGAATGGGCCGCCACTTTCGAGCGTTTCTGGCGCCACCAATTAATCAGCGTGAAAGAACGCGCCGAAGAAGCCGCGACGAAATCCGAGGAGCTTCGTCGAACTACCGAGAAGGAGAAACCATGACTCAGAGCAACGCAATAACGCAGAAGGATCAGAATCTGAGCGCGTCATTTACCGTGGACCAATCTCCGGCGGAAGCCTACGCAGCCATCAATAATGTTCGCGCATGGTGGTCCGGACAGATTGACGGACCTACCGACAAACTTAACGGCGAGTTTACCTACCGTTACAAAAACTTCCATTACAGCAGGCACCGGGTCACAGAATTGATTCCTGGCAAAAAAGTCGTGTGGCTCGTTTTAGACAGCAGCCTTAGTTTCATCGAAGACAAAACCGAGTGGAACGGCACGAAAATTACTTTTGAGATCGCGAAGAAGGGCGATAAAACCGAAGTCCGCTTCACCCACGTGGGCTTAGGTCCTGAGAATGAATGCTTTGATGGCTGCTTTAGCGCCTGGGACTCCTATATCAACGAAAGTCTGCGGAGCCTGATTGCTACGGGGAAAGGGCAGCCCAACCCAAAAGAATGACAACAAGAACGAGTTGCGGCACGGATTCATGCAGAAAACATCACAGGAGGAAAAATGATCAAGACCGCAGAAACCCTGGCTGACAGCCTGACCATCAACATCAATCAGGAAATACGCGTCCGCGCGTCGCTGGATACCACCTTCGCGGCGTTACTCGAACAAATGGGCCCGCACAATGAAACCCCGGAAGGGAACCCGCTGCCGATGAAGATCGAAGCTTGGCCCGGCGGCCGGTGGTACCGCGACCTCGGTAACAACAACGGCCACTTCTGGGGAGTGGTGCAGGCCATCAAGCGACCGACGCTCCTCGAGATCCACGGCCCCCTGTTCATGTCCTTCGCGGCGGTTTCCAACCTGCAATATCGCCTATCCGAAACGAACGGTGTGACGCTGATAACTTTCCGCCACAACGTCCTAGGGATCTTTCCTGACGAATTAAGGGAAAAAATGGGCGTTGGCTGGAACTGGATTCTCGAGCGCACCCGCAAACGCGCCGAGTCTCCGCGCGTGCAGTAGGGCCGGTGTCGTTGTAGCTGTAGTGGCGCGCTTCAACGCGCCATCAGTCTCTCGGCACGCCGCGATTGCGGTCTTCCGTCAGAGCGGAAGAAACAGCCGGGGGCCAAGTGAGAGAGCGGTGCAGCAGTAAAGTCAGTCGCAGGACAGTGAGTGCAAGAAAAAACTAATACCGAATAGGAGAAAAGAAAATGTCAACCAAGCCAACGTTTGAACAAGCTCAGCTTCACTTGCAGGTTTTTGAAGAGCGCCGCGAAGCCCGTCTGCGTGAGGCGCGCCAGTGGTTCTTCAAAAACTTTTTCGCGGACACCATGGAGCAAGCTATGAAGATCGCTCCCATGGGAACGGAAACGGGTGCATCTTTCATGATGGTGGTCAGCTATTGGGAGCAAGCCTGCGCGCTCCTCAATTACGGATTGCTTCACGAAGATCTGTTCTTCGAAACCAGCGGCGAATTTTTCGGCGTCTGGGAACGCGTGAAGCCCACGATGGCGGAAGGCCGCAAAATGTTCTCCAATCCGCTGTTCCTCGCGAATGTGGAGAAAGCCGCGCACCGCTTCGAAACGTGGTCCGAGGCCCGTACTCCCGGCGCAATCGCCGCGATGCGCAAAATGGGCGAGCAGATGCGCGCCCAGTTCGCATCTGCAGCCAAGGCCTAAGCAACGCCTGACCTGCCGTGAAGGCAGAGCAGCCAGCAAAAGGCAGGAAGTTATGTGTCCAGCATGCCTCGCAGCCGCAGCAATGATCGCCGGTGCCGCCGTCTCCTCTACGGGAGTCGCGGCGCTGGCGGTCAAAAAATTGTGGACCAAAAATCTCGCCAACCACGAAGTTGAACAGAATCAGGGAAAGGAGAAGCAAAATGGCCAGTAGCAAAGCGATCCCACAATATCCAAAAGTCGTTTCGCAAGCCGAGTGGCTTGCCGCTCGCAAAGAACTTCTGCAGAAAGAAAAGGAACTCACGCATCTGAAGGACGCGGTCAGCGCCGAACGGCGCAAACTTCCCTGGGTGAAAGTCGAAAAGAACTACGTCTTCGACGGCCCGCACGGCAAAGTCAGCCTCGCCGATCTCTTCGACGGCAAAAGCCAGCTCATCATCTACCACTTCATGTTCGGCCCCGATTGGCAGGAAGGCTGCCCCAGCTGCTCCTTCAATATGGACCACACCGACGGCGCACTTCCGCATCTCGCTCAGCGCGACGTCTCATTCGCCGCGATTTCACGCGCACCTTACCCGAAGATTGACGCCTTCAAGAAACGCATGGGCTGGCGCTTCCCGTGGGTTTCCTCAAACGCCAACGATTTCAATCGCGACTATCACGTGGCCTTCACCAAGGAAGAAATCGCCTCCGGCAAAGTGGATTACAACTACGCCCTTGGCCCGTTTCCCAGCGAAGAAGCTCCGGGAACCAGCGTCTTCTACAAGGACGAAAACGGCAACATCTTCCACACCTATTCCGCGTATGCTCGTGGCGGCGAGTCGGCCATGAACACCTACAACTACCTCGACTTGGTCCCCAAGGGCCGCGATGAAGACTCTTTGTCGTTCTCGATGGCATGGGTGCGCCACCACGATCGCTACGAGGATCGCCGCCTGGCCGATGCGGACAGGCCCTACTGGCCGAAGTCGGCAACGGAATCGGCATAACAAAGGACATAAGTGGTCAGCATCAAGTTCACGTGAAGGCCCGCTCGAAAAGGCGGGCCTTTTTTTTGGTGTGCCGAGCATGCTCGATAGCTTGGAGGTGAAAGTCCTCTTCACAGCCTGATGGAGGCGAAGTGATAGCGAAGCGCAAGGGCCGAGTCGTGAGGCGAGGTCTGAAAGAAGCGTGTAGCAAACACGCGAGCCGATGGACAAGAACTGGATTGGAGGCCTACGGTGCCGGGCGAGCGAGCAAATGATCGCGAAGCCCACATCCATCCAAGGCACTGGTGGTAAATCCGGCGGTTGTGCGTGGAAGGCGGTCGAACTTACCTTGGGAGAGCCACTGCATGTCACGGAATCGTGACGGAGGGTGAAGGGATTCACTCTGACCGTGCGGGGCAGTCAGCAGCGGGCGTACTAGTCGCGAAGCGATGAAGGCCCAAACAGCAGGGAGCGACAAGTAGGACGCAGGACTCGATGAGCGACAAGCGGCCGAAGAACCAGCTAGTGCTGGCCTTCACGGAGGAGGGGAGGAGTGAAGCTCCGAAGGCTTCTCAGGAAGGGAGCGAATCGCTCACGGCGAAATGCGAAACCGAACGTCCGGCTAGTCACGGGCAGTGGAGGGAAGAAATCTGCGAGCGGGAAAACTGCTGGCAGGCTTACAAGCGAGTCCAAGCAAACAAAGGAAGTCCGGGAATCGACGGCAGGAAAGTCGGCGAGCTCTCGGGCTACCTGGAAGCGGCACGGGCCCTCCATACGGGAACAGCGGTTGAACGGAACCTACCAACCACAACCGGTCAGAAGGGTGGAGATCCCGCAGCCGGACGGCGGGGTGCGAAAGCTTGGCATCCCGACGGTGTGGGATCGCTTTATCCAGCAAGCGGTGATGCAGGTTCTGCAACGCAGATGGGACCCGACCTTCTCCGAACACAGCCACGGGTTCCGGCCGAAACGCTCGGGGCATCAAGCGGTAGCCCAGGCGCAGCAATACATCGCCGCAGGCCATCGCTGGGTGGTAGACCTCGATCTTGAGAAGTTCTTCGATCGAGTCAATCACGACAAACTGATGGCGGCGATCGCGCGGCGGGTGACCGACAAGAGAGTGCTCCGACTGATCGGAGCGTTCTTGAAAGTGGGTGTGCTGGAGAACGGTCTGGGGAGTCCGGCGGAAGAAGGAACAGCGCAAGGTGGACCGCTCTCTCCGCTTCTGTCGAACATCGTGCTCGACGAACTCGACCGAGAGCTAGAACGGCGCAAACATCGCTTCGTACGGTATGCGGAGGACTGCAACATTTACGTCCGCAGCCGACGAGCGGGGCAGCGAGTGATGACGAGTGTCACTTGCTTCCTCACGCGACGGCGCAAGCTCAAGGTAAACGAGTCCAAGAGCGCGGTGGCTCGACCAGGAGAGCGGAAGTTCTTGGGTTTCAGCTTCCGCAGCAGACAAGGAACCCAAGCGGCGCATCGCGCCGAAGGTTCTGCTGCGCGGTAAGCAGAAAATTCGGGAACGGACGCGACGGACAAGAGGGATCAGTCTGGAGCAGATGCGGAAGGAACTTACGGCCTACTGGAGGGGCTGGAAGAGCTACTTCGGCTACTGTCAGACTCCTTCGCTGCTGAAAACTCTGGAGCAATGGATACGGCGGCGGTTGCGATCCATGATCTGGAAGAAGTGGAAGCGGGGGAAACACCGGTACGCGAAGCTACGTCATCTGGGGGTCGGTCGGGACCTCGCCGCACAAACGGCGGGTAGCCCCTACGGCCCTTGGCATCTGGCGAACAGCCCGGCCCTTGCTCTTGCGCTTCCCATCGCTTACTTTGACTCGCTTGGTCTCCCTCGCCTATTCGCTGGCGACGCCTAACCCTCTGAACCGCCGTACGCGGACCCGCATCTACGGTGGTGTGGCAGGGGAGAGCGGGCGACCGCTCCCCCTATGCCGATTCTCAGCGGCAGTTTTAGGAACGAAGCGTCTACGGGAAGGACTTTTCAATTAGGCAGGGCTGGCCTTACCGGCGACTTTTTCAGCCGTGAGCTTCCAGCAATCCTGAGCAATCGCCCAATCTTCCTCAGCACGAATCACCAGGACGCGCACGCCCGATTCGCCGCTCGAAATATCGTGATCCTGTACCAAGGATTCCGCATTTTTCGCCGAATCGAGCTGCAGCTTCAAATACCCAAAATTCGCGCACGCCGCGGCGCGCACCTCGGCCGAGTTCTCGCCAATCCCCGCGCTGAAGATCAGTGCGTCCATCCCGCCCAGCACCGCAATCATCGCTCCAACCCCAGAGCGCAGCCGGTGCACGAAAATATCAAACGCCAATTTCGCGCGCACGTCGCCCGCTTTCATGGACGCGACGATCTCGCGCATATCTCCCGACGTCCCCGAAATCCCCAGCAGTCCCGATTTCTTGTTCAATAATTCGTCGAGCTGCTCGCCCGTAAAATGTCCCTGCCGCATCAAGTAAGTCAAAATCCCGGGATCCACCGACCCCGACCGCGTCCCCATCATCAAACCTTCCAGCGGCGTGAATCCCATCGTCGTATCCACGCTGTGGCCATCTTGAATCGCGGCGAGCGAACAACCATTCCCCAGGTGGCAAGTCACCAGTTTCAGCGAGCGCAAATCCTTCCCGAGCAAATGCGCCGCGCGCTCCGCGCAATACTGATGATTGATTCCATGAAAGCCGTAACGACGAATCCCTCTCTCCAGCCAATCGTACGGCCCGGGATAAACGTACGCTGGCTCCGGAAGTTGACTGTGGAATCCAGTATCGAACACTGCGACTTGCAGCACGTGGCCCAGCCGCTTCTCAACAATCTCCATCCCCTCAAGTTCAGCGCGATTATGTAGCGGAGCAAACGCGGACATTCGTCCGATCGCAGCCCTAACTTCTGAAGCGATCACAGTGGGCTGTCGAAAATCCTTCCCGCCGTTCACCACGCGATGGCCCACCACGCTAATTTCCGACGGCGCGGCCAACACGCGCGTCTTCCCGCTCCACAAACTCTCAAGCAACGATTCGAGGAATTTCTCGCGTGAGGCGACCGGCCTCTGCTCCTTCGTCTTACCGCCGCCGGCAGTCTCAATCGTCACTTCGGCGCGGTCGCCGTTCCACTCCGCCTTAGCCTGCCACACCGGCTCCGGCGCACGCTCCGGCAGCGCGTCACCGATATCGTAGAGACAGCTCTTCTGCGAGCTCGAGCCCGAGTTCAACACCAGAATTTTCATTTTCGGAGGTTAGTACGGCCACTTCCAATCGCGAATCTCCGGCATATCCTCGCCGTACTCGCGAATGTACTGCTTATGTTCCACCAATTTATCGCGCACGAATTGTTTGAAGTGTGCATTGATGGGCTGCAAGCGCGCCACGCGATCCACCGCGTCGCCCGCCAGGTCGAACCGGTCCAGCCCGTTCAACACCGTCATATCGAAAGGAGTCGTGGTCGTGCCTTCTTCCTTGTAGCCGTGGACGTGGAAGTTACTGTGGTTTTTCCGCCGGTAGGTGAGCCGGTGAATCAGGGAAGGATAGCCGTGGTAAGCAAAAATCACCGGCTTGTCGGCCGTGAACATCGAATCGAATTCGCTGTCCGGCAATCCATGCGGATGCTCAGACTTCGTTTGCAGCGTCATCAGGTCCACCACATTCACCACGCGAATCTTGATGTCCGGGAAATGTTGTCGCAGCAAGTCCACTGCCGCGAGAGTCTCCAGAGTCGGAATGTCCCCGGCGCAAGCCATCACCACGTCCGGCGGCACGCCCTGGTCCGTGCACGCCCACTCCCAGATTCCAATTCCCGCCGTGCAATGCTCTATCGCCGATTTCATATCGAGATATTGCAGCGCCGGCTGCTTCCCCGCAACAATCACATTCACGTAATTGCGGCTGCGCAGGCAATGGTCCGCCACCGAGAGCAAAGTATTCGCGTCAGGTGGCAAATACACGCGCACCACGTCCGCTTTCTTGTTCACCACGTGGTCAATGAACCCCGGATCCTGGTGCGTGAAGCCGTTGTGGTCCTGCCGCCACACGTGCGACGTCAGCAAATAATTCAATGACGCAATAGGCCGCCGCCACGCAATATTGCGCGTCACCTTCAGCCACTTCGCGTGCTGATTGAACATCGAATCCACGATGTGAATGAACGCCTCGTAGCACGAAAAGAATCCATGCCGCCCCGTCAGCAAATAGCCTTCCAGCCAGCCCTGGCACATATGCTCGCTCAGGACTTCCATCACCCGCCCGGTGGTCGAAATATGCTCATCGGTCGCAAGCAGCGGCTCCATGAAAACCTTGTCGGTCACTTCATACAATGGATCCAGCCGGTTCGAAGCGGTCTCGTCGGGCCCCCACACGCGAAAGTTCTTCGTCGCGGCGTTCGCGCTCATTACGTCGCGCAGCAAAGTTCCCAGAACGCGCGTAGCCTCCGCGATGGAAGTGCCCGGCTTGTCCATCGGAACCGCGTAATCGCAAAAATTCGGCATCGCCAAATCCCGCAGCAGTAGACCGCCGTTCGCGTGCGGATTCGCCCCCATCCGGCGGTCGCCTTTCGGCGCAAGTTCCGCAAGGTCCGCGATTAATTTACCGTTCTCATCGAAAAGCTCCTCGGGCTTGTAACTTTTCATCCAGTCTTCGAGGATTTTCAAATGCCCAGGCTTCGTTGCGAAGTCAGTGACAGGCACCTGGTGCGCCCGCCAGGTTCCTTCCACTGGTTTTCCGTCCACCACTTTCGGGCCTGTCCATCCCTTAGGGGTCCGCATAATAATCATCGGCCAAGTGGGCATGCCCGACGATTTCCCGCTCCGCGCCGCGTTTTGGATCGCGTGAATCTCGTCGACCACCGTATCCAGCAGGTGCGCCATCCGCTGGTGCATCACCTCCGGCTCGTGCCCTTCGATGAAATACGGTTTGTAACCGTAACCGGTATAAAGCCGCGTCAAATCCTCGTCGGTCATTCGTCCGGGAATGGTCGGATTCGCAATCTTGTATCCGTTCAAATGCAAAATCGGCAGCACCGCGCCGTCCCTCGCGGGATTCAGAAATTTGTTCGCGTGCCAGCTGCCAGCCAGCGGACCAGTCTCCGATTCTCCGTCGCCCACCACGCAGCAAACCAATAGATCCGGATTATCAAATGCCGCTCCATACGCATGCACGATCGAATAACCCAACTCGCCGCCCTCATGAATGGATCCGGGCGTCTCCGGAGCCACGTGACTCGGAATACCGCCCGGAAAAGAAAATTGCTTGAACAACCGGTGCAGCCCTTCTTCCGTCTGCGGGATCTGCGGATAAAGTTCGCTATAAGTGCCCTCCAGAAACGTATTCGCCACCAAGCCGGGCCCGCCGTGCCCCGGCCCCGCCACGTAAATCACATTCAAATCGAGCTTCTTGATAATGCGATTGAAATGCAGGTAGATGAAATTCAAACCCGGCGTCGTGCCCCAATGCCCCAGCAGACGCGGCTTGATGTCTGCCAGCTTCAGTGGCTCGCGCAGCAGGGGATTGTGCAGCAGATAAATTTGCCCGACGGAAAGATAGTTCGCCGCGCGCCAGTACGCGTGCATCTTCCGCAATTCTTCGGACGATAGTGTTTTGGGGACCTCAGAAGGAGTTGCTGATCCTGCGGATGTTGCTGCGGCCATCTTGGTATCCTCCGGGCGCGGGAGCGCCCTCTTCACTACCGAAGTTCCCCGGGGAATGCCATTGTAACGCACTCATCTCGATTATTCAGTGAACCTCCGAAAAAACACCTCGCAGCGAATTCCAGGCGCCGCCCAACGTGCCGTTTTGTGCGCGACATCCCCTTAAATCTCTCGGGCCAAGCGCAAAAATAGCTTATGATGCTCCTCGCACATGGAAGCCCCCAGACCAGCGCCTCCAACCAACGCAATCAGCTCAACTCAAAGTTCCACAGCAGGCAAATCAACACGATTTGCAATGGCGGTGGTCACCGCACTGTTCTTCATGTGGGGCTTCGCCACGGTCTTGAACGACATTCTGGTGCCGCACCTGAAAAGCATCTTCGACCTCAATTACACCGAGGTCATGCTGGTTCAGTTCGCGTTCTTTTCCGCCTACTTTATTTTTTCCATTCCGTCGGCAAAATTGATTGACTCAATCGGTTACAAGCGCACGATGGTTGTCGGCCTGTTAACGATGGGCGTGGGCGCACTTTTATTCATCCCAGCCGCCAGCGTTCCATCCTATCCGCTGTTTCTCACCGCCCTGATGGTTCTCGCCGCCGGAATCACGGCCTTGCAGGTAGCAGCCAATCCCTACGTCGCGGTACTCGGTCCGCCCGAAACGGCTTCCAGCCGTCTGAATCTCACCCAAGCCTTCAATTCGCTCGGAACAACCATCGGTCCCTACCTCGGCGGCCTTTTTATCCTAAGCACAGCGCCGCAAAGTATGGACGCCGTGCGGAAGTTGGGCGCAGCGGCATTGCAGTCCTATCGAGTGCAACAGGCCTCCTCGGTAAAACTCCCTTACTTGTTCATCGGCCTGCTGCTCATCGTACTCGCCGGCGCAATCGCCATGGCCAATCTCCCCGCGATTCCCGAAGCTGAGCGCCACTCGTCCAAGATCGCCGCAAAAAGCGTCCTGAAATATCGCCATCTCGTCCTCGGCGCGGTCGCCATCTTCGTTTACGTTGGCGCGGAAGTGTCTATCGGCAGCTTTCTGGTCAATTATTTCAGCCAGCCCGATATAGGCAACATCAACGAACAAACCGCCGCGCGGTTCGTTTCTTTCTATTGGGGTGGCGCGATGATCGGCCGGTTTCTCGGCGCAGCGATCCTTCGCCGAGTCCGAACAGACAAGCTGCTTGCGATCGCTGCATTCGTCGCATGCATTTTAGTTTGCGTTTCTATGATGACGTTCGGCCATGTCGCCATGTGGAGCATCATTTTGGTCGGCTTCTTCAATTCCATTATGTTCCCCAGCATCTTCACTCTGGGAATCGCGAAGCTCGGCCCGCTCACAGGTGACGGTTCCGGTATTTTGGTGATGGCCATCGTCGGCGGCGCGATTCTTCCGGTCATTCAGGGCTCGCTCGCCGATCACCTCGGCATCCATCACGCCTTCATTCTTCCCGTCCTGTGCTACCTGTACATCGCCTACTACGCGTTGCGCGGCTCCAGGCCCACCGCGCCCGCATAGCGTTATCTTTTGGACTCTAATCAATTCCTAAAAGGTGAGAAGGGGAAGGTGCGGGGGCACCTTCCCCTCTTGGGGGAACATACGCGGCCTTGGATTGGCGGGTTACGTCTGCGGGATGCAACCAACAACGGGCTTCAAGCTCTCCGCATGAGCCCACTCACCAGAGCGACCAGGAAGAGCACCAAAAAGACGAAAAACAAGATTTTCGCGATTCCTGCGGCGGCCACCGCGATGCCACCGAATCCCAGCACCGCCGCGATCAGCGCGATGATGAAAAACGCCAGTGCCCACTGAAGCATTGCGCTGTCCCCTTTCGAATCCGTGGCTGAATTTCGGAGCCGTGCGGTTCTGTCATCTTTCTTACGCCTCCCCCGCTAACCCCTTCAATACACTCAGTTGTGTATTTTTCCGGGCAAGCTGGCTTGACCGTACTTGTAGTCCCGCTCTTCAAAAACGCTTGTCCAGACGCCATTTGCTGCGTTTTCATGGCCTCCCGGCGCCCCTGCCAACCTGCCGCAAGCGCCTAAGTTCGCGCCATCGCGCCAAAACCTCTTGTATAATTTGAACGCTCGGAAGGGCCGCGGGCGCTAGCATCCGCTAGCGAAAATCTCTAGATCGGTAGGAGCGAATGACACTATGAAGACGCTTCGTATTCTGATAGCGGACGATCATGACCTCATGCGGCGGGGTGTCAAAACCTTGCTTCAGGCGCATGCCGGTTGGGAGATCTGCGGAGAGGCGCACACGGGCAGGGAAGCCGTCGCCCAGGCCGAAGAGCTGAAGCCGGACATCGTGATCCTCGATATCAGCATGCCGGACCTGAACGGCGTCGAAGCCGCCCGCCGAATTCGCAAGGCCTCGCCCACCACGGAAGTCCTGATTCTCTCGGTCCACTACTCCGACCAGCTGATTCGCGAGATTCTGGAAGCCGGTGTCCGTGGCTACATCGTCAAATCCGATTCCGACCGCGACCTGATCATCGCCGTCGAGACCCTCGCGAGCCACAAGCCGTTCTTTACTCCGCGCGCCACCGAAATCATCATGAGCAATTTCAGCTCGGGCGGTTCAATTCGCCGCGAACTTCCCGAATCATTGCGCGACCGCCTCACCTCGCGCGAGCGTGAAATCGTCCAATTGCTCGCAGAAGGCAAGAGCAGCAAAGAAGTCGCGTCCTCGCTGAACATCAGCGTAAAAACCGCCGAAACTCATCGCGCCAATATCATGCGCAAACTGCAACTCCACACGGTAAGCGAATTAGTCCGCTACGCAGTCCGCAACCAGATCATCGAAGCATAAGAAAGCCGCGTGCCCCGCGAGCCTGCGCGGGAAGATTCAGCCGAAACCGCACTCCATAGTGCGGCACGAATGGTTTTCTCTGCGTCCGGCGTTTACCCCGACGTAGTCGGGGCATTTCTGCGGTACTCATTTCAGTGATTTCCACAGGCCTAGTCGTCATGGCCCCCCCGAACCCTACAGCAATTTCCATTCCCCGGTAACGACTTGACCCGATTCTCCGTCTCATCTCTGTTTGGCACCATACGCCTCGGCACCAGCGAACCGCAACTTCGGCCCTGATGAAGTGTTTCTCATAACGGAACAGAAAGGCGCTCCAATGCACTCAGGATCATGGTTCGAACAGGCCAGCAAGCTTCAAATTCCGTCGAGTCGCGCGGACGAAATTCCCGACGCGCCCACCGTGCTCGTTGCCGCGCTCGATTGGCAAGTCCGCAGTGGCTTATCGGCGGCACTCACAACGTTCGCGATCAATACCGAATGGGTCTCCAGCGTCGCTGAAGCCACAAGAGTCCTCGACGCAAAAGACGTCTCCGCGTGCCTCTGCGGCTACTGGCTGGAAGACGGAACCTTCAAAGATCTCGCGCGCCACATCCGCCGCTCGACCGTAAAAATTCCCATGATCGCCGTTTCCGCCCCGGCCTGTCGCAATGAGTACCGCGACTACCTCGCCGCCATGAATATCGGCGCCTTCGAATTTCTCTGCCACCCCTACCAGAAGAGCGACCTCGACCGCGTCCTGCGCCAAGCCGTCACTGCGCACGCGCGCCAAAACTGGCAACGCCGCCAGCCAGACTCCACGCTACCCACCGCATCGTGACGGCGGGACAGGAGTCGGAAATCTTGGCGAACCAGTTACCTTACCGGCGCCTGTCGCGTGCACAAATTCACGTCACTTCGACGAGCCCCGATTGTCATGCAGGATTACCACATCGGATTCCGTGTGCGACCGCAAAACTCCCAGGCTTTTCCCATCGGGCGAAAACTCATAATTCTGAATTCGGTCCGAAGTGAAATTTGTCACCGCATGGCCCGGCGATCCATCTAACGGTTGAAGCCACAGATTTTCGGCTCCGTTTTCGCGAAACATATAAACCACCGCCTGATCGCCCGGCGCAAATTGGCTCACCGTAACGAGACGACGGTCCGCGTCTATTACGCGCAGCTGCGACCCCGTTTCCGCGGTAAGGTCCAGCAACCCTATCTTCGATTTGCCGGATTGACCATCGCTGACCACCCCGAACGCGAGGTACCTTCCGTCGCGCGAAACAGCCATTCCCGGGCCCACCAACGTCACGCCGGGATCGTTCGTTCCCGGAACGATCTCTGCCTTACCACCGCCCAGCGGGACGCGCATGAAGCGCCGATTGATCAGATCGCTGTAGTAAACCCATTGGCCATCCGCCGAGCAATTCGGCCCAACTTCCGCGGGCCCAAAGGAAAGCTGTTCAACGTTCGCCCCGTCCGCATCCATTCTCCAGATGTTGACTTTGCTGCTGTCCGGCGCTCCAGTTCCCGTGAACACGATATACTTCCCGAATGGACACGCTCTGGGCCGGAAGATTTGCAGGGCCGAGCCATTGGCTAGCGCCACCGGGTTGCTGCCGTCGAGCGAAACACGCTCAAGCCTACCGTCGAAGTACACTTCGTCGTTCCCGGCCCAGGCGAAAAAGTGCGAGTCCTTGCTCTGGGCTACCGCGGGCTGCGGCGGAGTCCCCGTGAAGCCTGCTGCGGGCATTACATACAGAATCCGTGTCGCTCTTTGTTGTACTGCTGCCAAACTCCTTCCGTCCGCGGAAAGAGTAAGCGTCTGGTAGCTGTTGGTATCCTTGGTGACCGGCGTGAACCCTCCCTCGGGGTACGCGATGAACCCAATTTGCAGCCGCGGCGGAGGCGGACTCACGCGCGGCCCGTAAGCGGTGAAAAGTCCCCGGCCATCCGTGGCCCACAAGAGCTCGTTGATGTCCCGATCCTTCCATCGCACCAGTGGCTGGAATGCCGCGAAGGCCATATCGGCCATTTGAATTGCGCTGAGCGCGCCGAATCGATACGGATAACCGAGTGCGATGCGCTTGCCGTCTGGCGACCACGCTGCGAGATTGGGAAAGTCCACCATCGCTGCGCTGTAAACCACTTTCGCGTCCGTCCCGTCAGCGTTCGCCGTCAGAATTTGGAATTTCGCCGCGTCGGGCGCATTGGCTCGGAGGAACACAATGTGTACGCCGTCTGGAGAAAAACTGATTCCGGAATCAATGTGTCGAACAACTGGCTGCGGCGCTCCGCCCAGCACTGGCGCGCGGAAGAGGTCGGAGCCGGATTGAAACAGGTCGAAGCCTGTGTTAACGCGCTGCGTCTCTTTACGAAAATAAATGTAATTCCCGTCGGGCGAAAAAATCAGGTCGCGGTAGGAAGCATCGGAGGGGCTCAATACCTGTGTGTCGCTATTTGTTGGGATATTGCGCAACCACACACCCTGTTTGCCCTGATCCTCGAGAACGGTCAAAAGATATCTGCCGTCGGGCGAGATCGCTGCGGCCACCGATTTTCCGTTGTTTGTCACCTGCGCGATGGTGAAGTCCTGAAAGGGAGCTTCTCCTTTCCGGTTCACCAGCGAATACACGCCGTAACCCGCCGCTGCGACCAGCGCAAGTACGATCATGACGCCCGCAACTAGCTTGCCCTTATGCTGCTTCGCGACGTCCACCACCGCAGAACTGCTGGATCCTTCTGTCGATGTCGCGCTACTCGCGCCCAAAGAACCGCGCGCGCGAGCTTGCGAGCCACCGCCCGCGCCAGCCTCCAGAGATCCCGAGCTCGGCCGCGACGCTCCCGAGTTGCTGTCGCGCTTCAGCCGCTGCAATTCCGCCCGCACATCGGAAGCGTGCTGATAGCGCAAGCCGCGGTCTTTCTCGAGCGCGCGATGAATGATTTCCTCGAGCTTCGGCGCGATTCCCGGATTCAGCCGCGTAGGAGGAATAGGCGCTTTGTGCAGAATGCCGTCGAAAATCGCCGCGGACGTCGTGCCCGAATAAGCCAGCGCGCCCGTGGCCATTTCGTAAAGCACCGCCCCAAACGAGAAAAGGTCCGATCGCGCATCGAGATCCTCGCCCATGGCCTGTTCCGGAGACATGTACATCACCGTACCGACCGCGCTGCCAGGACTGCTCAATACCTCATCCGCGGTCAGGCTCGGGAGTGCCGATGCAGTGGCTCCCGGAACCATGCGGCGCGGCAAAAGAATCTTGGCCAGTCCGAAATCCAGAACTTTCGTGTTCCCGCCGCGCACGCAGAAAATGTTGGCGGGCTTAATGTCGCGATGAATGATTCCCTTCGCATGCGCCGCGTCCAGCGCGCTGGCAATCTGGATGGCTGTTTCGAGCAAGCTGTCCAGAGGCAAGGGCCCGCGGGCGATGCGATGCTTCAAAGTTTCGCCTTCGAGATATTCCATCACCAGAAAAAGACGTCCCTGGTCCTCTCCGATCTCGTGAATGATGCAAATGTTGGGATGGTTCAACGCGCTGGCTGCGCGCGCTTCGCGCCTAAAGCGCTCGACGGCCTGCGGATCCTGTGCGGTTTCTTCGGGCAGAAACTTCAGCGCGATCATGCGCCCCAGCTTGATGTCCTCGGCCTTGTAAACCACACCCATCCCGCCGCCGCCCAGCTTTTCCACGATGCGATAGTGCGAGATGGTCTGGCCGATCATCACCTGGGGGTCACTCTTGGCGTCGCATGTTAGGTTGCGCTCGTCGCCAAGTCAACGTGCCTCTCCGCGCTGGGTTCAAGAAGCTGCCCGCCTGCGTCCGCTGTATTCGCCTGCAGCAGCCGTTGACACACTTTGCACGAATCTGCTACCTTCGCTGTGTTCTTGATAGAGGAGCGGAAGCCACCAGTAGCCGGCCCGTTTTTCCGAGTTGCTTCGGAGGCCAGGTGAAAGGGGCGCAGCATTTCATTCCGCCGAAGTCGTCGCTCAAGCTCACTTTGCGGCGATTGGGGGGCCTGGCTAATACCTGCCCACTGTCATCCGTTGAAAAACGGGTGGAGCGCTATTAGGAAGCAAAGGCATCCGGGTAATTTCCTCGCCGCCTTTCTTTCTCTCTCCATCCCTTTTCACATCGAAAATCCAAGAACGCCGCACAAAGCCGTCAATTCACGCTGGTATCGGCGGAATCATGCATCTGTTCGAACTAACGCGCGCCCTAGTGGACATCGAGTCCATCACCAATCACGAAGAAGCCGTCGGCTCCTTCGTCTTCGAGATTCTCTCAGGCCTCGCCTTGCGCACCGGTGGCCGCGTCGAACGCTGCGCCGTCGAACCCCATCGTTTCAACGTCTTCGCATACTGGGGCACACCTATCGTCACGCTCTCCACCCACATGGACACGGTCCCACCATTTTTCCTCTCCAAAGAAGACGACGAATTCATCTGGGGCCGCGGTTCCGCCGACGCCAAAGGCATCATCGCCTCCATGATCGGTGCCGCCGAAAAACTTCTCGCGTCCGGCACGCAAAATTTCGGCCTGCTCTTCGTCGTCGGCGAAGAACGCAATAGCGCCGGTGCATACGCCGCCGCGCGCGATCCTCGCGGTTCGCGTTTCCTGATCAACGGCGAGCCTACCGAAAACAAGCTCGCCCTGGCAGCGAAAGGCATCCTGCGTTACGAAGTCGAAACCACCGGACGTCTCGCGCATTCCGCATATCCCGAACTCGGCGAATCCGCGATAGACAAGCTTCTCGACGTCCTCGAGGACATTCGCAAAATTCCGCTGCCGCAAGACGAGCTCCTCGGCCGCAGCACTCTGAATATCGGCATAATCTCCGGGGGTCATGCTCCCAACGTAATCGCCGACTCCGCCCGCGCCGAAATCGCCATTCGCCTGGTGGATGACGGCGACGCCACCCGCGACGCGATTCAACAAGCCGTCGCAGGCCGCGCCGCCGCTCGCGAACTCGTCTCGAATCTACCAATGCGTTTTGGCTCGCTTGATGGACTCGCCTCAACAATCGTCGCCTACACCACTGACATCCCGGTGTTCGCCGATGCCTGGGGCCAGCCGTACCTGCTCGGCCCCGGAAGCATCCACGTAGCCCACACGCTCGAAGAACGCGTACCCAAAAGGGAACTCATCGCCGCAGTCGAAATTTACGAAAGGATGGTCAAGCAGCTTCTCGCTGCTTCGTAAAAACATGAGCGCAACTCTCGTTAGTCCGAACTCCGCCATATTGAACGCTGAGCGCCCGCGCCCGAAGCGCGCCGTGAACACGCGCAAGAACCTCGCGATAGTAGGCTACGGCAAGATGGGGCGCCTCATCGAACAGCTCGCGCCCGAGTACGGTTTCGCCGTACAGCTGCGCCTCGATAGCGCAAGCAACAGCGCTGCATCCGCAATCACCCCTGCGAATTTCCGCGATATAGACGTCGCCGTCGAATTTTCGAATGCTGGGGCGGCAGCGCCCAATATCGAACGCCTCGCATCGCTTGGCGTCAACACGGTAGTCGGCACAACCGGCTGGACCGCACACCTCGATCAAGCCAAATCCGCCGTAGAAGACAGCGGCGCCGGACTCGTCTGGAGCCCGAATTACTCGATCGGCGTCAACGTCTTCCTGCAACTCGCTTCCGAAGCCTCCCGCCGCATCGCCCGCTATCACGAATACGGCGCCTGGGCCTGGGAAATCCATCACTCCGCAAAAAAAGACGCGCCCAGCGGCACGCTCCTGAAAGTCGTCAAGGAAATGAAAGCCGCCGACCCCCATCGCGAAATTTCCGTGAGCTCCAATCGCGCCGGCGCCCATCCCGGCACGCATGAAGTCGGCTTCGATTCCGCCGCGGATACCATCACCATCCGCCACACCGCGCGCAGCAGGGAAGGGTTCGCCCGCGGCGCGCTAACAGCAGCCCAATGGGTAATCGGCAAACACGGCTGGTTCGAATTTCGCGACGTGCTCTTCGACCACTGAAATTTGTTGTTCACTCACACACCGAGCCTTGAAGGAGGCCACATGTTTACAGGATGCGGTACAGCCCTAGTAACTCCGTTTCAGCACGATTTTTCGCTCGACGAAGACGCCCTCCGCCGCTTAATCCGCCGCCAAATCTCAGCAGGAATCGATTTCCTCGTTCCCTGCGGCACCACCGGTGAAAATCCCACACTAACGCGCGACGAGCACCTGCGCGTAGTTGAAATCACGCTCGAAGAAGCCGCCGGTGAAACTCCAGTGTTAGCAGGCGCTGGCGGTTACAACACCGCCGAAGTAATCGAACTCGCAAGAAATCTGGAATCCATGCGCGTCTCCGGCATCCTCTCCGTCACCCCGTACTACAACAAGCCCACGCAAGAAGGCCTCTACCAGCATTACAAAGCGATCGCCCAAGCGATCTCGCTTCCAATCATCGTCTATAGCGTGCAAGGCCGCACCGGCGTTAACGTCGAACCCGCCACGCTAAGACGCCTCGCGGAAATCGAAAACATCGTCGGCGTAAAAGAAGCCTCCGGCAACATCAGCCAGATCGCCTCGGTGATCGCGCAAACGCCAAAGACCTTCGCAGTCCTCTCCGGCGACGACGCCATCGCCCTCCCGGTGATCGCCCTCGGCGGACGCGGCGTAATCTCCGTCGCCTCCAACGAAATCCCCGCGGAGATGACTTGCCTCGTGCAAGCCTGCCTCGCCGGCGATTTCGCCCAAGCTCGCGAGCTGCAACAGCAATATCTCCAGCTGATGGAAATCAATTTCGTCGAAACCAATCCCGGCCCGGTAAAAGCCGCGATGGCCGCCATGGGCCTCCTCGAACCAGTTTGGCGCTTGCCTCTAGTCGTTCCCAAGCAGGAAAATATCCGGCGAATCGAGCGTACGCTCGAAACCCTGGGCCTTCTTGGGAGAGTGCATGCTGCAAGAGCAAATTGAGCAGCTTTTCGCGCAAGCGCCGGAAACATATTCGCAACTGGATTTCACGCACTTCCAATCGTTCAAAGATGCGTTGAACGCGGGACAAGTGCGAGCCGCCGAGCCGGACGCCTCCCAGCCCATGGGCTGGCGCGTGAACGCCTGGGTGAAAAAAGGCATCCTCCTCGGCTTTCGCATGGGCGCCATCGTGGACATGTCCATTGATCGCACCAAGCAGCCTTTCTTCGACAAGGTCACGTACCCCGTCAAGCGCATCACCAAGGATTCCGGCGTCCGCATTCCGCCCGGCGGTTCCAGCATCCGCGACGGTTGTTTCGTCGGCACCGGCGTCACCTGCATGCCACCCACATTCGTCAACGTCGGCGCCTATGTGGACAACGACACCATGATTGATTCCCACGCGCTCGTCGGCAGTTGCGCGCAAATCGGCAAACGCTGCCACATTTCCGCGGCCGCGCAAATCGGCGGCGTTCTCGAACCCGTCGGCGCGATGCCTGTCATAATCGAGGACGAAGTTCTCGTCGGCGGAAACTGCGGCGTCTATGAAGGCACAATCGTAAAAAATGGCGCAGTGCTAGCCACCGGCACGATCCTCAATCACTCCACGCCCGTCTACGACATCGTGCGCGGCGAAATCTACAAGGCCAGCGAAAATCAGCCGCTGATGATTCCAGAGAAAGCCGTAGTCGTCCCCGGCTCTCGCCCCATCAACGGCGGCAAAGGCAAAGATTGGGGCCTGTCGCTCTACGCTCCCGTCATCGTAAAATATCGCGACGCAAAAACGGATTTGCGCGCGCAACTCGAAGACGCATTTCGCTAGGAGCGGGCCCCGCACTTGACTCAAAATTCGCAATCTGCCGCAAAGCCGCTAGATCCCACGGAATACACAGCTCACTTCGCTTTTCGCGATGGCGTCGTCAACTGCGAAAAAGTTCCGATTCCTGAAATAGCCGCGCGCATCGGCACGCCGGTCTACGTCTACAGCAGCGCCAGCATCCTCGACGCCTATCGCCGCTTCGATCGCGCGTTTCGCGGCATCCCGCACTCCGTCTGTTACGCCGTGAAAGCCAATTCCAATCTCTCGGTACTGCGCCTGCTCGCGCGCGCCGGCGGCAGCTTTGACATCGTCTCAGGCGGAGAGCTCCACCGCCTGCGCAAAATCGGCGTTCCAGCGCGCCGCGTCGTCTTTTCTGGCGTCGGCAAAACCAAAGAAGAAATTCGCGACGCGCTGAAAGCCGGCATCTTGCTCTTCAATGTCGAATCGGAACCTGAGCTCGACACGCTAGCCGCAGAAGCTGCGCGTCTCGGCCGCCGCGCTTCGGCTGCACTGCGCGTGAATCCAGACGTGCAGGCTGGCGCACATCGTCACATCGCAACCGGACATCATCGGCACAAGTTCGGCATTGATTGGGACGACGCGCAGCGCCTCTACCTCGACCGTTCGCGCGCCAAATCAATTTCCTGGCGGGGAATCAGCGTGCACATCGGCTCGCAGGTCCTCGGCCTCGCTCCGTATCGTCGCGCCGTCAAGCGCGTTTCGTCCTTCGTCCGGTCGCTGGCTGCCTCAGGCGTGAAACTTTCCTATCTGGATATCGGTGGCGGCGTGGGCGTGCGCTATACGAAGGAGAATCCGTTCGACATCAACGACTACGCGAAGGCCATCGCCCCACGCGTTCGTCCACTGGGCTGCCACTTATTGCTCGAACCAGGCCGCGCCATCGTCGGCTCCGCGGGAGTGCTCCTCACGCGCGTCCTCTACGTAAAACGCAATCGCGGAAAGTTTTTCATCGTAGTGGATGCCGCCATGAACGATTTCATCCGCCCCGCGCTCTACGAAGCCATCCACCCCATCACGCACGTCACGCGCAACCGAGGCCACCTCGTGAAGGCCGATATCGTCGGCCCAGTCTGCGAAACCGGCGACTGCTTCCTCCACGATTGGCCGATCGAAATGGCCGAACCGGGCGATCTGCTAGCGCTATGGGGTACCGGCGCCTACGGTTTCGCGCAATCCTCCAACTACAATTCGCGCCCCCGCGCCGCTGAAGTCCTGGTAACCAAAAACAAATTCCGCACAATCCGCCGTCGCGAATCCGCAAACGATCTATCCCGCGGCGAGTAACGGCGCATCTGCCCATCGGAAGGGCGGGGCTTCAGCTCCGCCATGAGCCACCTTCGAGCGCTGGGGCTTTAGCCTGTGAAGCCGTTTTTTTCGATCCGGTCGAACATCACTCCCCCCGCGACGCCGCAGCCGTAGTCATCACGTCCGCGCCAGGCGTCCCCGCGAGCGCCGTAAAAAAATTAATACTCACCGTCGCCAATTCCGACGCCGGAAAACGCGCCGCGTACCGCTCATCCGCCTGCAAACCCGCCTCCCTCGCGCACTCCAAAAATATCGGCAGCTCTACCAAATATTGATCCGAAAACCCATGCGTCCCGTCATAACCCACCACCGGCGTTTTCGATAAATTCGCGGCAGCTAATTCCGGCGGCAAAGTATGCAACTCCAAGACCAATAATCCGAATCGCCCCACATAAGGTGCCCAACGCCGCAAATATCGCACCAGGTTCTCTTCCAGTTCGTCCGCCGGAATTTCCTCGCCCAAATACGCGAACGCTCCGCTCGATCGGCCCTGCCGCATCCCATGCACATAATTTGCCGGCGGCGAATAAGGCCGGTTGTGATCCAGAAACGACCGCACGTGCAAAAGGTCGTGAATATCCAACCCGAGCGCTTCCAAATCGCTGCCCAACTGCGCCGGACGATTGATATCTCCGGGAATTACGTGGCACACCGGCAGTTTCGCCCGCCGCAAATTCTGCTTCGCGACGCGCCGCGCCACCTTGTTGAAGTCAGCACCCACCAAAATCAAGGGGTGCTGATCCAATACGCCCCCGCGCGCCGTCCGCGTCTTCACCACCTCATACAAATGTTGCAGAAACGTCCCATCACCGCAGCCCATGTCGCAAATTCCCTGCGGCTGCCGCGCAATCGGCCGGTTGAAAATCTCGATGATGATCTCATCCACTTTCTTGAAGTAAGTCGAATGCGCCCCGCCGCTCCCCCAGACATTCATCCCGCGATTCACCAGCAGCTCGACGCCGTTCTCATCCACTCGCGCGAACCGCGCGTTGCCAAAAAGCAGCGTGCTGAGCACGTTGAACATCGGCAAGTACGAAACCGTCACGCCATAAGAAGTCGCAATCTGTGCCGCATACGCTCCGCGCGAAGTCAGGCGCACCACCTCGCCTTCCCACGCAACCCAGCCCTGCGTCTCCAGCAAATCAAAAAGCAGATTGAGGCTCGCCTGATTTCCCGGCAATTCACGCCAATCCACCGGCCCATCCGTCAATCGCGCCAGAACTCCGCCGCGTGCCAGCGCCACCATCGCCGGCCCAATCAACATGCCGTCGAGATGCCCGCGAATCTGCCCGCGAACTTTGTCCCCTGGCTCATCACCACCCAATCCCGAATCGCCGATCCAGCGTTCCTGCGCCTGTTGCACCAGCGCGCGCAGCGATGGCAACACCGGAAAATCCGTTTTGCCAAAGAGGAAATCTTCCAGGAAGAGCGCCTTCGGTATAAATGAAGTGACTTCGCCGTACAGCTCCGGCGCCAGCCGCGCCGCGATCATTCCCTCGGACGTCAATGCATATCGCGTTTCCCCGATGTTCGCGCCATCGCCGCTCGCTCCACGCCGCTGCCGCAACCACCCGCACGAAGTCAATAAACGCAGCGCCACCCGCAAATATCCGCGGTTCGCGTGAGTCGGCTCAGCGATGTCCCCAAGCGTCAGCCACGAAGATGGCGCCTCAAACAGCCGAAATACTCCGCGGCCCGCTAGCGCCCTGACCGTCGGCGCCAGCACAATCCCTGCCAGGTGCGTGAAAACCGCCGCGCGAACCTCTGCTTTTTCGTCTTCCAACGCCGCTACCTCGGCCTAGCTCTCCCGGTCAACGATCCCAAGCCGCACGCGAAATCCTACTCGCGTCCCTCGAAAAGGTCTCTTCCCTCCACCAAAGCCCGCATCTTGCGATCCACCACGCTGCGTTGCAGCATCCAGAATCCGCAATCCGGGTGCACGTAATGCAGCCGCTCCTCGCCGATCGTCTTAGCGATCAATTCAATTCGCGAAGCGATCAGCTCCGCCGACTCCACTTCGTTGTCCTTAATGTCAATCACGCCGATGCCCAATCCAATCGCCGGATTCAGATCGCCAAACACCGCCAGCTCCTCGTAACCTCGCCGCGCAAATTCCAAAACCAAATGGTCGGCGTGCAAGGAATTCAGGAAGGGAATTAAATCGCGCCAGAATCCGCGCAGCATCGGCTGTCCGCCATAATTGCCGAAACAAATGTGCACCGCCTTCTCGTTCAACACGCCGTCCAGCACGCGATTGATCGCCTCCGCCGCCCACGGGGCATCCTGCGGGAATCCCACAATGCTCGCTTCGTCCAGCTGCACCGTCTCCGCTTCGATCAATTCCAGCTGCCGCCGCAAAACTTCCGCAATGTCCATCGCCAGATCAGCCGTGCTCTTGTAAAGGCAATCCGTCAAGAGCCGCGCCAGCATGTGCGGGCCAGTACAAGTAAATTTCATCGGCGATTTCGTCAGCGTCCGCGAAAATTCGTAGTCCCGCGGTAGATTCAAAGTCCCTTCGCGAATCCGCTCCACCACCATTCCCGCCGTCAGCAGACGAAACCCGGAAGCCCGATCCGCGCGAAACCGGTCGAAATCCGAAAGCGAAAAGTTTTTGCGAATCCCTTCCATCTGCGAGACGAAATAATCCACCATCCCATTCGTCTCCGGGTGACTGGGATCAAAGCGCATCAATTCGCCGTCGGAAATAAGATCCAGCCCGGCGAGTTCCTGCGTCTTCAATACCGCCATCACCGCATCGCGCAATACCAGCCGCGAGGTATTTCCCACCAGCCAAGATGGAACGGGATAACTCCCTACCACAGTCGTCTTGATTCGCGGAGCCACAGGTTCTCCTTCCACCCCCCGGGCGGTGCCACCAATCGCAATTTTCCCGATGATACCCGAACCAGCCGCGCCCAGCGCACAAGCCGCAAGAAAACGGGCGAACATCGCCCACCAATCTTGCCGCGCGACCACGCGGATGTATACTGGCCGCGGAAAGCGAATCACAGTGCCGCGCACGCACGACTCGACGTGCTCGCGCAGTCGTGGCATGCATCGGAAACTCCGCATCGTGTCAGGGCACCGCGCGACGGTTTGGAGAAAAATTATAAAACGTGTCATTCCGAGGGCGAAGTTGGCCCGAGGAATCTGCTTTTTTCTTTAGCGTCGGCGCAAAACGAACCGCGCCACAAGGAGGTCCACATGCCAATCGTTGACGCAACCAGCAGCCTAGCCGCAGTAATCCACGAATACGGCCGCCCGGACATCCACATCGGCGCAAGCGAAGACGAATCCCCGTACGTCCCGTTCAAGGAAAACGTCTTCATCCGCCATCTCGCGTTCGACGTCCGCACCAATTCCTTCGCCAATATTCTCTGGGTGAAAAAGGGAGGCATGCTCGGCCGCCATCGCCACCGCGGACCAATCTCCGCCTGCACCCTCGAAGGCAGTTGGCGCTACCTCGAATACGATTGGGTCGCGCGCCCCGGCAGTTACGTCCGCGAAAATCCCGGCGTGATCCACACCCTCGTCTCCGATGATCCCAACGGCATGAAAACGATTTTCTTCCTGAATGGTTCGCTGGAGTTTTACGACGACAACGACGCGCTGCTGGAAACACTAGATGTCTTCTGGTTTATAGATCACTACCTAAGCTACTGCCGCGCCAAAAATCTAAAGATCAACGAAAAGCTCTGGATCTGACGCCCAGACGCATTCGCATTCGATGTCGCACTTGAGGTTGTTTTTGTAGCGGCGCACTTTAGTGCGCCATCGGTGTCGCGAAGCAAATCGATGGCAGGCTAAAGACCCCGCGACGCCCCACGCAATCGCGGAGGCAACTCAAAATGTCCACTCCATACCGCGCCGACCACGTAGGCAGCTTCCTGCGCCCACCCGAACTCCTCGAAGCCCGCAAAATCGCCGCCACCAACGGCGCGCAACTCCACGCCATCGAAGACCGCCAAATCGCCCGGGTCCTAGCCAAGCAAAAAGATCTCCGCTTCGAAATATTCACCGACGGCGAATTCCGCCGCCGCAATTTCATGAGCGACTTCACTGACGCCGTCGCGGGCTTCGATCTAGGCGACGCCGTAAACCGCACCTGGAAAGCCGGCCAAGCCAAAGACGCACCAGTCAGCAGTATCACCGGCATCGTCACCGAAAAACTCCGCGCCAAGGAACCGCTAACCGGCCGCGAACTATCCTTCCTCAAAACTCACAGCCCCGGCGCCATCAAAATGACTCTCCCCAGCGCCACGCAATTTCCAGCCATCTCCTTCAAACGCGGCATCACCGACAAAGTTTACAAAGATCATTCCGAACTGCTCTGGGATATCGTCGCGATCATGAAAGCCGAGCTCGCAAGACTTTCCGCCGAAGGCGTGAAGTACATTCAAATCGACGCCCCGCGCTACAGCTATTTCATGGACCCGAAATGGCGCGACTGGATTCGCACCGAAATGAAACTCGAGCCGGACGCGCTGCTCGATGAATCCATCCGCGCCGATAACGCCTGCTTCGAATCCGCCCGCCGCCCCGGAGTCACTCTCGCCATGCACCTCTGCCGCGGCAATAATCGCAGCCACTGGTACGCCGAAGGCGGCTACGACGCCATCGCCGAAAAACTTTTCACCACGATGGCGGTGGATCGCTTCCTGCTCGAATATGACGACGAACGTTCCGGCACCTTCGAGCCGCTGCGCTTAGTCCCGCGCAATAAAACGGTCGTCCTGGGCCTGATCAGCTCGAAAAAAGCCGAGCTCGAAAACGCGGACGACATCGCGCGCCGCATTGATGAAGCCTCGCGCTTTTTCCCGAAAGAAAATCTAGCCCTAAGCCCCCAATGCGGCTTCGCCTCCACCATGGAAGGCAATCTCCTAACCGAAGAAGAACAATGGGCCAAACTAAGATTGGTAGCGGATGTAGCTCGCCGCGTCTGGAGTTAACGCAATTGGTGCGACGGCATTCAATTCGTATGCGGAGAAAAGTCCTGCAGGAGTCGTAGCGCCGGCGTCTCGCCGGCTCTTCGCAGTTTATGTTGATTCTGTAGCGGCGCGATTTAGTGCGCCATCGGTGCCGCGACAACGATCGATCGCGGCTTAGGAGGAGCCAAGATGCTCTCTACTCCCTATATTGACGGCAAATCCATAGACGTCGCGCCGTCCGCGCTAACCGACGTCCTCAACCCCGCCAATCAAAAACCCTTCGCCAAAATTTTTATGGGCCAGGAACAACACATGCGCGCCGCGATCGACGCCGCCCACGCCGCGAAAACCGCTTGGGGCAACTCACCCGCAGCCCTGCGCGAAAAAATACTCCATCGCGCCGCCGACGAACTCGAAGCCGCGACAAACGAAATGGTCGATCTTCTGATCGGCGAAGGCGGTTCCACATTCGGCAAAGCCCATTTCGAAGTCCCCTTCGCCGCGAACATGCTCCGCTCGATTGCTGGCGAAGCTCGCCGCGTGCAAGGCGACGTCTTTCCCTCGGACGTCTCCGGCCTGCTCTCCCTGGCGATCCGCCGTCCGCTCGGAGTCGTCGCCGGAGTCTCGCCGTTTAATTTCCCAGTAGTCCTCGCGCTGAAAAAAGTCGCGTTCGCTCTCGCCACCGGCAACACGTTCGTGCTCAAACCCTCGGAAGAAACTTCGCTCGTCGGCCTGAAGCTCGCGGAAATTTTCGAACGCGCCGGTCTGCCTCCCGGGGTCCTGAACGTCGTCCCCGGCGACGGCCCCACGCTAGGCCGCGTCCTCTTCGATGATCCGCGAGTGAAGCTGATCTCCTTTACCGGCTGCACAGCCGTCGGCCGCCACATCGCCGTCGAGTGTGCCAAAAAAGGGAAGCGCGTTGTTCTCGAAATGGGGGGCAAAAGCCCGCTCGTCGTCCTGAAAGACGCCGACGTTGACTACGCCGTGGACACCGCCTGCTTCGGCATTTTCATTCACCAGGGACAAATCTGCATGGCCGGCTCGCGCATCATCGTCGAAGCCCCCATTTACGAAACATTCCTAGAGCGCTTCGCCGCAAAAGCCCGCAAGTTGAAAATGGGCGACCCGCGCGATCCGCACACAGTGATCGGCCCGTTGATCCGCGCGTCGCAGTGCCAGATGATCGACCGCAAAATAAAAGACGCCGTCGCCGCAGGCGCGCGCCTGCTCACCGGCGGCCACTACGAAGGAAATTTTTACGAGCCCACGGTCGTCGCGGACGTCACTCCCGCCATGGCCGCTTTCCGCGACGAACTTTTCGGCCCGGTAGCCGCCGTCAGCCGCGCCGCAAATGCCGACGAAGCGCTCGCGCTAGCAAATAATTCCAGCTACGGCCTTTCGTCCGCCGTCCTCACGAACGATTTGCAGTTGGCGATGCGTTTCGCGCTAGATCTCGAAGCCGGCATGGTCCACCTGAACGGCCCCACGGTCCACGACGAGCCTACGGTTCCATTCGGTGGAGTAAAAGACTCAGGCAGTGGCCGCGAAGGAGGTCGCTGGTCCGTAGAAGAAATGACCGAAGTAAAATGGGTAACAATCCAAATGGGCCGCCGCCCCTACCCGTTCTGAAAGCGAACACGCAAAAAACACCGTAACAACTTAAGTACAATTGAGCGAGATTGTCATCCCGAGCGAAGCGAGGGATCTGCTTTTCGCTTAGAGTTCTGCAAGTTGAACAGTGGTTTGTCTCTGCGGTTTCTGCTTCCTGGTTAGACGCCAGCAACCAGAAGAATCAGTTTTCTCTGCGTCCTCTGCGGTAAATTATTTTGCCGTTTATCCAGACGGCGCACAGGACGCATCAAACGCAGCAAGTATTCTCCGTGCCCTCCGCCTTCCCTATGTGCCCTCCGTGTTAAGTCTTTTGACCTTTCTGCTCAGGTCGGCCCAAAACGCAACCGCATTCACATCCCGCAATCAAAAAAAACGGTCTCACCCTCGCCCTGCAGCACCACATTCCACTCCAGCACTCCCGCTTTCCCCGCCACCGCCCGCGCGATCAAGCTCCCCCGCCGCGAAGCCTCCACCAAACCCAAAACAAAATCCCCTGCGTTCCCCGCCTCATCCGGAAAATACATCCGCGTAACCAATCTCTTCAGCAATCCCCGCATAAAAACCGAAACCGCCAGATGCGGCGCCTGCATCTTTCCGTCAGGCCCCGGCACCGCCCCCGGTTTGATAGTAGTAAAAGAAAATCTCCCACCATCATCCGTAGGCACGCGTCCATAACCCGAAAATCCCGCCTCAATCGGCTTATCCTGCAAATCCTCCGGATGCGCATATTTCCCATGCGCATTCGCCTGCCAAATTTCGATCACAGCATCAGGAATGGGAACGCCATCACCATCCACCATGCGCCCTTCAATCGCCACGCGCTCTCCCGACACACCCGCCCCAGCCAATTCCGACCGGTTCATCCGCGTAAAGCCGATCGTAAAAAACGGTCCCACTGTCTGTGATGTAGTCGCGCGCAGAGTCATTCTACTTTTCCATCGGCGTAGCTTCGCGCCCGCTAAGAATCACATCGAACCGGTATCCCAAAGCCTGCGCCGGAATCGTGGTCTCCCAATCGAAAGCCGAAATCAAACGCTGCCGCGCCGCCTCATCCGCCGTGCAATTGAACACCGGATCGGAAGCCAGCAGGGGATCGCCGGGAAAATACATCTGCGTCACCAAACGCGTCGCGAACGCCGGCCCAAAAAGCGAAAAATGAATATGCGCCGGACGCCAAGCATTATGATGATTGCCCCACGGATATTCGCCCGGACGGATGGTCACAAACCGGTAGCGCCCTTCGTCATCAGTCATCGCGTGGCCTTCGCCCGTGAAATTCGGATCGAGCGGCGCATTGTGCTGATCGTTCGCGTGCAAATACCGCCCCGCCGCATTCGCCTGCCAGATTTCCACCAGCGTGTTCCGCACCGGCCTCCCATCCTCATCCATCACGCGCCCGCTGACGATAATCCGCGCACCGAGCGCCTCGCCCGATTCCTGCCGCGTCAGATCACATGCCTTCACGTCCACAAACTCCGGCCCAAACGTCGGCCCGGTAATTTCCGAAAGCGTGTGCGGCAAATAAATCAGCGGTTTCGTCGGCGCGCGTTTCCGCGACGACTTATACGGCGGATGCAAATGCGGCGGCTGCGTTCCCGGCAAAGGTCGCCGGTAACCCACCAAGCCAGCCATGCTTTTAGTGGCCATACGCTCGAACCCTCAATTCCCGCCAAATCAGCGCGAACAAAACAATTATATGCCGCCGACCCGCAAATCTAAGTCTCCGCCGCCGCCCTCGTCAAGGCCGATTATCGAAATTGCGTGCGCCTATCGCCCAATTCGTGTATCCTGCCCAGCGCTCCGATTTCTTACAGGGAGATTTCAATGCCTCGCGCCACTTCGCGCATAGCACCAGACGAAACTTCTCATGCCGCCGTTGTCCCGCCCAAGCCTCCCGCGGCCGCCGCCCCGCCTCCGCCCACTCCCTCCGCGCAAATTGACGCGCTCACCGGCGACCCCGATTTCATGACGTCGCTAGCCCGCGGCCTCGCAGTCATCCAAGCCTTCTCGCAAAAAAAGCGCCAGCTCACCATTTCACAAGTCAGCGCGAAAACCGGATTCTCGCGCGCCGCCGTCCGCCGCTGTCTCTACACCCTCGCCAAACTCGGCTTCGCCGGCTCCGACGACAATCGCCACTTCTACCTCCGTCCCCGCGTCCTGGCTCTGGGACACTCTTACATTTCTTCCATGCCGCTCGCCACAGCCGCGCAACCGGTCCTCGAACATTTCAGCCGCCTCCTCCACGAGTCCTGCTCGATCGCCACCCTCGACGGCCTCGACATCGTCTACGTAGCCCGCGCCAACGTCACCCGCATCATGGCCATTGACCTAGGCGTCGGCAGTCGCCTCCCCGCCTTCTGCACCTCGATGGGCCGCGTCCTCCTCGCGCATGTTCCCCCCGACGAACTCGAATCGTTCCTCGCGCGCATCCAGTTCACGCGCTACACCGAGCGCACCATCGTCACCGCCGACAAGCTGCGGCCGGTTCTGCGCCTCGTCCTGCGCAATGGCTACGCCATCGTGGATCAAGAACTCGAGCTAGGCCTGCGCTCCATGGCCGTGCCGATCCAGAATCCCAGCGGCAAAGTAGTAGCCGCGGTCAACGTCGGCGCGCACGCGCAGCGTGTCTCCAACCAGGACATGCTCAATAAATTCCTGCCGCACCTGCAATCCGCGGCGCAAGAACTGTCCATGCTGCTGAGATAGTCGCGCGAATCATATGCGCGGGACACAACTTCCAGACCCAAACCCCCACCAACCATAAATGGACCACTCCCGACGCTACGAAAATTCTCTAGTCGCCATCCTCTTCCTCACCTGGGGCACGGTTTTCCTCGACCGCATGTCCCAACTCTACCTCGCGCCCTACATCATCCCCGAATTTCATCTCACTCACGAACAAGTCGGCATGCTCGCCTCGGTTCTCGCCATCACCTGGGCCATCTCCACTCTTCTTTTCGGCGCGCTCTCCGATCGCATCGGCCGCCGGCCCATCCTGATCCCCGCGGTCTTCGCGTTTTCGATCTTGTCCTGGCTATCCGGCATCGCGCACAGCTTCCATCAACTCTTGCTGATCCGCGCGCTCATGGGCCTCGCCGAAGGCCCCTGCTGGTCCATCATGACCGCGCTCATCGAGGAATCCTCCACGCCGACGCGCCGCGGGCGCAACATCGGCATCGTCGTCAGCGCCGGCGCTCTCGTCGGCCTCGCCGTCGCTCCCGTCTTGACCACGCAAATCGCCGCGCGCTTCGGCTGGCGCTGGGCATTTTTCGTTGCTGGTGCCCCCGGAATTCTGATGGGCCTGCTGATCTGGGAATTCGTAAAGGAACCGCAACACGACGCCAGCGAGGGCAGGGAACTGCAAACAGAAACGCATCACCGCGCGACGTTAAAAGATTATTTCTCCATCCTTCGCTATCGCAATATCTGGCTCTGCTGCATCGGCGCGGCCGGATTCATCTCCTGGCTCTTCCTCTCCAACGTCTTCGCGCCACTCTACATCACCGAAGTCGCGCATCAAGCGCCGACGACCGCCGGCTTTCTTCTCGGCGCAACTGGTCTAGGCAGTTTCATACTAGGTTTTCTTCTGCCATCTCTCTCCGATCGCCTCGGACGCAAACCTGTCCTGCTAGCCATGGCTGCGATGTCGGCATTAGTGCCGCTGGTGCTCCTGATCCCGCCGCTCTACGCGTATCCGTGGCTGCTGGCCGCGATTCTGCTCCTCACCAACGCGGGCCAAGGCATGCCGACGCTGGTGATGGTGCTAATACCCACCGAAAGCGTTCCGCCGCAGTTCGCGGCAACCTCCATCGGCCTAGCCACGCTAGTGGGAGAAATCGTAGGCGCCACAATCGCTCCCACACTAGGCGGCGCCCTTGCCGAAAGTCACGGCCTGGGCATCACGCTGCTAATGGCCGCCGGCGGCACAGGCATCGTCTTCCTAGCCGCGATCTTCCTGAAAGAAACCGCCCACATCAAATCCGGACACACGCAGCTACAGACTCAACCTCTGGGGCCTGTGTAGCGGCCGGTCTGTCCCGCGCATTTCGGGACAGACCGGGCACGTCAAGATTCGCCGAGGCGCGCCCGCACAGCCTCACCTCTTCGCCACGTCATAACGCGCCCGATGCCGCTTCCCCCACGCCGACATCAGTTCCAAAATCGGCTTCAAACTCTCGCCATGCCGCGTCAACGAATACTCCACGCGCGGCGGCACCTGCGCATAGACGCGCCGCCGGATAATCTCGTCGCGCTCCAACTCTCGCAATTGCTGCGTCAACATTTTCTTCGTCACGCCCGGAATCCGCCGCTGCAATTCGCCAAACCGATGCACCCGCCCCTGCAGATAAAATAAAATTAAAGGCTTCCATTTCCCGCCGATGATGTCTCCCGTCCGCTTAACAGGGCAATCAAACTCATCCATCGCCGCCACCTCCCGCAGACACCAGGTTACAAAAAGGTGCCTACTACCAAAAAAGACACTTTAAACTAGAATTCCCCCGCCGGCTAAGATTGTGCAACGCGGCTCGGAATTTTGTAGCGGCGCACTTCAGTGCGCCATCGGTGTTGCGCCTGCAACGATGGCGGTCTAAAGACCGCCGCTACATAAACTCGCCGGACAGCGCGCCAATTCGGAGGAACCAATGCCCACCAAAAAACCGGTAATCATCTACGGCGCCAACGGCTTTTCCGGCCGCCTCGTCGCCGAATTCCTGCGCGAATACAACGTCCCCTTCATCGCCGCCGGCCGCACCCGCTCCAAACTCGAACACGTGATGAGCATGGTCCCCGGCATCGAATCCGCCGATTACGAAGTCGCCGAAGTCGGCGGCTCCGTGGACGAACTCGCCAAACTCTTCACTGGCGCAAAGGTCGTCTGCAACATGGCTGGCCCCTTCATCTACAACGGCCCGCGCGTCATCGAAGCCAGCCTCAAAGCCGGATGCCATTACCTCGACATCGGCGGTGAACAAGCCTGGATCCGCACCGTCGCCGAACAATGGAGCGAAAAATTCGCCCGCGAGAATTTGCTAGCCGCGCCCGCCACCGCCTTCATGTCTGTCCCCAGCGCCATCGCCGCCCACATTTGCATCGAAGCCGGCGATATAGACACTCTCGAAATTCTTACGATGTTCAAAGGTGTCCCCACCTTCGGCTCCACGCAAACAATTTTCGCCGCGATCCAGACCGACGCCTACTACCTCGAACAAAATCAATACAAACAATGGCCGCGCGCCACCGCCTACGATGTCGTCGTCCCCGGCCTCATCCAAACCCAACTCGCGCTAACCTGGGGTGGCTTCCCGCATCCCGTCTGGTTCAAAGATCATCCGCAAGTCGCCAACGTCCGCTCGCTAGGCGGCATCCTGAATCGCGAAGTCATGCAAAACGTCCTGGCCACCGAAAAGCATTTCGAGGAAAACATTCGCCCGCTGCCCAAAGAAGAGCGCGAAAAAAAGCTAGCCGAAATGGCCAACTCGGTCCAAGCTGGCACTCCGCCGCGCGAAAATCCCCGCGAGCAGCGCACCATTGACGTTGTCTTAGGCCGCGGCACCACTGATTACGCGCAGTGCGTGCTATTCGGCACCTGCTGCTATCGCCAAACCGGCCTGCTCCAGGCCTACGCAGCCCACAGCCTGATTCACACGTCGCCACGCAAGACCGGTTTCCAATCAGCCTGCGCAGCCTTCGGCCACCGCGAGCTGCTAAAAGTCCTGGAAAGCCACGGCCTCACAAAGGCACAGATCAGCTAGACGCCGCGTGCCGCGGATTCGCGTGGCGTCGGCTTGAATATCATTAGGTATTTTGATGTATGACTTGCGTGACGTGATGTGCGACATGCGCGGTACCCCGTGCTAGCAGCGAACCAAAACGCGCGATAGACCAGCGCGGCGGGCGCGGGAGAAGATTCACTACTAACATTGATTCGCGCTTTGGCGGCTCGAGATGTTGGCTGCGGTCCAGACTTTGAGATAACTTAGCGCTGGGAACAGTCGACGAATAGAACCGAGCGCCGAAGGTGCGACAGAAGCCTCGGACCAAATGTTCCGGCGGATTATTCCACAACGGCCCGAACCCAATGCGCGCCATAGACTATTTCGACAAACAATCCGAAATCACCCCCAACCGTATCGCCCTGATTGACGGCGAAAAACGCCACACCTACGAAGACCTCCGCCAGGCCAGCCAAAAAATCGCCCGCGCCATGCACGCCGCCGGCCTCCGCGGCGAAGAACCCGTCGCCATTTATTCCACCAACGACGCCCGCGTCCTCTTCTGCATGCTCGGCCTTCTGCGCGCCGGAGGCGTCTGGGTTCCCATCAACTACCGCAACGCCGCCGACGCCAACGTCGAATATCTCAATTACGTCCGCACGAAATGGCTCTTCTATCACAGCAATTTCCGCGATCACGCCAAAGAACTAAAACAACGCGTCCCCACGCTGCGCCACTTAATGTGCATAGACGCGCCCGACAACGAAAATCCCTCGCTCGAAGAATTCATGCAACAAGGCGCCGCAACAGACGATCACGACACATCCAACGCCCACGGTAATCCCGATCGCCTGGTAGGTCTCGTCCCCACCGGCGGCACCACCGGCCCAGCCAAAGGCGTCCGCGTAAACACCCTCTCATGGGGCACCATGACCGAAATGGCCTCGCACTACTGGCGCGGCGACACAGAAAATCCCGTTTGCCTAAGTGTCGCGCCGCTCTCGCACGCCGCGGGAGTCGTAGCCTTCGCCATGTTCACCATCGGCGCCACAAATGTAATCATGCCCGGCTTCGACGCGCTGAAAGTCCTGCAAAATATCGAACGCTTTCGCGTCACGCATTTATTTCTTCCGCCGACGGCCTTCTACGGACTTCTCTCCCATCCCGACGTCCGCAAATTCGATTACTCCAGCCTGCGCGTCTTCCTCCTCGCGGCTTCACCGGTCTCGCCGGATAAATTAAAGCAGGGAATCGAAATTTTCGGCCCCTGCATGTGTCAATCCTACGGCCAGACGGAAGCCCCGATGCTCCTCACTTTCCTCGACCAAAAAACGCTAGCAGCCGCGGTAGCCGGAGATCATCCCGAACGCCTCAAAAGCTGCGGCAAACCCACCAGCGCCGTGCGTCTAGCCATCATGGACGATCAAGGCCGCCTCCTTCCTCCCGGAGAAGCCGGCGAAATCGTAGCCCGCGGCTCGCTAGTCACCGCCGGCTACTACGAATTGCCGGAAGCCACCGCCGAAATTCGCGCGCACAACTGGCACCACACCGGCGACGTCGGCTACCGCGATGAAGATGGTTTTTTTTATATCGTGGACCGCAAGAAGGACATGATCATCTCCGGCGGCTTCAACGTCTATTCCGCCGAAGTCGAAGCAGCCATCATGGCGCTTCCGCAAGTTCACGAATGTGCAGTAATCGGCGTCCCAGACGCCAAATGGGGAGAAGCAGTAAAAGCCCTGGTAGTCCTGCGCGAGGGCCAATCGCTAACGGAACGCGAAATCCTAGACCACTGCAAAACAAAACTAGGTGGGTTCAAATCTCCAAAATCCGCAACCTTCGTCCAAGAAATCGCCAAAACCCCAGCCGGCAAAATAGATCGCAAACTTCTCCGCAAACCCTACTGGACCAACACAGACCGCGCCGTCCACTAATCACTTGGTGAACCTCACGGTCTCATTACCTCGTCGCTCTCGCTACCAATGCGGTTGTCATCCCGACCGAAGGGAGGGATCTCTCCTCGATTTGAGCGCTGCGCAAGCCGCAAAATTCGCGCACAATACTGGTCCCCGGTCTCGCGTATCACGGCTCCGGTTCGAATAATCGGAAACCTCGCATGGTTCTTCACTCTCACGGCCGTCCCGCATCGCCTCCCGGCCTCTTGCTCTCCTCCAAACCCTGATTCGCGCGAAAAATCACATAAGCCCGAATCGCCGCTGCATCCCCTCGCGAAATCTCCTTCCCAAACGACACCATCCCATTCGGCTGCAACAATCCACCCAACACAATCTGAAACCACTGGTCATTCGTCAAAGTGCTCGAATAACGCAAATCCGGCAACACTCCGCCGCTAACCGCCACGTCCCCATGGCAAGTCGAACAATACCGCTGATAAATCCCCTCGCCGCGGTGCACGGTAGCCGCATTCGCAGTCGAGCGCGGCGGATTCAAAACCTCCGCCTCGATCTCTGGCAACGGCGGCAACACGCCCCTGCCTCCCAGCTTGAACACAATCATCCGGCTAACATTCCGCACCCGCCCCGCTTTCAAAGCGATCTCGCCCGCAGCCAAAGGAAACACGCCGCCCCATCCAGCCAAAATCGCCACGTACTGTTCGCCGCGGACCGTATAACTCACCGGCCCGGCAATCGCCCCGGTTTGTATCGGATACGTCCACACACGCGTACCCTTATCCGCCAGATACGCTTCGAAATTTCCGCGCGCCGTTCCTTCGAAAACCAAATTACCGGCTGTCGCCAGCACTCCGCCGTTCCAAGCCTCCGGCCTCTCGATGTCCCAGACTTGTTTCTGCTGCACCGGGTCCCAAGCCACCAATCGTCCCGTCACACCGCCAATAATCGCTTTCTTGATTTTTGGATCTTGCGGCATCCCCGCCGCCGCAAAATCCACGCCATTGTCATACGCCAAAGCCCTCATCTTAAAATCAGCATCCGATTGATACGGGAACCCCGCGTCCTGAATCGGAATGTAAACCAATCCCGTCAACGGGCTGAATGCCATCGGCTGCCAACTATGCGCGCCCAGCGGCCCGGGAATCACCATGTCGGGCTTGCCTCCCGAATATCGCGCCGAAGCCAGCTCGACCGGCCGCCCAGTTTTCATATCCACTCCGCTGGCCCAAGTAATATGCGTGTAAGGCTTCGCGGAAATCAGCTCTCCGGTCGCGCGATCAAGCACATAAAAAATTCCATTCTTCGGCGCGTGCAGGAGCACTTTCCGGACGCGGCCGTTAATCGTAAGATCGGCCAGCACAATGTCCTCATCCGAATCGTAGTCCCAAGCTTCATCCGGATTTTCCTGGTAATGCCAAACGTACTCGCCCGTCTCCGGCCTGAGCGCCACAATCGAACAAGTAAAAAGATTGTCGCCGCCCCGCGGGCTGCGAATCCGCGGATTCCAAGGCCCGCCATTGCCCGTCCCGATGTAGAGGAGGTCCAACTCCGGATCGTAGGCCATCGCATTCCACACCGTCCCGCCTCCGCCATATTTCCACCACGCGCCCGACCACGTCTTCGTCGCCTTCGCCAGCGCAGGATTCTCGAACGGTTTCGCTGGATCGCCCGGCACAGTATAAAAACGCCAAGCCATCTCGCCCGTCTCCGCGTCATAAGCGGAAACGTACCCGCGCACTCCCATTTCCGCTCCACCGTTCCCAATGATCACTTTGCCCTTCACCACGCGCGGCGCCCCAGTAATCGTGTAGCGAAACCGGCGATCAATCGTCAATTTTTCCCACGCCGGATAGCCCGTCGCTTCATCCAAAGCGATCAACCGCCCGTCGAGCGTCCCGAAAAAAACTTTTCCGCCCCACACCGCCACTCCGCGATTCACCACATCGCAGCAAGCATTCACCGCCCATTCCGGCGGCACTTTCGGGTCGTACGACCACAGCACCGCGCCCGTCGCCGCGTCCAACGCAAAGACTTTGCTCCACGCCGTCGCAAAATACATCACGCCATCCACAACGATCGGCGTCGCCTCCTGCCCACGCCGCGTATCCAGATCGTAGAACCAAGCCAGTCCCAGCTGGCTCACGTTCGTGTCGTTGATCTGCTTCAAAGGACTGAATCGTTGCTCGCTGTAAGTCCGCCCGTACGTCATCCAGTTGCCCGGCTCATCGTCCGCGCGAATAATGCGCGCGCCATCCACCGCCTTCGCCGCGCGCCCCGCACCCCGCCCATCGTTCGCCGCGCGTGATTCACGCCGTCCGCAGTCGGCGGCAACGGCCGCGCAAATAATCGTCGCGATCAAAAATTTGTTTCGCGTCATCACTCTCCCGAATCACGCAACACACGAACACCCGCGCGCAGTCTCGTATCGCGTTGCGCAAACGAAGTCAAGGCATCGCATGCACGCGGAACATCTTCTCGCGTCCGATATTCGCACGTCCGCTCGATTAAAGTCTTGACAAAGTACCAGACCCGCTTTAAACATTCTGCCCATAACGCGTGTGGATGCGGACGATTCAGCCTTCAAGTTAATGTCCGCCAAGGGGTGAGCCATGAGCGCACGTTTCGCGCGTCTCGCGGTCCTATTAGTTGCATTCTTCTTATCCTTCGCCGGCTCAGCCTTCGCACAGATCACGGGCGCCCAATTGGGCGGCTCCGTTCGCGACGAAAGCGGTGCCGCCGTCAAGGGTGCTACCCTCACTCTGCAGGAAGCTTCCACCGACGCGAAGTACTACGCCACCTCCAACGACTCCGGACTCTACGCGCTTCCCAACCTGCCCCCGGGCCGGTACGATCTGACCGTCACGTTTCAAGGCTTCGCCACCCACATACACAAGGGCATCGTCCTCACCGTCGGCCAGACCGCCACAGTTGACGTGACGCTGAAAGTCGCCACGCAAACTGAGCAAGTCACGGTAACCACCGAAGTTCCCGAGATCGAGCCTACCAAGACCGAAATCAGCCAGGTCATCAACACCCAGCAAATTCAGGACCTGCCCATCAGCACCCGCCAATTCACTGACTTCGCTTTGTTGACGGCCGGCGTCGCCACAGGCCGCACCAGCTTGCAATCCACCATCACCGAGTTCGAAACCACCCGCATCTCATTCGCCGGCATGCGCGACCTCAGCAACATGGTCACCGTGGACGGCGCGGACAACATCAACACCGCCACCGGCTCGCAGCGCTCCACTCCTCCGCAGGAATCGGTGCAGGAATTTCGCGTGGTCAATAACGCGTTCGGCGCCGAATATGGCCGCGCCCTCGGCGGCATCGTCAACATCGTCACCAAATCCGGCACCAACGATTTTCACGGTTCGATCTACGACTACCTGCAGAACAATGCCACCGACGCGCGCTCTTTGCTCCAGCCCGCTCCCGACCAATATGCCCTGCGGCAGAATCAGTTCGGCGCCGCGGCTGGCGGTCCCATCGAGAAAGACAAAATATTTTTCTTCACCAATTACGAAGGCCAGCGCCGCGGCGAATCGCCCACCTATCCCGGCGTTCTGTATCAAAACATAGGTTTGGTGGACGATGCCAAGGCCGCTCTAGGAATCGCCCCGGAGGGTTGCACCACCGCTTTGGCGACTTGCACCGCGTCACCTCTGCAATATCTAAATTCTGTATTGAAGACCAAGGACAACGACTACGGCATCGCCAAAATTGATTACCAGGTGAACGCCAACAACCACCTCTCTATTCGCTACAACATTGAAGATGGCCGCGACCTGAATCAACTGGTCGGCAGCACTCTCGATGGCGGCGGCATCGGCGCCCCCAGCAGCGGTCACGATCTTTTCCTGCGCGATCAGTCCCTGGTTGGTGATCTGGCCACCACCGTGAAGCCCGATCTGGTGAACAGCTTCCTCGTGCAGTATGCGCGCCGCCATTACAATTTCCCCGGCGTCACCGGCCAGCCCAACCTGGACATTCCCAACACGCTGCTCTTCGGCCACAACTTCGGTGTCCTCGACGCCATCTATGAGAGTCGCGTCGAAGCTACCGACTCTCTCGCTTGGGTGAAGGGAAACCACGTGGCTAAATTCGGCGTGGATGTCAACTACATCAACAATTTCGTCATTTGGCCCGGTTTCACTCCCATGCGCATCGTCATGCCGGGGCTCAACTGCCTGGTGGATTTCGCCAACTACGTAAACCCGACTGCAGGTATTGCTTCCAACCCGGCAGACGGTCCTTGCCCCACGGCCACTGCTCCTTTCTTTCCCACTCAGCCGGGCGCTCCCTTCGGTCCCAACAACAACGACCAACCTCTAAACGGCGTTCCCATCATTTTCTGGGGCGCGCCGGTAGGTAGTGTCCCCAATCCGCCCAGCGGCCAACTTCCCACTCCGCCACCGATTCCCACCGATTGGAAGAACGCGTATCTGCCGAGCGAAACGGTGAATTTCTCCGAAACTCTGAATCACTCCTACTACGGTTTTTACGCGCAGGATCAATGGCGCCTCAGGCCCACCCTAACCCTAAACTACGGCTTGCGCTACGACTTCGAAACCGGCCTCTCCAAGCAGATCAACCCGCATTACAACGGCGTCCAGCCTCGCGTTGGTCTCGCTTGGTCGCCCGACAGCAAAACCGTCGTACGCACCGGATTTGGAATTTTCGACGACCGCTACAATCTGTCGTTCTTGTTCATCACGCAGCCGCAGCGCCCGGTCATCATTCCCGGCGAAACGCTGCCCGGGATTCGCCAAGGCGCAAACACGGCAACGTGGGTCTTGAACCAATTCACCCCAGGACCCTTGGGATTTCCGGCCAGCGCTGCCGCAACCTTGGTCACCACCGGTCAGGTCCCAGACCAATACATTACGGGCCCGTGCCCGCCGTCATGCACTGCGGGCGCCGGCATGGTTCAGCACAACAGCAAGATACCGTACTCGGAGCAGGCCAATCTCGAAATAGACCGTCAGATCACCAGCGGCCTCACCGTCAGCGCCGGCTACTTGTGGGTTTCGGCACACCACCTCGTCCGCGCCGAAAACCTTAACGTCTGCCCGCCCTACGGCGCACCTGCCGGCACCACCGTTCCCAGCGTCGCGCCCGGGACTCCGAGTTGCGCGCCGCCTCCACCCCCGCCCGCTAACTGGCCCGCCGGCAAAGCGTACTTTGGCGCACCGGGAACCACCGGCGGCGCGGCCTTTGACAATGCGGGTCTGCTGTACTACACGGATAACACGGGCAATTCCAATTACAACGGCCTGACTCTGCAGCTGACTGAAAGGTTTCGGAAAATTTTCACACTTAACGCCAATTACACCTGGTCGCACACCTTTGACGACGGCACTTTCACCACCTTCGTTAGCACGCCGCAAGATCTCTACGATCGCAAACTGGAATACGCCAATTCCAACCAGGACGTTCGCCAGCGTTTCGTTGCGAACTTCAGCATCGAAGGTCCCAAGGACAGCATCTTCCGCAATTTCACTTTCAGCAACATCGTGACCTTGCAGACTCCGCGTCCCTTCACGCTTTTTGTCGGATTCGACGCCAACGGTGACACCAACCCGGTCACCGACCGCGTCGGCCTCTCGCCGCGCAATAGTTATTACGGCGACGATCTTTATTCGTGGGATCTCCGCATCGCGCGCTATTTCCCGATCAAAGAGCGTCTGCGCCTCGACTTGATGGTGGACGCCTTCAACGCCCTCAATCGCCCCAACGTGGACGAGGTCACCTCGGTCTACGGCGCGGCTGTCTTCTGTGGCCCGGTTCCCAAGCGCTACAATGATGCCGCTACCCTCGCCACGCAAGCGGCCGCCAACGCCTTTGACACCGGGACCGGACCACCGACCTGTCCCAGCGTGCTGCCCGTGCCGTCTCCGCCGGTCCCGAACAATCTTTTCGGCACCCCCAGAACCATGCTCAACCCGCGCCAGTTCCAATTCGCGGCCAAATTCTCGTTCTAACGCTTCCCGTCTAGGCTTTGCAGTCTGCGTCAGAACATGGGAATCTTTATAGGCCGTAGCTTTAGCTGCGGCAGAAATGCAACAAACTGAGAGCGGCTTCAGCCGCTGAACTACCGGGTTCGCGTTTCTTGCAAGGACTGTCCTGCATTTCCTCAGGAGAACTTGTATGTCCACTTTCGTTCTGGTCCATGGCTCCTGGCACGACGGTTCAGCCTGGGACGCCACCATTCGTCAACTCGATAGCGAAGGCCACCAAGCCTTTGCCCCCACCATCGCCGGCCGCGGGAAGGGCGTCCCCAAACTCGTCAACCACGCCCAATCCACCCAATCTATCGTGGCCTACATCACCGCCAACTCTCTAACCGACTTCGTCCTCGTCGGCCACAGCTTCGGCGGCACCATCATTTCCAAAGCCGCCGAAGCTATCCCGGAAAAAATCCGGCGCCTGGTTTTCCTGAACGGCTTCGTCCTGAAAGATGGAAACTCCCTGGTGGACGAAGTCCCCCCGCACTACGCCGCGCTCTTCACTCAGTTGTCCAGGGAATCCGCCGACCACACCGTGATGATTCCGTTTCCCATCTGGCGCGAAGCCTTCGTCAACGACGCCGACCTCGATCTCGCGCGCTGGACCTACTCGCAATTGTCGCCCGAGCCTTTCCAGCCCTCGCTCGATAAGCTCGATCTGAAGAAGTTCTACAGTCTCGACATTCCGAAGAGTTATATCAACTGCACCGAAGACACCGCCTTGCCGATGGGTGAATTTGGCTGGCATCCGCGCATGTCCGGCAGGCTGGGTCTTTATCGCCTGGTGCAAATGCCCGGCGGCCATGAAGTGATTTTCACGAACCCGATCGGCCTCGCAAAAAAGATTATTGAAGCCGGACGCGACTGAGGGAGTGATATACAGTCCGGAGCAGTTCTAGGAAATCTGCAATCGCAGGCCGTGAGGCCATCTTGTGGACCGTGGACATTGACGTAGGCGGCACACTAACCGACGCCCTCTTCACCGAACACGACAAATCGTTCTGCGTGAAAGTAGACACGACTCCCCACGACCTGACCGTCTGCCTGTTCGATTGCCTCTCGCAAGGTGCCGGTAAGCTCGGATTTCCCGGCTCCGCCGAACTCCTCGAACACGTCGAGCTAATCCGTTGGTCCACCACCATCACCTCCAACGTCTTGGCCGAATCGCGCGGGCCCCGCGTAGGCTTGCTCGTCAGCAAAGGCCACGAAAAAAATCTCTATGCCGCGAATTCCCACGACGGTGTCCTGAATCGCCTTGTCGCAGCGCAAGACGTGATCGGCGTAAATAAATCCTCCGACGACACCGACATCATGAACGCTGCCCGCAAGCTCCTCGAAAGCGGAGTCCGCCGCATCTGCGTCAGCTTGCAAGGCGCGCACCAGGACCCCCGCCGCGAAATCGCCATCAAGCGCATCATTGACCAACAATATCCCGATCACTTCCTCGGCTCCGTCCCAGTCCTCGCCGGAAGCGATATCTCCAAATCCTCCGACGACGCCACGCGCACCTACTCCGCGCTCATCAACACCTATACCCACGGCGCGCTCGCCGCCACGCTCTTCAAAGCCGAAGACGAACTGCGCGAAACTTCCGGCTTCACCGGCACGTTTCTGGTCAGCCACATCAATGGCGGCGTAGCCGGCGTCGCCAAAACCAAAGCCATTGACACCATCGAGTCCGGCCCCATCCTCGGCATTCACGCCAGCGCCTACCTCGCAAAAGCCTACGGCCTCGACAATGTCGTCGCCATGGACATCGGCGGAACCACTGCAAAAATCAGCATCCTGCGTAATGGCGAACCCGTCTATCGCAAGCCTTCGGATTTCTTCGGCATCCCGGTAGCGATTTCGCTCCCCGATTTGCGTTCGATCGCGCTAGGCGGCGGCAGCGTAGTCAAACCCCTCCCGGGTTCGCACCCTCCCGCCGTGCAACTCGGCCCCGAAAGCATGGGCTCCTATCCCGGTCCCGCCTGTTACGGACTAGGCGGCGATCAACCCACTCTCACCGACGCCTTCGTCACCGCAGGATTAATCAATCCCGATTATTTTCTCGGCGGCACTAAAACAATTGACCTCGACCTCGCCCGCAAAGCCATCGCCGATTGCGTCGCCTCGCCTCTGCAGGTATCCACCGAAGAAGCCTGCCGCATCATCATCACCCGCGCGTTCGAATCGGTAGCCGCGATGATCGCCGCCGCAGGCAAAGAATTGCGCCAAGACCTCTCGAAGTCGGTCCTCTTCGCCTACGGCGGCAATGGCAGCCTCTTCGCCTGCGGCGTAGCCGAAATCGCCGGCCTGGACCACGTCCAACTCTTCTCGCTCGGCCCAGTCTTCAGCGCCTTCGGCTCCTCTGTCTCAGACATCCTCCACGTCTACGAAAGCTCTCTAGCCGGCGTCCCCATCTCCGACGCAGGCGTAGCCCGCATCCGCCAAATAATCGAAGACCTGAAAGCCGAAGGAGTGAAAGACTTGCTGGGCGAAGGCATCAAGCCTGACAACATAAAATACGCAGTAGAAATCGAAGCTACAGAAAAGGGCGGCGCATCCTTCGCCGTAGCATGCCACAAGCAATCCCTGCGCGATGAAAAAGCGCTGCACGCAGCCGTCACTTCGTCGCTCGCGCAAGCGGGAAGCGACAATGGCGCAAACCTCTCTCTCGACTTGCTTCGCGTCTCCGTCAAAAAGACAATGCCCAAACCAAGATTGATCGAGCACCCGCTGCAAGCCAAAGATTCCACCCACGCCTGGAAGGGAACTCGCAAGATCCTCTGGGGCAGCACCGCCACAGGCGAAGCCAAAATTTACGACTGGGACCAACTCCAACCAGGCAATCAACTAGACGGCCCCGCCATCCTAGAAGACGCCAACACCACCTACTTCGTCCCACAAAACTGGACCCTACAAATGGACCAATTCAACAACGCCGTGCTAACGCGCCAAAGCAAAAAGTCATGACCGAGCAAAAAGTAAATAATGGGTCCGTAGGGGCGCTGCTTGCTGCGCCCCAGCTTGCCACGATCTCAAATTTGCGATTCCTGAAAGGTTTCCGGCTCCGGCAAAAAAGGACACGTGAATGACCGCACAACAAAACAACCGCCTCCGCATCACCGAATACCTAGACCTCGACCTAACCACCGATCAATGGCTCTGCAACCGCTGCAACCACCCGCTAGGCCCCGCCCGCGAAAATTACAAAAGAGGCTGCCTCGTCCACGATCGCGACCCCCGCGAAATCCATCCGCCGCTAGTCACCGGCGCGTTCAATTTCTCCCCCGACCCGCTCTGGGTCCGCATCGTAGAATTCTATTGCCCCGGCTGCGGCACCCAGGTCGAAACCGAATACCTCCCGCCCGGCCATCCCGTCACCCACGACATCGAAATTGACGTAGACCGCCTCAAAGAACGCCTGCGCCAAGGCGAATTCACAATTCCCAATCAGCGCCTAGAGGCCACCGAATGAATTCGATAGACATCGACGTCGGCGGAACCTTCACGGATCTCGTTCTCAACTACAACGGGAAATCGCTGATCCGCAAATCTCCCACCACGCCCTACGATCTCTCCGTCTGCTTCACGCGCGTGATCGAAGAAGGCGCCGGCGCGCTCGGCCTAAAAATTGACGAGCTGCTCCCCGCCATTGACATGATCCGCTACTCCACCACCATCGCCCTCAACCGCCTCATCGAAAAAAAAGGTCCGCGCCTCGGCCTCATCACCACCGAAGGCCATGAAGACGTTGTCCTCATCGGCCGCGGCGCGCAATGGATTGACGGCACTCGCGTCGCCGAACGCCGCAATCTCGCCGTGCAAAAGAAACCCGACCCGCTGATTCCGCGCGACATGATCGTCGGCGTAAAAGAACGCGTGGACTCCCGCGGCAAAATCATTCGCCCGCTCGATGAAAATGACGTCCGCGAAAAAGTCCGCTATCTCACCAGCCGCGGCGCCCGCGGCTTCGTAGTCGCGCTGCTCTGGGGCTTTCTGAATCCCGCGAACGAGCGCCGCGTAAAAGAAATCATTCGCGACGAGTACAAGGAATTTCACATCGGCTACTTGCCGGTAGTTCTCGCCGGACAAGTCGTCGGGAAGCTAGGTGAATACGAGAGAACTCTCGCCGCCATCCTTGACGCCTATCTCCAACGCTCCATGCAAATCGAACTTTCCGCCATGTGGGACAAGCTCCGCGAGAAAGGCTACTCCAAGCCTCTGCTGATGATTCAAAGCTCCGGCGGCATCGCCGAAGTTTTCCGCACCGCCGCCAGCCGCACCTTTAATAGTGGTCCGGTCTCCGGCCTCATGGGCGCGCATCACGTCGCCAAATCTCTCGGCTACCAGAACGTCGTCATGACTGACATGGGCGGCACCAGCTTCGACGTCGGCCTCGTCGTCAAAGACAGCGTCCGCAGCTATGATTTCCGCCCCATCATTGACCGTTGGATGGTCGGGATCACCATGATCAAGACTCTTTCCATCGGCGCGGGCGGCGGCTCGATCGCTTACATCAATAAGCTCCTCGAAAATCGTGTGCAAGTCGGCCCGCGCAGCGCCGGCTCCATTCCCGGTCCCGCCTGTTTTAATCTCGGCGGCACGGAACCCACCGTCACCGACGCCGACGTCGTCCTCGGCTACCTCAACCCGCAATTTTATTTCGGCGGCAAAATGCGCCTCGATAAGAATCGCGCCATCCAATCCGTCCGCGAAAAAATCGCCAAGCCCCTCGGCATCGGCGTCGAAGAAGCCGCCGTCATCATCCGCAAAATCGTCAACGGCAACATGGCTTCCGCCATCATGAAAGAAGTTCACCTCCGCGGCCACAGCCCCGAAGATTTCATCCTCTTCGTCGGCGGCGGTGCCGGACCCACCCACGCCGAAGGCTTCAAAGCCGACATCCCCAAAGCCGTCACCTTCGCCTTCTCCCCGGTTTTCTGCGCCTTCGGCTCCTCCACCATGGACATCATGCACGTCTACGAAGCATCCAAAAAACTCACCCTCATGGAACCGCGTACCCAGCAACTCTCAAACGAATTCGCCGCCTTCAACGAAACCGTCGCGCAACTCGTCGAACAAGCCCGCCGCGATCTCACCGGCGACGGTCTGAATCTCGCCGACGCCTCCTTCGTGCTCGAACTCGACATGCTCTACGGCGGCCAATTCCACGTAAAAAGAACTCTTTCGCCGCTGCTGGCAATTCACAACCAGCAAGACGTCCGCACCATCTGCGACGCTTTCAACAAAGAATTCAGCGAAGCCTTCAGCCCGTTCGTAGTAAATCCCGAAGGCGGCATTTTCATAGAAAGCTTCATCCTGAAAGCAATCGTCCCCACAAAAAAAGTAGAGCTGCCCAAGCTAACGCTGGAAGGCCACGACCCAGCCGCCGCCCGCAAAGGCCAGCGCCCAGTCTACTGGCCAAGCGAAAAAGATTTCAGCGACACGCCGATCTTCTCCTACGAATCCCTGCGTCCCGGAAACGTAGTCGAAGGCCCGGCAGTAGTAGAAGGCGAATACACCACGCTAGTAGTTCCGCCCACAATGCACTTCACAATTGACGACCGCGGCCTAGGCATCCTGGGAAATAAGTAGGCGTACACAAGAGGAGAACCATGCCCATCCCAACGCTCGCCGAGAAACTAGCCTGGCTCAAACCCTCGCCAGCCACCCCCCACGAAAAAGACTGCGCCGCCAAAGTCCCACAAGGCGACTACGAAATCGGCGTCCAAGTCACCAACGACATTCTCGACGAGGCCATGGAAGTGTTCGTGCGTTCCTCGCGCAGCTATTTCGGCGTCTCCGGCGATTCCATGGTCGCGCTCTTCACCGCCGGCGGCGATCTCATCAACGCATCCTGTGGCACCTACCTCCACGCCATCATTCAACCAATCGTCATCAAATTCATCTTGAAGTATTACGAAAAAAATCCCGGCATCCGCGATGGCGACATCTGGTACACCAACGACGCGCTCTACGGCGGCATTCACAACCCAGACCAAGTCGCGCTCATGCCGGTTTTCTACAAAGGCCAGCTGCTAGCCTGGGCCTCGGCCGCGCTGCACACGACTGAGACCGGCGCCATCGAACCCGGCGGCATGCCCGTCAGCGCGAAATCCCGCTTCGAAGAAGGCCTGAATCTCCCGCCGATCAAAATCGGCGAAAATTTCGAGATTCGCAACGACTTCCTCGAGTTCTACTCCGTCTACGGTCTGCGCGCTCCCGCCATGTTTATCTCCGACCTCCGCGCGCGCTGCACCACCGCCGACCGCGTGCGCGTCCGCGTCCTGGAACTCGTCGAAAAACGCGGCCCCGATTTCGTCGTCGGCCTCATGCGCAAAATGTGCGAGACCGCCGAAGCCGGCGCGCTGAAAAAAATCAAAGCCCTTCCCGACGGAAAATTCCGCGCCGTCGTTTTCAACGACGCCATCGGCTGGACTCCCGCCCTCGTCCGCGCCTGCTTTCTCACCCTCACCAAATCTGGCTCACGCATCACTTTCAATTTCGACGGCACCTCGCCCGAAAATCCCTCCTCCTACAACGTCCATCCGCAAGCCGTCGTAGGCCACATCGCCAATTTCATTTACGAATACATCTTTCACGACCTGCCCATCTCCAGCTCCACCTTCGCGCCCATCGATTTCGAATTTCCCGAAGGCATCATTCTCAATCCCGACAAAATGGCCGCCACCAGTTGCTGCGTCTTCATCGGCATGCAAGCCCGCTGCGCCACCCACAACGCCTTCGCCAAAATGATTTTCTCGAATGCCGGACTCTGGAGCCAGGTTGCCGCCGCCCCCGGCAGCCAACACACGTCGCAAATCTGCGCCGGACACTCGCAGTGGAATCTCGCTGTCTCCGACGTCCTCTCGTTTTCGCTCAATACGCAAGGCCAGGGTGGCCGCTCCGCGCAAGATGGCATGGACGCCTACGGTTTCGCCTGGTGCGCCTTCGGCCGCGCCCCCGATTCCGAGCAGGTCGAAAGCGAACTCCCCGTCACCGTCACTCTCTCGCAGCACTGGAAAGATTCCAGCGGCCCCGGGCTCCATCGCGGCGGTTCCGGCGGCGTCCAGCAATGGATGATTCACAAAGTTCCCGAACTCGTTTCCATGTGCATGGGTAACGGCAGCAAAGTTCCGCTCGGCCAGCCGCTCTTCGGCGGCTACGCGTCCTCGCCCATCCCCGGCATCAGCATCCGCAAAGCGGATCTGCTCAAACAAATGTCTGAAGCCAACCCACAACTCACGATGGACCACCGCGCCATAATCGAAGACCACTCAATCCAGGGAAATTGGACGATGGAATTAATCGCGCGAACTCCGAAGGTCTACGAGGAAGGCGATCTCCTCTTCGGTTTCAGCGGCGGCGGCCCCGGCTACGGAGATCCGTTAGAACGCGACCCCGCCCAAATCCTGGAAGACCTGAAAAAGAAAATCATCTCGGACTGGACCGCGCAAAATATCTATCGGATAGCCTACGACCCAGCCCGCCGTAAGCTGGATCCGGAAAAAACCAAGCAACTAAGAGACGAAGAACGCCAAGCCCGGCTGGCTCGCGGGAAATCCTTCGAGGAATTTCAGCAACAATGGTCCAAACTAAGTCCTCCCAAAGAAATCCTGCAATACTACGGCACCTGGCCAGACGCCAAACCCACCGGCCCAATCTTCCGGCCATAAACGATGGATCAGCGTCTCACTCCGCGCGACGCGCTGAAGGGCCTTCTGCAAGGCATCTTGCCGGCGCGTCCGCTATTCCTTCCAATCGTCTTCGCCCTAGGCGCAAAAATCGAAAACGCTCCGCTCCCCGCCTACCTCACGATTCCCACGAAAATCACCAACGCCCAACGCCAAATCCGCACCCGCCTCCGCTCCGACGGCGTCTCCTGCTATTTCGATCCCGACCTGGAAGCCGAAGCCCTAGGCGCCATGATCGAATGGCACGCAAACGACGATCTACGCATCACGCACTGGCAGCAAAATCTCTGCACCCCCGAAGAAGCAGCCAAACACCCGCGCGTAAAAGTAGCGATGGAAGTAATCCAGCGCCTGAAATCCCTGCTCCGCGATGAACCCCTCCTGCAAGCCGGAGTCAGCGGCCCATTCACGCTAGCCGCCCAACTAACGCAACAATCCGGAAGGGAATCAATCAACCGCGACGATCTCCCAGAAGCCGCCATCGAACTAGCCGCCGCCACAATCACCCAAATCGCCAGCAAGCTAGTAGAAGCCGGCGCCAACATAATTTTCATCCGCGAAGTAATTCTCCCAGGCCTAACAACGCAAACCGCCGAAGCCTGGTCCGCCACTCTAGCCCCTGCAATCAATATCATTCGCTTCTACCAAGCCCTCCCAGTCCTGCAAATCACCAGCCCCCAAGCCTTCGCAAAAAATAGCTCCGCGATCCTTCAACAAAACTGGGACTGCGTCCTCTGCCCAACTCTCCCAGGCGCACTAAACGAATCGCTCCCGCACGCCACGACCGAAACCGCGCCACCGCTAGGTATAGCCATACCGACAACCGCCTTCCAATCCGACGAATCCACCGCGCAAAACTTCCGCCAATCGCTTCATACTATAATTAAAGACGTGCACCCGGTCGTAATCACCACGGCCCAAGACGTCCCGGCGACAACGGACATCAAGCAACTCTCCAAACTCTGGGAGGAAATCCATCACTGAAGAAGAAATCAACCGGCAAGCGTACTCATGGTGCAGGCTGCGGATGTCGAGATTTTGATCGGAACGATACTGAAGACGAAGATTGCTGCCGCTCGAAAACGGTAAAGCGCGGTGTATCAGAATGAATGTTTGTGCACACCGTCATGCATTCAGCAAACAGCCAGCGCCGGCGGCGCGGCAGAAGTTAGCCCAGCGCGTAAGCGCTGGGTACTAGTTCGCAATAGAATCAAGCGCCGTAGGTGCGACACGCCGTGCGCTCGACTAAGGCTCGCAACATAAAAATCGCAAAAATGACTGGCCAACTCCAAACCCCCAACCGCGTCCGCCCCGTCCGCCTGCGCACGACCGGCGCGACGCTAGAACGCCGCCCCGACGGCACGCTCTATGTCCGCCCAGAAGAAGCATTAGGCCCCTATCCAAATGTCCTGACCGATCGCCTAACCGTCTGGGCCAAAACCACACCACAAAAAATCTGCATAGCCCAACGCCAATCCAACGGCGAATGGCGCACCAAAACCTACGCGCAAGTCGAAATCGCCGTACACCACATCGCCCAAGCTCTCCTCGATCGCAATCTCACAAAAGAAAACCCGGTAGCCATCCTCTCCGAAAACGATATAGAGCATTTCCTACTGATGCTCGCAGGCCAACACGCAGGCATCCCCACGGCCCACCTCTCGCCCGTCTACTCCCTAGTCTCCCGAGATTTCGGCAAACTCCGCCACGCGATGAACCTGCTAACGCCCGGCCTAGTCTTCGTCTCCGACGGCGAACGCTACAATCGCGCCATCGAATCCGTCGTCAACCCACAAACAGAACTAGTCGCCACAAAAAATCCGCCACCAAACAGAAAATCCACGCCGTTCGACGATCTAGCCGCCACAAAACCCACCGCCGCCGTCGCAATAGCCCACGAAAAAATCCAACTCGACGACGTAGCCAAAATCCTCTTCACCTCCGGCAGCACCGGCATGCCCAAAGGCGTAATCAACACCCACCGCATGCTCTGCTGCAACCAACAAATGATCGCGCAAATCTTCGGCTTCCTCGAAGACGACCCTCCCACCCTGGTTGACTGGCTCCCCTGGAATCACACCTTCGGCGGCAATCACAATACCGGTATCGCGCTATACAACGGCGGCAGCTTCTACATTGACGACGGCAAGCCCGGCCCCGCCTTCATCGCCGAAACCATCCGCAACCTCCGCGAAATTTCCCCCACGGTTTATTTCAACGTCCCCAAAGGCTACGAAGATCTGCTCCCAGCTCTTCGCGCCGAACCCCAGCTCCGCGAAAATTTCTTCCGCCACCTCCGTCTCTTGTTTTACGCCGGCGCCGGCCTCTCGCAACCTGTCTGGGACGCCTATCGCTCCCTCGCTCTCGAAACCTGCGGCGAACGCATCATCATGGTTACCGGCCTCGGCTCCACGGAAACCGCTCCCATGGCCATTCAAACCACTTGGGAAACCGATCGCGCCGGGGTGATCGGCATCCCCATTCCTGGCGTCGAAGCCAAACTCGTCCCGCAAGGTAGTAAACTGGAAGCTCGCGTCCGCGGCCCGAACATCACTCCAGGCTACTGGCGCCAACCGGAGCTAACAGAAAAAGTTTTCGATGAAGAAGGCTTCTACAGTTTCGGCGACGCCCTGCGCTTCGTGGATCCGCACGACGTCAATAAAGGATTCGTCTTCGATGGCCGTTTCTCGGAAGATTTCAAACTCGCCAGCGGCACCTGGGTCAGCGTCGGCCCGCTGCGTTCGCGCATTCTCGCCGATTTTGCGCCCTACGTCCGCGATGCCGTCATCACCGGCCACGATCGCGACGAGGTCGGCATGATCATCTTCGCCGATGCCGACGCCTGCCGCGACCTCTGTGCGCCCAGCGCCGAACATGACGTAGCAACTGCCGCATCCGAAATCCTGCGCCACCCGGCAGTCCGCGCGCATTTCCAATCGCTGCTCGAAAGATGCGCCGCTAGCGCCACCGGCAGTTCAAATCGCGTCACTCGCGCCATCCTGTCCGAAGAGCCTCCGTCACTCGACGCCGGAGAAATCACAGACAAAGGCTCGCTCAATCAGCGCGCCGTCCTCGATCGCCGCGCCGCGATCGTCGAAGAACTTTACGCGCCGGGACCCTCCCCGCGTATTTTCGAAATCAAGGAGAAGTAACGAATGGCCACCACATCAGGCGGTTTTTTCATCAACTACGACGACATCTGGCTCCTCGACGGCGTCCGCACTCCTTTCGCCGATTACAATGGTGTCCTCGGCCTCGTCTCGCCGATTGACCTCGGCATCAAAGCCGCTCGCGCCATTTTCGAGCGCTCCAAAATTTCGCCCACCGATGTTGACTCCGTAATCGCCGGCAGCGTCGCACAAGCCAGCTTCGACGCCTACATGCTCCCGCGCCACATCGGCCTTTACTCCGGCGTCCCCGCCGATCGCCCCGCGCACCTCGTCCAACGCGTCTGCGGCACCGGCATGGAAGCCATCAGCCAGGCTGCCGACGCCATCACTCTGAAAAAAATAAATCTCGCGCTCTGCGTCGGCGCCGAATCCATGAGCCGCAATCCCGTCGCGGCTTTCACCCATCGCAGCGGCTTCCGCATGGGCCAGGTCGAATTCAAGGATTTCCTCTGGGAAGCGCTTCTCGATCCCGCGCCGGGCCTTACGATGGGCGACACCGCCGAAAACGTAGCGCGCCAATACAAAATCAGCCGCGAAGAAGTGGACCGTTTCGCTGAACTAAGTTTCAACCGCGCTCTCGCCGCACAGAAAGCCTGCTTCCTCTCCGGCGAAATCGTTCCGGTAGTCACCGAAACATTCGAACTGAAAGGTTACAAATCGCGCGGCATCGAAATTCCCAAAAAAGTCGAAAGCCTCAGCGCCGACACGCACGTTCGCCCCTCGCCATACGAAGTCCTAGCCAAAATCCGCCCCGCCTTCGGCGGAGTGCAAACCGGCGGCAATAGCTCCGCCATCGTAGACGGCGCAGCCGCCGCGTTAGTCGGCTCCGGCGCCTACGCAAAATCCCGTGGCATCCAACCGCTCGCTCGCGTAGTCGCAGCCGCGACGGTTGGCGTGCCACCCGAAGTCATGGCCATCGCTCCCGCTCCCGCCATTCGCAAGCTTCTCGATGGCGTAGGCCTCAAGCTAGATCAAATTGACCGCTTCGAAATCAACGAAGCCTTCGGTGCGCAAGTAATCGGCGTCGAACGCGAACTAGGCCTCGACCGCGCGAGACTCAACGTCAACGGCGGCGCCATAGCCATCGGCCATCCGCTGGCAGCCACCGGCGTCCGCCTCTCCGTAACAGTTTCGCGCGAGCTCCGCCGCTCGAATCTCCGTTACGGCATGGCAAGCGCCTGCATAGGCGGCGGCCAAGGCATCGCCCTGTTACTGGAAAACCCAAACTGAGTAATGGCGGGCGCGGGAGTTGTCATCCCGCTTGCCTTGACGAAGGAAGGGAGCGCAGCGAGGGACCTGCATTTCGGCTGAGAATTCCAGTATTAAGACTGCGTGCGCAATGTATCGCAAACGCCGTCGCGACGGCGTCCTCGTGCTATTGTAGTTGCCGTTTAACGAGTTGCGGGGCAAAGGAGAACATGTTCACCAAGATAGGCGTCTTCCCGACATTTCTGCTTCTGACCATCGCGCTCACCGCATTATCGATGTCCATTTTGCATTCATCCTACGTGCAAGCCGCCAACGCCAAACAAGCCTCTGAGCATCCGGCCTCGCCCATTTCTATCGGAGGGGAACCCGTGGTCACTCTCGACCTGCCGCTGCCGGCCAATCCAACGAAGCCGCAATTCATCCAGGCCACGATTCTGCCCGGCAACGGAATGAATCTCTTACAGCTGAAAGCTTTCTTGCCGGGGAAGGGCAAGATTGACGTGCTCACCACGATGCCGCTGCCCGATGCCAAAAGATACCTCGAGACCGACAACGATTCCTTCGGCAACAACAGCTTCAAACTCGGCGGCGCAATTCTTCTCCCCTATCCCAATCGCATTCGCGGCACTCTTTCGCAAGACGGCATGACGCTCCAAACCACCGTAGACGGTCACCAAGTCACGCTTCCCGCGAACTGGAAAGGGAAAAATCCCGGCGCGGAAGTTCACGCCATGCACGGCCTGATCTTTTCCTCCGACTTCAAAGACGTGAAGCACGAAAACGGCCCCAAGGATTCCACCATCTCCGCCGTTCTTCACGCTGGAAATTTTGGCGGCCACTGGCTATCCGACACCGAAGTTTACGTGCAAATGACTCTGAAAAACGACGCGATGGATATCGTCGTTACCACAAAAAACGTCGGCAAGGAACCGCTCCCCATGGCCATCGGCGCTCACCCATACTTCTCACTTCCCAGCGGCGACCGCACCCAGGCCCGCCTCCACGTCCCCGCCGAAAAGCGCGTTCTCGTAGACAATTATGACAACGTCTTTCCCACCGGCCAGATCGAGTCCGTCAAAGGCACGCCCTACGATTTCAACGATGCTGCGGGCAAGCCCCTCGGCTCCCTGTTCCTAGACGAATGCTTCACCGACCTGCAACGCGACGCCGAGGGCAGGGTAGTCGTCAACGTCACCGACCCCGCCGCCAACTACGGCGTCCGCATCACGGCTCTTTCGCCGGACATCAAATCCATTCAAGTTTACGCGCCGCCCGACAAAGACTTCGTAGCAGTCGAGCCGCAATTCAATCTCTCTGACCCCTACAACGAAAAAGTCTGGGCAAACACCGATACCGGCGTAGTAACAGTAGCGCCCGGCAAGTCCGTCTCCTGGCACGTCCGCCTGGAACTATTCACCCCGTCGAAATAAGCACCGCCGACCTGCCTGCCGGCTCTCATGCAGAGCCATAAACGCAAAAGTCCAATCACCCAAGGTGCAAGGAAAAAAAACGGCGTGTCATCCCGAGCGCAGCGAGGGATCTGCTTTCAAATTTGTCCAACGATCCCGACGCAACTTTCCTGTTCTATTCTCGCCCAGCGCCGGAGGCGCGGCAGAAATTAGCCCAGCGTAAGCGCTGGGAAAAGCGCAATAGCAATTGCGAGCGCCGTAGGCGCGACACATCCTTTGAACTTCGACCGTCTAGCGCCGAACCAAATCCGAATCGCGCCGCACCCTCACAAAAAAACCTATCGCCGTCATAAATCTTTTTAAGGCCACGGCAAAGCCTATTCATTCCATCAGCTTTGTGAATTGTACTGTTCCCCCTTCCGTCGGTTATCTATTAACATGCGTTTTTGTCCGTCAAAGCCCGAAGTGGACCACGATGCTTGCGGTGTAGGCTTCATCGCCCAACTCGGCAGCCAGGGCTCCCGGGATGTCGTTGAACGCGCTCTCATCGCTCTCGCGCGCCTTTCGCATCGCGGCGGAGTAGACGCTGACGGCCTCAGCGGCGACGGCGCCGGGCTGCTCATCCCCATCCCGAAAGACTTCATCCGCGAACGCGCCCGCGATCTGAACATCGAACTCCCGGAAAGTTTCGGCCTCGGCATGGTGTTCATTCCTCACGGACAGGAACTTCCCACGTGTTCGGCCATCGAATCCGCCGCCGCGAAATCCGGCCTGCGCTGTCTCGGCTGGCGCGTCGTGCCCACTTCTCCCGCTCTTCTCGGCCCCTCCGCGCTCAGCTCGATGCCTGTAATCCGCCAATGTTTTTTCGAATCCGAAGATCCCGCCGCCGATCTCGAACGCCAGCTTTACCTCATGCGCAAGCGCGTCGAATCCCGCGCGATCCCCGGCCTCTACTTCTGTTCGCTCTCCTCGCGCGTCCTCGTCTATAAAGGTCTGCTCACTCCGCTGCAGCTTCGCGCCTTCTATTCCGACCTCGCCGCGCCCGATTTCGTAGCGCCATTCGCAATTTTTCACCAGCGCTACTCAACGAACACCAGCCCGTCCTGGCAACTCGCGCAACCGTTCCGCTACGCCGCGCACAACGGCGAAATCAACACCATCAGCGCCAATCGCCGTTGGACCAGTGCCCGCGAAGCCACCATCCGCCGCGAATTCGCCGCCGACGAAGATTTCCACGTCCTCGAAGAGGGCGTCAGCGACTCCGCCAGTTTCGACAACGTCCTCGAAGTGTTTCTGCGCCAGAATTACAACGTCGCCGCCGCCATGCTGCGCATGGTTCCTCCCGCCTGGGAATCCGACTCGCGCACTTTCGTCAAGCTGCGCAGCTATCTCGAAAAAGCCGCGCGCCGCCAGGAACCTTGGGACGGTCCCGCCGCCCTCGTCTTCAGCGACGGCCAGATGGTCGGCGCAAAACTCGACCGCAACGGCCTCCGCCCCATGCGCTACGTTCTCACCAGCGACGGCCTGCTCGTAGTGGGCTCCGAAGTTGGCCTCGCCGATCTGCGCGATAAACAAATCATCGAACGCAATCGCCTAGGCCCCGGCGAAATCCTGCTCGTCGATTCTCTCGCCGGCGCAATCTTCCGCAACAACAACGAAGTCGCCGAGCTTCTAGGCCCCGATGGCCTGCGCGACGGTCTCCCGCGTCGCGACCTCTATCGCGCAAACGATGCCGCAGCCGCGATTCCGCCGTCGCAAGCCCCCGTCACGCATCTCGGCCCCACTGCAACTAATCCGCCCGCGTCGGCGATCGAGCCGCAAAAATTAGCCGCCGCCATGGGCTGGACCGAAGATCAATATCGTCTCCTCTTCCAGCCTCTCGGACGGGAAGGGAAGGAAGCCATCTGGAGCATGGGCGACGACGCGCCTCCAGCGTTCCTTTCGTCCGTTCGCCGCTCGCTCTGGGATTACTGCAAGCAGCGTTTCGCGCAGGTCACCAATCCGCCGATCGATCCGCTGCGCGAAGTTCACGTCATGTCGCTCAACGCCTACCTCGACGCGAAAATTACTGCCGAATCTCCCGTCCTCGACGCGGGACAGATGGCAATCCTGGAAAACGAAAACGAAGCCACCACGTTGTGGAGCGCAGCCGCCAGCCCCCGCCTCGTCCCACGCAAAGTGGGTCCCGCCGTCCAGCGAATTGATTTCACCTTCGACGCAGCAAAAGGCGTCGCAGCCGCCGAAGCTGCTCTCGATCGCGTTCGCGACGATATCGCCGCCGCGGTCAAAAAGAATCCGTCGCTCATCGTGCTCTCCGATCGCCACACGAATGAAGACCGCGCCGCGCTCCCCGCGCTGCTAGCCCTTTCCGCCGCCTGGAAAGAAATGGTTCTGCAAGGCGCGCACAATGCTCCGCTGGTAGTCGAATCCGGCCAGATCATCGAAACTCATCACATCGCCCTGCTCATCGCCGCCGGAGCCAGCGCCGTCTACCCCTATCTCGCGATGGAGCTTTCCGAAAATCTGCAATCCGGCGGCGCCGCAAAATATCGCATAGCGGTCGAAGCTGGCCTGCGCAAAGTCCTCGCCCGCATGGGCATCTCCACCGTCGCCAGCTACCGCAATAGCCATCTCTTCGAAACAGTCGGCCTCGACGACGAAATCTGCGCCGAATTTTTCGAAGACGCTTCCTCCAGCATCGGCGGCAAGAGCCTGCAAAATATCCTGCAAGAAACAATCGCGGCCCACACCCGCGCATTCGCAGCCACAACGCCAGACACTGCCATGCAAGACTCCGGCCTCTACCGCTTCCGCCACGCCGGCGAGCGTCACAACACCTCGCCCGATCTAGTCCGCCGCATGCACGGCTACATCAAATCTCCCACCCCAGAAAATTACGCCGCATTCGTCGAACTAGCCGAAACGCGCGAGCCTGTCGCCATCCGCGATCATCTCGATTTCGCGTCAGCGAAACCCATCCCGCTCGAAGAAGTCGAGCCGGCTTCCACAATCCTCAGCCGGTTCTGCGCCCAAGCGATGTCTCTAGGTGCCCTGAGCCCCGAAGCCCATCGCACACTAGCGATCGCCATGAATCGCCTAGGCGCGCGCAGCAACACCGGCGAAGGCGGCGAAGATCCCAGTCTCTATCGCTTCGAGCCCGAAGCCGCCAATCGCGTCAAACAAGTCGCCTCCGCCCGCTTCGGCGTCACCGCCGAATATCTCTGCCGCGCCGACGAACTCGAAATCAAAATGGCGCAAGGCTCGAAACCCGGCGAAGGCGGCCAGCTTCCGGCAATAAAAGTAAACGCCTACATCGCGCGCCTGCGTCACGCCGTTCCCGGCATGTCGCTCATCTCCCCGCCGCCGCATCACGACATCTACAGCATCGAAGATCTCGCGCAATTAATTTACGACCTCCGCGCCGTAAATCCCGCAGCCCGCATCGGCGTAAAGCTAGTCTCCGGCGCAGGTGTCGGAATCATCGCCGCAGGCGTCGCCAAAGCCGGAGCCGACGTCATCACCATTGCCGGCTTCGATGGCGGCACTGGCGCATCGCCGCTCACTTCGATCAAAAATACCGGCCTGCCCTGGGAAATCGGCCTCCGCGACGCGCACGCCGCGCTCCTCCGCGCCGGCTTTCGCGATCGCGTCCGCCTCCGCACCGACGGCGGCTTCAAGTTTGGCCGCGACGTCCTCATCGCCGCGCTTCTCGGCGCCGACGAATTCGGATTCGGCACCGCCACTCTTCTCGCCATCGGCTGCGTAATGGCCCGCCAATGCCACCTCAATACCTGCCCCGTCGGCATCGCCACGCAGGACGAAAAACTCCGCGCGCGTTTCACAGGCAATCCTGAAATGGTGATGTCCTATTTCCACGGAGTAGCAGAGGAAGTTCGTGAGCGCATGGCCGCTCTCGGAGTCCGCTTGCTCAGCGAGATCATCGGCAACGCGTCAAAATTGCGCCCGCGCAACGAATGGGCCGAGCGTTCGCTAGGCCCGCTGCTCAAGCCCATCAAAGCCGTGGCCACGCAACTTCATCCGCACCGCCCCGCCGTCAGCGCGCCCATCGAAATCGAGCTCCCCGAAAGCGCCATGGACATTCGCCGCAAGCTCGTCGGCGGCGTCGACCGCCACAAGCCCGCCCCGCTCCAGCAATTTCTCCCCATCTGCAACGCCGACCGTAGCGTCGGCGCGCACCTCAGCGGCTACATCCTCCGCCGCACCAATTTCGACGGCCTCGCAGGCAAAACCGTCCCATGCGAATTCCGCGGCTCCGCCGGACAAAGCTTCGGAGCCTTCCTGATCCCCGGCCTGCGTTTCAAACTTTTCGGCGACGCCAACGATTACGTAGGCAAAAGCCTCAGCGGCGGCACCATCGCAATCAGCGCCGGAGCAGCAGCTGCCCAGCGCGGCGACGTCCTAGCAGGCAACACCATCCTCTACGGCGCGACCAGCGGAAAACTTTTCATCGCAGGCCGCGCAGGCGAACGCTTCGCCGTAAGAAATAGCGGCGCCCTCGCAGTAGTCGAAGGAGTAGGCCATCACGGCTGCGAATACATGACCGCCGGTGTGGTAATAATCCTCGGTCCAGCCGGAATGAATCTAGGCTCCGGCATGACCGGCGGCCTAACCTACATCCTCCGCGACGCCCTACACGAAGAAAACTACAATCACGAATTCGTAAGACCAGCCGAAATCGGCGAATCAGCAGACAAAGAAGAAGCGTATGCGCGAGATTTCACTGCAGAAGGTCAAACGAGGGAATCCGTACAGGGCAACGAAGACGAATGGCTCCGCCACATCCTCCGCGAACACTTCCACCTCACCAACAGCCCCCGCGCCCGCCGCTTACTGGAATCGGCTCTGCCACTACCACTGGTCCGCCTGCGGCCACTCCATCTCCCCTGCACCATAGCCGAAACCTGGGCCCCATTCCTCCAGCGCCGCGAACCCACGGAATCGCAAGACGCAAACGAACAACTGTCACCCGGCGCAAGCCTCCCACTCGAAGCCATAGGCCAAACCGGCGAATCCGCCTGCTGATCAAACCCTGCAGGCTCGGCAGCCTGTCGAGGATCCGCCGCAACGGCACTCGCCAGGCTATGGTTTTTATGCCATTCCTCGCGGCCCAGCGCCGACTATGTAATTTCCAGCTCGCAATTTACTCGCAACGATTGTCACACAGAATTAATTGACTGTTCAGGGAGGATATGAAAGAATTCCCGCCGGTTTCAGGGCGCTACCGGGTGACTTTCGTACGAAATTGAACCGACCCAGCATGGAAATGATTGCTCTCCAGCGGTTCTTTCAAATCTGCGCGGTTGCAGCGTTAGCATCTTGCGGTGGAGGCGGCGGGTCCGGAAGCACGAATCCCCCTCCACCTCCGCCCAACCCGGACTTCGCTCTAAGCGTTAACCCATCCAGTCTCGCGATCGTCGTCGGTAGTTCGAATGTTGTTACTGTTTCCGACACGCCAGCTTACGGCTTTGCGTCTAACGTTAACGTTCAGATATCGGGGCTGCCCTCAGGGCTCCTCGCATCTCCATCGAGCTTGTCTTTAGCCCCAGGTGTCTCGCAGGCCGTGACCTTATCGGCGGCATCGAGTAGCTCTGCGTTCAGCGGCTCAGTTACATTTACTGGGACGTCTGGAGCCGTAACGAACTACGGTGTGGACAACCCGGGACTTGGAACCACTGATGCGAACCTCCGAACCGCAATTAGTTCTGACAATAGTCGCGTCTATTTCAACGATGACGGATACGTTTTCAGCATCGACACCGCCACCGACAAGATTCTTTCCGCCAGCGATAACCCCGGTTGCTGCTACGGCGACTACGATTTGACTCTCGCCGCCGGCCAACAGCAATTTGAAGCTACCAGCTTTCTTTACGATGCGAACCTCAACGCAGATATCAGAAAACGCCGTAAACCTCTCAAAACAAACGATCGCACCCCGTTCTAATCAACACAAAAATGCGTTATTTGCATCCCGGATGGGGTCGCGGGATGCGTTTTTTCCATCCCCAATCGGCCACGGGAGACGAATCACAAGCCACGATTCGGACCTTTTATGTTCCGCATGCTCTCGCGCGACACCAAACATCAATCACCGCCGTTTGCGCATCCGTCAAACCAATGCGAGAATACTTACATGCAAAAAACACTAAATAAGACGGTGTGCGCCTTAACCTTCGCCCTGGCGGCAGTACTGACCCTGGCTGGGACCACTGCGGCCCAAGACACTCCGGCATCGAACTCGCCACAGACCGCGGCCACCACTCAATCGCCTCCGGCGAAATCTTCTTCCGCCTCCACTTCCAAGACGCAAAGCACCACGAAGTCCGGGACCGCGACTCATCACACCCCCGCGAAAGCCGCAGCCCCACTGGTCCTGACCACCGATAAACAAAAAGCCAGCTACGCGATCGGCATGAATGTCGGGTCCAGCATTCGCCGCCAATCCGTGGACGTAGATCCGGACATCCTCGCACGCGGCCTGAAGGACTCGCTCGCCGGCGGCAAGACGCTGCTTACCGATGATGAAGCGAAAGCCGCGCTAACCGCGCTCCAGGCCGAAGCGCGCAAGGCGCAAGAGGAAAAGATGCAAATCGCAGCCGAGGCCAATAAGAAGGAAGGCGACGCATTCCTCGCCGACAACAAGACGAAACCGGGAGTCGTGACGCTACCCAGCGGGCTGCAGTATAAAGTCATCACCGAGGGCAGCGGCCCCAAGCCCGCCGCCGACGATTCTGTCGTTTGCAACTACCGCGGCACGCTGCTCAATGGCACCGAATTCGATAGTTCCTACAAACACGGACAACCCATCGAAATTCCCGTCGGCCGCGTCATCAAAGGCTGGTCCGAAGCGTTGCAATTGATGCCGGTAGGGTCGAAGTGGCAGCTTTTCATCCCGCCGGATTTGGCCTATGGGAACCGTGGCGCCGGCAACGATATCGGCCCGAACGCCACGATCGTATTCGAAGTGGACCTGGTTTCGATCAAGCCACAGGTGAAACCAGGCGTCGCCCCGATTCCAGCCACGCCGCCGATGCCGCAAAATTGATCGTTGACCGAACCCCGAACCCCGGAGCCTAAAGCGTTTCTCTCCCGTAAGATAGAGGCTCCGGGCCGCGCCAGCACCCACCTGTCCCCAAGGACAGATATTTCGCGCGCTACGTTCCCTATCCGTCATCGGTTAGCAGTTTGGCACACTCGGCGTACATTCCGGTTGAGTCGGCTCCCCATACCATTTAAGTTAACCCCAGGCGCAGTATCAGTAACTGGAATGCAACTACAAAACTAGGCCTTGGGTGGTGTCATGGCTGTCTTGGGAGATTCAGCCGCGACGCGCTTGCGTCGCAGCTCGAACGTAGTTTCGCGAGTCGTCGCCGATGAAGCAATCGCGTTCAGCTTGCGGGGTCCGTCAACATGGATGACTCTGCGTGGGACATCACCGTCACCGTGCCGAGTTCCACGGGCGGAGCGCAGCGCACGTTGCTGGCGTTTTCCGCGGACCAGATATCGTCGCCGTCGGCGATTACTTATCATCCGGCCAGCACTTTGCTCGAGCAGCAGCAGGGTGCGGATTCCATCATCATCACGCATCCGGATTTTGTGACGAACGCGGCGCCGTTGGTTAGCCTGCGCAAATCGCAGCAGCAGGATGTCGCTTTGGTCACGGTGGATCAACTTTTTGACGCTTTCAATTATGGCGAGCGGAGTCCGTTTGCTTTGCGCGCTTATCTCTATTTCGCGGCGACTGAGTGGCGGGACAAGCCGCAGTCGGTGCTGTTGTTGGGCGATGCTTCGTTCGATCCGCGCGGCTATCTCGGGCTCGGCGATTTCGATTTCGTGCCTACGCGGATTATCGAAACGGCGGCGTTCAAGACTGCATCCGACGACCGGCTCACCGATTTCCAGGAGACGGGCTTCGCGACGATTCCCACGGGCCGAATTCCGGCGCGCACTTCCGACGAAGCGGCGCTGGTGGTCTCCAAGATTGTGAATTACGAGCAGGGCGAGGCCGCGGGCACTTGGACGCATCAAGCTCTGGTGGTCGCAGACCAGAACGTCGGCGTGGATTTCTCGAATGAAGCGCAGCTCGCGAACGCACTTTTGCCGCCGTCGCTGGTGACAACTACGATTCTGGCAGATGGGCAGGCTCCCAACGTGGTCTCGCAACAAATTCTGGACGCCGTCAACAACGGCGTTTTATTGGTTAACTACACGGGACATGGTTCCGAAGAACAGTGGTCGTTTGCCGACCTCTTCGACGATACGTCCGCGGCAGCATTGACGAATGGAGGGCGGCTGCCGGTCTTCTTGCTCATGGATTGCTTGAACGGATTCTTCCACGACGTGTACGCGACCAGCCTCTCGACGTCGCTCCTGATGGCTCCGAATGGCGGTGCGGTGGCCGTGTGGGCCTCTTCTGGGTTCACGACGGCGTTGCCACAAGCGACTATGGACCAGGCGCTCTTGCGCAATTTGGCCGCGAATCCCTCGCAGCCGTTGGGCCAGGCGATTTTGACGGCGAAGTCGAACATAACGGATCCCGACGCGCGGCGCACATGGATTCTCTTTGGCGATCCGGCGATGGTTGTTGCGTTCCCCAATTCTACTCCCGCGCGCCGCGCTCATTAGCCAGGCCGCGGAGCGCGGCATCGCAGGGCTCGCACGCTTCGTCTGTCCAATGCCGCCCCTATAAAACAGCGCCGATATATCAGCTCTATAAATGGGAGAGTAATTCACGCGCGTCCGGCATACAATCTGCCCAGACGAACTTATGGCGGACTTCGCAAAACGCGCCGTAGTAGCCGTGTTGGCGTCTCTGGTGATTGTATACGCGTGTGACTACGGCCTGCTTCGATTCAGGATGAGCCGCACCAACGGCGCGGGCGCGTTAGGGACGGTTACGTCTTACTACGGTACGGCGCTCAAAGACGGCAAGCTCGAAATTTTCACCGACCAACCGCAGACGGAAACCTGCGTGCGCTCGCTTTTTCCCCACTCCGGCATGCGGCCTTGCTGGTATGCCAGCCGCAATAATGTGAAAACGATCGGATAGAGACGCGGTCGGCTTGGCCGCTTGATTGCCACGGTGCGCCAACTGCGAAACCGGTACTTCAGCGGCTGAAGCCGCAGAGGCATTGGTGCGTTTAGGCCGTAGCTAAAGCTACGGCCTACAAAGATTGCCGGCATCGGCCGCTACGTGGCCGCTAGCGGCGGCGTTTGCGGTCGCGTTTGCGGGCGCGCCGGATGGGCGTTTCGGCGTTTGCTGCAGTTTGTAGCAGCTGGAATAGAGCTTGCGCGTCGCGCGTGAGTGGACGATGGCGCGGGTAGATCACGTCCAGGTTGCGGCGCAGCGGCTCGACATTATCAATTTCAATCGCGACCAGTTTGCCCTGGTGCAACTCTCGCGAAACCGCGATCTGCGGCAGAAAACTCAGGCCCAGCCTGCGCTCCACCATACGCTTGGCTGCTTCAATCGTTTCTACCTCCAGGACTGTGTTCGGGACCTGCCCGGCACGGCGAAATAAACCCTGGCTCAACGTCCAGTCGCTGGAACCACGGTCGAAGAAAATCAGCGGCATGGATTCGACGTCTTCCAGCCGCACGCGGCGCTTCCGTGAACAGGCGTGATGGGGATGACCGACGAGAATTAGAGGGTCGTCGCGCAGCGTCATTGTCTCGACTTCCGGGTGGTTCAGCGAGCGCGCAATTCCGATTTCGGCTTCGCCATCCAAAACCATTTTCAGGACCTGGAGGGAAGTGCCGGAGCGCAGGCTGACCATCACTTTCGGATTGGCGGCCTGGTAGTCCTTGATCACATCCGGGAGAAAGTAAGTGCAGATGGAAAGCGCGGCGGCGATGCGCAGTGCGCTGCCGACGGACGGTTGGAGTTCGTGGATGGCTTGGCGGGCGCGAGCAACGTCGCGGAGCAATTGTTCGGCATGAGGGCGCAAGGCCTTTCCCGCTGGGGAGACAGAGAGGCCGCCGCGGACGCGGGAAAATAGCTTCACGCCGAGCGAATCCTCGAGCGCACGGACGCGCGCGCTGACAGCCGGCTGGCTGACGCGCAAAGCCGCCGCGGCTCGGTGGAACCCGCCGTAAGTCACGACTGCCAGGAACGTCTCGATCTGGTCAATTTCCATGGCGCATTTCTCCAGCTGAGGTGCACGGCGCGCGCGAAAAACCGGGCGGCGGAGCGAGTACTGCCAGTCCTACGTGAAACCGCCTAGTTCTGCCTAGAACTGGCTGATAATCTTATTCTATCAAGATGATAATGACAATCAGTTTGACTGATTAAGTGCCTTGCCCCAGACTCGCTCCAACAGCCCACGAATGCGGCGGGCTCCGGCCCGATTCCCAGAACGAAATCTCTACGACAGGCGAGGTCAAGAAAATGAGCAACAATAACGGCAATCATAATTATAGAAATCTCGAGCATTCCTGGAAGACCGACCTGAGGTGGGAAGGCGTCACGCGACCTTACTCCGCGAAAGATGTAGAGCAGTTGCGCGGGTCCGCGCACATCGAGCACACCCTTGCGCGCATGGGCGCCGAGCGCCTGTGGCAGTTGCTGCAGGACGATCTCTACGTTCCAGCGCTGGGCGCTCTGACTGGGAATCAAGCCGTGCAGCAGGTTGCGGCTGGCCTGAAGGCGATTTACATGAGCGGTTGGCAAGTCGCGGCGGACGCCAACGATGCCGGACAAATGTATCCGGACCAGAGCTTGTATCCGGCGGATAGCGTTCCGAATGTGGTGCGCAAGATCAATCAGGCGCTCGCGCGTGCGGACCAAATTCATCATGCAGAGGGTAAGAACGGTATTCACTGGTTTGCGCCGATTATCGCGGACGCAGAAGCGGGATTTGGCGGCAATCTGAATGCTTTTGAATTGATGAAGGCGATGATCGAAGCGGGGGCTGCCTGTGTGCACTTCGAGGATCAGCTGTCGTCGGCAAAGAAGTGCGGACACCTGGGCGGCAAGGTGCTGGTGTCCACTACCGAAGCGATCCAAAAGTTGGTGGCGGCGCGGCTGGCTGCGGATGTGATGGGCGTGCCGACGCTGATCATGGCGCGCACGGATGCCGATAGCGCGCATTTGCTCACGAGCGACATTGACCCACGCGACCAGAAGTTCCTGACCGGTGAACGCACGAGCGAGGGATTTTTCAAGATTCGCGGTGGCCTGGATTCGGCCATCGCGCGCGGTTTGGCGTACGCGCCGTACTGCGATTTGCTGTGGTGCGAAACTTCCAAGCCGGATCTGGGCGAAGCGCGCCGCTTTGCGGAAGCCATTCACGCAAAATATCCGAACAAGATGCTGGCTTATAACTGCTCGCCTTCGTTCAATTGGAAGAAGAATCTGGACGACGCGACGATCGCAAAGTTCCAGGGCGAACTGGCGAAGATGGGCTACAAATTCCAGTTCATCACTTTGGCGGGTTTCCATGCGTTGAATCTGGCGATGTACGAGCTGGCGCGAAACTACAAGGACGCAGGCATGACTGCTTACTGCCGATTGCAGGAGAAGGAATTCGCGAGCGAAAAGCAGTTTGGTTATGACGCGGTGAAGCACCAGCGGTTTGTCGGGACCGGTTATTTTGACACCGTGCAACAGGTGATTACCGGCGGGGCTGCTTCGACTACTGCTTTGGCAGGATCTACGGAGACGGCGCAATTTCATGAGGCGAAGAAGACGCACCAGCCAAGATTTGAGACGAAGGAGATGCGGCAGGCTGCTTCGGCTGACTGATTTGGGCGGTTCTTAGTTAGATCGAAAGATTTAACACAGAGGACACGGAGCAAAGGCAAGGTCCACGGAGAAATCGCGCGGATTCTGCGGAGGTAGACGAAAAGGGGCGGACTCATTGAGCTCGCCCCTTTTTCTTTGGTCATGCTACTTCCTCGCGGCAAGTCTTAATCGTGATCAAACTGCGGCCTTGCACCGATGGCGCACTGAAGTGCGCCCCTACAACGGCAACTGCAAATTCAACGGCAGCGGTTAATCGGCAGCGTGAACTTTTTCTGCGCGACCGATTATTTCTTCTATGTTCAGCCCCAGGCCTTTGGCGACTCCCGTGCCGTACGCGGGATCGGCCTTGTAGAAATGCTGGATTTGAAGTTCCTGGATGCGCCTAGGAACTGCGCCTAGGCTGCCTACGATGTTGCTGATGAGGCGGTCTTTGGCGTCCTTGAGCATCAGACGGAACAGATTTCCTGGCTGCGAGTAGTAATCAGAATCGAGCCGGTGATTGTGACGGTCCACCGTGCCGGAAACTTCTTTGGGACGTTCGCGGAATTTCGGATCCTCGGTCGGCCCGTTGAAGCTGTTCGGTTCGTAGTTCGGTTGCGAACCGTAGTTTCCATCGAAGCGCATTGCGCCATCGCGATTGTAGCTGTGGAAAGGGCACTGCGGCTTATTGACTGGCAGGGAATCGTAATTGACGCCGAGGCGGTAGCGGTGCGCGTCGGGATACGAAATCAGCCGCGCCTGCAGCATCTTGTCTGGCGAAAAGCCCATGCCCGGCACGACGTTGCGTGGTTCGAAAGCGGCCTGCTCGACTTCGGCGAAATAATTTTCGGGATTGCGATCGAGAACCAGCTCGCCGACTTCGTGCAGCGGATAATCCTTATGCGGCCAGACTTTGGTGAGGTCGAACGGATTGATGTGGTACGTATCGGCATCTTTTTCCGGCATGATTTGAACCGAGACACGCCACTTCGGGAAATCGCCCTTGGCGATCGCATCGAAAAGATCGCGTTGCGCGTAATCGGGGTCAATGCCGCGTTGCGCGCTGGCTGCTTCGCCCGTGAAATTCTTGATGCCTTGTTTGGTCTTGAAATGCCACTTCACGTAAAAGAGTTCGTTCTTGGCGTTGATCAGGCTGAAGGTGTGGCTGCTGAAACCGTCCATGTGGCGATAGCCGTCGGGAGTGCCGCGATCGGAGAACAGGATGGTGACCTGGTGCAGCGATTCGGGCGAGAGCGACCAAAAATCCCACATCATTGTCGGCGATTTCAAGTTCGTCTGCGGATCGCGCTTTTGGGTGTGGATGAAATCGCCGAATTTCAGCGGATCGCGAATGAAAAAGACGGGCGTGTTGTTGCCGGTCATATCCCAATTGCCCTCTTCGGTATAGAACTTCAGCGCGAAGCCGCGGGGGTCACGCTCAGTATCGGCTGAGCCTTTTTCGCCGCCGACCGTGGAGAAGCGGATAAAGGTGGGCGTCTTCTTGCCGACTGCGGAAAATAGTTTGGCGGTGGTGTACTTCGTAATCTCCGCGCTGGTGCACACGAAATGACCGTGCGCGCCGGAACCCTTGGCATGGACGACGCGCTCGGGGATGCGCTCGCGGTTGAAATGCGCCATTTTTTCGAAGAGCAAAAAATCTTCAAAGACGACGGGGCCGCGCGGCCCAACCGTCAGCGAATTTTGATTGTCGCCTACTGGACGTCCGGCGTCGGTGGTCATTACTTCGTGCTTCGGTTTTTTCTCGTCCATGCCTGCCTCCTTGGGGGTCGGGCGGTCCAGCTGCCCGAGTGCGAAGAGTAGCGCGGGGCGCAGTATAGGAGAAATACTTTGTTCGTCTCCGACCGATAGGTACAATCTATTGGAGCGGCATGTGGGCCTTGCCGCTGGAGGCCGGAATTAATGGAAGTTCACCAGCTGAGATATTTTTGCGCGGTGGCCAAAACCGGAAATTTCACGCGCGCGGCTGCGCAAGAGCACGTAGCGCAGCCTTCGCTGTCGCAGCAAATACAGAAAATCGAGCGGGAGCTGGGCGCGAAGCTGTTCGACCGTTTGGGGCGCGGCGTTCGTCTGACGGCTTTTGGGCAAGCTTTCTTGCCGCGCGCTCAGGCGATCTTGCGCGAACTGGGAGAAGCGACTTCAGAAATCCAGCAGATGGCGGGCTCCGAATCGGGGACGATTGTATTCGGCTCGATTCCGACCATCGCGCCGTATTTTCTGCCGCGGCGCGTTTCGCGTTTTTTGAAACATTTTCCGCGGGTGCGTTTGGAAATGGTGGAGGAAATCACGCCGGTGCTGCTGGCGCGCTTGCAGGAGGGCGCGATGGATATGGCGCTGGTGGCTCTGCCGATTGCCGGAGCGGAATTCGTGTGCAAGGAAATCATGAAGGAGCGGATGTATCTGGTTGTGCCGAAGGAGCACCGGCTGGCACGGGAGAAATCCACGCCGCTGAAGGAGGCGGAGGCGGATCCGTTTTTACTATTGAAGGAAGGGCACTGTTTCCGCGAGTCGGTCGTTTCCGCGTGCCAGCGATCGCGCACGAAACTGAATGTGGTGTTTGAGACCGGGCAATTTTCTTCGATTTTGGCGATGGTCTCGGCGGGAATGGGCATTTCGGTGGTTCCGGAAATGGCCGTCGAACCCGTGAAGGGTTGCCGGTTCGTTCCTTTGGCTGACGAAGCGGCGTACCGGCGCATTGGCGTGATCTGGATGCGGAATCATTTTCAGACGCGCGCCGAGGTGGAACTGCTGGAGTATCTGATCGAATTCGGGCATGGAGCGTCGGTGCAACGCTGAATCCGAGCCGGTCCTGATTCAGGTTCGCGACGCCGTCACAATTTTCGCAGTGGTGATGGCTTGGCCGACGTGGCGCTGGGTGTGGTCGGCGATGTGGACGAGTAACCCAGCGACGGTTGTGGGCAATTGTTTCTTACCTACGGTGCGCGGCTCGTCGAAACGGTCGGGATTAATTTGCGCGATGCGCTTCGCGCTTGCGGCAAGAGTGGCTTCCAGTTCCGCGAAAAGCTCGCGCCTATTGGCGTTCGGCGCGAGTTCGCTTTTGAGGGCGGCGAGTTGCTGATCGTTTAGAGTTTTTCCTTCGGCGTAGGTCAGCAGGCGATCCACGCTGCGCGCGACGTGGCAGATATGGAACGCTACCGGCGCAATTGCCGCGGGCCGGGCGTTGAGTTCGGCGTCGCTTAATCCGCTACACCAGCGCGTCAAGTCTTCCTCGGCGAGTTCGAGGGCGTGCAGGACGGCTCTGGGCACCGCGGGAATGTCCGTCAACGTGCCGCGCAGCCACGGCTCGGGTTGTGTGGATTCGTTCATCGTGTGAGTCTCCGTGCTTTACGCTACCTGAAAATCGGCGCTGGTCAAATGGTGGCGTCGCGCCTCGACGATAGATCGACTGCTGTTGGAATACGGGATGAGAAAATTTCACTTGAACCTGCGGCCTACGGGGCCTTCGCGGCGGAAGCTTTCTGGACGGCAGATTTTGCGTCGGCGGGTTTTGCGTCGGCAAGCTTTCCCTCTGAAGCTTTGCCGTCGGGTGGTTTGGCGCTTCGCGTGGCCCCGCCAGCTGCCGCGGGCGCGTCGTTGGCGGCTTCGGGCTTGACCAGATATTGAACGATGAGCGAGACACGACGATTGGCTGGATCGAGCGGCGCGTCGGGCTTACGAAGGCGCTGGTCGGCGAAGCCCCGAACCTGGCTTACTTGCGATTCCCCCAGGCCGTTTTCCTGCATCATCCGGCCCGCGGCATTGGCGCGATCCGCGGAAAGCTCCCAATTGGTGTAGTTGCTGTTTGCGGAATAGGGCTTGGCGTCGGTATGGCCCTCGATCGCGATTCTATTCGGAAGTTTGCCTAGCTCTTTCGCGAGCAGCATCAGCAGGCCCTCGCCGTCGGCGTTCAATTTCGCGCTGCCGGGGTCGTAGAAAGTTCCGGAGGCGGATTCGGTAAGTTCGATGCGCAAGCCTTCGTTGGTCACCGTCATGTCAATGTGGTTTTTGAGCTTGTCAAAATTGGGGACCTCGCGGACGGCCCTTTGCAGTTCTTCCTTCAATTGAGCCATGTTGTCTTTGCTGACGACAAAGTTCTCGCCCGAGCCGACCATATCGCTGCCGACTTGTTTTGCGGTTCCGGTGGGATCCTTGAAGTAGCCGCCCACGGCCTCTTGCAGTTGTTTGCTGCTATTGAGCAGCCAAAGGACGATGAAAAGCGCCATCATCGCGGTTACGAAATCGGCATAGGCTACTTTCCACGCGCCGCCGTGATGACCGCCGTGCGCGGCTTTCTTCTTGATGACGATGATGGGAGGTTTGGAACTCACGATTGAATGTGTAAATCCTTGTAGGCGCTACGCTGCAGCCGCGGCCGGAGCGTCGGACTTATCCTTGATGAATTTTTCTGCATCTTGAGATATCGGGCGAACATGCCCTGGAATTGCGCGGCGTCCGATTTCCACGGCCATGCTGGGCGCCGTGCCCTTCATGAACGCGACGATCATGACGCGGAGAAATTGATAGTAGGCGTGCTCGTCGTCAACGCCTTTCGACATGCTGGCGGCGACAGGACCCACCAGGCCGTAGCACATTAAAATTCCGAGAAACGTACCGACCAACGCGGCGGCCACCTTCTTTCCGATTTCTTCGGGTGGGCCGCCGAGAGAACCCATGGTGATGACGACGCCGAGGACGGCCGCGACGATACCGAGGCCGGGCAGGGAATCCGCCACGGTGGATAGCGCGCCAATCGGAAGCCCGGCTTCGTGATGGTGAACGTCCATGTCGTTCTCGATCATCTGGTCCGCGTCGAATGACTCGATACCGCCGCTGGAAGCCATGCGAATGGAATCGCAAACGAACGCGAGCGCATGGTGATCTTTCAGAAACTTCGGATGTTTCGAAAAAAATCGGGCTTTGGTCCGGATTGTCGCTGTCTGTTTCGACGGCCATCAAACCGTCGCGGCGTGCGCGGCTGAAGAGTTCGAACATCATTTTCAGAGATTCCAGGTACCTCTGTTTCTGTATTTCGAGCCGCCAAATGCGCCGGTAAGCCCGGAGATGATTTTCTTCAGGATGCGCAAGGGATTTGCAATGAGCATGGTTCCGAGCGCGGCGCCGCCGATCGTCACCAGTTCGGCGGGCTGGAGGAGCACCCTCAGATTGCCGTGTTCCATGAGGAACCCGCCAATCACCGCGCCGAACACCACCACGATTCCGATAATTATGAACATCGAATGCGAACCCTCCCGCGAATCCTGCTAATCGGCGATCTTTAGTTGATTGCCGCCTGCCGCGATGCTCTCGGTAAGCGATTTCTCGGCGCGCTCCATGACAGATTCTTCGGTATCGCCCGGGCGCGCGGACGTTCCGCCAAAGGACGCGGTGAGCGAAACGTGGTCGCCCCACCATTTGAAGTTCGTGGTGTGCACCATGCGCAGCAAGCGGTCCGCTACATTCTTGATTTCCGCGGCGCTGCATTCCGCCAGCACGCTCAGCAAGCGGTTTTCCGCGTGAAGGCCGAGGAGGTCGGTGGGGCGAATGCTACCCTCCAAGGCAAGCGCCGCCGTGCGCTGGATAGCCGCGAGAGCTGAGGACCCATACTTGGCTCGAAAATTCGCAAGGCCGTCAATTTCGATACATAGGACGCTGAAGGGCACGCCATGCTCCGAGAAGGTCATCAAGTTTTCGCGCAGATGGGTGTCGACGAAGGAGCGGGTGAGCACTCCGGTGGCTTCATCGATGCAGCCATAATTTTTGAACTTGTCGTGACGACGCTCCGCATAGGTGATGCGATGGTCATCGTCGAAGCTTTCGACGACGCCGATGATGGCACCGTCGCGATTACGAATGGGCATGGAACGGACGTATAGAGCTACCTGGTGGCCGCCTTTGTGCCGCAATGTAAGCTCGCTTACTGCCGGCCGCCCGTCGCGCAGCACGCTAGCCAGCGCGCCGCCAAATTCGCAGACTCCGTTCTGGCCTTGCTGTTCTTGTGGCGCGAAGAAATTCCGGCAAAAATGTCCCAGTACGTCCTGGCGCAGGTACCCGGTAATTCTTTCCGCTCCTGCGTTCCAAAACTGAATTTTTTCGCTGCGATCCACGAGATACACGCCGTTCTGCATGCATTCGAGAACGGTGCGATAGATTTCCGGATCGTTAAACAAGGACACGCGAGGCTCCACTAGGAATCATCGGTCAAAAGCGGGGCGAGTTTAGGCGGGGAGCGGACGGTTTCTGGGTGCGTGCGTGGCGCGAACTGCCGCAGCAGGATTTCTCCGAATTTAGCTGCGGAATCTAAAGTTCACGCGGCTGTAACAATCCGCTCATAATATGGCTTGTTATCTAAACGTCATCCGGTGAAGCACTTGCCGAGCAGTCAGGAGAGACGACTCGATGGAGAAGCGGAATTTCTTGTTTGTTTCACTCACTGGACTCATCAGCGATATTGCGTGGCAGGTCTCGAAGGAGGGCCACGAAGTCCGCTATTACATTGGCGACAAGAAGGAGCGCGATATTGCGGATGGTTTCGTCGCGAAGTCCAAGGATTGGGAGAAGGACGCAGAGTGGGCGGACATTCTGATTTTCGATGACACGCTGGGGCAGGGAGAAAAGGCGCAAGCCTTGCGCGCGGCGGGCAAGAAAGTGATCGGTGGGACGCCGTATTCGGATCGCTTGGAGGATGACCGGTCGTTCGGCCAGGAAGAATTGAAAAAAGCCGGGGTGAGCATCATTCCGTACTTCGAATTCGATAATTTCGACGATGCCATAGACCATGTAACGCAAAATCCGGGGCGCTACGTGATCAAGCCGAGCGGCGAGGCGCAGAACGTGAAGCGGCGGCTTTTCGTGGGAGAAGAAGATGATGGGCAGGACGTGCTTTACATGCTGGAGGCATACAAGAAAGCGCTCTCAGACGAAATCAAGGTCTTTCAGTTGCAGCGGCGCGTGACGGGTGTTGAAGTTGCCGTGGGCGCATTCTTTAACGGCAAGAATTTCGTTTATCCGATCAATATCAATTTCGAGCACAAGAAACTTTTCCCCGGCGAGAACGGACCGCCGACCGGGGAGATGGGCACGACGATGTTCTGGAGCGAGCCGAATAATTTATTTAATCAGACGCTGCTGAAGATGGAGAAGAAGTTGGCGGAGGAAGGCTACGTCGGATACATAGACTTGAACTGCATCGTGAACCACCACGGAATTTATCCGTTGGAGTTCACTTCGCGGTTCGGCTATCCCACTATCAGCATTCAGCAAGCCGGAATGACTACTCCGATCGGGCAGTTCTTCTGGGATCTGGCGAACGGGAATGATCCGAAGCTGAAGGTTCGCAGCGGATTTCAGATTGGCGTGCGCATTGTGGTGCCGCCATTTCCGTTCGATGATGATGAGACATTTGACTCGTTTTCGAAGAACGCCGTCATCGTGTTCAAGAAGCCTCCCACGGACGAAATGCACATCGAAGATGTGAAGCAAGTGAACGGCCAGTGGTTGGTGGCCGGCACGTCTGGCGTGATTCTGGTCGTCGTGGGACTGGGCCAGACGATGAAGCAGGCGCAAACGCAGGTCTATTCGCGCATTAAAAACGTGCTGATCCCGAACATGTATTACCGCACGGACATCGGCGACCGCTGGGTGGAAGATAGCGACCGCTTGCACACGTGGGGATATTTGCGATAGCCCACAATGCTTATTGCGGCCTCAAGCTAGCTATCATATCCCGCTGTGTTCCGCGGAACGCAGCGGCCGCACATAAACCCTTTCTGCGGGACATTCTTGTCAATCGGGATACTGTGCGTTAGAGTACGCGCTTTCTTATTGCTGGCGGAGCGCGCATGCCCGTAGTAGTGGAAGGCGAGAAACTCAAGATATTGATTCGCCGCGCGGCGATTCAGAAACGCGTGCGCGAAGTGGCGCACCAGATCACCAAAGATTTCGCGGGGCAGCGGGTGCATCTGGTGGGCGTGCTGAAGGGCGCTTGCATCTTTCTTTCGGACCTGGTGCGCGAAATCAATCTGAACACTTCCATTGATTTTATCGCGGTGTCGAGTTACGGCAAGAATAAGGAAAGCTCCGGACAAGTGCGGCTAATCAAGGATCTGGATAGCAGCATTGAGGGGCTAAACGTGATCGTGGTCGAGGATATTCTCGATACCGGCATCACGCTCACCTATCTGTTGCGCGTGCTTGAGCAGCGCAAGCCCAGAACTTTGCGGATCGCGGCGCTGCTGGACAAGCCTTCGCGGAGAATCAAGGATGTGAAGGCGGATTACGTCGGATTCAAAATCCCCAATGATTTTGTGGTGGGTTACGGATTGGATTACGCCGAGCGTTATCGCAATTTGAAGGACGTCTGCGTTCTGACGCTTCCCACCGATTGACCATGACTCTTACTGCACCCGAAATCGCGCGATTGATTGATCATACGCTGCTGAAGCCGGAAGCGACGCGCGACGAAATACGCAAACTTTGCGAAGAAGCGTTGAAGTACGGCTTCGCGTCGGTGTGTGTGAATCCCTGGAACGTGCCGCAAGCCGCTGAACTGCTGCGGGGCAGCATCGTGAAAGTATGCACGGTCGTGGGATTCCCCTTGGGCGCAACGCTGCCGGAGGTCAAGGCTTTTGAGGCGCAGGGGGCACTGAAGCGGGGCGCGCAGGAAATCGATATGGTGATCAATATCGGGGCGCTAAAATCCGGGCTGCTCGACGCAGTCGCAGGCGATATTCGCGGAGTGGTGGAGACCGCTCACGGCGGCGGTGGAATCTGCAAGGTGATTCTGGAAATGGCGCTGTTGACTCGCGAAGAAAAAGTGCAAGCATCGCTCGCGGCGAAAAATGCCGGCGCGGATTTCGTGAAGACATCCACGGGATTCAGTTCCGCGGGCGCCACGCCCGAGGATGTGCGGCTTATCCGCGAAACAGTCGGTGTCGGCACGGGGATCAAGGCCGCCGGGGGCGTGCGCACGCTCGAGGACTTGCTGAAAATGGTGGAAGCAGGCGCCACGCGGATCGGCGCGAGTGCGGGCGTGAAAATCGTCGAGCAGGCGCGATCGGGAACGTCATCGGCAAGTTCGGCCGGGTCTGATAGCGGGAAGTATTGAAGAGCTGCACATTTCCGGGTGCCCACCGCGAGAGCCACTTTCCTGCCTGCTATAATGGACCGATAAGGCGCGTGCTCTGTGCCGCTGCTCGCGTGTTTGGCGCGGGCGCTGATGTGGGCACTTCCTCGGCGGGGGCTGGGGCGCTTAACGATTACTCACATGGATTCGGCAAAACTCAATTCGAGATTTGAGATTCCGGCGGAGACGCTTGCGATCCTGGCGGAAATCAGCAAGGAGATCAATGCGTCTCTGAACCTGGATGAAGTGCTGCCCAATGCTGCGTCGCTGATCAAGCGCTTGATTGATTACGAAGTTTTCGCCGTGCTGCTGCCAGAGGAAGGCACGGACCAGATGTATTTCCGGTTTGCGATAGGGCATCGCCAGGAAGTGGTGGATCACTGGCGGATTCCGATGGGCGAGGGAATTATCGGCGCTGCGGCGGCCACCGGGCAGGCAATTCGCGTAGGGGATGTGCGCGCGGATTCGCGTTACCTGAATGCGTTGGACGGCGTGCGGTCGGAATTGGCGGTGCCGCTGATCGTGCGCGGTCGCGTGATCGGCGTGATGGACATCGAAAGCAGCCAGTTGGATTATTTCACGCCCGATCAGCAGAACATTTTGACGCTGGTGGCTTCCCGCATCGGCACCGCGATCGAAAACGCCAAACTCTACGAGCACGAACGCAATCAGGCGGAGACGCTGCTGCTGCTGAACGAAGTGAGCCGCGAAGCGAACTCGACCCTTTCGGTGGAAGAAGTTTTGCGGCGCGCGGCGGAACTGACCAAGCGGCTGATCAACTACCAGATTTTCAGCATTCTTCTCTACGACGAGACTGAAAACGTTTTTCGCCATCGCGTCACAGTGAAATTCGGGCAACGCGTGCAGGAAAAGCACGCGGTTCCGGCGCACGAGGGGATTGTCGGCGCTGCTGCCACCTTGAAGCGTCCCGTCGTTGTGCCAGACGTGGCACTCGATCCGCGCTACTTGATGATCAATCCAGAGACGCGCTCCGAGCTGGCCGTGCCCATGCTCAATAAAGATCGCGTGATCGGCGTGATGGATCTGGAGAGTCCGCAGCTCAATTATTTCACGCCGGACCACGTGCAGGTACTTTCGATCCTGGCGGCGCATCTGGCGGTTTCCATCGAGAACGCGCGTTTGTACGAGCAAGTGGCGCGAGACGAAACGCGCATGGAGCGCGATCTGAGCGCTGCTCGCCGGATTCAGGGCGCGCTGCTGCCGCGTTTGCCGGGGCCGGAATATGGGTTGGACATTGCGGCGCGGGTGGTTTCTTCGCGCGAACTAAGCGGCGACCTTTACGATTTTCTGCGTTATGGGCCACAGGAATTGGGCGTGGCGATGGGTGACGTGAGCGGCAAAGGCAGCGCCGCGGCGCTGTATGGCGCCGTCGCGATTGGCACGTTGCGCAGCCTGGGGCCGCAGAAGCATCGGCCGGCCGAAATGCTGCGCGCGATCAATGGATTCCTCGGCGAGCGCCGCATCGAAGGCCGGTTCATGACGTTGTGTTTTGCCACGTGGCATCGCGGGCGGCACAAATTGCGCGTCGCCAACGCCGGGCAGGAGGAGCCGTTTCTTTATCACGCGGGGCGTTGCGAACAGATTCCACTCGCGGGCTTCCCTTTGGGAATGTTTGAAGATGCGACCTACGATCAGCGCAGCTACATTCTGGATGCTGGCGATGTGGTGGTGTTTCACTCCGACGGAATCGGGGACACGCAGAATTCGATTTTGGAGTTTTTTGGGCATGCGCGGCTGGCGGAGATTATCGCGGCTACGCATCAGCTCAGTGCGGACGCAATCGCCGATCACATTCTCGAGGAAGTCGACGCATTTTCCGGTGGGCAGCACCCGTTTGACGACCGGACGTTGGTGGTGCTGAAGGTGAAATAGTCGCGAGAGAATGTGCGCAATCGTCATTCCTAGGGCAAATGTGGCCCTCGGAGTCTACTTTGCATGGTCTCAGCGAAAAGCAGATCCCTCGCTGCGCTCGGGATGACACCTACTTCATTTTTTCGCAGACACTCGAGACAGATGGCGCACTGAAGTGCGGCGCTACAAAACCTTTGCTCGCCTGTTGGTCTAGCTTGGGTTTGCGACGGGCGCAGGCCTCTTTTGCCGGTTCGGATGCAGGAAGTCAATTACGGAATCGTTGAACATCTTCGGTTGGTCCACGAAAGTCATGTGGCCACTCTTCGGCAGAATCACAATCTCCGAGCCTGCGATTTTTTCGTGCATTTCCTGCGAGAGCGACGGGTCGCACTCATCGTGATCGCCGGCGATAATCAGGGTCGGGACATGAATCGTGTGCAACCGGTCCACGTACTCCACCGATTTTAGGTTTCCGTCAATCACGAACTCGCCGTCGGAGCCCCACATTTCGCGGTACAGATCCCAGGACGTGTTGCCTGCGGCGATCGGATCGTAGTTAGGGTCCGGATGATTCTGGTAGAGGTATGGAAAATACCCCTCGCCCCAGGCCGCGATCATGTAGTCGTCGGTGTAGCGATTTTTCTGGTAGTCCTTGCCGTGGCCGAAGAGGCTTTCTTTTTCCTCGCGGTCAATGCGGTCGCGCAGTTCAGCCGGCATCTTCTCTTTCATCCTCACGAACACCTGGTTCATTTGCGACGTGCTGGGGAAGGTGCTGCATAAAATTAAATGCGTGAGATTGTTTTGATATTTCAGCGCGTAGGCTTGAGCGAGGACGCCGCCGTAGGAGTGTCCGAGCAGAGTGATTTTGCCCAACACTAATCCCTGGCGCACGGCTTCGACGTCTTCGACCATATTTTCAACTGTGTAGCCGGAGGGGTCGTCGAGCTTCTGCGAACGGCCGGAGCCGCGCTCGTCAATGAAGATCAAGCGATTGTGGCGCGCGAGCGGCAGCAAGTAGGGCAGAAAATAATCGTGCGACGCGCCCGGCCCGCCGTGCACGATCACGATCGGCGCACCGCGGCCGACGGTCATGTAGTAAATCAAGACCCCGCGCGCGTCGATGAAGCCTTCCTGGATCTGATAATCCGCGACTCGCGCGATCGGCTTCGGCGTTTCGCCGGGCGCCTGGGCTTCCTGCGCGTCTTGCGCTGCAGCGGACTGCGCTCGCAGCAACGTGGCGGCGCAAGCACACACGAAAACCATTAATCCAAGACGAAGATATGATTTCATCGGAGTCTCCTCGATTCTTGCTTGCTCGCTGTTACCGCTCTCCCCAGCGCAGTTTGCTGCGAAGAATTTCGTAATAGGTTTTACGCGGCGGGCGGACCACTTGCACTTTCGTCGCCGCCTTGGTGATGACCACGCGGTCCTGAGGCTGTAGCTGGAAACCGATTTGCCCGTCAATCGTCAGAAACACCGGCTCGCCGGTCGCCGGAAAACGCACTTCGACGCGCGCGGTGTCTGGAATCACCAGCGGGCGATTGGTGAGCATGTGCGGGCAGATTGGCGTAATCACGAACGCATCTATATCGGGGTGGATGATCGGCCCGCCCGCGGCCAGCGAGTAGGCCGTGGAACCGGTGGGCGTGGCAATGATGAGGCCATCCGCGCGATAACGGCCCACGTGGTGCCCGTCCACGTGCACGTCGAGATCGAGCATGCGCGCGAGAGCGGCTTTATTGGCGACTGCGTCGTTCAAGGCGGTAACGCGCTCGGCGGGCTTATTGCTGTGGATGATCTCAGCTTCCAGCATCATGCGCTCGCTGGTGTCGTGCTGGCCGGCGAGAATGGTTTCGAGCACGGGGTAAAGCTCGTCGAGCGTCACGCTCGTCAGGAATCCGAGACCTCCCAGGTTCACGGCGAGGATCGGGATGTTGCGGCCCGCCAGCGCGCGCGCTGCGGCTAAAAGCGTGCCGTCGCCGCCGAGGACGATCAGCAAGTCAACCTTGGCCACCAACTCTTCGCGCGGCAACGCCCGGCCGTCGGCGCCGACCATGGTTCGGGTTTGTTCGTCAATAAAAACGCCAATTTTGCGTTCTTGCAGCCACCGTCGCAGCCCCGGAACGACGGCGGAGACCATTTCGGGGATCGGTTTGCAGATAATGCCGGCGGCGCGAATCATCGTTGGAGGCAGAATTCTACTCTAGACGCGCGCGCGGGCGTGGAGAAAAAACTCCTGGTTGCCTTCGGTGCCGGGGACGCGGCTGGGGGTGATTCCCAGCAATTCCAGCGAGCAAGCTGCCGCAGCCGATTGGACCTTATCGATTGCTTTTTGATGCAGCGCGGCGTCACGTACGATGCCGCCTTTGCCGATTTCACCTTTTTCAAGCTCGAACTGCGGTTTGATGAGAATCACAAAGTCGGCGCCGGGCGCCGCTACCGGCACCACAGCCGGCAATACTTTGGCGACGGAAATGAAGGACACGTCCATGGTAATCACGGCGGGCTGCTCGGGTACTTCCTCCACGCGCAGATAACGTGCATTGCGTTCAATGGCAATCACGCGGCTGTCTTGGCGCAATTTCCAGTGGAGTTGATCCGCCGAAACATCCACGGCGAAGACGCGCAAAGCTCCATTTTGCAGCAGGCAATCGGTGAAGCCGCCGGTGGAACTGCCAACATCGAGGCAGATTTTGCCAAGCGGCGAGACTTGAAAATCTTCCAGCGCGCCCTCCAGCTTCAGGCCGCCGCGGCTGACGTAGGGAAGTGCCTCGCCAATTATTTCGATGCGCGCGTCGGTGGCGATCTGGGTGCCGGGCTTCTCGATTTTTTGGCCGTTCACCAGGACGCTGCCCGCGAGCAGGATGGCTTGTGCGCGCTCGCGTGAGGGAGCCAGGCCGCGCTCGACGATTGCGACATCCAGCCGAGTCTTTCCTAGTTTGCGGTTCTGCCGGTCGGTTTCAGGGATGGCGTCGGGTGGGCGCTTCGCTTTCATGGTTCGAGTGGACCCAATAAGGTTACTGCAAAAGCCTTAACACAGAGCGCACAGAGGGAATTCTGAGGGCACGGAGAATGCGCGCCGAACCATGTGGCAGCCCGGCCTAGCTTACGATCGCCGCGCTACCAGGAATTGCGCGAGCTGGCGCATGCGGATGCCGCGCTCCCCGTAGAAATCGAGTTCCTTCAGCGCTTTGCCTTCCAGGTCCGCTGCGATATCGCGCGAAACTTCCAGGCCATGCAGCGCGGGATACGTCGCTTTCTTTTGCGCTTGGTCTTTGCCTGCCGTTTTTCCCAGCGCCGCTGAGGATTCCTCGACGTCCAGAATATCGTCCACCACCTGAAAGGCCCAGCCGATGTTTTCGCCGAAGTTTAGCAAACGGGTGACATCGGCGCGTTCCGCCCCGGCGGCGATCGCGCCCGCGACGATCGAAGCGCGAATCAGTGCGGCGGTTTTCGAGCGATGAATGTATTCGAGCATCGCTTTGTCCGAAGGTTTGCCTTCGGCTTCCAGATCGGCGACCTGCCCGCCAATCATTCCGCGGTCCGTGCCGGCGGCTTCCGCGACCATTGCCAGAATCGTCAGGCGCCGCTGCGGGTCAACGGGAGCCATCGCCAGCGTTTGAAAAGCCAGAGTCAACAAGGCGTCGCCCGCCAGAATGGCAATCGCCTCGCCGAAGACTTTGTGGTTGGTGGGCTTGCCGCGACGAAGATCGTCATTATCCAGCGCGGGTAGATCGTCGTGAATCAGTGAATAGGTGTGAATGAATTCCAGAGCGCAGCCGACGTGCACTGGGCCAGCCTGTTCGGCGGAAAACATCCGTGCGGCTTCCATGCACAAGATCGGGCGGATGCGCTTGCCGCCGGCAAAGACGCTGTAGCGCATGGCGCGATGGATGGAGGTAGGAAGCGCGTGCTCGGGAGGCAACAGTTCCTGAAGAGCTGCTTCGACTACGGTGCGGTCTTGTTCGAAAAAGTCGGGGGCGGCCATTAGTGTCGTTAAGTTTCCCTGGTTCCGATTTAGGTGCGAACTACAGATGAAACGACGGCACTAACCATTTTCGTCTCCGGGGTCAAACGGCTCGGCGACAATCTTTCCGTCCGCTTTCTTCAGCAAGATTTCCACCCGGCCTTCCGCTTCTTCGAGCTGCTTCTGGCATTCGCGCGAAAGCTTGACGCCTTCCTCGAAGAGCTTCATGGCTTCGTCGAGCGACAAATCCGCGCTCTCGAGCCGCTTGACGACTTCTTCGAGACGCGTGAGAGATTTTTCAAAGTCTCCCTTCTTGGGAGGTTCCGCTGGAACAGCTGCTTTATTCGGTGCTGGACTCATTCTGCCTCAATTCAATTTGAATGCACGCGTTGATGCTAAGCGTTGCCGGGAATTCCACGCTGATTCGCGTCCGCTGGGTCTGGGCGTGTCCGAATTCTATCGCGATGACCCTATTGCGGCAATGCCGCGCTGCCGGACGTGTTGCCACGGGCAGGAAGCAGCGTCAGGCTATGCGCGCGGACGCGCGTTTCGGCACCTTCGCTGAACGGGGTTACGATTCCGCGCCCCGCGAACCACTCGGGGAACTGGTCGCGATAGTAGGGGCTGCCATATTGCCCGGATTCGCCGGTGGGAGCCTCCATCAGCGACTGGTCGAAATTCGAAAGGTCGGCGACGAGGCGCATCGCGGGGCCGTGGCCCACGCCCATGGCGCGAACCGTATCCACGGTTCCGCTTTGTACATATGGTCCGATGCTCAAGAAACCGTGCAGGGGACCCGATCGACCGAGTGGGTGGATCATATTGAGCGGGTGAAGCCGTCCCCAGGTCCAGGCTACTTCGTCGCTATTGCCGGTGCGCTTTGCGAGCGCGGCAACTGCTTCGTCGGCGCTGGCCGTTAGCAATTGATCGTAACTCGTGAAACCGTTCGGCAGCCACGCGGCGAAACGCTCGCGCAGAACGTTTTCCAGGAAGACTTTGTCGCGCCACCAGACATCGTTGTAAACGCTCTGCGGCTCCCAAAGCTCGTATTTCGTGATTTTGTCGTCCAGGTAAGGCGCGAGGAGGTGGCGAAAGAGCGCGTGGCGCGTGTATTCGAGAAATGATGTTTCGATTGAGTCCGATGTGGCGCGAGCATCCCACCCTTGTAATTTCGCGATCAGGCGCTGCGTGCGCGGATCCTGCGGCGGATTCTTATTCGCGGCTGCGATGAGCGCGTTCGCCAGAAAGCGATTGGGCAAGCTCACGATGTCATTCTGAATCGCGTTGCAGTCGGCAGGCGTCAATCCGGTGCGATTTGATAGAAGTTCGTAGAGGCGAGCCGTGCGATAGGGGCCGGCCTGGCGATCGGTCAAATAGTATTTGTATCCGGGACCGACGGTGCGGGCATTCGCGGTCGCGATGATGCCGTCTGCGGGATTCGACACGCGCGGCAGCTCCTCGAATGGGATGTAACCTTTCCATTCGAATTCGTCGGTATCGCCAGGGACCGGCAGTGCGCCGTTGTCGCTCGCGCGGATCGGAATGCGCGCTGGAATCGTGAAGCCGATATTGCCATCGACATCGGCGTAAATCGTATTTTGGCCGGGACCGGAGATGTGGCGCGTGGTCTCGATGAAGTCATGCCAATTCTGAGCTTCGCCGAGCAACGGAAAACCGAAATCGAGCCCGCCGGGCTCGAGCGCCGTCCACCTGAGGGCGTAGGCGCGACCGCCTTCTTGCGGTGTCTCGCGGTAGACGATGGGTCCATGTCTGGTGACGAACACTCCGAGATCCACGTCGGGCCTGCCGCGCACCTTAATTATTTCGTGGCGCAGTTCCGCCGAGAGCAGCTTGCCGTTCGCTTGATAAAGTAGCGGGTTTGTGGCGTCAAACTTCTCGATGTAGAGATCCTCGACGTCCGCGTTGCTATTCGTGAATCCCCAGGCGATGCGGTCGTTGTGGCCGATGATCACGAGCGGTGCGCCGGGAAGCGCGAAGCCCTGAACATTCAAACCCGGCGCCGTCAGATGAATGACGTACCACAACGCCGGAACTGAAAGTTGCAAGTGGGTGTCATTCGCGAGCAGCGGTTTGCCGGATGCGGTGTGTGCGCCGCTTACTACGAAATTGTTGCTGCCGATGATCTGGCGTGTTTGCTCGTCGAATTGCGCGAGGAAGTCGCGGGCGGCGTTCCATTCGGCCGGAGCAAAAGGTGGGGCATCGCCGGCGGCGCGCGTGCCGCGCGGAGGAACGTCAGCGGCTTTCCGCGGATCAGGTTGTGAGGCCGGGGAAGCTGTGGTCCAGATGAAATGATCGAGCGGCGAATCCTCGAAGAACAGATCGCGCGCGCGATCCGGACCAACCTTCGACATAATCCACTGGCGGTTCAATTTTTCCTGCCACGTGGAAGTCAGGGTCCGGTACATGTAGAGGCTGATCAAATAAGTGTCGGCAGGGGTCCAGGGAAGCGGACGGTATCCGAGCGCGACAAACTCGAGCGGAAGTTCTTTTTCCCGTTCGGCGACGTTTCCGTTCACGCCTCGTGCGTACGCTTCGAGCATGCCGCGAATTTCCGGCGAAGCATCGGCGGCGGCGCGTTCGGCAGCTTGCCTCATGCCTAAGGTTCGGCTTTCTTCGTCGAACTTCAGCGCGGCTGCGCCGAAAATTTCCGAGAGTTCGCCGGCGGCTGCCCTGCGCAGCAAATCCATCTGCCAGAGCCGATCCTGCGCCATTACGAAACCCTGCGCGGTGACGGCGTCTTGGATCGAGCTCGCACGAATCCATGGACGCCCCCATTGGTCGCGGTCAATCGTGACGGGCTGCGACAGGCCGGTGATGGCGACATTGCCATCCAACTGGGGCAGGGAACGGCGGACAATCCACCAGCCAAAAAGCAAGGCCACACCGACGAGCAGCAGGATTCCGGCAAAAAGTATGCGTAAGATGCGCGACGCGCGATTCGTCATGATCTATTTGTTTGCGAAGGCAGCCGCGCAGTGTAGCCCACGCGAATCGCTCCCGCAACGTTCTTCGCCGGGCGGGCGGAGAATCACTTCGGCAAATTGGGCGCTTTGCGCACGTGGAGAGCGACTGTCCCACCCTTGCCCTGCGCCAACAAAAGACGCAAAATCCGCTTATGGCCCACGAGTTCAGCACATCGTACGTACGAGGCGCCGAGAAGACTTTTCACTATTACAAACACCTCGCCGAGCGAGCCATCGCGCAAGTGCCCGACGAAGCGCTCACGCGATGCCTTAATGCGGAATCGAATTCGATCGCGCTGATTGTGAAACATATGGCGGGGAATATGCGGTCCCGCTGGATTGATTTTCTCGTCACCGACGGCGAGAAGGCGAACCGCCATCGCGACACGGAATTTGAAGCGCCACCGCGTACTCGCGCCGAACTGCTGGCCATGTGGGATGAAGGCTGGCAGTGTGTATTTGACGCTTTGGCGCCGCTCGATGACGCCGACCTAGGACGCACGGTGATGATTCGCAACGAGCCGCACTCGGTGATGCAAGCGGTTCAACGGCAAATTGCGCATTACTCCTACCACATCGGCCAGATTGTCTTTGTGGCCAAGCACTGTGCCGGGGAACGCTGGACGTCTCTGAGCATCCCACGAGGAAAGTCCTCCGAATTTACCGCGCGTATCCGGGAAGGAGCGGCGCCCAAAGCCTAGTCTGTGCGACGTCTTGCTGCGCGCGGCTGGAATCTGCGAGGTGCGTGGCCATAGCACCAGGTCTCGATGGTTCTGTCCCGTTGCGCCGCGCCTCTTGTTAGAATCAGCGATGATGTGTTTCTTAGCCCTCCTTCCATTGCAACGTGCCGCGCGCGAAATGATTGAGCTCTGCGCGGAGGCGCGTAATCACGCCTCCGACGAGGATTTTGCGCGATGATCGCCTTGCAACTCTTTGCGGTGCTCGCGCTCGTTGGGATCAACGCGTTTTTTTCCGCTGCGGAATTTTCGCTCGTCGCCATACGCCAGTCGCGCGTTCGGCAACTGGTGGAAAAGGGCGATGCGCGCGCGAAAACCGTCGAGCTGCTGCTCACCGATCTCAGTCGTGTGGTCTCTGGCGTGCAGGTGGGCATCACTTTGGCGAGCCTTTCGCTGGGGTATTTGGGCGAAGTGACGCTCGCCGGTATATTGAGCCCCCTGGTGCGGGAAATTTCGCGCCCTTGGGCCGCGTTGATCGCGCACGGCGCCGCGCTGGCGATTGCGTTCGGGCTTCTGACGGTGTTGCAGGTCGTTCTAGGTGAATTGGTTCCTAAAAGCTTGAGCCTGGCGCGCGCCGAAAGAGTTGCGCTGCTCGTTGCGCGCCCTTTCCATTGGTTTTTGCACACCTTCCGCTGGGCTATTGATTTGCTGGATCATTCCGCTGAAAAAATCGTCCGTGCTCTGGGCGTCCTTTCGCCACACAATCACACTTTGGTGCGTTCGACCGAAGAATTGCAGGTGATGATTCAGCAGGCGCGCGACCGGGGCTTGCTGCCCGCGGCGGAAGTTAAATTCATTCAGGCGGCCATGGAGTTAGGCCAGATCCAGGCGCGCGAAGTGATGGTTCCGCGGCCGGATGTGCACGCGCTTCCCGCGCGCGCGAGCCTAGAAGATGTGATGACCATGTTCGCCACCACACAGCGCTCGCGCATTCCGGTCTACGAGGGCAGTCTCGACCACATCCTCGGCTTTGTTCATATCAAGGACATGATCTGGGTGCTGCTCGACCGCGCGCGCCGCGCGGAAGAGAACCAGCCGCTACAAGAATTCAATCTGCGAGCGGTGTTGCGCGATGCGCTGATCGTGCCGGAAACGAAGCCTGTGAGCGAATTGCTTCTGGAATTTCGCGCGCGGCGCACGGGCTTGGCTATGATCGTGGATGAGTTCGGCAGCATTCTGGGACTCGCGACGCTGGAAGACATCCTCGAGCAAATGGTCGGCGAAATTCACGATGAATTTGACGTGGTCGAGCGGCCGCTTACCTTGCCCGACGGCGGAATGATTTTCGACGCGGCCATCAAAATGCGCGAGCTGGAAGCGCGCTACAACATCGTGCTTCCCGAGGATCCGTCGTACGAGACCGTCGGCGGATTCGTGCTTAATCGCCTGGGCTTTATTCCACGCGGCGGCGAAAGTTTTGAAACCGACGGCTATCGGTTCACGGTGATGGAGATGGACCACCGCCGCGTTTCGCGGCTGAAAATCAAACCGCTGCGCGCGGCGAATGCGCCAGCGTCTCCTTCCGCAGTCGCCGAGGGCGCAGAGCCCACAGCCGCGCCGCAGCCGCAGGACAATTCGCATCAGCCGGAATCGGCGCCGGAGGAAGCGACCGCGGCTGAATCCAAGACATCAGAAGGCCGCGGTCCTGCGCGACGAGCCTCGCGCCGATCGTCGTCCGCGGGATCCTCATCGAAATGATCCGCTACATTTCACTGCGGCTTCTTTTTGCGCTGCCCGCGCTGTGGCTGATCGTCACCATGGTTTTTTTGCTGGCGCATATCGTTCCGGGCGATCCGGTGGCGCAGATGCTGGGCGAAGGCGCGCGCGCCGACGATTTGCAGCAGCTGCGCCACACACTCGGGCTCGATGTGCCGATTCCCCTGCAATATGAGCGGTATTTGAAGGGTATGCTGCACGGAAACCTCGGCGAGTCATTTCGCTTTCAGCAGCCGGTGACGAAAGTGATCCTCGAACATTATCCGGCGACGCTGGAATTGGCAGCCGTGGCGCTGGGCGTTTGCATATTGATTGGGATTCCGGCGGGCGTGCTGGCAGCGCACAAGCGCGGCGAGAAAACCGACCACGCGGTGGGGGTGCTCACGCTTTTCGGCCTATCGCTGCCGAATTTCGCGCTTGGGCCTGTGCTCATGCTGGTTTTTTCGGTGATTCTAGGCTGGCTACCGGTCGCCGGCCGCGGCGGAGTTTCGCACTTGGTTCTTCCCGCGTTTACTTTAGGCGCGGCGCTCGCGGCGATTCTTACGCGCATGGTGCGCACGTCGGTGATCGAGGAACTTTCCGCAGACTACGTGCGCACCGCGCGCGCGAAAGGCGTCTCCGAGGCGGGAGTGCTGTTTCGTCACGCGCTGCGCAATGCGCTGATTCCGATACTCACGATTCTTGGCCTGCAATTCGGGGCGCTGCTCGCGGGAACCATCGTCACCGAAACAATATTTTCCTGGCCGGGAATCGGGCACCTCACGGTGCAAGCGATCACCGCGCGAGATTATCCGCTGCTGCAGGGTTGCATTTTGCTGATCGCGGTTTCGTACGTCTTCGTGAATTTGCTCACTGACTTGGTGTATGCGGTGGTGGATCCCCGGGTGCGCTTCGAATGAAGATCCTCATTCAGGAGATTGCACGCGAACTCCGGGAGTTTCTGCGCCGCAGTTCGTTGGGCCGCTGGGGATTTGGCCTCACGCTGCTTCTGTTGATCGTGGCGCTGGCTGCGCCGTGGCTCGCGCCGTACGATCCCGTGGCCCAAAATTTGCCGGCGCGGCTGGTGACGCCCAGCGCCGCGCACTGGATGGGCACCGACGAGCTGGGCCGCGACATTCTTTCGCGCATCATTTTTGGGACGCGCGTTTCGATGCTGGTGAGCGTGAGCGTCGTCTTCGGCGCGGGACTCATTGGCCTGGCGATCGGATCGGTGGCCGGCTATTTCGGTGGGTGGTTCGACAACCTGGTCAACATTGTGTTGATCAATGCGTTTCTCTCGTTCCCGGGGATTCTGCTGGCGATTGCTTTTGCGGCGTTCTTGGGACCCGGGCTCGACAAAGTGATTCTGGCACTCGTGGTAACCGGCTGGGCCGGGTACGCGCGTTTGGCGCGTGCTCAGGTTTTGCAGGCCAAGGAAATGGAATACGTGCTGGCCGCGCGCTCGCTGGGCGCTTCGCACACGCGCATCCTGATCAGGCATCTGCTGCCGAATATCCTGCAGCCATTGCTGGTGCAGGGAACCATCGCGATGGCGGGGGCAATCCTTGCGGAATCCACTCTGAGCTTTTTGGGCGTGGGCGTTCTGGCGCCCATGCCGAGCTGGGGCGCGATGTTGAACGACGCGCGCGGGCATCTTTTCGATGCTCCGCACCTGGTGATTTTCCCGGCGCTGGCGGTGATGACCGCAGTGCTGGCGTTCAATCTGCTTGGCGACGCGCTACGCGATTGGATGGACCCGCGCATGCGCTCGTATCTAATAGTTACTTCACTCGCCCGATAAGACACACGACCTTTCGGCGCGCGACAATCGCCGCGAGAACTCGTGTAAAATGCCGACTTCTGCAGGATCACTATCTCAACATCAGCTGCGCGTGATTGCGCCAGGCGTGAAGGTATGTAACACGCGCGAATTGTCCTCGTTTGAATCGGGCGAGGAGCGCAAAAGGGAGAGTGCACATGGACACAGGCAGCGCGCTCTTGGTTTTGGTAGGCATTCTTTGCTTCATCGTTCTGGCAATGATCTTGGGCTCGTTCTTTACCGTCGAGACGGCGCAGGTCGCGATCGTTCAGCGGCTGGGAAAATTTGCGCGGGTTGCCGGACCCGGACTGAACTGGAAGACTCCCTTCATAGAAACGGTCGTCAAGCGCATGAGCATGAAAGTTCAGCAGTTCGACGTTCAGGTCGAAACAAAAACTCAGGACAACGTGTTCGTGCAAATTCCCGTCTCGATCCAGTACAAAGTGATTCCAGACTCGGTGGAAGCGGCTTTCTACAAATTGTCCGACCCGGTGAAACAAATCGAGTCCATGGTTTACAACGTGGTGCTGGGCCACGTGCCGAAAATGAAGCTGGACGATACATTTTTGAATCAAGCCGACATCGCTGGCGACCTGCGGGATAGTCTCGACGCCTCCATGAAAGAGTACGGCTACTCGATTGTGAAGGTGCTGATTTCAGACATCGTCCCCGATCAGAAGGTGAAAGCGGCGATGAACGATATTAACGCCGCGCAGCGCGAGCGGGAGGCCACAGTGTCGCGCGCGGAGACGAATAAGCTGTTGCTGGTGAAGCAGGCGGAGGCCGAAGCCGAATCGAAGCGGCTGCAGGGCGAAGGCATTGCTAACCAGCGCAAGGCAATCATCGCGGGATTGAAGGATTCCGTAGAGGATTTTGCGAAGACCGTTCCGGGTTCGACGCCGCAGGACGTGATGCAACTGGTTCTAATGACGCAGTATTTCGATACGTTGAAAGAAATCGCGGCCAACGATCACAGCAACACGCTTTTGATCCCGCACACGCCAAACACGCTGACCGATCTTTTCGGCCAGATTCGCACCGCAATTGTTACAGGTGTGGAGATGACCAAGCACCCCGCGGTTTCTCCATCGGCGCCGTCCGCGACGCCGCAGTGAAGATCTGCACCGGTCGATCAGGCGGGAGCGATTTCCACGGTGACTTCTGCACCGCGCGCAATACCTAGCGCTCGCGCAGCGCTGCCTTTATTGACGCACAATTCCAGGTAACCGCCGGAGCCGATGATTGCAAAGGGTTCGCCCGGCGTTCCCAGCGCAAACGTCGGCAATAGTTTCTTAATTTCTGCGTTGCCGGCGCGAATCGTGAATTTGGCGTCTGAGGCCACCAGCGCCGGCGCGTCCTCGGGCCGCAGGTTCGTGATCAAATTGCCAAAATGATCGAGCTTCAGCACCACGCACTTGATCGCATTTCCATTTGCTTTCGGCTTGGGAATGCTGAAGCGTACAAAATCTTCAATGGATTCGCCAAAGCTGGCCGTCTGCCAGTTTTTCGAGAGCCACGCTGCCACGGGCGCGAAAATGTCGCGACCATGAAAGGTGTTGCTCACCGGGTGCCGGAAATAATGCTCGGAAGTGACGTGCCACGCGTACAGCGCTTCGGATTGATCGTACACGGCGGAAAGCACGCCGTTATCGGGTGCCACAAAGTAGTGCTGGTCGCCGGCCACCAGAATTGGCCGGCGCTGCGTCCCTACTCCCGGGTCCACCACGACCACGTGAATTGTTTTTGGCGGAAAGAATCGGTAGGACTGGCTCACGGTCAGAGCACCATCGAGAATATCGTGTGCGATCACGCTGTGCGTGATGTCCACTATATTTACTTCGGGATTGATGCCTAGAATTACGCCCTTGAGTACGCCCACCAGGTGATCGCTGGTCCCATAATCTGTCGTCAACGTAATGATTGGCCGCCCCAAGTCTTGCTCCTATGATTGCCGTGGCGCAATCTTTAGCGTGCTTCGCACCACGTCCTTCGACGCTAACGGACCCCTGCGGTACTGTCAAGGTAGGCTGCAGCCGCGAGTTCCGCGCAGTTACCGCAGCAAGCGGGCGTCGAAGGGATCCGGTTTTGGCGTCCTTGACCGCATTTCGTGCAGCCGCTATCCTGAGTGACCAGAGTTTGCTTTGATGCGGATCTACCTTGATTACAATGCGACGACGCCTGTGGACCGCGAGGTCCTCGACGCCATGCTGCCATATTTTAGCGGCAATTTTGGGAATGCGAGTTCGATTCACTCGGCTGGGCAGCGCGGCCGGTCTGCCGTGGATGCCGCGCGCGAATCGGTTGCGGCACTGGTCGGAGCGAAGCCGTCGGAGATCGTGTTTACGTGCGGCGGCACCGAAGCCGATAATCTGGCGCTTTTCGGCGTCGTCGGCCGCGCGGTTCGGCGGCCTGTGCACGTGATCACTACTGCGATCGAACATCACGCTGTCTTGAATTGCGGCCAGGCGCTAGAAAAGCAGGGCGTGGACGTGACCTACGTTCCGGTCGGCCGGTCCGGCATTGTTGACCCCGAAGACGTTCGCGAGGCCATCCGCCCCGAGACGGCGCTCATCAGCGCGATGCTCGCGAACAACGAAATCGGCACGATTCAGCCGATTGAAGAAATCAGGCGAATCTCCGCGGAGCACGGCATTTGCTTTCATTGCGATGCGGTGCAGGCTGCCGGTAAATTGCCGCTGGATGTGAACCGCCTCGGCGTGGATTTGCTTTCGATTTCGGCGCACAAAATTTATGGACCGAAGGGCGTGGGCGCGCTGTACGTTCGCACCGGGACGGAACTCGATCCGATATTCCATGGCGGCCACCACGAACGCGATCGCCGCCCGGGCACAGAGAACGTTCCGGGAATTGTTGGCCTGGGAAAGGCGGCCGACCTGGCTGCCAAGAATATGGCGACGGACGCGTCGCGTCTGGCGGCTCTGCGCGACAAATTCGAGGCGGCTTTGCTCTCACTGCCGGGCGTACGATTGAACGGCGACGGGCATAATCGCGTGCCAAACACCTGCAACCTTTATTTCGACGCAGCCGGCGGGGAAGCGCTGGTCATCGCGCTCGACCTGCAGGGAATTGCCTGTTCGACCGGGGCAGCGTGTTCCTCCGGCGCGGTGGAACCTTCCCACGTGCTCACTGCAATGGGGCTTTCGGCCGACCAGGCACGCTCGAGTTTGCGCTTCAGCCTGGGTCGTCCCACGACGGCAGAGGAGATTGATCGGGCGATTGAAATCATTCCCATCGTCGTCGAGCGCCTTCGTGGGCTGTCGCCTTTGAGCGTACACGCGGCGACCTAACGTCAGAGCTTCACAGAACTTTTCGCAGAATTCAGATACAATAATTTGCACACAGAAAATGTCTTCCACTGTACAACTCGAACCCGCGATTCGCGTCTCAAATGCCACGCCAGCGGCTAACACCGTCGCTGTCGCCATGAGCGGTGGTGTGGATAGCTCCACCGTCGCAGCGATTTTGCACGAACGCGCGCAGACGATCGTGGGCCTCACGATGCAGCTTTGGAATCAGCGACGGCTTCCGCAATTGCAGAATCCGGGCGGTCCCGCGCAGCACCGTTGCTGCTCGCACGACGATGTGTACGATGCGCGGCGGGTGGCCGAGCATCTGTGTATTCCGTTTTACGTGGTGAATTTCGAACGCGAATTCGAATTGAACGTGATTAAGCCGTTCGTGAACGATTATCTCGAGGGCCGCACGCCGATTCCGTGCACCATGTGCAACAATCACGTGAAGTTTGATCAGTTGCTGGTCACGGCGCGGCAAATTGGTGCCGAGCGCATCGCCACTGGCCACTACGCACGTGTGCGCCGCAATCCCGAAACCGGCCGCTACGAATTGCTGCGCGCCGTGGACGAATCCAAGGACCAGTCCTATTTTCTCTTTGGCCTTACGCAGGAACAGCTCTCGCGGACCGAGTTTCCGCTGGGCGAACTTTCCAAGCATGAAGTGCGGGACATCGCGCGCCGGCTGCAGGTTCCGGTGGCGGAGAAGCCGGAAAGCCAGGAAATTTGCTTTGTGCCTACGGGCAATTACGTGAAGTTCATAGAAGGATATTTGCAGGAGCAGGGAAGCAAATTGCCGGATGATTCCGGCGACATTGTTTCGACATGCGGCGAAGTGCTGGGCCGCCATAACGGACTGCGTCATTATACGGTCGGGCAGCGTCGCGGATTGGGAATCGCCGGCGGGCGGCCGATGTACGTCGTTGCCTTGGATCGCGCGCAAAATCGGCTGGTAATTGGCGAAGATCAGGAGTTGCGCGCTACGATTTGCGAAGTGCGGGATGTGAACTGGATTCCGTATGCGTGCCCGGATGCTTCGGTCGAGGCGATGGTGCGCATTCGCAATCGGCACGAGCCTGGGGCGGCGGAAGTCACGCCGCTCGATGCGACCACCGCGCGCGTCGCGTTCCGCGAACCGCAGCGCGCGATCACTCCGGGGCAAGCCGCCGTATTCTATTCAGGCGAAAAAGTCCTCGGCGGCGGCTGGATCCGCTGATGTGGTCGAAGTGCCCGGTCCGATGAAACTGGACCGGCCGCTACACAACCTGAGCTTGTGAGAGAATCTCGCAGGGCAGCGCGTGATTTGAATCGCGGTGAAACTTTGTCAAATGAATAGTTCTTCGTCTTCTTCGGCGGCGGCATCGGACTCGGGTCGGCGCTCCTGCTGATTGCGCAGGATATCCAGGCCGACTTTGATGCCCTTCATCACGGCGGAGGCTTGCCGGATGGGTCCCCAAAGAGTGTTGCGGAATTTACTGCCGGCTTCATCCACGACTTCCAGCGCGCCGGTAAGGATTTGATCCGCGCGGATCACCTGAATGCGCAGGCGCTCGATGGTCTCGGTGAAGATGCGGTCCATCTTCTGAGCCTGGCCGCGCGCGAGACGCGTGATTTCGGCGGCGTCACCCATCACACTCGAAAGGCGTCCTTCGGAGTCTTCTAGAATGCGATTGATGCGCGTGAGAATGGGGTCCACGCGGCCTTGCAGGTCATTCGCGATCCGGGTGAATTCGCGCAGGGACGTTTTCATCTGCAAATACATCCCAACGAGGATCGCCATCTGCATCACGATGGCGATCGCCGCAATGAGGATAAAAAATTCTACCCAGCCGGGCATGGAACTCCTTGGATTGGCTTAGGAAGCTTTGGATTCCCTCTTGTAGGTATCTTTTCCAGCTTCGACGGCCGTGGACAGCGCATCTTTCTGACGTGACATGATCTCTTTGCTGCGCTCGATCAGGTCTTCAGCGCGTTCGCGGAGCTCGCGAGCTTTCTTTTGCGCGTAGTCGCGGCCTTCGTCAGCCTTACCCGACAAGTAGTCGCGCGTCTCGTCGCCGGATTTCGGCGCGAAAAGGATCCCAACCAGTGCTCCAATACCCAAACCAACGAGAAAAAAGCTGACCTTCGAACCCGCATTATTTTCAGCCATTATGCACCTCCGAGGTTGACAGTAACATACGCTTCCCAAGCGAGGCAAGCAAAGCGGAAGGAGCCGTCTTTTTCGCGGAGACTTTTAAGCTGTAGAACGGCCTTAAGTGAATCACCTACGTGTTGGCCGTGGGTTGGATGTTTGCGCCGCTTCCGCCATGCAGCGCCTCGAAGACGCGCTGGGCTTGCGCGCGCGGCACCTCGGCTGCGAGATCGTCCACGCTTAGGCTCTGCAATTGTGTGACGCTGCCGAAGCGGCGCAGCAATTTTTGCGCCGTGCGGGGGCCGACGCCCGGAATCTCCGTGAGCGACGTGCGCAGGCGGCGTTTGGATCTGCGTTGGCGATGGAATGTGACGGCGAAGCGGTGCGTTTCGTCGCGAATCTGCTGGATTAAGTGCAGCACGGGCGAATGATGATCGAGCACTACCGGCTCGTCTTCGCGGCCTAGAATGTAGAGAATTTCTTCTTTCTTCGCGATGCTGGCCATCGGTTGATTGATGATCGCCAGTTTTTCCAGCGCCTTCGCCGCGGCGTGCAATTGCCCGATGCCGCCGTCAATCAGGATCAAGCTCGGCATCGGCTTGTTTTCCTGTTGCAGGCGATGGTAACGCCGTTCCACGGCTTCCTGCATGCTGGCAAAATCGTCGCGCAGAATTCCGGCGGCCTTTTCGCTGCTTTCCGGCATGGCTTCGCCGCGAATGATGAATTTACGGTAGTCCGATTTCTTCATGCGGCCGGCTTCCCAAACGACCATCGAAGCCACCGTGTCCGAACCCTGAATGTGGGAGATATCGAAGCATTCGATGCGCTTGGGTGGCTCTGGCAGTCCCAGCGCGGCTTCCAAAGCGTCAACAATTGCCGCGGAGCTGGGTTTTAAGATGCGGAACCGCTGGATGAAGGAATGCTTCGCGTTCTTTTCGACCAATTCCAGGAACGCATGCTTCTGACCGCGTTGCGGATTCAGAATTTCCACGCGATGCCCGGCCTTCTCGCTCAGGACTTCCTCAATTAATGAACAATCCTCGAAGCCCATCGGTGTGTGGATATAACGCGGCAAATATGCGGCGTCGAGATACAGCTGCTTGATGAGCGACGGCAAAAATTCCTCGGGGTTGAATTCGTCCATGTCTTCCCAATAGAAATCGCGCCGATCCACGACGCGCCCGCCGCGCAAATGGAACAAATTCACGGCTACTTGCGGGGGCTCGGCGTACCAGGCCAGCACGTCGGTATCGTCTCCCGACGCCGCGGCAATTTTTTGGCTCTCCTCCATTTCCGCGAGGGTGCGGAGCAGGTCGCGATAGCCCGCGGCTTCTTCGTAACGCTGGCCGTCTGAAGCCTGCTTCATGCGGTCTTCGAGGCTGTGCGCCAGGTCGCTGCGGCGGCCTTCGAGAAATAGCCGCACATCGCGCGCCGCTTCCGCATAGCGTTGGTCGGTCACGAGCTCTGTGACGCACGGACCGAGGCAGCGGTGAATGTAATATTGCAAGCAGGGCCGCGGATGCGACCGAGTGAGATCCACGGTGCACGATGGAACGAGGAAATGCTTGTGCACCAGGTTCACCAGTTGGTAGGCAAGGCGGGCCGGAAAGTACGGGCCAAAATAGATCGAGCCGTCTTTTCTTAGTCGGCGCGTGACGTAGACTCGCGGATATTTTTCGTACGCCGTGTACTGGATGTACGGGTAAGTTTTGTCGTCACGCAGCAGGACGTTGAATTTCGGTTTGTGCTGCTTGATGAGATTATTTTCGAGAGCCAACGCTTCCTTGGGATTGTCAACGACGATGTAATCCACGTCCGCGACCTCGCGAACGAGGGAGCCGGTCTTGGAGTCCTGCCAGCGCGATTCGAGAAAATACGAGCGGACGCGGTTGCGCAGCGAATTCGCTTTGCCCACATAGAGAATCGTGCCGCCGGCATCCTGAAACAGGTACACCCCGGGCTGCGTGGGGAGTTGCACGACTTTTTCTCGGAGTTCCATGGCGACGAGTTACAATGATTAGGCATGCTGCGGCCCTTGCAATAGGCGCCGGAGCACGCGTGCAACTTTCATAATAGCAAACGCAATCTAAGCGTAGCGAGGAACGCGGATGCGCCGAAAGGCCCTAAAATTTGCGCTGCTGATTCTGCCGCTGGCGGCGCTGTCGGCAATTCCTGTGTGTTACGCGCAGCAGGACCAGCCCGCGCAACCGCAACAACAAGAGCAGCCGCAGCAACAGCCAGCAAAGCCCGAACCACCGACTACAACCCCGAGCCCGAACCAGGGCAGTTCGGATCAGGAGTCCACGTCGAAGAAGGTCTTACCTCCCGAGGACGATTCTGCGAAGAAAGACAAAGCGCACACCGCGAAAGCGGGCGTCCTACCTCCTGAAGACGATCCGGCCTGGGATCCCTTTCACGCGGAGCAGGATATTGAGGTTGGCACCTTTTACATGCACAAAGGCGATATGGACGCGGCGATTTCCCGCTTCGAAGACGCTATCAAGTTGCGCGCCAATTTTGCCAAGCCTCGCCTGTTGCTTGCCGAGGCTTATGAAAAGAAGGGCGACAAGACCGAAGCTGTCCACTACTACCAGGAATATCTGAAGGTTTTGCCCAACGCGCCCGATTCGAAGAAAATCCAGAAGAAAATCGAAAAGCTTTCCAGCGAAAAGTGACGGCGAGCAGTGCTCAACGAACGGGGATGCGGTCCAGGAATTTCATTGCGCGATTGTAGTCCGCGAACTTCTTTTCTTCCTTGCGAAATGCCGGTCCGTGCGATTCGCGCCGGCAGCGCGCGAATCGCATGGGATGCTTCACGTGCAGCATTTCGTGATACATCACGTAAGCCACCACAAATTCCGGCACGTTTTCGCGATCGAGTTGGCGGTTGATCACGATCTGCTGCAACGCAGGATCGAAACATCCCAGCAGGCTGCTCCACACGCGTTTGCTCCAGCTCAGTCGCGGCTTGCCAAGTTCACCGCCAAAATACCGCGCATTCAGCCGGTCGAATAATTCGTCAAGATTGTGATGCGCACCGGCCGGCCGGTGTTCCATGCGCCGCGCGCGCCTTTGGCGCAGAGCGTGCAATCGGCGTCGCGTGGACCCGGCGTAGGAAAATTCGCGGTAGGCCTGCAGCAATTCCTTGGGGGGTTGCCGCCGGTACAAACGCCCTAGCAAAATCGCCGCCGTAGCTTCCACAACCGGATGTGGTGCATCGTCCAGCGCGTCGGACAGGCGCACGTACGCGGTGTCTTCGCGCAGGCGAATGGTGTGCGTCAAATCCGTGTACGGATGGTATTCCACGACGAAATGCGGCGGACGACCTTCGCAGCCGAGGCGTGTGTAAATCCGCTGAAAAAGGCGCTCGCCGCCTGGCACCAGGTTTCTCACGCGGCCGCGCTTCATGAGGGCTTTCTCCGCACCGGCACGGGAGTCAATTCCTTGGAGGCTGCATTCGCGTCGGAGACTGCGTCTTTCGTTCCTTCGATCGCGTCTTGAAGGGTGTCTTTGTAAGTATCGAGTTCCGGGCCGTCCTGATCGATCTTTTGCAGAATTGCCAGGAATTCCTTGCCCTTGGATTCGATCAGTTTCAATTGCCCGCGAATATCAATCTGCTTGTCCCGCGCGACTTCGATCTGGTCGGCGGCGTCGTCCATGCAACCAATATAGTCGTTCAGCAGGCCGTTCAAAATCTCCGCACGCCGACCTTCCGGCCTGGTGCGCGTCAATTCGTATTGAAATTTCTTCAGGCGGTCGTCGGCGAACGAAATATAAAGCTTGATGCGTTCGGGTGGCGTGACCGCGTCGCGAATCTTGTCCGCCTCCGCGTCGGTCAGGTAGTCCTTCTGCGGATCTTGGGGTGATCTGGTGCGCGCGACGGCCAGCGAAGCCGTAAGCAGCGTGCCAAGGATCGCGAAAATCACAGTGCGGAAAAGCATAAGCAACTCCTAAGTCTTCGGTTTCGCGGGCGTCGCAGCGCTATCCGAGTCTTTCGGGAAAAGCTGGTGGATGAGCTGCCGATCGAGTTTCTCCAAGTCATCGCGCACTTCCAGAAAGGGCTTTTGGTCATCGCCTGCGAGGCCCGTCAAGATGTCGTTCAGCCGGCGCACCGACTCGCGCACGGAAATCTGGAGTTGGCGGTAACCGTCGGGATGCTTTTCAGCGTCGCGTTTGTTTGCATCGAGCGCGCCTTGCGCGGTATGGGCTTCGTCGCGAACCTTTTCAACGATTGCAGCCGCGTCATCAAGATTTCCGGCGGCAACCTGATTCTGAACTTCGCTGAACTCCGCGTCGGCCAGTCGCGGAACCATTTTCGCCTTGCGAACCGGGTTCGTCTCGCTTTGGAAACGCGCCCGCAACTCCGGCATGCGGTCTTGCGCCACGACCGAACTTGCTGCCACGACGATCACTAAGACCGCCCAGCCCACGCCACATTTTGCGAACAATGTACTACCTCTTCTTGTTCTGGAGCTCGCGAGTCAGTGTCCGCGCGCGCGCAGTCGCCTCGAAGTACATGTCGCTATTCTCATCTTTATTCAACTGCAGAAATTTCTGATATGCCTCGAGCGCCGGTGCCGGCTGCCCCAGTTTATCGTAACAAGTGGCACGAATGAACCAGCTTCCCACCGGAAGTGTTTCGTGTTGCGCTAGAATGTCCAGGACATGCAGAGTGGCGGCGTAATTCTTGTTGAGATATTCCGCAGTCACCAGATCGCCGAGCACATCGTTCGAGCGCGGATTCATTTTGATGGCGATAACCAGCTCGTTAATTGCGTTCGGGTAGTCCTTCTTCTCCAGGTAAACGTGTCCGAGTTGCGCAGGAAGGTCTGGATCATTCGGCGCGAGCGCGATGGCTTTGATCAGCACCGGAACCGCGTGGTCGTAGTCTTTCTTGCGAAAATAAATCAGCGCGCGCAAGCGCAACGCGCGCAGCGATTCCGGCCCGGCGGCAGCGGCGCGATCGAGTTCGGCCAGCGCATCATCGTCTTTGCCAGCATCTGCCAGCAGGGAAGCGTGTTCCAGCCTCATCTGCGCGTCGTTCGGATGCACTTCCAATTGCGCGCCCAGCTCTGTCGCTGCAGCTTTCATTTTTTTCTGCGCGAGCAACGCCTGCAGCAGCCCTTTGTGCGCGTCGTTTGCTGGTTCGCCCGTTGGTTGCAACGCAATCGCCTCGCGAAAGGCCGCTTCCGCATCCGCCGCTTTTCCGGTTCTCAGCAGCGCAAATCCCAGAGAATTCCGGATGTCCACGCTCTTGGAATCGAGTTTGGCGGCGGCTTCATATTGTTCGATGGCCGGCTCGTCCTTTTTGGCTGCTTCCAACGCGACACCCAGCAGCCATTTCGTTCGCGCGTCTTCGGGCATCAACTCCGCCGCACGTTGTAAGGGAGCAACAGCAGCCGCAGGATCCGTGGGGATCAGCGTCAATCCGAGATTCTGGTACGCAGACGCCATTTTAGGATCCAGCGAAATAGCTTTTTCGTATTCCGCTTTTGCGTCCGTGGGGCGCTGCAAAGCCGTGTACGCGTAGCCGAGATCGTAATGGACGAGAGCATCGTCCGGCTTCTTCGCCAGGTAGGCTTGATACTTTTGCGCGGCAGTCGCGTAGTCCTGGTGGCTTACCGCATTCTGGGCGTCCGCCAGCAGGCGATTCAGTTCCGCTGCGGCAGGATCCTCCCTGATAATTTTCTTCGAAGTGCCGACGGTTTGTGCGGCGGTGACGTGGCTGGCGCCGAAAAAAGCGCTGAACAGGCAAAACGCCAACGTGCTGGAAGCTCGTTTCATTCCGTCGGAGGGTTCAGCGGAGGCGCCGCGGGCTTCGCCTCAGCGGAGTGGTTCACGTGGTTCGTTCCGTTGTACGAATTCAGGACCTTTGCCAGAAACTTTCCAGTGTGCGACTGCGGATTGCGCGCGACTTGCTCGGGAGTTCCCGCGGCCACCACGCGCCCGCCCGCTTCGCCGCCCTCGGGACCCAGGTCAATCATCCAATCCGCCGATTTGATGACGTCCAGATTGTGTTCGATGATCAGCACCGAAGCGCCGCCCTCGATCAGTTTGCGGAATGCCGTCAACAGCTTCTGTATATCATCGAAATGCAGGCCGGTGGTGGGCTCGTCGAAGATATAGAGAATGCCGCTGTTATCCTGGCGTGTAAGATGCGCGGCCAGTTTCAAACGTTGCGCTTCGCCGCCGGAGAGGGTAGTGCCGGATTGTCCGAGGCGCAGATACCCTAGGCCGACTTCTTCCAGCACATGCAGCTTGGAAGTGACTTTGGGATGCGCGGCGAAAAATGCGAGCGCTTCACGCACCGTCATTTGCAGCACGTCGTGAATGTTCTTTTCTTTGTAAGTCACATCCAGGACGCTGCTCTTGTAGCGCGTGCCGCGACATTCTTCGCAAACCAGCGCGACGTCTGCCAGAAAACGCATCTCGACGGTGACGGTTCCGTCGCCCTGGCAGGCCTCGCAGCGTCCGCCCGGAATATTGAACGAAAAATGTCCGGCGGTGAATCCGCGCTTTTTCGCTTCGGGTGTGGATGCAAATACTTCGCGAATCGGGTCGAACGCCTTCAAATAGGTGGCGGGATTCGAGCGCGGCGTGCGCCCGATTGGAGATTGATCCACCATTTCTACCGCTGCGAGCGCGGGGTCGCCTTCAATCCGATCGCAACATTCGCGCCAATTGCCGCCGGTGCGCCGCGCTTGCAGCGCTTTGTACAGCACGTCGTAAACCAGCGTGGACTTGCCGGAACCCGAAACGCCGGTGACCGCAACGAGCAGTCCGAGCGGGATCATCACGTCCACGCCCCGCAGATTGTGGCTGTGCGCGCCGAAGATCTTCAGGAATTTTCCTTGCGGCTTGCGTCGGCGCGCCGGAATCGCGATACGCAGTTCGCCGCGCAAGTATCGCCCGGTCAGGGAATGTGGATCCTTCAGCATCGCGTCGCGCGTGCCGGCAAAGATCAGTTTGCCGCCGTGCTCGCCCGCGCCCGGACCCAAATCCAGCGCGTAGTCGGCTGCCATGATGGTGTCCGGATCGTGCTCGACCACCAGCAGGGTATTCCCCAAATCGCGCAGGCCCTTCAAAATATCGAGCAGGCGGTGAGTATCGCGCGGATGCAGCCCGATTGACGGCTCGTCCAGCACATAAAGCGCGCCTACCAGATGCGAGCCAAGCGAAGTGGCCAATTGAATCCGCTGCGCTTCGCCGCCGGAAAGCGTGGAAGTCAGCCGGTCGAGCGTGAGGTAATCGAGGCCCACGTCATCCAGAAAGCGCAGCCGCTGCTGAATCTCTTCCAGCACTTTTTCGACGATCGTCGACTCGGATTCCGTCAGCTGCAATGCGCTGAAAAACGGCCGCGCTTCCTTTACCGTCATCTGGCAGACTGCGGTGATCGAACGCCCCGCGATTTTCACGGCGCGCGCTTCGGCGCGCAGCCGCGTGCCTCCACAGTCGGGGCATGTGGCGTAGCCGCGGTAACGGCTCAGGAAGACGCGCACGTGCAATTTATATTTCTTGCGCTCGAGCCAGCCGAAGAAGCCTTTTACGCCGGGATATTCTTCTTTCTTGTCGCCATCGAGAATGGCGGCACGCTGCGCGGAGGTCAGCTCGCGGAACGGAACATCCACCGGAATTCCCTTGGTGCGCGCGTAGCGCCGCATGTCCATCGCGAGCTGGCGGTAACGTGGCTTGGTCCAGGGCTCGATGGCGCCATCGGCGAGAGTCTTGCTCTTATCCGGAACAACGCGGTCGAGATCAAAATCCACCGTGTTGCCGAAGCCCTGGCAGCGCGGGCACGCGCCGTAGGGATTATTGAACGAAAAAAGCCGTGGCTCCGGTTCTTGATAAGTCGCGCCGCATTTCTTGCATTCGAAACGCTCGTTGAAGACCATCCGCTCGGGCGCGCCGTCCGGAGCATCCGGTGGAAATTCCAGAATCGCTTCGCCGCGGCCTTCGCGGTAGCAGATCTCGATGGAATCCATCAAGCGCGAACGCACTTCGGGCGCGAGCACCAGGCGATCCACCACCACGTACACCGGCTTAGTGAAATCCACGTCCAGCAATTCTTCGGGCGTGGAAAATTCGAATACGCGCCCCGCCTGATAGATGCGATTGAATCCGCGTTTGCGCAGGCTTATGAGAGCCTCGCGCACCGCATCCGGTCCCGGTTTTATGGGTTTGCGCGCGCGTGGCGCTTGCGGCGCGTTGGTGGCCGCGTCGGGAGTTAGTTTTGATTCGTACAGGACGTAAAAACGGCGGCCGGCCGGAAGCGCCATAACGCGCGATGCGATTTCATCCAGCGTGTCTTTGCGGACTTCCTCGCCGCAGCGCAGGCAGAACGTGCGGCCGATGCGCGCGTAAAGCAGGCGCAAATAATCGTAAATTTCAGTGGCGGTCGCGACCGTAGAGCGCGGATTGCGCGTGGAATTTTTCTGGCGGATGGAAATCGCCGGAGCGATTCCGGTGATTTCGTCCACGTCCGGCTTTTCGATGCGCTCGAGGAACTGCCGGGCGTAGGCCGAGAGCGATTCGATGTAGCGGCGCTGGCCTTCCGCGTAGAGCGTGTCGAAAGCGAGGCTGGATTTGCCCGAGCCGGATACGCCGCTGACCACGGTGATCGCGTTGTGCGGGATTACGAAGTCAATGTTCTTCAGATTGTGGACGCGCGCGCCGCGGACGCGGATTTCCTCGATATCCGCGGGAACAGGCTTGCCAGGCCGTAGCGCCGGCGGAGCAGGTTCGCTGGAGTCAGGAGGGACCTTCCCTATGGGTTCCGTTGCCATGTGTATAAACAAAAAATTATACGCCGGACCGCAAGTTGCGGCAAATCAAGCCCGGGGGATGATCCCAGCACACGGCTTCCGACACAGTTCCGTCTGCTATAGTCGGGTCATGCGCTTAACGATCGCGTTTTTTCTTCTGGCAAGTCCGGCTTTCGCACAGACGGCCCTCCAGCAGCGCATTGAGCGCATCGCGGTTGACGCTCATGGCAAGGTTTCGGTGGCGTGCTCGCTTCCCGGCACCGCACTGAATTGCGACCTGAACCCTCACGCACATCCGCCCATGCAATCGGTTTTTAAACTCCCGCTCGCGTTCACTGCGCTTCACTTCGTCGAAGAAGGAAAATTTTCGCTCGATCAACCAATCCGTTTTCTTCCGTCTGACCGCATCCCGCATACTTACAGCCCACTGCAGGACAAGTATCCCGAAGCGAACGTGGACGTCCCCCTGCGTGAGCTACTGAGCGCGGCGGTCTCTATCAGCGACAATACCTCCGCCGACGTCGTGCTGCGCGTCGTGGGCGGCCCTGCGGTCGTGGACAGCTACATCCAATCAATCGGCATAACAGGTTTTCACTTGGAGGATGGCGAAGACGGACTGGCTCGCGATGTGCCAGCGCAATATCGCAACTGGTTCGAACCTGCCGCCGCAGTCGAATTCCTAGCGCGCGTCAGCGACGATTCACCGCTCACGCCGGAGCACACGCGATTGCTTTTGCAGTGGATGGCAGAAACGAGTACCGGTGTGCACCGGATCAAGGGCGATTTGCCCGCCGGCACGATCGTGATGCATAAGACAGGCAGCTCGGGAACGAAGAATGGCGTCACATTCGCTACCAATGACATCGGGCTGATCACGCTCCCCGACAGCCGCCGCCTGGCCATCGCGATTTTCGTCACGGATTCCGCGGCTGATGAAGCCACTCGCGAGGGAGTCATCGCTCGCATCGCGAAAGCAGCCTACGATGAAGCCATCCGAGAGAAAAAATGAGTTGGAGGGCTGACGCGCACGGATTTGCGAGACGTCAACTGCGCCCGACACACGCCGGAGCCGATGCTAGGCGGCATCGTGTAAAGATGGCGGCCAGAAGGCCGCCGCTACAAAACCGCTCTTGGCATGGAATCGTTTAGCCGCGCTTGTGGAGTACAATCCGACGTTCGCAGCGAAATTGAGTCGGGTCGGAGGCGTCCGTGGGGCAGGCCAGTGCGCGATTTGAGCGCGTCATCTGGATCGTGCTCGATAGCGTGGGGATCGGCGAGCTGCCTGACGCGGCCGATTACGGAGACGTTGGCCGTGACACGCTCGGGCACATCGCGCGCTCGCGCCCGCTGCGCGTGCCTAATCTTGTTCGCCTCGGAATCGCCAACATCAAACCTCTCGATCATCTGACGGCAGCAGCGGATCCCGCTGGAAATTTCGGAAAAGGCGCTACGCGCTCTCCTGGAAAAGACACCACTACAGGTCACTGGGAAATGGCTGGCATCTGGCTCGATCAAGCTTTCCCGGTCTATCCGCACGGTTTCCCGCCGGCGCTGGTTGCGGAATTCGAACGCCAGATCGGCCGACGCACTCTCGGCAACAAGCCCGCCTCCGGCACCGAAATTCTGAAGGAACTCGGCGCAGAACATGTCCGCACGGGATTTCCAATCGTCTACACCTCCGGCGACAGTGTTTTCCAGATCGCCGCGCACGAAGACGTCGTTCCGGTGCCGGAGCTGTACCGCCTGTGCGAAATTGCGCGGAAATTGTTGGACGGACCCAACCGCGTGGGCCGAGTGATCGCGCGTCCGTTCACGGGCACGCACGGAAATTTCAGACGTAGCGAGCGGCGGCACGATTACGCCGTCGAGCCGCCGCGCCCGATGCTGCTTGATGTCTTGGCCGACCTAAAAGTTCCGGTCTTGGGCGTTGGCAAGATTCACGACATCTATAACGGTCGCGGCGTGGATGATTACGTCACCACGAAAAACAATGCCGATGGAATGAGGAAGCTGACCGAGGCGCTGGCAAAGCGCCCGCAGGGCTTGGTCTTCGCAAACCTAGTGGATTTTGACATGCTCTACGGGCACAGGAAGGACGTGGAAGGTTTCGCGCGGTCCCTCGAAGAATTTGACGAAATGCTCGGGCCGTTTCTTGAGGCCCTCGCGCCAACGGATCTGTTGTTGATCACAGCGGATCACGGCTGCGATCCGGATCCGGTGAACCCGACGACGGATCATTCTCGCGAATATGTCCCCATTCTGACATTCGGTAAAAATGCGCAAAGCGGGCAGAACCTGGGGACGCGCGGAACACTAGCGGATATGGGCCAGACAGTCGCGGAGAATTTCGGGGGAGAGATCCCTCACGGCACCAGCTTTCTAGCTGCGAGCTCGTGAGCAGCTCACGCCCGGCACGGCAGCGAGGCCTCAGTCGGCCGCAGAGGCCCTTTGCGCGTAATAACCGGTGCGTGTGCGAAGGGTTAGCTTTCCGCGACCCTTTGGCGGAATCAAATCCACTTTGACGCTGCGGAACGTTCCGTCCTTCGCGGTATTGGTGGGATAGTAGCCGAGCGTATATTGATTGCGGATATCGCGCGCCACCTGCACGCAAACCGGATCCACATCCGCGAGGCTGTCTGGAAAGAAAGCCAGCCCGCCGGTAGCTTCGGCAAGAGTCGTCAATTCCTTCTTGGACTTGCGGATCATCTTCTTATTGTTCTTGCGGTCGTCGTCGCTGAAAACTCCGATGGCATAAATCACGGCGTTGGATTCCACAGCAGCTTTTACTGTGTAGGGAAAATCCTTGCGGCTGGCGTCATCATCGCCATCGGTGATCACCAGCAGCACGCGCTTGTCCTTGTGCCCCTTCTTCAAATGGTCCAGCGAGCCGATGATCGCGTCGTACAGCGCGGTGCTGCCGCGCGTGTCAATGCGCTCGAGGGCGTCATGCAATTCCTGCGGATTGCTGGTGAAATCCTCGTCGAGGTCCAAATAATATTCGTCGTTGAAGTTGACGACGAAGACTTCGTCCGCGGCATTGCTGGTGCGCACGAAAGAAAGCGCCGCGGCATTCACTTGTGGGCGTTTCTCCCTCATGCTGCCGCTGTTGTCAATCACCAGACCCATCGTCACGGGGATGTCTTCTTTCGAGAACACGGAAATCTTCTGTTCCACCTTGTCTTCAAACACGCGAAAGTTATCTGCTGTCAGGCCGGGAACAAACTGCCCCTTCTCATCCACCACCGTGGCATGCAGTACCACCAAATCCACCGTGGACGTGAGGCGATGTTGCTGATCAATCTGCGCATTCTGCTGTCCGGCGGCGCCCGGTGGAGGCGGCGGAGGCGGAGGAGTAGGGAAGGGATTCTGCGCAGAAGCGAGGGGGCTCGCCAGAGTGGCGAGAAGCAACGTTAGAAAAATGTTCAGGAAATAATGCCTAGTGGCCGGGTGCGTAATACCCGGTCTTGGCGTAAACGGTAAGAGGCGGCAATCCCTTGGGTGGCCGCAGCTTGACTTTGATTTTGCGCCACTTTCCATCGTGAGTGTGATTACTCGGTCTGTATCCGACCACATATTGATTGCGCAGCTCCATGCTGATTTTGGTGGCGATGTCCGGCAAGTCGTTGAGGCTGCCCACCACAAAGGTGCGGCCGCCCGTCATCTGCGTCAGATCGGACAACAAAGCCGGGCCCAATTGTTCTTCCGTAGTCGGGCCGCCGCCAGGTTCGTACAGGCCAATCGCATAAATCTGGACGTCTGCTTCTCTGGCATACCTGCGGATGTCCGTTTCCGTGTAGCGGCTATGATTATCGCCTCCATCCGATATGATGAGCAACGCCTTCTTTGTGTTGTGTGCTCCCTTCATCTCGCTCAGGCCCAGATAAATTCCATCGAGCAGGGCCGTTTCTCCGCGCGCTGCGGTAAACATCAGATGATTCTGCAATTCTTCGACGCTCGCGGTGAATGTATTCGCAAGCTCCGCGCGATCGTTGAAATTCACGAGGAAAAATTCATCCTGCGGATTGGCGGTGCGGAAGAATTGCACGGCCGCCAGCCGCGACTTCTCAATTTTGTCGGACATGCTTCCGCTCATATCGAAGATCACACCTATAGAGATCGGCACGTCTTCGCTGGAGAACCGCACGATTTCCTGTTCGCTGTTGTCTTCGAATACGCGGAAATTCTCCTGCTCGAGTCCGGTGACCAATCGCCCGTACGGGTCCGTCACGGAGATGTTTACCAGCGCAATATCCGTTTCGGCTTTGAGGTATTTGCCCTTCTCGATTTTTTGCGGGTTCTCGACGCGGGTGGGACCTTCGACTTGCGCCCAGGCAGGAGAGGCCATCAGAACTGCGGTGCAGAAAAGAAGAAACGCGCAAACTCGCGGCGGCGCTGTCGATGCTACCGGCTGCGGTGCGCGGTGTCTCAACTTGGCCCCCACCTACCGCGTGACCCGTCCAGCGCCGGGCTTGCTTGACGTGTCCCTTGGCAGGGATTCTACCACCCGCCCGATGCAAAGCAAGCGCGACATTGTCAAATCTCTGTCACAGATCCGTGTCCGGGCGATACCGGCTCGTCTCCGTGATAAGATTTCCCAGTTGGCGAAAGGTTAGCAAACCCATGGCGACTTCTGAAACTCCCAAGGTGCTGGTAGTCATTCCCGCGCGGCACGCCTCCAGCCGGTTTCCCGGCAAGCCTCTTGCGCTGATCGCCGGGAAGCCCATGATTCAACACGTGGTAGAAAGGGTTCGTATCGCCAAGCTCCCCTCCCGTATTGTCGTTGCCACCGAAGATCAAAGGATTAAGGAAGCTGTCGAGAAGTTCGGTGCCGAAGCCATCCTCACCCGCCACGACCACCGTACTGGTACCGATCGCGTTGCCGAGGTCGCCGCCCATCTGGCGGCTGACGTCTATATCAACGTACAAGGTGATGAGCCGCTCATCAATCCCGGCACTGTGGACGCGGTCGCCGCCGCCATGGCCGAGGACGAATCCATTCAGCTGGCCACCCCTTGCTCAACGATCACCCAACAAAAGGAGATCATGGACCCGAACGTCGTCAAAGTCGTCCAGGATTTCGACTCCAACGCGCTCTATTTTTCGCGTGCGCCGATTCCGTGGGTGCGCGATACGGGCGCGAAGGTTGCCGCGAGCCATTGCAAACACATCGGCCTGTACGGTTATCGGCGTGATGCGCTGCTGGAATATCCCACTTTGCCTCCTGGCGAACTCGAACGCATCGAGCAGCTCGAGCAATTGCGATGGCTCGAAAATGGTTTCCGCATCCACATGGTGGAAACAGAATACGATGCGGTAAGTGTGGACGTCCCCGCGGACGTCGAACGAGTAGAAAAGCTGCTGAGCGCCGGCGCAAAATCCTGAGACGTCGCGCGGCGATGGCCAATCTTGGCCTTTGGTTTTCTCTGCGCACTCTGCGCCTCAGCAGTATCTGTAGAGCATTCGTCCAAAATCTCCAACGCGCAAACCTGCGTCGCTGCGCCGTTAGAAGAAAAAATAATTTTCACAATTCGAAATCGTGGTTTGACACTCGCGCCGTTTCTCTTCATAATGTTTTGTACGCAGATTCTCCGGGAGGAAGTCGAGGGACCTTGCGGACCGCCCCAAAATATATTTTTGTGACGGGTGGCGTGGTTTCTTCTCTCGGAAAAGGCGTAGCAGCGGCTTCCATGGGCTGCCTGCTGGAAAGCCGCGGCCTTCGCGTAACCCTCCAGAAGTGCGATCCTTACTTAAACGTTGATCCCGGCACCATGTCTCCGTATCAGCACGGAGAAGTTTTCGTCACTGATGACGGCGCCGAAACCGATCTCGACCTCGGCCACTACGAGCGCTTCACTTCCGCGCATCTGACGCGCGACCACAACTGGACCACCGGCCGCTTCTACGAATCCATCATTACCAAAGAGCGCCGCGGCGATTATCTCGGCAAAACCGTTCAGGTAATCCCGCATGTCACCGACGAAATTAAATCCGCGTTCCGCAAAGTAGCGGAGGGTGTGGATGTCGTGCTGGTGGAAATCGGCGGCACGGTGGGCGACATCGAGTCATTGCCATTTTTGGAGGCGATTCGCCAGATGCGCCTCGAGCTCGGACCTGAAAATGTCATCTTCGTGCATCTCACGCTAGTGCCTTTCATTCCCACGGCCGGCGAATTGAAAACGAAGCCCACTCAGCACAGCGTCAAAGAATTACTCAGCATCGGAATTCAACCGGACGTCTTAATCTGCCGCAGTGATCGCCAACTTGCCGGCGAGCTAAAAGCTAAAATAGCGCTTTTCTGCAACGTCGCCGAGGCCTGCGTCATTTCCGCGCCGGACGTCAGCAACATTTACGAAGTCCCGATGACGCTGGCCGCCGAAGGGCTCGACGAGCAAATATTGCGTTTGCTGCGCCTCGAAGCGCCGCCGCGCGACCTAAGCCGCTGGCTCGCGATGCTCGAAACGCTTGAGCATCCGTCGGGGGAGGTGCGCATCGGTGTGGTCGGCAAGTACGTTCAGCTCGAAGACGCGTACAAAAGTTTGCGAGAAGCACTCGGCCATGGCGGCCTCGCGAATCGCCAGCGCGTGGTGATCGAATGGATCGAAGCTGAAGACATTGATTCGCCCGCAACTGCGGAACGCCTGCTGCGCCACGTGGATGGCATTTTGGTTCCGGGAGGTTTCGGCAAGCGCGGCATTGCTGGGATGGTTCACGCGATCACTTATGCCCGCGAGAAAAAAATCCCATTCTTCGGGATCTGCCTGGGGATGCAGTGCGCCACGATCGAGTACGCCCGTCAGGTTTCGCACATCGCGCACGCCGATAGCACTGAATTCGATCCGTCCACTCCCAATCGCGTTATTTATAAATTGCGAGAACTGCTCGGCGTGGATGAAATGGGCGGCACCATGCGGCTTGGCGCGTGGCCCTGTAAGCTCGAGCCCGGTTCCTTCGCCCACAAAGCCTACGGCCAGTTGGAAATCTCCGAGCGCCATCGCCACCGCTACGAATTCAATTGCGAGTACGAAGACACGCTCACGCGCGCCGGTTTTCGCATCACGGGACGTACGCCGGACGGAGTGTACGTCGAAATTGTGGAAGCGCCGGACCATCCGTGGTTTCTCGGCTGCCAGTTCCATCCGGAATTCAAATCCAAGCCGCTCGCTCCGCACCCGCTCTTCGCCGCGTTCATCCGCGCCAGCGCCGAAAATCGCCACCGCCGCCAAGGCGTCTCCGCTGAATCGCGCGTGGCCGCCGCCGACCCCGCCACCGATTAATTTTTTTCTGTGTTCGGAGTTTCTCCGCGCCTTCTGCGTCTCTGCGGTTAATTCATTTGCAGTGCGCAATTCAAAGTTGAAAACAACTACAAACCCGCATAGTCTGTTGCCTCGCGCCACTCGCGCAATCATATAGATGGAATCACCGCGAACTTTCTCGGCTGGAAAAATCCGCTTTGGCGGCGATGCGCCCCTATTTCTGATCGCCGGGCCCTGTGTGATCGAAAGCGAAGCGCACGCGATGAATATGGCCGAGCGCCTCGGCGAAATCACTTCCGAACTCGGCATCCCCTACATCTTCAAAGCGTCGTACGACAAAGCCAATCGCTCGTCGCTCGATTCTTTTCGTGGGCCGCTACTGGAAGAAGGCCTGCGCATTCTTGCCGAAATAAAAAAATGCACTGGCTTGCCGATTCTCACGGACGTTCACGATATTTCGCAGGTTGGCCCAGCCGCGGAAGTTTGCGACATCCTGCAAATCCCCGCATTCCTCTGCCGCCAAACCGACCTGCTGCTCGCCGCAGGCCGCACCGGGCGCATCGTCAACGTAAAAAAAGGCCAGTTCCTCTCGCCGTGGGAAATTGGCGGCGCCGCCGAAAAAATCGCCAGCACCGGAAACGAAAAAATAATCCTCACCGAGCGCGGCAGTTCTTTCGGCTACCAGAATCTAGTCGTGGATATGCGCTCGTTTCCCATCATGCGAAAATTCGGCTATCCCATTGTTTTTGACGTGACACATTCCGTGCAATTGCCCGGCGGAGCAGGGAAGTCCAGCGGCGGCCAGCCGGAATTCATCGAGCCGCTCGCGCGCGCCGGAGCAGCCGTCGGCGTGAACGGCATGTTTCTCGAGGTCCACGACAATCCTTCCGTGGCGCTCTCAGATGGCGCCAATGCGCTACCACTCGAACAATTTCGGCCGGTGCTCGAAAAGGTTCTGCGCCTCTCGGCCCTCGCGCGCGAGTGGGACGCTCGATGAGCCTCGCAACAGCCAAACGTGTTCTGCGCATTGAATCCGAAGCCATTGCGGGGCTGATCGCGCGTCTCGATGAGCGTTTCGAAAAAGCTGTCGAGCTTCTCTACAACTGTAAGGGCCGCGTCGTGATAACCGGTCTCGGTAAATCGGGCTTGATTGGCCGCAAGAGTGCCGCCACTTTCGCGAGCATCGGCACTCCATCGCTTTTTTTACATGCCTCCGAGGCGCTGCACGGTGATCTCGGCATGTTGACCGGCGACGACGTGCTCCTCGCGATTTCGTCGAGTGGCGAAACGCAGGAACTGATCGAGTTGGTCGAATCGGTGAAGCGTCTCGGCGTCCAACTCATCACGCTCACCGCAAATCCGCGTTCGACTCTTGCCAGCGCCAGCAACATCGTCCTCGATATCGCTGTGAAAGAAGAAGCCTGCTCGCTGAATCTCGCGCCCACCGCGTCCACCGCGGCGGCCATGGCCATGGGCGACGCACTCGCGATTTCGTTGCTCGAACGCCGCGGCTTCAAAGAAGAAGACTTCGCGGCGTTGCATCCCGGCGGACGCCTCGGGAAAAAATTGCGCCGCGTCGAATCGTTGATGCACGCAGGCGACGCCGCTCCGCGCGTCTTGCCCACCACCAAAATGCCGGATGTGATTTACGAGATGAGCCGCAAGGGCCTGGGACTCGCCGCCGTCACCGCCGCCGATGGAAAGCTCCTGGGGATCATCACCGATGGCGACTTGCGCCGCATGATGCAAAAGCGTTCGGAAAACGTGCTGGATCTCACGGCGGGCGATTGCATGACAAAAAATCCCGCCACGCTGCCGCGCACGGAGCTCGCGGCCAGCGCCCTGCGCCTGATGGAAGAAAAGAAAATCACTTCCGTGCTGATAGTGGATGCCGACGGCAAGCTCGAAGGGGTGCTGCACGTTCACGATTTGTGGACGCTGCAATTGTTCTAGAACATTCGGAGTTGAGGATTCGAAGAATGGCCATACGCGAAATTAAATTTGCTGCGCCCGTCCTGCGGCGCGCCAAACCCGTCAAAGTCCTACTCATGGATGTGGACGGCACAATGACCCCCGGCTACGTTTGCCTGCAGACTTTTCCCGATGGCAGCGTCGCGGAGATGAAAATGTTTCACGCGCACGACGGTGCCGGCATCAAACTCGCCAGCATCATGGGCATCCGCACCGGGCTGATCACGGGACGCGATTCTCCCGCGACGGCGCGGCGCGCGCGCGAATCATCCATGGAATTTGTGATCCAGGGAATGCCGAAGAAGCTGGAATCGTACAAAGCCATCCTCACTCGCGCCGGCGTCACCGACGAAGAAGTCGCGTATGTAGGCGACGACCTGCCGGATCTGCCGATCTTGCAGCGAGTGGGGCTAGGAGTAGCTGTCGCGAATGCGGTGGTGGAAGTGAAGCGCGCCGCTCACTACGTCACCGTTGCCAAAGGTGGTGAAGGCGCGATCCGCGAAGTCGTCGAACTGATTCTGAAAGCGCAAGGCCGCTGGAAAAAAGCTATTCCGCAGGCACTCGCCTAAATTTCCAGCAAATGTCGCGCCAAGCAACGATTGTCATCCCGAGCGCAGCGAGGGATCTGCTTTTCGGCTCTATTCTTTTTGCCGTTCCTTCCGCATCTGATCGAAAATGTCCGAAGCCCACTTTGGCGGGTCCGGCCCTTTGTCCGGCTCCGGCTTCAGCCCCATCGCTATTTTCCATCGCTCCATCCACAACACTCCGGTGCCCACCCACAAGTCAGGCGTCGCATAGGCGGGATCCGTCATCGCTTCCTGCAGCGAAATGAATTTGTATCCGCGCTCTTCCAACTTCGTCAAAAGCGCGTCCAGACATTCCGTGTTCAACGCATTGTCGTGAATGAGCAAAACTTGCGGAATCTGGCGCCCGAATAATTTTGCAGACTCGCTCTCGGCGTAATTGAAGACCGTGTCGACATATTCCAAATATTCCTTTTTTGCCTTGGCCGCCAACTTCTTGTCTTTCGTTTCGTAGGCGTGCGCCAATGCGTCGTTGAAAACGTAATCCGCATCTTCAATCGTTACGGGCGCAATGATGTAGCCGCGCGCCTTCAAAAATGCGTCGAACGCGTTCTTTACATCCAGCGACATTCCCGTGTCGAGATAGGGATGCCGGAAGTACAGCTCCTTCGCTCCCATGGCTTTCAGCAAGGCCCCGGTCACAACCTCGCCGCGAATCGTTTCGTCTTCGTACTCCTGTAGCGGCGTTATGCTGAAGTCCGCGTGCGAATAGGTGTGGTTGCCGAGGAAGAGTCCGTCATCGAGCCAACTCTGCAATAATGCCGCGCGCGAATCGCGTTCGCCCGGCACCTGCAGCTTGCGTTCGTTGACGAACCCGATCGCCCAGGCGTGGTGTGCCTTCAAGATGCCCGGGATCCCATGGTTGATCTTCTGCAATTCCTTCAGATCGCCGTAAGCGAAATCGTTCCCCGGCAACGCACCCGGCAGATCGTCCACGGTAATCGCCACTTCTCGCCGCGTACTCTCTGGCACAGTGGAAGGGTTCGCCGCTCGTACACGCCGAGCGCCAAAGGCATTCCACGCCAAACCTGCGCATAAGAGCGCGCCAACTGCACACAACGGCCATCCGTGCTTTTCTGTCATCGGAAAATCCTTGTCTCAAGAGAATTCAGCGAATCGCCCCGCGCAACGCGAACGGCGCCAAGGTTAATCTTTCTTTGTTGCTGCGAGCACCGCCTCGGCGTTCAAAGCACCTTCCGGCGATTCCTCGTGCTTAAAGTAGGCAAAAACATCCCCACGCCGAGCGAGGCGTAGCACCCTTTGCGCGGCGGATTTTGCAGAATAGCTTTCTTTCCGCAGCCGCAAATAACAAAAGTTCGCGGTCTCGATGTTTGGTGTCACGAGGTCTTCGCTCTCCGCAAGGCACAGCGCAACTCCGGCCTTGCGCAAAGCCGCGTAGACTTCCTCCACAAACCACGATTCATGCCGGAACTCGAACGCAGCGCGCAGCCCTCGCGGCAGCACGGCCAGAAACTCGCGCAGCCTCGCCACATCGCACTTGAAATTCGGCGGCAATTGAAAGAGCACCGGCCCAAGCTTTTTCATCTTGCGCAAAGGTTCCAGCGAATCCAGAAAATCCTTGGTAGTCGCGGCCGCGTCTCGCAACCGCTTGATGTGCGTGATCGCCTGAGGCGCCTTCATCGCGAACCGGAATTCCTTGGGCGTTGCATCAGCCCAACGCTGCAGCAGGTCTGCGCTGGGGATTCGTCGAAAGGTGTAGTTCACTTCCACGGAATTCAGGCGGCTCGCATAGTAGTTCAGGAAGCGGTCCGCGCTCAGTTTCGCCGGATAAAACTTCGGCTTCCAACTCGCGTAAGCCCAACCCGACGTCCCTGCATAGACTTTGCGCATGAGCCCTCCATTCTAATCGTTCATTCAAACGATTGCTAAGTAGCTTACGACGCGGCGCGAACATCGTCTGATAGTGCTGCATGGTATAAGAGACGCTGGATCGTCGCCGTCGCGCGCAAGCTGTGACCCAGGACCATGCCGGCGATCGCGGTTGTCACATAATCTCCAGCAAGGAGCGGCATTTATGTCCAAGTTTAGCGTGCGCTGCTTCTCAATTTCACTCGACGGCTACGGCGCCGGCCCGGATCAGGATCTCGCGAATCCGATTGGCGTTGGCGGCAAAGCGCTGCACGAATGGATGTTTGGCACTCGCAGCTTTCGCCAGATGCTCGGCCAGGAAGGCGGTGCCACAGGCGTTGATGATGATTTCGTTGCGCGTGGCTTCGAAAATGTCGGTGCCTGGATCATCGGCCGAAACATGTTCGGACCTATCCGTGGGCCGTGGCCTAACGACGAATGGAAGGGATGGTGGGGCGGGAATCCTCCCTACCACACGCCGGTCTTCGTCCTCACTACCCATCCGCGCGCGTCGCTCGAAATGAAGGGCGGAACCATTTTTCACTTCGTCACTGACGGCATCCAGTCCGCGCTCACCCGCGCCACGGAAGCCGCAAAAGGCAAGGAGATTCGGCTTGGCGGCGGCGTCGAGACGATTCGCCAATATCTTCGGGCCGGATTAATTGACGAAATGCACGTCGCCATGTCGCCGATCCTCCTCGGATCAGGAGAGTCGCTTTTTGAACGTCTCGACTTGGCGAAGTTGGGGTACGAATGCTCGAAACACGTCTATACGCCCTACGCGACGCACTTCATCATCACAAAACGTGCGTAGCGAAGGCCGTGGACTTGTGGTCTCCGAAAATAACGAAAACGCAGGTATCCCACAAACAGTTGGTTTTACTGGAGCGGGCGACGGGAATCGAACCCGTGTCCGAAGCTTGGGAAGCTTCTATACTGCCATTGTACGACGCCCGCTCACGGCTGCTGCGGCGATTATACATAAGTGGGGGACCGCGAGAAAAGGGCAGCGAGCCCGCCGGGTGATTAGCTGCTGCCGCGCGCCTGGCCCACACGCATCGGATAGAATTCGAACGTATTCAAAGCTGACTTTATTGACGGGTCATCCGCCAAATATTCTTGAACCTCTGCCGCGTCAGCCATTTCGAGTGGGGTCATACCAAACGCTCCTTCGGGAGCCAGCACCCGGGCCGTAGATCAGCACCGAACCCTGCTTGAAAGCCTCGCCGACATACGGCACATGCTGCTGCATCACGGCTCGCTCCTCGGCGGTCATATCCCGGGCAAACGTCGGCCGCGGCGGGATCAATTTCATGAAGAAATGCTATTTGCTCATCGGACCTCCTGATGCCTGCGGCAGAAGCCTTTGTGGCAACAAATAATAGCGCAAGTCCGCCTAAGCTTTCTGTAAGGAGATCGCGCGCCTTGCCGATGACTAGAATGTGATGGGCGGCTGACGATCCGTATGGCGATGAATCTCCGAGGCTTCCGAGGCTCTTTAGCTTGGCATTGAAGATGCTCCGCACCATCAATATGGGTGGCCTACCAGTGTGCGCATCCAAAGTGCGCCGCTCAGCGGCGAATTGCTTCGCGAGGAGCCAACGGCGTGGCTGACCGTTCAATCATCGTAACGGGCTCGAAGGGCGGAGTCGGCACCACCATTGTGGCGCTTAATCTGGCCGTGCATATGGCCCAGCTCACAAAAAAGCGGGTCGGCCTGCTCGAGTTCGCGCGGCCCTTTGGACAAATCTCGCTCATGCTGGACTTCGAGCCGCGCTTTACCCTCCTCGATGCGCTGGAGCGCGTAGACCGTCTCGATTCGCCACTGCTGGCGAGCCTGGTGACGCGGCACAAAACTGGAGTCGAAATACTCGCCGGCCCGTTGCACGCTGCCTTGCGTGCGGAACAACGGCAACTCGTAACCCTGGAAGCGCTGCTGCGCATTCTGGCGCTCGCTCGCGACGTCTTCGACCTTGTGGTCGTTGATCTTGGTTTTGTGAATGCCGCGGAATGGGCCCGCACCCTGCAAACCGCCGACACGCTTTTGTTAGTCGCAGAGCCGAGCGCTCTTGCCTTGGGAATGCTGGAGCGGTATCTGAAGGCGGTTGATTCGGCAGGCCGCGATCGCAGCGATTTTCAGATCATCATCAATCGCTGGCGGCAGAACGATGACGAGCCAGTCGCGAAGTCCGAAAAGCATCTCAATCAATCCTTCTTCGCGCGCCTCCCCAACGATTTTCGCCAAGTGAGCGAAGCCGTAACACTCGGCATCCCGCTCACAACGGGTTCGAACAATCCGTTAGTGGGCCTCTATCGCGACCTGGCCGCCAGACTCATTAACGCGCCCGTGCACGAAGCGGAATCGCGCAACGATTCTCCCGTAGCAGTGGGCCAAAAGTAGCGAGACTTCACAATCCTGCACGGTCTCTCTGCGAACTCTGCGTCTCTGCGGCAGGTTCTTTTTTTTCTTGAACCTCTGTTTTTCTTCGTGACGTCTGGTGTTCCTCTGCGCACTCCGTGCTCAATCTCTTACTTGGCCTTCGAAATGCTAGGCAGCACCACTCCCACGCCTTCATCGTCTGAAGCCTCCGTGTTAGAGTGGCGTGACCAAGAAGCACGAACAATCGGGAGGGGAAGTGGCGTATCGAGACTTGCGAGATTTCCTGAGGAAGCTGGAAAAAAATGACGAGCTTCGCCGCATCTCCGTCGAAGTTGATCCCGTCCTGGAAATCACGGAAATCTCCGATCGCGCCGTAAAAGCCGGCGGCCCCGCGCTCTTCTTCGAACGTCCCAAAGGTTCGCGCGTCCCAGCTGTCACGAATCTAGTCGGCACCGAGCGCCGCATGTGCCTGGCTCTGGAAGTTGACTCCCTCGAAGACGTCGCCGCCCGCGTGCACTCCTTCATCGACATGCAGTCTCCGCAAGGTCTCTTCGAAAAAGTAAAAATGCTGCCCAAGCTGGCGGAGATTGGCTCGTTTTTTCCGAAAGTAGTCCGCAGCGGCGATTGCCAGGACGTAGTTCGCACCAAGGATTTCTCGCTCGATTACTTCCCAATCCTGAAATGCTGGCCGCAGGACGGCGGACGTTACATCACCTGGCCCATGGTGATTACCAAGAATCCAGAAAATGGCAAACGCAATGTCGGCTGCTATCGCATGCAGGTTTTCGACGAACACACGACGGGTATGCACTGGCAAACGCAAAAACATGGCGCGGATCACTACCGAAGTAGCCGCGCCAAAAATCCCGGCGGAAAGCTCGAAGTCGCCGTAGCGATCGGCGCGGATCCCGCCACCGCGCTCGCAGGCATCTTGCCGGTACCACCGGACATGGACGAGTTCCTCTTTTCCGGTTTCCTGAAAAAAGATCCCGTCGAACTGGTCGCGTGCAAGACAGTAGATCTCGAAGTCCCCGCGAATGCCGAAATCGTGCTGGAAGGCTACGTCGAAATCGGCCAGATGCGAACCGAAGGGCCTTTCGGTGATCACACCGGCTTCTATTCGCTCGAGGGCCAGTATCCCGTGTTCCACGTGCAGTGCATCACGCACAAAAAGGACCCGCTTTATTTGACGACGATCGTCGGCCCGCCACCGCAGGAAGACTATTTTATGGGCCACGCCATCGAGCGCATTTTTATGCCGGTGATGAAGATGCAATATCCAGAAATTGTGGACGTCGCCATGCCCGCCGAGGGCATTTTCCAAAATCTAATGATCGTTTCGATCCAGAAGAGCTACCCGGGCCAGGCTCGCAAAATCATGAACGCGATCTGGTCGCTCGGCCAAGCGATGTTCACAAAGGTTGTCGTGGTGGTGGACCACGATGTGGACCTCCGCAACCCTCGCGAGATCGTTTGGAAAGCTCTCTGCGCCATCGATCCCGAGCGCGACATTCAATTTGTTTTGGGTCCCGTGGACACTCTCGACCACGCCGCGCGCCGCCAGGACTTCGGTTCAAAGATGGGGGTGGACGCCACGCGCAAATGGCCGGAAGAAGGTTTCGCCGGACGTTGGCCCGACGAAATAAGAATGAATAGCGAAACAAAAAAACGCGTGGACACAATATGGCAACAGCTGGGAATCGCGCCTCCGAACAAAAAGTAAACGCAAAGCGAACGCACTTTTCTTCGCCTTTTTGGGCCTTTCCCGCAATATCTGAGTAGTTTGCAGCCTCTCCCACCTGTCCTTTTACCCTGTCCTTTTCGCCTACCTGTACTTTCGTACCGTGTTTTACCAATAGCACACCAGCGGAACACGTTGCTTGACACTCCGTGCTGCGGATGTAATAAACGGACAAAGAGGAAAGGTACCGGACGTAGCAGTACTAACGGGGCCTCTCCGAGCTGAGCCGCCTTTACGGGGTGGACGGCGAAGCAGCAAGCAGGGCGGGGGAATTTCTCCAAAGAGATTTTTAAGCACCAGACGAAGCCGTGTCCGTTCTGCGAAGCGGGGCGGAGCAAGGAGTGAGGGGCCGCGCGATGTTCAATCTGGGGAAAACGAAATCCTTAATCGGCCTGGACATCGGCTCGAGTTCCGTGAAGGCGGTCGAGCTGAAGAAGACCAAAGCGGGCTACGAGTTGGTGAGTTACGGGATTGAGACCTTGGCGCAGGACACGGTGGTGGATGGAGCGATCATGGATGCTCCCTCCGTCGCCGAAAAAATCGTCTCCATCTTTGATAACCAAAAAATAAAGACCAAGGACGTGGCCACGTCGGTTTCCGGACACTCCGTGATCGTCAAGCGCGTCAGCATGCCGCTGATGAGCGAAGAGGAACTCTTTGACCGGGTGCAGGCGGAAGCCAGCCAGCATATCCCGTTCGATATCGCTGACGTGAACTTGAGCCACCAGTTGCTGGAAGCCACCGAAAATCAAATGGACGTGCTGCTGGTGGCGGTCAAGAAAGACAAAATTCTGAACCACACCAACGTGCTGGCCCAGGCCGGCAAATCTCCGGTAGTCGTGGACATTGACGCCTTCGCGCTGCAGAACGCGTTCGAAGTCAATTACGAGCCGGACCCGTCGCAGGTCGTTGCGTTGCTCAACGTGGGCGCTAGCGTCATGAACATCAACATCGTTCGCGGCTGGACTCCGCTCTTCACGCGCGACGTTTCCGTGGGTGGTAACCAGTACACGGACGCGTTGCAAAAGGAACTGGACCTGAGCTTCGAAGATGCCGAAAAGCTGAAGATGGGCGGCACTCTGGCGGGCGTAAACGAAGAGCAGCGCACCGCGATTCTGCGCTCCGTATCGGACATCTTGATCCTGGAAATTCAAAAGACGTTCGATTTCTTCCGCGCTACGGCCAGCGGCGAAAATATTCGCCGCATCTACGTCGCCGGCGGAACGGCGCGCGTTCCCGGCCTGCTCGACTTGTTGAAGGAAGAATTCGCCATGCCGGTCGAAGAGCTTTACCCGTTCCGGAAGATTGCAATCAATCCTGGGCGTCACGATGAAAGTCAGATCCGTGAGTTGGCGCCGCGCCTGGCAATCGCTGTGGGCCTAGCGCTGAGGAGTTTTGACACCCCATGATCCGCATCAACTTACTGGGCCAGGCCCGTCCGAAAGCTACCAAGCAAGCCGTGCCGCTGGAGGCCACGCTGCAGATTTTGTTGGGCATCGCAGCGCTGCTCATCGCCGTCGTGGTTCTCTGGGTCACTTACGCTTCGCAAAAGCGCGAACTGGATACCACCAACGCGCACATCGCTTCCTTGAAAGCTGAAAAGACCAGCTTGCAGCAAGTCAAGCAGGAAGTCGATCAGTTCGAATCCCAGAAGAAGGCTCTGCAGACGCGCATTGACGTGATTGAGGAACTCCAAAAGAACCGCTCCGGCGCGCAGGAATTGTTGCAGATGGTCGCCAATACCGTCGTAAGGGTGGACGAATTGTGGCTCACCTCGCTCGATCGCAAAGGCAACACGCTGGAGATCGCGGGTGAGGCCGGTAGCATCAACGCCGTCGCGAATTTCATTACCCAGCTGAAGCGCTCCGGCTATTTCGATCAGATTGAGATTAAAGAGGCGAAAGAGGATGACGTTGCGAAGGCAGTGACGACGTACGGTTTCACCATGACCGCCGCGATCGCTTCGCAAACCTCTCAGCCGGCGCAGCCCCAGGCTAAGCCCGCCGCCAGCGCTGCTGCGCCCCCGAAGCCCGCGCCCAAGGGGAGGAGTTAGCGATGGCAACCGCTTTCAGAGATTGGCCCTGGCCGCTGCAGGCCCTGTTTTTCCTCGGACTTTCCGTGGTCTTGATTGCCGCTGGCTTCTACGTTCCTGGTTCTCCCGTCGCCAGCGTTCGCAACGAATTGGAGCAAGCCCAGCAGCAGGAGAAGCCTCTTGAGGCCGAAGTCGCCAGCCTGCGTGTTTACAAGCAGCGCCGCGCCGAATTGCAATCGGAGATGGATGCGCTCGCCAAGCAGCTCGCGACCCTGCAGACCATCGTCCCCGAAGACAAGCAAGTGGATCAGTTCATCATCATGATTCAAAGCGCGGCCGCCAGCTCCGGAGTTGCCATTCGCAGCCTGAAGGCCATGCCGATCGGCCAGAAGCCGTTTTACTTCGAGATGCCCTTCGAAGTGCAAGCGGATGGTCCGTACTTCTCGGTTCTCGACTTTTTCTCGAAGCTGGGCCGATTATCCCGGATCATCAACGTCGGGGATTTGAAATTGACCGGAGTCGGCGGTAAAGCCGGACCTGCCAGCAATTTCCGCATGGTGGCGGGCACTTCGGTCACCGGCACGATGACCATCACGACTTTCTTTTCCAAGACGGCAGAAGCCCCGGCAGCCCCTGCAACCAAGCCGGGAGCTCCGCCGGTGAAGCGATAGGGCGAACACGATGAGACTGGCTAGGACATCCATGACTTTCTTCACCGCTCTGGCATTGTCTTGCTGCCTGGTTCCAGGCGCCTCGGCGCAGGCCAAGCCTGTGGCCAAGGCTCACCACAAAGCCAAGGCGGCAGCCGCGGCCGCTCCGGCAGCAGCGCCCGCCGCAGACGCGGCGAAATCAGGGAAGGCCGAAATTTCCGAAGTTGGCAAGCGCGATCCGTTCGTCCCTCTGGTGAGCGAGCACAAGACCGGCGGGCCGGTGTTGCCTCCGGGCAAGGCTGGCCTCGTCGTCGCCACCGTGCACGTGGACGGAACCGTGAGCGCGCCCAACGGCATGCTCGCGGTGGTTTCCAATCCCGACCAGCGTGTTTATTTCCTTCGAGAAGGGGACCGTCTGTACGACGGTGATGTGGAAAAGATCGGCCTGGACGGTGTGACGTTCAAGGAAAATTCTAAAGATGCTTTCGGGAAGCCAGTCGAGCGTCTCGTTACGAAGCGAATCTACCCGAGTGCAGGAGAGCAGCAATGAGGATTATGCGGAGGGCGTGGGGCCTGACTGCGTTGCTAGCGGCAGCCCTGATTCTGACGAGTGGAGCACTCTCGGCCAGTGATGCGCCGGTAGTGCACGTAAAAGCAGTGGTGAAAGACGGCGCCGTCACGCTGGATGCTCAGGCTAACGGCCCGTTCGAATACACCACCTATCGCCCCAGCGAGAGCCTCTTTGTGCTCGACCTGACTGGCGTCTCGGCGGGTGATTCGGCGGGCGCGCGCATCGTGCCGTCGGAGCTCGTGAAGAGCTACCGGCTCACGACGTACGCGGCCGGCCAAAAGCCCGTGGTGCGCCTGGAAATCCTGGTCCGGCCCGGCGTGCAGCCTCGCCTGGAGCGCAACGGCAATCAGGAACTCACACTCTTTGTTTCCGCCAATGGCAATGCCGACGTTACCGCCGAGCCGGTCGTCCCCGCGCCCACGCTCAAGCGGTCCTCGGCATCCGTGAAGGCGATCTCCACGAAATCCTCGGAAACCAAGGCGCCCGCTGAGAATTTCGAAGCGATCGAGCAAGTGAATCTGGCGCAGAACGGCGAACAGACCGAAGTGAATGTCGTCGGCAGCGACAAGCTGACCTATCACGTTCTTCGCCTGCACAATCCCGACCGCATCGTCCTCGATTTCGCCGGTGTGCACCTGAAGACTTCGGAAAAGAACATCGCCAGCAATCTGGACCCGGTAAAGGAAATCCGTCTGGCGCAGTTCACCCCGGAAGTTTCGCGCGTGGTGATTGACCTTCGTCAACCGGCCCACTTTGACATCAATTCGACCGGCAATGCCGTCACTGTGGCATTTGCCGCCGATGCTCCCAGCGGCGCCGTGAAGTCCACGCCTGCGGCAGCTCCGCAGCCTGCGGATGTCACGACCACGAAGGCCGACGTACCGGTCGCGGTGCCGAACAACGTTCCAGCTCCCGTGGCTGCACTGCCCAGCGCTTTGACGCAGACCTCGGCCGCGCTGGCAGCGCCTGCTCCAGTCGAAGACTCCGCATGCTCCGGAAGCGCCTGCGGCGAAGCCGGTAACGGCTGCCGCTATCGAGTCAGCGAAATCCTCGAACCCGGGTTACACCGAATCGAATCAGCCCACCATCAGCACGCCGTCGGCGACTCCGGCGGCTTCCGGCGCGCAAGCTCCGGCGCCTGTAGGAAAGTATTCCGGCGAACCGATCTCGGTCAACTTGAAAGACGTGGACCTCCGCGATTTCTTCCGCTTGATTCACGAGATCAGCGGCTTAAACGTCGTCGTGGATCCTGCCGTCAAGGGCACTCTGACGATCGTGCTGGACGATGTGCCGTGGGATCAGGCGCTGGACATCGTGCTCAAGAACAACGATCTCGATAAGCAGCTCGATGGCAACGTACTGCGTATCGCTACCAAGGAAACCCTGAAGAAGGAAGCCGACCAGAACCGCGAGTTGGCCAAGGCGCAGGCGGAAGCCGCGGACGTCGTCACCACCACCCGCGTGCTCAGCTATGCGAAAGCCACGGACCTGGTGCCCACGATGAAGAAGTTCCTTTCTTCGCGCGGGGACATTCTGGCGGACAGCCGCTCCAACACTTTGATCATCCGCGACATCCCGGCCGTTCTGCCGGTCATGGACAACCTTCTCCGCCAGCTCGATCGCAAATCGCAGCAGGTGGAAATCGAAGCGCGGGTCGTGAGCCGCCAATCGCTCGTTCTCCCGTGAAATCGGCACTGAGCTGGCCGCTGCGTTTGCACAAGGCGGCAGCACGGTGGGCGGCGCGACCGCCGTCGGTACTAGCCCGGTCATCCACACGCCGGCTCCGCCATTTTGCGTCGGCAGTAACTGCACGGAGCCTCCCGCCAGCACTACTCCGTCGAGCGGCAGTTTGCCGTTGCTGACCAATTTGGGCGCTTCGGTTCCGACCAGCGGCTTCAGCTACATCTTCCAGAACAGCAGGGTTGCCCTGGATGAAATCATCACCGCCGCTGAAGAGCGTGGCGTCGGCAAGCTGATCTCCAAGCCGAAAGTCGTCACCCAGAACAACCAGAAGGCGATTGTGAAGCAGGGAACCAAGATTCCCGTGCAAACCGTCGTCAACAACACGGTTTCCGTGCAGTTCGTGGACGCGGTTCTCGAACTCGACGTGACCCCGCAAATCACCGCGGAGGGCACCATCTACATGGACGTGGACGTCAAGAACGACCAGATTGACCAGTCCATCCCGCGCGTACAGGGCATTCCGGCCATCGACACCCAGGAAGCCAATTCCAAGGTGCTCGTTGCGGATGGCGGCACGGTGGTCATCGGCGGCGTCATCGTCACTCAACAGACGACCGATCATCCAGCAAGTTCCGCTGCTGGGCAGCTTGCCGGTGGTCGGCAATCTGTTCCGCCACACGACGGTCAGCTCCACGGCTCAGGAGCTTCTGTTCTTCCTCACCCCGCGCATTTTGCCGGGATAGTTTTCGCTGCGAAGAAAGGGGTTCTGAACCGGGACGTGGCCCAGGAATCTGTTGACTTTGAATTCAAGCCGGAGCCGAATCCATCGGCTCCGGCTTTCTCTTTCTCAAAGCCGCGCGGACGCGCTCCTCGTCACTCATCTTCCCAATATCCGCTATCTCTGCGGCTTCAGCGGCAGCTCTGCCATGCTGCTCGTCGAATCCTCGCGCGCCACGCTGTTCACTGACAGCCGCTACGCACTGCAAGCCCGCGAAGAAGTGCATGACGCCGCTGTCTCGATCGTTCTTCACGGCTTGCTGCGCGGCGTAGGCGAGGCGCTGAAACGGCGCCGCGGCCGCTTGCGCGTGGGATTTGCGCCGTCGCAGTTGACCGTGGCCCAGAAGGACGCCCTGCATACCTTCGCCGGAGCGCGTTTGCGCTGGGTTCCGGTACCTAGTGAGGTTGAGAGGCTGCGGGCTATAAAGGACGCGGCAGAGCTGGTCGCAATGCGCGAGGCGGCCCTTTTGATCAGCGACGTCTGGACAGCGGCCCTGCGTCACGCCCGGCCGGGCATCTCCGAACTGGCCGTGGCCGCCGAAATGGAACGTGCCATGAAACTCCGTGGCGCGAGCGGGCCGTCCTTTGAAACCATCGTCGCTTCGGGTCCGACGATCGGCGTGGCCTCATGCTCAGCCCACGCCCAAGCTGCTCAAGAAAAACGAGTTGGTCGTCCTTGACCAGGGTGCTATACTGCGCGGCTACTGCAGCGATATGACTCGCACCGTTTTCCTGGGACGGGCTGCAGGCAGGGTACGCGGGCTCTATAGAGCCGTTTTGGAGGCCCAACAGGCCGCCAAGGCGGCCATTCGGCCGGGCGTTAAGGCCGGCGACGTGGACTCTGCGGCACGTAAAGTCCTGCGGCGTCATGGCTGCATCCGTTATTTCACCCACAGCACAGGGCATGGGCTGGGAATGGAAGTACATGAAATGCCGCGTCTGGGCATGCACGAAGAGACCTTGCTGGAACAGGGTATGGTCATTACCGTCGAGCCGGGTGTATATATCGAGGGGCTCGGCGGCATTCGCATCGAGGATGACGTGGTGGTGACGGCGCTTGGCGCCGAGGATTTGACCAGCGCTTCCCGGGAATTTCTGCAACTCTAAATGGCGAAAAAGTCGAATTCAGAATCACAGCCCGGCTCGCGCGCTGGCAGCGTTGACTTTCCCGAAGTGGAACGCATCCTCGCCTTCATGCAGAAACATGGACTCGAGGAGTTCGAGTACGAGCGCGAAGGCTTCCGCATCCGGCTCAAAAAGCCGTCGGGGCCCGCCACCGCAGGATACGCCACGCTGCCCGCTCCCGAAATCGTGATTGCTTCGGCGCCACACGCGAGCCGCGCGGCTGCCCCGGCCCAGGCAGCTCCGCCGGCACGCGAGTCCGAACCCGCTCACTCCGAGGATCTGCATATTGTTAAGTCGCCGATCGTCGGCACGTTTTACACTTCGGCGAGTCCCGGCTCGGAGCCGTTCGTCGCCATCGGCGCGAAAGTCGAATCCGGCCAGGTGCTCTGTATCATCGAAGCCATGAAATTGATGAACGAGATTGAATCGGACCTTGCCGGGGAAGTTGTCCGTATCTTTGTCGAGAACGGCCACCCGGTGGAATACGGCGAAGCGCTTTTCGGCATTCGCCCCCACCGTAAAAAATAGCCGTTCCGGGTTTCGTGGGGGCACGGCATGTCGTAGGTCGGCCGCAGGAGGACCGTGCCGGGTCTTTGAATGCATCTGTGCGGTGGCAAGGTTGTTCTTTCTTCGAGGGAAATGTTCCGAAAAATTCTGATTGCCAATCGCGGCGAAATCGCCCTGCGCATTCTTTCCGCTTGCCGGGAACTGGGCGTCAAGACCGTCGCCGTGTATTCCGAAGCCGACCGCAATTCGCTGCACGTCCGCTTTGCCGATGAGGCTATCTGCATCGGCCCGCCGCGCAGCAGCGAAAGTTATCTGAACATCCCGCAAGTGATCAGCGCCGCGGAAATCGCCAACGTGGATGCGATTCATCCCGGCTACGGCTTCCTTTCCGAGAACGCCAATTTTGCCGAAGTCTGCGAAGCCTCGCACATCACTTTCATCGGCCCGGCGCCTGACGCCATCCGCCTGATGGGCGAAAAAGACAAAGCCCGCGAAGCCATGAAAGAGGCCGGCCTGCCGATCATTCCCGGCAGTCCCGGTGTCGTCGCCGACGAAGAAAGCGCCAAGAAGATCTCCGCGGAAATCGGGTATCCGGTAATGATTAAAGCCGCCGAGGGCGGCGGCGGACGCGGCATGCGCATCGTGCGCCACAGCCGGGAACTCATTTCCCTGTACCAGACGGCGCGCACCGAAGCCGAACAAGCCTTCGGCAGTCCCAACGTCTATATGGAGAAGCTCATCGAGCATCCGCGCCACATCGAATTCCAGGTGCTCGGCGATAAGCACGGCAACGTCATCCATCTGGGCGAGCGCGAATGTTCCCTGCAACGTCGCCACCAGAAAGTTCTCGAGGAATCTCCCTCGCTGGTCGTGGACGCCGCCACCCGCAAGCGCGTCGGCAAACAGGTGGTGGACGCGCTTAAAAAACTCGGCTATTCCAGCGCCGGCACCGTGGAATTTCTGCGCGAGGAATCCGGCCACCTCTATTTCATCGAAATGAACGCGCGCATTCAGGTCGAACATCCCGTCACCGAAATGGTCACTGGCGTGGACCTGGTGAAATCACAGATCCGCGTCGCCGCCGGCGAAAAGATCACGGACATTCTTGCGCCCATCGAATTCCGTGGCCACGCCATCGAATGCCGCATCAACGCGGAAGATCCCGAAACGTTTACGCCTTCCGCCGGACGCATCACCGCCTTTCGCGTGCCCGGCGGCCCGGGCATTCGCGTGGATACCGCGAGTTACGCCGACGGCGTGATTCCGCCGTATTACGATTCGCTCATCGCCAAAATTATCGCGCACGGCGACAATCGTGCCGAAGCCATCGCGCGCATGAATCGGGCTCTCGATGGTTTTGTCGTCGAAGGCATCAAAACCACGATCCCGCTGCACAAAAAAATCCTGGCCGATCCGGATTTCATTGCTGGCAGGTTCGATACGCACTTTCTGGATCGTCCGGCTGCCGTCGCAGCCAACAAATAGACTGCGGAGGCACGGTTGTTCCCCGCCCTTTACGCGATACTCGACGCAACTCCCAACCACCCACCCGAGTCCACGCTCTCTTTCGCCGAAAAACTAGCCGCCGCCGGCGTCGAGCTGATTCAGCTGCGCGCGAAAGGCCTCTCCTCGCGCCGCTTCCATGAATTGTCCGCCGCCTTGGTCAGCCGGTTCGCGTCCCATCCCGTTCGGGTAATCGTCAATGATCGGCCGGATATCGCCGCCATCGCGGGCGCCCAGGGGGTGCACGTTGGCCAGGAGGATCTCCCCGTTGCGGATGCCCGCAAAATATGTCCGCCGCCGCAATGGGTGGGGGTTTCGACACACAACCTCGAGCAATTGCGCGCCGCCGACCTCACTTTGGCGGATTATATTGCTGTGGGGCCTGTCTTTCCGACCGTCACCAAAGAGAATCCCGACCCGGTTGTCGGACTAGAATTTCTGCGCGCAGCCCGCAAAATAACCCGGAAACCCCTTGTGGCAATCGGCGGCATCACAGTACAGTCCGCCCGCGACGTTTTCCGCGCCGGAGCCGATTCCGTAGCCGTAATCAGTGATCTGGCCGCCGCGCTAGACCCGGTCCAGCGCGCACGCGAGTACCTGGCCATCGCTATACAGGTCACAGCAGCACGCAAGAAAGCCCAGTAAGGGATCGCCGCTGCTGAAGCGCCGGGAACTTTGGCAGGGTGTAATGCAAGGCAAGCGTCATCTGGGAGTGCGGAAGCTTGCTTCCGCCTGTTACAAGGCGAGGCTTGCCTCGCCGCGGTAAGCCAAAGCAAGAACTTAGTTCGCGGCAAAAGCTTTCGTTCAAGCAGCAAAGAGGAGCTTCTTGGCGGAACAAGCGCAAACGATCGGCGAAATCGCAACAGCAGCCAAACAGCCGGAGCTAGTCAAAGGCCTCGGCCTGTTCGATTCCACCATGATCGTCTGCGGCTCGATGATCGGCTCCGGAATCTTCATAGTCTCCGCCGACATCGCCCACCAGGTTCAAAGTCCCGGCCTGCTTCTCACGGTTTGGATCGTCGCGGGAGTCATGACCGTAATCGGCGCGCTCAGCTACGGCGAACTCGCCGCGGCCATGCCTCACGCCGGCGGCCAATACGTCTATCTCCGCGAATCGCTCGGCCCGCTCTGGGGGTTCCTATACGGCTGGACCATGCTACTCGTCATCCAGACGGCCACCATCGCCGCGGTCGCCATCGCTTTTGCAAAATTTACGGCCGTGATGGTCCCGTGGTTTTCCGCCGATCAATGGATCGCGAAGCTCGGCACCGTAGGCCCCTGGCAATTCTGGTTTGGCTCGCTGGGCCCGTACAACGTCGGTCTGAACCGGCAGAATCTTCTCGCCATTGCGTCCATCGTCCTGCTTACCTGGATCAATACGCGCGGGCTGCGCATCGGCAAAATTGTTCAGAATATTTTTACGGTCGCGAAAGTTGGCTCGCTCGTGGCGCTCGCAGGAGTCGGCTGCTGGTTTTCGACGGCCATCGCGCGCCAAATCAACTTCACGGACTTCTGGCGCAATGCCGGTTTGTGGGCGATGCATCCGTATCCCAACGATCACCCGGCGTGGACCATCGGCACCGTAACGCTGGTCGCCGTAGCATTGGTGGGTGCACTTTTTTCCGCCGACGCCTGGAACAACATCACTTTCACCGCTGCCGAGGTGAAAAATCCCAGCCGCAATCTTCCACTTTCGCTCGCCCTCGGCGCGGGAACAGTCATCGTCCTTTATGTCCTCGCGAACGTCGCGTACCTTCGAGTCCTTCCCATCTCCGGCGATCCCCACGGCGCCACAGCTCTCGCGCGAGGAATCGAATTCGCGGCCGACGGCCGCGTTGGCACCGCGGTCGCTGAAGTAATCTTTGGCCCCGCCGGCGCGATTGTCATGGCCATAGCCATTCTCGTCTCAGGTTTCGGCTGCAATAACGGCCTAATTCTTTCCGGTGCGCGTATTTACTACGCTATGTCCAAAGACCGCCTATTTTTCAAATCCGTCGGCAAAGTGAATAAATATCACGCTCCCGGAGCCGCTCTCGTCGTCCAATGCATTTGGGCCGCAATCCTCTGCCTCTCGGGCACATACAGCCAGCTGCTCGATTTCCTGATTTTTGCCGTCCTCATTTTCTACATCCTCACGCTCAGCGGCCTTTTCATCCTGCGCTGGAAGCGCCCGGACATGGAGCGCCCATACAAAGCCTTCGGCTATCCATTTCTTCCGGCGCTCTATCTGGTGATGGCGGTATTCATCGAGATTCAGCTGTTGCGTTATAAGCCGCAGTACACTTGGCCCGGCTTGATTATCGTGCTGCTGGGCGTTCCGGTTTATTTGCTCTGGAAACAAGCAGGGAAATCGCACAACGCGCAGGTGTCGTAGGGACACGGCATGCCGTGGCCGACGCTCGATACACCGCTGGAACGGTTCTCGCAACGTGTATGTTTCACGGGCACTCTGAATTTGATTCTGTAGCGGCGCAGTTCAGTGCGCCATCGCTGTCGCGGCAAAGTCGCGTCTGTGCTATTTTCTTCGGTCCGCGCGGGGGCGCGCCGATTCGGTGCATGTGAAATATTTTGCCGTTATCTGTGTTCATCAGTGTTCATCTGTGTTGATGTCGGCTTGGCAACGCGCGCGTCCATTTGAAGGAGAACATCGCGAATGAGCAATCCGCTGTTCAAGAAGAAGCCCATGGAGGTCCTGCTGCGCGAAGCAGCGGAAACCGGCGAGCATACGCTCAAACGCACGCTCGGCCCGCTCTCGCTCACCGCGCTAGGTGTCGGTGCTGTAATCGGCGCCGGAATTTTCGTGATGACCGGCCTCGGCGCCACCTACGCTGGACCGGCGCTCACGATTTCCTTCATCGTCTCGGGCGTGGGATGCGTGCTGGCGGGACTGTGCTACGCGGAATTCGCCGCGATGATTCCGCTCGCGGGCAGCGCCTATACCTACGCGTACGCCGCGCTGGGTGAGCTCCTCGCGTGGATCATCGGCTGGGACTTGACGCTCGAGTACGCCATGGGCGCCAGCACCGTCTCTTCCGGTTGGTCGAATCACTTCGTCGAATTGCTCCAGATTTTTCGTCTAAAGATGCCGCTGTGGCTCGCATACGACCACTGGACCGCGCTCGCCACCGCAGAAAACGTGCTGGCGCGCGCCCAGGTCCACGCCGCCAACCCCACTCTGGGCATCACCACGAAAGCGTTTTCCGATCTCGTCCATGCGCTTACCGACGCGCCGTCAGCGGATCTGCTCCGGCAGGCGCACAATCTGGTGGACGCGCCGCGCATTTTCGGTTTCGACTTTGGTTTCAATCTGCCGGCCTTCGTGATCGCGCTGATCATCACCGCGGTCCTGGTGATCGGCATCAAGGAAAGCGCTAACTTCAACGCGACCATCGTGGTCATCAAGGTCGCCGTCGTACTGTTTGTCATTCTCCTGGGTCTGAAATATGTGGACCGCACAAACATCGGGCACAGCTGGGCCGAATTCGCGCCCATGGGCGTCGGCGGCATATGGAAAGCCGCTGCCTACATATTCTTCGCCTACATCGGTTTTGACGCCGTTTCCACCACCGCTCAGGAAGCCAAGAATCCGCAGCGCGATTTGCCCATCGGCATCATCGCCTCGCTGGTGGCCTGCACCATCCTTTACATCCTGGTGGCCTTCGTGCTCACCGGCATGGTGCCGTGGAGGTCGATCAATATCGAGGCACCGTTGGCAGTTGCCTTTCTCGACCACAACCTGAACACCGCCTCCACCGTGATCACGGCCGGCGCGCTGGCCGGGCTCACCAGCGTGATGCTGGTGATGTTGCTGGGCCAGACCCGCGTGCTGTACTCCATGGCCAATGACGGTCTGCTGCCGCGCAAGTTTTTCGCCGCGATTCATCCCAAGTTCCGCACGCCTTACAAGACTACGATTCTGGTCGGCCTTCTTGCGGCGATCGTCGGCAGCATAACGCCCATCGATCAGCTCGGTAAGATGGTCAATATCGGCACGCTGCTTGCCTTCGTGATCGTGTGCATGGCCGTAATCGTTCTGCGCTATACGAATCCCAGTCAGCCGCGTCCTTTCCGTACGCCGCTTGTCCCGTTGATCCCTGCGCTTGGTGTGGCCATCAACGTCTACATGATGGTCAACCTCGGCTGGGTGAATTGGGCGCGCCTTATCATCTGGCTGGTAATCGGCTTGGTCGTTTATTTCGCCTATTCTCGCCACCACAGCCGCGTCCAACAAATGGATCGCAACGCGCCGTAGCAGCCACTGGCCGCGCCGTTTGCCGCGTCTCTGTCTGGCGCACGTAACGAAGAAACGGCGTAGGGGCGGGTCTAAGACCCACCCTCGTTTGGCTCGACGATTTCCTTCGAACTCTCCCGCGCGTATCGCCCACCTTCCATATCCGCCGCGCGTCGGCTATCCTTCTAACGCCTGAGACCAAATTTTGTGAGTCGACTTTCTCCTCGCCGGTTATTCGTCTTCCTGCGGCACATCACGCCGCTGGACCGCGTCGCGCTCGTCGTAATTCTCCTTTACGCGGCCGTGCGTGGCATCGCGATGTTCCGCGAACCCTTGCCGTTCTCTGGATTCCTGGGCTTCCTCTGCTTTCTCGCGGCTGTTTACCTGCTTGTCCGCCTGATCCCCTGGTTCCGCACGAAATTCATGTGGACTCTGCGCAACCGCCTCATCGTTGCCTACGTTTTTATCGCGGTCGTACCGGTTGTTTTGCTGCTCTGCATGGCGGGCCTCGCGGCCTACGGTCTCTATCTCCAACTTGGTGCGCACCTCTTCCACGAAGACCTGCAATCGCGTATCAGCACGATTTCCGCCGATGCCGATGCCTTAGCGGGCGCCGTGGAGCAGGAGGCCGCTCAAGGTGCTTCGCCTAACGCTGAAGCCATCCTCGCGCGTCCGGGGATTGCCAATTTAATCGAAGCCGCTCGCCGTGAATGGCCCGATTTGCGCGTCTTCCCTAACCGCGGGGAGCGCCTGGTGCAAGCGGGCGACGGCCACGAGTTCGCCGGTCTCGTCGAGTTCGAAGGAAAAATCTGGGTTGCTGCCGCGGTGGAAAAAAATGGCGCTGCCGGACCCTTCTACCTGGTTGTCGGCACTCCGCTGAATCCCACGTTTCTCGATAGCCTGCGCTCGGACATCGGCCCCATCCAAATCATTCCACTGCGTCCGATGAACCAGCAAACTCCCGCGGGTCCCTCGCTCAGTTTCAACGGCAAGGTTTTCGTTCCCGGCGAGCAGATCTCCAGCCGTCGTCGCACTCTCGATCCGCCATCCAACTGGTTTGACGTGCGCATTGGCGGTGTTTCCACGATTGATTTGGCGCACATCGGCCCGCAACCGGTCAACTCGCCGGACGCCGTCCTGGCAACGTTCGCGATGCGCGCCTCTGCGCTCAATCGCCGGCTCTTCACATCAGTCGGCGAGATTGGACCGCTGCTCGAACTCGCCCTGATTGCGGCCGGCGTGATTTTCCTGGCACTGGAAGTCGCCGCGCTGATCACCGGCATCGTGCTCACCCGCACGATCACTCGCGCCGTGGACGATCTGTACGAAGCCACTCTCCACGTCCGTCGCGGCGATTTCGCCCAGCGCATTCACGTCCACCAGCGCGATCAACTCGGCGCTCTCGGCGAATCGTTCAACGAAATGACCAGTTCGATCTCCGAGTTGATCGAAGAGCAAGGCAAACGACAAAAGCTCGAAAACGAAATCGCCATCGCCCGCGAGGTACAGTCGCAGCTCTTCCCGCAGGTTCTGCCGGCGCTGCCGGGACTCGAACTCGCCGCGATTTGTCGCCCCGCACGCGTCGTTAGCGGCGACTACTACGACTTCATCCGCACCAGTCAGGATTGTGTCGGCATTGCAGTCGCGGACATCAGCGGGAAGGGAATTTTTGCTGCGCTATTGATGGCCAGCTTGCAGGCCGCGTTGCGCAGCCAGGCCTCACTCAATGGCAAATGTGGCACGGCGGAACTTGTTGCGCGCCTGAATCGCCACGTCTTTCGCAATACTTCGGACGACCGCTACGCCACTTTTTTTTACGCCGACTTCGACGTCTCCGCCAGGATGCTCACCTACACCAACGCCGGCCACCTCGCCCCATTTTTTGTTTCCGGCGATAAGGTGCAGGAACTCAGCGAAGGCGGCACTGTAATTGGCATGTTCGAGGATTGCCCCTACACGCAAGGCAGCATCAAAGTGGAACCAGGAAGCCTGCTGGTGGCGTTCAGTGATGGTCTAACGGAACCGGAAAACGTCTACGGTGAAGAATTCGGTACGCAGCGCCTGAAAGAAGAAATCCTCCGCCAACGCAGCATGCCGCCGCAGCGCATAGCGGAAAATCTGATAGCCGCCGCTGAACAATGGGCCGGCACACCGGAACAAGCCGACGACATTACAGTAGTAATTGCCCGCATGGGCTAACACAAGTAGCGCCGGCGTTCAGCTCGCGAAACCAACCAGGCGAGCTTGCCTCGCCTCGCCCGAGATAATTCTCAGCGTCGCTCCAGATCTATCGAACTCCCCCAGCAGCCAAGAGCTGCTCGCCAGTAAGGTATCCCGAGTCGTCCGACGCCAAAAACACTGCAATCGGTGCAATGTCTCCAACCTTCGCAATGCGTCCCAACGGTGCACGCGCAACAAAAGCCTTCTCGAACTCGGAGCCAATAAACCCGCCGGTCTGCGTGCCTTCCGTCTCGACGACACCGGGATTGATCGTGTTCACACGAATCTTCTTCGGTCCTAGCTCCCGTGACAGCACGCCCGTAACCGCATCCAGCGCCCCTTTGCTCGCCGTGTAAACCGTCGAATTGGGAGGCGTCAAGCGGCTCACCGCAGACCCGATATTGATGATGCTTCCGCCGTTGCTCATGTGCTTTACAGCTGCTTGCGTCGTTAGGATCGTTCCCAGGACGTTTATATTGAACGTCTTGTGAAAAGTTTCCTCGGTGACAGCTTCGAGCGGAGCAAATTCGTACACGCCCGAATTGTTCACCAGAATGTCGAGCCGTCCGTAATTCTTGATTGCCGCGTCGATGATCCCCTTCGCGTCCACGGCCTTTGACACATCTCCGCCCGCCGCCACGGCCTTACCGCCAGCCGCCGTAATCGCGGCAACCACTTTTTCCGCGCCCGCCTTGCTCGAAGCATAATTCACCACCACCGACGCGCCTTCCGCCGCCAGCGCCTGCGCGATTCCGGCTCCAATCCCTTTCGATGCTCCGGTAACAACCGCAACCTTTCCTGTAAGCCTGCCCATGTCTTTTCTCCTCATCTTGAAATGATTTCGAAATTTGAAAGCGATTGCCGTGATGAGCCGAATTGATAATGCAAGTGGACCCGCGACGACAGCCAAATCCAACCCCAATCTTGGATGCGCGGGGCTGAATTTTGATTCTCGCACCCTGCGCGAGACTAGCCCTAGTTCTGTGCGGGCTTGCCCAGCGGAACTTCGTAGAACATCAAAGTTTTCCTGGTAGGAATCACCACGACGTCCGGGACATACAGCACCGACTTGTCCGCCAGCGACGGATCGTGGTTCACATCAAAATAAAGAAATCCGTGCACCGAACCCATCGGCGATACCGTATCGGAATCCAAGGTAAGCGGCCGCAAAATTTCCGCGTACTTCTCCGCTTTCTTGTCGCCGTTCGGCAGCGGGATTCCCGCGATTCGCCGCGGCTGCGACGGCGCCGCACCGCCCGGATGCGCGATCAGCGAGGCCACATCTTCCGGGGAGAGCCAATCAATGTTTTGATGGCTCCCATTTCGCAGGTGCACTTCGAGCTGAACGGTATTGAGGTTCACCTGAATGGGATGATCGGTAGCGTTCCGCAGAAACACTTCAACCGGCAAAACTCCCACATCCAACGGATTCGCTTTGCCAAATTTGTCCTTGCTGCGCTGCTTATCCGTCCAAGGATCGGCCATGATCGTCAATCCATCATGATTATCGTGCGGCAGCGAGGCAGTCGCGTCCGGCGCAGCCTGCTGCGCCTTGCTTGCGTTGGGGTTGTTCTGCTCACGAGAGCCAGCGACGCTCGCGCCGACGCAAACCACAACGGCAAACGTCAAGGCAGCATATAAAGGCTTGTTCATCTCCCTGTGCGATGCCTCTGCGCTGCCGGAAGTTGTGCGCGTTTCATGCAGGGTGCCACTATAATACTGGGCTTGCGCGAGGCGAAGCTCCTTTCCGACCGCGCGCGAACCTACCGCATGTATTTCTTTTATCGCATCCTGACGGCAGCCGGAATGTTCTTCCTCGCGCCCTATTTTGCGGTGCGCGGCTGGCGCGCCGGAGAACCCGCCCGCGCAGTTCGTGAACGCCTGGGCAGCCTGCCCCCTGAAATTTCCGCCCGTGCCTGGACCGGTACCCGCGCGACGAACGCCAGCTCGACCGATGGCGCCGCAGGTCCGATCTGGATTCACGCGGTCTCGGTAGGAGAAGTCCTCGCCGCAAAACCGCTGATCGAAGGCCTGCCACGCCGCTTTCCCGGACGCGCCGTTTTCGTCTCCACCACCACGGAAACCGGCCAGCGGCTCGCCCGCGAGCGCCTGCAATCCGCCGACGGCATCTTCTATTTTCCGCTCGATTGGGTCGTGCCGGTGCGTCGCGCGCTGCGCGCAATTCGTCCCGCCCTCGTCATCATCATGGAAACTGAAATCTGGCCGAATTTTCTGCGCGAAGCGAATCGCGCGGGAGTGCCGGTAGTCTTCGCCAACGCGCGCATCTCCGAAAAATCGTTCGCGCGTTTCCAGCGCTGGGAATTTCTCGTCGGCGCATTCTTCGCGCGCACTATGCGCGACGCACACCTCTTCCTCGCGCAAACTCCCGAAGACTCCTCCCGCCTTCTCGCCATGGGCGCCGAGGAAGAGCGCATCGAAGTCACGGGCAATCTGAAATATGACGCCGAGCCGCCCACCCTCGGTCGTTTTGGCGCTTGGCTCGACCAGGAAATCCGACGCCAGGAACGCTGGCCGGTGCTCGTCGCTGGCAGCGTCGTCGCCGGTGAAGAGGACGCGGTTCTCGCGGCCTACGATCTGGTGCAGCGTCAGTGGCGCCACACGCTGCTGATTCTCGCGCCGCGCAAGCCAGCGCAGTTCCATGCCGCCGCCGAAATTGTCGCGGCCGGCGGCTGGAAAGTCGTGCGCCGCAGCCAGCTCGACTCGGCCTCGACCCTCGACGACGACACCGACGTCCTGCTCCTAGATTCCATCGGCGAACTAGCCGGCCTGTATTCGCTCGCCGACGCAACATTCGTCGGCGGTTCGCTTGCTCCCGCCGGCGGACACAACATTCTCGAGCCTGCATGGTTCGGGCGCCCGCCGGTCTTCGGCCCCTCCATGGAAAATTTCCGCGAAATGGCCGACCAATTCCTCGACGCTCACGCCGGTGTTCAGATCACCTCGGGCCAGGGTCTCGGCAAAGTCTGGATCCAGCTCATTCAAGACGACAAAATGCGCGAGCGCATGGGCAAATCCGCCCGGGCCATCTCCGAAGGTAATCGCGGCGCCACCGAACGCTCCCTCGAACGCATCGCCGGCATCCTCAACGAATCAGCCAAGGGAAACGCGGCGTGAACTTCGCTAAATTCGCTCTCGCGCCGCTCTCCCTCATTTACGGCGCAGTCACGCACCTTCGCGCTCGGGCGTATCGGCAGGGAATTCTGAAGCCGCACCGCCTCGACGGCACAGTAATCAGCGTTGGCAATCTCACGGTCGGCGGCACCGGCAAGACCCCGATGGTTTTCTGGATCGCGGACCGGCTTGCCTCGGAAGGCAAAAGTGTCGGCATTCTCACGCGCGGATATCGCGGCCGTCCGAACGGCTCACGCGAAGCCGCAGACGCAGCGTCAAGCGTCTCCACCAGCGACGAAGTCCGCATGTTGCAATCCCGTCTGGGCGAACGCATCGCGTTTGGCGTCGGCCCGGATCGCTACGCAAATGGGGTGCGACTCGCCAAGCGGGGTGTGAATTGGCTCGTTCTGGACGACGGTTTTCAGCACCTGCAACTAGCCCGCGACGTCGACATCGTTCTGATTGACGCGACGAATCCCTTCGGCGGCGGCCGCCTGCTCCCCGCCGGCCGCCTTCGCGAGTCGTGCTCCGCGCTAGCCCGCGCGGATATGGTCGTCATCACCCGCAGCAATTACGTCCCAGCAATCGAAGCTACCGTCCGCCGCGAAACCGACGCCTCCATTTATTACGCTCGCCCCAAGCTCGAAGCGATCCGGAGCTTCACGGATGGCCAGCTCGCAGGAAACGTAGCCCCAAGCGAGCTAGGCCCGCTTTTCGCCTTCTGCGCCATCGGCAATCCGCAAGCCTTCGTCGCCGACCTTCGTGCATGGGGTCTCGAAATCGCCGGCCACAGATTTTTTCCCGACCATCACCGCTTCACCGATGAAGACGACGAAGAAGTCCTGTGTGAAGCAAGAGCCGCCGCAGCCGCGGGCCTGATCTGCACCGAAAAAGACTTGTACAATCTCCACGCCATCCATTACGGCAAAATGCCGATATTCTACTGCGCGATCTCAATGCACATAGACCGCGAACACGAATTCTGGAACGAGGTCCTGGCAACAGCCAAATCGCGCGCCGAGGCATCTCGGTTAAAATTGCAGATGACCAAATGAATCCCGCCGCAATCGGCGCGATTGCTGAGGCGATAACCGTATGATACTTTTCGCGGCGGCAATCTGGGAGTGCGGGAGGTTGCTCCCGGCGTGAAATGTGCAGTCCTAGCTTGATCTTGCAGCGCGAGTCTAGCCTCGGGCGCAAGTTTGCAGCAGATACGAGTATTTTCAGTGGCGCAAGAAACGGAGATTGGTTGGCACCGATTAAATCCAAAATCGGCAAAACGCAGCACAAGCGCCAAAGCGCGGCACCGCCGATCGCCGCCGACTCCACCGTTGACCTCACCCGTCTCCTCGACCTGGTCGCTGCTTTCCCCCGCCAAACCATCGGCGTAGTGGGCGACTTCGTCCTCGACGAATTCGTCTCCGGCGAAATTTCGCGCGTCTCGCGCGAAGCCCCAGTCCTCATCCTCCGCCATCGCAAAAGCGAAAGCTATCCCGGCGGCGCAGCCAATGCCGTGAATAACCTCGCGGAACTGGGCGCGCGGGTTCTGCCAGTCGGCGTGGTCGGCGATGACGAAGGCGGCCGCAAACTCCTCGGTCACTTCCGCCGCAAACGCCTCAATGTTTCCGGCATCCTCCGCGCTCGCGATTGGTCCACCACGACCAAAACGCGCTACCTCGCAGGCTGGACCCACACCACAGAGCAGCAAGTCCTTCGCGTGGACCGCGAGCCGCACGCCAACCTTTCCCCGAAAATCGCAGCGGCCATCTCGCGAACAGCCCGCCAGATCGCCACGCGCGCCGACGCCATCCTCGTCTCCGACTACGGTTTTGGCGCCGCCTCGCCTGCGTTGGTAAAAACTCTAAAAGCCAAACGCCTAATGCTCGATTCCCGCTATCGCCTGCTCGAATATCGCGATGCAGGCGTTACCGCCGCGACGCCGAACGAGCCGGAACTGGAAGCCGCGTACCAAGCGCGCGTCGGAACAGACACCGCCAAGCTCGACGAGCTCGGCCAGCGCGCCCTGCACGATCTGAGCCTGGAAGCGCTGCTAGTCACGCGTGGCAAAGACGGCATGGCCGTCTACGAACGGAGCCGTCCGCCGCGCCACATCCCGATTTACGGCTCGGACGCACCTGTAGATGTGACGGGCGCAGGGGACACTGTAATCGCCGTCTTCACTCTCGCGCTCGCCGCAGGTGCCACGTATCTCGAAGCGGCGCATCTCGCAAATTACGCCGGTGGCATCGTCGTCATGAAGCGCCGCACTGCCTCCGTCACCCGCGCCGAGCTGGAAGCCGCCCTGCGCCAGGACGCCACCGCCCCGCGCTAACACGCATGGACACCCGCGAAAAAATTGTTTCCCGCGAAGGACTGCACTCGATCCTCGAAGAGCACCGGCGCTCCAGCCGCAAGATCGTCTTCGCCAATGGCGTCTTCGACCTGCTGCACGTGGGCCACGTTCGTTATCTGCAAGCCGCGCGAACCGAAGGCAATTTGCTCGTAGTGGGAGTCAATTCCGACTCCAGCACGCGCAAGCTCAAAGGCGACGGCCGCCCTATCCTCACCGAACGCGCCCGCGCCGCGCTCGTAGCCGCTCTTCGCGCCGTGGATTACGTCATCATCTTCGACGAGCTCGACGTGAATTCCTTGCTACGCGAACTGCAACCCGACGTCCACGCCAAAGGCACCGATTACACCGCCGACACCGTACCCGAACGCGAACTCGCAGCAATGCTTGGCATTCGCGTGGCCATCGTCGGAGATCCCAAACAACATTCCACGCGAGATCTCCTCGCGCGCTTGCGCCACGGAAAAAATGCCTGACCAAGCGCCCAACCATATCACCGACCAGCGTTTCCTCCTGGTTCGTCTCGGCTCGCTCGGCGACGTGATCCACGGCCTCCCTGCCGCGTCCGCCCTGCGCGACACGTATCCCGAAGCTCGCATCGATTGGGCCATTGACCCAATATGGCAGCGCCTGCTTGAAGGCAATCCCGACCTGAACGACATCGTTCCAGTAGACCGCAAAAGCGCCGCCGGAATCGCCGCCACAGTGACCAAACTGCGCGCCGCGCAATACACCTGCGCAATCGATTTTCAGGCGCTCTATAAATCCGCGCTTCTCGCGTTCTCTTGCGGAGCCCCGCGCCGCATCGGCTTTCAAAGCAGCTATGCCCGCGAGGCCCTCGCTTCGCTTCTTTACACCGAACAGTTGAATCCGCGCGGCCCGCACAAAGTGGACCACAATCTCACGCTCGCCGAAGCCGCCGGCGCACGCCTCACGACCCCCCGATTTCCACTCCACATCCGCGCCGAAGACGAAGACCGTGTCACCCAGGAACTTTCCAGTCACAACATCACCGACTTTTACGTGCTGAACCCCGGCGGAGGCTGGCGCTCGAAATGTTGGCCTCCCGAGCGCTACGGCGAATTGCATCGCAAGCTCAGCGAACAGTACGGCTGGCGCGCCATCGTTAGTTTTGGTCCGGGAGAAGAAAATTTGGCAGAAGACGTAGTATGCACGGGAGCCATCCCGGCCGCTGTCGCAATCCCGCTCGATCTCGGCCCCCTCATGGCCCTGATGCGCCGCGCGAAATTTGTAGTCTCCGCCGATACCGGCCCGTTGCATCTAGCCGCCGCGCTCGGTACTCCTTCCGTCGGCCTCTTCGGCCCCACCGATCCCGCGCGCAATGGCCCCTACGGCGATGCCAGCGTCAGCATCCGCAACCCGCGCAATAGCGAAACGACCTATCGCCGCGGAACGTCATATTCTTCTGCCATGCTTTCGATTACAGTCGAGCAAGTTATAGACGCCATCGCGAGCTTGAAAGGGATTCGCGTTTGAACGAAGCCGTCGCGGTTCAACCAAGAAAATTCTGGATGCGCTGGCGCGTCCGCACCGGCTATCCGGTAGCTATCCTCTATTTGTTGCTCGCTACGCCGAGCGATCACTGGATCGCCCTCGGCGGAGGCATCGCCGGCCTCGGCCTCATCATTCGCGCCATCGCGGCCGGGCACCTGCGCAAGGATAGGGAACTCGCCACCACCGGCCCATACGCGCGCACGCGCAATCCGCTCTATCTCGGAAGCCTGTTCCTCGCTATCGGATTTGCCATCGCCGGACATTCCTGGTGGGCAGGCAGCCTGGTGCTCATCTATTTTGCGGTTTTTTATTACGCGGTAATGCGCAACGAAGAACGGGACCTTCGCGCCCGCTTTGGCGTCATCTACGATCAATACGCCGCGCGCGTTCCGCTCTTCCTGCCAAATTTTTTCGATTCGGGCCACGTGTCGCCCACGGACGTCGCTCCCGAACAAGGCTTCTCCTGGGCCCTATACCGCCGCAACCGCGAATACAAAGCCCTGATCGGCACCATCGCTGGCCTCGCAGTAGTCTGGTTGCGCGCGTGGCTGCGCCAGCATTACGGCTACTAGGGCTTGGAAAAGGTAACGGCGGCCTTCAGGCCGGCGCTTTCGACTTTGCTCTTCGGGAGATTTCTAGCCTGGCATCACAGAGGCAGCAATCACTGCAATCGATAAACCGCGTGCATCACGCGCTGAAATTGCGGCCGGTAAATCAAATCGAAAGCGCGTTCCTTGCCGGGAAACATTTCCAGCGCAACTTTCCGCGTTTCCGCTATCATTTGCGCGGCGTCTTCCGGAGGCAAATCCCCGGTGGAAATCGTCTCCAGCGTGATATGGACCAAAATGCGCAGCCGTCGAATTCGGCGGCTTTCTTCATCAATTTCGTCCTGCGTGGGCCGAGCCAATGAGAAGTCGCTCATAAATGGCTGTGCGTTACCGCAAAACAAGTATGGACTGGCGCGCCGATGCGCGCAATAGTACCTGCGAACAGCCCGGAGGCACTTGCCAATGTCTGAGGACCATTCCAACGAGCGCGTCGTAGTCGCTCACACCGCCGAAAGTTCCACCGAGGCCATGGTAATCCGCAGCCTGCTCGAAAGCGCGGGCATTGAGACCGCGGACGAGCTTTCCACCGACCCCTTTCCCATCCCGGAGAATCCCGAGGAGCCGCATAACCTCGAAATTCGCGTACTTGAATCCCAGGCCGATGAAGCCCGCAAAGTGATCGCCGAATATCTCGCAGGCAATACCGCTGTCACTGAAGACAGCGAAGACTCCGACGATTCGACCAATTAGCATCTCGCATTCATTCCGGAAGTCCTCGGATAAACCACTCGTTGAATGGCATTGCCTGAGTGTTATTCGCGAGCGATTTTTGTGGGTCGTGGCTTTAGCCACGACACTATCTCGGCCAATGGCGAACCGGCGTTAGCCGCTGAAGCTCCTTCTTAGCATGCGTCATCCCCACTTGCCATCCGAATTGTACGTGGTCGCGTAAAGGACCCTTGAAAACTGTCCTGTGCGCTCACCGCGGATGCGCCTCCGCGAACGTATGCACCACCAAATCATGCCCATCCGTAATCGCGGTCACCGCTCCATCGCGATCCGTCCGCAAAAATCGCACACCCGCTGCCCCATAGCGCTCCACCACCGCGTCCACCGGATGCCCAAACTGATTGCCCTCACCCACGGAAACCACCGCCACCTTCGGCGCGACGGCTCCCACGAACGCATCCGTTGAAGACGTCCTGCTGCCATGGTGCGGCACCTTCAGAAAATCTGCTGTCAGCGGAGCCTGCTCATCCACCAATTCATTTTCCACGCGCTTCTCAATATCTCCAGGCAGCAGAAAACTGTCGGCGCCGTCCTGGATCCGCATCACCAGCGAATCGTCGTTCGACGCCCTCGAGACCGCCGAAATATCCGCCGGCCACAGCACCTTGCCCTTCACGCCGTCCCAATCGAACTCGCGTCCCTGCGTTTCCTCAACGATCGGAATCCTTCGCGCGCGCGCCTCCGCTAATAAATTCAAAAACGCGCTCGTTTCCTCGTCGCGCCCAATCCACAATTCGCCCACCTTGAAATTCGCGACCACGCTATGCAATCCGTCCAGATGATCGTGGTGCGCGTGCGTCAGCGCTACCACGTCCAACCGCTTGATTCCCCGCGACCACAAATACGGCGACACGACTTCCTCGCCGATGTCCGGCCCCGACCGCGAACCGTTAAACCACTCCGAGCCGGTCAGCCCGCCACCATCTACCAGCATCGTGCGCCCATCCGGAAAGGCCACAAAAATCGAATCGCCCTGGCCCACATCCAGTACGGTGACTTCGAAATCTCCGCGCACCAATCGCGGCGCAAAAGGATAAGTCGCCACCATCAACGCGAGCACTGCCAGCGCAACTGCGGCGAGCCGTTCCGACAAATGCTTCGGGGCAACTGGCTGCAGGCGGACAGCCCGGTCGCGCCGCCGCTTGGCAATCATCCGTGCCGCAACCGCCAGTGTCACGAATGCCGCGAAAAACGCAATCACCAGCCACACGGGCGGCCCGGGAATCCGATAACTAAGCCGCGGCCATCCCGCAAACCAGTCCACGGTCGTAAGCAACAAGCCCGCGCAGAAGCTGAGGGCCTTCGCGAGCAGCAGCGCCAAGCGCGCCCATATAAAGGTCGCAAGCAGCGTCACGAAGCCCAACGGCACAATAATGCCGGTGAGCAAAACCGCCGGAATGTTGCTCATCGGTCCAGCCAAACTCACGCGATGAAAATACTCCGCGAGCAAAGGCAGCATGCCCCACTGAATCACCGCAGAAAGCAGCACAATTTCCCACAGCCGCAAGCCGGCGCGAATCGGTAACACCAGTACCGCGCCGCAGCGCGAAGCCAGCCGCGCCGGCGCGCGAGCTGCAAGCCATTGAATCGCTCCGCGCAGCTCGATGCGGAACTGCGCGATCTTCGGCGATACGCCGTGTCTCTGGTCACATCGCCCAGATGATTCAGCCCGGCCCGGTAAGGCGCGCTGGTCCGATCTATCCAAGGCAACGCCAGCCCCGCGATCACTCCCGCCGCCAGGAACGAAAGCTGGAAGCTCGAATCCATGAGCGATGAGGGCTTCCAAATCAAAATTGCGAGGGCCGCCACCGCGATTGTCTGCAGCAAATCCACGCGTCGGAAAAGCGGCCGCGCGCACAAATAAAGCGCCGCCATCAACGCGGCCCGCAATATCGGCGGCCGGTCCTGCACGATTCCCACGTAAGCAATTAACGCGATCACGGTCAATAAGCCGATCGCGCTCACCGGCAATCGCAAACGGCGGCCAATCCAAAGCAAAAAAATCACCAGCGCACCCACGTGTAGTCCGGCCACGACCAGCACGTGATACGCCGCGGTCTTCTGAAACGCCAGCACCACGCTCGAATCCACGAAGCTGCGATCGCCCAGCAGCATCGCGCGCAAAATCGCGCCGCGTTCGGGATGTTCCACGAAAAGGGAATCAATGCGCGCCAAAAGCGTCCCGCGCGCCCGCGCGAGTCGTTGCAAAAGAGTCGGAGCCGGCCGATCCACCAACTGCAACAGCGCGCCGCTGCGCAGCGACCCGATCAAATCTATTTTCTGCCGCGCCAGAAATCCGCGCACGTCAAACGCGCCCGGATCCAGAAAATCCCGCGGCGGCCGCGCCTTCACCAGCGCTTCCACGCGATCTCCCGCCCACAATCCCTCCGGAGGCCGCACGGCGCGTTCGTTTGAGTAAAAATTCACACGCAGGCCGCCGCTGACGGGTATTTCCACGCGGCCTGCCTCGACCTGCTCCAGGTCAATTTCAAAACGCTCGCCCCAAGGCAGCGCCAAAGGGTCTTCACGCAGGCGTCCCCGCCAGCGCAGCGCGACCGAGGTGTCAATCTTGTCCGCAGCGATCAATCGTGTGATGTGATTGGAAGGAATGCCTGCGAATTCAACTCCGCGAGCGAGGCCACCCAGCGCCAGCCACGCAGCCAGCGCACAAATCCAAGCGAAACAAACGTAGTGACGCCTAACGAATCCAGCGCCTGCCAAGGCCCCCAGCGCGGCACCTAACAAAATCGCGATCAACGCCGCGACCATCCACAACCTTAACGACCCAGGCCATCGCTCTGCAATTCCGATGCCCGCCGCAAACGCCGCCAGCATCCACAACGCAGGTAATTTCATACCGAGCGCAATCGAACTCACTCGCTGCTATTGATCGAGCGAATAAACGAACTCCTGCCGATCAGCGAACGCCGAACCGCTGCTCCGATCAACGTGGAGTGCGGGGGCGCGCCCCCGCTGTGGCTCAGCGAGGCGCGCCTCGCGCAACCTATCGCGCTCGCGCGAGGAACGTACGCCAAATCACGAAAAACCTCGGATGCTAACGCTGCCGCAATCGCACGACCGATTCCATATGAAACGTCTGAGGGAACAAATCAAATAAGTGTATTTCTGAGCAATCGTACCCGCCTTTGACGAACAAGGCAAGGTCGCGCGCCAAGGTAGGAGGATCGCACGAAACATAAGTAATCCGCGCCGGTCCGATCTTCACAATCCGCTGTATCGCTTCATGCGTCACGCCGGCACGCGGCGGATCGAGCACAACCAGTTCCGGCCGCTCTTTGGTCCGCTCCACAAATCGCTCGACTTCCGCAGTGCGTACTTCAATCGTCCCGCGCCCGCGCACATTCGTTTCCAGATCGCGCGTCGCCGCCGGATTCGATTCCACTGAAATCACGCGCTCGAATCGGGAAGCCAAAGGGACCGAAGATAATCCCACGCCAGCAAAAAGATCGAGCGCCAGACGCCCACCCTCCTCGCGCTCCACGACTTCCCGCACCAACTCGTCCACCAAAAATCGGTTGACCTGAAAAAACGAGAAATGTCCGACGCGATACGCAATTCCGTCCGCCTCATAATCCAAGAATCCCGGACCAAACAATTCCATCCGGTCGTAACTCGGATCGTGAAATAGCAGACTCGCAATCTCCGGCACGATCCGCCGAAAAGTTTCCGCATGTTCCGCCGCACGGGAAGGGAACCCCGCAAAAGTCGCCGTAAGCAGCAGTTTGCTGTCAGAGGCATCCGCGAACGCTTCAATTTCCCGCAATCCTCGCGGCAAAGCCCCAGCCGCCAGCGCTTCCCGCAGCTCGAGCAGCGTCTTCAGCAGCAAAGGCGAAACAATCGAACAATCTTCCACCGCGCAAAGCGCCGTCGAATTCCCACGGAAGTATCCAATGCCAAGCTTGTCCGAACCAACCGCTCCGCCCTCCCCACCCTCGGCGGGTCCAACCTCCAGCGGGCGCACCTTCCACTGCGCCCGATTGCGATATTCCCAAGGAGGCGAAGACGCATGCGTCGTGATCTCGCCGTTCCACTCGATCTTCCCCAGGCGCCGCAAGGTCTCGCGCAAAATCTCGCTCTTGGAATGCAGTTGCGCATCATAGGTAATGTGCTGGTAGTCGCAGCCTCCGCAAACCCCGAAATGCGGACACCGCGCCGCGATACGCTCCGGCGCGGCCTGCAAAATCTGCTCCACGCGTCCGCGCACAAATTTCTTCTTCTGCTCGACCGCCGCTACCGCAACCCGCTCTCCCGGCAACACGAACGGCACAAAAACAGTTGCCCCCTCGTGATGCGCGAGCCCCTCGCCGCCATAAATCAATTTTTCGATGGTGATGTCCATAGTTTGTGAGAGCCCAGCTCTGCGTAAGGCGAGTCAAGAATCTTTGTGGGTCGTGGCTTTAGCCACGACATAAATCCGCCGAGGGCAGTGCGGCTTTAGCCGCTGAAGTTCCCTCGCACTCGCTACACTCGCAACTCTTTAGATTTGAAGAATTCGGTCGAACTTCTTGTCACCACCTACGTCAAATAAAACAAACTCAATCTTGGTACCGCAAAATGCTCGAACAATCGCTTCTGCGTGTACTGCCGCTCCAGCTGCACCAATTGTTCCGCCGACATCTTACGCCGGTAAGGCGCGAGCGAACGGTCCATCTCCCGCCGGATCGCCAACAACGCCTCCTCATCCGCGTCAGCCGCAAGCGCTGCGGAAAGTTTTTCCTCCAGCACCGTCATGCGCCGTTCCAGATCCTCTAAATCCAAAGCCCCCGGCGCACCTAAAAGCGGCAAAGCCTCCTCCAATTTCTGTGCCGTATCCTGAAATCGCGCAGCCAAGCCCTCCACTGCCGCGCCAGCGTCCGCTCCAGAAGCACGGTCCGCACCACCGCCGCGCAATTTCGTCGCAGCCGTACGCAAACGCTTCGCATTTCGCTCCAAATATTTCCGCAATTCCTCGCGCGAAAATGGCTCAGCCGCAGCGCGCGATCCCCGCACCTCCGGCCCCGTTCCCGCAGCCGCCTCCGCAGCTTCCGCCGCCGCATCCAGCACCGCATCCACGCAGTAAGCCAAACTCTTCAACTGCCGCCCGCCCGCCGCCCGCCTCGAACGTCCCCAACTCTCGAACGCGCGATCAATCCCCTTAAGCACCGCTTCGATCGGCACGCCCGCCTTCTGCCAGGTCTCCAAAATCGCCCAATCCAAAGGCGACACCAGCAGATGCGCACCGCGCTTCCGCCAGAAATACTCCTCAATCTCCGTAAAATAATTGAAGTAGTTAAACGATTCCATAACTGGCAGGAAACAGTCCGTTGCCACGAACCCTATGGAGTGCGGCGGCGCGCCGCCGCTTTTCTTCCGCGAGGCATGCCTCGCGGCCTCAACAAAACGATCGGCAAGCTCTCAAACAGCGCAGCAACCAGCGGCCTCCCCACCATTGAACGCCTTCATCATTTTCCGCGCGCCGCCGGCGCCTTCTTCTGCGCGCCATCCTGATTCCGCTCCCAAATAATCCGCAATCCTTCCAAAGTCAAAAATTCATCCACCGTCTCAATATGCCGCGAAGCCCCGCCGATCAACGACGCCTGCCCGCCCGTCGCCACCACCTTCGTCTTCGCGCCCATCACTTTTTTCATGCGATCCAGGATACCGTCCACCATATCGGTATACCCGTAAAACATCCCGGCCTGCATGGACGCCGCCGTATTCGTCCCGATAATTTTCCCCGGATCCTTGATTTCCACGCGAAAGAGCCGCGCCGCCCGCGCAAAGAGTGCGTCCGCCGAAATGCCGATGCCCGGCGCGAGCACTCCGCCCAGATATTCTCCGCGCGCGGACACCGCGTCAAAATTGATCGCCGTCCCAAAATCCACGATGATGCACGGCCCGCCATATTTCTCGAACGCCGCCACGCTGTTCACGATCCGGTCTGCACCCACTTCCTGCGGATTGTCGTACTGCACCGGCATCCCGGTCTTGATCCCCGGCTCGACAAAAAGCGCCTTCTTCTCGAAATAGCGCTCCGCCATCCCTAGGAGCCGCGAATTCAGCTGCGGCACCACGGAACTGATAATTACGCCACCGATTTCTCGCGGCTCCAGATTCGCCAGCGTAAATAAATCCCGCGTCAGAATCCCATACTCATCAATCGTTTGGTCGCGCGCCGTGCTTAATCGCCAATTCGCCACCAACTCCTTGCCGCGAAAGACTCCCAGCACCGTGTTGGTGTTGCCCACGTCCAGCGTCAACAGCATCAACCCGCCTCCGCCACGTCGCCCGAAAGCACCGGCTCGATCCCGCCGCCATCGTCGCGCATCACGCGCAACACTCCACTCGGCTCCAGGCCCGCCGTCGTGCCGGTAAACACTTCCGTCGCCGTCGTGATCTGCACGCGTTTCCCCTGGAAATAACTGGACACCTCGGCGAACCGCCGCAAAATCGGTGCTCCACCCTCCGCGAGAAACTGATTGTAGTAGCGGTCGAGGTTGCGCAGCAATCGTATCAGCACTTCCAGCCGCGAATGCACCTTGCCGGTTTCCATCCGCAGCGAAGTCGCAATCTCGGCCAATGCCGCCGGCATTTTCGACTGATTCACGTTAATCCCGATGCCCACCACTGCGTAGTGCATGCGATCCGGCTCCGCGTGCATCTCCGTCAGAATCCCCGAGAATTTTCGCCCGCCCACCAGAAGATCATTCGGCCAGCGAATGTCCGGCGCGGCGTCCAATTCTTCGGCCACCGCGTCGCGTGCCGCCAATCCAGCCACCAAAGTCAGCAGGGGAGCGTGCGCCGGCGCAATTCGCGGGCGCAGCAAAACCGTGCAATGTATCCCCGCCGATTTTTCTGATAGCCACTTCCGCCCCGCGCGCCCGCGTCCCGCCGTCTGCTCCTCAGCCAATACGACGGCCCCGTGCGGCTCACCCAACTCGCCCAGGTTCATCGCCACGGTATTCGTCGAGTCCGTCTTGAAAAAATGATAGATCCGCCGCGCGAAAGCGGTCCCTGCAAGGCGATGGCCCAAAAGCTGCGGCGCCAAAATGTCCGGCGGCCGCTCAATGTGGTAACCCGTCGCGGTGTGGCCCTTGACGCGCACTCCCAACTCGCGCAATTTTTGCACCCAGCGCCACACCTGCTGCCGCGAAACGCCAATTTCCTTTGCGATTTGCCCGCCGCTGATGACAATCGTCGAATTTTCCGCCAGTAAAGTAAGCAGCGCGTCAATCCGCCGGTCGGTGACTCCGGGCAGGTGCTCTCCGACGAGTCGTTTTGTCATGGCAGGAAGGGCCAGAATACGCGGGACGCCCGACCGCCACAAGGGCGCGCGAGCTAATCCCGAGTGGACAAGAGCTAGCTCATTTGAGCACGTTGATCTCGCAATTTCTTGAGTTCTAAAGCTCGCTCAACCAGCGTCAGCCTTAGGTTCTGCACGACCGTGTGAGGCGCCCTAGTCAAGAATTCTTCGTCGCCTAGGCGTTCTGTTTTTGCCGCCACATCGCGCTCGAGCCGGTCGATTTCTCTGTCGAGTCGGGCAATCGCTTCCACCCTTTCCTCCGCGCTCTCGCCAATATCCTCGATGATGAGCTCAAACCAATCGCTCGCTCGCGCGGGCTTGCCTCCTGCTGGGATTCGGTCCGCCACTACTTTGAGCTCCGACAAAATCGCAAGTCTGCATAACGGATCTTCGTGCATCATGAGTTCGCTTCGGTACGAGGGACTGTCGACACTAAGTACTACAGATACTCGGCGTCGCGGATCGAGCTTCCGCTCGGCGCGAAGTTGACGTACCGCAAGTACGACCTCTTGCAAGCGCTGCATCTGCCCCAACGATTCGACCCCGTGCCAAACATTCGTGCTTCCCGGGTACGACGCGAGCGCGATTGACTTCGCTCCCGCTGGTTGAGGTATTTTTTGCCAGAGTTCTTCGGTAAGAAACGGCATGACAGGATGCAGCAACCGAAGCGAAGTCTCTAGCACTACAAATATGTTTTTCCAAGCTGATGAAGCTATCCGTTCATCATTAGACGTGAGGTAGGGTTTCACCCATTCGATATACCAATCACAAAAATCTCCCCAAAAGAATTCATACAAATGGCGGCACGCCTCGTGGAATCTGAATTCTTCGAAGGCTTTATTTGCTTCCGCGATGACCGCGGACAACCGAGCGAATATCCAGCGATTGATTAGATCACCGTCGCCGCCAGTCAGGTAAGGCGCGTCCGCCCTTGCGTTTGGCCCCGCGATGTCCTCTAGATTGAAACTATGTTCTTGTTGCGCTTTGTCCAAATTCAAAAACAAGAACCGCGCCGCATTCCAAATCTTGTTCGCAAACGCTCGCGCCCCCAGAATGCGGTCCTCGGCCAGCGCAATGTCCGTCCCCGGCGCAGACATGCTCGCCAGCATGTAACGCAGCGCATCGGTCCCGTACTGCTGCGTCAATTGCAAAGGGTCCACGCCCGTGCCCTTGGTCTTGGACATCTTCGCGCCTTCCGCCGTACGCACCAGCGAATGCAGATACAGCCGCCGGAAGGGAATTCGCTGCGCCTCGGTCGCGCCGGGAGCAAGATGCAAACCCATCATGATCATCCGCGCGTCCCAGAAAAATAAAATGTCGTAGCCGCTGATCAGCAAGCTCGTGGGATAGAAAGTCCGCAAGTCTTCCGTATCATCCGGCCAGCCCAAAGTCGAAAAAGGCCACAGCGCCGAGCTGAACCACGTATCTAACACATCCTTATCCTGCGTCAATTTCGCGCCGCCGCATTTAGGGCACGAAATCGGCACGCCCGCCGCCCGCGCATGGCCATCAACAATCGAAACGCTCGAATCCGTTGCCGGCACCATCTCCTTGCAATCCGCGCAATGCCATATCGGAATGCGATGTCCCCACCAAAGCTGCCGCGAAATGCACCAGTCGCGAATGTTTTCGAGCCACTGCAGCAGAATCGTCCGCTGGTTGTCTGGCACGACTTCAATCACGGCCGCCGGCCCAAATTCGCCAGTCACCGCCTTGCGCGCCTCCTCCGCCAGCGGCTTCATCTTCATGAACCACTGTGTCGAAATCCGCGGCTCGACAATCGCCTTGCAACGGTCGCACGTCCCGACGGAGTGCGTGTGCTCCGAAATACGATCCATCAATCCCAATTCTTCCAAATCGGCAATCACCCGCGCCCGCGCCACGAACCGTTCCAGTCCCGCATATTTCCCGGCGGCTTCGTTCATGTGTGCGTCGTCGGTCATCACGTCGATTTCCGCGAGGCCGTGCCGTTTTCCCATTTCAAAATCGTTCGGATCGTGCGCCGGAGTGATCTTCACCACGCCCGTGCCGAATTCGCGATCCACATACGCATCCGCAATAATCGGAATCTCGCGATTCATCAGCGGCAGCAGCACTTTCTTGCCGACTAGATGCCGGTAACGCTCGTCCTCCGGATGCACCGCCGCGGCCGTATCGCCCAGCATCGTCTCCGGACGCGTCGTCGCCACCACCAAATACTCCTGCGGCGATCCGGCCACCGGATAGCGAATGAACCACAAATTCCCGGTGCGCTCGTTGTGCACCACTTCCAGATCGCTGATCGCCGTCTGGCAGCGAGGGCACCAATTGACCATGTAACGCCCGCGATAGATCAATCCCTCGCGATACAGCCGCAAAAATGCTTCCAGCACCGCGCGATAAAGCGCCGGCTCTAGCGTGAAGCGCTCGCGCGTCCAATCGCACGACGCGCCCAGGCGAATCATCTGCTGCTTGATCACGCCGCCGCTCTCGGCCTTCCATTTCCACACGCGCCGCTCGAATTCCTCGCGCCCCAAATCCTTGCGCTGGATGCCTTCCTTCGCCAGCATGCGTTCCACGACGAACTGTGTCGCAATCCCGGCGTGATCCATCCCGGGCAGCCACAAAGTGCGCTCGCCGCGCATGCGATGCCAGCGCACCAGCATGTCAATTTGCGTGTGCTCCAGCATGTGCCCGATATGAATCGAGCCGGTCACGTTCGGCGGCGGCAAAGCAATCGAAAATCGCGGCTGCTGGTCGCCGGGCACTCCGGGCTCGCCGGAATTCTCCGCGCGAAATAATTTGTCCTCGTACCAGGCCTTCGCCCAGCGCTCCTCGATCTCCTGCGGCTCATAAGCCTTCGGTATTTCTCGCGACATGGGTCCTTTACAACCGCGAATTTCAGTCAAGAGTGAATCAATCAATATAAGGGGCAACGAAGGAAGCCGTCAACGGATGAGGAATGCCGCGAACGTCTAATTTCTTGTTAGTGTCTAATGACGAGTTGAAAAGTTGGCTTAACTCGATCCGCAAAGTGAAAAGGAACCACTCGCAGAGTTATGCTAGGCTCTGCGAATATGTGCCGTAGATTAAGCATCTTCTTACTAATTGCTTGGGGTTTTACGGTTGGTGGCGCGGCGCAACCAGTGCATTGCCAGAATTCGACTGTAACCCTCGGCACCGCTGGCGAGTACCTTAATCTTTCAGGCTCAAGGATCTACTACGAACAATGCGGCTCCGGCCCCGCAGTAGTTCTCTTGCATGACGGCCTGCTGCACTCCAATACATGGGATCGTGTGTGGCCTGGCTTATGTCAGAAGTATCATATGGTGCGGTACGACCGACGAGGATATGGGAAATCCGATCCGGCGAAGACGCGATATTCCCCAGTGGAAGATTTGTTTGCGCTCCTCGGACACCTAAATGTCCAGCGCGCGATTATTGTGGGCAACTCGTCAGGTGGAGCGCTGGCGATCGATTTTGCGTTGGCGCACCCGCAGATGGTAGAAGGTCTGTTTCTCGTGGGACCAGTCGTGCAAGGAATGGACACGTCTCCGCAATTTAACGAGCGCGCTCGCAAGGCAATGGCGCCGCTCGCCAGGGGCGATTTGAAGGGTGCGGCAGAAAAGTGGTCGAAAGACCAATACATCGTCGCGGGGACTGACGTTGAAGCGAGGAAGATCATTTACCATTCACTCGTTGAGAACCCCCAGGACTTGACCCATTCGAATGAACTTGAGATTCCGAACGCAAAGCCGTCGGTTTACAGACTCTCGGAAATACACGCGCCTACGTCGATTCTAGTTGGTGAGTTCGATATCCCGGACGTTCACGCCGAGAGTGGCGCGATTGAGGTGGGAATTCAGAGCTCGCAGCGGGATATTCTGAATGGTGCAGGGCATCTAATCCAGTTGGAGGCGCCGGCGGCCTTTATCGAACGACTGAGCCGGTTTGTTGACCTGCAGCAGCGGAAGGGAATGGAGTTGCCCGCCGCAGTATTGCAAAGTTATGTCGGAGAATATGACGCGGGCCCGTTCGTGATTACGATCGCACTGGAGGACGGACATCTCGTACTTCAAACCGCGGGTGTTCAGCCGTTTCCGCTCTTTGCAGAATCAAAAAGTAAGTTCTTCATGAAGGTCTGGAGGCTGGAGATTGAGTTCAGTGCAGACTCGACTGGAAAGGTCAGTCAGGCAACCATCTACGAAGACGGTTCCAGTTTCAAGGCCTCGCGTTTGTGAACAATGGGAAATGATACTTCGTTGCGGCCCCAGTTTTCGCTACTTTTCTTTCTTGTGCAGTTCGTTCTGAATCAGATTCTCAACCAGCGGTTTGACGCCCTGCGATAGAAGCTCGTGCAGCTGCGGCTGCAATTTCTCGAGAACTCTCCGCACCACTTCGTCCACGGTATCCGCACTCGCGGCGCGCGTACCCGGTTCGGAAGCATCCGCCGAAGCAGACGGTGGTGGCGGCATTAGGAACGGAATGTCCGAAAGCGCCTGGCGATTGGGCGGCGGCAAAGTCGGAATCCTCTCGAAATACTCCTTCAAAGCGGGCGGCGGCGCGGAATCACCAAATAGGGAATTCGGATCGCCAGCGACTACCGGTTGGTCATTCACTGCCGCTTCGTGATTCCAATAATCATCGCTCGGCGCCGGGGCGAAGGGCTGCTCCGGCGGCGCGCTCTGCGCATGAATTTCTCCCTCGCGAAAAGTAGGCAGCGGCTCCGACGCAACCGGCGCCGCGAAATAGTCCGCAGGCTCGTGGGGTTCTGCGTGCGCGAGCCAAGGCTCGGAAGGCTTGTGCTCGCCTGCCGAGTCGCCGTTACGGCCAGCATCGGCAGGCGCGGCAGCTATTGTTTCTGGCGCAAAATCCGCCGCAGCTGTCGTAACCGGTTCCGGCTCGGCCGGCAATGATTTCCCAAAACGCGCGGCCTCGACGACCGGCTCCTCGACAGGTGCTTCTTCGTGCACCGACGGAATCGCGGCTGCTGGCATGAACGCCGTCTCAGTGGTTGCCACGAACTCGGCCGCCGGCTCTTCTTCGCCCCGCTCGTTCCCGCCGTTGTCCATCACGCCTTCATGAATCTCGCTGTGCGCATCATCAGAAAAGTGATACGACGAACCGCCCAATCCCGATTCGCCGAACTTGCTCTCGCCAAATTTGCGCGGCTCGTCGTCGGTCTCGACCTCTGCGCCGGTGTAGGACGTCGCCACTACTTCCTCGGCCTGCATCTGGGCAGTTTCCGATTCGGATACGATCGCCGGTACCTGCGGGTGCGCCTCGGCATGAACCTCAGGCGCGTAGTCAACACGCGCAGCGATCTCAAGTGGCGGTTCCGGCTCGGCCACAGGTACGGGAGCCTCCGCGCGCGGCGCCTCCGCATGCTGTTCAGCAGGCGGTTCGGCGATCTTGTTCATCCAATGGTCGCCCGCATCTTCCGTATGCGAAGGCGACATCATGTCCATCCAGCCGCGCATCCGCGATACAAAACTCGGACGCGATGCCGGCTCGGCCGTTTCCTCGTGCTTCGCGGCGGGCTCCGGAACCTTGGTCTTCGGTTCGGGCTCCGCAAAAAAAGTGTCCGCGATCGGCTCGGGTGTCGGCGCAGTTTTGGTTTGAGCCACCTCAGCCTTCGAGGACTTCGCCGCAGCAGCAGGCTCTTCATGCGCAACGAAAGACGCAGGCGCTTCTACCTTCGCTTCGACTACGGCGGGCGGCTCAATCGCTCTCGTTTCCGCGGCGGCGTCGACAACGGGCGCGTAAGCAGCAGGAGCAGCAGGCATAGCCGGCGCGCTAGCGCTTTGCTTTGCTGCTTCGTTCGCGGTAGGTGCTGCTAGGGCGTCATCCTTGGAGGTATCTTCCACGCGCACGCGCTTTGGCGGCACATCCTTCTCGGAAGGGAAGGTAATCGGTTCGAAATTTCGCCCGTACGAATAAACCGGATCGGCCGCTACATTCTCCGGAACTTCAAAATCCGCCGCGTTGCGCCGCCAATCGCTCGCCGTCGCCGTGCTGTCGGTTTCGTCGCTCTCTTCTTCGTCATCGTCCGGGACAACTGATTGTGTCTTGGGTCCGGACGCGACCTTGGGAGCCTTCTCGTTCTTCGCAGGCGCTTTCGGCGCGGCGGCTTCCTTGCTCTTTTTCTTCGCGCGCGGCTCGTCCTCTTCTTCCTCTTCCTCGTCCAAATCCATCGCCCGCACACCCTTGCCAAACCCGTAGATCACTGCGGCCTCTTCGGGCGTTGGCTCGGGGAAATCAGGCAGCGGCTTCGGCTCTGCCATCGCCGGGTTTTCCAGCGCGGCGGCAGGCAGCGGAGTCTCTATAACCGCCACCACTTCCTTCGCCTTCGCCAGTTCAGCCGCCACGCGCGGATTCTTCTCCAGCGCGGACATCACCATCGCAATCAGAGGATCGGGCGGCACAAACGGCTTCTTCAACACGCCATCCGCGCCCACGCGCCGCGCTTCTTTCTCGTCCAGCGGATCAAACGCGCCCACCAGCAAAATCACCGGCACATGCGCAAATCGCGTATCTTTCTTGACGAACTCGCAGACCTCATACCCGTTCCGCACAGGCATGAACACATCCGCCAGCACCAGGTCGGGATTCGCATCCGGCATCCGGCGCACCGCAGCCTCGCCATTGCCCACCGCGATGACTTCGACGCCGCGCTCCTGGAACGCCAGCGTGACCATTTTTTGGATGTTGGTATTATCGTCCGCGACCAGAATTCTGGGCACTGTATTCCCCTGGCGGCGCGCTCAAGCTCAGACACGCCCACCCCTTGGATACAGCTATTGCAGCACCCCGCGCCAATGAGGTCAACAAAGTCGAGGTACAGGAGTGCTTGAGTTGTTAGCAGGCAGTTAACAGGCTGGGTACCGCTTCGTTACCAGGGAATCAGCTTCTTCAAGCCCTTCTTTTTCTTGCTGGTGGATTCCTGGCTGGAGTCGTTGGGAGCCGCCTGCGCAGGCTGTTCGGCCTGCTGCGTGGAACCACTTGGCGCGGCGGTGCTGCTCCCGGACGTCCCATTCGCGCCGTTTGTGCTGGACGAGCTCGAAGAGGACGATGACGAGTCCGCAGCCCTCGCTGGTGGCGCGGCGGCAGAGTTTCCGTCTGTCGCAGCGGGCGCCGTCGGCGCAACTGCGGGCGTGTCTCCGCCGCTGGATGGCTGCGGTGTAGCAACCGGCACGTTCGGATCTGCGGGTGAAGCGCTCGCCGCAGGAGCCGCATCTGTCTTTGGCGCGGGGCTCTCTTCTCCCGGCGTAATAATCTGTACACCCACGCCCGTCTGCGCGTCGCCCGAGCCTGTCGGCACGGTCGTCGCGTCTACCGGCGTCACCGCATCGCTGGATGCAGAAGAATTCGCACTCGACCCGCCGCTAGCGGATCCGCCTGTTACCGTAAACGATGGCCCTTGCGCTCCAGGCCGCAGTATATCCGTCGCCGAAATCACATCGGTCGGAGGATTCATCTGCGGTGTTCCGGTATGCGCCGCAGCCGAAACATCTGGGTTGCCCTTCAGCATTCCCAGCGGCAGCTTTACCACAACGCTCTGGTGATGCTCCCTCTCATACAGCTGCTGTTTCTGCATCCGCACCACGGCGTCCGGATCGGCCGACGGAACCGGCTTCCCCATAGCTTTCAGTCGTTCTTTCGAATCCGGGGCAAATTTTGAGAGTGGATAATCCCGCACGATCTTCGCGTAGCACTTCGCGGCCAAATCCCCCCAATGGTTCTTGTCGTCCTCGTTCTTGGAAACTTGCTTGGCGCGCCCGTAAATATCCCCTAACATCCACAGCGCCTCGTCATTCTGGCTGTAGAGCGGATAGCGGTCGGTCAATTCCACCAGGCGCGCAGCCGAAGCGCGATAATCGAATTTCCGGTAGTAAAAATATGCAACCTTATAATCTCCGTCCGCCAACACCTCCTGCACGTCGCGCAGGTACTGCTCAGCCTTCGGCGCCAGCGGACTTTGCGGATATTTCAGCAGAAACGCTTGAAACGCATCCTCCGCTGCTTCGCCTTGCGTCTTGTCGCGGTCGGATTTTTCCATCATGTGATAGTGCGCCATCCCGATCTGCATCTGCGCGTACGCCGCTTCATCCAGGAATGGAAAGAAGGTCTGGAAATCGTTGTATTCCTGGATAGACTGCGTGAGGTTCGCCGTACCGCCTTCTTTGTAATACGAATCCGCCACGGCGAGTTTTGCTTTCGCGAGGTACTCGCTGTCCGGGTAGGTATTGATGAGCGTCTGCAGCGCCAGGCGTCCTTCTGTGTAGCGCCCGCCCTTCAAATCCCGCTGGGCGCGATCGTACAAAATTTTGTCGGGCTCAGCCGAGGCGTCCGGGTCCACGGTCGCCGGCGCCGCGGCATGATGCTTCTTCTTTTTGGTTGGGAGCGGCGGAGTACTGTCTTCCTTCTTTGCTTCCTTGTCTGCTGCGGTCTTCGACGGAGGCGGCGCATTCTCGCCGCTGCCGCCGGTCTGCGGGGTGGGCACCTGGGCGCTCGCGCGCGGGCTTAGCACCAGAAGAAGGGAAAGAACCGCCAGGGTAGGGAACAGAACGCGAAGGATTGCCAAACGACTTACCGGATTGCCTGCCATTTCGTTATTCAAATCGAACCTCTCCTGAGTGGTTTACGCTTTCTGGCTCAGGGCTTGGGTCGCGAGCTTTTTCAACTGGCGCGTGGCCGCCGCTGGATCGGCCGTATGGAATATGGACGTCCCTGCTACGAATGTGTTGGCTCCGGCCTGCGCCAGTTCGGCCGTGTTTCCGAGATCCACTCCCCCGTCCACCTCGATCCGGAAGCTGGCATTATACCGCGCCCGCATCTGGTTCAACTGGCGAATTTTCTCGTACGTATTGGCGATGAATTTCTGCCCGCCGAATCCCGGATTCACCGTCATCACCAGCACCGTATCCACTTTATCCAGCACTTCGCTGAGCATCATCACCGGAGTCGCAGGGTTGATCGCCGCTCCCGCTTCCGCGCCGTGCTCCCGGATCATCGCCAGCGCCCGGTCCAGGTGCACCGTAGCCTCTTCGTGGACCAGCACCCGGTTGACACCCGCGCGGATGAAGTCCTCGATGTACCTTTCGGGCTGGTCAATCATCAGATGCGTTTCCAGGGTCATTTTGGTTGCCTTGCGCAGAGACTCCACCACTGGAATTCCCAGCGAAATGTTCGGCACAAAATGCCCGTCCATCACGTCAACATGGATCAAATCGGCCCCGGCCTCTTCCACCAGGCGCACCTGCTCGCCCAACCGCGCGAAATCCGCAGCCAGAATCGAAGGCGCGATCTCAATCCGTGCGTAACTCATGTCAATGCGCTGAATTCTAGCATAGGCGCCCGCGCTGTAGCGGAATCACCCTGGCCACATGCACAGGACTAGCTCGCCAGCCGGTCACATGCAGCTACGCGAACGGCCCGCGGTTAGACCAACGTCGTGATATAAAATCTCGTCTAGATTTCGCGACCCTGCACTCTCGCAAAAGTCCATGCGCCCGGTCATTCAAGTCTCCGGTGTCCGCAAAACCTACGGCTCTACAGTCGCCGTGGACGAAGTATCCTTCGACGTCCACGATGGCGAGATCTTCGGGCTGATCGGCCCCAACGGCGCCGGCAAAACCACCACGATGGAATGTATCGAAGGCCTTCGCACGCCCGACCGCGGCGAAATCTCCGTTCTCGGCCTGAATCCCTTCCGTGACGTGTACAAACTGCAGGAACGCATCGGCGTGCAACTTCAACAAGCCCAACTTCAGAAGCGCATCAAAGTTTGGGAGGCAGTAGACCTTTGGGCTACGCTATATCGCAAGAAAGCGATAGACGACACGCATCTGCTCGAACAGCTTGGACTCACCGAAAAGCGCAACGCATGGTTCATGACTCTCTCCGGCGGCCAGAAGCAACGCCTGTTCATCGCACTTGCACTGATCAACGATCCCGAGGTGGTCTTTCTCGACGAATTGACCACCGGCCTCGACCCGCAGTCACGCCGCGCGATTTGGGAACTGGTCCGCGGCATCCGCGCGCGCGGCAAGACGGTCTTCTTGACCACGCATCTCATGGAAGAAGCAGAGCGCCTCTGCGACCGCGTCGCGATCATCGAGCACGGACGCGTCATAGACATTGACACTCCGCAAAACCTTGTAAACCGTCATTGCCCAGAGCGCTCCGTGGTACTCGCGACCGACGACCCGAACGCCGCCGAGCGCTTTCGCGCAATCCCGCGTGTCGAAGGCGTCGCCTCCAACGGCTCGCACTTCACAATCACAGGCTGCGGAGACGATCTCGTCACCGAAGTGATTCATTGTCTTTCCGAAAATCGAATCCGCGTCAGCGATTTCCGTACGATTCTCCCCAATCTGGAAGATGTTTTTATCAAACTGACGGGTCATTCGATTCGGGACTAGGCGGAACACACATGCTGCGAGGACTCTGGAAACTGACCTGGCTCGAGCTGAAAATCTTCCTCCGCGAGCCGCTGGGCGCCATTGGAACGATCGGCATCCCCGTTCTGGTTTTCGTCGTCGTTGGCCGAATGATCGGTCCCAAGGGCGCGTCTGCCGCGCTTCCGGCCAACTCCTTTATCGGCGTTGGCCTGCCGGTGCTTGCCGCGCTGCTGATCTCAATTAGCACCGTGCTGTCTCTGGTCACCATCATTTCCATCTATCGCGAAGGAGGCATTCTCAAACGCCTCCGCGCCACTCCGCTGCGTCCCCAGACGATCCTCACAGCCCACGTGCTCGTCAAGCTGCTGCTCACAGCTGCAACGCTGGTTCTGATGGTGCTAGCGGGCAAACGGTATTACCCGATCGGCATTCACGCTCCGCTCTTCTCGTTTACGATCGCGCTGCTGATAAGCACTTGCAGCATTATGTCTATCGGCTTTCTGATCGCCAGCATCGTGCCCACCGCGCGATTTGCGCAGCCGATTGGCGGTCTCATCATGTATCCGATGCTCGGCTTCTGCGGACTCTTCACTCCGATTAGCGCGTTTCCGCCGGCGCTCCACGCCTTCGCGCTGATGGTTCCCTTAACCTACGCGGTGTCGCTGCTCGGAGGGATCTGGCAGGGTGACCCGTGGACGGCGCATTTGGGCGACCTAGCCGCACTAGCTCTCGTATTCGCGATTTGCACGGCGCTGTCGGCGAAAGTCTTCCGTTGGGAGTGATGAGGATTTTTCCACGGCTTGACGGCGGCCCGACGTAAAACCTGCGGAACCGAGGAAAGTAACGCTTCGATATTTAGGGATGCTGCGGAATTTAGGACAGCGCCGGCGCCCGAGCCTACCGCTCGGACGCCAGCACCTCGTGAATCGCTCTACTTAGCGCACTTGGCCGGGTTATTTTCGCAAGCCTTCGCCTGGTCAAGCAACGCCTGCCCCTCGATGATCAGGGTTTCCGCCACCTTCTCATTGATGGGCGTTCCGCCAAACTCGGCTCCCTCGAGCATCGCCTTGATCTGCGCAGCCAACCCGTCGCGTTCCAGGGTCCACTGCGAGATCGTGTTCTCGAGGTTGTTGTAGACCACGTCCCCGGTTGAAGTGCTCGTGATCGCGTAGGTCGAAACCGCCAGAGTGCTCTTCGCGAGCTCCCCGAACGGCGCATCGATCTTCTTGTAGATTTGCCCCAGCGCCAGCAGCGTCTCTGAATGTGCCTTCAGGCTCTGTGGCAGGACGCTCGGGTCGAGCAATTCCACGATCGTTCGTCCGTCGTGTTGGTAATCATCGGTGAGGCCCAGCAGCGTCATCATCGTCGGCCGCAGGTCCACGTGGTCCGTAAAGAAATCTTCGGGATAGGTGACGCCCAGATTCTTCACGCCGGGACCGGCGATAGCGATGAACGTCCGAGCGATCTGCCGCTGGATGTCGCCGTGATTCCAGGCGAAGCCAGTTCCCACGACGGGCGTGGTGCTGCCCGACGTCTCGAAGAAGAAGTTGGGGTTGCCGAAGAACGTGAACGTCGGTTCGCGGTTGGGATCTGCCACGGTGTTCATGTGCAAGAGCTGCATTGCCGCTGGATCCACGATCGCTCCCTGGAGATCCGGTCCCAAACCGGTGCCGAGCAAGCTCTCGCTCAGTCCCGTGTGTGGGTTCACGGCGCTCAAGCCGGCCATGGTCTGCTCCAGCATGCGCACGGTGCTGCTGTTTGGCAGCGGCTGTCCATTCACGTAGGTCGTAGCCGAATCGTCGAACTGGATCGCATACGGCGTCGGGTCGCCGGCGGCTGCCGTCAGCCCCGCCAGATTGATGTCCAATTCGCCTACGCCGTTCGGTCCGTATGTGCACGGCACATCCGGCACCACGTTTCCGTTCCTCTCGATTTTTGCGCCGTCGCAATTCGCCGGGCTCGGTGCGCCACCCACAAAATGGTCGCCTTCGTCCGGAGTGAAAATAAAGAGCGTGTTGCTCTGATCGATTCCGGCTTCCTTCAGGTGCAAGAAAAACGTCCCGAAAGCCGAATTGTAATCGGCCAGCTGATCCACGTAAGGAGCCTCGCCCGGTCCGAACGTTCCTTCGCTCGTGGTGGTCTCCTCGTGGTTGTCGTGGGCGTCGGCGATGTAAGCGTAGACGACGGGGATACCCTTCTTCAGCATGGCCTCGATCACCGCGAGCGATTGCGCCGGGACTGGGTCGAAGTCCAATTGGTTGAACCCGGTCAGCGGAACGCCGTGATAGTCAACGATACTTCCGGTCGCGCTACCGGTGAGCGCCGGGTTGATGTACTTCAACCCAAAGAGCGCCTGATATCCCGTGTAACCGCCCGGTTCGTCCGGCAATGTATCGCTCACTCCCACCACGCCCAAAGTTGGATTGGACTGGCAGATCGGGTCGCCCAGCGCGCAGTGAATGGAGACGCCGATGAAATCATTGTTCTGATTCGTGCTGCTTTCCATTCCTTGCGGAGACGTCCGGCCCCCAAACACCTTGTAGACATCGAACGGCGCGCGTTCCAGCACGATGTTCGCTGTCGAGAAAGCTCCGACCGTGCACCCCGCCCGTGTGAACGGAACCCACGGAGCGGACACGTTCTGTCCCGAAGGCGTCGTGAGCGCGAAAGTGTTGTCGTCGGTGGCCGCGGTGATGTCAGACACCTTATCGGTCCAGTAGAAGAACGAGGAAGGGAACAGGCCCAATTCGCCCGAGCTGCTCGGTGAAAAGACGCCGAAGTTATTCGCGATGAAAATCCCGGTATCGTCAGAGTAGAGCCCGATCTGCGTCGTGAGGATGTCGTTGGCCGTATGCGAAATCAGCACGGTGTGGTCGCCCGCATCGAGCGTCCCGTGCTGCTCGATGAAGTTCAGCAGGTTCGGCATTTGTTCCAGATCGGAGGGTACGTTTGGATTGTCACGAGTAAAGTGCACGTTATCGAATTCGACGTAAACCACATGCTTGATTTTTCCCGAAGGGGAATTCAGTTGGCACTGCGCAAACGCAGACCCAGCCATTCCGGTCGCCAGTAACGCCCAAGCAAGCGAGGACGTAACCGCGCGACGCAACAATTTCGCTTGAAACATCGCTGATACCTCCAGATTTTATGTGTAGGACCGCGGGCCGCGACGCGCGGACTCGTGCGTATAAAGGTAGTACGCGCGTTACGTGTCGCCGCAGCGAACGCTCGGTTAAGATTTCATGTCAGCTGAATGAGCGCACGTTAAAGCCGCTGCAGGGTAGGGAATCATACCGAGAACTTCGTTATTCCATTTCGGAACGGCGATAATATTCGGCGGTTGGCGAGCCCAGCAGGAAATATCCGATCGCGACCAGCAGCACGAGGTGAGGTAAAGCTTCCGCCAATGAATTGAGTGCGCCCACCACCACGTGAGCCGCCACCCACGCCAGCGCCAGCCACCGAGCCCATCGCGCACCCTTCAGCAGGAACGCTCCGGCCAGGATGCCGACGCCTTCGAACAGCAAGATCACTATCATCCAACGGTCCAGCGCAGCCGTAGACAGGTGATAAACCGCGGCGAAAGTCCCGACGGCGATAAAGAACCACCCCAGCAACGTGACTTCAAACGGACGCTTCATGGAAATCAGACTAGCAAATCCGTTGCGTTAGTTGCTCTCCAGAAAAGACCACCGTCGGTGGCGGGGACTTCAGCGATAATGCGCGCCTCTAGCAGGCCGAAAAAACGAAAAACCCCATCGCCACATCATCGGGACGGGGCTTTTCGTTTTTGCGCACTCACTACAGCTGAGGTGTTCTTAAGAGAACTCGCGTAATTTCGCGAGGTCCGCTACCTGCCGCCATCAAAATCGAACTGCACGGCTGGCAGAACCTGCGTGTGCTCCTTCTGCACGGCTTGCAACGCGTTCGGATCCAAGCCCAGCGCCTCCAGAATCGTTGGAGCAATCTGCAACGTCTCCACCGGGCTGGTGACCGTGTTGGGTGCAAAGCTCGGATTCGAGAGCAGCAGCATCACGTTCACGTCGTCATGCGCGAAGCCGCCGTGCTCGGCGAGTTTTTTGCCGCTGCCCGAGTAGGTAACCCCGATATTCGGCGTGGTGAGTATGTCCGGCGTGCGCGGATCACCATTCGGAGGCAGTCCCGGCGCGTTGAAAAGCTGTGTAATCGCAGGCCCCGAGAAAATCTCCCCGATGCCGGCAATATTGGCCGTCGCCGGAGATTGTGTCTCGATCATAGTCACCGCGGTCTCCGCGGTGCATTGGCTGCTCAGCCACACGAGAGAGACGTCATCTTCGGTCGGTCCAATGCCGCTCGAATTTGCCGGCGACTCAGACAACGGCAAGCAGATCTCCAGAATGGTCGCCGGAGACGTCGTCACTGGATCATTCGCTGTGGTTGATATGCCCAGGTAGCGGGAAGAATCGATAGGGCTCTGGCCATGCTTGGCAGAGATGATGATCAAGGTCGAGTCGAGAAGACCGCGCGCCTTGAGCGCTGCCACCATCTTCCCGATCGAAGCATCGGTGAATTCGATTTCCTTCAGCAAAGACGCCGTCGGTGTGCCTTGTGCGTCCTCGTAACCGCCCGTTAGGCTCAGCGACTTCTCAATCAGCTTCTGCCCGACGCTCACCGTCTGAAAATTCATTCCGAAAAGAGTCGGCGTGGGAGCAGATGCCGTACCGTTGTGCGTCTTGCCGTTGATCTCGTTCAAAATCGCATTCACCTTCAGCGTGTCGTAGCACTCGATATTCTGGAAGCTGTCGGTCCACGCATTCGACGAGGTCGCCGCCCCCGGATCTGGCAGCGGATTGCATCCCGGCACTCCCGGCAGGTTCACTGGAATCGAATTGATATCCGGCGAATAGTAATCGTCGACGTTGTTGCCTTTTCCAGGCCCGGAAACCGCGGAGTAAGAAGGATGCTTGTCGGACCATGCCGTATAGCCACCCGCCGCGTGCACCACTCCAAAAATTGTGTTCGTCCGCACAAAGTTCCACGGATAGACCGGAGCGCAGCCGTTTGCCGGGTCGCGTACGAGCCTGTCCGGATCGATCGAAGCGATCCCGCCATCTCCCGTCGGTGCTCCGCCGTTCAGCAGCGTCTGATTAATGTCAATGCCCTCGTCATATTCCGTAGTCGTGCCCGAAAAGACGCCGGGCGTACACGTGCCGCCGGCCAGTCCATTTCCCGTCGTCACCTTCGGCGGAGCCAGCGACCGGTCATAAGCCACATCGTAGAATGCGCCCACCGTCCGCGGAGATCCGCCGGTCATCAACGCCATCAAACCCGGAAACGAGTCCGACGGTTTCGAAGTAGCTGTATCCAGGTAGTTAACGCCCGTCTCCCCTAGTTCCGCGAGATTCGGGCAGTACGGTGCACCATTGTTTGCTCCGCTGATCCCCTTCGAACAATTAATGAAGTCCAGAGCATGCATGCCGTCAATGCTGATCAGCAACACGTGACGAATTTTCCCGTGCCCGTCACGATCCTGCGTGCGCGCGATTGGAACCATCATTGCTGCCAGCAACAAAGCGCCGGCTGCCGCTACAACCCATCTCTTGCTTGTACTCATGACTAGGACTCCTCCCGAGTAGAATTGAAATTGCCACCACACTTCTAAGACATCCCCATCTAGACTTTGCTGGTACTGGCTTGAACCGGATGCACAACTCGCCTCCGATGCGGAAAGTTCTTGCACACCCGTAGCACCGCCGCGCAAGCCGGCGGACGCCGGAGCCTCGCTGTATTCGCCTGGGAGCGATTGGAAGTAGTTTGCGGCCCCGGGCTTCGCGGCCCGATTGACCGGCTGCAGGGTTGTGCGTGTCGTCGTTCTAGCGGAATCCCAGTCTCGGTCTTAGCGCAAGCGTGAGCGCCGACTCTGATTGGGATTTCCGTCGTGTTTCGATGTGTCCGCGAACATCACAGCTGCCGCGGAGAGTACGCGCGGAATCACACGGTTCAGATTGCCGACCGTCCTGTTGTCGAACTGAAGTAGTTCCGGAGCGATTCAGCGAACCGATGCGAGCGAAAAGCAGGCTGAGGCGAAAACCATAGCGGATGCTTCGAGGGAGTAGGTAAATGCTCTGTGACATCCAGGCAAAAAAATGGCAACTAATGTTCTACCTCCGTCAGTTCAGTTTTTTTTAGAGTCTGCATAACAAGCAAGGAAATTCTGTAGGTCGCCGCTTCCGCGACGATAGAAATCGCAATAAATCAATGCGCGCTTAGTCGCTCAACTTCCAGACACAAATCCGGAAAACATCTCGATGTCTCCGTGTCCTCAAAGCAGTTTCCCCGCGGACTCTGTCTTAGTCGGTTGCCGTGCGTTATTCCGCGAGCTGCAACTGAATGTTGGTGCTGGCATCCACCTGCGCGCCTCGCGGCGGCGTCTGCCCCACGACGGTTCCGTGCAATCCGCCCGGCAAAGGCGCAAACGTCAGCTTCGCTACTTTCAATCCCGTCCCGCTGAATCGAGCCTCCGCTTCATTCAGCGAAAGTCCAATAAGTTCCGGCATCACGTACGACGCCGGCCGCGCGCCTAGCGACACCAGCAAATCCACATGAGGACTCGTCACGTGCGAAGTCCCCGGCATCGGATCCTGCTGCAAAACCGCCCCGCTCTCGTATCCCGGCAAATATAAACTTGAAATTTCTCCCACCTGCATTCCGCCGCGCAGCAATTCAATGCGCGCCGCGCGCACGCTGCGATCCGTCAGCACCGGAATCGTCGCCTGTTGCGGCCCCAAACTGATCAGCACGTGCGCAGCCTGCCCGACCTTCACTTTCATCCCCGGAGGTGGCGTCTGCCGTATCACCGTATCCACGGCCAGGGGATTGTAAACCCTGTCTTCCACCTTGATTCCCAATCCGCGCCCCTGCAACGTCTGCTGCGCCTCAATGGCCTTCTTCCCCACCACGTCCGGCATCGTGACTTCGCGCCCCTGAATCGCAAAACGCATCGCCGTAAGCGCGCTCAGAAACGCCACCGACAACAAAACAAACGCCAGCAAAGCCAACCGAAATATCCACTCCAATCGTTCCCGAAAAGTCATAGTTTTTCCTGAAAGCCGGCGCTCCGAATTATATTCCGTCTGCGGCGTTTCTCCGTGCTCTCCGCCTTTCCTCTGTGCCCTCTGTGTTAAATCCGTGGCCTTAAGGTTTTCTCTGCGTCCTCAGCGTCTCTGCAGTTGCAATTTGTTTTTGCAGTTTGTAAGGAACTCAGCAACTACTCCCGCACAAATCCCGCCGCGAAAAATCCATCCGCCTCCCATTCGCCCTTCAAAGTGCGAAAGTAACCCTCCCCATCAAACAAACTGCGCGCAGCCATCCCAGCAACCAACTTTCCACGTAAGGCGCCCACCAAATCGCGCACTGGCACCAGCCGCAAGCCCGGCACCGACCGCAAAACTTCCTCCACGACCAACTCATTCTCCTCCGCCTCCAAAGAGCAAGTCGAATAAACCAATTGCCCACCGGGTGCTAAACGTTCCAATCCCGATTTCACGAGGGAAGTTTGCAAAGCATGAAATTCCGCCAACGCTTCCACCTTCAATCGCCAACGAATCTCCGGATGCCGCCCTAAAGTCCCAGTTCCCGAGCAGGGCGCATCCACAAGAATCCGATCGAACGTCATCCCAAAAGGCAACGCCCGCGAAGCATCCAACTCCACTAACCGCACCGCACTCAATCCCAATCGCGCGAACTGCTCCCGCATCGCACGCAGCCGATGCGCATGCAGATCCGCCGCGACCACGAGCCCAGCAGCACCAGCCGCCCGAGCCAAAGCCGCCGTCTTCCCCCCAGGCGCCGCGCACATATCCAAAACGCGCTCGCCCTCGCGCACACCAACCAAAAGCGGCACGACCTGCGAAGCCTCATCCTGGATCGAAATCAAGCCATCGCGAAACGCCGGAGTCCGGGTCACACTCCCACCACTCACCCCGAACGCGCTCCGCATAATCCGGCCAGCTTCCACTCGCAATCCAACCGCCTGCAACCCATCGAAAATTTCTTCTCGCCGCGACAAATCGTGCAAAGCGCAGCTAAGTCGCGGCGCGCGGTTATTAGCCTCCAGCAATCCCACCGCGCGCGCTTCACCAAATCGCCCCACCCACCGCTCCACCATCCAGGTCGGATGCGAATGCAAAATGCCCAGTCGCTCTGCCCCTGAAATTTCGGCCGGCAACAATTCCGCAGCAGCAGTCCGTGCCTCGCCAGCAGCCCTTCGCAAAACCGCATTCACCAAAGTCGCCGCAGAAGTCTTCCGCGCCCGCTTCACCAATTCCACGGATTCATTCACAGCCGCCCGTGCCGGCACCCGCTCCAAAAATCTCAGCTGGTACAAACCCATCCGCGAAGCCAAAGCCACTGCCAGATCCAGACGCGCCACAGGTTTCTTCAATTGCCGCGCGAGCAAAAAATCCAGCAACCGCCGCCACCGCAAAACTCCTAGCACCAACTCAATAGCCAGCCCCGCATCCTCCGCCCGCACACCCGCGCCCAATTCCGCATGCAGCAAATCGCTAGCGTAAGCGCCCTCCTCTTCAACGCGCCGCAACACCTCAAACGCAATCTTCCGTGCCACACTAATCGCCATAAATCTCGCTCACACTAAATTTCGGAAGTCCGCCACGGAGGTACAGAGACACTGAGAAGAACGCGCTAGTTGCCATGTGTCAGGGCAGCCTTACGATTTGCAGCAAAAGTAAAGCGACTGTCATCCCGAGCGCAGCGAGGGATCTGCTTTTCGTTCTCTTACCTGCCGAGGGGCGCCGGTGCAAATTGCCACTCCAACTTTTCCTATAGGTGCTTTTGCTTGGCCTTTACCGAATGTGTCTCTGTGCCTCTTTGGCAGATGTCGCCGTCACGATCCAAATCTCTCCCCATCCGCAATACGCGCACCATTAATAAACTCGCGCGCCTCCACTCGCTTCCGGCCCTCCACCTGCACAAATTCCACCAGCAAAGCGCTCCCGCTGCCACAAGCCACAGCCATCTCGCCACCAGAAACACGAATCGCGCCGGGCTCCGCAGTAATTCCGCCCGTCGCGGGCTTTCCCCAAATCGCGCACGACTTCCCGCGAAACACAGTAAACGCCCCTGGCCACGGCTGAAACCCGCGCATCCGGTTGTAAATCACGCGAGCCGGCAACGACCAATCAATGCGGCCATCCTCTTTCTTCAGCGGCGGCGCAAACGTAGCCTGCACCGAGTCCTGCGCCGCAGGCGTGATCGAACCATCAGCCAGCCCTCGCAGCGTGTCCACGATCAACGGCCCACCAGCCTCTGCAATCCGCGCGTACAACTCCGGCGCCGTCTCATCCGCCCCGATCACGGTCCCCCACTTCAGCAACGTCGGCCCCGTGTCCAGTCCAGCGTCAATACTCATCGTCGTCAAACCCGTGTGCGTCTCGCCATTTGCAATCGCCCAAGCAATCGGCGCCGCCCCGCGATATTTCGGCAAAAGCGATCCATGCAAATTCACCCATCCCAGCCGCGGCATCGCAATCAATCGCGCAGGAATAATTTGCCCATAGGCGATAATCACCGCCACGTCTGGCGCCACGCGCGCAAAATACTCTAGCGCCTCATCGGCGCGGATTTTAGCCGGCTGGTAAACAGGAATCGCCGCCGCAAGAGCCTCCGCCTTCACCGGCGAAGCAGAAATCTCACCGCCCCGCCCCCGCGGACGGTCCGGCTGCGTTACCACTCCCTCGATTTTGAATTCAGGACGCGCGATCAATTCGCGCAAGGCAGGAACTGCGAACGCCGGGGTGCCGCAGAAAACAATCCTCAGCGGCGGCACGAATCGCCTACCACTCGCCGGCTTTTTTCATCTTGCGGATCTTCCGCCGGATCATGTCGCGCTTCAGCATGCTCAGGTGCGTGACAAAAAGCACTCCGTTCAGGTGATCAATCTCGTGGCAAAACGCGCGCGCCAGCAATCCCTCGCCCTTGCGCTCGAATTCATTTCCTTGTGCGTCCTGGCCGCGCACCGTCACGTACAGCGGCCGCTCCACGTATCCGCGAAACCCCGGAATCGAAAGGCAGCCTTCTTCCTCGCGCTGCGTCCCGTCCGCATAAGTAATTTCCGGATTCGCCAGCACGATTTTCGCCTCGGGAATTTTCCCGTTCGAGACGTCAATCACGGTGATCCGCGTGCCGACGCCGATCTGCGGTGCAGCCAATCCCACTCCCGCCGCCGCGTACATGGACTCGAACATGTCCGCCACAAGCTTCTGCAAATCATCGTCGAATTTCTCGACGCGCTTCGTCGGCGTCTCCAATACCGGATCGCCATATTTCACTATCGGATGAATCATCGTCAGTCAGTTCCCGCCTTCACCAATCACCACTCACTAATTACCAATTACTTTTCATCAAAACCGATCCAGCTGCGCCGCATACCCCTCGAAATTGCGCCGCATCTCTCCCATCGAATCCCCGCCAAACTTCTCCACAAATGCACCCGCCAATTCAAACGCCACCATCGCCTCGCCCGCCACTCCGCCCGCCGGCACCACGCACACATCCGACCGCTCGTACGCCGCCTTCACCGCTTGCTTCGTCTTCAAATCTGCCGTCAACAACGGCCGCCGCAAAGTCGAAATCGGTTTCAGATGCCCACGAACCACCACGTCGCTTCCGTTGGTGATCCCGCCCTCAAGCCCGCCCGCGCGATTCGAAGAGCGCGCAAATCTCTTCCGGGCATCGTCATAGCGAATTTCGTCCTGCACTTCGGACCCGTAACTCGCGGCATTCGCGATCGCCGTCCCAAACTCCACGGCCTTCACTGCCTGAATGGACATTACCGCCCGCGCGATCCGCGCATCCAGTTTCTCATCCCACTGCGCGTGGCTCCCGAGTCCCGGCGGAATCTCATGCGCCACAACCTCAAATATCCCGCCCACCGAATCGCCCGCGCGCAGGACGTGATCCACTTCCGCCTTCATCCGCGTTTCCGTCTTCGCATCCACGCAACGCAGCGGCGATTCCAGATTCTCGCACGCGCCGGTGATTTCTTCCCAGCTGGCTTCGCGCTCCATCTTTACATGGCCCACCGCGATCGTGTGGCTCAGCACCGCCGCCCCGAATTCGCGCAAAAGCAATTTCGCAAACGCTCCCGCCGCGACGCGCGCCGCTGTCTCTCGCGCGGAAGCACGCTCCAGCACGTAACGCGCATCATGAAAATTGAATTTCAGCGCCCCGGCCAGATCCGCGTGCCCCGGACGCGGCGCCGTCAACGGTCGCTCGCTCCCGGCCGTGTCGTTGCCACCCTCGACGCCTTCGGTGTCTTCCACCGCAGCCTCGACCGGCAACGCCTTCTCCCAGTTTTTCCAGTCGCGATTCTCGATGCGCACTGCGATTGGCGCCCCGATCGTCTTTCCGTGACGCACACCCGCCAGAATATCCGCCGCATCCTTTTCGATGCGCTGACGCCCGCCGCGCCCGTAACCCAGTTGCCGCCGATGCAGTTCCCGCTGAATAAATTCCAGATCCACCGGCATCCCCGCCGGCAACCCGGAAATCCAGGCGATCAAAGCCTGCCCGTGTGACTCCCCCGCAGTAACGAATCGCAGCATGTAATAGCCGAGCCCAACAAGCAGGCGCGAATGCAAGATTCTACCGGACACCCGCACGTCCGTAAAGCTAGTGCCGCGATGTTCGACGGGATAATTTACAATGTAGGCGCGCTCGGCCGTTCACACGACGCGAGTAGGGATTATGCGATGAGTAATATTGCAGACGAAATAAAATCCAACCTCCAAAAATTAATCGGTCTAAAATTGTCCCGCACGTCGTTAGCCGCCGATATGAGAGTTCTGCAATTCGGGAAGTCGCACTCACTGGCCCGTGGCGGCGTCGTTGGCGAATATGCGCTACACATACAGTGCCCCTGGCGGCTGGAGAACGACGCAGGAATTATCACGGGCAGTCACGATCTATACGATCCCTACGAAAAAGGTGACGCAGTGGACGATTCGTTTGATTGGGAAAAAGGCCTCAGCCTCCAGGAAGGAATCTTGCGTGAACAGCTGCAAGGCTACGATGAAAATACAAGGCAGATTGCCAATGCAACGAATCTGTTAGTCGTCGAAGATGTCCAGGCGGACTCGTCGGGAGGGTTCTGCTTGGCCCTATCCGGCGGCTACCGATTCTTGGTCTTCCCGAGCGGCACACGGACCGAAGCGTGGCGCTTCTTTAAACCCAGCACAGCTGAATTCGATTCCGACGCCCCCCAGTTCGTCGTTCCCCACGAAGTCTGAATCTCGCACCGGGTGATCAGCCCTCCGATATCCCGTGCAATCAACCCGTGCACCTTCGAGTTCGATAGGCAAACGGATGCAGTTCCAGCCACAACGCCAGCTGCGACCCCGCGGGTAACGCAGGACGCTCCACACTAAGCTCAGCAGCGCTTCTCGCGATCACTTGATCGACGAACCCACAAGTATGTCCGCTTGACGCGACGCGGCTCAGCCGTTACGCTGCCAATGACTCGGCGCAGCCGCGCCTCACCGCGATGCGCCGTGTCGCTCAAAATGGCCGACGCCAGTCCCACCTCATCGCTCTCTTCGATTCTCTCCGATGCCTTGAAGGGCCAAGTCGCGGCCGTGCAGGACTACTTCTTCCTGGTCATGCAGGCTCTGAAGTACATCCCCACGCAGCCGCACTACTGGATGGACACGCTCGAGCAAATGGACATCGTCGGCGTCGGCTCGCTTCCCATCATTATTCTCGCCAGCCTGTCCATCGGCGGCGTCATGGTCTTGCAGACCGCCGCGCAATTCCAGCGCTTCGGTGAAACTGCCCTCACCGGCGACGCCGTAGCGCTCGCTTTAGTCCGCGAACTAGGCCCCGCAGTCACCGCGCTGCTCGTGGCAGGCCGGAACGCCTCCGGCATGGCCTCCGAACTAGGTTCCATGGTCGTCACCGAACAAGTAGACGCAATGCGCGCCCTCGGCACCGACCCCATTCGCAAACTGATGATGCCCCGCGTCATCGCCACTGTATTAATGGTCCCGTTGCTCACCGCCGTCTTCGATTTCGTCGGCCTCTGCGGCGGATTCGTCGTCGCATACTCGACGTTGCGCCTCGGCGCCGTGCAATTCTGGACGCGAGCCGTCCACTCCCTCGCGGTGGGTGACGTCGTGCAAGGCATGGCCAAGCCGATCGTCTTCGGTCTCATCATCGCCACGGTTGGCTGCTACCGCGGCCTCCGCGTCCGCGGCGGCACCCAAGGCGTCGGCCGCGCCACAACTAGCGCGGTAGTCGTCGCCTCCGTCTGGGTGCTCGTAGTTGACTTCTTCCTCTCCCGGCTGCTCCTCTATATGTTCAACCTTTAGAATTACAAATGTCGCGAGGGTCTCTCTTCGATTTGGTCCCACATGAGGCAGAAACCGCGCGCCGCCGCCTCGTCTCTGTGTCCTCTTGTTTCGCAGTTCTCAGTGTCCTCCCTGTTAAAGGCTTTGACTTCTGTCCCAGCGTCGCCCAAAGCGATCTCCCGCCCGAATCCCACGGTTTCCATTTATAATTCCACGCATGACGCGCGACGTTCCGCCGCCCGACCCTCCCTCGAATCTCGCGAACGCCTTGCGGCGGCCGCTCCACCGCGAGAACCCATCGCAACAGGTCGAACTCGTTCCCGGCGAGCCGCTAATCTCCTTCCGCGACGTCCACCTCAGCTTCGACGAAGGCGACGTCCTTCGCGGCATCTCCTTCGACGTCGCTCCCGGCGAAACTAAAGTTCTCCTCGGTGAAACCGGCACCGGCAAGACCATCATTATGCGCCTCGCCGCCGGCCTGATTCTTCCCGATGCCGGCCAAGTCCTCGTCATGGGCCACGACATCAGCGAGATGCCCGAAAAAGAGCTGCTGAATTTCCGCCGCCAGATCGGTTTCGTCTTTCAGGAAGGCGCGCTTTTCGATTCGCTCACCGTTGCCGATAATGTTTCCTTCCGGCTGCGCGAAGAAGCCATGGACGAAACCGAAATTGACCAGCGCGTGCGCGAAGCCCTCCGCTTCGTCGAACTCGAGCAGGCCATAGAAAAGTTTCCCGCCGAACTCTCCGGCGGGATGCGCCGCCGCGTCTCCATCGCCCGCGCCCTCGTAGATCGTCCGCCGGTCGTCCTTTACGATTCGCCCACTGCAGGCCTCGATCCTGTCACGTCGCAAACAATCATCACGCTGATTCTCCGCGGCCGCGATTTGCAGGATGTGACTTCGCTGCTGGCTACGCATCGCGTGCAAGACGCCTTCGGCCTTGCCAATTTTCGCTTCGACAAGAACAGCGGCCGCGTAGTCTCACTGCTCGGCGAAGGCAACGGCAATGGCGTTGACCCCGGCGGCGAACGTAAACGCGATGTCAACTCCAATCCGGCCTCGCCAGAGGCCCTGGCCGCGCGCGAAAAAGCCGCCGACGCTATCCGCGACGGCAACCCGGCGCGCGCCACCAACGTGCTAGTCCTGCGCGAAGGCAAAATCTACTGGGAAGGCGCGGCCGACGAGCTGCTGCGCACTAAAGATGAATACCTTAAAAAGTTTCTGGCTTCAGCGGAATGATCTCCGCATCTGAAATCTGAAGTTAGCACCAAGCAGTCGGCAATCTTTGAGGAGGCAAGGTCATGGCGCAACGCAAGCAGCTAAGCTGGACGGAACTGCGGGTAGGTCTCTTCGTGCTCGCGGGCCTGTTTATTCTGGCGGTGGCGATCTTTTATATTACCGGCGCGGGAATTCTCGGACCGAAATACCGCCTCTACACGTATCTGCCCGAAGTCGAAGGCGTCAGTTCCGGGGCACCAGTGCGCCTGGACGGCGTCTCGATCGGCAACGTCGAGCAGATCGGGCTGAATCCGCATCCCGGTGACCGTACGCAGAGCATCCAGCTCATCCTGCGCATTGACAAAAAATTCCAGAAGGACGTCCGCACCGACTCTACCGCGAGCCTGGTGACCGAAGGTCTGTTGGGCGACCGGTATGTCACGATCAAACGCGGCCTCACCGGCACGCCGCTGCCGGCCAATAGCACGATTCCTGGCGCTCCCGCCATCGCGATGACGGAAATGGTCGAGCGCGGCACCGCGCTGCTCGATACTTTGAACGTCGTCTCCACCGACCTGAAGGGCATCGCCGACCAGGTTCAGAATGGCCAGGGCACCGTCGGCAAACTCATCAAAGATCCCGCGCTCTACAACAATCTCAACGCAACCGTCGCGCGGCTCAATGACGTCGCGTCTAACATCCAGCAGGGGAAGGGCACTGCCGGAAAATTCATCGTGTCCGACGAGCTATACAACAAAGTCAACACCACCGTGGACAACGTCAATGACGTCCTCGGCGCCGTGAAAGAGCAGAAGGGCACGGCGGGGAAATTGATCTACGATCCGGCCGTTTATAACAGCGCTAAATCCTTCCTGGACAATGGCAACGGCGTCCTCAGCGACGTCCGCGCCGGCAAAGGCTCCCTCGGCAAGCTAGCCACCGACGACGCGCTTTACAACAATCTGCGCGACGCTTCGGCGGAGGTCAAAGAAGCCACCGCCAAACTCAATTCCAATCAGGGGACTGCCGGGAAATTCTTCAGCGACCCGGCGCTTTACGACAACCTGACCGGAATGAGCGGAGACCTGCGTTTGCTGATCGCTGACTTCCGCAAAGACCCCAGAAAGTTCCTGCACGTGAAACTGGCCGTTTTCTAGGCGCGTGGAAACGCGTCCCGCTACCCCATCCGGGTCCGATGGCAGGACTCCGGTGGAGTCCATCGGACTCCTGAAACCGGAGATGCAAATAACGCGTTTTTGTGTCGATTAGAACGACGAGAAGGTGCGTTTTTATTGGGTTTTTGGTGATTTCTAATATCTGCCATTGTCGATTAGAAACGATTTTGCTGGGGACTTGCGGCGGGCGATCCGCGTTTGCGATTCGGCGTTGGTGGCTTGCGGAAACTTGTAAAAACTGACGATTAGAACGTGTGTCGAGTGTTTGTTTTCTATGAGATATAGCGTTTTCTAATCGCGGGGTGTGACGATTGGAACGGCAGTGACGAGTGATCAACGATGAGTGAAGAGCGAGGGCCGGCGCAGCGTGTTGATTGTGACGATTCGAAATGCTGGAATGCGTGATTCTGGAAGGGGCTGGTCCCGCAAAGAACGCGGGATGCAAAGTGTGCATTTGTTGGCGATTGATTTGGGGTGCGGGTGTTTGTTTTGTAGGAGATATAGCGGATTCTAATCGGCGGGGTTGGCGATTGATTTTGCGCGGTGATCGGCAGTCATTGTCGATTAGAGCGGGGATGTAACATTGCAGTCCGGATGTTACATGAGGTTTTGGGGCGGCGGGACGCCGAGTCGGGCTAGAGGTGGGGCGCGCGGGGCGGAATTTTCCGACAGATTTCCCTGATGACTGGAGTGGGCGGCCCGTCGCCGGTGTAGCGGTTCTCAGGATGCGTCCTCAGTGGGGCGGAAAAGTGGCCCCGGGTTTTTTTATCACATTTACCTAGTGATTACTAAACCTAAGCGGATAGGCCGTGTGTCACGCGGACGCTTCCGGGCGCGGGAGCAGCAAGTCAAAGGCTCGCGGGAACGGCACCGCGAAAGGAATGGCGCTGCGCGCCGTCTTTTTCCCGGCGCTTACGCGCCGGGCTAGGTTTGTGCCGCGCCTGACGGCACTGGAGCGATGACGAGATTTGGATTGTGTGCGGAGGCAGGACCGCCGCCGCGTCTGACACGTCCCACAAGCCTGGCGTGCGGCAGCGGCGGCGCGGAAATCGGCTGCCTGTTGCTCGAAGGGCGGGAAAGTCACCGCTCCTTCGTTCGCAATTTCCGCGTCGCTGCGTTCACGCTTCGACTTGTGGTCCGTGGACTCGTGCCGGGCGGGCCGACCTATTGCTCTTCGTCCAGCACGAGTTCGATCTCGCTGGCGTTTTTATCCTCATCGCCGGCCGGCGCGATGAAACCGGCCTGTCGCGGGGTGCGCGGCGTCAAGGGCCAGGCGATCTTCTGCATCTCCACCAGCGTGTGGCTGGTCATGCTGACGTACCGCGAGCATTCCCGGACGGCGAAAGTCACCTGACGCTCCGGGTAGGTCGCTTGGCACACCACCAGCAATTCGCTTTCGCGGAAGCCGCGAACGATGTGGGCCTGCGTGCAGCTCTCGCACAAGGACGGCCCCTGCACCGGCGTTCCGCCTTTCACCTTTACGCTCATAGCCTTTATCCGATCTAAGAAGCGGCGTTTGGCCGCTTCGGAATGCGCGCCGGTAGTAGCTAGCGCGGAATGAAAACGGTCGCCGGGCAGGGCAGCGCAGCGCCCGCGGACAGATACACTCATCCATCCTTGAGTTTTTTAGGGCTAACGGCTGCGATCGAAGGAATCGTTACGAGGAGGGACTAAAGACCATTCGGCCACAATCCCAGCCCGGCGCCGCCGCCGTTAGCCACAACGTCGAATTGTAGATATGTATCACCATGCCGAATGTTCTCCAGCATCGCCAATGTAAGCCACCACGCAAACCCGATCAACCCAAAACCCGCGAATGGCAAGAATCCCGCTGCGAATGGTTTCAACGCAACGCCGAAACGCGAATTATCAACAGCTAGAACAGAAGCGATCAAAGCCAAGGGATGTCCGTATTCGTAACTACTCGGCCTTCGACAATGTGCTTTTCCTAGTGGGGTTGTTCGTCTGTATTGAAGCGATGCCCGAAAATTCGAAGACATAAGCGATCCAACAACTCGACGAACTGTTTGTCCAACGCCCCCGCGCGTACGCCCGAGACGCGGCGGTCGCCAAGGTAGCTTCGGAAAGCTATATCGAATGAAAACAGTCGCCCAGGCCGCGGATCTCCCATTTGGCTGATGTCGGCTAGACACTGAGTCAACGAGATCACGCCGCTTTTCGCGTAAGCGGCAAGCGTCTCAACATCTTCGACATGGAGAACAAGAAGACTGGTTAAAACGACCCTTCGATCCAAATCGGCAATTTTTCGCATCTGATCGCGAAACGTTTTTGCTGGCCACGGTGTCGTAAAGAGCGAGCTTACAAAGCCGTCTTGGACTACCAATACCGGGATGATGGTCTTAACAGCGGTGAGGTTCGCGTTCTCCACGCTCCGACGCTCGGATGGCCTGCGTGCGAATACCTCACTGATTTTTCTTGTGAGCTGTTCTACACCAGCTCTCTCCCCGCTTCCGAACTTCTTATCGAGCTCCGTGACGTATGCTTCTAAATTGTCAGCATACTTCGCCGAGCCCGACAAGAATCCACCCTTGCATTCAAATACGACGCATTTGTCTTCCGCCAGCAGTAGACCATCGAACGATTCATGATGGTGTTTCTTCCCCGCAAAGTTGGGATTGGAGATAAACGTCTCGACGTGCGGGTCAACTGCGGTCTCGATCGTTCGATGCACGTAAGTCTCGAACAGTTTTCCCCACGTATCAAACGCCGCTTTTCGTTCTGCGCCAGATAAGCCGTTGGTGATTGTCCAAAAAAGGCTGCCGGCTCAGATGGTCGACGCAACACTGGCGCGAAGTTTACTCGCGGGAGTTTCGAATCCCAATGTTTTTCTGGGTCGTTGATTCAAGCGCAGCGAGACATGGTCGAGCTGCGCTTGCGAAAAACCAGACAGGTCGGTGCCTCGCGGAAAGTATTGCCGCAGGAGCAGATTGGTGTTTTCGTTGCTGCCGCGTTGCCAGGGACTTTGTGGATCGCAGAAGTAGACTTGCACATTCGTGGCTACCGTAAACTCCTTGTGCTTGGCCATCTCCAGTCCGCGATCCCAGGTCAGCGAACGTTTTAGCCCAGCAGGGAGTTTGCGAACATGTTGAGTTAAAGCAGCAACCACCGCTTCCGTTTCTTTGCTCGGCACCTGGATCAGCATGGCAAAGCGCGAATGACGTTCCACCAGAGTCGCAATATAACTGTTCTTTCCACCGGCCAGCAGATCACCTTCCCAATGACCAGGAATCGCTCGGTCTTCCACTTCCGCAAGCCTTTGGCGGATCGAGATGGCATCGACGATCTGCCCGCGGGACTGTCCCTGTTCGCTGGAATGACGCGAGCGGCGCATGCGCCGCTTCGACCGCAGATGGTCCATCAGCTCTTTTTTCAATGCGCCCCGAGCCTGAATGAACAGGCTACGGTAAATCGTTTCGTGGGACACGCGCAGGCTCTCGTCGTTGGGATCCTGGTTCTTCAGCCACCCGGAAATCTGCTCGGGCGACCAGTCCAGGATCAGTTTACTCGCAACCAGGTTCCGCAACTTGCGGTTGACACCCAGCAGACACTTCTTCGGCCGCAAGGCCGAAACCCAAGCTTGGTGATCGGCATCAGGGGCACGATAGGCAGGACGGCCGCCATGGCGAGCGACCTCGCGGCACACGGAGGAGGCCGCTCGGTCCAGACCTCGTGCTATCTCACGAATCGAGGAACCAGAAGCGATCCCTCGGGAGATGTCCTCTCGCTCCGCGAAGGTGAGCGCCCATCGCGAGCGGCGACGAGCAGCGGGAGGAATCCCTCCGCGAGGTAACAACACGGCGCGAATGCAGCTGTGTGCCTTGTCAAAAGCGCGCCCAATCTCATGCAACGACTGTCCCGCCTTCCAGCGGCTCCAAACGTCACGCTTCTCAACTGCAGAAAGCCCAAACCGCATCCCTGGTCTCATGCCAACACCACCTTTACCGAGCAGATTTACATCAAATGGTGTTGCTTCGACCTATCGAATGCACCGCCGATTTCGAGCTTTTCTTGCACGAAGTGCGGCACGAGACAAATCGCGGTATCGGGCCCTAATCGCAAGAATGGTTTCTTCCTAAAGGCTGTGAAGTCTTGGTGAGCTACCAATCCTGCTTCAGACAGAATGGTGTGCTTCAGGTCGTCGATATTTGAGGACTCCAAGTCCCAAAACTTGCGTGATATCTCGGGCGAAATTGAGGTGCCAAAGTAGTTATGGACGTTGAAGATGCTCAACGACCCATCGGTTCTCAGTTCCTCGGGCGACCGACCTAGGAAATTGGTCAGCGAACCAAGGGTCAAGTCAACGTAGGAGTCCAGCGATAGCCCCGTTTCTCTCTGCAGAACGGCGCTGAGGTCAATCGGAAAGGGTGAGCCCTTTAGAATTTGTTCGTACATCACCGTGCTTCGGACAGAACCATTCAGCAGCGGTGGCGGGTTGTTTATTTCGTTCCCCGACCCGACTGACAGTTGTAGTCCCAAACATGCCCTTACGGACGGCTTACGGCGGGCGTTTTCCACTAGATTCCTAGAGGCGGGTGACATCAAGAGGCTACTAGTGGACTGTAACAGCTGAACCGGGAGTAATGCGACGTGTAGGGTCAAAGTAGCGCCACTTCACAGTCTTGGGCGCGTTGTTGTAGTGCCGGATGTACTTCATGAGCTTGCTCCGCAAATCGGGCACCGACGTGAATACACCGCGCGCAATGACGTCGCGCTCGATCTTGGCGAACCAGAGTTCGATCTGATTGAGCCAGGAGGAATAGGTCGGAGTGAAATGCAAGTGAACCTTCGGATGTCGAGCCAGAAAGTCTTCGACTTGTCCCGTCTTATGGGCGGAGAGGTTGTCGGCAATCACGTGGATCTCTTTGCCGCGCGGCTGGTTGACGACGATGTCTGCCAGGAAGGCGACGAACTCCGCAGAAGTGTGACGCACAGCCGTTTTGCCGAGCACCTCGCCGGTCTTGGTGTCGAACGCCGCGTACAGGGACAGTGTGCCGTGCCGGAAGTACTCAAAGCCGTGCCGCTCGGCGCGTCCGGGCGAAAGTGGCAACACCGGATCCTTGCGGTCGAGTGCCTGAATCGCCGTCTTTTCATCCACACAGAACACCGCCGCATGCGCTGGCGGGTTCAGATACAGCCCAATGATGTCGGCGGCCTTCTGCTCAAAGTCCGGATCGTTGGTGGCCATGTAACGGTCCAGCCGCTGGGGCTTGAGCCCGTGCTTGGCCCACACCCGCGCCACCATCATGTGACTGACCTTGAGCTGCGTTCCCAGCCTGCGCGTGCTCCACTGCGTCGTCCCGTCCGGCGGCGTACGCTTGAGCGTCCATTGCAAAATGCGCGCCTCCAGGGCAGGAGTCAGCGTGGTGGCCTCTTGGCCAGCGTGTCTGCTGAACAGCCCGGCCAGCCGCTCTTCCCGAAATCGCTTGCTCCAGCGACTGATAAACGCATCATTGCAGTCCAGTTTGTCGCGAATCGCGACCCAGGTATGGTTTGCCTCCAGCAACAACATCAGCCGCGCCCTCCGCGCGTCATCGGCACGCCCGCTACGGCTCGCCGCTCGCTGGTTCAGTTCCAGACGTTCCGAATCCGTCAGCACGATGGTGTTCTCCATGAACACCATCATACTACCGTTTCAGCTGTTACAGTGCACTAGTCTTGACTAAAGCTCTACCTAGCGCGTATCGCGTTTGCAGATCGTCGCCGGGATCGAACCCGCCGTTGGGTGGCGAATGGAGAACGACCCACTTCATCATCGCCAGAATCTGTTGAGAGTGGAACGGAAGCCTGAAGTCCAAACGCTCCCTACCCATTCTTGCCTTTGCTCGATCGAGTACTTCGTCGTCCCAGGAATTCGACACGAGGAAGCTAGCCAAGGCTATGGTTTCTGGTGCCGATCGCCTGGTCCGGTCGAGAAAGAGCATCGCTTCGATACGGGCAAAGAGAATTAAGGTGGACTGTCGGTCCAGCGTCCGGACTACGTCTAGCACTTCGTCGACCGTAGGCCTGTGATCAAAAAGCTCCTGCCATGTTATGTAAACAGCTGTCGTAAGCGTTTCCATGAACCTGTGTTCCTAGTTTCGTGGTCAAATCCGAGATCAGTTGGGCCGCCAATGTCGAGTGACCCACCTCAGCAGGCTTTCGAACCTCACCTGTTCTTCCCAGACGAATGGTTATTGCCGTTTGACGTTTGCGCGCATCCAAGCCGCGAAGGCGGCGTCCTCGATCTGTCCAGCGGCGAGGTTTAAGACAACTTGTGCGGCGGCCTCTTCCGTGGCGTTGAAACGATAGCCATTGATTTCGAGAAAGAGCACGCCGATGACAAAGCCTGTGCGTTTGTTCCCGTCGAGAAACGGGTGGTTACGGATAATCCCAATGGCGTAGGCAGCAGCCATGTCCACGATGTCCGGATTGTCTCCGTACGCGTGGAGTTGGCGCGGCTTTGCGAGCGCGGATTGCAGCAGCGCATGATCACGAACGCCTGCGGGACCGCCATCGAGAGCCAGAACGCGATGGTGAATAGCGAGGGCGTCCCGCTCGTCGATCCAAACGGGCCGCCGGGGCCGCGTGTGTTTTGTCACTTGGCGAGCGTGTGGAGAGTGTTGCGATAGCGGCCGATGATTTCCTCGGCCTTTTTCATTTTCTTCTGGAATTCCGGATCGTAGGGAGTGAGTTGATAGGCGCCGTTCGGACCTTCGATGAGGAACAGCCGGTCGCCGTCATCCGCTTGCAGACGGTTCACCGCTTCCTTAGGCAGCACCACACCCAGGGAATTGCCTATTTTGCGAACTTTGAGTTCGAGCATCAATTCGTCCTTTGTTATAACAATTGTAGCAACTTGGTCCTGGAGGCGCAAGCGGTATCGCTACTTGGTTTCTGGCGGCGGGGTGGTGCGGACCCACCAGACCAGGCCGCTGTAGTCTGAGAAGCAGACGTGTTCGCCTGAGGCTTCTAGGACGCCTTTGGTGTGGTCGAAGAATTCGGTTTTGGCCACCAGGTTTGCGGAGACGGCTTCGTCCCAGGGCTCGTAGCGCGATTCTTCCGTGGTTTCGGATTTCAGGACTTTTTCTACTTGCTTGCGGGCTTCTTCTTTGTCTGGTTTGTCTTTTGCGTCGTTGTAGCGGCGGACGCGGATTGTCTCGATGGGTGCGCCGACTAAGTCTGCGATGGAAACCGGGTCGTCGAAGTTGCGGTAGCCGTCGCGGGACGGGGCGAAGGCGCTGCAGGTTTTGCCGAAGGGCTCGGTTGATTCGATTGAATCTTTTGCGGGCGGCGGGGTCTTGTCCAAATCGAGGACTACTTTCGGGTCTTTTGATTTGCCCTGCGAGTAGCCGACGCGCGCGATTGGGGCCGTCAGCGCGGCTAGCGCTAGCATTGCGTAAATTCCTCGCTGCCAGTTGCGCAGCATGCGGTCCTCCCACCAATCACTACTCACCAATCAGAAGTTACGCGGTCTCGCCCGACGACTTTTCTTGCGCGATTTCGTGGACTCGGCGCAAGTCTAGCTTGCCTGTACCTAGATGCGGCAACTCATCGATGTGGAAGAACTGGTTGGCGCGCGGGGTCCAGAGATTTGGCAGGTCGGACTTGGCTAGTTTTTCGATTACCGGCTTCACGGCTTCTGGCTCTAGCGTGTGCAGCACTACCAGGCGTTCGCCTTTTTTGCCGTCGGGGACGCCGGTTACTACGAATTGTCTTTCGGCGGAGTCGGCTAGTTCTTGCAGCTTCTCTTCGATTTTTATGTGCGGGACCATTTCGCCGCCAATTTTGCTGAAGCGGCTTAGGCGATCGGTGATGGATAGGAAGCCGTCTTCGTCTTGGGCGGCGATGTCGCCGGTGACGTACCAGCCGTCTTGCAGGACTTCGGCGGTTTTCTCGGGCTTGCCTAGATAGCCTTTCATTACGTTGGGGCCGCGAACCAGCATCAGACCGGGAGTATTCACCGGGAGGCGCTGGTGCGTTTCGGGATCCACGATTCGGACGCTGACGCCGGGGAGCGGATGGCCGATGCGGCCGCGTTTTGCGCCGATCTGGCGAAAACCGGGGGCGCGGAAGTCGCGCGTGTTTACCGCGACTACTGGTGAACATTCTGTGGCGCCGTAGCCTTCCAGCGGACGGATGCCGAAACGATCTTCGAAGGCTAGCGCCAGCGGTTCGGGCAGCTTTTCGGCGCCTACCACTACATATTGCAAGCTGCCGAAATCTTCGGGAAGGCAGCGGCGCGTGTAGGCTTGCAGGAAAGTGGGAGTGGCTAGGAGGAATGTGACGCGATAGTCGCGGACTAGTTCGCTGACGGCTACTAGATCTAGCGGGCTGGGATGGAAGGCTACGCCTATGCCCATGACTGCGGGGAGCCAGAGCGTGACTGTGAATCCGAAGGAGTGGAAGAACGGGAGGACGCCGAGGAGCGCGTCGCCTTTGGCTAGCATGAAGGTTTGGCCCATCTGGTCAATGTTGGACATGATGTTGTAGTGGGTGAGCATCACGCCTTTGGGTTCGCCCGTGCTGCCGCTGGAGAAGATTATGGTGGCTAGATCGTCCAGGGATTTTGTTTTGCCTTGGGCGCTTAGGGCGCGTTCGAGGAGCTTGCTTGGCAGGAACCAGAGGAATAATGCGGTCATGCGTTCTAGGAAACGCGGGGCTGCGGCTGCTTCTTCTAGCAGGATGGTTTTGCCGGGGACTTGCAGCGGGATTTTTTCTAGCAGGAGCTTGGTGGTGATTACTGTTTCGATTTTGCATTGGTCGGCGCAGGAGGCGAGGGTCTCGTTGGAGGCGGTGTAATTCAGATTTATCGGGATTTTTCCGCTTAGCGCGGCGGCGAAATTTACCAGCGCGCCGGGGACTGACGGCGGCAGTAGGATGCCGACCATTTCCTGGTTTTTCCAGGTTCCGCGGAGGCGGCGGGCGAGAAATATGGCGCTGAGTAAGGCGCTGCCCCAGCTCATGCGCGGGCGGCGTTTGTCGCCCATGGCGAAGCGGAAGGGGTAATGATGCGCAGTGCGGATCAGCGAGCGCGGGAGCGTGTACATACGGCTTTTGTGGTGGAGGTAGGCGGCGCTTTGGAGTTCCTGCACGGCTTCGCGGACTTCGAAGGCTGTGGTGGCGGGCGGCATGGGCTTGCCGAAGCTGACTGTGACAGGGTAGGGAATTTTGCGCGGCATTTTCCAAATGAAGCGGCCGCGTTCGTAGCTGAAGATGCTGCCCCAGACGCCGTCGAGATTTACGGGGACGATGGGGGCGTCCAGGTTTTTCATGATGCGTTCCGTGCCGCGGCGGAAGGGGAGTAATTGGCCGATGCGCGTGATTTGGCCTTCGGCGAAGATGCAGACGATTTCGTTGTTGCGGATGGCGTCGCTGGCTTCGCGGAGGGAATGGATCATGTCGCGGGGGCGGAGCTGCGAGGAGATGGGGATTGCGCCGATCATTTTGGCGAAGGGCTTGATGTAGGGTTGGTCGTAGATGTCTTTGAAGATCAGGAAGCGGATGGGGCGGTCGGTGGAGGCGATTAGGAGCAGGGCGTCTACCAGCGACATGTGATTCGCTACGAAAAGGGCGCCGCCGGTTTCGGGGATGTTTTCGCGGCCCTCGACGCGGATGCGGTAGACGGAGTGCGTGGCCATCCAGAGGACTAAGCGGAGGAGGGAATCGGGCAGCAAGTAGATTGAGTAGCCGGTCATTACGGCGGTGAGGATGGCGCCGTCGAGGAAGATCGCGGCGGCCGATTGGTGGAATCGCGCGGAGAAGATGTTGTAGGCGCCGGCTGCTACGAAGATGCCGACGAACGACCAGAAGTTTGCGGCGGCGATTACGCCGCCTTTCTGGTCGGGACGCGGGCGGTGCTGGATCAGCGCGTTCAGCGGGACCGCGAAGAAGCCGCCGGAGAATCCGAGCAGGCCGAGATCGGGGATACGAAGATGTACAAGCCGCGCAAAAAATGCGGATAAGCGCTCGAGGATGGGCCAGCCAACGTGCGAGGTCGCTGATACCAGCCAATGCGAGAGAGCAGCGCTGGGCGCGTTGAAGTAGAGGAGCGCGCCGAAGACGGTCATGCCGAGAGCGCCGAGGGGAATCAAGCCATATTCAATCTTGCCGCCGGAAAGATATCCCGCCGCGACGCTGCCGATTCCGATGCCGATTCCCACCGCGGCTTGCAGGTAGCTGATGTGGGTTTCGTCCACGCGCAGGACGTCGTGGCCGTAGATGATGATGGTGAATTGCAGCAGCGCGGCCAGGAAAAACAGATACGTGTTGCCCATCACGGCCCAGGCTAGCGTGCGGTCGGCGAGGATGATTTTCATCTGCTTGCCCAGGTCGCCGATCGGATTCCATTGCAATTTCTTGGATGGGTCCGCCGCCGGCACGTGCGTGATGCCGAAGCTGGTCGCGAGGCCTAGCAGCGTGCAACCCAGCAGGATCAAACCGGCGATCTGTTCGCGTCCTTGATAGCGCTCGGCTAGAGAGCCAGCGGCCATTACGGCGGTAATGCTGCCGAGGAAGGTGCCCAACTCGATGATTCCGTTTGCCCAGGAGAGTTTTCGTTCGGGCACTAGCTCTGGGAGGAGACCGTACTTCGAGGGTCCGAAAAGAGCGGACTGCGAGCTGATCAGAAATACCGCGGCGCATTCGAGCGGCAAATTGTGCAGCCAGAGGCCGAGAATGGTCACGGCCATTACAAAGATTTCCATCAACTTCGTGCCGATTACCACGCTGCGTTTGCTGTAGCGGTCCGCGAGATTTCCGCCAGCCATCGAGAAAAAAATGAAGGGCAGCGCAAACAATGCGCCGACCACCAGGATCAGATTTTCCCGGGTGTCTTTCGGGAAATTCATGGCGACGATGATGTAAATCACCAGGAACTTGATGGCGTTGTCGTTGAAGGCGTTCTGGAATTGGGTGACGATCAGGCTCCAGAAGCCCAGTTGCCAGCCGGTCTTACCGGCGGTGTGTGGCAGGGTAGGCGTGGCTTGTTCGTTCATTTGAATCGCACGGCGAGAGTGGCGTACCGTAAGCGCGCGGCGCTGAAGTCAGGCACGCGGCCAGTCTATCGGTAGCGGTGGCGACTAGCAAGAAGGAGACGGAAGCGCTGCGGACGAGGGAACGAATATGACAACGGAGTGGCCAAATGATATGCCCGTGACGCAAGTTCGTTTTGCGCGCCCGACGGACAAGCTGGATGAAGTGGTGCAATTCTATACTGCAGGGCTCGGACTAAAAATTGTTGGGTCGTTTCAGGATCACGACGGCTATTCAGGTTACATGCTCGGACTGCCTGGGCGCGAGCTGCACTTGGAGTTCACTCAGCACGCGGACGGGAGTCCGTGCCCTGTTCCGAGCCGCGACAATTTGCTCGTTCTTTACATGCCCGATCGTGACGCGGTCCGCAAAGTGGTCAACCGCCTTGGGCAACGCGGATACGAACCTGTGCCGCCGGAGAACTCGTATTGGGCCGAAAAAGGCGTCACGTTCGAAGACCCCGACGGTTGGCGAGTCGTGCTGATGAATACAGCGGGCATTTGAAAGGCCGGTCGGGTGTCCGACTGCACGACGCTCGCTTCCCACAAGCGGTCACGAAGCTGAAGTTCCCCGCCACGCCTATCGCATAACGCGCTGTGAAAGCGGCACTTGTAGCGCTGACTCCCTGGCAGCGAACTTGCGGAATCTTCCCGAAGAGGAGGTGTGCCGATGAACACGGACTGGACAAGTTTGCGCCGAGGAATGAGGGCCACGTGTTTGGTGGGAGTTTCGGTTTATTTGCTGGGAGCGGGAGTCGCGAGCACGACCGCGTATACCCCGAACGGCAACCGTGATGTGAATTATAGCTGCGTGACCGCTGGCGACAATCTTCCGGCGGCAGCGGGCGCTCCATCACCTGCGCCGGAGATCACCAAGGATGAAACCTTCACCAATCAGACCGACGTTCGCGACTATCTTTTCACCCTGGATGACGAGACACGAATGGTGCATCTGAACATCGCGGCCGAAGTAAAGCACGGCCGGGTTCGCTGGGAACTGATCGATCCGACGGGAGCCACGCGCACAGAAATCAGGACCACCGAGCGAGCCAGCATGGATACGACGAATATTCAGGCGATCAAGGGCGAGTGGCACTTGCGGATGACGCTGGAAGACGCGACGGGAAGTTACCACGTACATTGGGTTCGGTAGAGCAGGATCGCGACTCGGATTCCTAACGCTGGGTGTGCGGAGGTATGGCGATGGAAAGTGTGTGGCGGAATTTGCGGCATGCGGTCCGGCTATTGGCGAAGAGTCCGGGATTCACCGCCGTCGCGGTGCTGACACTGGCGCTGGGAATCGGGGCGAACGCGGCGATCTTCTCGGTGGTGTATACGGCGTTGCTGCGGCCGCTGCCTTACTACCAGCCGGAGCGCCTGATTACCCTTGGGGAAGGGCGTACACAGACCCGGGACACCGAGGCGGTAAACCGCAATAGCTCCTACGCGGACTTCGTGGATTGGCAGAAGACGGCGAAGAGCTTCGAATCTTTGACGGCTTTCAGCTTCGACACGTTTACTTTGGCGGGGAACGGGGAGCCCAAGGCGGTTTTTGCGACGCAGGTGATGCCGAACTTCTTTTCCACGCTGGGCGTGAAGCCAGCTCTGGGGCGTGCATTTGTGGATGGCGAGAATGTGGGCGACGGGCCGCACGTGGTGATGCTGACCTATGGCTACTGGCGCAGCGATTTCGGGGGTGATCCGAAGGCGATTGGCCGCACCGTCACGCTGGACAACAAACCGGCGACGATTGTGGGAGTGCTGCCGCGCGATTTTCAATTTGCGCCGTCGAGCGGTTTTCCGCTGTGGGTGCCGATGCACCCAACGCAAGACCTCTTGACGCGCAGAAACCTTCGCTGGCTGAACGTGTTTGCGCGGCTGGCGCCGGGGGTGAGCGCGGCGCAGGCGCACGCGGAGATGGACGGAATCACGGCGCAACTGGCGCGCGAATATCCGCAGCAGGACGGTTCCGTATTCGTGAACATAGAGACGCTGCGGCACAGAATCGTGGGGCAAGTGCAGCCATTGCTGCTGGTAATTTTCGGCGCGGTGGGATTCGTTTTGCTGATTGCTTGCGCGAACGTAGCGAACCTGATGATGACGCGCGCAGCGGCGCGGCGAAAAGAGTTTGCGATTCGCACGGCGTTGGGCGCGAGCCGTGGACAGCTGCTGGCGCAACTGCTGACGGAAAGTATTTTGCTGGCGGCATTGGGCGCGGCCGTGGGATTCGCAGCGGCGGGGTGGGGCGTGAGCGCGCTGATCGCCGCCATTCCGCAGCCGGTGCTGAGCTCGCTGCCAAATCTGCGTGAGGCGGGGACCGATCTGCCGGTGCTGGCATTTCTTTGCGGCGTGACGCTGCTGACCGCGATTCTTTTTGGACTGGCGCCGGCGCTGGCGATGCCGCAAAGCAGAGTGAGCGACGCGTTGAAGGATGAGTCGCGTGGCGGCACCAGCTCGGCGAATACACGGTTGCGCAACGTAGTGGTGACGGCGGAGATCGCGGTGTCGCTGGTGCTGTTGGTCGGCGCAGGGCTGATGTTGCAGAGTCTGCGCGCGCTGCTGCACCAGGATCCAGGTTTTTCGATACGCAATTTGCTGGTTTTTTCGGTGAACTTGCCGGACAGCTCCTATCCGAGCGACAAGAATTATCCGGGAGATAGTCCGGCCGCCCGGTTGTTCGAGCATCAGTTCAGCGAAAAATTGCGCAACACGCCCGGCGTGCAAGACGTTGGAGTGACCAGCGCTTTGCCGATTGGCGGAAGTGGCGGCTCGATCCGGTTTCTGGTGCAGGGCCGTCCGACGGCGACAGGGCAGGAAGATGAGTGCGACATCATTACTGCAACTTCAGGATATTTTTCTACTTTGCATGTGCCGCTGATTTCGGGCCGATTCTTTTCCGCAACAGACACCTTGGAAGCACCGTGGGTGATGATGGTGAATAAAGCGTTCGTGAAGCAGTTCTTCCCGAACGAAGAGGCGGTGGGGAAACGCGTGCGATTTACGTTTGATGCCAGAGAACCGTATCGCGAGATCGTGGGAGTGGTGGGAAATATTTCGCAGGACGATTTGGCGGGACCGCCTACGCCGATTATTTACGTCGCGAATGAGCAGGGGCCTTCGACATATCTTGCATATATGGTTCGCACCGCGGGCGATCCGGCGGCGTTTGTAGGCTCGGCGCAGGCGGCGTTGCATGAACTGGATCCACAGCTTCCCTTGATCCAGGCTCAGACGATGGAACATTTCACGGATCAGACGCCGGCAGTGTTTTTGCGGCGCTATCCGTCGTATGTGATTGGAAGTTTTGCGGCGTTGGCGCTGATTCTGGCGATGATTGGATTGTACGGGTTGATTTCGTTTACGGTGGCACAGCGCACCCGGGAGATCGGGATTCGCGTGGCGTTGGGCGCGCAGCCGCGGGATATTTTGGAGTTGGTGATGCGGCAGGGGATTGGGGCGGTGGTCGTGGGCGTGGGAGTGGGCGTGGTGGCCGCGCTGGTTTTGACGCGATTGATGGCGACGTTGCTTTTTGGCGTGAAGCCGACGGACGTGGTGACGTTTGCTAGCGTGGCGGTGATTTTGACTTGCGTGGCGCTGGCGGCTAGCTACATTCCGGCGCGGCGGGCAATGCGGACGGATCCGCTGGTGGCTTTGCGACACGAATAACCTTTTCGAGGTCCGCGCGTATAACAACACGTAGGACGCTTCGGGGAGGGGTGTATGAACTCGGCGGCTACGGCGTTCGCGGCGCGGCGAGCTGGCAGCGGAATGGCGATTGTGTGGGCTGGGTTGACTTGCGGCGCGATGGATATTACCGCGGCACTGGTGGTTTATGGGTTGGTTTATGGCGTGCCGCCGGTGCATTTGCTGCAGGGGATTGCGGCGGGGTTGCTGGGTAGGGCTGCGTTTCAGGGTGGAGCGGCTACTGCGGCGCTGGGATTGTTTTGCCAGTTTGTGATTGCATTCGGTGCTGCTGCGGTTTACTTCGCCTCGAGCCGGAAGATTTCTTTCTTGTTGCGGCGGGCGGTGGTTTCGGGCGTTTTGTATGGCGTTGCGGTGTACTTCTTTATGCAGCTCGTGGTGGTGCGGTACTCAGCGGCTGTGAAATATCCGTTTCAGTTGAAGCTGATGATTATTGGGATCGTGATTCATGTTTTTTGTGTGGGGTTGCCGATGGCTTTGATGGTGCGGAAGTATGCGACTCGGTACGTGTGATTATTCGGGCGCGGAAAGTCCATCATTTGTGAAACACCGAACAAAACCGAAGAGCACAGCCAACAGTGGCTGTGCCACACCTAGGCCAGTACGCGGAGCGGTGATTTTGCGGTTGCGGCTGGCGGCGGGACTGTTACTTCTGGTAGCGGGGTTTCGCGCTTTTGGTATTTTGTGGTGATGTAATCGTCTACTAGTTTTTGGAAAGCGGCGGAGAGTTCGTCGTAGGTGCCTTCTAGCGTGTTGAAGTGTTTGCCATCGACATAGACTGGGCAGCGGGGGGCTTCGCCGGTGCCTGGCAGGCTGATGCCGATATTGGCGGCTTTGGATTCGCCGGGGCCGTTGACGATGCAGCCCATTACCGCCAGCTTCATTTCTTCTACACCTTCGTAGTGACGCTTCCATTCGGGCATTTTGTCGCGGATGTATCCCTGAATGCTTTCGGCTAATTCCTGGAAGGTGGTGCTGGTGGTGCGTCCGCAGCCGGGGCAGGCGGTGACGCTGGGAGCGAAGGTGCGCAGGCCTAGCGATTGCAGGAGTTCGCAGGCAGCGTAGACTTCGTCGCGGCGATCGCCGCCGGGGCGGGGCGTAAGGGAGACGCGGATGGTGTCGCCGATGCCTTCATTCAGCAAAATGCCCATCGAAGCGGAAGACCATACCAGGCCCTTCGCGCCCATGCCGGCTTCGGTTAGGCCTAGGTGCAGGGGTTGATCGGTCTTGGCGGCCAGGTCGCGATAAATCTCGATTAGATCGTGCGGGCGCGAGACTTTGCAGGAAATGATGATTTGATCTTTGCGCAGGCCGCATTCGAGAGCAAGTTCTGTGGATTGCAGCGCGGAAAGGACCATGCATTCGTTGATGATTTCTTCGGAGGTCTTGCCTAGGTCTTTGTCGGTGTTTTCCTGCATTTTGCGCATGACTAGCTCTTGATTGAGCGAGCCGCCATTTACGCCTATGCGGACAGGCTTGTTGTGGTCGCGGGCTACTTTGCAGATGGTGGAGAACTGCTCGTCACGGCGCTGGCCGGCGCCGACGTTTCCTGGGTTGATGCGGTATTTATCGAGGGCGGCGGCGCAGCCGGGATATTTTGTGAGAAGCACGTGGCCGTTGTAATGGAAGTCGCCGATTACCGGGACGTCGCAGCCGTTATCGAGCAGGCGCTTTTTAATTTCGGGGACGGCGGCGGCTGCTTCGGGGATGTTGACGGTGATGCGGACTAATTCCGAGCCGGCTTGGGCTAGTTCCAGGCATTGTTGGGCGGTCGAGGCGATGTCCACGGTGTCGGTGTTGGTCATGGACTGGACCACTACTGGGGCGCCGCCGCCTACTTGAATCTTGCCGACTTTTACACCGACGGTTTTGTGACGCTTCATGGTCATCGCAATACTATTGTAGCGAATTGGCGACCTGCGTTGCTAGGGGTGGTTGGCGGCGGTGTTGGGGAGTTCAAGAGCACCCAGATGAACACTGATAATGAAGGGCGGCGGTGTTGCGAATCCTGTGGCGAAATGAACCGCGCAGGCGAGAGCGCCCATGTCGCTGATCGGTGCGGCGCAATTAGAATTCGGGGCGGCGGCCGATGTTGCTGGGCTTGGCGTTGGCGCGCGATGGCGGCGGCGCGATGGTAGCCATTTTGCGAATCATGGCTAGGACTAGCTTTTTGTCGTCGTCGGAAAGCGTGGTGGAATATTTTTTGATGTCGGCTAGGAAGCGGATTTCTTCCTCGGAGAGCTCGCCAAGGACTTTGCGCGTTTCGCGATCGCCGGGAGTGTCGCTGCCGGGGAAGAAGTCCGCGAGTGAGATTTCCATGGCTTCGGCGATTTTCGCGAGAGTCTCGAGCGAGGGAACGGTGTGGCCGTTCTCGACGCGCGAGAGGTAGCAGCGAAGCAGGCCGGTGCGGCGCTCGATATCGCCCTGGGATAGGCCGCGGTCGGCCCGGTAAGACTTGATGACTTCCCCGATGTTTACCTTCGGCTTCTCTTTGGGCATGGGTATCGTTCCTCTAACTGGGGCGTATCTTACGAGTTAACCCCAAAGGGGCGCAAGAGTTTTTTCGGGCAGTGTTCCTGACAGGAACATTTTTCAATCCGCGCGACGGAGACCGCGAACATCAGCCTGCGGATTGGGGCACGGGAGCTTGGTGAACGGGCACCGCGCAGCGTTTTCCGGCGCGTTTGTTTTCGTATAGCGCCACATCGGCGCGCTGCAAAAATTCCTGGGCGGTTTCACCGGGTTTGTAGTCGGTCCAGCCGCGGGAGAACTGCAGCCGGATTTTATCGCCAGCGAAGTCGAACTCGAGACCTTCCAGGCGGCCAAGAACGTGGCGGACTTCTTCCGAGCGGCACTCCGGAAGTATGGCCATGAATTCGTCGCCGCCGAGGCGGACTGCCAGATCGGAGCCGCGAATGGCGCGTTGCAAGCGGTCGGCAAAACCTTTCAGCAGCGTGTCACCGGCGGCGTGGCCGTGATTGTCGTTGATTTGTTTCAGGCCGTCCACGTCCACTAGCAGAACGGTGAGGGGGCGAGCGTGACGTTGCGCGCGGCTTATTTCTTGCGCGAGACGCTGCTCACCGGAGCGGCGATTGTAAAGGCCGGTGAGTTGATCGAGGGCTGCGAGCTTATAAACTTCGGAGGCCAGCGATTCGACTTTGGCCAACGACTGAATCTGGTCGGCGACCTGATGATGCAGGCGCATGATTTGAGTTTGCTGATAGACGAGGTAGACGCTGAAGACCAGGACGAGGCCGACGAGCGCGCGGACTGCTTGGTTCAAGAAAAAGGAGTAGGTGCCTTGGTCGTGATCGAGCATGGCGGGGAAGGCAAAAGATGCCACGCCGAGCGTAAGGAGCAGAACGACGGCGACCGTTGTTGACCACAGCCACCACTGGCGACGGTCGAGATGCTGGAGGCGTTCGCGAATTTGCTCGGGCTCGAGGTTTGGGCCAGAAAGGTGCTCGGTCTGGGTATTCCGATCCGTTTTGGTCATAGGATTTCTGACGTCAGTGCCTGTCCGAAGGATGCCAGACCGACTGCCGCCACTCTATACGTAAGTTTCGCGGGGTTTCCATCTGAGTAACGGCATTTTGACGTATTCCACTTATCACCTTAGAACATATCTGCCCTTCGTCCGTTAACCGCCACCTCCGCATCACCTTTTGTTCGTTCATCTTCCAAACTCCCCGCCAAGAAAGCCCTACGGGACGTTTTTCGCAAACACTAGCGTCCTGCTTGTAATCCTGAGCAATTCGTTCCGTCGGTCTCCGGATTTTCGCCTCCTCTTTACCTTCGCGTAGCGCCTGCGGGCGCCCAAGAACCCACAAATCCAGGAGACCAAAATGAATCGGAAGATGATCGTGTCGTTGTTTCTCGTTGCAAACGCGATGGTTGCGTTGAGCCTCGCCCAGAACCACTCCCAGCAGTCCCGACTGACGTCCATCACCGTTGACGACGGCACGCAGCCACCGGTGCCTCCCCCAGGCGTAGCTGTCTTGATTGCGGATGGCACGCAGTCGGCAGTTCCACCGCGGGGGCGAACGAAGTAAGCTTTTGATGACGGCACGCAGCCGCCAGTGCCTCCTCCAGGCGTGGCCGTCTTAATCGCGGATGGCACGCAGCCACCCGTGCCGCCGCCGGGGCGATTGCTAGAGATGGCTGCGGCTCTCACGGCGCTATAGCTGGTGTCGCAGTAACCGAAGAACGGTGCTAGATTAGCGGCACTTGCAGCCGATGGAACACGGCCTCCAGTGCCACCGTAACGGCCGGGACTCGTCGTGTAGCAAACGAAGAGGCGGGCCGCCCATAGGAACGCTTGCTGCGGAGAATAATTGGCGGGAAGAGCGGGAGTTCGCGTGAATTCTCCCCCTTTTTCGTGGTACCATCCACTGCAGTTAACGAAATGCTAAGTTTACTCCTGTGGCGCGCTGGCCTGGTGGTCGAAGTCTTGATATTGATTCGTGCGGTGCGCAGCAGGATGGTGACGAAGTTTCCATATTTCTACGCTTACATATTTTGCGTATGCTTCGTGTCATTGGTGCTGTACATCGGCTACGCGCTATCGCACGGATTCTATAACCGCTGGTACTGGCCCACGCAATTCGCGACTCTGGTGGCGGGTTGTGGAATAGTCCTGGAGGTTGTGCGGCACGCGTTCGAATTCTATCCGGGCCCTGAGCGCCTCGCGCGGCTGGCATGCCTGGGCATATTCGGCGCAACTTTCTGCTACGTGGGATCGAAAGTTGTGACGAAGGCGGAGCTGACGCCGTTGGCGGTGACCGTGGAACTCGAGCGTGATCTTCGGGTCATAGAGGCGCTGCTACTCATTACGATTTTGACTATCGTGTTCTACTATGGCATCGCGCTCGGTAGAAATCTGGTGGGTTTAATCGTCGGCTTCGGGGCATACGTTGGGGTCAGCTTGGTGACTTTAGCGATCCGCGCGTTCCTGGGGTACCGCTTCAACGCCGTTTGGGTCGGCTTGCAAAGCGGCACCTACCTGCTTTCCCTGATGGTGTGGGCGGTCGCGCTTTGGTCTTATAGTCCGCAGCCGGTGCCGGTGGATCGCACGCGTTTGGATGGCGATTACGAAGCGCTGGCGGGCGCGACGCGAGACATCCTAAGTACCTTGCGATCCTATTTTAAACGGACGGCTCGCTCGTGACGGCTCTGATCATCTACTTGCTGATCGGCGCGGGGCTTTTTGTACTCCTGATCGCGCTGGCGCGGCGGAAGGGCGCTCCCGTGGAGGGATGCGGGCAGGAATTTGTGGAGGCGCGGCACGCGTTGCGGACGCTGCGATCAGGCCTGCTGCCAGCGGAATTGATTGAGAGGATTTTCGGCCGCGGCGACCTGGAATACGTGACGGCGGAAACGCCGCCGGAAATTCGCAGGTTGTTCTTGGCAGAGCGAAAAAGGATTTCGCTGATGTGGGCGGGCCGCTTGCGGCTAGAGATTCGCAATCTGATGCACTTCCACCTCGGGTATTCCCGGTTTCAAGCCAAGATGAGTCTTAGTACGGAATTGCGGCTTGCTTTCGACTTCTTAGTGCTAGTTCTGGCATGCCGCGCGCTGCAGCTCGTTTTGTTGGCCCGGGGCCCGTACGGCGCTCCGGCCATTGTAGGAGTTGCCGCAGGCGCGGCAGGCCGTGTGTGCAGAATTTCTGAAAAATCGCTGGCGTTCCTGAACCCACTGGCGATGGAAAATCTTCCGAGCAACAGCGCGAGCGGGGGAACCGCGATTTAGCGATGAATATCCCGGCCAAAGCCAGAGATGTGCAGGCGGCGACTCAGGATTTGCGGCGCCGCACGCTGGCGCAGATGCCAGTGGCGCTGGAACGGCTTATCCATCTATCGTCCACGCGCGACTACAACACGGGTTATTACCATCACGACGGACTGGCGCTGCGATTTTCAGAGGAAGCCGCGTGCGAGGCGCTGGCGGATTGCCATCGCGAGGCGTTTCGCGAACTCATGGCGGCCTCGCTGCAGGAGTTGGTTCATCAATTGAAGCGCTACGCGGAGCGCTCGCATGCATCCATGAGCGATTTCATCGCCGCCTGGAGAGATTTAGAGCCCTACCGCGTCGCGATTCCGGCCGGGACCGACTCGTTGGCAAGCGAACTTCTCTTTTCAAACCTCAAGATTGCGCTGGCTATTTTGGAGACGCGGCTGATGACGCCGTGGCCGGTGAAACCAAGCGCATCGCCACGCCCGTCACTTGTCCGATGACTTCGGCCTGGTCGGGGTAGACGAATTGCCGGATCGCGGAGCCTGAGAGCGGATGGGGAATCAGCGTTAGCTGCGAAGCGCTTAGCTCGACCCACGAGCAGGCATAGCTATCGCGCAGTTCCACGAAGTAGATCGGGCGATCGAACTCGGTGCGCCATTCCCTGTGGTGCACCCGGTTCACACGGCCGTCAATCTGCACGAGAGAGCCCGGGCGCAGCAACGGCGACATGAAGAAGTCATCGGTCCCGATGTAGCCGTATTGGCAGTGGCGTACGTCGAGCATCTGCAGGAAAGACAGCGGCACCTCGCCCCACATTTCCACCATTCGCGAAATCAGATTAGTTTTCTCGAGCGTGAAGCCGCGATCGAAGCGAACCGGGAAGGTCACGGGCTTATCCGCGTCGGGTGATTCCATTGCGGCCAAATGGGTGTTTTGGAGCGGAGTGGAAAGCTGATAGCGGATGGTATCAGCTAGCGAGATGCCAAAGAGGGTAAGCAGTTGGGTGAACTTGATTCGATAGATCACGCTGAGACTGAACAACTTGTAGATGCTGGGTACCGAGTTCTTGTTTTCGAGCTGGGTTAGCCAGGCGTTTGAGATGCAAAACTCTTCGTTCTCGGATTCGAGCGCGATCTTTCTGCTGAGTTCCTCAACCTCTCGCGTGGTGACGCCGAGCCGGTTGCGGATCTCGCGAAGCTGATCGCCTGGCCGAAAAGCTGACTGCATGCGCGCGCCCTGCTTCCTTACGTACGAGTCTGCAGGGGACGGAAGCTGTCCACCTGCTTAATCAATTGGTTATTCCAGATTACAGCAGTCCCCGGGAAATGGCACACCCGGAGCCCAGGATTGGAGTCTTCGGGGATAGAAAATACAGGCGAAATCGAGAAAATGCAAAAGTTTGCTTTCAATCGGAAGCAATAAGACTGATTGGAACAATTTTCTGCAGTTTGTACAACGGCTACAGAGATGCTTAACGTAGGCTCGATTTTGAAAAACTGCCGGAGTGTTACTCTCGCGTGGCTACGCTAAGAGCTGAAGAGCGTGGTGTGACGGAGCACTTTTCATTGGGATTAGCGCATGCGCAGAAATACGGAAGGCGGCGGTAAGGCTACGCCATTACTGGTTAGTACCGGGCCGAAAAGCGGAAGGGTTTGGGCGCGGATTCCCTAAATGAAACTGCGGATGCAGATGCGGGGATGGTTCACTATTTCGCGTCAGCCGCCTGCAGAATCCTAGCGACGTTTTGGCGATTGTGCGAACCTGAACGCGCCTGCAGCCCGGTCTGGAGCGAAAGCGATGGGTGGATCGTTCGGCACACCTTTAAATCCCGGGGAGACTTTTCGGGAGCACCGCGAGGTGCCGCGGTACACTCTAATTGCGAGCATCGAGATGCGCGAGCCGCTGACGGACACGCGGATTGCGGGGCGTATTTCTGAAATCAGCCGCAAGGGTTGTTATGTAGACGTGCTGATTACTTTGCCGCAGGGCACCGAGCTGAACGTGCGCATCTCGCGCGATCAGGGGACGTTTGAATCGAAAGCTAAAATTGTGTATGTGCATGAGGGGATGGGGATGGGAGTTGCGTTTCTGGACATCGCACATGAACAGTTGAAAATCCTGGATTCCTGGCTCGCAGAGATTTCCTCGTAGTGGATGGCATCACCTGGGCTGTCGAAGATGCCACGAAAGCGCGCCCGGGCGCCGATTTTAGAATCTTGCCAGGCTTGCGGTAAGATACGTGCAAGCAGATTTAACGGGAGGAGCTCGGTGGGTTTCAGCGCGAGTACACGGCAGTTGGGAAACGTTACGGTAGTGGATGTACGCGGCCGGTTTACTTTGATTGAGGGGCAGGCTGTGCATGAATTGCTGATGGATCTTTTTGAGGACGGCCGCAAGCGGGTTTTATTAAACTTTCGCGACGTTTCTTATCTGGATAGCTCGGGGATCGGCCAGCTGATCCGGGGATTGTATTCGGCGCGAAAGAACAATGCCGAGCTGCACGCTGTGGATTTGAGCCCGCGCGCGCGGGAGATATTGCACATGACCAATCTGCACACAGTCTTCACGGATTTTCCCGACGAACAGACGGCGCTCCGCACGATCGCTGCGCAGTAGGTATGAGTTAGAGAGAAAAGCAGGTCCCTCGCCGCGCTCGGGTTGACATTCAGTTGGCTTTTTCTGCAAGCGGTGAAGCCGCTCTGATTTTGCTGAGCTAATGCCGTAGCTAAAACTACGGCCTACAAAGATTCTCGTGTTCTTACACGGACTCTTACAATCGCGGCGGCGCAGCTACTTCTGAATGACGCCGCAGGCGATTCTTGCGCCGGAATTTCCGCTGGGGTCGGTCTTGTAGTCGTCCATGTTGGCGTGGATCACGATCGAAGTGCCGCCCGGTTGGAATAGCGAAGTGGGGCCTTCGCCCAGAGTGACGTTTGTATCCAGCATCGAAGCGGTGGCGTGGCCGTCGGCATTCACTTCGATATTGGGTAAGTCGCCGTTGTGCGGACCCTGCGGATTATCTTTCCCATGCTTTTTGCCGGCCGGATTGAAGTGCGGTCCTGCGCTCTTGAAGTCCGGCCCTTCGCATTTGCCGACCGCGTGAATGTGGATTCCGTGGACGCCCGGAGGAAGCTCCGCAACGTCAATATCAATGCGCACACCGCCTTCGGAGGGCGCGAACGCCGCTGTGCCGATTTTTTGTCCGGAGGCGTTGACGATGTCAGCATGCGCGGATTGCGCGAGTTGGGAGCGCTTTTGCTGCTCGGATGGCTTTGAGTCAACTGGGGCGCTGGATTGTGCTTTGGCGGGTTGCGCCGCAGCGCACGCGAAAAATACGAGTGCAGCGGCGAAAACGGCGGGCGGCTTCATGGAGTACCTCGCATAGGGCTGGGCGCTGGGCGCCAGTCATAGTTATAGATGCGGGGCGCATGGAAAAGCAACCGTGAAGCGCGCGCAGCGACGGTGGACGCCGCGCGCGGATCGCGCTGGTTTAGCGGGCAGCCGCGGTGACTGGGGCGATTGGATGCAGGTAGCCGGCCGGTGTCGCGGCTAGATGCGCGGATTTGCGCGTGGAGCAGCCCGCTGCGTTTGGCGAATGGTCAACGATGGCGCGGAATCCGGTGGTTTGTTTGATGCGCGTGCGGACGCCGTCAAGCGTGGTGGGAATCGGTTGGTGCGATTTATTTTTCAGGACGAAGATGCCGATGGCGGGTTCGCCAGGGCTGTCGAAACTGGCGCCGACGCCTACTCCCTGAACGGCGGGGTCGCTCATCAGTTCGGCTGCGTGCTTTTCTTTGATTTGGCGTGCGTTTTCGATGGCGGTTTCTGGAATTGCAGTGGGCTGGGCGGCGGCTGATTCCGCTGCAAGCTGCGCGGCTTGTTGCTGGTCCAACGCGCCTTGCGCGGCGGGATTGCCGGTTTCGATGATTCTGGTGCGCACGCCGTCAATTTCGGGTGGGATGCTGGCGTGCGAAGTGCCTGGTGCGGCGAAGACCACGATAGCCGGCTCTTTCGGGGAATCGAGGCTCATTCCTGCGCTGTAGGCCGTCACGCCCTGGGTATTTAAAATTTGCGCTGCGTTGTGCGCGATTGCGGCGTTGGCATTTTGTAGAGCGCTGCCGGTGGCTTTCGCGGATTGTGGAGTGACGGTGACGGAGCTCAGTCCGGGCAAACTGCAACCTGGCACTGCGTGTTGCGCGCCGCCGACAAATGTGAATGTGGCGCCGGCGTTCGTGGTTTTGAGCGCGGCCAGGACGTCGGCAACGGGGTTTCCGATCGAATTGGTTTCATCGCCTGCAAACATCAGCGCCACCGGCTGCGCGGTCGCCGCGTCTACTGCGAGCGAGCCGGAATCTCCGTTTCCGATGAAACCTTGTCCGTTGGACATATTGTTGACGAAGACGGCGTCGCTGTAGGTCACGTTAAAATTCGTGGTCGAGCAGCCTTTGGTGTAGGTGACCTCCGCACTGGTATCAATCATTTCCACTGCTGCGCAGGTTAGGCCCGTGGTGCGCCCGCTTTTCGCGAGCAGTTGACCGACGGTGGCAGCCATGCCGGAGCCGGACACTGGTGGGGCAGGCTGCGGAACTTGGACGCCGTTGACGGTGCTGAGCGCGCCTAACTCGAGAATGTTGTCGTTGGGATCAACTTGGCCGCTGGTGACGAGCCCCGTCGTCACGTCCACGGGCGTCGCCGGGATCGGCTGCGTTTCGAGGCTGATGATGTCGGCGACGGTGGCGACATTGATGGTGCCGGCGGTTTCGCAGTTCGTTTCAATTATTCCAGGCTGTGTTACTTCCTGCCCAACCGTCGCGCCGTCGCTGAGGCCAAGGACGTGATTATTGGAGAGGATGTACGTTTTTCCGCCACCGCTCACCAGCGAACCGAGAGTGCCTCCCGTGCAGGTGTCGGAATTCGTGCACAGAGCATTGGCATTGCCACCAGACGATCCTAATTGCACGGGGGGCGTCAGCGCCTGCTGATTCAGGGAATTGACAGTGAACTGAACCGAGGCGCCTGCGCTCGATTTCGCCTGCGAGATTGCGGTGATCGTGACGGTGGCAGGGTCGGTGCTGTTCTGGGTGGCGGTGGTGGGCACGGTATTTGGCGCGACATAGGTGCCGGTCGCGGAAATAGTGCCGCAGGCGGTTACTGTGGTGGCCGTGGCGGTGCAGCTGAGGCTCCAGGTGACGGCTTGATTCGACGTGCCGGTGACTGTCGCGCTGAATTGCACGGTCTGGAAGGTTTGGACGCCATTTGCATTGGCGGAAATCGTCACGGTGACGGGAGTAGAGCTTCCGCCGCCTCCACAACCGATCAATGACAGCGCTGCGACGATTAGGACGGCCAACAAACTTTTGCGTGTGCTCATAAGGTCTCCTGGATCGAGCAAACTGCGAGATTTATGGCCCAAAGATTTTGCCGCGATTGCGCGGCACAGCAAGTATCGCGTGCGCCCACATCCAAGATTACGGTGCCTGGATTCTAGCCCGTTCAGAAGCGTTTGAGTGTTAAAAGGTTTTTACTTGGCCTGTCTGTCCCCTAAGCAGATGCACCGGTAGGGGAGCGGGTTTCCTGCGCGAATTGTAACTTTTTATGCTTGAGTGTGCTGCTGAGCTGCGTTCGCGAAAGTTCGATGCCCGACGCTTTCCGACCACTGCGGCCCAAGCAAGAACCGGCAGCCGCTCTCCAAGATTACACAGGAACATGACCGTTTCGAGGCTTTTCGAAGTCCATTGACGAGCTGGCAAAGTCCTCAAAACGCATGGCTTGCCGAATGCTGCCGACGCTGGCATTTGGCTTGCGTGATTTGTGAGTAGCTGCACGCAGAATGCATCAGCAACTGGCATCGCAAGGAAAGAGTTCCAAAATTCGAGAAGCGAGGCCCTGAAAATGAATTCAGACCAACTGGAAGGGAAATGGAAACAAGTGAAAGGCGAAGTGCGCGAGAAGTGGGGACAACTGACCGACGACGACATTCACGTGATCGCCGGAAGGCGGGATCAATTGATCGGCAGAATCCAGGAGCGCTACGGAATTGCCAAGGAAACTGCCACGCGGGAAGTTGATACGTTCCTGAAAAAGCTTAATGCAGAGTCCGCTCGAGATATGGACTTCGATGAGCGGGTCGAGCGCGCCAAAACCAGGAGTGCGGGGCAGCCGTAGTCACGGCCTCCGCTTGGTTCCGTCATCACCCAATCCGGGACAGGTTCCCGGGTTGGGTGATGGAATCTGATTGAACTCCCTCCGCGTGATCGCTGTTACTGCTCGTCGAGATATTCTTCGGGAACATCGTTTTCTGGAACTTCGCGGGTTTTGACCTCACCCTGATCAGCGTCCGGCGCGTTTTCCACGCCGCTGACGATTCCTGCCTCGTAGTCCTGACCTTCTTCCGCCAGTTCCTCGACGCTTTCGGAATCGGCTACCTCACGGCCAGACAAACCTTGCACGTCGCCGGATTGCCCGCCGGAATCGGGGCCGAGGCCGCGATTGCCTCGCGCGGAGATCGGATTCGAAATCTCGTCGGCTGGGCGGCGCCGAATTTTCTTGCGGCGAGCGGGCTTCTTTTTGACCGGCGATTTCTTCTTGAGCGCGAGTTTTTTCTTGGAAGCAGCGTTCTTCGCGGACTTTTTCTTGTTCTTGCCAGCGGGTTTTTTCTTGGCCATGGGGGAAGTCTATCACCCACACGTGGCGCGGACAACTTAGAGGCCGTTAGCTCTCCCCCTGGTGCGAGCTTGGTTCCGGTGGGCTGATGGTGAGTTGCGCGGACTCTTCGGACGATTGTCGCGCCCTCCCGTCGATTGGCATGGATAGCCCTGACGTTGAGGCGATGTGCACTGTTCTTGTGCTGACGGATAAAGGCAGCGGCGGTGTCATCCTTTTCTGGCAATGGAGCAATAATGTGCAGCAGCGGGCCGCCGTCTGCTGCGGCTTCGTGAATACGAGGCGTTCTACGTCCTTTCTTTTCCTTGAAATTCCCCCACTTTTTCAGCTGATCGGGTGCGTGCACTTTGGCGTCGAACATGCCCGTAGTGTCGCGATCGAAGTTCCTCCAGACATGGAGATGAATCGCGATGAAAAAGCCTTTCGTCTGCCTGTTTATTTTCACGCTTGCATGCCTTCCGGTTTGGGCCGGAAGCGGCCCCGATCAGAAGCAAATCGCCGAGATCCAAAAGAAAGTGGTTGCGTGCCTGGAACATGAGCGCAGGGTCACCGTCGAGACTTACGACGGGCGGCTTTTCAAAGGTTCCGTTGACGAAGCGGAAGCCGATGAATTTGTGCTCGTGTATAACGGCAGACCCACCACGCTGAAGTATGCCGACGTCCGGAAGATCACGTGGCCCTCGGAGGTATCGAGACTGGCGAAAGCTGCGATCGGGGTCGCGGCCGTGGTTGGCTGCCTTTTCGTTGCGCTTGTCTTACTTGGTGGGCTCAAAGGTTGACCGGTGCGGCGCGAACGCAGCAAAATTGTGCGTCGCGGCGATTCATTGGAGCATCTCAACCTTCACTAGCTTTTGGTTTCATTCTGGCGAATGTAATGGGCGATGCGCGCGATGCACCAAGACATTCGGGGTATAGTAATTCATGCTTAACCGGCAACGGGATTCTGGGCTCGAACGGATTGGCAATCGTATGGAGCAATCGGCGAAGAAGGGTCCCGACGCCAAAGCAGCCAAAGCGAAATTTGATTGGAAGCTGCTGCCGGACGTTCTGGCGCTAATCAAGCCGCGGCGCGGGATCATTGCGATTGGCTTTGGCTTGATGGTGATCAACCGGCTGTCCGGTTTGATTCTTCCCGCTTCAACGAAATACTTTCTCGACGACGTAATCCTCAAGAAGCAAACACACCTTTTGCCGATCATTGTGACCGCGGTGGTGACGGCGACGATTATTCAGGGGCTTACGTCTTATTCATTGACGCAGCTGCTTTCGAAATCTTCCTGGCGCATGATTTCGGAATTGCGCGAAAAAGTGCAGGCGCATATCGGGCGGTTGCCGGTGGCGTTCTATGATGCGAATAAAACCGGCGTGTTGATTTCGCGGATTATGAGCGACGTGGAAGGCGTGCGCAATCTGCTGGGCACGGGGCTGATCGATTTTGCGGGCGCGATCATGACGGCGTTTTTTGCGCTGGCGTATTTGTTGAAGACTAGCGTGAGCATGACGGCCGTCGCGTTCACGGTGCTGGTGATTTTTGGATTGGGACTGAATCGCGCATTCAAGACGATTCGGCCGAAATTCCGGGCGCGGCCGAAGATCAATGCGGAAGTTACCGGACGGCTGACGGAATCGATCGGCGGTGTGCGCGTGGTGAAGGGTTATCACGCGGAGAAGCGCGAGGAGGAAGTGTTTTCCGCGGGTGTGCAGCGGCTGCTGCAGAACGTGCTGGAGACTCTTACGGCTACTTCGTTGATGAGCCTTTCGGCGACGAGCCTGATGGGGCTGGTGAGCGCGGCGATTATGTTCATGGGTGCGCGCAATATTCTTGCCGGCACAATGACTCCCGGCGCTTTCTTTTCTTACACTTTCTTCTTGGGATTGCTGATCGCGCCGGTGTTCCAAATCGTCAGCATCGGGCCACAAATCACCGAAGCGTTGGCGGGCTTGGAGCGGACGCGCGAGGTGTTGAACGAAAACCCCGAGGATGAAGCGCCGGAGCGCAAGGAAATTCTGGATCGCATTCGCGGCGAAGTGATTTTCGAGAACGTGAGTTTTTCGTACGACACGGGCAAGGAAGTTCTGCGTGAGATCGGTTTTGAGTCGCAGCCTGGCACGGTGACGGCCCTCGTGGGGCCTTCGGGGGCGGGGAAATCAACCGTGATCGGATTGATTGCGGCGTTTTATGTGCCGACCAGCGGGCGCGTGCTGGTGGACGGGGTGGACCTGGCGAAAGTGCGGCTCGATTCCTACCGCACGCAGCTGGGAGTGGTGTTGCAGGAGACATTTCTTTTTGATGGGACGATCCGCGAAAATGTGGCTTTTTCGCGGCCGAATGCCAGCGAAGAGGAAATTCTGGCGGCGTGCCGGATCGCGCGCGTAGATGAGTTTGCGGAGTCGTTTGAGAATAAGTACGAGACCGTGGTTGGCGAGCGCGGCGTGAAGCTTTCGGGAGGCCAACGGCAGCGCGTTTCGATTGCGCGGGCGATTCTGGCTGATCCGCGGATTTTGATTCTGGATGAGGCGACTTCGAGCCTGGATTCGGAGTCGGAGGCTTTTATTCAGGAAGGATTGCGGTACTTGATGCGCGGACGTACTACGTTTGTGATCGCGCACCGTTTATCAACTGTTCGGCGCGCCGATCAGATTCTGGTGCTCGAGGCGGGGCGGATTGTGGAGCGCGGGACGCATGCGTCTCTTTACGCTGCGGGCGGGCGCTACTTCGAGCTCTATACCAAGCAGCATGGATTGGAGTCGAACCTGTTTCTTGCCCCGGGTGAGGGGAATGGCGAGCCGGCCGAAACTGCCGACTCCAACGGCAGGGTGCCGGGCGCGGCGCCGGCGGATTCAGCCGCGCTGCCGGAAGCGATTCGCTTGATTCGCGGCGGTGGTGGAGGCTAGCGGCAACGGGGCGGGATGGATTTGCGTGTGCCGAGACATGCCATGATTCGCTCAAGTGGTCCAAATTGTGCTGCGGGCTGCTTCGGCGAGGCTTGCCTCGCCTTGCGAAAGCGGCGGCGCGCCGCCGCACTCCATATTGGTCGTGCGGACTTGCTCGAGCTTGCCTAGCGCGCTGCGTTATTCCAGCCACTGCGGGTTTTGGATTGTTCCATCGAAATTGTGGGCGGTCTTGTAGAGTTCGTGTTCGCCATTCTGCGCGGCTTGTTCCGTTTTCGCTAAAAGCGCGGCGAGTTGTTGCTCGCTCAGTGGTTGGAAGTTCCGCGCGACCTGCAGCGCCTGCTGCAGAATTGGTAGCGAGTCGCAGCCGGTGATTACCACGCTGGTCGGCAAGTTCAACGCGTATTGCAGGCACTCCACCGGGGTCACTGTGTTCGTTCGCAAGATCAAGCCGTCTCCCAGGGGCTTCATACCGAGCACGCCGATATTGTGCGCGACGAGGACCGGCACGACGAGTTTTTGAAAGCTGTCGTAGTGCGCGTCGAAGAGGTTCAGCGGCATCTGCGCGGTGTTGAATGTGAAATTGTGCGCGAAGGCCGTCTGCAACATTTTCAGATGGATCTCGGGGCTTTTGTGGCCGGTGAAGCCGATGTAGCGGATCTTTCCGGCTTTTTTCGCGGCGGCGGCTGCTTCCATTCCGCCATTCGCGGCAAAAATTGCTTCGGGGTCCGTGGGGCGAATTACTTCGTGGAACTGCAGGAGATCGACGTGATCGGTTTGCAGGCGGCGCAGGGATTCGTCAATTTGTTTTGCGGCACCGTCTTTCGTGTGGCTGTCAATTTTGGTCATCAGGAAGGCTTTATGGCGGTAGCCGTCTTTTAGCGCTTTGCCCATACGAATTTCGCTTTCGCCGCCGTTGTAGTCCCAGCAGTTGTCGAGGAAATTGACGCCTTGGTCGAGCGCGGCGCGAATGATGCGGATGCTTTCTTGCTCGTCGCTCTGCATGCCGAGGTGATATCCGCCGAGGCCGATGCAGGAGACTTTTTCGCCGGTGTTGCCGAGAGTGCGGTAGGGGACGCCGTGCTTTTCGTTGGCCGCGTTCGTGGCGGTGTGAGCGCCGGCGGGTTTGTGCGTCGGCAGGCTGCCGGCGATTGCGGTGCCGACGGTGGCTTCCAGAAAACGACGGCGGGTCAGACTGGCTCGCGGTTTGTTACTTCGATCCTCTGGCCTTTTGGATTTCTTCATGAGGGCCTCCGTTACGTGTGGAGCGATTAGCGTTGCTTATGATTTTGGTATGAAGTTGCGTGGCGCGGGTCAGATGCCACGCAGCTGTGATTTTCGTGGAGAAGGAAACCGGGCCTGGAGCAAACAGGTTTGCCAGACATGGGCCTGACCGCATGCAATAAATTGGTGCTCGAGGAGGGAATTGAACCCACACGGCCTTGCGGCCACCGGATTTTGAGTCCGGCGCGTCTGCCAGTTCCGCCACTCGAGCACTGCAGGCTTGATGAGAGTAACACGCGGGGATGGTTTGGCTCAACCGAGGGCTCCGTGCGAGTTGCGTGGGAGGGGGCTTAAGAAACGGCAAAGAGCCGGCGAGACGCCGGCGCTACGATTCCTTGCGGGAATGCGCTTGCGCGCCGAATTTCTGCGGTTCTACGATGGCGCGGAAGACTTGGCCCCGGCCTAGGATGATTTCGCCCGAGCGCGCTTCTACTTCGAACACGAGGAAGCGGCCTTGGTGTTTCACCAGGCGCGAAGTGGCGCGGACCGTCGCGCCTTCCGGGACGGCTTTCAGGTGGTCCACTTTGATGCGCGTGCCTACTGTGATCGTGCCGGGCGGCAGATCCGGCTTTACGGATTCGGCTGCGGCAATTTCCATCATGCCGATCATTGCGGGTGTGGAGAGGACTGCGGGTAGACCCGGGTCCCAAGCGGCAATCGTCCAACCATGCGGCACCACTCGTTCGAGGGCACCTTCCAGGCCGACGCGGGGTTTGAGTTCCTGCGGAGCGCTGACTGCTGCGGCGGGTTTCTTGCGCTTCGTTGCGGCACGGCGTTTGGCAGTTTTGGCGCTACGCTTCATTGAGAGGGTTCGCGGCTGGCTGCGGAGGTCGAAGAGCCGGCAGACGCCGCGGAGGCTGTGGCTTGCGAGCAGCGCAGCGTGCGCGGATCGAGAAAGCTGCGCGTGAATTCGGCGACGGTGATGCCCAGTTGATTCCAAAGGCGGCGTTTCAGGCTGCGGTAGTCCTGGGAGCCGCTGAAAACGTCGCGGATCAGGTCGCGAAACGCGGGCGAATAATTCAGGAGTTGCACCATGCGCGTGGTGATGGCGCTGCCGAGAAAATTGCCGCGAAAAACTTTTTTGGCAATGTTTGCGGCGAATTCCAGGTCGGCCGAGAACGCGGCACGCAGTTGCTCAGGATATAGCTCGGGTTGACCGGCCGCAATGGCTTGCCCGAGCAAATCGCCGGAGCGCAGCGCGTAGTAAAGTCCTTCGCCGGTGATTGGATCCACAGTGGCTGCGGCATCGCCGGCCATGGCCCAATTGCGTCCCATGATTTTGCGGCTGCGAATTGTTTTGGCTTGCGGCGAGGGAAGTACGTGACTGTAGAATTGCGCGCCCGACCTGGGAATGCGCTCTTCCTCGACGAATGCGTCGAGGTGGCCGCGCAGGACTTGGCTGGAAGTCTGGCCCATCTTCGCGCAAATTCCGACGGAAAGATGGTCGGCGCGCGGGAAGGACCACAGGTAGCCTTCGAACTGTTTCAAGAATTTCACTTTGATGATGTCTTCTTCGGTGGGAACGAAATAGCCGAGAGTTACTTCGAGATCTTTCGAGCTGAGCGCAGTTGTTTCGGGCAACACCTGGTTGCGCGCGCCGGCCGCCAGCACAATAAAATCTGAAAAACGTTGTTCGCCCGAAGCGGTTAGTCGCACGCGCTGGCCGTTCGTATTGACGTTGGTCACGCGGGAGCAGACCGCATGGCATCCCGCGGCGACGGCGCGATCGAGAAGCAGGCCGTTGAGCACTTTGCGCGCGTAAATCACGATTGGATGATTCATCTCGAATTGCGCGCGATGACCGCTGCTGGAAATCAGTTCGGCTTTACGGACGATTTTTTTGGGTTGCGGGGAATCGAGCAGGAAGGGATAAGCTTCAATGGCTTTGTGTGTCAAGCCGCCGCCGCAGGGCTTTTCCCACGCCAAACGCTCGTCGTAAATCGTGACTTGAAAGCCCGCGCTGGCCAGACGCTCTCCGCAGAGCGCACCGGCAGGACCGCCCCCGACGATGGCAATTTCTTTCATGTCCCCTGCTGTGGTCCGGTTCAGGTGAGTGGGAAGACCGTCGAAATGAACCAGGATGCGAGTATAGCACCAAATAATGCCGCGGAAGTGGCCGAGCCGGTGCGTAACCTTAACGCATCGGTAGCAAGGCGCTGGAGCACGGAAAAGAGCGCTAGATAGAGGAAAAGGATGACGATGAGTACCTGGCCGCTGGCGAGCATGTAGTAAGAGAGCAAACAAGCGAGAAAGATTTCCAGGCGGAGCGAGAGGGAAATCGCGAATCGTGCGGCGCGTTTTTTGGCGTGGTGCGGCGGGCCCAGCACAACTTCTTCGGCGAAGGCGAAAATCCATAAGACCGGCAGTAGCGCCGCAAAGCGCAGCCAGCGCGGGGCGTTCAGCCAGGCGTCGTCGAGTTGCCAGTTGAGCCATGCGCCGATGGCCAGGAAAGTGGCGAAGCCGAGGACGGCCGCGGCGGCGAGGGGTTTCGGGTTGAATTTTGCGTACTCCATCGCAAAGCCGAAATTCAAAATCAGCAGCAGGATGCCGACGATCAGCAGGAGCGACGCGAGATAGGCGCCGGAGTAGAGATGCAAGAAGTGCAGGGGAGTGCCGAGCTCCAGCAAGAGCGCGCCGGCCATCGCGCAGGCGGCGCCTTCGATGAGGAGAAGCATCGCGGACGGGCGCGTGCCCGGCGATTCGATATTTGCCGGCCCGGCAATGCTTGCGATGAGCGTTGCGGCGGCGGGAAAGATCAGCAGAATGCCCAGCAGGCCCAGTATTGCGCCGGCGAGACGGCGGCGGCCGTTGCCGAACGTTTCGTACGTGGCGAGATCGAGGTTCAGTGCGAGCGTGTTTGTGGCGATGTTGGGAAACAACGCGCGCATCGCCCACAGCTCGGATTGATGCGCGACGCGATGATCGGAGAGCAGGCTGGTGTGCGTCGAGAAGGGAACTGTCTGGAGATCAAAGGCGCGCTGTTGCGCGAAATCGTCGTTCTGCGTGCGCGTGCCACCCGCGGCGGCGGAAAGGTTCTGCGCGGCGCTCTTCAGCACGTCCAAATCGGCGCCGGCGCTGAATACCAGCAAGTTCGCAGGCATCCGCTGCGGGAGCGTCATCGGCGCGGGTGAAAGCGCAATCGTCGCTACGAGCGGGTCGCGGTCGGCCATGCGGATCGCGATTGCGCCGCCCATGGAATGGCCGAGCAACACCGTGTTCTTAGGCTCGATCGTGCCGCTGCGGATGAGGGATTCGACGGCTGCCGTCGCGCATTGCTGGGCGCGGGCGAAAGAGAAAGCATCGCCGCTGTCACCGTGTCCCGGAAGATCGATTGTGTACGCGCGGAAGCCGTGGCCGGCGAAATCTTCGGCGAGATACAACATCAATCGGCGGTTTGCGGAGAGGCCATGAAGCAGGATCACGCTGCCGGCCGGTTTTACGCCGGGGGGCGGCTCAAGAATTGTCACTGGGGTACGGCAGCCGCCGGCAGCTAACATTGTTTCCTGCTTGGGAAGTTCTGCGGCGTGAATCCAGTGGACTCCCATCGCGAGGAGCAGCGGCCCTGCGAGCGCCAGAATGATTTCCGAACGCTTCATCGCGCGCTCCGCGGCGTTCGGAAGCGGCGTGATAGAATAGTGTGTTTTCGATTGGCCGCTGAAGCGGAACAGGGAAGAGGCGCTTGGCGATCGTTTCGCAATCTGGGTTGATTCTCCAACGGAGCGAGTGGAAACGCAACGGAAAGAGCATGGTGTGCGCGGCCGGGGCGTTTGATTTGCTGCATCCGGGGCACGTTCGGTTGCTGGAACAGGCGCGCGGGCTGGGGGATATTCTCGTTGTTGGGCTGCAAAGCGATGCGAGCGTCAAGTTGAACAAGCAATCAGGCAATCAACACGCCGGAACACGCCCGATTACCCCTGCAACGGAACGCGCGGAAATTCTGGCGGCTCTCGCGGCCGTTGATTACGTTGTGGAATTTGATGAGCCTACGCCGCGGGAGTTTTTTGTTCGCGTCGCGCCGGATGTCGTAGTGAAGGGCGGCGAGGCCGGCTCGCAGGAAAGCGCCTTCCTTGACGACGAGGCCGTGCGAATTGCGGGCGGGCGAGTGGTGGGCGTCGCATTAGAGCCTGGATATTCAACCTCCTTCTTGCTGGAACGCATCTCACAACTTCACGCATGATTCTTCCTTTGGTCAGCGAGCTTCTCACGCGGGTGGCGCGTCGCCCCGTCGTCGAGGAAGCCTTCGAAGCGCTGCGGCGCACGGGCGGCGAAGCGCATCTGGCGGGGCTCACGGATCCCGCGAAGACGCTGCTGGCGGCGCTGGCGTTTGCCGAATTGGGGCGCCCGACCGTGTTGCTGGTGGAAACCAACCAGCGCGCGGAGGCGATGCTCGAGCCGGTCCGCTATTTTTACCGAGCGGTGACGGGCAAGCCGGGGCGCCGCGTGGCGCATTTGCCCGCGCATGATGTGCTGCCCTATGAAAACCGTTCGCCGCACGGCGAAATTTCCGAGGACCGCGCCGTGGCGCTGTGGCGGTTTGCGACGGGCGACGCCGATTTGCTGATCGTGCCGGTGCAGGCGGCGGTTTGGCGGATGCGCGATCGCGAATTTTATGCGCAGCTGGCGCGAACGATTGTGCGCGACGAATCCATCGCGCACGAGCGCCTGCTCGAATTTCTTTCGAGCGCAGGGTACGACAAGCAAGTGACGTGCGAGATGCCGGGGCAGTACGCCGTGCGCGGCGGGATCATTGATATTTACTCGCCGGAATCCTCGCAGCCGGTGCGCGTGGAATTGCTGGGCGACACGATCGAGTCTATCCGCGCGTTTGATCCAAATACGCAGCGTTCGACGAATCCGGTGGAGCGCGCGGTCTTGATGCCGCTCACTGAGTTTCCGCGTCACGCGGAGGTGCTGGAACGAGCCCGGGTGCAGAGCGCTTCGGGGCGTGAGGATGATGCGGCGCCGGCGGCGTTTTATCCGGGCTGGGAATTTCGCGAGGCTTTGCGCGAAGACCGCAAGGCGACGCTCTTTGATTTGACTGTTGAGCCACTGATTATTGAGGATGAGCCGTCATTGCTGGCGGTATCCATCGAAAAATATCGGGCGCAGCTGGCGGAGGCGTTCGATGAGGCGGAAGACCCATTGGCGGAGCCGCCCGACAAATTCGTTTTTGACGATGAGGAGTGGAATTTGGCGCGGCAGATGGCGCCGCGATTTGGGATTGAGCATTTGAGTGTGGATGACGGTGCGGCTGCCGAGATTGATTTGCGGCGTGGCGAAGATGGCGGGCTGAAGTCCGCCGCTACAAAGGCCTCGCCGATCAGCCTGAGTGGTGGCGCCGAAGCGGCGGCAGCAGCTGCCGCGCCGGCGCAAATTCGGACGCTGCAGACGCAGCCGACGACTCGGTATCACGGAAATGTTCCGGCGTTCATTGCGGAAGCGCGTTCGCGAATTGCGGCGGGCGAAAATGTGATGGTTTCCGCGGCGAGCACCGGAGAGCTCGAGCGATTTGCGGATATTTGCCACGAGTTCGAGTTGCCGTACCGCATGGGCGAGCTGGAGGAGAACGCAACCGTCGCGCGGCTGGCCGAAGAGGGCAGTACGGCGCCGGGTTCGGCGATGCTGCTGACGAAAGCGCCGCTTTCCGAGGGCGTGATTTTTCCGGAAGCGAAGGTGGTGCTGTACGGCAATGCCGATCTGTTCGAGACGCTTCCGCCTCCTTCGCAGCGTTCGCGTGCGCGGCCGAAGACTGCCAGTTTTTTCAGCGATTTCAGCGACCTGAAGCCGGGAGATTTCGTGGTGCACGTGGACCACGGAATTGGCCAGTTCGAGGGCTTGCGACAGGTGGCCGTGGAAGGCGCAAACGGTGAATTCATGCTGCTGCGCTATGCGGGCGACGCAAAATTGTACGTCCCATTGGCGCGGCTCGACTTGATTCAGAAATATACGTCGCTCGGAGGTGTTGAGCCGCAGCTTGACCGGCTGGGTACGACGGTATGGGAAGCGCGCAAGACGCGCGTGAAGAAATCCGTCAGCGACATGGCGGAGCAGCTTCTGGCGTTGTACGCGGAGCGAAAAATGGCGTCGGGGCACGCGTTTCCGGCGGATACGAACTGGACGCACGAGTTCGACGATGCTTTCGAATTTGAGGAGACGACCGACCAGCAGCGCGCGATTGAAGACGTGAAGAAGGATATGGAATCCACCTTGCCGATGGACCGGCTGCTTTGCGGCGACGTTGGATACGGCAAGACGGAAGTTGCCATGCGCGCCGCTTTCAAAGCGATCGCCGATTCGAAACAGGTCGCGGTGCTCGCGCCGACTACCGTGCTGGCGTTTCAGCACTATCAGACTTTCAAGCGGCGGTTCGCGGCTTTTCCGGTGCGGGTGGAGATGATCAGCCGGTTTCGCACCGAGAAGGAACAGAAGAAAGTTCTGGAGGAGCTGGAAGCCGGCAAAGTGGACATTCTAATCGGCACGCACCGCGTACTTTCGAAGGACGTGAAGTTTCAAGACCTCGGTCTGCTCGTCGTGGACGAGGAGCAGCGCTTTGGCGTGGCGCACAAAGAGCGGCTGAAGGAAATGCGGAAGAATGTGGATGTGCTGACGATGTCCGCGACGCCGATTCCACGGACGCTGCACATGTCGCTGGTGGGTTTGCGCGATATGAGCGTGATCGAGACGCCGCCCAAGGATCGCCTGGCGATTAATACGACCGTCGCGCCGTTCAGCGAGACTTTGGTTCAGCGCGTGATCGAGGAAGAGTTGGCGCGCGATGGGCAGGTATTTTTCGTGCACAATCGCGTGGAATCCATCGCATCGCTGGCGTCCATGGTGAAACGCCTGGTGCCGAAGGCGCGGGTGGTGGTGGGGCACGGGCAGATGCGCGAGACCGAGCTAGAAAAAGTGATGCTGCAATTCATTCGCAACGAGGCGGATGTGCTGGTTTCTACCACAATCATCGAGAATGGTCTGGACATTCCGCGCGCGAACACGATTGTGATCAATCGCGCGGATCGCATGGGGCTTTCGGAGTTGTACCAGCTGCGCGGGCGCGTGGGGCGCTCGAATCAGCGTGCCTATGCATATTTATTGGTGCCGCCGGACACGACGTTGACATCCATTGCGCGGCAGCGGCTCGCGGCGTTGAAAGAATTCAGCGATCTTGGCGCGGGCTTTCGCATCGCGGCGCTCGATTTGGAATTGCGCGGGGCGGGGAATTTGCTGGGCCGCGAACAGCATGGCCACATCGAAGCTGTCGGCTTCGACATGTATTGCCAGATGATGGAGCGCGCGGTCGCGGAACGAAAAGGCGAGTCGGTGGTTCCGGAGCGGCGCGCCACACTCAACCTTGGGCAGGAAATCCGCATCCCACCTGAGTACATCGAGAGCGAGAACCTGCGCTTGCGGATATACAAGCGCATCGCCGGCGTGACGACCGATGCGGAACGCGCGGAGGTTCGCAAGGAGCTTGAGGATCGGTTTGGGCCTCCGCCGCCGTCGGTGGAAAACTTGCTGGATTACGCGGTGCTGAAGGCGCTGGCGGAGAAGCTGCTCGTCGCCACGGTGGACCGCCGGGCTGACCAGGTGGCGATCAAATTCTATGACGATACGCCGCTAGGTCCCGAAAGGATCGTGAAGTTGATCCGCAAACGCAAGGGAATGCGGATGGATCCGACGGGAGTGCTGTGGCTGGACTGGAAAGGCGAGCAGGGCGGGCCGATGGGCGCTACCAGAAACGTATTGCTCCAACTACAATCGTAGAGCTAAAATTCAGGACGAGTGGACCCCATGAAAAAGCAAAAATTGTTAGCGACTCGTAATTTCTTCGCGGTGCTCGCTGTGGCGCTGCTAGTGATTCCTTCCGTGGCGCGCGCTCAAGCGAAGGCGACCGTGGTGGAAGAGATCATTGCGCGCGTGAACAACGACATTATCACCATGTCCGACTATCAAAGGGCTGATCAACAGCTGCGCGAGGAAGTGGCGCACGACTGCACGGGCTGCCCGGCGGACAAGGTCCAGACCGAATACAGGGACCAGCAAAAGGACTTGCTGCGCGGCCTGATAGACCAGTCACTGCTGGTGCAGCGCGCGAAGGATATGGGCATCAGCGTCGAGACGGATTTGATCAAGCGGCTGGACGAGGTTCGCAAGCAGAACGGCCTGAATAGCATGGAAGAGCTGGAGAAGGCCGTGGAAGGTTCGGGAATCGCCTGGGAAGATTACAAGACGCAGATTCGCAACGGCCTGCTGACGCAGGAAGTGATGCGTAAGGAAGTGGGCTCGCGCATCAATATCGGCAACGACGAAGTGAAAAAATACTATGACGAGCATCCGCAGGAATTCACGCGGCCCGAGCAGGTGGCGCTCGCCGAAATTTTCCTGAGCACGGAAGGCAAGAGCCCGGAAGAAATTGCCGCGGTGCAGAAAAAGGCTGAGGACTTGCACAACCGCGTGACGAAGGGCGGCGAAGATTTTGGCGAAATCGCCAAGCGCTATTCCGAAGGGAGCACCGCGAAGGATCAGTCGGGCGACCTCGGCACCTACCAGCGCGGGCAGCTATCGCCGCAACTGGAAGGCGTCGTTTTCAAGATGGATAGGGACCAGATCACCGACGTGATCCAGACCAAGACCGGCTTCGAAATCCTGAAGATCGAGAATCACTACCAGGCAGGATTGCAGCCGATGGATAAGGTCGAAAACGAAATCATGAACAAGCTGTACATGCAGAAGATGCAGCCGACCATGCGCGATTATCTCGCGCAATTGCGCCAAGAAAGCTATGTGATGGTGAAGCCCGGATACGTGGACAGCGCGGCGGTCCCCGGGGCGAGCGTGATTCAGGAAGTGCAGCCGACGCCGGACACGCCCAACAAGAAGAAGGAAAAGAAGAAACTGCCGATGCCAAAAGTCAACGGGCAATGAAATCTCATTACGTTTCCGACCTGCAAGACGGGCAATCAGTCACAACTTTATTTTTGGTCTGCGAAAAGGGCGTGAGGACTTCGCAACGCACGGGCAAAGCCTGGCTGGAGCTGGCGTTGCGCGACCGTACCGGGTCGATTCCCGCGAAAATGTGGGACAACTTCGAGGCGATTGCCAAGACGTTTGAGTGCGACGACGTGGTGCTGATTCGCGGCCGGGTGAAGCTCTATAACGGCCAGAAGGAAGTGACGCTCGAGCAGATCGTGCCTTCCGCCGAACGGGACTACGATCTTGCGGATTTTCTGGCGCACACGAAATTCGACGTGGAAAAACTTTTTGGCGAGTTGCGCTCGGCGATCGCTGCAGTGAAGAATCCGTGGATCAAGCGTTTGCTGGAAGAGGTGGTGAACGATCCAGCGATTGCGCCGAAGATGAAGCGGGCGCCGGCCGCGATGACCATGCATCATGCTTACATCGGAGGGTTGCTGGAGCATGTGGTGAGCCTGATCGGCCTTGGCCGTGGCGTCACAGCACAGTATCCCGAACTTGATGCGGATTTGCTGCTGGCTGGGATTGTGCTGCACGACATCGGCAAGATTGATGAGCTTAGCTACGCGCGTGGCACCGATTACACTACGCAGGGGCGTTTGCTGGGGCATATCACTATTGGAGCGGTGATGGTGCGGGAGAAAATCAAGGCGATTACGGGTTTCCCGGAGCAGCTCGCAGTATTGATCGAACATTTAATTTTGAGCCATCACGGGACTTACGAATTCGGCTCGCCTTCGTTGCCGCAGACGCGCGAAGCTGTGGCGCTGCATTTTCTGGATGATATGGATTCGAAAATGGCGGCGATGCGAGCGACGCTCGACGGGACATCGGGCAGCGGCGAGTGGACCGATCGCAATCCCGCGCTGCGGCGGGCGCTCTTGCGGACCGAGAGATTTCTTGCCGGAGAAGATGCGGGGGCTGATGCGGATGCCGCGGTTCGGCTGGGGAAGCGTGAAGAGCCTTCGCGCGCTGGTGGACGATGAACGTCATGGCATTTACTGACAGCCGCACATGACTGCTGACTTAAATCCGAGAATTGCGTCGCCGCGCAGGGCGCTATTGGATCTGGCGCCCCTTGAGCTCGACTGCATGAACACTTTGTGGCCAATGGGCGAGGGCACGGTGCGCGACATTCGCGACGGTCTTGCGGCGCGGCGCCCGCGCGCTTACACGACGATCATGACCATCATGGACCGGCTCGCGCGCAAAGGGGTCGTCGAGCGCCGCAAGGTTGGCCGCGCGTATCTGTACCGGCCGAATTTGAGCGCGGAAGAAGCGCGAGCGACGGCTCTGAGCCAAGTGGTCGAGAATTTCTTCGGCGGTTCGACGGAGGCTTTAATCGCGCAGCTTGGACGAGCGGTGCCGGCGCCGCGCGCGCTGGCGGCTTCCGCCACTTCCGCGGGGGCATCGAACGCCGCGGACGGCGAACGTGGAGCTGGCGGAATGATCGCCAAGAGCAAGGAAGATTTGTTGTCGTAGCGCGCTTTGTGAAGATTATGTTTCCCGCTGAACTGAAAATTCGGAATACGGTGATCCGGCCGGCGACGATCCTCGCTCCGATGGCGGGAGTTACGGACACGGTCTTTCGGCGGGTGATTCGCTCGTTGGGCGCGTGCGGGCTGATCATGACAGAGTTCACCAGCGCCGAAGGCCTGACGCGTAACTCCGCGCGGACGCTGCATTATTTGTACTTTGATGACGACGAGCATCCCATCGCCGCGCAGATTTTCGGCTCCGTGCCAGAAGTGATGGCCTCCGCTGCTGCATTGACTGAGGATCTCGGCTTCGATCAGGTGGACATTAATCTCGGCTGCCCGGTGAAGAAAGTGGTGAAGTGCGGCGGCTCGGGATTGCTGCGCGATCTGGTGCATCTGGAAAAATTGTTGCGGTCGGTGCGTGCTGCGGTGAAGATTCCGCTGACCATCAAGATTCGTTCCGGATGGGATGAGAGTAATATTGTCGCGGTGGACGTGGCGCGGATGGCAGAGCAGGTGGGGATTGAGGCGATTGCGGTGCATCCGCGGACGCGCATGCAGGGTTACGCCGGGTCAGCGGATTGGAGCGTCATCCGGACAGTGAAGCAAGCCGTGAAAATTCCGGTGATCGGCAATGGCGACGTGCGTACGCCGCAGGACGCTGTGCGCATGATCGAGGAGACGGGTTGCGACGCGGTGATGATTGGGCGAGCGGCTTCCTCGAATCCGTGGATTTTCCGGCAGATCGCGGATTACATTGCTACCGGGCGCTATGAGGAGCCCACGGAGGCGGACCGCTACCAACTGCTTTCTGGGTATTTCCGTAGCTTGATCGCCGCGGAAATGCCTGATGCGATCGGGAAGATGAAGCAGTTTGCGAGTCTCTTTACTCACGGCGTGCGCAATGGGGCGGAGTTGCGGTTTGCGGTGCACCACTCGCATTCCGGCGCGGAAATCCTCGACAAAGTGGATGCTTTCTTTTCGAACGCTACTGCTTCGGCGGATTAATTCTTCCTGCGTGTGAGATCAAAGATTTAACACAGTGGACACAGAGGGCACTGAGAATCTCGCCCTAAGCGGAAACTTCCGTAAACTCGATTGTTTTTCTCTGTGCACTCTGTGTTTCAGTTTTTTTGTGCGCGACGCATCGAAAAATAGCCGGCGAGACGCCGGCAGGAAGAAGACTACTCTTCGCGCGTAATGAGTAGTTGCTTGTAGGCTTCGCGGCGGGTGAGTCCTCGTTCGCGGGCGACCTGCTTCAGCGCGGCTTTATTGTCTACGCCGCGTTCTTTCATTACTTCTGTGACGCGCCGCGCGAGGGGGATGGCCGCCAGCGCGGCATCGCCGGTCAGATGTTGGGCTTCTCCATCGGCGGGGCCGATGAGCAAGGTGATTTCTCCGCGCGGCGGCTTCTTGCGGACCGTTTCCAGCACTTCTTGGAGGTGTCCGCGTAGAAATTCTTCGTACACTTTGGTTAATTCGCGCGCTACCACTGCCGGACGGTTGCCGAGGATTTCGAGGGCGTCTTCGAGCGTGTCGAGTAGGCGATGTGGCGCTTCGTACAGCGCCAGAGTGCGCGGTTCCGAGGCCAGCAACCGCAAATGCTTGCGACGCTCCGTGGGCCGCGACGGCAAAAAACCGATGAAAGTGAACTCGTCAATCGCCATTCCGGATGCGGTGAGGGCCGTTACAAAGGCAGAGGCGCCGGGGAGCGGCACCACCTGAATTCCGTGCCGGAGGCAAAGGCCCACCAAGCGGTTGCCGGGATCGGAAATGGCGGGAGTTCCGGCGTCGGTGACCAGCGCGATTTTGGCGCCTTGCTCGAGCTCGATGATGATTTCGGCGGCGCGGGTGATTTCGTTGTGCTCGTGATAGCTCACCAGGCGCTTTTGAATATCGAAATGCGTGAGGAGCTTTACGGTCTGCCGCGTGTCTTCGCAGGCGATCGCGTCGCACTCTTTCAGGATCCGCAGGGCGCGCAGGGAAATGTCTTCGAGGTTGCCGATGGGAGTGGCGACCACGTAGAGGCAGCCCGCAGCAGCGTCAGTTGGCTTCGGTTTGGTCATGGAGTCTCCGCGAAGGCGCGGACGCAGAGCCTGTGTGAGAGCTGTAAAACCTGTACTTCAGCGGCTAAAGCCGTTCTGATTTTCCCGCGTTTAGGCCGTAGCTGAAGCTACGGCCTACAAAGATTCTCATGTTCTCACAGAGACTCCGCAGGCAGTCTAACACAACGCTGGTAAGCGATTCTGGAAGGTATATTCACAGAACACAACCGCGCGGCGGGCGCGATGCAAATGCGCTGGCGGGCGCAAGCGTGTTACTATTTTTTGAGAAGCTAGCGAAGGAGGCTTTCCGCTTTGCCGTTATACGAATATAAGTGTGAGAAATGCGGGAATCAGTTTGAAAAGATTGAAAAACATTCGGCGCCAACGACGCAGAAGTGTCCGAAATGCGGGGCTAAGGCGCAGCGGATGATTTCCGCGGCGGGGATACAATTTAAGGGTTCGGGATGGTACGTCACGGATTACAAGGGCAAGAGCGCTGGCGCTACTTCGGTGGAAGGATCGAACGACGGAGGCTCGTCGAAGCCCGGAGACAAGCCCGCCGATTCGAAGGCTGCGGATGCGAAGACGGGCGAATCGAAATCAACTGAGACGAAATCGAGCGATTCGAAACCGTCGGGTGAAAAGGCAACAGCAAAGAAAAAGAAGTAGCACGGACAGATGCGAGAATGGAAGTGATGCGGGTTTTAACGTTTCGGCGAAAAGCAGATCCCTCGCTACGCTCGGGATGACACCCGCCTTACTTTTGTGCCAACTGTTTGAACCGCGAGCTGCCTACGGGCTTGCCCGAGAAACGCAGTACTGATTGTTATAGCTTCAGACTCTTCAAATACGTGCGAAATTCATTGCCGAAATGCGGGTTTTGCAGCGCGAGTTCGACCGTGGCCATCAGGAATCCCATCTTATTTCCTGCGTCGTGAGTTTTGCCGGGGTGAACGTGCGCCCACAGACCTTCCGTTGCCGCCAGGGCGCGTAGGCCGTCGGTAAGCTGAATTTCGCCTCCTGCGCCGGGTTTTGTTTCGTCGAGATAATCGAAAATTTCCGGGGGAAGGACGTAGCGGCCCGAAACGCCGAGATTGGATGGAGCCTGTCCCGGCTTGGGTTTTTCGACCATGTCGTTCAGCTTCAGCACGCTTTCGCCCCAGCGCGGTAGATTTCCCGGACTTGCGGCGATCACGCCGTAAAACTGCAGTTCCTTGGGTTCGACTTCCTGGACGGTGATGGCGCCCTTTCCGGTCTCTTCGTAAATTTCGATGAGGGCGCGCGTGGCGGGGACGGCGCTTTCCATGATGACGTCGCCCAGCAGCACGGCGAATGGCTCGTCGCCTACCAGCTCGCGCGCCGTCAGGACCGCGTGGCCGAGTCCGAGCGCTTCGTTCTGGCGCGTGTAACTGAAATGAATGCCGCCGCTGATTTCGCGGACCATTTGCGCTTGTTCTGATTTGCCGCGTTCTTCGAGGAAGTGTTCGAGCTCGGGAGCAAAATCAAAATGGTCTTCGATGGCGCTCTTGCGGCGGCCGGTGACGAAAATCACGTTTTCGATTCCGGAGGCGATGCACTCTTCGACGGCGTATTGAATCAGCGGCTTGTCTACTACTGGGAGCATTTCCTTGGGCATCGCCTTGGTCGCGGGCAAAAAACGAGTTCCCAGACCGGCCACCGGCAGTACAGCTTTGCGAACACGCTTCCTCGTTGAGATCATAGTCCTCGTAGGCGGTAGTTTTCTTCGCCGGTGCGGGCGAAAAATGCCGTGCGGTTTTTTATTTTACGCGCTTGAAGTCGTTCGGCTGTGGAAGCGACATCGTGGGCGTTCTTAAAAGCAACGCGTCCGTCAACGCGCTGGCGCGGGCGAGCGGCCCGCAACCCTATGCTACCATAACCTTTGGAGGCTCCAAGCGAGCCGCAAGCGGGACATTTTCTTGAGCACATCTTCATCATCGTCATCCAAAATCATCCTCGGCATTGAGTCTTCATGTGACGAGACGGCGGCCGCTGTAGTTTCCGGCGGCGAGCGGGTTCTTTCGAGCATTGTGGCGTCGCAGATCGCAATTCATCGTAAATATGGCGGAGTGGTGCCGGAGCTTGCTTCGCGCGAGCATCTCCGGCAGATTGTGCCAGTGGTGCGCGAGGCGATCGAGCAGGCTGGAATTACTTTACAGGATGTGGATGCTGTGGCGGTGACGCGCGGGCCGGGGTTAGTGGGCGCGCTGCTCGTCGGAATTACTTACGGCAAGGTATTGGCGCAGGCGTTGGGGAAGCCGCTGATTGGCGTGAATCATTTGGAGGGGCATGTTCATGCGGTTTTTCTGGAAGCATGCGCCACTGGATCGGCGCGGCCGGAAATGCCGGCTGTTTGCCTGATCGTTTCCGGCGGGCATACCGTGATTTATTCCGTGAAGTCCGAGGCACAGAATGGCCCGCGACACTTTTCTTACGCGCGGATTGGCGGGACGCGCGATGACGCTGCGGGCGAGGCTTACGACAAGGTCGCTCGCTTGCTCGCGCTCGGATATCCCGGCGGGCCGGTGATGGACCAGCTTGCTGCGCACGGCGATGCGCGGGCGATTAAATTTGCCGAGCCGAAAATGCGCGGAAATATTTTTGATTTCAGTTTCAGCGGGATCAAGACGGCGGTGCTGTATCACTTGCGACGTCACCCCGAGATGCAACCGGAGATTGATGCGCGCAAAGAAGCGCTGGCGCGCGGGGAACGCGGCGCGGAGGCTTTGTTGAAGCTATCGAGTGTCGCGACGCTGGATTTGGTGGCGAGCTTTCAGCGCGCCGTGGTGGACGATCTCGTAACGCGCACGATTGCCGCGGCTGAAAAAAATGGTGCGCGGTCGATCCTCGTATCGGGCGGCGTCGCGGCGAATCGCGAGCTGCGCGCCACGTTTGAGGGCGAAGCGAAGCGTCACAATCTCGAAGTATTTTTCCCCAGCCGCGCGCTTTCCACCGACAACGCCGCGATGATCGCTGCCGCAGGCTATCCGCGCTTCCTCGCAGGCCAACACGATGACACAACTCTGAACGCAGAGCCCAATCTACCTCTGGCTTGAACCTAGATCAGCGGGGGTTCGTAGATGTAGGCCATGCCGTCGCGGGTCATGGCGTAGGCTTTGGAGCCGTCCTGACTCCAGCGCAGGTCCACTACGCCTTCGGCGGGGTACTCGTCGAAAATTGTTTTGCTGTTAAGATCCACGAGAAACAAGCGGCCTTTGGCGGAATTGCGCAGCCAGGAGCTGTAGCAGAGGCAGAGCGGCAGGTGCGGATGGCACGCGGACAGCTCCGCGCCGAAGGGTAGAGATTCGAAACACATGCTTTCGACGTCGAGTTGATAGGCTTGGCCGGCGGCGCAATAGACAATTTGTTTGCTGTCGGGTGTCCAGGCGAGATCGGTGATGTGTCCTTGGGCTTGAAAGACGTTTTGTTTGCGCAGCGTGGGGACGTCAGCTAGGACGATGGAATCGTCGGCCCAGTCGCCGTGAATTTCGATTACCGCAGCGAGGGCTTTTTCGTCGGGGCTGAAAAACGTCGGACCGTAGCCGCCGAACGCGCCTTCTTCGCCGAATTCAGCTTCGTACGTTTGGCGCTCGAAGCCGTCGGGGATGCCGATTTCGCCGGTGGGCGCGGCGGAGAAGGGAAATGCACCGCTAGTCGCGGCCCACAAACGCAACGAGGCTTTCTTCCCGCCCGCCGAGGCTGCGGCGAAATAATTGCCTTGCTCCGACCACGCCAGTGTTCCGGGAAAATTGTTGAAGGCGCCGAACGTGCCGAGCAGCATTTTTCCGTGCAGATCGAAAATGTGCAGGGTGGGCTGCCATGCGCCCCAGGCTGCTACCAGCTGGCGTGCGGAGGGCGACCAGGCGAACGCGGCGGGTAGCTCTTTGTCGGCGGCGGGATTTTCTCCTGCGACCGAAAGCGCCAAGGTCACGCCGCTTGATTCAACGTCATACAGCACCACGCGTCTCGCGCCCGCTTGCGCGTTGGGCGAAATTGCTGCGACTGCGCCTGCGGAGGAAATTGCTAGGCGCGAGGTGTGTCCGGGGAAAACTTTCTTGACCAGCCAGTTCGAATCGCGCGCCAGGTCGCGCAAACCGCGTACGACCAACGCGGCGGAGCGGACGGCTAGACCCTGCGCGGCTGCGGGCACAATTTGTTGGCCCGGCGCGCTGTTCGCTGATGGCGGCGAAGATTTATCGTGAGTGTCTACGGGCATGGAATTATGACTCGTCGGGCGATTGGGGCGTCGGCAGCTGCGCGGCCGCACCGGACGTCGCGGGCTGTTCCAAGCGGCGCTTGGCCTGCGCGATCTGGTCATCGACTTTCGAGATCATTTCTTTGAGCACATCGCGGCCATGGGTTTTGGCTTCGTCCACGCGCACTTTCAGTTGATGCAGGTCCGAGCGCAGCAATTCTTGCAGTTCGGCTTCAATTTCTGCGAGCCGGCCGCGCGCTTGGCTGATGCGGCGAATCACGCGAATTAGTTCCGCGCCGGGGCCTTCGCCTTGCACGGCGTCGGGACTCCAGGCGTATTCGGTGAAAATTTTGTTCAGCTTGGCTTCGTCGCCGCGTTCGTAGGCTTCGTTCGCTTCGGCCATCAATTGCTGGCGCTTGGCGCGGTCTTTGCGATCGGACGTGAGGTCTGGATGGATGCGTTTGGCGACTTCGCGGTAGAGCTTCTTCATTTCCGGGGAGGCTTCAAACGCGCGGGGAGTGGCGGCGGCTTTTTCGCCGGCGGAGGATTTCGTTTCGTCGGCGCGAGCGCGTGCTTGCTGTGCGGCGCGCTGGGCGCGGTCGTTCCCGGGCTGATCTTTCGCCGACTGCTCGGCGATCGCGGCTTTTAGTTCGTCGAGTTCTGCGTAACGCGAGCCTACGTAATGCAGGTATTGGCGTTCGAATGCGCCTAGCTCGGCGCGCAGGTTTGCGGAGCGCAGCTCGCGGTCGGCTAGTTCGGTCTCAATCGTGGTTTGCTCTTCGCGTTTGCGGGCTAGTTCCTGCTGTTCGGGGTTGAGTTGTGCGTTGAGATTTGGCGTGGTGACGCCGGAACGAGACTTCGAGACCGCTGGGTCGAGATTCGGCTCGGGATTTGGCCGCACATCGGGCCGGTCGGCAGGGGTATCCGTCGCCTTCAGCGCCATGCGAATCGCCTCTGAGAGCCGCGCGAGCATCTGCGCGGCGGTACACATTCCAGGGGCTGATGACCCCTGGATTCCCAAGCGCCGCGGTAGAGTCCGCTTCTTAAATTGTAAGATGCGGCATCCCCGCCGCCTTGAGTTCCGCGTGCAGGGTTTCCAGAAGACGAAAACTGACCTTTGGTACAGGGTGGTGGTGGGGATGCGGAGTTCACGGCACGCGAAGCAAGCTTCGCGCCGGAAAAGCGGCGGCAAGCCGCCGCACTCCCAGATGGCTGCTAGGCGCGTGGTCATTTCGCAGCCATTTGCATCGGGCATCGGGCCCGACAATTGGCGGCCAATTTGGACGCGCCCGAGTGCCGGATCCGGTGGGACTATCCTTTTCGCTGGCACGGCGTCTTCATAGAATTACAGCGCATTACATCAGGCGACGGAGGAGCAACGACTATGAGTGAAACGGCACAGCAGTACATCCAGCGAATTGTGGGACATTTGGAAGGGCAACAGCCGCTGAAGGTGCAGGCTACTACCGCGAAGAAAATCGAAAAGCTGTTGAAGGGCGTTCCGGCGGCAAAGCTGCGCAAGCGGCCGGGGCCGGACAAGTGGTCGGTGGCGGAGATTGTGGTGCACCTGGCGGATACCGAGATTGTCGGCGGCTACCGCATTCGCACGATTCTGGGCGCACCGGGAACGCCTATTGCCGCATTCAATCAGGATGCCTGGGTTGTGGCCGGGCACTACGACAAGCGCGACGTGCGCAAGTCGTTGGAACAATTTCGCGCGGTGCGGGAAGCAAACCTCGCGCTATTAAAGACGCTGACGCCCGAGCAGTGGAAGCATCACGGCATTCACTCGGAGCGCGGGGAAGAAACGGTTGAGCAGATCGTGCGGATGTTTGGAGGGCACGACATCAATCATATGAAACAGATCGAAGCTATTGTGAAGGCGAAGGGTTCGAAGGCATCGAAGAAGCGTTAGGGTGCGGGGCGATGCTCCGCGCGCTTCGGCTTGCCGCCGCTTTGCCGAGGGGAAGCTTGCTTCGCGTGCAGTAGGTTCAAGTCCACGGCAAAGGCAGGCGAGGCGCGCCTCGCCTGGGAAAAGCGGGGGGCGCGCCCCCGCACTCCACATAGTGGCGCGCTGCCGCTCGAGTTGGGAGATCCGTTTGGATGCGGGAGGGGATCGTTTACGGACGGAGGCGCGTGCGGGAATTCGAGCAGGGCATGCGCGCAAAAAAAGGGCACGATCTTTGCGGATCGTGCCCGGCCACAGAGTTACGACGAAGCTTACTCCGGAATTGGCGCTGTCTCCGGCATTTGCAGCTTGGCTTTGGCTAGAGCGCGGATCAGGTTGGCTTCAACCGCCGACTCAGACGTGTTGCGCACCGTGGCCAGTTCGCTGACGAGCAGATATTTTGCCCGTTCCAGCATTTTCTTTTCGCGGAAGGAAAGCGGCTTGGTCCGGCTGAGCGCTACGAGGCCCTTGAGCACCGCGGCAACTTCCATCAGCGAGCCCGTGCGCATCCGGTCCGAATTTTCCTTGAAGCGGTGTTTCCAATCGTGGTGGGAAGCGGAGCGGCCTTTTTCCAGGAACGAAATCACCGCGCCGGCTTGGGTATTTCGGATGATGGGACGCAGGCCGACACATTCGACGTTGGTCTGCGGCACCATCACTTTCAAACCGCTCGAAACGATTTTCAGCATGTAGAAGCGTTCCGACCGTCCATTCACGTACCCGTAACTGATCTGTTCGATGACCCCGACACCATGGTTCGGATACACGACTTTTTCGCCTAGCTTAAACTCCATGGACATGGACATAGGTGGAAATCCCCTCCCCGAAAAGCATATTGAAAGTTTAGGCACATGGGTCATAAACGTCAAGATAAATGGGTGGTTTGGGGGCCGTCTCAAGGGCGAGAAACCGAATGTTTTCAGTAAGATTGGCCCCGAAATTGCCCTATAATTGTGCTCGTGCTGATCTTCTCTTTGGACACCTCTTCGCCCTCGGGTAGCGTGGCTGTTCTGCGGGACCAAGCACTGATTGGGGTTATTTCCACGCGCGGTGAAGAGAATTGCTCCTCGCGGATGTTCCGCCACCTGGAGTTCCTGCTTAACGACCTTTCGCTGAAGCTCGGGCAGTTCGATTTATTTGCGGTTTCCACGGGGCCTGGATCGTTTACTGGGCTGCGTGTGGGGCTGACGGCTGCGAAGGGCTGGGCGGAGGTTTACAAGAAGCCTGTGGTCGGCGTGAGCGCTTTGGAGGCGGTGGCGATCCAGTGCCGCGCGCTGACTGCGGCTGTGGTTCCGGTGCTTGATGCGCGGCGCGGGCAGGTGTATTTCGGGGTGTATAGGCGCAGCGGCGCTGGGTTGGCTCTGGAGGGCGACGAATTCGTCGTTACTCCGGACGAATTTGTGGCGAAGATTCGCGAGACCGCCAAAGATGGGGCGTTTACGCTAGCCACGCCTGATGCGGAAGTGATTTCGCTGCTCGCTTCGCATTTCGCTGCAGGTTCGGCGGCGATCGAGACGGTTTCCAGCGTTCTTGCGCCCTTCATCGGGCTTATCGGCTATGAGCGTGCGATGCACGGTTACGTATCCGACGCGCTAGCGCTCGACGCCAACTACGTCCGCCGCACTGACGCGGAAATGCAGTGGAAGGATCGTTAGCGGACGCATGATTCGGGCGCTGGAATCTCGCGACATTGATGCGGTCTTGGCGATTCAATCCGCTTGCCCGGAAATCGCGCAGTGGACTGTGTGGGATTATCACCGCGCCGCGCGGGGAGAAATGGCGGGATGGGTGGCAGAAGAAGATCGCTCGCTCGCCGGATTCTTAGTCGCCCGCAGAGTTTCGAGCGATCTGGAGATTTTGAATTTCGCGGTCCGAGATGCTTACCGCCGCCAGGGAATCGGTCGAGAGCTGCTGGGGGCGGCGCTGGAGTGGGCCAAGTCGTTGCACGTGACGCACGCGATTCTGGAGGTGCGCGCGTCAAATCTGGCGGCCTTGCGTTTTTACGAGCGCTACAAATTTGAAGTCGTTGGCCGTCGGCCTCGTTATTACACTGCGCCGATCGAGGACGCGCTGCTGCTGACGGCAGCGCTCGCGTAACGCAGCGTGCGCGGAGTCGCCGCAGAAATCGGGCGCAGGGAGCAGCGCCCCTGTCAAGAAAACTGAACAGCGCGAACGTAGGACGCGAGGTTGCGATGCATCTGGACGAAGCCAGCCTGCAACTGCTGACGGACGCCCTGAGGAAGCTGGACGACGGATTCGCATCATTACCGGCGATTTCCGCTGAGGCTACGCACGATCCACGCCTGGCCGCGGTTATGAACGAAGTCGCCGCGAGGATGCAGGACAATTACCCCTACTTTCATCCTTTGTATGCGGGGCAGATGTTGAAGCCTCCGCATCCTATCGCGCGCGCGGCTTATGCGCTGGCTACTTGGATCAATCCGAATAATCACGCTCTGGATGGGGGCCGCGCCAGTTCGGCGATGGAAAAGGAAGCGGTGACGCAGATTGCGGCGATGTTCGGATGGAAGGAATTTCTTGGGCATCTCTGCGGCGGTGGGACGATGGCGAATCTTGAAGCTCTTTGGGTGGCGGGGCAGCTAGCGCCCGGCAAAAAGATTGTGGCTTCGGACCAGGCGCATTACACCCACCACCGAATTTCTTCCGTGCTGCAATTGCCGTTTGCCGAAGTGGTTTCCGACAATCGCGGCCGCATGGATGTGAAGGCTTTGGAAGATTTGCTCGATGGCGGCGATGTGGGTTGCGTGGTCGCGACGGTGGGGACGTCCGGAACTGGTTCTGTAGACCCGCTGCCGGAAATTTTGAAGCTACGCGAGTGCTACGGGTTTCGCGTGCATGTGGATTCGGCGTACGGCGGATATTTTACGCTGGCCGGCAACCTCGACGCCGAGACTCGCGGTAGCTACGACCGAATTGGCGAGGCGGATTCCATCGTGATCGATCCGCACAAGCACGGCTTGCAGCCCTATGGCTGCGGTTGCGTGCTGTTTCGCGATCCCAGCGTCGGCGCGATTTACAAGCACGAATCACCTTATACCTATTTCACTTCGTCCGAGCTGCATCTTGGGGAAATCAGCCTGGAATGTTCCCGGCCGGGCGCGTCTGCCGTGGCGCTGTGGGCGACGCAACGCTTGCTGCCACTCGTGCGGGGCGGGGAATTCGCGCAGATGCTTGAGGCCAGCCGAAACGCCGCCGTGCACTTCGCAGGGCAGCTTGCGGACGATGCCCAATGGCTCGTGCCATTCGCGCCGGAACTGGATATCGTCGTGTGGGCCCGGCGCGCGGCATCTGCGAGCGAAATCTCTGAGCTATCGCAGCGCATCTTCGACTCGGCCGCGAAACAAAATCTGCATCTCGCGCTGATTCGCTTGCCGGCGCGATTTTTCACTTCGCAACAGCACGCATTCCAGTCTGAGCGTGAGACGGTGCTGTGCCTGCGCTCGGTGTTGATGAAGCCAGAGCATCACGATTGGCTCGACCGCATCTGGGCAATTCTGTCGCGAGTCGCAGACGAAGTTCTCGCATAATAAATGTCGCGCGAGCTGCGTTTCAAGTTGAAACGGCTTTAGTACATCTTGCCTATTGGCTTCCACAACGCACTTGTGGTAATTGTTACGATTATGTGAACGCTCGTTACAGCCAGGAGGGAACGAATGCCGATTACGACGCACGATATCCGGCGAGCCCTGATGGAATCGAACCAGGAATACCGCAAGCTCTTCGAAGAACACTCCCGCTGTGAATCCCAGCTTCAACAACTCGTCAAACAATCCTACTGGAACGTGGAAGACCTCGAGATGGAAGTATCGCTCAAGAAAATGAAGCTGCATCTGAAGGACATGATGGAACTGATTGTGGCCAGCTACCACAATCAAATGGTCCATCACTGATTCGTTTTAGCGTTTACCCTCCAGCCGTCCGCAAACTTCTGTCGTACAATACCGGTGCACTCGCTTATCATCTGAGCCGCAAACATTTGCGCAGCGGAAGCTTGCGCGCTGCGGGCGCTTTTGCGGAACGCGGAACAAGGAACCCACTCGAATTATGATCAAGGACGCATACCGATTCGCATTGCCGCCGCTGATTGTGGGCGCGATTAGTTTTATTTCCGGCTGGAAATGGCTCGGGGGCATACTGATTTTCCTGGGGCTATTCATTTTTTATTTTTTCCGCGATCCGCAGCGAAGCGTTCCTTCCGATGCAAGCCTGATCGTTTCTCCGGCGGACGGGCACGTGGTCGAAATCGTGGACGAGATGCTCGATTCCGTGGTCGGCCATCGCCTCAGTATTTTTCTTTCGATTTGGGATGTACACGTGCAGCGCGCGCCGGCGGCGGGGCGCATCGCGGACGTCGTCTATCGTCCCGGACGCTTCTATGCCGCGTTGCGCTCGGCGGCGTCACGCGAGAATGAGCAGAATATTATTTACGTTCATACGGCACACGGGCCGTTGGTATTCAAACAAATCGCCGGAGCAATCGCGCGGCGCGTGATATGCTGGAAACGCGAAGGCGAGGAAGTGGCGCTGGGCGAACGCGTCGGACTGATCCGCTTCGGCTCGCGCGTGGACATCTGGCTGCCTCTCGATACGCAAGTGGTCGTAAAGCTCAGGCAGAAGGTCAAAGGCGGCGAAAGCGTACTGGCGAAATGGAATTCAACGGCATAGATCCCATCGGACACGAAGAAAGCCCGCGCCGGCCTTTCCGCAATCATCGTCTCCGCCGCGGCGTTTATATCCTTCCTAGTGCGTTTACAGTTGCCAACATGCTTTGCGGGTATTACGCGATTCTTGCGACCCTCGACGGGAAAATCACTGACTTCGATAACGCCGCGATGGCTATTGGCTTGGCGTGGCTATTCGACTCGATGGATGGACGAATCGCGCGTTTGATGAAGACGGAAAGTGAGTTTGGCAAGGAATTCGATTCGCTTGCGGACATCGTCAGCTTTGGGGTCGCGCCGGCATTTCTCGCTTACGCGTGGGGAATTCGCGCGGCGGCTGCGGCGAACGCGCCGGAAGCGCTGCACCTCACCCAACTCGGCTGGCTCATCGGATTTATTTTTGTCGCTTGCTGCGCGTGGCGCCTGGCGCGGTTCAATATTCAGGGGATGGCGCCGGGAGGCAATCGCTACTTCGCGGGAATGCCCACTCCCGCCGCCGCTGGAATGATCGCGGCTACAGTCCACTTTGCGCATGGACATCCGCTGGAAGACGTTCGCGTGTCAGTTTTGTGGCTGGCGCTGGTTGTCGTTCTCGGCGTGTTGATGTCCAGCACCATCCGCTACTTCAGTTTTAAAGATATCCCTTTCAGGCGCCGCCAGCCTTCACTGGCAGTGGTTTTGGTGGCGCTTTTGTTCGGCGCAGTCGTTTATTTCTCCCATCAAACTCTGCTGCTGGTCACTGCCGGCTACACAATTCACGGGCCCGTTATGCAGTTGGTGCGCACGGTGCGGCACCGACTTGCTTCGCGGCCTGCCTAGCCTATGCCCGCCGGGCACGAAGCAGCGAATCGCGTCGCCATCGTTGGTGCTTCTTCCTTGCGCGGGAAAGAATTGAAGCTTGTTCTGGAAGAGCGCAATTTTCCCGCGGGCGATATTGTGTTGCTGGATGAGCCGGTGATGGCCGGGACACTTACAGAAGTTGGCGGCGAGCCGGCTTTCATACGCGCCTTGGACGAAGAGAGCTTCGAAGGCGCGCGCTTCGCGTTTTTCGCTGGCTCGCAGCAGGACGCCGAACAGAATTGGCCCGTCGCGCGGCGTTCGGGCGCGACCGTGATTGATCTTACCGGCACGCTCGCGGCGAGCGGACAATCTACATCATGGATTCCCGCGCTTTCGACGGTGCTGCTGCCACGTCCGGGCGCTCACGCCGGCAAGGCAAAAACGGCGGGTTCGGCGCCGTCCGGCGGTGCGGTGCAGTCAATTGCGTACTCATCGCCCGGCTCGGGCGTGATCGTTGCCTGCGCCCTTGCAGCCGCGCTTTCGAAATTGTCGCCGCTTCGCACGGTGCAGTTGCTATTCCCTCCGGTTTCCGAACGCGATCAGGCCGGCGTGGATGAGCTTGAAAGCCAGACGGCCAATTTGCTGTCGCTCCGGCCGATCGCGCAATCCGTGTTCGATGCACAGGTGGCCTTTAACCTGCTCGCGGGATACGGTGAAGAATGCAAGCCGACTCTGGGCGAACTGCGCGCCTCGATCGCGCGCGATACGTCTGAATATCTCGCGGGCCGCGTCGCCGTGCCCGCGTTGCAATTGGTGCAGGCGCCGGTATTTTATGGATATGCCGTAGCGGCATATGCGGAATTTGCTGCGGCGCCGCAGCGCGAGCAACTCGAAGCCGCTTTTGCGAGTCTAGGAGTGAAGGTCGGCGTGGCTGGGGATCCCGCGCCGAATAACGTGAGCGTGGCCGGTGAAAGCGAAATTCATATCGCGCGCATCGAGCCGGATCCCAGTGTCGCGGCGGGCGTATGGATTTGGGGCGTCGCCGATAATTTGCGTCTTGCGGCCGTGAACGCGGTGCGTATCGCGGAGGAATTGGTTGCGAAACCGCCTGTGCAGTAGGGGATCGATCGCGCTGGTTGCGCTTGCGGCGGCATTGCTGGCGGTGGGCTGCGGGTATCACGTGGCGGGGCGGGAAAGCGCGCTCCCTTCGCAGTGGAAGACGATCGCTGTGCCGGCATTCAAGAACGATACGACGCGCTACCGTATCGAACAGCGCTTTACTGCGGCCGTGATCAGGCAATTTCTGCAGCGCACGAAATATCGCATTGTGCAAGATCCTGCGTCGGCTGATGCCGTTCTGCACGGTGAAGTGCTCTCGATCGAAACGAATCCGGTGTTGTTCAACGCGACCACCGGGCAGGTGACTACCATGTTGGTTACCGTGCACACCAAGGTCGAACTCGTTGACAATCAATCGCAAAAGACCGCGTACCAGAACAACGACATGGTTTTCCGCGACGAGTACCAGATTTCTTCGGACGTGCAGAGCTTCTTTGAAGAGCAGGATCCGGCGCTGGAGCGCATGTCGCGCGATTTCGCCGCGCAGCTGGTTTCCAACGTCACGGAGAATTTCTGATGCCGGAACTTTCGCCCGATAAATTGCTCGAGCGGCTCGCCAAGGGCAAGCCGGTCCCGGCGATTGTTCTAGAGGGCACCGATCCTTATTTGCGCGATATGTGCCGCGGCAAAATTATTGACGCATACGTGCCGGAACCGATGCGCGACTGGGCGCTTGGCCGCGTTACGTTGCGCGGCGGCGATTGGAGCGAACTGTTTCAGCGCGCGGAAACCATGCCGATGCTCGCGCCCTGCCAAGTGGTGCTTGTGGATGGCGCGGAATCGATTCAATCGCGCGCGAAGGATGGTGAGGAGAGCGGTGACACAGATGACGGCGACGGTCCGCGCAAAGACACGCTCAAGGCCCTCGCGGACTATCTCGCCAAGCCCGCGCCCTTCACGGTGATCGTCTTCGAAGTGCCCAAACTCGATCACCGCCAGCGGCTTTACAAAGTGCTCGCGGAAAATGCCGTCATCGTGGAATTGACGATTGGCAACGAGTCTGCGGCGGCACTTGCCGAACAGATGGCCAAGGAATTGGGCGCTGAAATCGAACGTCCCGCCGCGAATCTGCTGGCGGAAATTGTGAATAGCGAGCCGGCACGCATTCGCGTGGAAATGCAAAAGCTTGCCGCCTACGCGCAGGGATGCGGCCGGATTACGTCGGCGGACGTGGAAGAACTCGTGCCCAAGGCGCGCAAGAATACTGTGTGGCAGCTTGCGGATATGCTGGCGACTCGCCGCCGCGGTGATGCGTTCGCGTTTTTGGAAAATTTATTGCGTGAGGGGGAAGAGCCGATCGGTTTGGTGGGCGTGCTGGCCTGGATGTACCGCAAGCTGATTGAAGCGCGCGATCTGCCTGCGGGGATGAATGGTTTTCAAGCGGCGCGGTCGCTGCAGATGCGTCCGGATGCTGCAGAAGCCGCGGTGCGCAATGCGCATTGCATTCCGAAGAAGGATCTTCTCGCTGGCCTGCTCGCGCTGGCCGAAGCTGACAGCCAGTTGAAGTCTTCGAGCCCCAACCCGCGCGCGCTGATGGAATTTCTGATCGCGCGCTTCACCTCCTCTGCGTCCGCGGCTGCGCCGTCGTGATATGGGCCGAAGGTTTCGCCGCAAGCGCAGAGGTTCGCGAATTTTTTCGTACGATATACTTCACAAAACCTTAGACGGCCGCCCCGGCTGCTCCGCGCGGCCGTTCGGTGCCTTCCTTCTCGTAGAGCGTGTAGAGCGCCTGGATGTATTCCGCCTCGATGCGCACGAGTTCCGCGAAAGTTTGGGTGGCATCGCGAGTTCCGTTCTTGTGTAGGGCGAACGTTTCGTGACGCCGTTCGGTGAATCTGTCTTCCAATATTTGCCAGGCTTCTTCGTTCATGCCATCACCTCTCGTATGGATTACGTCCGGCGATTCTACACCAAGAGAGCGGTTACTACGCTAGCGTCTATCGTTGGGGAACGTCTTTCGGTTCCGACGGAACCTAGTTTTTGGAGCCTCAACCCGGCTTGATTTCCGGAACCGCTTCGCTGGGCTTGAACAGAGCTTTCGGCGGCGCGCCCGTAGCCCGGGCAGCTTCGGCCGCGATCTTCTCCAGACCTTTCTTCTCGAATCCGACCGAGCTCACTTGGATTTTCCCATCTGGTGCAATCAGAAAGATCGTCGGGACGTTGGTGATTCCATATTGGTTGGAAACCGGGTAGCCTTCCGCGTCGATAAGCGAGGGGAACTCGACGTCAAATTCCTTGAAAAACTCGCGGGTATCTCGCGCATCGTCCTGGGAAATTCCGAAAAGCGTGAACTTCGGCCCACCGTAGGTTTCGTGTAGCCGTTCGAGGAATGGCGCGGCGAACTGGCACGTGGGGCAGCTTACTTTGAAAAACGCGGCGACCACTGGGCCTCTTTTCAGCGCGTCCGCGAGCGTCACCGTCTTACCGTTCGTATCTTGCAGCGAAATTGCCGGGGCTTGGGCACCAGCCGGTAATGCAGCCATCTTATTTCCTCCCAGAACTTCACGTAAGCGCCGCTTCAGGCTCATAGGGCTACTCTAACGCATAAATGTCAGATGACGCGCCGGCCAGACAGACGCAGCCAGAATGATGCAACGTAACGTGGCCCAAAACACGAAAGCATCAGTGGATGTTGCGGGTCTTCTTGCCGACGTAATCCATCAGAAGGTACTGCCCCAGCGTGTAAGGAGTGGTGAAGTAGGCTTTGCCGCGGCAAAGTTCGGTGATTTTCTGCACGAAATGCACGAGGCTGTAATCGCTGGAAAGCATGAACGTATTGATGAGAATGCCGGCGCGTTTGCATTTCGCGACTTCTTCCATCGTCTGCGTAACGACCAGCGGGTCGAGACCAAAGGCGTTCTTGTAAATACGTCCATCTTCGAGCGTCAAAGCCGAAGGCTTGCCGTCGGTGATCATCACGATCTGACGCATATCTTTTTTCTGGCGCGAGAGGATGCGCTGCGCGAGGCGCAGGCCTTCGCGAGTGTTCGTGTAGTACGGACCGACCTGCACGCGGGCCAATTTGCCCAGCGGAATTTCTTCGGCGCTATCGTGGAAAAGCACGCAGTGCAGCGAATCGCCCGGGTATTGCGTGCGAATCAAGTGCGACAAGGCAAGCGCCACGCGTTTCGCAGGTGTGAAGCGGTCCTCGCCGTAAAGAATCATGCTGTGGCTGCAATCCAGCATCAGCACCGTGGCGCAGGAACTCTGATATTCGCACTGATGCACCATCAGGTCGGGATAATCGAGTTCGATCGGAATCTGGACGCCGTTGCGCTGCACGGCGTTGAAAAGCGTTCCGCTGATATCCATGTTCAGCGTGTCGCCGAATTCGTAATGCTTCGACGTGCCGCCGGATTCAACGCCGGTGGCGAGATCGCGGGTGTCGTGCCGGCCGAAGCTGCTTTTGCCGAGTGACGCCAGCAGATCCTTGAGCGTCTTGAATCCCAGAAAATCGAGCGCCTTGTCCGTGATCTCAAAGCGCGCTTCCATGTTCGGTTGCGCCTCGCCCACTTGGCCGCCGGGAGTTTGCGAGGGAGGCGGCGTCACTTGCGCGGGTTGATCCGGACGCGAAATGAATCCTTCGTTTTCCATGCGTTGGATGATTTGATTTACGATGTCGCGCAATTCCTGGTTCTGCGCGAGATCCGGGTTCTGCAGCATTTGCTCCATCAACTCGGGCGGAAGCAGGTCGCCCTCCTGCAGCGCGCGCAGGATGGCTTCGCGCAGCTCTTCCATCATCTGTTCGCGAGAGCGCTCCGAATCCATTTCGTAGATTCCGAACTGCGATTCGAAGCCACTTTGCAGCAGGAAGTCCGACAGGCGGCTCATCAATTCCTGCAGATCAATATCGTCCGCGGTGTTGGGAGCGTATTTTGAATACTTTGTGTATTTCATGGGTCCCTACAGCTCTACCTGGAACTTTTGCTTTACATCTCTTCAGTTGAACTGACGGCGCGGCACGCGGCCGGATGGTTCGCGCGGATCGCGCGGCTCGGGAGTCTTGCGCGCGTCGGCAAAATAACCGCGCTCTTCGCTGCGATTGATGCGTTTGTGCGCCCACAGCCCTTCGAGGATGAACTCCGCGGCGCTGGCGACGATTCCGGCATCATCCTTCTGGCTGACTTCCAGCCCGCTCAGATTATCGAAGAGTCCTTGGATCTTCTTCAGCTGCGCCATTACTTCAGTGCTCGACGCATTCGCCGGAATTTTCAATTCGCCGCCCAGTTCGAACCACTGAATTACCGGCTGCATGTTCGCGCCCGTGAAATATTGCGTGTAAGTTTTTCCGATGGCCGCGCGGATCAGTTCGCGGGCGATATTCTCGGCGCCACGCAGTTCGCCTTCGTATTCCAGTTCGAACTTGCCGGTCATCGAAGGAATCGCGGCATAAATATCCGCGACGCGCGCTACCACGGCGGAATCGCGGCTGCGCACTGCGCGCTGTTCGGCGCTGCTTAGCACGTTTTCGAGCGCGCTGATCGGAAGCCGCTGGCTGACGCCGGAGCGGCGGTCCACGCGTTTATCTTCGCGCGCTTGAAATGCTACCTCTTCGACGATCTCGCGGATGTATTGCGGGACTTCCACGCGCTTTTTGTTGTCGCGTTCGGTCCACGATTCCTGCGACGTGATGGACATACCTTCCGCAACGGTTGCGGGATAATGGGTACGGATTTCCGAGCCGATGCGGTCTTTGAGCGGCGTAATGATTTTGCCGCGCGCCGTGTAGTCTTCCGGGTTGGCGGTGAAGACCAGCAAGACGTCCAACGCCAGCCGCACCGGATACCCCTTAATTTGCACGTCGCCTTCCTGCATGATGTTGAACAAGCCGACCTGGATTTTGCCGGCAAGGTCCGGCAACTCGTTGATCGCAAAAATCCCGCGATTGGCGCGCGGCAACAGCCCGTAATGAATCGTCAATTCATCGGAGAGATTTTTTCCGCTGCGCGCAGCCTTGATGGGATCCACGTCGCCGATCATGTCCGCGATGGTCACGTCCGGAGTGGCGAGTTTTTCCACGTAACGATGTTCGCGCGAGAGCCACGCGATCGGCGTGCCGTCACCCTCGGCAGCGATGCGTTCGCGGCATAGGCGGCAGAGCGGCGCGTACGGGTTATCGTGAATTTCGCAGCCTTCCACCACCGGGATTTGCTGGTCCATGAATCCCACGAGGCCGCGCAAAATTCGCGATTTCGCCTGTCCGCGCAGCCCGAGAAGAATAAAATGATGCCGCGAGAGAATTGCGTTGATGATTTGCGGCAGCACCGTGTCGTCGTAGCCGTGCACGCCGGAAAAGAGCGCTTCGCCCTTCTCCATTTTGCACATCAAATTTTCACGCAATTCCTGGCGGACGGTTCGGCGCGCGATTCTTTCTTCAGACCACTGACTGCGGCGAAGTTCACCCAGGCTTTTCGGCAGTGAAGTCATGAGGGCCTCAGTTTCACGGAAGAAACAACGCTCGTTTCGAGCGTCTGCGCCCATTATAGAGGAAGGGAGGCTGCGGCGATACTTTCGTTTCGATGGCGTTTTGAATGGCTTGGATAGGCTAATTCAAGGTGTGGCCGTTGCCGGCGGCTCGGCGTCGCGTTTTCTGTTGCGGTTCGACGTGCGAGAGCAGGTTGTTCATCCACTGGATCAAAAAATCCTGGCGTTGCGCTTCGGAGCGGATTTCCAGCAGCGCCTGTTTTTCGTCGAGCTCGATGGGCAGCCGCGCGGCTAGCTGATAGGAAAGCGGCCATAGCGGCTGTTTGCCGGTGGTAACCCACATCTGGCCGTGAATCAACGAGTGACATTCCTGGAAAAGCGCCAGGAGCCCCGCCTCTTCGCAGTCGTCTATGGATTCATGCAATGGCGCTGCGGGATCCGTGGGATATTCGACGATCGCTTCGTGATAATCCTTCTCTCGCAGCAGTTGCAATGCGCGGAACACAGCCCGCCCCTGCGTCAGAATATCCATCCGGCCGTCCGGATAGTCTTTGATCTTCCGCGTGATCGCAGCGGTGCAGCCGAGAGCAGCGACGCCTCTTTCGCTTACCAGAATGATTCCGAATTCGCGATTTTCGCGCAGACAGTGCCCGATCATAACCTTATAGCGTTGCTCGAAAATGTGCAGAGGGAGATTGGCACCGGGGAAAAGCACGACGTTCAGGGGAAAAAGCGGAATGCGGTTGGCTCTCATAACTTTCAGCTACCACTCTTGCAGCTTACCCGAAACTAGCGCATCAGCGCGAGCGCTGCTTGCATTTCATCCCGCGCGTGCATGTCTCCCGCCCTCTGAGCGACCAGAATACCATCGGACAGCAGCTTGCGCGCTTGTTCCAGCTTTCCGATGCGCGAGAGGTGCTGGCCGAATTGAAAGTAGCCCGCGACGTAGTTCGGATTCGCGTCCAGCAGCTTTTCGAAATGATTCGTGGCGGCGTCGTTGTCGCCGACTTTCATACATTCCAACGCTAGGCCGTAACGAGCAAATGCGTCGGCCGGTTTTTCAGCTACAAACTGTTCCAGAACTTCGCGTCGCGACTTCTGCGTTTGGGTCATAGGCTCGAAGCGCGTATTATAGCGGGCTTGAGGTTGCGCGCCAAGCGCACGGTTTGTTGACGATTTGAATCCCACGCGGAGAATGCATCGAGCACATGGCCAAGATGAAAAAATCAGTCGCGAAGGCCGCGGCGGCAGGCGATTCCGCCACCGCTTTGCCGGGTAAGCCGGTGAAGGCGTCCACTTCCGAGATCGTCGAGATCGTGTTGCCGAACGATGCGAATTTGCTGGGCAACATGCTGGGCGGCCGCGTCATGCACCTGATTGATATTGCCGGCGCGCTGGCGGCCAACCGCCACTCCAATAGCCACGTGGTCACCGCGTCGGTGGATTACCTCGATTTTCGCTTCCCGATTCGCGTGGGCGAGTGGATCGTCTTGAAGTCCAGCGTGAACCGGGTGTTCAACACTTCGATGGAAGTGGGCGTGAAGGTCTTTGCGGAAAACATTTTGACCGGTGAGCGGCGACACACCAGTACGGCTTACGTTACCTTCGTCGCGCTGGATCTCAATCACCAGCCGCATGCCGTACCGCCGCTAATTTTGGAGACCGAAGATGAACGCCGTCGCTATCGTGAGGCAGGAGAGCGCCGGCGTGTGCGGTTGCAAATGCGCCACAAGTTGCCGTTCTCGGATAAGTAGGCGCTGGTAACTGCGGGCGTTTTAACGCGCTTGCAAATATTTGGTGACTGCTTCTGCTGCGTGAAAGCCGTTTTCGACGCATTTCCCGATGGCGGGGCCTTCCAGATAATTTCCGGCGAAAAATAGGCCAGGCATTTGGCGTTCCGCATCGCGAATGGCCTCGACGATGTGGCCGTGTCCGAGATTGTACTGCGGCAACGCGCGCGTGTAGCCCCAGACGGCCGATTCGACCGGCGGCCCCGTGATTCCCAGAATGCGGGCGTTTTCATCCTGCACGATTCGCGCGATCTCCTCCTCGGAATGCTGCACGATTTCCACGTCAGTGGCGCCGCCGATGAAGCTCGTCATCGTCACCGCACCGTCGGGTGCGCGTCCGGCAAAAAGCGAAGAATTCCACACGGTACCGAGCGTTCGGACTTTCTGCCCACGCGGAACCAGAAATCCAAAGCCATCCAAAGGATCGCCTACTTGTTGCCGGTAATAATTTGCTGCGACGACGGCGACGGGGGCGTACGGCACTCCGCACAGAACTTGCGCGATATGGGAGGACACGGAGCCGAGCAGCGCCCCGGCTGCGTAAGCTGGCGCGGCGATCACCACGGCATCCACAACCGCGCGCCGCTCCTGCCCCTGCTGCTGCGCGCGAATTTCGTACGCACCGCCGGCGGAACCCGCCGCGCGCCGAATCTCGAGCACGGTCGTTCCAGTTTGCAGACGCTCGCCAAGCTTGCCGGCCATTGCTCTGGGAAGCGTTGCCATGCCGCGGCGGAACGAGCACAGCGGAGGAGGGCCGCCGCCCTTCGCCTTCGCCGTCCGCGATTTCATCGCGCCGCGCAGTACGCTGCCGTATTCCCGTTCCCATTCATCGAGCGAAGGGAACGCAGCCTTGAGGCTCAATTGTTCCGGATCGCCGGCGTACACGCCGGAAACGAATGGCGCCACCAGATATTCCAGAATCTCGTGGCCGAATTTACGGCGGACGAAACTGGCCACCGTTTCCTCTTCGCTCGGCGGTTTGCTGCGCTTGAAAGCTTCCGTTGCGATTTTCCAGCGCGAGCCGGGACCAAGCAGGGAAGAAGTGAGCAGGGCCTGCGGCGACATGGGGATTTTGCGGAGGTGGCCGTGCAGAAAAACGTAACGCGGCGCGCGCGGATCGGCCTTTTGCAGCTGGCCTTCGATGCCGAGTTCGCGAATTAGGTCGAGGAGCGCGTCCGTGCCTTGAAAACTCTGCGGGCCCGTCTCAAAGAGAGCGCCACCCTTTTCAACGGTACCGATCAGGCCGCCGGCATGGTCGGACGCTTCGAGCAGGGCAACGTCCACGCCCGATTGTTGCAGCCGGTACGCGCAGGCCAGTCCTGAAATTCCCGCGCCAATCACCGCTACTCGTGTGGGGTTACTCATGCGCGTGCGGTCAGAGCGTCTTCGAGAAAAGCGGGCGCTTGTCCATTTGTTGCTCGTGGAGGTAGCGATCGAAGGTCATGGCCACGTTGCGGATAAAGATACGGCCGAGCGGCGTGACGCGGATTTCGGCAGAATCGAGTGCAACCAAGCCTTCGTCGCGGGCTTCTTCCAGGCGCTGCAGCTCTGGAGCGAAATATCCATCGAACGATATTGCGAATTGCTGCTCCACTTCGTGTTTGGGAATCACGGTGTGGCACAGGAGCCTGCCAATCACGGCTCGGCGCAGCGCGTCGTCCTTGGAAAGCCGGTAGCCGCGCATCGTGGCGATTCCGCGCGTGCTCACCGTTTCTTGATATGCGGGAACTTCGCGGAGGTTTTGCGCGTAGGCTTCGCCGATTGAACTGATCGCGCTCACGCCCATTCCGTAGAGGTCCGCGCCCGCTTTGGTAGTGTAGCCCTGGAAATTCCGGTGCAGCGTACGATTTTGTTGCGCGGTCGCCAGCTCGTCGCCGGGCCGCGCGAAATGGTCCATGCCGATATAGAGGTATCCGGCATCGAGAAATCTTTCCAGGCCCGCCCGAAAAATGCGGAATTTTTCCATTCCTTCCGGCAGATACATTTGGAACGAGCCTTGTTGCTTTTTCAGCCATGGTACGTGCGCGTAGCTGAACATTGCCACGCGATCCGGCACCAGCGTCAGCGTGCGGTCGATCGTATCCTTGAAACTCTCCGCCGTTTGGTGCGGCAAACCATAGATTAAATCGACATTCAGGCTCTCGAAACCCAATTCGCGAGCGGCTAAGATCAAGTCGCGCGTCAGTTCATAGGGCTGCACGCGATGGATCGTTTCCTGGACCTTCGGCTGGAAGTCCTGAATGCCCATGCTGAGGCGATTGAATCCCAAGCGCCGCAGAGTTTCGAGGTGCGCGCGATTCGTCACGCGCGGATCAATCTCAATTCCAATTTCGGCGTCGGGTGAAAACGTAAAACGTTTGCGCGTGTAGCCGAAAAGATCTTCCATTTGCTCGGGCGTCAAATATGTGGGCGTTCCGCCGCCCCAATGAAATTGAATCACCGGGCGCTTTTTTGAAACGTGCTGGCTGACATGATCAATTTCGCGCTTTAGCGCGTCCAGGTAGGGGATGGCGACTTTCTTGTCCTTTTGAATGGAGACAGTGCACGCGCAAAACAGGCAGAGGCTCTCGCAGAAGGGAATATGCATGTAGAGCGAAAGCGGCGTCGCGGCGGCTTCCGCGCGCGCGAAGTAGGATTCAAGATCGTCGGGGCCGAAATCATCCTTCCAGACCGGCGCGGTGGGATAGCTGGTGTAACGGGGGCCGGGACGATTGTATTTTTCGAGTGTGGCGTCGGTGAGCTGGCCGATCTCGAATTTTTCAGTCGAGTTCATCGTTGCATCTGCCATGCGTTGTTCTTTCAAGCGTACCCGTTCAACTGATCCCCGCGCGCGCCGGCACTCGCGCCGCTTTGCCGGCTTCGACGAATGCTTTCGCATTGGACACCGGAGTCGTCGGCAAGATTCCGTGGCCCAAATTCAAAATATGTCCGAGGCCGCCGGTCTGTTCGACGGCGGCCTGCGCCGCTTCACGAACTGCCGCCTCCGGACCGAGCAAGATTGTTGGGTCTACATTCCCTTGCAACGCGACCTTGCGGCCAAGGGTGCGGCGGGCGTCTGCCAGGTCCGTACGCCAGTCCACACTCACGACATCCGCGCCCGAATCCGCGAGACTTTCCAGCAGATGCGCGGAACCCTTGGCGTACAAAATCTTCGGTACGTTCGAATGCCCGACCAATTCGTACACCAACTTTGTCGCGGGCAACTCGAAGGCATCATACTCCGCGCGAGTGAGGTCGCCGGCCCAAGTATCGAAGAGTTGAATGACAGCCGCGCCGGCCGCAATCTGCGATTTCAAATATTCCGCGGTAGAGCGCGCGATGCGTTCCAGTAGCTGACGCACCGTGGCCGGTTCCGAGCGCAACATTTGTTTGGCTCGCGAAATGTCTCCGCGCGTCTGGCCCTCGATCATGTAGCAGGCCAAAGTCCAAGGCGCCGCTGCGAAGCCAATCACCGGCACGTCAGGTCCCACCTCTTTGCAGATCGCGCGAATGGCGTCGCCAACGAATTGAGTGTCGCGCGCGGGATCGAAATCGCGCAAGCGGCGCACCGCCGCCAAATCACGCACCGGATTCGAAAGCACCGGTCCCGAATCCGGGACCTTGAGCGGCAATCCCATCGCTTCCGCCACAATCAAAATATCGGAGAAGACGATCACGGCATCCACATCGAGAATGCGAAATGGTTGAAGCGAAACCTCGGCCGCCACGTCCGGCGTCTTGCATATTTCTAAAAACGAATAATGCTTTCGCACCGCCTGGTATTCCGGCAGATAACGCCCCGCCTGGCGCATGATCCACACGGGCACACGTTCGACTGGCTCAAAGCGGCAGGCACGCAAAAACAAATCTTTCCGTTTCTCGGTGGAATTCATAGGTTCCAAGTCATGATAGCAGAAGGGGTTTGCACGCGCATGTCGGTCTGACCAGGCCCGCCAGGGACCGGATTTCGCAACGCCTGCGCGGTTTGCGCATCATAAGCGTTATAATCTACAGGCTATTCGGGGAGTTTCCGCTTTTCATGACACACTTTCTGGGCGACCTGAGCCTGGCACTCTACGTGGCTAGCTTTTTCTGCTACGCCCGAAATCTGTATGTACCCAACCTGTGGGTGGGGCGCCTGGCCTCGTTCCTTCTCGCGGCGGGGATTGGGGCGCAATACTGGGAGCTTTACCAGCGCTCTCTGGCATTGCACACCGTGCCGTATGACGATCTGTACGGCTCGATGTCGCTCTTCGCGTGGCTTCTCGGTATTACCTATTTGGGCCTGGAAGTATTCCACCGCCAGCGGACCGTGGGGCCGTTCGTGACGCTACTGCTGGTCTGCTGGCTCGTGCTGCTGGATATTTTTACGCCGCGTTCTTTGCCCGCTCCATCGGTTCCGCGTGGCGCGATGTTTGCTTTTCACGTGACGCTGAACACCTGGGCGTATGCGGCCTTCGCGCTCTCTTTTGTGCTCAGTGTGATCTATCTGGTGCAAGACTGGGTGCTGCGTTCGCGTCGGTTGGGCGCGCCCTTCTGGCGATTTCCGGCGCTAGACGTCTTGGACCGCATGGCGCGCAGCAGCGTGTATATTGGCCTGGTGGCGCTGGCGTTCGGCGTTGGCATGGGCCTCGCCTGGGAGCACAGGCTGAGCGGAGGCTATAACTTCGGTGATCCCAAGGTGATCATCACATTAGCGATCGTGGGAGTTTACGTCGCTTATCTGCTGCTTTCGCGGAATGCCGCGTGGCGCGGAGCGCGTGCGGCGTTGCTGTGCTCGTTTAATTTTTTGATGGTTCTTTTCAGCTACACCTTTGTGAATCTCTATCTCACCAGGTTCCACCGGTTTCTCTGATGACGACCACGGCCGCCAATCCGAATCGCGCCGGGGCTGTGCGCATCCGGGTCGCCCTGATCGGATGCAATCATCGCACTGCGCCCGTGGAACTGCGCGAGCGCATCGTCTTTTCCTCACAGCAAGCTCTGCAAGCCGCCGATGAATTGCGCGACCGCGGCATCCTGGAAGAAGCCGTCGTCGTTTCCACCTGCAATCGCAGCGAACTGTACGGCGTCCCGGGCGATCTCGCGCCCTCCGCTGCCGAGGCCATGGAAGAATACGTCGCTTCGTTCCATCGCATCCCGCGCGGCGAACTCACCGGCCGTTTTTACCACTGGAGCGGGCCGGACGCCGTGCGCCATCTTTTCCGCGTCGCAGCCAGCCTGGATTCCATGTTGTTAGGCGAAGCCGAAATCCTCGGGCAATTGCGCACCGCTTACAATCAGGCTCTCGATCACGGCGCCACGGGACCGGTGCTCAATCGTATGTTTCAGGGAGCGCTGGAAGTCGGCAAGCGCGTGCGCAGCGAGACGGAAGTGGGCGCGCGTCCGATGTCCGTCGCGCTCGCCGGAGTGAAGCTGGCGGAGCGCGTCTTCGGCAATCTCAAAGGACATTCCGCGCTGATTCTGGGCGCGGGAACGGTGGCCGAGCAAGTTGTTGAGCACATGCGCAATCGCGGGATTGGAAACTTGCGCGTGATCAACCGTTCCTTTGATCGTGCCGCGGAATTGGCGCATCGGTTTGGCGGCGAGGCTATGGCGTGGGAATCGCTCGAATCCGTGCTCGGCGCTCCGGACGTACTGGTGACTTCGGTGAGCGCTTCCGGTCCGGTACTCACGCGAGAAATGCTGGAGCGGGCGATTGCGGCGCGGTCAGGGCGCCCGGTTTTTGTGGTGGATCTTGGAGTTCCACGCAACGTGGCGGACAACGCCTCGGGACTTTACAACCTGTATCTCTACAACATTGACGACCTCGGCGAAATCGTTGAACAGAATAAGAAAGCGCGCGAATCCGAAATTCCGCGCGCCGAAGCGATCGTCGCCGAGCACATTGATAAGTTCGAAGCGTGGCGCGGTGCGCTCGAAGCCGGGTCCATCGTCAACGACCTGCGCGATCAATTTCACAAGCACCGCGAACTCATCATTCGCGAGAAGCTCAAAGATATGAACGACGTTTCGCCGCAGGAACGCGAGCGGATCGCGCACATCACTGAGGAATTGATCGAGCGCTTGCTTGAGGAGCCGCAGGAAAAATTGAAGCACGGGCGAGGAATGCGCGGCCGGCTGGCGGGGCTCGAAGCACTGCGCCACCTTTTCGGCCTGGACGAAGGCAAGAAGTGAAGCCGCTGCGAATCGGCACGCGCGGCAGCGCGCTGGCGCTGTGGCAAGCTAATCACTTTCGTAAAGCGTTGCAGAGTTCGTGCGGGATAGTCGCTGAAATCGTGGTCATCAAAACTTCGGGCGATCAATTTGCTACTGCGCCGCCCGACCAGATTGGCGTCAAGGGCATATTCACGAAAGAGCTTGAAGACGCGTTGCTCGATGGGCGCGCCGACCTCGCCGTGCACAGCATGAAGGATGTTCCGACTGAGTTGTCGGATGATTTTCGCGTTACCGTCGTATTCAAGCGGGAAGACCCGCGGGACGCGCTCGTTTCCCATCGCGGCGAGACGCTCGCGAAATTGCCGCGTGGCGCGCGCATCGGCACCAGCAGCCTGCGGCGCGCTTCGCAACTGCGGCTCTTTTGCCCTGATTTTCAAATCTCAGAGTTGCGCGGAAATGTGGACACGCGTCTGCGGAAGCTCGCTTCCGGCGACTACGACGCGATTGTGCTGGCGAAGGCTGGGATAGAGCGGCTCGGCCTGTCTTCACAAATCACGGAAGTAATTTCGCCGGAGATCGTCGTTCCCGCAGTTGGCCAAGGCGCGCTCGGCGTCGAATTCTTTGCACCGCGCGAGGATGAGTTCAGTTTTCTTGAGAAGTTAGTCGACAAAGACACGATGCAGGCTGTGAAAGCCGAACGCGCGCTGCTCGCGGAACTTCAGGGCGGCTGCCGCTTGCCGCTGGGCGCGTGGGCTCGATTTGACGAAGGCGGCACGATGATTCTCGATGCGTGCGTCCTTTCCTCCGACGGCGCCGAATCGCTGCGCCGGCGCGGCGAAAAGAAATGCACGACTGCATCGGAGGCTGAATCTTTGGGCCGCGCTGTTGCCGAAGAACTGGTTGCCGCTGGCGCCGATCGTCTGCTTCGTTTGGCAGGAAGGTCCGTTGGACAATCGCAATAAATCGGGTACGACGGGACCGCTGGCAGGCAAGCGGGTGGTCGTGACGCGTGCGCCGGAGCAAGCGAGCGAGTTGATTCGTGCTCTCGAAGTGCTTGGCGCGGCGGTGCTCTTGCTTCCGACTGTCGGCTTTGCGCCGGCGGAAGATCCTGCTGAACTCGATGCTGCGTTCGCGCGACTGGCGGAGTTCGACTGGATTCTTTTCACCAGCCAGAATGCGGTACGATTCTTCTGCAGCGCGTGGAGTGAGTCCGGACGCGAACGGTCGGAACTGGGCTCTGTTCGCGGCCGGGTCGCGGCGGTCGGCGCTGCCACCGCGCGCGCTTTAGCGACGGAAGGAATGCGAGTGGAATACGTGGCACAAACTCAGACTGGAGAATCGCTGGCGGCGGAGCTGCGCGACTCTTTCCGAGGTCGGCAAGTTCTGTTGCCGCGGAGCGATCGCGTGGACGATCGGTTGCCGTCAGCACTGCGCGAAGCAGGCGCCACCGTGCACAAGGTCACGGCGTATCGGACGCTGCGGCCGGAGACGCTCGATCCTGAAATCCTGGCTCGCCTGCGCCGCGCCGAAATTGCGACGATTGTCTTCGCCAGTCCTTCGGCGTTTCACAATTTGGCCGCGTTCGTCCCGTACGCGGAGCTGGCCGGGCTTTCGAACCAAGTTCAGTTTGCCGCGATCGGGTCCACCACGGCGCGCGCGTTGCGCGAAGCCGGCATCCGTGTCGCGGTCGAATCGAACGATTCATCCTCGGTCGGCTTGGCGGACGCGATCGCCAAGTATTGTCAGCGCCAGCCGTCCACAGTGAGGAATGCATGAGTTTCCCAATTCATCGGCCGCGGCGTTTGCGCCGCAATGAAGCCCTGCGCGGCCTGGTCCGCGAAACCCGGCTGACCACCAGCGGCATGGTGTATCCGATGTTCGCGTGCCCCGGCAAAAACGTGCGCAAAGAAGTCAGCTCGATGCCTGGGATCTACCAGCAATCGCCGGATCAAATTGTGGAAGAGTGCCGCGAAGTCGCCGATCTCGGCATCCCCGGCGTGATTCTGTTCGGTCTTCCCGAACAAAAAGATGAACTCGCCACTGAATCGGCCTCGATGCACGGCGCCGTGCAACGCTCGATTGAGGCGATTCGGAAAGCAAAGCTCCATCTTCTCGTGATTACTGATGTTTGCCTCTGCGAATACACCAGCCACGGGCATTGCGGTGTGATCAAAGATGGCGAAGTGTTGAACGACCCGACCCTGTTGATCCTGGCCGATGCGGCGCTTTCGCACGCGCGGGCTGGCGCCGACATCGTCGCGCCATCGGACATGATGGATGGACGCGTTGCCGCCATCCGCCAGCGCCTCGACGAAAACAGCTTCGAAGATGTCGCCATACTTTCTTACGCGGCGAAGTATTGCTCCGCGTTTTACGGGCCATTCCGCGAAGCTGCGCAATCCGCGCCGCAATTCGGCGACCGCCGGAGCTACCAGATGGATCCGGCCAATGCGCGCGAAGCGCTGCGCGAAGTAGCGCTGGATATCGAGGAGGGCGCGGACATGATCATGGTGAAGCCGGCGCTACCGTACCTGGACGTGATTCACCAGGTCCGCGAACAATTCGATATACCGGTTGCGGCTTACAACGTCAGCGGCGAATACTCGATGGTGAAAGCCGCGGCGATCAATGGCTGGATTGACGAGAAGCGCGTGGCGCTGGAAATTTTGACGGGAATTCAACGAGCCGGGGCGGGAATGATTTTGACCTATCATGCGAAGGATGCGGCCCGCTGGCTGAAAGCCTGCTAAGCGCGTGCTGAAACGAACCGAGATCCATGTCGAGTGAGACAGTGAAAAGCGCAAAAGAAAAGCCAGCCGGTGCTGGTGCGCACGATGGCCGGCCGCGCTCGGCGGAAATTTTCGAGCGCGGGAAGAAAACTCTGGTCGGCGGCGTGGACAGTCCCGTGCGAGCTTTTCGCGCTGTTGGCGGCACGCCTCTGGTGATTGATCACGCTGCGGGGACTTGCCTCTACGATGTGGACGGCTGCGCATATCTCGATTACGTCTGCTCGTGGGGCGCGCTGATTCTGGGCCACGCGCATCCGGATGTGGTCGCTGCCGTTTCCGAGCAGGCGGCGCTTGGAACGAGCTACGGTATGACTTCGCCGCTCGAAATCGAACTCGGCGAAAAAATCACTCGCGCGATTCCTTCCGTCGAGATGGTTCGGTTTGTAAGCTCCGGGACCGAAGCATCGATGTCCGCGGTGCGCCTGGCGCGCGCTTTTACCGAGCGCGATCTGGTGATCAAATTCGAAGGCTGCTACCACGGACATTCCGATGGATTTCTTTCGGAAGCTGGCTCAGGCCTCGCTACGCTCGGGATCGCGGCATGTCCCGGCGTGCCCGACGCATTCGCGCGGCTTACGCTGAACGCGCCTTACAACGATCTCGCGGGAGTGGAGGGTCTTTTCCGGCAGCATCCACGGAAAATCGCAGCGATCATCGTCGAACCTGTGGCCGCCAATATGGGAGTCGTCGCGCCTACTGCCGGCTTTCTGGAAGGCCTCCGCGAAATTACGAAACGCGAAGGCGCGCTGCTGATTTTCGACGAAGTGATTACCGGTTTCCGCATGGCGTATGGAGGAGCGCAGCAGGTTTACAAAATTGACCCTGACCTCACGGTGATGGGCAAAATCATCGGCGGAGGGTTGCCCGTTGCCGCGTACGGCGGCAAACGGCACATCATGGAACGAGTCGCGCCGCTCGGTGCGGTCTACCAGGCCGGCACGCTTTCGGGCAATCCGCTCGCGATGCGGGCGGGCCTCGCAACTTTGCCCAAGCTCGAAGCGCCTGGCTTTTACGAAGGCGTGAATGCCAGAACTCAACTTCTGGCGGAGGGACTGCGCGCCGGGCTAAAAAAAACAGGGGTCGAAGGCGTGGTGAATGTTGCGGGCTCGCTCCTGACGATTTTCTTTGCACAGGGTCCGATTCGCAATTACACCGACGCAAAAAAATCAGATACTGCTCGATTTGCAACGTTCTTTCAGGAAATGCTCTCGCGCGGAATCTTTCTGCCACCTTCGCAGTATGAAGCGCTGTTCGTTTCGGCCGCGCACACTGACGCCGACGTTGACCGCACGATCGCGGCCGCAAAAGAAAGTCTGCGAGCCGTCAAAGACTGATAAGCCCGCCACCTACGAAATCGCGACGAACCACTGATGCCGGCGACGCATCCCCGGGCTATGTTGTGCTTCGAAATTCGAGCGCGCAATCCCACCAGGAAGCGAAACTCCCGCGAACACCGCCTCGCTAGCTTGTTCCGAATCAGGAACTTAGCGGTGGTAACCCCGGTACTAGTCGAAGGAAATGCTTTTCCTTTCGACGCCCGCGCGCATCCGCCGAAAACCGCTCTTACGCCCGGGTTCGTCAGCTAAGTGTTGGGATTTCAATGCGGGCCGCCCGCAGGTTCGATGGACCGGTCCGTGCTCTTTCTCCTGCGTTAGGCAAATACAGGAGACCCCTTCTCATGGTATTAGCCGTTGCCGCGCTATTGCTACAGTTTCACGCCTTCCAGCCAATGGCGCCGACAATCAGTGGAATTCCCGAAGCCACCAACAGCGCTGTTTCAGGGGTTTCGCTGGCAACCGCTGCATCCCCTTCCGCGCCGTCGTCAGCGCGCACCGACTACGTCACCTCGGAGGGCGAATCGTCCTCCGCGCGCTTGAATTTGACTGCGGTGCATTTTGACAGCGCCGATTCCAAGACGCGCATTCCTGGCACTCTCACCACTGTATCGCTCGACACCACGTCCGATGCGCAGTCGTTCTCGACCGTGCGCATTCCTACACCGTCCTCAAAGGAATATGGCGTGAAGGAAGCGATGACGATGCCGTCGCGCCGAGCCTGGCTTGCTCTTTCCATCGTGCAACATGGAGCGGCTGCTTTTGACGCCTATTCAACGCGGCAAGCGGTGGGGCATGGCGCCGTGGAAGACGATCCGCTGATGCGCCCCTTTGCCAGTTCGCCAGCGATTTATGTGGCGACGCAAGTCGGTCCGGTGATTTTCGATCTGCTCGCGCGGCACATGCAGCGCAGCGAATATCCGATGGTGCGGCGACTGTGGTGGATGCCGCAGAGCATGAGTGCCGGCCTCTCGATTTTCTCCGGTGTGCACAATTTGGGAGTGGCGGCGGCCAAGCCTTAAGCGAAACACTTCCAGTCAGGATCGAATTTACGGTCTTTCTCTGGCGGGGAAGACTTCAGTAAGGGCAGCGGGTCTCTCCCCCGCTGCCTTTTCTTTTTGGTGTGCCGAGCATGATCGACAGCTTGGAGGTGCAAGTCCTCTTCACGACCAGATGGAGGTGAAGTGATAGCGAAGCGCAAGGGCGAAATAACACCCGCCGCGAGGCGGGGCCTGAAAGAAGCGCGGAGCAAAGACGCGAGCCGATGAACAAGAACTGGATGTGAGGCAGGCAGTGTTCGGGCGAGCTGGCCAATGGCAGCGAAGCCCTAATCCATCAAGGGCACTGAATGTAAATCCAGCGGTTGCGCGTCGAAGGCGGTCGAGATTACCTCGGGAGATCTGCTACCGGTCCCGAATTCGGGACTGAGGAGCGAGAGATCGTTTCTGATCCGGTGGCAGAAGTCAGCAGAGGGCGTAGTAGCTGCGCAAGCAGTGAAGGCCCGAACGGACCCCGCAAGGGGATAAAGGGAGCGATGAGTACGCGGCGCAACTCAAGCACCGACAAGCGGCAGAAAAACCAGTACCGTCTGGCCTTCCCGGAGGAGAGTAGGGGTGCAGCCCCGATGGCCTTCGAGGGAGGGACCGAATCGGAGTTGGCGGAGCGCAAAGCAGAAAGTCCGGCTACCGAGCAGTGGATGGAAGAAGTCTGCGAGCGGGGAAACTGCAAGCAGGCGCTACGACGAGTGAAGGCCAACAAAGGCAGTCCGGGCATCGACGGGATGACGGTCGAGCAGTTGCCGGGACAGCTCAAAGAGCACTGGCCAGCCATCCGGGAACAACTCCTCAACGGAACCTACACGCCACAACCGGTGAAACGGGTGGAAATCCCGAAGCCGGACGGCGGGGTGCGCAAGCTGGGCATTCCGACGGTGCTGGATCGATTCATCCAGCAAGCGGTGATGCAGGCGCTGCAGAGGAGTTGGGACGGAACGTTCTCCGAACACAGCTATGGGTTTCGGCCCAAGCGATCGGCACATCAGGCGGTGGAGCAGGCGCAGCAATATCAAGCGGAAGGCTACCGCTGGGTGGTGGACCTGGATCTCGAGAAATTTTTCGATCGGGTCAACCACGACCGATTGCTCGCAAAGATTGCCGAAAGGGTCAGCGATAAGCGATTGCTGAGACTGATTCGTGCGTTCTTGCGAACCGGAGTAATGGAGAACGGGCTGGTGAGTCCGGCCGAAGAAGGAACACCGCAAGGTGGTCCTCTCTCGCCCGTGCTGTCGAACATCGTACTCCACGAACTGGATCAGGAGCTGGAGCGACGCGGACATCGGTTCACCCGGTATGCGGATGATTGCAACATTTACGTCCGCAGTCGGCGAGCCGGTGAACGAGTGATGAGGAGCGTGACGCGACTCCTCACAACGAAGCTCAAGCTGCGAGTGAACAGTGAGAAGAGTGCGGTGGCTCGACCATGGGAACGGAAGTTCCTGGGGTTCAGCTTCACGAATCACAAGCAACCGAAGAGGCGCTTGGCGCCGAAAGCGGTGGCACGGTTCAAGGAGCGAGTCCGGGAACTTACGTGGCGGACCCGGGGCATAAGCCTCGTCCGAATGGTCCATGACTTAGCGGAATATCTCCGCGGATGGATTGGCTACTTCGGACGATGCGAAACACCGGACGTGTTAGCCAAGCTGGAGCAATGGCTCCGACGTCGACTTCGGTCGATGGTCTGGATACAGTGGAAACGAGGCACCACAAGATATCGAGAGCTCCGCAAGCGCGGCATCGCTGCGCAGGAGGCCGCGCAAACCGCGGGTAGCTCTGATGGACCGTGGCACCTTGCCAAGACTCCAGCGCTGAACATCGCTCTCCCCAACGCTTACTTCGTCTCGCTCGGGCTTCCCGAGCTCACTGTTCATGGCTAGCTCAACCCGCCGAACCGCCGGATGCGGACCCGCATGTCCGGTCGTGTGGCAGGGGAGAGTGGGCGACC
>CAWDRJ010000025.1:0-91994 GCA_963804625.1 uncultured Acidobacteriota bacterium | reverse complement strand
CGTGGCCGCGTGTTGCGCGGGACGAACAATCGCCCGCTCAAGTCGCTGTCTGACACGCTGAAGGGCAAGCAAGGACGTTTCCGCCAGAACTTGCTCGGCAAGCGTGTGGACTATTCCGGCCGCTCGGTCATCGTCGTCGGACCGGAATTGAAACTGCACCAGTGCGGTTTGCCGAAGAAGATGGCGCTGGAGCTTTTCAAGCCGTTCATCTATCACAAGCTGGAAGCCGCGGGGCACTGCACGACGATTAAGCAAGCGAAGGAATTGGTCGAGGCGCAGGAGCCGGTGGTCTGGGACATTCTCGAGGATGTGATCCGCGAGCATCCCGTACTGCTGAACCGCGCTCCCACGCTGCACCGCTTGGGCATTCAGGCGTTTGAGCCGACGCTGGTGGAAGGCAAGGCCATCCGCATTCACCCGTTGGTGTGCACCGCGTTCAACGCGGACTTCGACGGCGACCAGATGGCCGTGCACATTCCGCTCTCGCCGGAAGCGCAGGTAGAAGCTTCGGTGTTGATGCTCAGCTCGCACAACATCCTGTCTCCTGCGAACGGCTACCCGCTGGCGATTCCGACGCAAGACATGGTCCTGGGAATTTATTACATGACCAAGGCCAAGCCGCAGGCCAAGGGTGAAGGCCGCGCGTTCGGTTCGCCGGAAGAAGTGGTGATGGCGCTGGAAGCCGGCGAAGTGGAGTTGCTCACGCCGATCCGCATGCGCTACACAGGCGAAGTGATCGACCTGACCAACGCGTACGACGATCAGGACGTCTCGCACACCGAACCGGTAAACCTGAACAAGCAATTCCTGCACACCACCGTGGGCCGCGTGATCTTCAACGATCACTTGCCTTCGGATATGCCGTTCGTCAACGGCTTGCTGAAGAAAAAGGGTGTGCAGGCGCTGGTGCAATATTGCTACCTGCGCTTCGGCCTGGAAAAGACCGTGGTGGCGCTGGACAAGCTGAAGGAACTCGGCTTCTTGTATGCGACGAAGTCCGGCGTTTCGATCGGCATCAGCGACATGGTCATCCCCAACGTGAAATTCAAGCTGGTGGATGCGGCCGAGCACGAAGTGGTGAAAGTGCAGCAGCAATATCTGGATGGCGCAATCACCAACGGCGAGCGCTACAACAAGGTCATCGCCATCTGGTCGGACGTCACCGAAAAAGTGGCGGACGAAATGTTCAAGGCCCTGGAAGAGCAGGACAAGCAGGGCGTGATCAACCCGGTGTACGTGATGGCCGACTCCGGAGCGCGCGGATCGAAGCAGCAGATCCGGCAGCTTTCCGGCATGCGCGGCTTGATGGCCAAGCCCTCGGGCGAAGTCATCGAGACGCCAATCACCTCCAACTTCCGCGAAGGATTGACCGTGCTGCAGTACTTCATTTCCACGCACGGAGCGCGTAAGGGCTTGGCCGATACGGCGCTGAAAACGGCCGATTCGGGCTACCTGACGCGGCGGTTGGTGGACGTGGCGCAGGACGTGATCATCAATGAATTTGACTGTGGCACGGCGGACGGTATTTACGTCGAGCCGATTCTGGAAGCCGGTGTCGAAGTCGAACCATTGCGCGACCGCGTGGTGGGCCGCGTGTCCCTGGAGAAGATCAAGGATTACGAAGGCAATGTGATCGTTGAGATCAACCAGGAAATCACCGAAGAGCTGGCCAATTCGATTCAAGCGGCCGGCATCGAGCGCGTGAAAATCCGCTCGGTGTTGACGTGCGAATCGCGGCGCGGAGTTTGCGGACGTTGTTACGGCCGCAACCTGGCCACCGGCCGGTTCGTGGAAATGGGCGAGGCCATCGGCGTGATCGCGGCGCAGTCCATCGGCGAGCCCGGCACGCAGTTGACCATGCGTACGTTCCACATCGGCGGCACGGCCACTCGCGTCACCGAACAGTCCAAGGTCGAAGCGCGCAACAACGGCTTCGTGAAGTTCATTGACTTGAAGGTGGTCGAGGGCCGCGGCAAGCAGATCGTTTCGATGAACCGCTCCGGCTTGATCGCGGTGGTGGACGAGAAGGGCCGCGAAAAAGAGCGCCATCACGTGGTGTACGGCGCGCGCTTGAAGGTGGAGGACGGGCAACCGGTAACGCTGGGCCAGACGATGGTCGAGTGGGATCCGTATACGTTCTCGATTCTCACCGAGACGGCGGGCACCGTGCAGTTCAAGGACCTGCAGGCGGGAGTCACGATCGAAGAGCAGGTGGACGAAGTCACCGGGTTGTCGCAGCTGGTCGTAACGCTGCCGCCGGGCGATGAAAAGCACCAGCCCACGATCCTGATTCGCGGAGCGCAGGGGCGCGTCAAGAAATACTTAATGCCGTCACGCGCGCACTTGATGGTCGTGGACGGGGACGAAGTGCAACCGGGCGACGTGCTCGCGAAGATTCCGCGCGAGACCACGAAGACCAAGGACATCACGGGCGGTCTGCCGCGCGTGGTGGAGCTCTTCGAAACCCGCAAGCCGAAGGATCCCGCGGTCATCAGCGAAATTGACGGCGTGGTGAAATACGGCGAAATCGTCAAGGGCCAGCGCAAGATTTACGTGGAAAGCGAAGACGGCAAGGGAGCCGCGCAGACCATCAAGGAATATTCGATCTCGCGCGGAGTGCACATCAACGTGCAGGAAGGCGAACACGTTGCTGCCGGCGAACCGTTGATTGACGGGCCGCTGAACCCGCACGACATCCTGGCCGTCCTCGGCGAAAAGTACACGCAGGCATACCTGGTGAACTCGATTCAAGAGGTCTACCGGTTGCAGGGCGTGAACATCAACGACAAGCACATCGAAGCGATCGTGCGGCAGATGATGCGCTGGGTGAAGGTGGAGGACGTGGGCGATACGACGTTCCTGCTCGAGGAACAGGTGGACAAGTTCCGCTTCCGCGAGGAGAACGATCGCGTCATCCGCGACGGAGGACGTCCGGCGACGGGCCGTCCTTTGCTCCTCGGCATCACCAAGGCATCGCTCTCTACGGATTCGTTCATCTCCGCGGCCAGCTTTCAGGAGACGACGCGCGTCCTCACCGAAGCGGCGATTTCCGGAAAGGTGGATTACCTGCGCGGCCTGAAGGAAAACGTCATCATGGGCCGGTTGATTCCCGCCGGAACCGGTCTGGAGCGTTACCGCAACATCCAGCTCCTCACCGAGATTCCGAAGGAAGAGCCGGAATCCATGGAGCCGGAACTTACGCCGGAAGAAGCAGCAGCGCTGGACTTCCTGCGCAAGGATACCGACGCGGTGGCCGAAAGCTAGACCGTAGCATTGACAACTTAACCCTTACCGGGCGCCGTGATTTTTCGCGGCGCCTTTTTTCTGTGCCGGCGAATTCTATTTGGTGAGCGACGCCTACCCATACGCGCTCGCGGTTGCGCGTCCCGCCGGTCCGTGCTGCCTATTAAACATCTTGTCATACCTGTCCGCTTTCTTTTTCCTCGCAATGTAGGTACCCGGTAAAATTGTAGTAGCGCACTACCGGCCTGGCCCCTGTCCGGTGAACGCTCTTAGGTATTGCAATGACCCATCGCCCTACCGACAAATCGCCGGAGTTGGACGCCACCGGCGCGCCCACCGAAGTCCAGTTCAAAAAACTGGTGGAAGTGATATCCCGCTCGCAGCTGAATTACCGCGAACTTATTGACAGCCTGGACCATGCGGTTTTTACGGTTTCGCTGGACGGAGAGATCCGCGTAGCCAATCGCCGGTTGTCGCAGATTCTCGGCGTTTCATTTCAGGATTTGATCGGCCACCGGCTGGATGAATTTGTCGCGGAACCGAGTCTCGCGGATGCAGCCGGCTATCTGGACGGATTCCTGGAACGCGGCCATTGGGCCGGCCGAATCTCGGTGCGGTTGAAGAGCGACGCGCAACTGCGCTTCTACGATTGCTGGCTGCAAGCATTGCGTGAAGAGGATCAGTCGCCGTCCGTGAGCGGCTGGGTGCGCGACGTGACTTCACAGCACGAATCGGAAATCCGTTTCACGGAGCTTTTCGAATCTTTGCGCGAAGGAATCTTCTTCACCACTCCCGAAGGGAAATTGCTGGATGCGAATCCCGCGCTGCTGCGCATGTTGGGTTATGACGATAAAGAGGAACTGAAGAAAATCAATTTCCGCGAACTTTACGTGGATCGCTCGCAGCGAGACACGCTGGTACGCCAGGTGGTGGAACACGGTGCGGTGCAGGACGTGGACGTCGTCTACCGGCGGAAGGACGGAACGCAGCTGCATTGCCTGGCCTCGGGATTTGGCGTGCGCGACACGTTTGGCCGCACCATCCGCATGCAAGGCACACTGGTGGACATCAGCGAGCGCATCGAAATTGAAGCGCGTTTGCACCAGGAACAGGAATTCGTGCGGCGCCTGGTGGCGAGCTTCCCGGACGTGATCGCGGTGATGGATCTGGACGGCCGGTTGACCTTTATCAGCCCGCGAATTCAGGATGTGCTGGGGCATGCGGCGCCCACTCTGATCGGCAAGGTGCTGTGGGCGCAGATTCACCGGGACGATGCCGCGGAACTGAAGAATTCATTTCGTAAGCTCGCAGATGGCGAACTAGCGCACGCGCAATTGGAATACCGCACGAAACATGCAGATGGAACGTGGCGGATGTTGCGCGCCAGCGCGAGTCCGTTGTTCGATGCGTCGGGGAAAATTAATGGCGTGGTGGCTTCGGCGCGGGACATTACCGAGACTCGCGCAGCGGAAAAACAGCAACTGCAGAAGGAAAAGCTCGCCGCGATGGGCGAGATGATGGCAGGCGTAGCACACGAATTGAATAATCCGCTGACGGCGATTCTGGGCATCAGCGACCTGATGCGCGAGCGCGCGGCCGATGACGCCACGCGCCGCCAGGTGGAAATCGTGCTGAAGCAGGCTCGACGCGCCGCCGGGATCGTGCAGAATTTGCTGGCATTTTCGCGGCCGTCGGCGCTGGCGAGCAAGCCGCTCCGTCCCGAGCAAGTAATCAAGCAGGTGGTGGAACAGCAGCAGGCGTCGCTGCGGCAAAAAAATGTGACGATTCAGCTGGAGGTTCCCGAGGGGCTGCCATCCGTGGACGCCGATCCGCGGTTGTTGCAACAGGTTTTCGTGAATTTGATCGTCAACGCGGAACAAGCCATTGCGAGCCGTCGGGACCGCGGAACGCTGCGCATCGCAATCGAAGCGAGCGAGGCGAAAATCGTCTTCACATTTGCGGACGACGGCCCGGGAATTTCTCCCGAAAACCTCGCCAAGATCTTCGATCCCTTTTTCACCACGAAACGGCCGGGAGGCGGAACAGGACTGGGTCTCACGATATGTCTAGCGATCGTGAAGGAGCACGGCGGGACGATGGAAGTGCAATCTACGCCGGAAGCCGGCGCGGAATTTCGGGTGATTCTACCGGCGGCGAAGACGGAGAGCGCGGCACCGGCGCCTGCCGTCGCACCCAGGACGCAAGCAAGCCCGCCGCGCGTGGCAAGCGCGCTGCAGGGGCGCTCGGTCTATGTGGTAGACGATGAAGAAAGCATCCGCGAGATCGTGCAGGAAGGACTTTCGGCGCGGGGCATGACGGTCGAAGGCGCGTCCAGCTCGGAAGAGGCGCTGCCGCATCTCGCGGCGCATACTTACGATTTCGTTCTGTGCGATTTCAATCTTCCGGGCATGAACGGCGACCAGTTCTTCGAGCGGATGCAGTCGAACGGCGGCGGAGCACCGCCGAAATTTGTGTTCATGTCCGGCGCGTTGCTGGATCCGGACACCATGGCGCGCTTCACCGAAAAGGGAGCCGCGGTGTTGCAGAAGCCATTTCACATGGCGGGGCTGGCGGCGCTGTTGACTGAATTGCTGGAACTGCAGCCAACGAAAGCGAAGTAACTCCGCGCGGCCACTTATTTTGCCTGTTTCGCCGGCGAACCGGACCCCGCATCCACTCCAAAATCCCAGAAGTAAAGACTGGTTTGGCCGCCCTGCACCACTTCCGCGATGGCGTACTCTCCCGGTTCCAGGTCCTGAGCTAGCGTGAAGCGGTACACTCCATGCGCGATTTCCCAGCGCTGGATGGGCAAGGCGATTCTCCCAGTCGCGGCTTCTTCGTGGAACAATTGATCGAGGTTTTCGAGATCGCGCTTGTCGTTGTGGACCTTCGCGCGCAGCAGGTCGAGGTTGGGCTCGCGGCCGTCGGCGGTGCGCATGTAAAATTCGATTTGGCCGGATTTGATGCGGAATTTCGCGTGCGTACCTTTTAGTGAGACCGTGTGGCGCGAGGGGACGATCGGAACCGGTATCAGCACCTGCTTCAGCATCTGCGACTTGCTGAATTTAATGTCCGCTTCGGCCTGGGACAACTGACGCACGGATTTGCCGTCGTATTCAAATACGCCCTCTCCCGGCGGCAGAAAGACATTCGGGGCGACCTCGATGCTGGCGTCAATATCCATCACGCTGGCGTGGTGTTCTACGTCGAGAGCGTGCACTTTGGCGATGATGGCGGCGTTGCGCTTCGCGTCCTCGGACTCCACTTTTTTTGTGGCGTCCCAATCCACGAGCGCGGTCGGGATTTCTTCCCAGTCGCGTTGGTCAATGCTGAAATAGCGGACGCGATCGCCGTCTACTTGGTATTCCCTCACCAATTGGAAGCTGCCGTCTTTCAGCATCAATTTTTTGCCCCGCGGGAGGTTGTCTTCGTTTTCGCTCGCTTGCGAAGATGGGGCTGGTTTCTGGGTTGGCGCCGGCGCGGGAGCCGCGCCCGTGTTTTGCGCGAAGGTTGCGGCGCTCAGCACGAGCAGCGCCGGCAGGGCCAGCAGAAATTGAGCGCGAAAAAGAATGCGCACGGCGCGCCATGCGAATTGTGGTTGGAGGGGCATCTTGTACGGCACTGCATCTCCGTAGGATGCGAAAGCGTCGCGTAGGGTTGAGCGGGTTCAGGATAGTCCGGGATGGCGTGACGCACAAGCGGGAGAAAGCCGCGAAGGCAAAGGCGCTACCGGCGCGGATGAGCGCCGCTGAAGATCGAAAGTTAGCTGACGGTTTCGGCGGCGTTCGCGTAGTGATCACAACGCGGCTGAAGCACCGTGAGGATCATGAGGTCGGTGTGCGAAAAAAGCCACTTCTCTGCTTCCGCTTCCGCAGCTTCTGCGGCGCGGACGATGGTGCCGAGGTGCTTGTTGCGCGCGAAACCGCGTAGATGGTCGGTGCAAATGCCAGTGAGGGTGACCACCTCGTCTTCCGTGAAGATCTTCTGACTCAGCTTAATGCGCACCATGGCTGGGCCTCACGTTGTGAGATGCTGATGCCAAATTAAACGCTGCCAGAGTCGCATGCAATAGTCCTTCCGTTCCATACCTGCAAACTGGTATTTCCGCGGCTTGGCGGGAACTCGCGTGTGTTCTAGAACTTGACCCGGCACAGGCGAAATTCCTCCGAACTCTTCGATCTCATTGGCTTGTCGAAAATGGGAAAGAATAGTCTAAAGGTGGAATATTTCTACAGGTTCACAGCACGGTTTCGGCGCGCATAAAATCGCGACGTGCACAAAATATTCGCGGCGAATCTTGAACAGCGCACGGGGCAAGTACGAAATGCAGCATACGTCACGAATCGCGGAGCAAACGAGAGAATTCGTCTGCGGAACGAAAAAAATCGCGCGGCATTGCGCTGGTGAAAGCGCCTTACGAATTTTCGTCGCGACCGTCCGAGCCTTGGGAGGGGCTCACCGCCAAAGCTCACCTACAAATTTGCTTAGGTGACGAAATCAGATCGTGAAGCCGCCAGCTTTCTCGAACGCGCGCGAGAGTTGCAGCATGCGGGCTTCACCGAAGTGCGGGCCGAAGATCTGCATGCCGATGGGCAGGCCGCACTTGGTCTTCCCGCACGGGACCGAGATCCCGGGAACGCCCGCCAGTGATCCCGTAACTGTATATATGTCAGCTAGATACATCGCGAGGGGGTCCGCTGTTTTCTCCCCCAGCTTGAACGCGGGCGTGGGCGACGTTGGCGTTATGATCGCGTCCGCCTTTTCGAATGCCTCAGTGAAATCGCGGGCGATCAGAGCACGGACCTTTTGCGCCCGTAGATAGTAAGCATCGTAATACCCCGAAGACAGCGCGTACGTTCCGAGCATGATCCGCCGCTTCACTTCCGGACCGAAGCCGCGTTCGCGAGTCTTGCGGTACATCTCCATCAGGGTCGCACCCGGAACGCGCAGCCCGTAGCGGACGCCATCGTACCGGGCGAGGTTGGAGCTGGCTTCGGCTGTGGCTACGATGTAATAGGTGGCGATCGCGTAGGAGGTGTGCGGCATTTTGAGAGACACGCGCTTGCAGCCAAGCTTTTCGAGCAGAGCTATCCCGGCCTCGATCTTCCCCTTCACCTCGGGGTCAATGCCCTCGCCGAAATAGTCCTCCGGCACTCCGATCCGCAGTCCCTGAACGGGTCGCTCGATTGCCGAGGCGTAATCTGGAACCGCCACAGCGGCCGCTGTGGAATCGTTTGGGTCGTGACCGGCGAGGACGGCCATAACTGCCGCCGCATCAGCGATATTCGTAGTAAATGGCCCGATGCGGTCGAGGGACGAGGCGAAGGCAATCAGGCCGTAGCGAGATACTCGTCCGTATGTTGGCATTGTGGCAGGAATACCACAGTAGGCGCCTGGCTGGCGGATCGAGCCACCAGTATCCGTCCCTAACGCGATCACCGCTAGGCAAGCGGCTACTGCTGCAGCTGAACCTCCGCTCGAACCCCCGGGCACGCGATCTGTAGCGATTGGGTTCCGTACTGGTCCGTATGCTGAGTTTTCGTTCGAACTGCCCATGGCAAACTCGTCGCAGTTAGTCTTGCCAAGGATTACAGCCCCAGCGGCTTCAAGGCGCTCGATGGCTGTCGCGTCGTAAGCGGGCACGTAGTTCTCTAGAATTCGCGATCCGCAGGTGGTCCTCACCCCGCGAGTGCTCAGGACGTCCTTCAGGGCGACAGGGACGCCAGCCAGGGGCGGCAGGGTGGCCCCTTGGCCGATAACGGCGTCTACGCGGTCCGCCTGCGCGTATGCGCGCTCCGGACAAAGGGTTAGGTACGCATTCAGCTCCAGGTTCCGGCTATCAATCCGGGAGTAGAACTCCCTGGTCAGCTCGCGCGCCGATATCTTCTTGGACTGGAGCGCTTCGCGTACGCCACTGATGGTCCATGGAGCGGCGTGGGTCATCGCTCGATCACTTTCGGAACGCGGAAGAAGGGCTTGGCGGCGTCTGGGGCACGGGCCAGCACCTCAGCGCCAATTGCGCACGGTTGTAGCACGTCCTCACGAAGGTTCGGTTCGGCCTCGGCGGCAACGCTAGATGGCGAGCCGGTATGCGCGGATCCGCCGCGGAGCTCCGGCGCGAATTCCCGGGGCAGCGACTGGGTCATGGGCTCGACGTTAGTAACGTCTAGCTCCTCGAGTTTACCGATGTACGAAAGGATTTCGTCCAGTTGGCTACCGTACAGCTCGACTTCTTCTGGCGAAAGCTCGAGATGAGCCAATTCGGCCACGCGCAGCACATCTTCGCGGCTAATCTTCATCGTGCCTCCGCGACGCGGGGCCGACCAGGCAGGCCAGGATTGGACAATACAGGAATTTCATCACTCCATCTTAGTACAGAAGATACGAAGCGCAAATGTACCCGCCGGTGAATCTCGCGCGATCAAGAATTGCGGAGACAAGACTTTACTATTTGCGGCGGCGGATGAACGGGGTGTGCTCGTTATCCATTTCGCGCGGGAGCTTGCGCGGGCCTGGCTTGGAGGCGGCGAATTTCACTTCGCGGATCAGAGTGCTGCCCCAGGCTCTGTTCACTTGCGCGCAGAATTCCGGCTTCATCTGCTCAAGCTGCTTTTGCCATGCTTTGTTATCGGCGGCGACTTCCAGGCAACCCGCTTGGCAACGGATCGGGCGCGTGTGGGCGGCGAGAGTCTTACCGACGATGCTGGGCCAAACACTGGAAAGCCACGCCACGACGGCTTCAGGCTTCTTGATTTGGCGCAGCATACCGCCAAGAAAATTTCCCGCTCGTTCCATCACACGCCCCGCGCTGCGTGATTTTTTCAGATTCTAGCACAATCGCAATTGTGAATGGCAAGCTGCGCGTGTCGGGTGCAGAATGTATTCCGGCGCTCGGTGACTTGCGGTATGCTGCCGCCAAAGTTCTGCAACTCGGGAGCGACATATGGCCTTCCCTCCATTGATTTTGGTTGCGATTAGTTTTCTGGTTCTCCAACCGACGAGGCCGCCGATCACGGCGCGCGCCGTGCGGAGCGCGGATACTGCGGCGCAGAAAGTTTGGACCAACGACGATATTCCGCTGCTGCGGGAGATGGCGCCGATTTCGACTTTCAGCGCGAGCGCGAGTTCTCAAGCCAGCCTGGCGAAAGCGCCCAGTTTGGCAGCAGCCGCCGCGCCGACGCGGCCGTACGTCAAGGAACTCGATCCGGATTGGTATGCGCGGCAGCGGGACACGATGCAAGTACAAATCGATGCGGACCAGGAACAGATTCGCGACATCCAACAGATCCAGCAAACCGGCGACGGCATCTCGGACGCGATTCCACTGGATAAGAACGCGCCGGGATTGACGCCTTACGCGACGGTGGAGATCCTGCGGGATCAGATCGCGCAGAGCGAAGCGCAGATTGACGATCTGCAAGACCTGGCGAGGCGCAACGGCATCCCGCCCGGCGCAGTGCGTTAGGTTTTTGCCGTCGTTGCTTCTGCACAGTTTGCCGAAAACAAGGAAGAAAAAAGCAGATTCCCCGGGCTAAATTCGCCCTCGGAATGACAGTCCCGCGGTTTTTTTGCGAAGATGGCAAGTTGGAGACAACTCTCACTCTGAGCGGCTGCCTGCAGTCGCTTCCGTCCCCGAAAGCGTCTCGTCGCTCTCGGCTCGCCCAACTTAGTCTCCGCGCGCGCTGCGGACAAAAATTTGAACGCTAGAACCGGATAGTTCCGCAGGAGGAACTCGCGCAAATTATGTGCGGCGAAGAACTGCTGCATTGTTTGTAGACGAGGAGCTGAAAATGATTCCCATAAGAGTGGTGGCGATACCGACGAAAATTGCGGAGGCAGTGCGCCGCACTGGGAAAGACCCGCACTACGGACACCCGGCGCACACGGAAATCGCCGGAGAAGGCGCGCCGTGCCGGCATTGCTTGAAGATCATTGCGGCCGGCGAGGAGAAGGCGACGCTGTTCACTCTGGATGCGTTCGAAGGCACCGAGCCGCTGCCGTTGCCCGGTCCGGTTTATATCCACGCGGATGCGTGCGAACGCTATCCCGAAGATGGAGGATTTCCGGCCATGCTGCGCAGCAGCCCCCGTACGTTGAACGGCTATGCACGCGGTCGGCACCTGGTGGCGACGGAATACGTGCAGAACGGAAACGTGGATGCGGGCGTAGAAAAACTTTTCGCGCGCGAGGGCGTGGATTACATTCATGTGCGCAGCACCACGGCAGGTTGCTACACGTTTCGAATTGAGAGAGCCGACGTGGCGCGTGCGAAGTAAACTGACCCACGATTCCTCTATCTGCCGTCGGCGATTGCTATTAAAGATTTAACGCAGAGTTCGCAGAGAGAAGCACGCAGAGAGACTCCGGCCGGGGATCAGACAAGCGCACGACGAAATTGCAATTGCTCGCACCAGTTGCGCCCGCTTACGGCGCGGGAGCCGCTGCGGCACTTACGCCACTGAGGCCAAGTTCTGCAGCGATCGAGCGGAGCGCTGCGATGCAGAAACTGATGTGCTCTTCAAGCGGCACGCCGAGTTCTTCGGCGCCTTTATAAACGTCATCGCGATTCACGCCGCGCGCGAATGCTTTATCCTTCAGCTTTTTCTTCACCGAGGCAGCTTCCACTTCGTGAATGCTCTTGCTGGGTTTGATCAACGCGCAGGCGGTAAGGAAGCCGGCCAGCTCATCGCACGCAAACAGCGTTTTATCGAGCGGAGAAGTGCGCGCGACGTTGCAATAATCCGCGTGGCCCAGGATTGCGTGGATCATTTCTTCAGGGTGACCCCGCTCGCGCAAAATCTTTGAGCCTTCGTAAGGATGCTCTTCCGTTGGGTGATGCGCGTCGTTGGGCCATCGCTCGTAATCGAAATCGTGGAGCAGCGCGGTGTTTCCCCAGAGTTCCTCGTCGCCATTGAGTTTGCGAGCGTAGGCGCGCACGCAAGCCTCGACGGCCAGCGCGTGTTTGCGCAAACTCTCGCTTTGCGTGTATTCACACAGCAGATTCCAGGATTCCTCGCGATTTGGCATGTTTTCTCCCTCTCGGAGTTTATCGCAGAGTCGAAGTGCACCGGTAGCGGGCCAACCTCGCCAAGCGCGGCCGGTGGCGCGCCGAAACACGCTGCGGCACTAAGGCGGAAAATTCCGCTCAAAACCGCCGATCGAAGCGGGTGAAGAACGTCGGGGCCGTGGCCGATAGAGTCGTAATTGTGCCGAATTCAGTCTTACAGCCAAGCGGATGGATCGAACGGGCACGGCATGCCGTGCCCCTACCGACGCATCCGCCCGCGCAGCGGCAGGGTATACAAGTGGCGCCTCAGGCCCGCTCGGGGCAGGATAGGCAGCGCGGGGATGAAACAAGCGATGCAAAAGCGCACACGGCGGCAAATCGTGCAGATTGCGTGGGGGATACGACGCGAAACGTCTCAATCTAGGAATCAGCGAGTCTGTGAGACGTTTAATTATGAGACGCAGGCGCAAATATGCGTGCTGTGCGCGCGGCCAATTCGGTGTTTCTTCTCGTCATTGATTGAACACAATCACTTTGCGGAGTGGTATTTAGCGCGAATCGAGGGCAAAGCGCCATAGCAGGCCTCGAACGCGCGCTGGAATGTGGGCAACAAAATTGCAAGCGTAAATCGTCACCTGGTGACGCAAGACGGCAATGTGCTCAGAGCGTCATCGGACACGAAACGTCGAAGGCGAAGTAAATTCGTAGCACGTTCTCCGGATTTGGGGGACCACAACCGCATTGAATTGTGGCACGCGCTGCGAAGAGGGTAGAATCTGTTCGGCTTGAGGGACGAAAAAGGGCTTGACAAGAAATGGCACCCTGTGGAGAATCGCTCCGCGCCAGTTTCTGCCTTCCCCTGTTGTGACGTTCCTACCCTTCGCATCGCCGGAATAGTCTGCGAGGAGACCCGGTGGCGGATAAAGAAGCATTAGAAGTGAGCATGGAAACTGAACGCGAAGTACTTCGCTGTCAGGTATGTGGATTGGTGCAGTACCGGACACGCACGGACAACTGTCGCCGGTGCCTGCGCATGCTGCCCCCGAAGGTGACGTTCGTCATTCCGACGCCGTCAGCCCAGGATTTGCCGGGGGACGATCGCCAACTGTTTGAGAACTGGCCGAACCGCGAAACTGTGGAGAATATCGGCCAGCGCATCAGGCAGCTGCGCGAGTCACGAGGCATGACGCAGAGCCAGTTGCAGGCTCGTTCGCGCGTTTCTCGTTCGTATTTGTCCCGCATCGAGAGCGGACAGATGACGCCAAGCCTCGGCACGCTGGAAAAGATCGCCGAAGCGCTGGGCGTTGGGCTGAACCGCTTCTTCGTGCCGGAAACAAACGGCGAGACGGTGCTCGAAGATCCTTTCATCCAGGGACTTCGCCCGTACCTGCGGCAACTCGATTGGACACAGTGGCAGGGCATTCTGAAGCGCTTGCAGGCGATTAGCGAGCACGTGAGTACGAATCACACCGTGCGCCCTATGCCGCCGCAAGTGGCTGACCGGCTGCCACACCACATGCCCCGTCGGCAACAGGTCACGGGCCACGCTGCGGTGGCGCTCCACCGCTAGCGGCCGCGGAATTTCTCGGAGCGGCAAAACCGAATCAGGACGAAATTGGGGTTGGCCCGGCAAGCCCGCGAAGTGCGCTGGCGGATTGCCGGGCTTAACTCACAGTGCGTCGAACCTCGGTTGAACCGCAGCGGAGCGCGATATCTACTCCACACCTGCTGGGATAACCTCGGAATAATTTCAAGTCGTTGACGGGCGGTTCGACCTTCAGTGGGAATGCGCGGATTGCTCCGCTCTTGCTGCCAGTGACTGCCGCGGGCAGGGCGGGTGCTGAGCCGCTGGCTCTGGTTTACTGCGTTTCTTTCTTGCCGACGCGCACCAGGGCGATTTCCACGCAGTTGTCCTTGTTGGTGAGCGCCACAATGCGCGCGCCGTCGCCGCGATCATCGACGAACGCGAGGTCCGCGTCGCTGGTAGCGTCCACCCCGTGGATTTTGCCGTAGGAGCCGCGCTTTTCCAGACGGAAACTCGATCCGAGCCTCTGCTTGTACCAGGAGCTGACCTTGTCGAGATCGTCCGTAGTTTGATATTTTTCGACGGCGATCGCGAAGCCTTCATCGCCTGCGGAGAGCTCTACGTTGGCGTTGTGCGAATCGGCTGTGGCGGAGCCGGGATAAACCGGAAGGTTGACGGTGGCTTCATGGCCGACCTTGATTCCACCGACAGGCGTCTGAATCTCGACGTTCTGCCCTTGATTGCGCACGTGCAGGTTGTGAATCAGCACTCCGGCCAAAGCCAGGCCGAAAACCACCATCACGATAATCCCTCCGGCCACGATCCCCAGAATCCACCACACCGCTGTGGAGCTGTCGCGCCGCTTGGGAGGAATCGCCGCAGGAGGCCGTCCGGATGCGCTAGACATGATTCACCCGCTTAATTGTTGCTGAATCATACTACGCGAATTGCCGGCGAAATGTTTCCGCGCGCCGTGCCTTGGCGGCTCAGCTGAAGCGGACTTCGACGCCCGGATGACGGTCGAGGTGCACGGAGTCAATGAAGCGCACTTCGCTTTCCTGGAGAGTCATGATCAGGGAATGCGTGCGAGTGCCGTCGCGGAAGAAATTGACGCCGCGCAGCAGCCCGCCGCCGGTGACGCCCGTGCACGCAAAGATGATTTTCTTTCCGGGAGCGAGGTCCACGGTTTCGTAGATGCGTTTCGGGTCCTTGATGCCCATTTGCGCGACGCGCTCGTGATGCTCGGGCTTGGAGACAACCAGGCGCGCGAGGATTTGGCCGTTCAGGCAGCGCAGCGCCGCTGCGGTGAGCACGCCTTCGGGCGCCCCGCCGGTGCCCATAACCGCGTGAACCGAGGTACCGCGCACGGCGGCGTTGATGCCAGCGGAAAGATCACCATCGGAAATGAGCCGGATGCGCGCGCCAGCGGCGCGTATGTCGCTGATGAGCTTCTCGTGGCGCGGCCGGTCGAGAACCACGATGACGAGATCCTCCACATCGCGGTCGTAGCGGCGCGCGATGGCGCGGAGGTTATCTTTCACCGGCGCGTCCAGATCAATTGCGCCTTTCGCCGGAGGTCCCACGATGAGTTTTTCCATGTACAGGTCTGGGGCGTGGAGCAGGCCGCCATGTTCGCTGGCCGCGAGCACCACGACGGCTCCGGGCTCACCAGTGGCGCAAAGATTCGTGCCTTCCAGCGGGTCCACGGCAATATCCACTTGCGGATACGTGCGGCTCTTATCGCGCACCGCCGCTCCCACTTTTTCACCGATGAAAAGCATGGGCGCTTCGTCGCGCTCGCCTTCGCCGATGACGATCGTGCCGTCCATGCCGACGCGGTCCATTTCCGAGCGCATTGCCTCCACCGCGGCGCGATCGGAGCCCGCGCGGTCGCCCTGACCCATCGTGCGCGCGGAAGCAATCGCGGCGGTTTCCACCGTGCGCAAGAATTCGAGGCTGAGTTCTTTCTCCATTGCCGCTCCTGTAAGGTGAATGAGTTCCGGTGGCTGGGACGGTCCTTCCGGGCGGCCTATCATAATCCAAATAGCCGAAAACGAATCAAGGCGTTATTTGCGGCCGACGGTTTTGCATTTGTAGCGGCGGTCTTCAGACCGCCATCGGTCCGCGCTGCGGCACCGATGGCGCACTGAAGTGCGCCGCTACAAATGCAACGGCTTTGGGGCGCGCCGTTAATTAAGGCAGCGGTTGGATTTTTGCGTTGACCAAGTAGGGATCGTCGAATTCGGTCATTTCGCCGGGCTTTTTGCCCGCTACAGGTTGGAGCCTGGCGGATAGCGGCTTGTGCCACTTCACCGAGAGGCTGGCTACATCGCCCAAGATTGCTTCGAGCTGCCGCTGCGTAACGTCGCCTGGCATCGGAACCGTATCGAGGCCGGTGCCGCAGACGGCGGAATAGGCGAGCATCGCGTCAATCGAGAGGCGGCCTTCGCTCCAACGCTGCGCTAGAACCGTATCTTCGAGAATCGGAAGCATCAGGCCGGAGTAGCCGGATTGTTTCACGGGGATTGCCTTCAGAGAGCGGGTGATGAGCGCCGCAGTGCTCAGAGTGCCGCTCGAGCCCAGCGGCGCGCCGAGAAAATTCTCGATGGCACGGCCGATGGAGACGTCTTTCATGGGCGCGGGTGAAAGATCAATGCCGCCGTATCTCCAGCCGGTTGCCGCGCTGATTTCCATAGCCGTTTTTTCGATTTTGGCTGCGTGCGCGCCCAGAACACTTTTCAGGCGTTCTTCCGCTTCGCTCGGAGATTTCGTCGAAGCCAGCACTTCGCCCACGACATTGGCGGATTCCAGCCCGATGGCGAATTGCTTTCCTTCCCCCGCGTAATACGACGCTGGATAAAAAGGAGTGCCGGACGGCAGCCAGGCCGCGGCTGTGAAATTGAAATTGCCCTGGCTGTGCGGGGTATTCGCTTCGAGATACTTTATGACGCTCGCGGCCGCGCGAATTGAGTTCCAGTGAATTCCGTCTTCGCCCGCAATGGAAACGGACCCTTCGAGAGTTTTAGATTGCGCGATGATTCTGCCGAGCAGTTCCGCTTCGTGCGGGTGGTCGGAATCTTTCGACATCGCCGGGCCGATGGCGGCGTCGAAGCCTTGCTTCACGGCCAGCGCATCGTAATCGCGGAAGAAAGCCAGAACTTGATCATCCGTCAGGCCGCGAGTGTATTCGGGGAAAGGCTGCGTGGTAATGCGCAGGGTTTCGACCTCATAGCCGGATTTTTCGAACGCAGCTTTAGCGGTGTGCAGGAATTGGAGCGCGTCTTGAATCTGCGCCTGATCAGTAACGCGATCGAGACGCACGAAGGCCGTGATGGCACGCACTTTCGGTTTGGCAGTATCAGGATCTGCCGCACCCGCGCGAAGTGACGCCGCCGCAAAAATAGCTGCAAACGCGAGCGCGGCCACGACGGCGAAGGCAGCGCGTATGCGCGCCGGTCGCTCGCGGCTCACGAAAACGCCGCGATTCCGGTGATGCGTTCACCGATGATCAATTTGTGGATGTCGTGCGTGCCTTCGTAGGTAAAGACGGACTCGAGGTTGTTCATGTGGCGCATCACGCAGTAATCGTCCACGATGCCGTTGGCGCCCAGGATTTCGCGCGCTTTGCTGGCGGTTTCGCGCGCCATCCACACGTTATTCATTTTCAGCATCGAAATGTGCGAAGGGTGCGCGCGGCCCTGGTCTTTCAGGCGTCCCACTTGCAGCGCAAGTAACTGCGCCTTGGTGATCTCCGTAATCATCCAGACCAGTTTTTCCTGCACGAGTTGGTGCGAGGCAATGGGCTTGTTGTCGAATTGCTTGCGTTCCTTCGCATAACGTAGAGCGGTGTCGTAGCAAGCCATGGCCGCGCCGATGCCACCCCAGCCGATGCCGTAGCGGGCTTGGTTGAGGCAAGATAGCGGTCCTTTCAAGCCTTGCACGCCGGGGAGCAGATTTGCGGCGGGGATTTTGCAGTCGGTCATCGCCAGGCCCGAAGTGACCGACGCGCGCAGTGAATATTTTCCGTGGACATCCCAGGCCTTGTATCCCGGCGTGCCCTTTTCTACCAAGAAGCCGCGAATCACGTCGTCTTCGCATTTCGCCCAGATCACCGCGATGTCCGCGAGCGAGCCACTGGTAATCCACATTTTTTCGCCGTTCAAAATGTAGCTGTCGCCCTTTTTCACCGCGCGCGTGAGCATTCCGCCGGGGTTCGAGCCGAATTGCGGCTCGGTGAGTCCGAAGCAGCCGATCGCTTTGCCTTGCTGCAGCAGCGGCAGCCATTTATCCTTTTGCGCGTCGGAGCCAAACGCATGGATCGGATACATCACCAGCGCGGATTGCACCGAGACGAAGCTGCGCAGGCCGGAATCGCCGCGCTCGAGCTCCTGCGTCACCAGGCCGTATTCCACGTTGGACATGCCCGCGCAGCCATAACCTTTCAGGTTCGCGCCGAAAAGGCCGAGCTCGGCCATCTGCGGGACGAGCTGCGTGGGGAATTTTCCTTCGCGGTTGTATTCCTCGATAATGGGCATGATTTCCGCGTCCACGAACTGGCGCGCGGTGTTGCGCGCAAGCTTCTCTTCGTCGCTCAGGACGGAATCGAACTCGAGGTAGTCCACCCCGGGGAATGACGGCATCGAAAGTCTCCTTGAACATGGGCCGCGGGAAGGCGCAGCAAGAAAGTCAGCGCGACGCCAAACCGCGATTGTATCGAATTCGCGGCACGCTGCGCCAGTGAGCGGTTTGACATCGGATGGAAAGCTGCGGAACCTTGTAGTATTGTGATTCCGTCCATGCAGCAAACGCAGAGCAATCCGCGTGCGGCTTTAGGCTCGATTGTGGTGATCAGTGCCGTCGCAGTGTCGTTTCTGCTATGGCTTTTGTATATGCACCATGCATCCGCGCAATTCGCGGGCAAATACGATTTTTTGCCGGCGCTGAATGCGGTGCTGAATGGGCTGGCGGCGATCGCGCTGTGCACCGGGTTTTACTTCATCAAGACCGGGAATCGCCGGGCGCATCGCACGAGCATGTTGACGGCGTTCGCGTTCTCGTCGCTCTTTCTGGTCAGCTATATCGTGAACCACGCGCTGCACGGCGATACGCGTTTTCCGCTGGCTCATCCAACGATCCGCACGGTGTACCTCACTATCTTGACCAGCCACATTATTCTTTCGATTGTGGCGCTGCCGATGGTGCTCATCACCTTCTTCTTTTCGCTGACCGGTCGCTTTCCGATGCACAAACGGATTGCGCGCTATACGTTTCCCATCTGGCTCTACGTTTCGGTGACGGGCGTCGTCGTCTTCATGCTTCTCCAGGCTTACGCGTACTGATGCAAGCCCTCGTAAATCACTGAAGCAATCTGCGAAGTCCGCAAACGGTCCAGATTTACAGGGCGCAGAATACCGTGGTGTATACTTCGGCGAAAGCTGCGCGAGGCGAGACTGAGGCGATAGATGAAGCGTTCAGCAGGCGTGACGATTTCCGCGGTTGCCGTGCTACTAGGCTGCGGTGTCGCACTGATCTCCACGGCGTTCATGGCATTGGGCCTCTCGGAAATGGCCGCGACTGGCGCGGCGGCGCAGCTTCCCAAATCTTTCGGCGCGATTCTGATTTTCATCATGCTGGCGATGGCGACTTGGGGCGTTGCCACAGGCATCAACCTGCTGCAGCTCCGCGAATGGTCCAGAATCTCCATGCTGGTTTTCAGCGGATTAGTCCTTGTGATCGCGCTCCCCGGAATCATCATGATGCTTTTCGTGCCGTTTCCGGCGCAGCCTAACGTGGCGGACCCGGCGCTTATGCAGCGCGTGATGGCAGCGACGCGCGTGGGGATGGTAATTTTCTACGCGCTACTTGCGATGTTGGGAGGATGGTGGCTCTACTTTTTCAACAGTCGGGCTGTGAAGGAGCAATTTCGAGGCGCGAATGCTCCGGCGCAGAATTCTTCGCCGATGTGGGGTGTGCCGGCGGCCGGCGCTGCGTCCACCTTACCGAAGAGGCCGATCAGCATCACGATCATTGCTTACGTTTCGCTTTTGGGAGCCTGCGTCCTCCCGCTGATTCAGCTGATGCACGTGCCCATGATGTTCATGGGAATCTTTTACACCGGCTGGCAGGCATCGCTGATCATCATGGGCTTTATGTCCGTGCAGCTCATGATGGCGTACGGTTTGCTGAAGCTGGAACCCTGGGGGCGGAGCCTGGCGATCTACTACTTCAATTTCGGGATTTTCAATTCGATCATATCGGTGGTGCTCCCCGGCGCGCAGGCGCGCTTCGATCAAGCCGAGAAGCTGATGCAGGGGACGATGGGCTTGCCGGCATCGCCATCAGCCGCGAAGTTTCCGATATGGACCGGATTGATATTCAGCCTCCCGCTGATCGCGATTCAATTGTGGTTCGTGGTCAAGCACAAGCATGCATTCGAGCGGCCGCACGGGCGATCGGCGCCGCAGATATGACCAGCGGTCGAAATCGGATTGGATCTCTCGAAAAGAGGCTTGTAGTCCGCCGGTCGCGGTGCATTCTGGGGCTGCAAACAGGGGCGCAAAGCGTTGACGATTGCAGTACCGGATGCGATAATCGGCGTCTTTGTTCGAGCCTAGAAGTGTGCTCGGGCGCAGTTCGGGGCCCAGCCTGACTTAAGCTAAACTAAACAACCGGGGCAAACGTATTACTACGCTTTCCTGACGATGGATATCCTCCACCAGCTCGGCGAACTGTTTCTTCAAGCTGTGCCTACCGTAATAATCGTTTTCCTTTTTTATCTTTTCATGCGCTGGGCGTTTTTTACTCCCATTCAGAAAGCGATGGCCGAGCGCGACGCAAAAATTGAAGGCGCGCGGCGCGAAGCGGCGGAGGTGGAAGAGGCTGCGCGGCAGGATCTCGAAAATTACAACGAAGCCTTGCGCAAAGCGCGCGCGGAAATTTACGCGGAGCAGGAAGCGGCGCGCCAGGCGATCCTGGCGGAGCGTGCGAAGAACCTTAAAGCGATGCGCTCGCTCGCACAGAAAGAAGTGGCGGAAGCGAAAAAGAAAATTGCAGTTGAGCTGGCGGCGGCACGAGCCGAAGTGGAGCGCGAGACGCCCGAGCTGGCCGGTGAAATCGTGCGCGCGATCCTGGAGAAGCCGATTTCGTTGCCTGGAGGCACGGGCCGATGACGCGTGAGCTCCGGCAGATTTGGCGCGCACTAGCATGCGCTGCGGTTTTTCTGCTGCTGGCCGCGGCGCCAGTGTTTGCACAAGAAGGCGAAGCTTCTCCCGCGGATTCGCCGGTCGGCTGGGTCTTTCGTTGGCTGAATTTCGCGCTCGTTTTCGGCGGCATCGGTTATGCCATCTGGAAATGGGGGGCGCCGTATTTTCGCCAGCACGCCGAGGAAATTTCAAACAAGATCGCCGAAGGCACGCGCGCTCGCGAAGCGGCCGATGCGCAGCGGCGCGAAATCCAGGCCAAGCTTGCCGGGCTGGACGATGAGATCAAGCGCCTCCGCGAAGTAGGGCAGCGCGATGCCGAGGCTGAAGCGCAGCGCCTGCGCGATATGGGGCGCGTCGAAAGCGAAAACATCGAACGCGCGGCTCGCGCCGAAATCGAAGCCGCCGAGCGCCAGGAACGCCTGGAATTGAAGATCCTCGGCGCGAAGCTGGCCGTGGAACTCGCCGAAGCGCTGCTGCGGCGGTCATTGACTCCCCGGGGCGAGGAGTTCCTGTTCAATGGCTTCGTGACCGAGCTCAAGAGGAGCGTCAATTGAGCGCCGTTGCCGAACGCTACGCGGCGGCCCTCGCCGACGTCGTGATGGAGCGCAAGGGCGCCCCGGACATCCCGGAGGGCCTCGCGCAATTCGTGGATTTGTTCTTTTCTTCCGCGGATTTGCGGAACGCGCTGGAAAGTCCGGCGGTGGACCGCGAAGTAAAGATCAAGATCGTGGATGAAGTCGCAGAGAAGATGAAACTGAATGACGCGGTGCGCAATTTCATTTGCGTGGTGGTGGATAATCGGCGCACGCACATGTTGCGCGAGATCGTGGAGCTTTTGAGCGTGGAATTGAACCGGCGGCAGCACATCGTGAAACTCGAAGTGACGTCTGCGCGCAAGCTGGACGAAGGCGAAAGAAAGCGGTTGATCGAAGTATTCAAAGGCGACGATCCCAAAAGAAAAGTTGGGGCCAGTTTTGCGGAAGACGAGACGCTGTTGGGCGGAGTGGTGGTGCGCGTGGGGTCCACGGTATACGACGGATCCGTGCGCGAACAATTGAACCGGCTGCGCGAGCGGCTGGAATCGGAATAGCACCGCAGCCAGGTACGCGGGATTACGGGAGCCAGGAATGGCCAATATCAAAGCGGACGAGATCACAAAAATTCTGCGCGAGCGGATTGAAAACTACAAGCAGACCCTGGCGGTCGAAGAAGTCGGCTCGGTGATTTCCGTGGGCGACGGCATCGCGCGCATCCATGGACTCGACAAGTGCATGGCCGGCGAAATGATTGAGTTTCCCCACGACGTCTACGGCATCGCGCTGAATCTTGAAGAAGACCAGGTGGGCGCGGTGCTGCTCGGTGATTACACCGAAATCCGGGAAGGCGACATCGTCAAGCGCACCAACAAGATCATGTCCGTGCCGGTCGGCGATGGATTGATCGGCCGCGTGGTGGATGCGCTCGGCAATCCCATCGACGATAAAGGGCCGATCCAATCGAGCGAGCGCTTGCCGTTGGAGCGTTTGGCGCCCGGCGTAATTGATCGACAGCCGGTGCGCGAGCCGATTCAGACGGGCATCAAGTCCATCGACGCGATGATCCCGATCGGGCGGGGCCAGCGCGAGTTAATCATCGGCGACCGGCAAATCGGTAAGACCGCGATCATTCTGGACACGATTTTGAATCAGCGCGGCGGCGATTTGATTTGCATTTACTGCGCGATCGGGCAGAAACGCTCGACGGTGGCGCAGGTGATCAAGACGCTGACCGATTTCGGCGCGATGGAACACACGATTGTTGTCGCGGCTACCGCCTCCGAATCCGCTTCCATGCAATACATCGCGCCCTTCGCGGCCTGCGCGATCGGAGAATATTTCCGCGACTCCCAGCGCCACGCCATCTGTTTCTACGATGACCTTTCGAAGCACGCGCAGTCTTACCGCGAAATTTCGCTGCTGCTGCGGCGCCCTCCCGGCCGCGAGGCTTATCCCGGCGACGTTTTCTTCCTGCATTCGCGTTTGCTCGAGCGCGCCGCGAAATTGAATGACGCGCTCGGCGCGGGTTCGTTGACCGCCCTGCCGGTAATCGAAACGCAGGCCGGCGATATTTCCGCATACATTCCCACCAACGTGATTTCGATCACCGACGGTCAGATATTTCTCGAGGCGGATCTTTTCAATAGCGGCATCCGCCCCGCCGTGAACGCCGGAATTTCCGTCAGCCGCGTTGGAGGCAACGCACAAATCAAGGCCATGCGGCAGGTGTCCGGCACTTTGCGCCTGGACCTGGCGCAGTACCGCGATCTGGCGGCGTTCGCGCAGTTCGGCACCGAGCAGCTGGACAAAGCCACACAGGCTCAGCTCGCGCGCGGCCAGCGCCTGATGGAAATTTTGAAGCAAGATCAGTACCAGCCGCTGCCAGTCGAAAAACAAGTACTGATTATTTTCGCCGCTTCCAATAAATATCTCGATGACCTGCCGGTGGATCAGTGCCGCCGCTTCGAGAAAGAGCTGTACCCCTTCCTCGAGACGAATTACAACGGGTTGCTGAAATCGCTGCGCGAGAAAAAAGCGTTCGACGACGCCATCAAGGCCGAAGCCAAGAAGGCTTTGGACGAATTCTCGGAACAGTTCAAAACGATGCTCAAGGATGAGCAAGAGCGCGCCAAGCAGAAGCGGGAAGCCGAAGAGAAGGATGAAGCGGGTAAGCAGGATCAAGCCGGCGCCCACGGCGAAAAAGCGGAGGCCAAGGACGGCCCGGCTTCCGGAGCAGCCGCGAAACATTCGCAGAAAACCCCGGAAAAGGCGAACGCACCGGCTCACTAGTCCCCGCTCATGCCCACACTCCTCGACTATCGGCGGCGAATTCGCTCGGTGAAGAGCACCAAGCAGATTACGCGCGCTATGAAATTCGTAGCCGCGGCCAAACTGCGCCGCGCGCAGGAAGGCGTCTTTGCGGCGCGTCCGTACGCCAAGGAAATTCTGCGCGTGCTGCGTTCGGCGGCCGCGCGCATGGAATCTCCGGCGCACCCACTGCTGCAGCGTCGTCCGGAAGAGAAAATCCTGTTGCTGGTGCTGACCGGCGACCGCAGCCTTGCCGGCGCGTTCAATTCCAACGTGCTGCGCCACGCCATGGAATTCATCCACGCGCATCACGAGCAAAAACTGGAGTTGATGGTGGTGGGCAAAAAAGGCCGCGATACGCTGCGCAAGCGCGGCTACAGCTTCGTCGGCGAGTGGACGGACGTCTCCGCGCACGTGGAATTTTCGAAAGCCAAGGAAATTGCCGGGCGCGTGGCGGAACTCTACGTGAGTGGCGAAGTGGACGCGGTGTACGCGATCTACAACGAGTTTAAGAACGTGATGGTGCAGAATCTCCGCGCCGAAAAATTGCTTCCGGTCGATCCGGAAGTGGTGAAGGGATCGGCAGAAAGCGAAAAGGAGCTAGCCGCAAAACACGCCGGGCCCGGGGGCTCTTTGCCTACCGAGCCCGGACCGCAGGGCAAAGGCTTCGTAGTGGATTACATCTACGAGCAGCCGGTGGAAGAGATTTTCAATGGCTTGGTGCCGCGCTACCTGGAATCCGAGATTTTTCGCATCCTGCTGGAATCGGCCGCCGCCGAACACGCGGCGCGCATGACCGCCATGGATGCCGCCACGCGCAATGCGTCCGAACTGATTGATAAGCTCACGCTGAAGATGAACAACATTCGCCAAGCGCAGATTACGAAGGAAATTATCGAAATCGTAAGCGGCGCGGCGTCCGCCATGTCGTAGCGCGCAAGATCGAGGGAGACAGTATGGCTACCAACGAGAAAAAAACAGGGCATGTCGTCGAAGTCATCGGCCCCGTTGTGGACGTTCAGTTTGAAGAGGGCCACCTGCCGTTCATTCACAACGCAGTGCACATCACCAGCGAGGGATACAACAATCCCGTGCCGCTGGACATTGTTGCCGAAGTGGCACAGCACCTGGGCGAAGGCCGCGTGCGTTGCGTGGCGATGGAGCCGACCGAAGGTCTCGTGCGCGGCATGAAAGCGGTGGATCTCGGCGAGAACATTACGGTGCCAGTGGGGCGCGGCGTGCTGGGTCGCGTGCTCAACGTGCTCGGCAATCCGGTGGATAATCTCGGGCCTGTTAAATATGAAAAACGTTACCCCATTCACCGTCCGGCTCCAGCGCTCGACGATCAATCCACCACTCTCGAAATGTTCGAGACGGGCATTAAGGTCGTGGACCTCACCGAGCCTTATCTCAAGGGCGGAAAAATCGGACTGTTCGGCGGCGCCGGCGTCGGCAAGACCGTGCTGATTCAGGAATTGATTCACAACGTCGCGATGAAACACGGCGGCGTGTCCGTATTTGCGGGTGTGGGTGAGCGCACGCGTGAAGGCAACGACCTGTGGCTGGAAATGCAGGAATCGGGCGTCGTTGTGCCAGGGAATTCGGAAAAATCGCGCTGCGCCTTGATCTACGGACAGATGACCGAACCGCCCGGCGCGCGCCTGCGCGTGGGACTGACCGGCCTGACCGTCGCTGAGTATTTCCGCGACGAAGAAAAGCTCGATGTGCTACTCTTCATTGATAATATTTTCCGGTTCGTGCAAGCCGGCTCGGAAGTTTCGGCGCTGCTCGGCCGCATGCCCTCCGCCGTCGGTTATCAGCCAAACCTGAATACTGAAATCGGCGAACTGCAGGAGCGCATCACCTCCACCAAGAACGGCTCCATCACTTCTGTGCAGGCCATTTACGTTCCTGCGGACGATTACACCGACCCAGCGCCGGCCGCCACATTCGCGCACCTCGACGCCACCACGAACCTCAGCCGGCAGATCGTCGAACGCGGAATTTATCCCGCGGTTGATCCGCTGGCCAGCTTCTCGCGCATTCTCGATCCGCGCATCGTTGGACAGGAGCACTATAACGTCGCGCGCTCCGTGAAGTCCGTGCTGCAGCGTTACAAGGAATTGCAGGACATTATCGCCATCCTCGGCATCGAGGAACTTTCCGACGATGACAAGCAAACCGTAACCCGGGCGCGGAAAATCGAAAAATTCCTCTCGCAACCCATGTTCGTCGCCGAGCAGTTCACCGGCCTCGAAGGCAAATACGTGAAGATCGAAGATACCGTGCGCGGCTTCAAGGAAATCGTCGAAGGGAAGCACGACGATTTGCCCGAGCAGGCTTTTTACATGGTCGGGACGATCGAAGAAGTCCGTGAAAAGGCGGAGAAGCTAGCGGCGGGAGCGGTGGCGTAGTCAGCGGTCGCGCACCCACCAGGCGAAACTAAAGCGATGGCTTTGCCAGAAAAAATCGAGCTACAGATGGTGACGCCCGAGAAGCACGTCTTGAGCGAAGACGTGGACTCGCTCGAAATGCCGGGCAAGGACGGCTATCTCGGCGTCTTGCCCGGACACGCGCCTTTGCTCACCGAGTTGGGGGTAGGGATCCTTACATACCACAAGGGCGGCGAAACGCGTCTGCTGACGGTGATGTACGGCTACGCCGAAGTGCTGCCCGATCGCGTGATCGTGCTGGCGGAAACGGCCGAGCGCGCCGAGGAAATTGACGTCGCGCGCGCCCGCGCCGCCCTGGAACGGGCGAAGGCCGATTTGCCGAAGGCGGGTTCCACCGAAGCGGACTGGGATCGCGCGAATGCCGCGATTCAGCGCGCCGAAGTTCGTTTACAGGCGGCTTCCAGGAGCGGCTCGGGGGCCGTTCGTGGAAGCTCAAGAGAGATGCGGCACGCGGCTGCGTAGTGCATTTCAGGGTATGTCCGGTTTGGCACACCTGAATCCGCGGACTATTCGTTGCATCCAATTGTTGTGGTACAAAAATAGAACCGTAATATGAGCGAAATAACCGTTTATTCCAATACCTGGTGCTGTGATTGCCGCCGCGCGAAAAACTTTCTGCGCGATCGCGGAATCGCTTTCCGGGAGATCAACATTGACGACGATGCGGCTGCGGAAGCCATCGTCCTGCAGGTGAATCACGGCAAGCGCAAAGTGCCCACGATTGGCATCGACGACCGCTATTTTTCGCTCAGCCCGTTCGATCCCCACAAACTCGCCGACGAACTGAAAATCCCGCTGAACAAATAATCGAAGAAGCGTTAAGTGAGGCCGACTCCGCGAGTCATCACGCCCGCGACGTGCAGGTCCGGCGTCAGCACCACCAGGTCAGCGTCCGCGCCTATGGCCAGAATGCCTTTTTTGCCCGCGAGGCCCAGGCGCCGCGCCGGCAAAATCGTGGCCATGCGCACTGCCTCTACGACCGGCACGCCTAGCTCGACAACGTAGCGCAACGCGCGATCGAGCGTCAAAGTGCTTCCGGCTAGCTTGCCTTCAGCATTGCGGCAGACTCCATCCTTCACCGTAACCTCGAAACTCCCCAGGCGATAATTTCCGTCGCGCATCCCCGTGGCGGCCGTGCCGTCGCTCACCAGCAACACCGTATCGAATCCCTTGGTGCCGAGCAGCACCTGTATCGCAGGTCCGGCAACATGCACTCCATCCGCGATGATTTCGGCAGTTACTTCGGTGTCGGTCAAAATCGCGCTGATCACTCCCGGATCGCGATGCGTGAATGGGCGCATGGCGTTATAGACGTGCACAGCGTGGCGCGCTCCAGCTTTAATTGCAGCGCGCGATTGCGCGTAGTCCGCGTCCGTGTGTCCCACGGCGACCACCAAGCCATCCCGCACGGCAGCCGCAATCAATTCCAATGCGCCGGGAAGTTCCGGCGCCACAGTGAGAATCTTGACCAGCCCGCCGGCAGCCGCGCGGAATTTCTCGAGCGTTTCGATCGAGGGCGTGGCAATCGAATCCACCGGATGCACGCCGCGGCGCGCCTTGTTGATGAATGGCCCTTCCAGATGCATCCCGAGAATTTCGGCGCCAAAGCGCGTGTTGTCCGCCGCGTTCTCGTGACTGTGAATGTATTGGGCAATACCCTCCAGGCTGTGACAAGTCTCTTCCACCGGCGCCGTCACGGTTGTGGCCACGATGGAGGTGGTTCCAAAGCGCGCCACGGTGGCCGTGATGCGATCGAGCGCATCGGGCGTTGCCTCCATCACGTCATGCCCGCCCGCGCCGTGGATGTGCACGTCCACAAAGCCCGGGATGACGGTCATGCCCGAGGCGACATAATCCTTAGCGCCCGGCGGAATATGGACCTCATCGCGATGGCCGATGCCAGTGATGCGTCCGCCTTCGACGACAATCACGCAGTCGGTGAATTCTTCCTGTGGCGTGAGGATGCGGCTGGCATAGATTGCGGTGGCCGTCATAGCGAATCCATGCTACTCGAACTGGAGCCTAAAATCAGCGGCGAGCCTTGCATCCTTTTCCTAGTCCGCTACAATCAGTTACGCACTTAAATCGGAGGGAATGGATGTCTTACGACAAGCGATATGTGGCGCAGAAAAGGCAGCGGCGGCGCCGCAAGACGGCCAAGGCCAAAATGAAATTGTACGAACAAGGCAAACTGCCTCACGACAAACTGCCCGCGCTCGCCAAGAAATTCCTGAGCCGCAAGAACCGTGCGCTGAAGAAAGCGGAATAACTGCGGCCGCCTCCCGCCCGCCGTGGGAATTCATTGCCATACAATAAAAAAGGGGGCGTTCGATGAACGCCCCCCTCTTTGCGCTGCGGTGAATCGCGAGCCGCGCCTCGCAGCGCGGTTCGTTCAATCACGTACTCTCAGTTCCCGCCAGAAGTGGAAGCTTGTGCATGAGTGGCATTCGCCTTCGGCACGCTCAAGTATCCGCTGATTTTGTCCTTGCCCACCGAGTTCACCACGAACTCAAGCGGAGCACGCGCACCACTCTGGAAGAAATAGAGCGGCTCGTTGGCCGTCAGGTTCTTCTTGTCGTGGCGCTGGTCGTCAACAAAGATCGTGACGCCGTACTGGCTCTTCTTGAGATTGGTCCCGTGGAGTTCGACCATGAGGTTACCGACTTTCTCGCGCGAATTCTTCTTGTCGATGGTGAATTCGTAGTAATCGCGCTCACCTAGCCGGCGAAGCTCTTCCACTTCGTCATGGTTGCGGGCGATCAGAGTGCCGAATTCGCCGCGCGCCATTTGCAAATTGTTCTTTTCGGTGTCCAAGTCAGTCTTCACGCCGGTGACGTCGGTGCCGAGCTTGTTCACGTCATCCACGCTAGCCTTGGTGGCGAGCTGTGCGTTCGTCTGATTCTGCATCTCGGCCAATTCCTTGGCGTCGTCTTCCTTGATCTTCTTGGCTTGGTAGCGCGCCTTCGAAAGTTCGCCTTCAGTCAACTTCATCTTGTCGGTCACGACGCTGAGCTCGCCCTGGAGCTGCGCATTCGTGTCTTCGGCCTTGGCCAAACGCTGGCTGACCACGTCGTCGTTCTGCTTGATCTGCTGCGTTTGCGCATTCAGGGCCTGTTCGAGCTGGTTCGAGCGAGTCGAGGCGGTCCAGCCGGCGCCCAAAGCCACCAGGGAGACAACCGCCAGAGCAACCACGACGATGCCCACCCATCGGGGTGCGGTAGCTTCGTCTGCGATCACTACGTCTTGCCGTTCGTCACTCATGTTCTTTCTCCTCCGAGAAATCCCTTGCGCATGGTTGAAAAGCACGCCCGGAACCAAAGTTCCGAAGCGGGCCATCGCGATGTAATCGGCAGATAATAGGGTGCTTACGGCACCGCATCGGGGAAAGTCGTGGGGCGATTCGTGTATTTCGCCCTGCAATTTTTACGTCTCCGTAACAATTCTGCGTGGTGGACCGAAAATGGCACTACAGCGGACGGTGATTGCGTAGAAGTACTAGTTCTCCAACTGGCGCCTACTACCCTTCGCGCGTGATCGTCATGTTGCGCAGCGCCGCAATGCGATCTGCCAGCGGCGGGTGCGTGCTGAAAAGGCTGGAAAACATTTCACGCGCGCTTAGGGGTTGCACGATCATCAACGCGGAAGTGGTAGGCGGAATGTCCATCGGGATTTTCTTGTTATACGCGCCCAGCTTTTCCAACGCGCTGATCAGCCCGTTGGCGTGGCCGACCATTTTCACTCCGGAAGCGTCGGCTTGATATTCGCGCTGGCGCGAGATTCCCAGCTGCAGCAGCATCGCTGCCAACGGCGCGAGGAAGAGCATTAGAAGTCCGACGATTCCGCTGCCGCGATTGCGGTCATCGCCGCCACCGCCAAACCAAAATCCCATGCGCGCTACCCACGTAATCGCGCCCGCAATGGTTGCCGCAATGGACGACGTGAGGATGTCGTAATTGCGCACATGCGAAAGCTCGTGCGCGATTACGCCCTCGAGCTCGTCATCGTTCATGATTTCCATCAAGCCTTGCGTGACGGCCACGGACGCATGGCTCGGATTACGGCCGGTAGCAAACGCGTTCGGCGCCGCTTGCGGGATCATATACAGCTTCGGCATCGGCAAATTGGCCTTAGCCGCTAAGCGCTCCATCACCGCATAGAGCCGCGGTTCCTGCTCGCGGCTGATGGGCACCGCGCCGCTCGAAGCCAGCGCGATTTTGTCCGAGAAAAAGTATGCGCCGCCGTTCATCAGGACCGCTACAACCAGCGCGATCGTCAAGCCGTGCGAGCCGCCCAGCAGCTGGCCGACGAATAGCATCAGCAGCGTCAACGCAGTCAGTAGAAATGTAGTCTTGAGAGTCTTCATCAATTTGGACCTTCCAAGCGCGGCCTGCGGGCGATCAGGCAGCGCCTGCTTTCCGTTTTTCCTTATCAAACTTCATTTCGTCCGTCTTCGTATCCACATCCACTCGCAATGTATCGCCCGGCTTCACCTCGCCGTCCAGAATCTTCAGTGCCAGAGGGTCCTGGATCAGCCGCTGAATCGCGCGCTTCATCGGCCGCGCGCCGTAAGCCGGATCGTAGCCTTCGCGGAAAAGCAAAGCCTTTGCCGCTGAAGTGAGATGCAGCGTGACTTGCTTCTCGCCGAGCCGCTTCAACAGATGCTGCATCTGCAGATCAATGATGTGCTCGATCTGCTCCTTGCCTAGCGGCCGGAACAACACGATGTCGTCGATCCGGTTCAAGAATTCCGGCCGGAAGATTTCACGCAAGGCAGCCATCGCCTGCTCGCGCGCCTTCTTCGGATCTGTTTCCATAAGGTCGAAAATCGCTGTCGAGCCAACGTTGGACGTCATGATGATCACGGTATTGCGAAAATCCACCGTGCGGCCCTTGCCGTCGGTCAGGCGGCCATCGTCCAGTATTTGCAGCAGCACGTTGAAGACGTCCGGATGCGCTTTCTCGATTTCATCCAGTAGCACCACCGAATAAGGACGGCGGCGGACCTGTTCGCTCAACTGCCCACCCTCTTCATAACCAACATAGCCCGGAGGCGCGCCGATCATGCGCGCTACGGAGTGCTTCTCCATGTATTCGGACATATCCAGTCGAATGATGGCGCGCTCGTCGTCGAACAAAAATTCCGCGACGGCGCGCGCGAGCTCCGTCTTGCCCACGCCCGTCGGACCGAGGAAAAGGAACGACCCGATAGGGCGATTGGGATCGCTCAGTCCCGAACGGCTGCGGCGAATTGCGTTGGCCACGGCTTGCAGCGCCTGGTCCTGGCCGATGACGCGGTCGCGCAGGCGCTCTTCCATGTGCACGAGCTTCTGTACTTCGCCTTCGAGCAGACGGCCCGCGGGAATGCCCGTCCATTTGCTGACGATTTTGGCGATCTCTTCTTCGCCGACTTCTTCCTTCAGCATTGGATGATCTTTTTGTAGCTCGCCGAGCTTGTCCTGTGCCGCTTTCAGTTCCTTTTCGGCAGCGGAAAGCTTGCCATAACGGATTTCCGCCACGCGCGAAAGATCTCCGGCTCGTTCGTAGCGCTGCTCTTCGCCCTTCAGTCGCTCGATTTCTTCCTTCTGCTTGCGAATGCGGCCGATGGCGTCCTTCTCGGTTTGCCAGTGCGCTTTCAGGCGCGTTGGACTGCTCGCGCATGCGCGCTGAGCTCTTTTTCGATTTGCTTCACGCGTTCTTTCGAATGAGCGTCCGATTCCTTTTGCAGCGCCTGCCGCTCGATTTCCAGCTGCATGATGCGGCGCTCGATGTCGTCAATTTCAGCGGGCAGCGAATCAATTTCCATGCGCAGGCCGGCGGCGGCTTCGTCCACCAGGTCAATCGCCTTGTCCGGAAGAAAACGATCGGTGATGTAGCGTTGCGAAAGCATCGCGGCGGCCACAATCGCCGCATCCTTGATGCGCACGCCGTGATGCACTTCGTAGCGGTCCTTCAGGCCGCGCAGAATCGCGATGGTATCTTCCACCGAAGGCTCGCCGACATACACGGGCTGGAAGCGGCGCTCGAGCGCGGGATCCTTTTCGATGTATTTGCGGTATTCGTTCAGCGTGGTCGCGCCGATGGCGCGCAGTTCGCCGCGCGCGAGCGCCGGCTTCAGCATGTTCGAGGCGTCCATCGAGCCTTCCGCCGCGCCCGCGCCGACCAGCGTGTGCAGCTCGTCGATGAAAAGAATGATCTGCCCTTCGGATTCGGTGACTTCCTTCAGCACGGCTTTCAGCCGGTCTTCGAATTCGCCGCGATATTTCGCGCCGGCGACCAGCGCCGCAAGATCGAGCGACACGATCCGCTTCGGCTTCAGCACTTCGGGCACGTCGCCCGCGACGATGCGCTGCGCCAGGCCTTCGACGATCGCCGTCTTGCCCACGCCCGGCTCGCCGATCAGCACCGGATTATTCTTCGTGCGCCGCGCGAGAATCTGCATCACGCGGCGAATCTCTTCGTCGCGGCCGATCACCGGATCGAGCTTTGCCGCGGCGCGCGAGATCGGTCAGGTCGCGCGCATATTGCTCGAGCGCGCGGTAGGTCGATTCGGGATTTTGCGATGTGACGCGATGGCTGCCGCGGATCGGTCGCCATCGCCTGCAGAATGGCGTCGTGCGTCGCGCCGTCGCGCGCCAGCAGTTGCCCGGCAGGATCCTTGTCGGCGGCCGCAATGCGCCAGCAGGATATGCTCGGTGGAGACGTATTCGTCCTTCAGGCGCTGCGCTTCGTCGAAGGCGCGCTCCAGAACTTCGTTCGTCGCGTGGCTCAGATATTGTTGCGAGACGCCGGAAACTTTCGGCAGGCGCTCGATCTGCTTTTCCACTTCGCCTGCCAAGCGCGTCGGCGACACGCCCAGCTTCTCGAGCAGCGGCGGCACCACGCCGTCGCCCTGCGCCACCAGCGCCCAGAGCAGGTGCAGCGGCTCAATCTGCTGTTGGCCGGAGCGCCCGCCCATTTCCTGTGCGGCTTGCAGCGCTTCCTGAGCCTTTACGGTTAGTTTGTCAAATCGCAGCATGGCTGATTCTTCTCACTTTATCTGAATGTTAGGGCCGGTTCAACTGGATGCGCGGAAGGGGCCGGCGTATGCGCCTGGCCCGATCGCGCGAGCCGTTAGTTCTTGCCGTTCGTGACGTTGACCTTCACCTGCTTCGGCTTCGATTCCGCCCGCTTCGGCAGTTCGACGGTCAGCACGCCGTTCTTGTACTCGGCCTTGATGGCCTCCGTGTTCACGGTGTTCGGCAGGCTGAAGCTGCGGCTGAACGAGCCGTAGGTGCGCTCGATGCGGAGATAGTTGTCTTCCTTCACCTTCTGCTCGAACTTCCGCTCGCCGCGGATCGTTAGCATGTTGTTCTCGACGCGGACGTCCAAGTCCTTCTCGTTAATGTCCGGCAGATCGGCCTTCAGCACGAGCTCGTTCTCGGTCTCGTAGATGTCTACGGCCGGCGCCCAGCTGGTCAAGCGGAATTCTCGCCACGGCCCGGCGAGCCGAGTTCGAACAACCGGTTCACCTGCTCCTGCAGTGCGGAGACGTTGACGAAAGGGATCCCAACGCGTGATGCGAGCTCATGTGCGCATCCTCCTAAGAGTATTGGCGCTTATTTAAGCGCAGGCGAATAATAATAATATGAGCGTATTTATGTCAAGTATTTTCGAAGCGCACTAGCTCGCCATGTTCGTACTCCTAGATTTACTCTAATACCTTAACTATTATGCACTTAAGGTAGTGCGTTTCAGGCATCGTCAGCAGAATGGGATGATCCTGAGCCTGCGTCCGGCGCTCCACCACGACGACAGTCCTGCGCGCGTCGTTGGCTGCCTCGGCCAGGATCTGCAGGAAAAGCGGCTCGGTGATGTGGTAGGAGCAGGAGCAGGTGATCAGATAACCGCCCGGCTTCAGGATCTTCAGCGCGCGCAGATTGATCTCTTTGTAGCCGCGCTGCGCGGCGGGGATGCTGTCGCGGTTCTTGGCGAAGGCCGGCGGGTCGAGTATCACCATTTGGAATCGGCGGCCCGACCTCGTCGTATTCCTTGAGCAGGTCGAAGGTGTTGCCTTCGCGAAAGTTGACGTTCGAGATCGAGTTCAGTTCCTGATTGCGGCGCGCGGCCTCGATCGCGGCCGGCGCCATATCGATGCCTTCCACGTGCTCGCACTTGCCTGCCACGGTGAGCGCGAAGCCGCCCTGGTAGCTGAAGCAATCGAGCACTTCGCCGGAAGCGTAGCGCCGCGCGGCGCGGTGATTTTCGCGCTGGTCGAGGAACGAGCCGGTCTTCTGGCCCTTGCGCAAGGTCGTACACGAAAGTGACGCCGTTTTCCTTCGCGAGAATCTCCGCAGGAACCTCGCCGTGGAGCACGCTCACGCGCTGCTCGAGCCCTTCGAGCAAGCGCACCTTCGGATCGTTGCGCTCGAGGATCCCTTTGGGCGAGAAAAGCTCCACCAGAATTTCGACGAGAGCGTCCTTGTGGCGTTCGGTGGCCTGGCTCAGCGTCTGAAGCACGAGATAATCGCCGTAGCGGTCCACGATGAGCGAAGGCAGCAGGTCGGCTTCGCCGTAGACCAGCCGGTACGCGTCGGTATTTTCGACCACGGTCTTGCGAAATGCTGCGGCGCGGCGGATGCGCTCGCGTGAAAAATGCGCGGTCGACGGGCACGTCTTCGCGAGTGAGCAGGCGGACCGCGATCTGGGATTTGTCGCTGTAGAACGCGCGCCCGTGGAAGCGGCCGCGCTCGTCGGTGACGCGCACGACGGCGCCCGGCTCGGCCTGCGCCGAGCGCACGTCGCTGCGGTACACCCACAGATGGCCGGAGCGCAGCCGTTCGACGCCGCGCGGGCTGATGACTACGGAGGCTTCTGCCACGATTCCCGCCTGCTGAAGAATGAACCGGCTATGGTTCGCTACAATGATAGCGGCGTGCATGCGAGGCCGCCAGCGTCAATGAGAAGTCCCAGGAGCAGCGGCGCTACCGCGAGCCAGACGTTGTACTTAACACAATCGCAGCGCGCCAGTTGTGCCAGCGCCAGCTGCGCAAAAGAACGCTAGCGACAACGACATGAATCTCAGCGAATTCGATTTCGATCTGCCGCCGGAACGCATCGCGCAACGGCCGCTCGCGGAGCGCGACGCATCGCGAATGCTGCTGCTCGATCGCGCGTCCGGCGCTGGGAAGACCGCCAGTTCCGCGAGTTCCCGGACCTGTTGCGCGGCGACGAACTGATCGTCTTGAACAACGCTCGCGTGCTGCCGGCGCGCTTATTCGGCAGGCGCGCGGGCATTCACGCCGCACCGCCGGGCACGCACAGCCCCGCGCGAGATGAATTCCTGCAGCCGCCGATCGAAGTTCTGCTGGTGCGCCAGCTCGCACCGGACACCTGGGAGACGCTCGTGCGGCCCGGACGAAAAATTCCTGTCGGCGAGCGCATCGTCTTCGGCGAAGGTGAAGGCGAACTCGAAGCGCTCGTGGTCGAAGCGCGCGGCGAGTATCGGCCTGCGCGTCTCTGCGATTTTACCTCCAAGAACGGCTTTCACGAAGCGCTCGACCGGCTCGGCCACATTCCGCTGCCGCCGTATATCAAGCGCGCCGATGAGCCGCTCGATCGCGAACGCTACCAGACGGTTTACGCGCAAGCAGGGAAGCGCAGTCGCAGCGCCCACCGCGGGGCTGCATTTCACGCCGGAAATTCTGAAGCGCGTGCGCGCGCGCGGCATCGAGATCGCGGAAATCACGCTCGACGTCGGGCTCGGGCACATTCGAGCCAGTCCGCACCGAGCGCCTCGAAGATCACAAAATCCACGCGGAATCCTACGAAATCTCCGAAGCCACCGTTGCGGCGATCGATCGCGCGCAGCGCGAACACCGGCCCATCCTGGCCGATCGGCACCACGGTGGTGCGCGCGCTCGAAGACGCCGCGCGAAAAAGCGGCGCGAGCAAGGCGCACGCTGCAACCCGGGCGTGCCGAAGCGAGCATCTTTCTTTATCCCGGCAAGCCGATTCGCGTCGTCGATCAACTGCTCACCAATTTCCACTTGCCGCAATCGAGCTTGCTGGCTCTGGTCGCCGCCTTCGCCGGCCGCGAAAATGTTCTGCGCGCCTACGACCACGCCGTCGCAGTCGGATATCGCTTCTACAGCTACGGCGATTGCATGCTGATCCGCTGATCAGGCCCAGCGGGCCGAATTTCCACCGGCGCACGCGCGATTTCGTGCAACCAGCGCCATGTTTCGTCTATAATCCGCATCCTGCCTGCGGGAGCAGCTGAATGCGCTATCTGATCCTGAGCGACATCCACGCGAACCTGACGGCGCTGGACACCGCGCTGGACGCGGCCAAAGGCCGCTGGGAGAAGGTCGTGTGCCTCGGCGATGTCGTCGGTTACGGCCCCGATCCCAACGAAGTGATCGACCGCATCCGCGAACTCGGCGCCGTCACCATTCGCGGCAATCACGATAAAGCCGGCAGCGGCCTCGCCAACGCCGACGATTTCAATCCCGTCGCGCGCAGCGTCGCGCTCTGGACTCGCGAGCAGCTGCGCCCGGAAAATCGCGAGTGGCTCGAAAAATTGCCGATCGGCCCGGCTCACCGTCGACGGCTTCTCGATTGTCCACGGCGCGTCGCGGATGAAGACGAATACGTCTTCGCGCCGGCGCAGGCGCTCGATAGCCTGCTCGACGCTCCGACGCAAATCACATTTTTCGGGCACACGCATCTGCAGGGCGGCTTCACGCTTGCACGACGACCAAGTCGGCGTGCTGCATTTCAAGCCCAACGGACGAAAAACATTTCTCCACGCTGACCATCGAAGAAGGCACCACCTATCTGCTGAATCCCGGCTCCGTGGGCCAGCCGCGCGATGGAGACACGCGCGCCGCCTTTGCGATTGCGGACATTGCACGAACAAGTCCGTGGAATTCTGGCGCGTGCCCTACGATATCGAAGCCGTGCAGAAGCGCATGGCCGCCGGCGGGCCTGCCCGAGCCGCTGATCTTGCGTCTGGCGTTCGGCCGCTAAGACTACAAGGAAGCCATGGAGCCCGGCGAAAGCTCGTACGCGCAGCAACGGCGGCGATTGCCGCTCGCGTTTCGCGCTCGGATTTCTGGTTGTGGCGATTATTTTGGCAGGTTGGTCGTGCCTGACTCGCCACATTCGCTCCCCAGCGGACCGGCGGCCGCGATGCAATTGCCGTTTGGGCCGCGGAACAGGCCTACGCGGAGCACATCCACTTCACGGACATTCAAATGGCGCGTGCCAAGAATTTGCTGAACCAGGAATTCACTTACCTCGGCGGCACGATTTCGAACGACGGCGCGCAAAATATCAAAGCCATGGAAGTGACGATCGAATTTCACGACGCCGTTCAATCAGGTGATTCTGCGCGACACCGAAGCGCCTGATCGGCGCCGGATTCGACCCGCTGCCCTCCGGCCAGCCGCGCGATTTTCAGGTGACGCTCGAACATATTCCCGCTGAATGGAACCAGCAGTATCCGGCGATTCGACGTCACGGGGCTGATTCTGGAATAGTAGCGAAGGATCAGATTGCCCCGACGTAAAGACGGGCGGTGTGCCATTGATCGCGCCTGCGGACGATTGGGCCGCACTCGATCGGGCCTTGGGCGATCTAGCGGCGTCCGGCACCGCGGAAGTTCGCGAAGACGGCGAATGGCTCGCCGAACTCGCCTCGCTGCATTGCGAACTCAGCCGCAAAGGCAAGCAGGCGCCGATGTCATTTGTGGTCCGACGAGCGCAATCTGACGCGCCGAGTGTCTGCGTCGCGAAAGAGCACGCGGAAGATCACATCGTCCTGGAAGTGCAGCGGTTCGGGCGCGCAAAGCCAGGCCGGCTGGAGTTTCTTCGCACAGATTCGCCGCGTGCCGCCGGCGCGCGTCACGCGCGAACAATTTCGCGCCCGCTTCGACGCATCCTCGCCGAGCAGTTTCCCTGACGCCGTACGTCGAATCGCTCACCGCGCCAAGATCTCGAGCATTCCTTTTCAGGCCTGTACGTCCGCGGCGCGATGCACGAAGGCTCGCATGCGTGGGCGCTGCTGGCTGTTTCCGCCGGCGAAAACGCCGCGGCCGTCGAAGGGATGCTCGCGTTCGGCATTCTGTGGCTGGATTGGCTGCGCAGTCACTTCGAGCCGCGCGCCGATCGATGGCCTGCGGCTGTTCGTGCCGGAGGGAAGCAGCCGTCTGCTTGCGCGAGCGGATTCTGGCGCTTTCGGCGCGGCGCGGACAGAGATCTACGAGTTGCGCGAGCCAGACGGGCACGATGCAGAAAATGGATCCTGCGGACGCGGGAAATCTGGAGAGCCGGCTCATTCCGCGGCGGGAAATCGGAATCGAAACTGCGACGCGGCGCGCGAAGCCTTCGCGGAATCCGCGCGATGCTTCGCCGACACGCATCGCGCGCGATCTGAACCGCAGCGTTCTCGCCGGGAACGGACGAAGTGGCGCTCTGCTTTCGCGGCCTCGAATTCGCGCGCTGGACGCAGAGCAAGGAGTTCTTTTCGGCGTCGGGAAGCGCGCGAGCCTATTGACGCCGCCACGAAGACCACGCCTCGAACGCCTGATGCGCCAGCTCGATCTGCATCGCAGTTCGCTCGCGGACGACACGAATCATCAGCTCTATCGCGCCGCGCCGGAACGCTGGCTCGAGACGATCGTCCTCGAAGATCCCGCGAGACTCGACGCGCAACTCGATCCCGAGCATTTCTATTCGCAGGTTCCGGCGCTCGCGGCAGCAGACCGCGGCGTGCTCGATCTGCTCGGCGTCACGCGCGCGGGCGCCTCGTGGTGATCGAGTTGAAAGCTTCGGAAGATATTCAGATGCCGATACAGGCGGTGGATTACTGGCTGCGCGTGCGCCGGCATCAGCGCGAAGGAGATTTTCAGCGCTACGGCTATTTCGCCGGAATCAAGCTCGATCCGCAGCCGCCGCTGGTCTGGCTGGTGGCGCCGGGTCTGCGATTTCCATTCCGCCACGGACATTCTTCTGAAATATCTGTCGCCGGAAATTCAGGTCACGCGAATCGGCGTTAACGAAAACTGGCGGCGGGGAATCTGAAGATCGTTTTTCGCCAGCAATAATGATAAACTCGATGTTTGGCGCTGAAAAAAAGGAAGGGAAGCGGCCCGGGTTGAACCAGTACCACTTCCCGGGGTGTGTCCTAGAAGTGATTTATATAATTAGACGTGAACGGCCGGAAAAGGTTGCATGAAATCCTGCGCGTCGAAAAGATTCTAGCAAGCGTCAGTAGAAACAGGTACTTACGCCACTTCTCATCGCGATGGCCGATCAGGCGCATCAGTTGGCGCGAGGTGTGCAGCGTAAAGGGCCGCGGACGCCGCTGCAGTTTGAGCCCCGCTTCTTCCGGCGTGCGATCGCCCTTGCGATTGTTGCAGGCGTAGCAGCAGGCGACGAGATTCTCCCACGACGAGCGCCCGCCGCGCGAACGCGGCAGCACGTGATCCAGCGTCAGCTCCGAAGCCGGAAACGCGCGCCCGCAGAACTGGCAAGTATTGCGGTCGCGCAGCAAAATATTTTTGCGCGAAAGCGCGCGGCTCTGCTGCGGAATGTGCCGGTAAGCTGAGCAGACGAATTACCGACGGCACCTGAATCGCCTTCTGAAGTGGAATGCACTTCGGTGTGATTGGTTTCCTCGGCCTGCGCCACGCCTTTGAGCATCAGCACCAGCGCACGGCGCACTGCCGTAACATTGATCGGTTCGAACGTCGCGTTCAGGACCAGCACTGGCGCCTGCATCACGGAGGGCTGCTGGCGGGAGCGGGTGCGTGCCTTGACGCGAACCTGATCCGGCGCAGCACCGCTCGAGCCAAACGAGGTTTGGTCGGGGCCGTAAGCCAGTCTTCAGCCGGTTATCCATTTGCGCCGCCTTTGCGTCGCTGGTCTAGTTTCTCCTAGCTATAATGATGCTCCTCGGCACCATCTGGGTTTCTGCGGACTTTGCCGTGTTTCCAGCCGCTCTGCTGCAGGCCCGAAGGCGACCAGCCAGGAACCACCCGCGCCACCGTCAACCCCAAGACGATAGTGGCTCCAGCACTTCTTCAGGGCACGTGAACACGCATCTAACGTCGCGCCAGTCGTCATTACATCATCTACCAGCAGTACGCGAAGCTTGTCAACCCGCAGCCCCTTGCGGGTCGCGTAGGCGCCACGTACCGACTTCCAGTGCTCGTTGCGCGAAAGCACTAGCTGCGCCGGGCGAGGCTCCGTGCGCATCAGCAGGTAAGCTCCCGATGCTTTAGATGCAAGCGCCGGGCCAGCGGACGCGCGATCAGCTCAGCTTGGTTGTACCCGCGTTCGCGCTGGCGGTCAGGATGCAACGGCACGGGCACCACGGCGTCGGCGCGCCACTGCCGGCCTCCCGCGCAACCATCTCGCAGAGCCTCGCCGCAAACCAATCGCCGAGTCGCGTCACTTCTTCGTACTTCATCAGCAAAATCGCGGGAGCAGCGCATCATTATACACGCCGTAACGGGCGCAAAGTCGAACGCGAAAAAATCCTCGCGGCAGAGGCGGCAGCGCGGCCGTACGAGACTCAGCCCCAACTGCCGTAAGAAATGGCTTCCGCAGCGCTCGCACACCGGCGGGGGAATCGGTTCAAACGACGCAAGGCACGGCGCGCAAATCGGAATTCGGCCCGCATTGAGAACAGAGCGCCGCAGATCCTGCAAGGAGCAGGGAAGAGCACCGCGGCAAGCGAATCAATCGCGCTGCGAAGAATCATCAAAGATCAAGAAATCGTTGTTGACCGGAAGGGGGACAACGGACGCTACTCCGACGGGCGAGGGGAAGTAAAGTCAGTATCTATACGTACGGTTTGCAAAAATTAGCGCGAGTGTCATCCCGAGCGCAGCGAGGGATCCGCTTTTTGCCGAAGCGCTGAGAAAAGCAGATTCCTCGGGCCAATTGCGCCCTCGGAATGACATTTCGTCTTTCTAGCAAGAGCCCTCAAGCCTCGTGACCACACCCGTAGCGAGTCGGCCGACCGCGGGGTGTTGCGAAGACGGGCTGCGAACCGCTTACAGCAGCCCTTGTTCGGTCTTTTCCTGGCAGGTGATGCAGTAACGCGTCCACGGCACGGCTTCGAGCCGCTTCTGTTGGAGCTCTTGATGGCACGAACTGCATTCGCCAAAGGAGCTGTCCTTGATGCGTGAGAGCGCGTCGTCTACCAGTTGCAGCAGCGAGCGGTCGTTGTGCGTTTGGCCGAAGAGAAATTCCTTGGTGTAGGAATTCGCGGCCTTGTCGGCGAGATCAACGGTGGGATCTTCATCCGCCTCGCGGCCTTCCTGCTCGGTGCGCGCAATGCCGCGCACCAGCTCTTCGCGCCGTGTTTGCAACTTCTTCTTGTAGTAGTCCAACCGTTTCTTGTCCATCGTCGAGTCCCTAGGCGAGGCTAAAAACCTCACTCAAATCCAGCAAGTTTACCGATACAAATTCCCGTTGTCAATCCGCCACGTTCGATTTGGGGCAAATGAATCAACGACTGTCGCCGAATCGAAGCGACGCGCGGCGGGAATTTGCGCCTTACAGAGAAGAAATAGATGCAGCGTTGCCGGAAAAGGATTCCAAACTTGAGATCTCAGGCATTTCTGCGGCGTTGCTACATTGTCAGCGACGGCCGTTCTAAGTGCATCGCTGCAGCAGTCACGTCCGTATACTTCAGTCCGGAACCGGTATTAAAAAGAACCACTCGATCGGCCGGTTTCAAGAACCCGTCGCGATCAAATGATCGTAGGCCGCGGTCGCAGCGGCGCCTTCCGGCGAAAGAAAAATGCCCTCGTTCTGCGCCCAATCGTTCAGCGATGCAAGAATCTCGTCGTCGGGAATCGCCAGCGCCACGCCGCCCGATTCGCGCAAAATCTCCAGCATGATCTAATCGCCGTAAGGCTTCGGCACGCGCAGTCCGGCAGCAAACGTCGCCGCATTCTGCCCACGTCTCGCTAGCCTCAGCGCCCTGCATCGAAAGCACGCACCACCGGCGCGCATCCCGAAGATTGCACCGCGATCATCCGCGGCCGCTTGCCAGGCTGCACCCAGCCCAGCTCTTCCATTTCGCCGAACGCTTTCCACATTCCGATCAGCCCCACGCCGCCGCCGGTCGGATAAAACACCGCCTCCGGATATTCCCAGCCGAGCTGCTCAACCAGCTCGTAGCCCATCGTCTTCTTGCCCTCGACGCGAAATGGCTCCTTCAGCGTCGAGACGTCGAACCAGCCTTCGGCGTCTCTTTGCGCTCCGCCACCATCCGCCCGCAATCCGAAATTAGACCGTTGACCAAAGTCACGTGCGCGCCGTAGGCTACCGCCTCGACGTAATTCGCAAAGGGCACATCGCGCGGCATGAAAATATGCGCTTCGATTCCCGCCGCAGCGGCGTAAGCGGCAAGCGCGCCCGCGGCGTTTCCGGCGGAAGGCACGGCGAGTTTGCGCAGCCCGTAATGGCGCGCCATCGTCACGGCGAGCGCGAGGCCGCGCGCCTTGAACGAGCCGGTGGGATTCGCGCCCTCCTCTTTCAGGAACACGCCGGGATGGCGGCGGCTGCGCAGCATCGGCGTCCAGCCTTCGCCGAGCGTGACGGGCTCGACGTCGGGAGCACCGAGCGATAGCGCCACATGCCGGGCCACGGCGAAGTCGCCGCGCCTGCGGACGACGGCGTCGCGCGCGCCAGCGCCGCGCAGTGGCGTCAGATCGTAGCGAACGTAGAGCGCGCCCTTGCACTACGGGCAAAGCGTCTGCGGCACGTCTCGGCGGAGACCGTTTCTTTGCAGCGCGAGCACTCGAAATGTTTGATCGCCGGCATGTCTTGTACCATGAGACTGGCACGAAAGCGACGAGACCCGGAAGCATCGAAGATAGCAGCCGTGCGCAACGCAGAGCAATGACGAGCGGCTCGAGATTCGCCTCATGGCGGATAGAGCGGCCACTTTGGCACGCAGCGCGAGACGGAATCGACGATGACGACAGCGAGCGACCACTAACTCCAGCGCGGCGAGCCGCAACCGCGCCCGCTCGCGTCCGCTACCGCCGCGGGACGTCGTCCTTTTTCCCCGCCGGCGCGCTACTCGCGATTTTCCTCGCGCCACACTTCTGGCTGCTAGCCCTGCGCTGGACCGGCCTTGCCGCTGATCGCCGCCTCCGGCTTGCGCAAATCTTCACTCACGTTCTGGATTTTCTTCGCCATGCTCCTCGGCGGAGAAATTGGCCTCGACAGCCCGCACTTCGCCGAGCACCTGCGCGTCTTCAGCGACATTTTTCTGCGCCTGATCAAAGTGATCGTCGCGCCGCTGATTCTCGGCACGCTGATCACGGGCATCGCCGGTCACGGCAATCTCCGCGGCGTCGGACGCATCGGCATCAAGAGCCTGATTTATTTCGAGCTGGTCACCACGGTCGCGCTTTTCATCGGCCTCGGCGCCATCAATATCAGCCGCGCCGGTGAAGGCATGGCCATGCCCGCCACGCCCGAAATTGTGACCGCGCAGAACGCCCCGCCGATGCACTGGGACGATTTCCTCCTGCACGTTTTCCCCGAAAATCTCGCGAAGTCCGTCGCCGAAAATCAAATCCTGCAAGTCGCGGTGTTCGCCATCCTTTTTGGCATTGCTCTCGCGCGCATCCCGGAAGCGAAACGCGCGCCCATGCTGAAATTCTGCGAATCGCTGACGGACGTGATGTTCGCGTTCACCAATATCGTGATGTATTACGCGCCCGGTCGGCGTGGGCGCCGCGATGGCTTACACCGTCGCGCACGTGGGAATCGGCGTGCTGCTGCCGCTCGGCAAAGCTTCTTCTCACTGGATACGCCGCGCTGGCCGTCTTCTTGCTGTGCGTGTTGCTGCCCATCGCGTGGTTCGCGAAGCTGCCGATGCGGCCGCTTCGTGCAAGCCGTCGCCGAGCCCGCCACCATCGCCTTTGCCACCAGCACTTCCGAAGCGGCGCTGCCCCGCGCGATGGAATCCATGGAAGCCTTCGGCGTGCCGCGCCGCATCGTCGCCTTCGTGATCCCCGCCGGGCTACAGCTTCAATCTCGACGGCTCGATCCCTCTATCTCGCGCTCGCCTCCGTGTTCGTAGCCCAAGCCGCGGGCATTCACATGCCGTTCGGCGAACAGCTTTTCATGGTCTTCACGCTGATGCTCACGAGCAAAGGCGTAGCCGGAGTCCCGCGCGCCGTCCTGGTCGTGCTGCTCGCCACTGTCGGAATGTTCCACCTACCCACCGAGCCGATTTTTATAATTCTGGGAATTGACGCGCTGATGGACATGGCGCGCACAGCCGTAAACGTAGTCGGGAATTGCCTGGCCTCAGCAGTAATCGCCAGATGGGAAGGCGAACTAGGCCCAGAGAACCAACGCAAATTTAATATTCAAGGGGTCGGTAGGCGCTGCTTGTGAATCGCGCTACAGCGCGATTCATCCTGAGGTCCGGCAGCGCCGAATCGGAAGGGCTGCGCCCCAGCTTGCCCGGACCGCAGCCCATCCGCCGCGCCCGATAGCCGCGGCTCGATCCAATCACTTCAAACCGCCGACCGCTTCGCCGGAAAAAGAAAATGTATCCCCACGCCACCAATCACCAGCACCACAAACGCAAAAACGCTGCCTTCCGGCCCCACGCTCCCGCCCGTCAACCACTTCGCTCCATGAAACGACGAATTCAGCAAATGCCCCTTCGCCAGAAACCCGCTATCCGGCACCGAATAAAAATACGTCTCGCCCCAATCCCAAGCCGCATGCATCCCGATCGGAAACCAGATATTCCCGGTGCGCCTCAAACTGAACGCCGCAAGTATCCCGAACGATCCCGCCATCGCCGCCCCGATCCATGCTTCGCCGAGATTCTGCAGATGGATCGCCCCGAACAAAATGGAAAGGACGATCGCCGCAGGCCAAAAACCCATGCCCGAAGTGAGAGTTGACTGCATGTATCCGCGAAACGAGAATTCCTCGGCGAGACCCACCAGAATAAACGCCACACCATAACCAGCGCCGAATTTCAAGGCATCCGCCCCGGAAAGCGCCATGTTGCCTAACGAAAATCCGCGAAACGCCGCGATCAGCGCCATCAAAAGCGATAGCATCGCGAATCCGTACGGAATGCCTTGCCAGAAGCGCTTTCCGAATGCCTGGCTGGGCGGCAGATAGTAATCGGCAAAGCTGCGCTTCTCGATCAAGGTCATCAGTAAAGCCGCCGCCAACAGAGCCAAAACCGCGATCCCTTCTCCCATGATCATCCAGGACGGCACCATCACCTGCGGATTCTGCGTCTTCTGCCATGCACGCACCGCGGGGATCAAGTGCACGCCAAAATTCAGGCTGCTACCGATTGCCATGAAGATCGCGATAAAAATCAGCAGCCTCCAGCCGGCGCGAATACCGTGCGGTCCCATAAAAATATTGCCGACGGGTGAGCGCGAACTCTGCGCCGGGGCCACCTCTGCGCCGTGTGCGTCAAGGCGCGTAGCATTAATGTCTGGGGTCATCAGGGCTCTCCTCGCCTTCTGGATACTATACGCGAACAGCGGGGCATTAGTTTCACTCCAGGGCAGCCGCGAGGCCGCCTCCTCGAGATAGACGTCTTAGGCCGCATTTAATGAACAAGCAGGCGTCGCGCCGGCCCGATCACCGGCGTTCGGCGGAAGTTAGCTCCGCATTGCATGCGTATCCGCCGCGTTCGTCCCACTGAAAGGCCCGGCCCGCCCGCCTTCCCTTCGTCGCCCTTTGATAGTACGGTTTTAATTGCAGATGGAAGCGGCTGCAGCAAGCCTGCTCTCCAAGGGGAAAAAGATGAAAAAAGAAGAGAACGCCAACGCCGGTTCCCAGATGACTCGTGAGCGCCTCATCGCGCTGCTCAACGAGGATTTGGCCCGGGAATATCAAGCCATCATATCGTACGTAATTTATTCGCAGGTTTTGAAGGGCGCGGAGTATATGAACATCGCGGCCGAACTCGAAAAACACGCGACCCAAGAACTCAGCCACGCGCTGATCGTCTCCAATCAAATTGATTATCTTGGCGGCATGCCGGTAGCGCATCCCAAACCGGTGCGCACTTCGGAAAAAGCCAAGGAAATGCTGCAATTTGACCTCGAGAACGAAACCGAGACCATTCGCAACTACCGCCAGCGCATTCATCAATGCGAAGACCTGGAAGAGTATGCGGTCGCCGAGCACATCCGCGAAATCCTGCTCGACGAACAGGATCACGCCATCGCCCTGGCCACCGCGCTAGGCATTGACGTTCCGTCGGTCCTGTTGCCAAAACACGCGGGAAAAAAATAAGCTTCCAATCACAGCTTCGGTGCAGGCGACCACGAATGCCCCGGTACTCCGTGCGGCTGAATGGCAGTCTGCATCGCTGTTCGCTGCCCCGTCTTTCGAGGGCTGCGTAGAACCGCTGCGCTTACGCTTCGGTTTCGTTGGTCCGATCACCGGACCAATTAAAAATTACGATCCGCGTTGACGTCCCGCGATGTACCTCGGAAATCAAGCGATTCATTGCGGGCATGCGCGAAGTGGGTAGTAGAATGGCGCGCAACAGAGGTTCGCTTGATGAGCGCCTTTCGCACGATTGGGAAATGGTTCCTCCGTTTTTGTCTCCTGGTGATTTTCCTGGTGGCTCTCACGTGGTCGTGCGTTCACCTCTCGCGTGCTTACTATCTCCGCCAGGCGCAACAGCCACCCTCGGCTTTCATAGTCGAGAGTGCGCCGGTGATCGCCTTCACGCACGCGCGCGTGATTGATGGCACTGCGGCTCGAGCGCAGGATGAACAAACGCTGATAGTGGCCAACGGAACCATCGCAGAGTTTGGCCCATCGGCGTCCATTACCGTTCCAGCAGGCGCACGAGTGCTCGACCTCTCCGGCAAGACCGTATTCCCCGGTTTGGTCATGCTGCACGAGCACCTCTTCACCACCTCGCCGGATAACACACCTTCGAAGCGTCTCCTGGTCGAACAGCCCGTTTCATTTCCCCTGTTGTATCTCGCCTCTGGCGTCACCACCATGCGCACCACGGGAAGCATCGATCTGCCCGCGGACATAGCCATCAAGCGCGCGATTGACTCCGGCCGCCAGCCCGGACCGGACATCGTGCTTACTGCGCCTTATCTCGAAGCCCAACCGCTGCTTTTCTCGCAGATGCACGCGCTCGCAAACGCGGACGAAGCTCGCCGCGCCGTGGACGCTGGCGCAGCGCAAGGCGTCACTTGGTTCAAAGCCTACATGCACATCACACCCGAAGAATTGCAGGCCGCGATTGACGAGGCGCACAGCAAGGGTCTTAAGATCACCGGTCATCTGTGTTCGGTAGGCTTTACGCAGGCCGCAGATATGGGCATAGACGGCCTCGAACACGGCATCTATGGTGGATACCGAATTTTTCCCGGGCAAGCAGCCCGGCGTATGCCCCGAAAATAACGTCGCCATTGCCGACCTGGCTAAACGCGTGGATATGGATAGTCCCGAAGTGCAGGCCGTGATCCATCACCTGGTCGAACGTCACGTCACCATCACTTCCACCTTCGCCGTGGACGAGGACTTCGGCGGCGACCCGCAGCCAATGTCAGGGCTGTGAAGGCCGCGAGCAGCGCTCTCTCTGCCGGCGGTGCTGGATGGAATACCTCACCATCCGCCGGTTCCTGCTACCGAAAATCACCCTCCCAAATCTTTCCGCGAAGCAGATGCGTTTTGAGCGTGAGTTTGCCGCGGCTGGCGGAATGCTCGTCGCGGGCTCCGACCCCACCGGCGATGGTGGCACCGTGGCCGGATATGCCGACCAGCGTCAGATCGAGTTGCTCGTGAAGTCTGGCTTCACGCCGCTGGAAGCGATTCACATCGCAACGCAAAACGGCGCGGAAGTGCTGGGCCAAAGCGATCGCATCGGTACAATCGCAAAAGGCAAGCAGGCGGACTTGGTCGTCGTCACCGGCGATCCCTCCACAAATATTTCCGACATTCGAAATGTGGATCTGGTCTTCCGCAAAGGCATCGGCTATAACTCCGCAAAACTGTTCGGCGCAACGAAAGGCCTCGTAGGTGTCGAGTGAGCCTATCTGATTGAGTCAGCGCCCGCTAACCCCGCGGTCGGAAACTGACCCTGCATCACGCACGCCGCCAGGGTTGCGGCAGGCCACCACGGCTGCTAAAATCTCCTATTTGCGAGCCGGGAAGAGCCGCAATCGTAACCCGCAATCCTGGACACCCTTCCATGAATCGAATAGTTTGACGCAACAGCAGCCGTAGCGGAGGACTGGTTTGGCTAAATATGATGTCGTGATTATCGGCAGCGGACCCGGCGGTTACGTCGCCGCGATTCGCGCCGCGCAATGGGGATTGAAGACCGCCGTCGTGGAAAAAGATCCGTTTCTCGGCGGTACTTGCCTGCACGTAGGCTGCATCCCCACGAAGGTTTTCCTGCACCACGCGGATATTTACGATCATTTCAAACGCGCCGAAGAATTCGGCTTCGAAGTCAAAGACGTAAAAATCAATTGGCCGGCGATCCTCGCGCGTAAAGACAAAATCGTCAAGAAACACGCCGGCGGCATCGGCCTGCTTTTCAAGAAGAACAAAGTGGAATCCATCACCGGCTGGGGAAAAATTGCCGGCCCGGGCCGCGTCAGCGTCGAAAAAGACGGCAAGACCACCGAACTCGAAACCGCCAATATTTTGCTGGCGACCGGTTCCGAAGCTCGTTCGCTGCCAGGAGTCGAAATTGACGGCAAGACGGTTCTCACGAACCGCGAAATCCTGCTGCTCAACGAAATTCCCAAGTCCATGATCGTGGTTGGCTGCGGCGCCGTAGGCGTTGAATTCGCCTCAATTTTCCGCACCTTCGGCTCCGACGTCACGCTGCTCGAAGCGCTCCCGCGCGTCGTTCCCCTGGAAGACGAGGAAATTTCCGCCGAACTTCACAAAGCCCTGACGAAGAAGGGCATGAAGATCGAGCTGGAGGCGAAAGTCGAGTCGGTGCAGAAAGACGCGAACGGCGCGACGGTCACTTACAAGAACAAGGCTGGTCAGTCCGCGACCATCAGCGCGGAAAAAGTTCTAATCGCCGTAGGCCGCCGCCCGCTCACCGAAAATATCGGCCTCGAGAAAACCAAAGCCAAAGTCGAGCGCGGTTTCATCCACACCAATGCCTTCCTCGAAACCGATGAGCCGCATCTCTACGCCATCGGCGACATCGTCGCCGGCCAGCCGCAACTCGCGCACGCCGCTTCGATGGAAGGCATCATCGCCGTCGGGCGCATGGCCGGCAAAGAAGTCCAGCCCTTCGATCGTAAGCGCTGCCCCAACTGCACCTACTGCGAACCGCAGATCGGTTCCATCGGCCTCACCGAAAAACAGGCTCGCGACGCCGGTTTCAGCGTCAAAACTGGAAAGTTTCCGTTCCTCGGCAACAGCAAGGCCACGATTCTCGGTCAGCACGAAGGCTTTATCAAGGTGGTGGCCGAAGAAAAGTACGGCGAAATTCTCGGCGTTCACGCGATCGGGCCGCTGGCCACGGAAATCATCGCCGAACCGGTAGCGGCGTTGGGCCTCGAAGCCACTCTCGACGATATGGCCGCCACCATCCACGCGCATCCCACCGTGTGGGAAGCGATGGGCGACGCATTCAATTCCGTGCGAGGTTTGAGCATCAACTACTAAGTTCGCAAGTTGCGCGTGTCACGCGCCAAAAACACTTGAACGACAAACGGCCAATTTGCTGGGCAGTGAATCTAGGCCTGCTGCGCTATGTCCCGGGGTTTGAATTGCAAACGCGCGCGGTGCAAGCCCGCAAAGCCCGCGCGATTCCGGATGTCCTTCTGCTCTGCGAGCATCCGCACGTAATCACGCTCGGCCGCAATGGAAAGCGCGAACACCTGCGCGCCGGCGACCGCCTGCTCGCGCAAATGAACGTCACCTTCCACCCGACCGATCGCGGCGGTGACATCACCTACCACGGCCCCGGACAAGTCGTCGGCTATCCCATTCTCGATCTCGCGCAACATCGCCGCGATGTGCGCTGGTACGTCAACCAACTCGAAGAAGTGATGATTCGCGCCTCGGCGGATTTCGGCGTGGCCGCACGGCGCTTCGCCGATCGCCACGGGATTTGGGTAGACACCGCCGCCGGCGAAGAAAAACTCGCGGCGCTCGGCGTGCATCTGAGCCGCTGGGTCACTTCACACGGCTTCGCGTACAATGTTTCGACCGATCTGCGATACTTTGATTTGATCGTCCCGTGCGGCATCGCCGGGAAGCGCGCCACGTCGCTCGAACGATTGCTGGATCGCGCGGTGAGCAGCGAGGAAGTACGGCCGAAACTGATTTCGCATTTTGCCGAGGTATTCGACCGCGAGATGATTTCAATTTCGCGCAGCGAGCTGGAAGAAAAACTGGCGCAACACGCCGACGCGGTCACGGGCGATTCGATGCGCCAGAGCGCAGCCGAGCACGAAGCCGCAGCCGTGGATTCGCAAGGGAGCAGGGCATGAACCAACCGCTTACGCGGGAACAGCACCGGGACCTCTATTATTTCATGCAGCTCAATCGCCAGCTCGAAGAGCGCATGGTGCGCCTGTTCCGGCAAAATAAAATTGTCGGCGGACTGTATTCCAGCCTGGGCCAGGAAGCCGTTTCCGTGGGCACCTGCTACGCGCTCGAAAAGCGCGATTGGATCGCGCCCATGATTCGCAATATCGGTGCGCTGCTCGTCAAAGGTGTTCCACCGCGCGACATTTTCACGCAGCACATGGCCAAGTACACTTCGCCCACCAAAGGCAAGGACGGCACCAGCCACTTCGGTGACTTGAAAGTCCGCCACATCGTCTCGCCCATTTCCATGCTCGGTGATTTGATTCCAGTGATGACCGGCGTCGCCATGGCCGGGCGCTATCTCGGACAAAATATCGTCACGCTCACATGGATCGGCGACGGCGGCAGCTCCACCGGTGCGTTTCACGAAGGCCTGGGCCTCGCCGCCGCACAGCGCGCCCCCTTCGTGCTGATCGTCGAAAATAATCAGTGGGCCTATTCCACGCCCGTGTCGCGCCAGGTGCCCATCAAAAATCTGGCCGACCGCGCGGTAGCTTACGGCATCAGTAGCGCGATTGTGGATGGCAACGACGTAGTCGCCGTCTACACCGCCGCGAAAGAAGCCGTGGACGAATGCCGCGCCGGCCGCGGCCCGCGCCTGATCGAAGTGAAAACCATGCGCATGCGCGGCCACGCCCAGCACGACCCCGCCGAATACGTTCCGAAACAGATGTTCGAATACTGGAAAGCGCGCGACCCGATCACGCTCTACGAAAAATATCTCACCGAAAATAAAATCTGGGACGCCGCCGCGAAATCCGAAATTGACGCGCGCATCGAGCGCGAACTGGACGTCGAGCAGAAATTCGCCGAGGATTCGCCGCTTCCGCCGCCTGCGCTCGCCGAAGAGGGCGTCTATTGCGACGGCTGCCACAAGATCGAAGCGGAATGGAAGCGCTCAAAGGCCGAAGTGATGCCGCCCAAGTCCAGCATCAATCCCGCGTGGCGCCTGGAAGAACTCGGGGGACTCGGCGGTTTTTCGGCCGCACACCACGCGGCGGCCACCGGCAGCAACGGCTCGAAAACCCCGCCGTCCGCTTTGGCAAATGATGCGCCGAGCGAGGTGCTGCCACGCGCAGCATCGCTGGCGCCCGGCGAAATCGTCGAAGAACGTGCCGTGCCACGCGTACCTTTCGGCCGCGGCCCCAAGGATAAAGCCTTTCTGCAAAGCCCCGAAAACCCGCAGAACAAGACTTACCGTCGCGGCGCGCCAGACAAAACCTTCCACAAGGGCGGCCAGGATAAATCGTTCAATAAAAATGCCGCCGGCAAATCCTTCGGCAAAAATCCCAACGGCAAGCCCTTCGGCAAAAATCAGCCGGGCAAGTCCTTCAGCAAGAACGCGCCGGATAAGCAGGGGAAGCGCTGACCATGCCCACACAAACAGCCGTGCGCTCTGCTCCGATCACGATGGTAGACGGCATCCGCCAGGCGATGTTCGAAGAAATGGAACGCGATGCAGCCGTCGTCGCCATCGGCGAAGACATCGGCGTGTACGGCGGCGCGTTCAAAGTCACCGACGGCCTGCTCGCGAAATTCGGACGCGAGCGCGTGATTGAAACTCCCATCAGCGAGACGGCCATCATCGGCGCCGCCTGCGGCATGAGTTTCCTTGGTCTTCGCCCCGTCGCCGAAATGCAGTTCATAGATTTCATCGCCTGCTGCTTCAATCAGGTCACGAACTTCGTCGCGAAATCCCACTACCTCTGGGACGCGCCCGTGCCCATGGTCATCCGCGGTCCCTCCGGCGGCGGCGTCCACGGCGGGCCCTTTCATTCCGCCAACCCCGAAATGTATTTTGTGCACACGCCGGGGCTGAAAGTGATTTATCCTTCCACTCCGTCGGATGCCAAGGGGCTTTTGAAATCGGCGATTCGCGATAATAATCCGGTGCTTTTTTTCGAGCATAAATTCCTGTACCGCCGCCTGAAGGAAGAAATGCCTCCCGGCGATTACCTGGTGCCCATCGGCAAAGCCGCGGTGCGCCGCGCGGGACGCGACCTGACCATCATCAGCTACGCAGCCATGGCGCACACGGCGATGGAAGCCGCCGCTGAACTTGCGAAAGAAGGGATCGACGCGGAAGTGATTGACTTGCGCACGCTGCTGCCGCTCGATAAGGAAACCATCCTGGCCTCCGTGAAAAAGACCAACAAGCTCTTGATCGTGCACGAGGATACGCGCACGGGCGGCATCGCCGGAGAAATTGCCGCCATCGTTTGCGAAGGCGCCTTCGAGGATCTCGACGGCCCCATCGAACGCGTCACCGCGCTCGATACGCCGGTGCCGTACTCTCCTCCTCTCGAGGAGCATTTTCTACCGAACACGCAAAAGGTTGTTGCGGCCGCGCGCAAGCTTGCAAAATACTGACGCGGACGAAGGCGGGAAGGCGACGATGGGAAAGACCAAAGGCTTGAACCAGGCGGAGTTCGAAGTAGGCAGCGAAGTGCGTATCGCGGACCGCGCCTTCCTCGAGGATTTTCTCGAGGCCGGGCAATATCACAATGAACTGGAGCCCGAGCAGCTGGAATTCGCCGGGCGCACCGCGAAAGTGAAAGCCGTCAATTTCTTTCATGGCGGCGATGAGATTTACACCCTGGAAGGCATTCCAGGCGTGTGGCACGAAGAATGTCTCGCGGCCGCCTGAGCGCCGCGCCGAGCGATTTCACAGGAGAAGAACATGGCTGTTGACGTCATCATGCCCCAGATGGGCGAAAGCATTTTTGAAGGCACCATCACCAAATGGTTGAAGAAGGCCGGCGACAAGATCGAGCGCGATGAACCGCTCTTCGAAATTTCCACGGATAAAGTGGATGCCGAAATTCCCTCGCCTTCGGCTGGCGTGCTGAAAGAGATTAAGGTCAACGAAGGGCAAACGGTTCCCATTCAGACCGTCGTCGCGGTGATCGACGCGGACGGTGCCGGCGCAGCCTCGGCTACTCCCGCGGCCTCCGCTCCGGCCAAAGCCGCGCAACCCGCGCCTGCGGCGGCCAAGCAATCCGCGCCTGTCGCTCCTGCGCAAGCTGCGAGACCTTCTGCCCCCGCGCCGCCACCCGCCGCTCCGAGCGGAGAAAAAGTGCGCAGCTCCCCGCTCGTCCGTAAAATTGCGCGCGAACACAATATTGACGTCACGCAAGTACCCGGCACCGGCGCTGGCGGACGCGTCAGCAAGCACGACATCCTGCACGCCGTAGAAGGGGGCGCGCACGCCGCACCACCCGCGCCGGCCACCGGCTCGGCTGCTCCGCCTTCCCGTCCATCCGCGCCTCCGCCGACCGGCGGCGCCTCCGCCTCCGCGGTTCTCGAAAACGCGGTCCCGCGCGAGAAAATGTACTTCGGCCATTACGAAGTCCAGCCCATGTCCGTGATGCGCCAGCGCATCGCGGAACACATGGTGCTCTCGAAGCACGTTTCGCCGCACGTGTACTCGGTGGATGAAGCGGACATGACCCCCATCGCCACGCTGCGCGCGAAAATGAAGAATAAATTCGAAGAAACCACCGGCACCAAGCTCACCTTCATGCCGTTCTTCGTGCGCGCCGCCGTCGAGGCCTTGCGCGCCTTTCCCACCGTGAATTCCTCGGTGGACGGCACCAACATCGTCCTGCACAAGGAATGCAACATCGGCATCGCCGTCGCGCTCGATTGGGGCCTGATCGTCCCGGTGATCAAGAACGCCGAGGAAAAAAACTTCCTGGGAATCGCGCGCACGATGAACGACCTGGCCGAACGCGCCCGCGCCAAGAAGCTCAAACCAGAAGAAGTCGCCGAAGGCACTTTCGCCATCACCAACCCCGGCGTCTTCGGCGGCCTGTTCGGCCTGCCGGTCATCAACCAACCGAACGTCGCCATCCTCGGCCTCGGCACCATCGAAAAGCGCCCCGTGGTGATTGACGACGCCATCGCCATCCGTTCCATGGTCTATCTCACGCTCTCCTACGATCATCGCGTCGTGGACGGCGCCGTAGCCCACCAGTTCATGGCCAAGCTCAAGCACACGCTCGAGAACTGGACGGAGAGCATTCTGTAGCCGTCGGCGATCGTGCCGGCGGGATTGGGCGATGCGGCAAGGGCTCAGTCATCGTTGTGGGTCGTGGCTTTAGCCACGATATAAGCGCGGTGTGATGGCTGCGGCTTTAGCCGCTGAAGTTCCGCCTTTGCGGTTTACGCGCAGGCTCTTCTGGCCGGAGTTAACGAGCTCGCATCCCGGGGCGTGCTGTCTTCTCTTGCTTTGAACTCTTGAGTGCCAACTTTCGACTCACGGCCGGTCCATGAACTCCCAAGCGAACCCCTGGGGCGCTCCTCCCTGGAAAATTGATTTTCGCCCCCCGCAGCGCCCGCTCCCGGCCCATGTGGACTTCGCCGTCATCGGCGCGGGCTTCACGGGCCTTGCAGCGGCTGCCTGGCTGCGCCGGCTCGCGCCCGAAAAATCCGTCGCGGTTCTGGAAGCCGCGCGCATCGGCGCGGGAGCCAGCGGCCGCACCGGAGGCATGGCACTCGCCGAAACCGCCGCGGGCCCGCAGCGCGGCTTGGGCGATGTTCTCGCCGGCCTCGAAAATATTCTGAAAACACTGCGCGTAAAGTGTGACCTGCATCTCGGCGGCGCCTGGGAAATCGCACGCGGCCCCGGTCCCAAGGGCCTCGCGCGTTCAACGATTCGCTGGGATGATTCCGGAACACTCAGAGTCGTCAACGAAGTTCCCGGCGGCACCCTCGATCCGGGAAAACTCGTCAGCGGCCTCGCGCGCGCCGCCCACGGCATCGGCGCCGGCATCTACGAAAATCATCGCGTGCTGGACGTGCATTGGAAAGCCGCCCCGGAGATTCACGTCGGAGACGGCCGCGGCAGCATCCGCAAGCTCACCGCCGCGAAAATCATCTTCGCCACGAACGCGCTGTCGCTCGGAGTATCAGGCTTGCAAGAGGGCATGCATCCGCGCCTGACGCTGGCAGTCCTGGCGAAGGCGGTCAGCGAAAAGGTCCTGAAAGAGATTGGCCTCGCTGAAAGAAAGCCGTTCTACACGGTGGATTTTCCGTATCTGTGGGGACGCGTGCGCCCGGACCGCTCGATCGTGTGGGGCGCGGGCCTGGTGCAATCATTGGATGAAGGCGATCTCGACCGCGTAGACATCGCCGCCCCCGAGCCCGCGCAAATTTTCGCGCGCCTCGAAGAGCGCGTCACGCACCTGCACCCCGCGCTCGAAAAAACCAAATTCACGCACCGCTGGGGCGGCCCCATACTTTTCCGCGACAATTGGAAGCCAGTCTTCGACTGGCATCCGCAAAGCCTCGAACATGGCAAGAATGCGATCGTCATCGGCGCATTCGCCGGCCACGGCGCCGCGCTTTCGTCCTACCTCGGCAGCTGGGCCGCCGAGATATTTTTACAGCAACGCACGCTTCCCAGCTGGAGCGCCATCAAGACCTGATTGCCTTTGGAACAAACCGAAGGGCGGGCCGCATAATCCGCGTGGCAACACTGGAATCTTTGTGGGTCGTGGCTTTAGCCACGACATTAAGACCGCAAATCCAGAACGGCTTTAGCCGCTGAAGTTCCTCCGGTTCGGGTTTCACACGGCTCTTCAGAGCCGGTAAGCACGCATCAGCCGGGTTCCACACCCTGAGGCAAGCTGGTGGCACCGCAAAACACACTGACATTGCCGCGCTACTGAATCCCGAACCGCAACTCCTCCGCGAATCCCTCCGCCTGGCTCATCGGCACAATGCGAATACGCTTGTCCGCGAAAAGCCTGTCCACAAAAAACTGCCGCGGATTTTCCGGATCGGGCGCATTCTCGGTAATCGCGGTAATTTCCGCTAGCGCATCGCGCGCATGAATGCATTCCGCCGTGTAAGCGAGCGCCTTGGCCTGCGGCAAATCGCGCCGCAACGAAACCGAATGGATGAATCCGCGTACGCCGTTCTGGTACCCGTAGTCGAGCCGCATGGGATCGCCCGGCTGCGTAAAGCCCTCCACGCGCACGCGATGTTCGAGCTTGCCCAGAATGCGGTGGCGACGAAATACGTCGTTCAGTTTTTCGCGCATCCAGTCCCGCGTGCTTTCGATGATCCCTCCGGAACGCCTGGAGCGCGGAGCGACTTGATCGCGATAGAGCCGGTCGAGCTCCGCGTCGAAGTCTGGGGCCAACACGCCCTTTTCCATCCCGAATTGAAGCGCGTTCGAAAGAGTGTCATCGAGTGTTTGGAGATATGCCGCAGCGTCCCGCACGGATGTGCGCAGGCTGATATCGAACTTAGACGGAAGCGACCTTAGGAGATCCTCGTCCGCGTCGGGATGGACGCGCCGCACTCGGGTAAGCTCGCGAGGTTCTTCAATCAGGCGCATGGCCCGTCGCGTCCCGTGCTCTTCTTCCAACAGCACACCAATGTTCACCCACTCATCGCGGATGAGGTTGGGCACATAGCGCAGTATCCGGTATCGCAATGATTGTAAGCTGTCGTCATTTCTGGGCTTGTGTGACATCGCTCACCTCCAATTCGGAACCGGCTGCGCCGACGATTTCCACGCCGATACAATCAACTCTCGCACCAATTTGCGCCGCCGCAACAGCTGTTCCAGCATCTTCTCAATCGCGTCGGCGTCGTGCTCATACCATTCCGGCGGAATCTCGCCGTAAATCTCCTCCAGCGTGCTCTCCGTAATCCGTTCGACGCGCTCGATCCAGGCCACGAAACACTCGATCCCGCGCACCGACTCGTACACGCGGTGCCGCGCATACAATCCCCGCAGCGGCGCCTCCGGAAAATTCCACTCCCCGGCGTTGAAGCAAAATCCGTTGTCAATCATCTCCGCCGAATACCGCGGCGGATCGCTCGCCGATGCATGGACGCCCGCATCCCTGTAGAAGATAGCCTGGCGCCCGTTGGTGTTGCAGGTCCATTTGTCGAAAACCAGCATGCCGCAGAAATCAGTGAGATTCGGCACCTGGCGCAATTGCTCGTCGGGAAGGAAGTCATAGACCACCATCTCGGCCGGGTGGCCCGGATAACGCGACCCAAATTGTTTGCCCGGCCGGCAGGGCGCGCGCCCGCGCCCCAGTTGAATCACTAAATCCTCGGTGTTCGCGATCAACTCCTCGCGCACATCGATGATTTCCGGCTTTGGCACACGCAATCCCAGCCGCGCCGCCAACCGTGTACCAAGCAATTCGTTCGCCAGGATCCGCAATCCCTGCGGATTGTTCTGAAACTTCACTACGTAATACGACCCATCCGAACAGCACATCAAGTGCGACTGGGCCCCGCCGCGCATTCTCCGGACCTGCTCGACCGCCAGTGCCATCCTGCGCGTATGCTAACGGCCTATGAACCACTCGGCAAGAGAAACGTATTCAAACTGGAACGTACCGAAACAGTGCACCCGCGCTGTCGAAGCCGCACGCCGCCGCCCCGCTTGCGCACACTACTTCGTTCGGGAGGAAAATTCAGATTTAAGGCCGGAATTATGCGGTCTAACTTTTCCGCGATTCGTTTCGCAGCGGTCAAACGAATCTCGGAACCGTGGCGGCGCAAACGCGCATGCGCGACCGCGCCACCACGGTGACAAGTGTGAAACGAACGGCTCCGCCTGCGGATCCCCGCGAAGACCCTCAGCGCTTTTTCCGCTTGCCGCCCTTTTTCGCCGCCTTTTTCTTGGCAGCCTTCTTCTTAGGCTTGGCTTTCGATGTTTTCTTTTTCTTTGGCGCGGGCTTCGCCTTTTTCGCCTTGGGCTTGGGAGCGGGCTTGCGCGCGGCCGGAGCGGCAGCCGGCTCTTCCTCGTCCGGTTCTTCTTCGACGATAATTTCTTCCACTTCCTCTACCACGTCGCCCTGCGGAACTTCCGCGCTCTCTTCTTCTTCCTCTTCATAGCGGGGGAGCTCGTCGTCTTCTTCTTCGTCGTGCATCTTACCGTTAAACATCAAATCCCTCCCTGGGTTTCCAGCCTTTCCGAAGCTCTATTAGGCCCTTGGGCGCTTATAAACGGAGTGCCGGAAGTTTGTCAAGCAACAAGGGATAGAAAAGTCCAAATCGCCACAAATCAATGAGCAAGGAAGCAGCTAATGGTGTAACAAAAAGTTACATTGTGCCACAAGCTTCTTGAAATCAGTCTGTTAGAGGCTGGTTGGCTGGCTACTTGAGGAGGCCCGCTCGCTAGCGCTGAATGGTCAGCACGTCACCGGCTTCGAGCGCCCGCTGGCCCAGAAAGGGGTTCGCGTCGCGGATGCTCTCGACGGTGGTGCCATAAGCATGAGCAATAGAATAAAGAGTTTCGCCCTGCCGCACGCGGTGCTGCTGTGGCGCGGTCTTGCCGGTGGACGACCGCTCGGAAACGTCGCGCACACCGGCGTCCGAAGGCTGCACTTCCACCGATTTGCTTTTCGCGCGCGAAGAATCGCTCGGCGAGCCGCCGGCATAAATTCGCAAACGCGATCCGCGCGGCACTTTCGCTCCATGAATGTTGTTCCAGCGGCGCAATTCCGAGACGGTCACATCAAACCGTTCCGCGATTCCTTCTAAGGTATCGCCGCGCACCACGCGGTAGTGCAGCAGCCGCACCGTGGGCGGCGCCGTCGGCACGTTCAGCAGAAAGCCGACCGGAACCGTAGCGTGCGCTTCCAGATGATTCGCGAGCTCGATGGCCGGCACGGTCACGCGATAGTGCCGCGCGATGTCCGAAAGCGTTTCGCCTTGTTCCACCGTGTGCAGCCGCCAGCTCGTCCACTTGTCTTCCGGCACCTGATTGATGGCGCTCAGCAATTTTTCTCCGTCACCGGCCGGCAGCTTCAGCTGGAAATTCGCATCATTCGGCGTGACGTTGCGCAGCAACTCCGGATTCATCTGCCGCAAATCGTCAATGTCCGCCCCGGTCGCATCCGCCACCAGGTGCAAATCAATCGAATGGCTCGGGTGGATCACGTCCATCTGCGCCGGCTTCTCCGGCTCGATCTGCACGCCGTAAAGCGCCGGGTCTTTCGCCACCAGCGCCAGCGCGATGATGATCGGCACATAATTCTGCGTTTGCTTCGGCAGCGCGTGCAGCTTCTGCAATTGCCAGAAATCCGCGTAGCCGGTGCGCTCGACGGCTTTCACCACGTTCATCGGCCCGGAATTGTACGCGGCCATCACCAGATACCAATCGCCGAACATATCGTAGAGGTCGCGCATATGCCGCGCGGCTGCGCGCGTCGCCTTTTCCGGATCGCTGCGCTCATCTACCCAGTAATTGCGGTCCAGATCGTATTCCTCGCCGCGGAACGGCATGAATTGCCACAAGCCTCGCGCTCCCGCTCGCGACACCGCCGTCGGCTGAAACGCCGACTCCGCCTGCGCCAGGTACATCAAATCCTGCGGCACGCCTTCTTCTTTCAGCACGCGCCGGATCATGTCGTTGTAACGTCCGGAACGGTCCAGCCCATGCTCCACCACTGCGTGCCCGCGCGTCGTCGAGAAAAAGCTCAAATATTGCAGCACCGAGTCGTTCACGGTCAGCGGCAAATCGTGCTGCACGCGCATCAATTCCTGCTCCGCCGCGCCCGCGAGGCGCGGATCGCCCGGAGGCAGCGTCATGTCACTGAGTTCGTCAATCGGCGCCGGCGCGCTCGGATTCACTTCGTCGTCGTCCGCGCCCTGCTCCGCGTTCACTTCATACGAATGTAAGGTCTCGCCGATCTGATCGAAAAGGTCCGAAAGCCGCGGATCGGAATCCGACTGGAATCCGCTGGAGACGATCAGTTTCACCGCATCGTCGTAGTCTTTGCGCGCCTTATCGAACTCGCCCGCCTTGTATTCTTTTTCCGCGGCGTCGAACCGCACCTGCACCTGGTCAACGAGGATGTCAATCGCCGGACGGGTATCGTATAGGGCCGCGACGTGGATCGGCTGTTGCGGGAAGCGGCAGAGATTCGTGGAGAACCGCGAGGTCTGGCGCTGGCGTCGCCGCCGGCACATGCGCTTTCGCCTGCTTGCTCGAAACCGTATCTTCGCAGCCGGCGAGAAATACAATTCCCGCAACGGCTACGCTCACCTGCAAGAACGCCCTCAGTTTCATGGTCTCCGTCCGTACCGCTCGCGACGCGCAATACCTCTCCGCGAGTTTCTACGGAGCAAACCAGGGTCCGTAGCTGCTCGAGTTCCACGCGGCGCCGCGCCATTCGCCCCTGCTGCAGGGGTAAGCGAATATTAAGGGCTAGCGACAACCGGGTCAATGGTCTTGCCGTACCAGCCATTGGCGTAATAGGGACAAGCACCAACAATTTCCGCTCACGCTTTTCACAGCGCAGCCGAGCATGAAAGCAGTCTAAGACGGGTATCGCTAGGCCTTGCCAGTCAAGATGAAGAAACCTAGGTCTCTCAAAGGCTAATATGAATACGACATAACCTACGACAAGCCATAAATTCCATTTTCCATATGCCGCTTTTCCTGCCACGTTTGCTGATTCCGCTAAATCCCTCATAATAAGAGTGATACATCGTTCCCGCTCCATCGCGACTCTGGCCGGACGCATGCTAATGAAAGCACTAGAGTTAGTTTCAGTTTCCGCGTTCTTTATCGCGATAGGGGTGTGTAATGAACGAATTTAGGCGTGTCGTTCTCCGCGTTGCCGCCGCAAGCATGTCTTTGGCGGTTCTGATGGTGCCCTCATTGGCACATGCGCAGGGAACTGCGGCAATTAACGGTACCGTGACCGACCCGACCGGTGCCGTGATTCCTGGCGCCTCGGTCAGCGTAACGAATGAGGCTACCAATGCAATCCGCGAGACCGTAACGGCGGACGACGGTACATATAGTCTTGTAAGTCTTGCGCCCGGTACCTACGACATCACGATCACGAAAGCCGGCCTCAAAACCCTGAAATTCGCGGCAGTCACTCTGACGGTAGATCAAGCTCTTACCCTGGACGCCAAACTCGAACTCAGCTCGGCGGCACAGACCGTGACGGTCGAGGGCACAAACATCGTGCCGATTAACACAACCGATTCGCAAGTCAGCAACGTGGTGGATGAAAAGCAAATTGCCGCGCTTCCCCTGATTCTTCGAGACCCCTATCAACTGGTTCTTCTAACGCCCGGAACCACCTACACCAATACCGGAACCCTCGGCTTCTCCGTGAACGGTGGCCGCGACCGCAACAATAATTTCCTGCTCGACGGTACGAATAATAACGACCCTGGTGTCCCAGGGAGCGGATTACTAACGCTGAACCCCGACGCCACTGAGGAATTTCGGGTAATCACCGACGGTTATCTGCCTGAATTCGGACGCAACTCCAGCGCAGTCATCGACATCATTACCCGGAGTGGAACGAACAGTTTCCACGGCGATCTGTATTACTTCGGCCGTTGGAACGCGCTCGGCGCGAGAGATTTCTTTAACAGCGAAGCGACCGGTCCGCAGAGCCCCTACGTGCGCAATACCTTTGGAACTTCGATAGGCGGCCCGGTGATCAAGAACAAGGTGTTCTTTTTCTTCAATTACGAAGGGAATCGTTTCGCAACTGCCACTACCTCGGTTGCAACTGTCCCCGACGCGGCTTTTAAGACTGGCATCTTTACCTACACGGATCCCACCGCGGGACCTGTCAATATCGACGTCAGTACGCCAGGCTCGCAAAATAACGCGTTCGGTCTTGCGCTGGATCCTCAGGCGCAAAAAATTCTGAATTATTATCCAGCGCCGAACGGTCCGGCTGTAGTCCAAGGCGTCTCGTCACAGTATTTCTTCGGGGACACCGACCTGAACAATGCAAGTAATTACCTCGGGAAGATTGACTACTTACTTACTCCAAAAAATTCCCTCAGCGTGCGCTATCTCGCCAACAAAGGCAGCGACAACGGTGGAAGCACGAACGTTCTCCCCGGCATTGGTGGCGACTCGTTTTCCGGACTTACCCAGAGCCTCAGTGGCCACCTTGCCAGCACGGTGTCTCCCACCATTCAAAACGACTTCTATGCCAGTGGGAACCGGTCGTTCCAAAACTTCACCTGCAACGGCATCAGCACAATCGACAGCTTGAGCCTCGCTGGAGTGGACGCCTTTGGGCGTGGTCGCGATTGGGAGCTTCCTGGCTTTACCCAGGTCTCTTGTTTTGCGCTCGGCGACAGCAACGGTCAGGACCGGCCCTTCGGGACCTACAACATCGGCGACAACGTAACCTGGACCAAAGGCCGGCACACCCTAAAATTCGGTTACGAGTTCGGCGATAATTATTCGAACGATTTCGACAACTTCAGCACGCGCTCAACACCCAATTTTGCGATTTTCTCTAACACCGGCACATCCGCGGTGGCGAATGCGACTCCCTTTAGCAATCCCACGGTGGAAGATGCGGTTTGGGGATTGCTGGGCGGAGTGTTTAATGAATCTCAAACTCAGCTTTTCAACACAGCCGGAACGCGAATCTCCAGCGACGAACGCGGATTCCGCGAGCGGGATATGGCCACCTTTTTTCAAGACCAAATCAAAGTGAAATCGAACTTCACCCTGAATGTAGGCCTTCGCTACGAGTGGAACGGTGTTCCTTGGGTTATCCGAGACCAACTCACCAGTGCAACGCCCGAAGCTCTGGCCGGTCCTCCGCCGATTCAATTCGTCCAGGTTACCCGGGGAGGACCGAATCCGCTCTACGTCAACGACAAATTGGGCTTCGAACCCCGTATCGGTTTTGCCTGGGATCCATTCAAGGATGGCAAGACATCCATTCGCGCCGGCTTCGGATATTTTCGTGACCGTCAGTTCTTTAACCTCACCGGTGACACGCGCGCCAATCCGCCGTTTTCACTGCCTTATGTGAACTCTGTCTACGGCGGCGAAAATCCTGCCAATACGAATCCTGCGACTTCGGCGGACCAGATCTCCAATATACCCATTCCCGCGACGCAACCTGCACCTGGGTTTTCGCTGCCGCAATTCTCGTTTGCTTTCCCGGCGACCATTAGTCCGGAGTTTCGCGTTCCTTACGTGCAGCAACGGAGCTTCGGGATTCAGCGGCAACTCGGAGGGCGTTTCGTTCTTGAAGTCAACTATGTCGGAATCAAGGCCAATCGTTTGCTCCGCGTAATTGATGGGAATCCTCCGATCCCTGCGCTCGTCGCACAGTTGCGTGCTTTCTGCAGCGTCCCCAATCCGTTCATGTGCGTTGATTCACCCACTGCTGATCCGTCGGTTGAAACCGTTCAGGGTTCCAATCTTTATGTTGGCGCGGAGAATGGCGTACTTCCGTTCGACGCCGTGAATAACAGTGCAGCGTTCCACTCCAACGAGGTCGCCAGCATCGCCCAATCGAACTATAACGCTCTCCAAACCACGCTGACCAAGCAGTTCTCGCACGGAATGTCGTTTCAGGCGAACTACACTTGGGCCCACGCGATTGATGACGCCAGTGACGCCTTCCAACCCCAAGAGGACCAGACGGTGTTCCCCCCGAATTCATATGAACTGAAGCGGGAAAAAGGTAATTCGTCCTTCGACGTCCGAAACCGCGCGGTGATCAATTACATCGCGGAGCTTCCTTATGGCCGTGGCAAGAATCGCTTGAACAGCGGTTTCGTCGGCAGGGCTCTGGAAGGATGGTCTTGGTCCGGTATCGCCACGCTGCAGAGCGGATTCCCATTCGAAATCTTCGCGCCGGGAATTGACAGCGACGGCACGGGTGCAACTCAGAGGGCGTCTTTTGCTACGAACCCCACCATCGTTCCGGTTACATCACCGATAACCCAAACGGGACCGAACGTTGGCCTTTTCACATTTCCGTTGTTCGGCGGTCCGGGCAATGTCCACCGCAACACTTATTACGGACCTTCATATAAGAACTTTGACATGGTGATTGCGAAGAACACCAAGATTACCGAGCGTTTCAACCTGGAATTCCGCTCTGAGTTCTATAACGTCTTCAATCATCCCAACTTCCAGCAACCCGACAATTTCATCACCGACGGTGCGCTATTTGGCCAGTCGTCACTAGAAGTCGGGCGTAACGATGGCACGACGGGAGCGAGGCAGCTGCAGTTCGGCATGAAGCTCCACTTCTAACCGCGCGAAGCCGGCAAGGAAGGTGTCCGCGCCGCCGTGAAAGTTGCAGTTGTAGCGGCGCACTTCAGTGCGCCATCGATGTTGCGGCGAGATTGCACCCGATCGAGTGGCCGGTGCCGCTTGAAGATCTTTTTCCAGTTATGCGGCCCGGCGCGCCTCAATCACGCCAGCGCCTGCCGCAGATCCTCGATCAAATCGTCGGGATCTTCGAGCCCGATCGAAACACGCACAGTCCCGGGTTCCACTCCCGCCGCGCGCAATTCCGCTACTGACATCCGGTAGTGTGAAGAATAAATCGGCAGCACCACCAGCGATTCCGCGCCGCCCAGACTCGCAGCCAGCAGAAACACGCGCGTCCGATCGCAAAAACGCCGTGCTGCCGCAAGCCCCCCTTTCAGATCGAAAGCCATCATCGCCCCGAATCCCTTCATCTGCCGCTTCGCCAGTTTGTGATCCGGGTGCGACGGCAATCCTGGAAAATGCACGCGCGCCACTTTCGGATGCTTCTCCAGAAAGCGCGCCACCGCCAGAGCCGTCGCGCACTGACGCCGCACACGCAGTTCCAAAGTTTTCATCCCTCGGATCAGCAGGTACGCGGCTTCCGGGTCCATCGAGCCACCCAGATAAATAATCATGTCCCGTATTTTTTCGATCAGGCTGTGGCTTCCGGCCACCGCGCCCGCGATCACGTCCGAATGTCCAGCCAGATATTTCGTAGCGCTGTGCATCACCAGATCAAATCCCATGCCGATCGGTTTCTGCAGCACGGGACTGGCGAAAGTGTTGTCAATCAGCGCGAGCAGATCCCATTCCTTGGCGAACGCTGCCGCTTTTTCTAGATCCACTAACCGCAGCGTGGGATTCGTCGGCGTCTCGATATACAGCACCTTCGTCCGCGGACTTACCAGACGCTCGATGCCGCCGAGATCCGTTTCCACGTGCCGCACCACAATCCCCATGCGCGGAAAAATATCGCGCATCAACCGGTAACTGCCGCCATACAACGCACGCGTGGCAATCACTTCGTCGCCCGCCTTCAAGATTGAAAGCAAAGCGCTCGAAATCGCCGCCATCCCCGACGCAGTCACGATCGCCGCTTCCGCTCCTTCCAACGCCGCGATTTTTTCTTCCGCGATCGCCAGAGTCGGGTTGCCGTAACGCGTATAAATGTACGCCGAGCTTTTCCCCTCCGCCCAGCGCTTCAATTCTTCCGAGTTGGCAAAGGTGAAATTCGCGGTGCGCGCGATCGTGGTTCCCACTGGCGCGTTCATGCGGAATTTATTCTGGCCGGCGTGGATAGCCAGCGTAGCGTCCGCCGGGCGGCGGCCCCTGGCATTCTTTTTCATGGCGCGCAGCTTGACCCACCCAGCCAAAGAATCGCAAGCGCCAATTTGGCGATGCAGCTTCGCAATCTGCGGAAAAGCTGGTTTCTAGGGCGTCGAAGCTTTATCTTCGACACGAATCAATTCTGGTCGGTATGGCGTACTACCACTCTCAAGGGGGCCGCCGCCATGCACGTCACACCCACAGAACTCATATTCGGTTCGTGGTTGCTGTTCGTGGCTTACTGGTTCTTCGCCGCGCTTAGCGCGAAACGGCCGGCGAAAAAAGAAAGCTCCGGCGAACGCCTCATACACATCGCCTTCATGGCCGTAGGCTTTTTCATGTTCTACGGGGATGCTTTTCGTTTTGGAGTATTAAATTGCCGTTTTCTCGCCGATGAATTGTGGATTGCATGGGTAGGCGCCACGCTAACGCTCGCCGGAGTGCTCTTCGCCATCTGGGCCCGCTTCACCATCGGCAGGGAATGGAGCGCCGAGGTTCAGATCAAGGAAGGCCATCAGCTCATTCGCAACGGTCCGTACGCGCACATCCGCCATCCGATTTACACCGGTATTTTGCTGGCGCTGTGCGGCACGGCTATCGCCGTCGGCGAAGTTCGCGGCATCGTAGGTGTTGCGCTCATTCTCGTCGGTTTCATTCGCAAAGCCAAAAAAGAAGAGCGTCTCCTGGCCGGCGAATTCGGGCCTGCGTTTGACGAGCATTGCCGCCGCACCGGCTTCTTCCTGCCGCGGTTTACCTGAGGGTTAACTGGCCTTGGCCGAAAAGGTTTCGCCTGCCGTTTGCTGATGCTTTCGCCTACCGCCTCGCGCGAGGTACTGGAACCCCTGTGGTTCTGTGCCATCATGCTTACATAGGGTCTGTCCCGTTCTTGCGCGATACGAGCTCCTGAGGGGTAAAGCGATGAGCAAGAAGCTCAGCGGTATGCTGCTACTGTGCGTCTCGGCGACGCTTTGGCTGTCTGGATGCGCTTATTTCCGAGCCACGGGACCGTGTTTTGGCGTGGGATGCCCAGCTCGCACCGCCGGTTCGAACGGCCAGTACAAGCCTGGCCAAGCCCCGAAAGCGCAAACCGCGAAAGCATCGCGCGCACCAGCCACAGCCCCGCAAGTCGCTGCGAACGCAGCCGTTACATCAGATCAACAGCCAGCCGACGCGCCGCAAGCTGCGCCCCAGCCAGCGCCCGCGCAGGCGAAGGCCGCCAACGCGAAACCGTCCGTTGCCGATAAAGTCGGCGATTTCTTCGCCCGCCTGATCCCGCATCACAATAAGACCGCAAAATCCGCAGCAGCGACCGACTAAGCCGAAGCAGCCTCCGTCTCCTCGTCGCCCACATGATGCGGTTTGTGCGCCGCAATCACTTTCTCGGCGATTTCATTCGGTACGTAATCGTAATGCGAGAACTCCATCGAATAACTTCCGCGTCCCTGCGTCAGCGAAATCAATTCGTTGGCGTAGCTGAGCATCTCGGAGAAGGGAACCAGCGCCTTGATCACCACATTTCCCGCGCGCGCTTCGCTTCCGCTGATTTTTCCCCGACGCCCGCTAAGGTGCCCCATCAGATCGCCTGAATACTGGTCGGGCGCGTAGACTTCCACATTCATGATGGGCTCCAGCAGCGCCGGCCGCGCCTGCTTCATCGCTTCTTTGAACGCCAGTGACCCGGCGATCTTGAAAGCCATGTCGCTCGAGTCCACGTCGTGGTATTTCCCGTCGTACAGACTCACGCGGAAATCCACCACCGGAAATCCCGCCAGGTACCCGCGCTCGGCCGAATCGCGTATCCCTTTTTCCACCGACGGAATCCAGTTCTTGGGAATCGCGCCGCCGAATACATCATCCACAAACTCGATGCCCTTGCCGCGCGGCAGCGGTTCCATCTTGATGCGGCACAACCCAAATTGTCCGTGGCCGCCGGTCTGTTTCTTGTGTTTGCCTTCCGCGTCGGCCTTGCCGCGAATCGTTTCGCGGTAGGGAACTTTCGGCGGATGAATCATCAATTCCACGTGATAGCGCTTGCGCAGCTTGGCCACCACCACTTCGATGTGCTGTTGTCCCGCGCCGCTGAGCAGAAATTCCTTGGTCTGCGGATCGCGCCCAAATCGCAGCGCCAGATCCTCCTCTAGAATTCTGTGGATGGCCACGCCGATGCGATCCTCATCCGCGCGGGTTTTCGGCTCAACGGCAAAAGTAATCGAAGGCTCCGGAATCCGCGCCGGCGGATGGAAAATCGCCGCGTTCTTGTCGCCCAAAGTTTCGCCGGTCGTCGTTTCCTTCAACTTCGCGATGCAACCAATATCTCCCGCGCGCAATTCACTCACTTCCGTGAATGCTTTTCCCTGCATCACCTGAATGTGCTGAAAGCGTTCCTGCGTGCCGCGATTGAAATTCGTCAAAGTAGCATCGTTTTTCAACACCCCGGAAATCACTCTGAAATAATTGATGCGCCCCGCAAACGGATCCGCCAGCGTCTTAAACACAAAAACCGCCAGCGGCTCGGAATGCATAATCTTGCGCTCAATCGTCTCGCCCTTGTGATCCGCCGTCTTATGGCAAGCGATCGCCGCTCGCGCGGCAGGGGATGGGAAAATCGCGACCATCAGGTTCAGCACCGCGTCACTGCCGATATTGTGCAGCGCCGAACTGAGCATCACCGGGAAAAGCCGCTTGGCCAGTACGGCTTCGCGCAAGCCGATCACCAGGTCGTGAACGGGCAGCGTGCCCTGATCGAAAAATTCCTGCATCAATTCGTCGTTGCCTTCCGCCACCATCTCCACCAGCGTTTCGTGCCCCAGTTTCGCCTCTTCCGCCATCGCCTGCGGAATTTCCTCGATCTTCGCGATGCCATTGCCGTCCGGCGTGTAAATCAGCGCCTTCATCGTGATCAGATCCACCACGCCGCGAAATCCTTTTTCCCATCCGATCGGCAATTGAATTGGCACGACACCGCGGCCAAAAACCTGCTGCACGGATTCAAGCGAGCGCTCGAAGCTCGCCAGGTCGCGATCCATCCAATTCAGCAAGAAAGCGCGCGGCAGATCGTACTCCGCGGCGTAGTCCCACACTTTTTCCGTCACCACCTGGACGCCCGCGGCCGCATCCACCAGGATCAGCGCGGCGTCCGCGGCGATCAGCGAAGATTTCGTCTCATTGATAAAAGTGGAATACCCGGGAGTATCCAGCAGGTTGATTTTGGTTTTTTCAGGATGCGCGGGCGCTTGCCATTCGGCGTATGCAATGCCCGTGTTGATGGAAATCTTTCGCGCGATTTCTTCTTCGTCCCAGTCCGTGGTCGTCGAACCTTCGGTGACTTTCCCCAGCCGCGGCGTCATCCCGGCCGTGAACAGCAACGACGACACCAGCTGGGTCTTCCCCGTGTCGCCGTGGCCGACAATGCCCACGTTGCGTATCCATTCAGTGTTGTAGATTTTCATTTTTCACCTCGAAGTGTCTGAAATTAGAAAAGCGAAAGTAGAAAAGGGAAAGCGGGAACACGCGCAATCTCGTGAGAGAAGTGCCGTTGCCTTTGTAGCGGCGCACTTCAGTGCGCCATCGGTCCGCAGCAACCGTCGCCGGCGGTGTGAGCATTGCCGCCGCAAAATCGGTCGCCGCGCGCGGCTTAACGCAAACGTCTGCATGCAGATCGGCTTCGAAGCCACTCCAGATAGGCATTTCGTGCGCGGAAAAAGAGACCAGCGAATTCGAGATGTGCGAAGTAACGTGCATCACGGCGCCGCCCCCCGGGGCGGTTGCGCGCATGACCCTGCGGAAAACCGGATGCTAGCACACGCCCTAGCGCCGTTTCAACCGCAAGCGGTCTCGCTACTTGATCTGAGGTTTTGCGCTACGCGGCGTCCATGCATCGCGGGGGATGCGGTCCATTTTGAAGAGGTCTGTGGTGCGCGCGTACCAGCCAGCACCATGCATCCTGCCGATCAGCTTCAGCGCGGGCGTATCAATGTGATGCTTCGCGGCATCGAGCACGGCGTCATCGCGCACGTGCATCGCCACGATGCGTCCGAGCACCAGCACATTCTCCGGGCTGAACTCGATGATCTGCATCAGCTCACATTCCATGGACACAGGACTTTCAGCGATGCGCGGGGGCTTGACGCGAAAGCTCGGAACGACGGTCAACCCGGCCTCGTGCGGTTCGCTGATCTCGCGTTCGAATTCGATGGCAGTGATGTTCATCACCTCGGCGGTCTGTTCGGAAACAAGATTCACGACGAACTCGCCTGTCTCGCGGATATTGTGCCGGGTATCCTTCGGCCGTCCCGGATCGTGACTCCCAATGCCGATGCCCACCACGGGCGGGTCTCCCGAAAGCGCATTGAAAAACGAAAATGGCGCCGCGTTCAATTTGCCTTCCAAATCCTCGCTCACAATCCAGGCGATTGGGCGTGGGACGATCGTCGAGACCAGAAGTTTGTAGCGCTCTCTAGCAGGAATTTCGGCGAAGTCGAACAGCATGGAAAGGCCTCCTGGCATACGACCGAAACTGACGGACGGGGGGCGCAAATCTCCCCTGCTGGCCACCGACAAGCGGCGCCCCTAACAAGAAAAACGTCACGAGGACCGAGCCGTTACGGCTCATGCGAAGAGCCGCAGACGCGACGAGACGCACAACGAATGCGAGAGCTGTCGGCGCACCCAGCGCAAGAGAGATCCCTCGCTCCGCTCGGGATGACAACCAAAGGCAAAGGAGCAGGGGAGACGCCGGCGCTATGACGTAGGCTACATTTTGCCTTCGTCGGCCGAGGGGCCGTAGACGCTGGGTACGGGCACGTTGTTCAGCCGCAGGTAGACGCCCAATTGCGCGCGGTGATGAATGATGTGGTTCATCACGAAGCTGCGCAGGAACGCAACGCGCGGCATCGCCATGATTTTCTGGCCGCCGCCGAGCAATGTCCAGGTTTTCAGCAGGTGTTCGTCGCTGGCGCCCAAGATTGCGGCCCGCGCTTCCGCGGCCTTCCTGTCGAATATCTCGAGCAGTTCTTTCCGCGACGTCATCACGGTTGGCTGCATCGGCGGCGCGCCCACCGGACGGAAGTCGAGCTCATCTTGATTAACGATCGTCGCGGCCCAGCCGGAGAGTTCGGCAACGTGACCCGCGAGCCGTCCCATCTTCATCGATTTTTCGTGCGGGGCCCACTCCCCTTTGCCTTCGGGCACTCGTTCCAGCGTTTGGCGGGTGCTGATCATTTCGTGGTCGAACTCGGCAAGAATAGCGTCACGCATTGGCATGGTTTTTCTCCTTGTGCGCCGGCTAAACCGGCGAGGTGTAGTGAATGAAAAAGTCACACGAGAGTGGTCTAGCGACCCACATCGGCCCCGAGTCATGCGGAGCCGCTCGTAAGGGCGGCGTCGAAGCGTTGACAGGGGAACGTGCGGGCCGGGTATTCAGCCGCGTAAGACAACTACTCCGGGACGCCGACGCTGTAAGGAGAAGCGGAAGGCCCCATCGGGTGCACCGATATCGCGAGGTGTGCCAGAGTCCCGCGCGGTCAGAGACCCCGTGCACGTACGCAGACACCTCGCTTGGGAACCGGGAGATCCCAGGTTTGCCCAGGGCCGCAGTGGCTTTGGGACGCATCGGGAAGTCTAAGGACGCACGCCGATGACGAACGGACCTGGGAAGTCGGACAGCCCTGCAGTACCTGCGAAGTCCTCGAACAAGGCCGGGCCACCGGCGGCGGAGGGGATGGAGGGAAGAGGTCTGGCCAAAGGGAACCTGTCTCAGCAAAACGCGTCCCGGATACAGAGCCGGATAGACGCGCTCAGTGCGCTGGAGCGGGTACGTCAAGCAGCAGAGAAGGATAAGAAGTTGCGGTTCACGGCGCTCCTGCACCACATCTATAACCTGGACACACTGCGGATGGCCTACTTCTCCCTGAAGAAGGAAGCTGCTCCGGGCGTGGACGGGGAGACGTGGCGGCACTATGGCGAGGAACTGGAAAGGAATCTCCAGGACCTTTCCGAAAGGCTGAAGCGTGGAGCGTACCGAGCGAAGCCGGTGCGTAGAGTGTATATCCCGAAGGCCGACGGGCGGCAGAGACCGCTCGGAGTAACGGCGCTGGAAGACAAGATCGTCCAGCGTGCAGCGGTCGAGGTGCTGAACGCCATCTACGAAACGGACTTTCTCGGCTTCTCGTATGGGTTCCGGCCGGGACGCAGCCAGCACCAAGCGCTGGACGCGCTCTATACGGGACTTTTGACGAAGAAAGTGAACTGGGTGCTCGATCTGGATATTCGCAACTTTTTCGATGGGCTTTCCCACGAATGGCTTGTGAAGTTCGTCGAGCACCGGATCGCAGATCGGCGCGTCGTGCGACTGATCCAGAAATGGCTCAACGCCGGCGTGCTGGAGGATGGGCAGCGAATACGCATGGAGGAAGGGACGCCCCAGGGTGGAAGTGCCTCGCCGCTTTTGGCGAACGTCTACCTTCATTACGTGTTCGACCTGTGGGTCCAAGCATGGCGACGGAAGCAAGCGCACGGCGATGTGATCGTGGTGCGTTTTGCTGACGACATCGTGCTGGGATTTCAGGGGAAAGCGGATGCCGAACAGTTTCGGGCGGAACTCACCGAACGAATGAGGAAGTTCCACCTGGAACTGCATCCCGAGAAAACGCGGTTGCTGGAGTTTGGTCCATACGCGATCGACAACCGGCAGCAACGTGGAGAAGGGAAACCGGAGACGTTCAACTTTCTCGGCTTTACGCATATCTGCGTCAAGAAGAGAAGCAACGGACGATTTACGGTGTTGCGGCAGACGATCCGCAAGAGGTTGCAGGCGAAGCTGAACGAGGTGAAAGCCGAACTTCAGCGACGCATGCACGAACCCATCCCCGAACAGAGCAAATGGCTGCAAGCGGTGGTGCGTGGACACATCCGATACTATGGAGTGCCCATGAATCAACCGGCGCTGGCGATTTTTCGGTTCCGAGTTGGTTGGCTCTGGCATCGCGCGTTGTCCAGGCGCAGCCAGAACGGCCACGTCCTCTGGGATCGTATGCGGCGTCTCATCACGCGATGGCTGCCTCTGCCTACTGTCTGTCATCCCTATCCTCTGCGGCGCATGGGCGTTGTTACCTAAGGCAAGAGCCGGATGCGGGAAAACCGCTCGTCCGGATCCGTGGAGGGGGTCATGCGCAATCGTGATCCCTACTCCGACTAGGCTTTCTTTGGGATCTTGATTTTAACTCAGGGATTCATGAAGGGCAAAAAGAGCGTCGGCTGAAGGCCGCGCAAAAAAAGAGAAGGCCCGCGCGGGACGTCAAGGAGAGAGGATGGCGTTGCGCAGGCCTTAAGATGAAACTACCTAACCGTATGCACAACGTTTTACTCCCATTCGCAGCGGAGCGCAAGTGTTAATTCGATTAAATTTTAGCGGTACTCAGATGAAGAACGTCGTGTTCCGATACGACGAGCGAACCACACATGAGGCAACAGCTTAAGGCGCGATCCGGAACGCACCGGACTCTTCTACGTAACCGCAAGCCATGCGCGCGGTGTTGAACGCTGCTGCGGGATGACCTTCGCGATCGAGCAGAATCAAGCCGCCTGTCGTATGAACTCGATGGGCGAGTTTGCGGACGCACGCGTCGGCCACAGCTTGCGCTAGCCCGCCGCGACGCGCGGGATCGGAATTCTCGCGGTGCGGCGCAAGCGCCTGCTGGCTCTGCAGAAGATCGGTCGCCATTTTCGCCATCACAATTTTCATGATACCTTCGCCGTGCCCGGTGCAGGAAACGCCGCCCGCTTCGGCGTCGGCGTAGCAGCCGCAGCCGATCAGCGGCGAATCGCCGACGCGTCCCGGAAGTTTGCAGCAAGTGCCGCCTGTGGAGGTACCGGCGACGAGATGCCCTTGCTGATCGAGCGCCACAGCACCGACCGTGCCGGACTCGTGCCCCACGTGATGCTCGGCGGCATGCGAATCTTCCAGACAGCGCCCCCATGCAACGCGCTCGCGTTCATGGATCAATTCTTCCGGCGCGCACAGCGCGATGCCATGCTCGGCGCCGAATTTTTCAGCGCCGGCGGCGACCAGCATGATGTGTTCCGAGTGCTCCATAATCTGCCGCGCCAGCCGAATCGGATTGCGGACGCATTCTACGGCCGCAACCGATCCCGCTTTCAGTGCGTTGCCGTCCATGAGGATCGCGTCGAGCTGGACGCGGCCTTCGGTATTCAAATGCGCGCCGTAGCCAGCATCAAATGTCGGATCGTCCTCCAGAATCACGATGGAGGATTCCACGGCGTCAATAGCATTGCCGCCCGCGCTGAGGATTCCCCATCCTGCTTCGAGAGCGCGACGAATCCCGGCGCGGCAATCTGCGACGGCTTCATCAGGGATATTCCACGCGCCGCCGTGGATGATCAGGGAAGGTTTCATCGTTCGCGAAAAGTAGTTTCGTCCGCAGGAATAATCATAACCCACGGAGACGAGGCTGGTAACGGCGAAGCGGACAACTCGTGCGGGGATGTCACTGCCGCTGTTTCGCGCGAGTCGCGTGGTTGCAATGAGGACGCGCTACAAATGAGGGTAGTAAAGCAGTGTGACGCCGACAGCGATCAGTATCGGGCCCAGCAAGAACGCGAAGCTGATGCCCAGCAGAAAGCGCACGGCGCCGTGCCGGTTGCGCGCTACTTCCTTCGCGGCGAAGTTGGGAAGTTCCGAATTGCGATCGCGCAGCAACGCGCGGAAAAACGTCAAGTAAGCCGCGATCCAGAATCGGATTTCGCGCCGCGATTGCCACAGCAGGTCAATCCCCGCGCAGATAACCAACATCCCGATGATCCCCAGCAGTTTCGGCACGCTTATCCTCCGCGCCGAGCCGTGCGGGTAAGCACCGCGGGCGAAGCATCGCGCGCGTTGTTCGAAATTTTGGCCTGCAGAGAGGCAGGGGCGCCGGCATGAACGCCGACGTTCGGAGCTTTCGCATCGCGTGTTGCCGTTGCCGTGCGAGTCGCATCCGGAATCGGCTGGTTGCCCCGTTCGGTTTGTTTCCAGGTATCGAGGATTCTGTGGATGACGGTGATATTCGGGCCGATCGCCAGAACCCAGAGCGCCCAATCCATCCGGTTCGTAAGCGCTCCCAGAATCATCAGCGTCAAGCGCTCGGGACGCTCCCAGAATCCCACTTCAGCGGTGGGCACCAGCGATTCCGCGCGCGCTTTCGCATAGCTGACCATCACAGAGCCGGCCATCGCCGCACCCGCCAGCATCGCATAACCAAACCGGTTCACATGGGAATAGTAGACAAGCAAACCAAGGAAGAGAATCAAATCCGCGTAGCGATCAAAGATCGAATCCAGAAAGCCGCCAAACATCGAAACGCGGCCCTGGCGCCGCGCCACCGGGCCATCGAGCAGGTCGCACAAGCCGGCCATCATCATGATGCCCCCGGCCGTCACGAATCGCCCGGCAGCAAAGAAAACTCCCGCCCACAAATTCAGCAGCAGCGCCGTCCAGGTGATGAAGTTTGGAGGGATTCCCGTTGCCGCGACCAGCGCCGCGATTCGTTCGATGGGCCAGACCAGAAACCGGCCGATAGTGCGCTTCAGCATGAAATCAATAGTACCTGCTATTCCTCGTCGTAAATCGTGGAGAGCTGGATGACCTCATATTCCTTCACGCCGGCGGGCGTGGTCACTTGCACCTCGTCGCCCACCTTCTTCCCCAGCAGCGCGCGGCCGATCGGCGAAGTGGTGGAAATCAGGCCGTTGGCGGCGTCCGCTTCTTCCACCGTAACCAGCTTGTACTCGATTTTCGCGGACTTGGCAACGTCTCTCACCGTGATGCGCGAGCCGTAAGCCGCACGATCCTTCGGCAGGTTGGTCAAATTCAGCATCGAAAGGTCGGCCATGCGCTTGTGCAGCTGGCCCAAACGCGCCGAAACGTACGATTGGCGCTCCTTCGCGTACTTGTACTCCGCGTTTTCGGACAAGTCGCCGTGCGCGCGCGCCACGCTGATCTCCTTAGGGAGATCAGTATGCAGTTCGTGTTCGAGGACCGCAATTTCGTCCTTCAGTTTTTTCTTAATTTTCTCGGCAAGATCAGTCATTTTTTGAGTGTGCCTGGGAGGGGTGCGAGCTGGCGGGATCACCCCAATCGAATTTCTTCGTATACCTAACGATTATAGAAGATTAACGCCGCGCACCGCAAATAGGGCCTGAGCAGCCAGTCAAATATGCGTGCTGGCCGCTCAACGCCGAGTCAACCGCGATGATCCCGGAACCGGCGTCCGGCGCTCCCGTGGCTGGGGACGAGCCGAGCTCATCTTCGGTGCCATTTACTTTATATTACAAAGTACTTGACAGTGTGAATCGAATCCCTCACCATGCCTCTGCGGCGGAGGTGAACACCTTACAGTTTCATCGGAGCTCCTACACCATGGTCAAACGCATCGTCGCGATCGGTTTCATTTGGCTTTGTACCGCGATTGCCTGGGCCATTCTCGGCAGTACCATTTTTTATCGCACCTACTCCTCTGATACGCAGCAACTCAAGGCGCGCGTCGCCTCCTCCTGGGGCACCTCGCAGGAGCAAACCCCGCCCACCGCGGGCTACGAAATCGTCTCCCACCACCAAGTTCCCGGGACGAAAGACGGCGTCCCGGTAATCCGCGACGTCGAGGAAAAGACCTGGAACTCACTTTCCATTCAGAAAAGCCGCGTGAACGCCGCGCTCTGGCTCGATTACCGCCGCAAAGCGCTGCTGTGGTACAGCACCTATCAGGTGGATTTTAACGGCGCATACAATTTCACCAATCCCAGCGACCAGCCGCAGCAAATCACATTCAAATTGAAGCTGCCGGCAGAGCAGGCGGTTTACGACAATCTGTCCCTGGCCGTCAACGACGTCCCCCTTGCGATCACCAACGAAAAAAACGAAGCAGCCGCCACCGTCGCGCTCCAGCCGCACCAAACCGCCGAACTGAAGCTCGGCTACCACTCGCAAGGCCTCGACGACTGGAACTACAGCTTCGGGGATGGCGTTACGCAGGTTAAGGATTTCCAGCTGCACGTCACCACGAATTTTCCGACTTTCGACCTTCCCGAAAACACGCTTTCACCCACCGAAGAACACAAAGGGCCAAACGGCTGGGATCTCGCGTGGAATTACAAGAACCTCGTTTCCGGTTATCGCGTGGGTATTGCGCTGCCGCAGAAGCTGCAGCCGGGACCGCTGGCCGGACGCATCAGTTATTTCGCTCCGGTCTCGCTGCTGTTCTTCTTCTCGGTGCTTTTCGTCTTGACCACCGTGCGCGGCATCGAGCTGCACCCTATGAATTACTTATTCCTCGCCTGCGCGTTCTTTTCCTTCCACCTGCTGATGGCCTATCTGGTGGATCACATTTCAATTCACTTTGCCTTCGTAGTCTGTTCCGCGATTTCAATATTTCTCTTGGTCAGTTATCTGCGCCTGGTTGCGGGAATGCGCCGCGCAGCGCTCGAAGCGGGCCTCGCGCAGTTCGTGTATCTCGTGCTTTTTTCTTACGCCTTCTTTTTCGAAGGATTCACCGGCCTCGCCATCACCGTCGGTGCGATCCTGACGCTATTCATCGCCATGCAAACAACAGCACGGATCCAGTGGGCGGAGAAATTCGCCACCCGCTAATAATGCCTGCGAGCGATTAATTGGGATTGCTTGTGGGTCGCTAGAGGACGACGGAAACGGTAACGCCGGCCGCCGCGAACACCGAAGCCATCTCCACGCGCGCCAGCGGCAGGAAGCTATTCACCACCTCGGCGTCAAACTGCGTGCCGCTCGCTTCCAAAAGGCGGCGCTCGGCTTCTTCAAACGGTAGCCCCTGGCGATAAGGCCGGTTCGAAACCATCGCATCAAACGCATCAATCACAGCGACGATGCGCGAACCCATCGGGATCTCTTCGCCCTTCAGTCCACCCGGATAGCCGCGGCCGTCATAGCCTTCGTGGTGATGCAGAATAATCAGGCTGGCGCGCTCCATTCCCGGCACCTGACGCAGCACGGCCCAGCCATACTCCGGATGCTTCTTCATCAGGTCGTATTCTTCGCTGGTCAACTTGCCCGGCTTGTTCAGGATCGCGTCGGGAATTCCGATTTTGCCGATGTCGTGCAGCAGCGCCGCCACCTCGATATCACCCAGACCGCTCGCGTCCATCCCCAGTTCACCCGCCACGTGCAGCGCCCATTCCGCCAGGCGCGTGCTGTGCACGCCCGTGTTCAAGTCTTTCAAATCAAGCAGTTGATTGAACGCGCAAATCAGCGCGCTGCGCAGCGCCGAAATCTGTTCTTCCACTTGCTTCACTTGCAGCGCAACCGGAAACCAGCCCGGCGAGGTTTGTCTCGCGGCGCCGCCGGCAAATACCGATGGCTCCGCAAACGCTTCCAATCCAGGAAACGTTGGAGGACCCCCGGCTAATTGCGCTCGATTCGTGCCCATTGAGTCCAGTCGAAAAAGAGAGTAGGGGCGGGCTTCAGACCCGCCCCTTCGCGAGATACTTACCGCCAAGTCTCGTAGCCGTCCTACTGCAGCAGTCCTAGGATCGGGTTAAAGGTTGAGAGCGTGCCGTAAACATCCAGCCGCCCGTTGCCCATGTTGACGCCGATCCACTTCGCGTTTGCTGCTGCATACGCTGCCTGTGATGGAGTAACTTTGGGCTGCATGTTCCGCATCAGCGAAGCCGTTCCGGCTAGCATCGGCGAGCTGAAGGACGTTCCCCATCCGGCGGCATACGAGCCGAAAGGATAGGTGGTGATGACGCCTTCGCCGGGAGCGGCGACCCATACGATTTGATCGCCATAGTTGGAGAAGGTCGAGCGCTGGTCCTCGTTATTTGTCGAAGCGACGCCCATCACGCCTTGCAGCGCTGCCGGATAGACGATTTCCTCTTTGCCGTCGTTGCCCGCAGAGGCCACGCAGATCACATTGTTGCCGTTGGCATAATTGATTGCGGTGCCCAGCTCGGTGGAACTGCTGGTCAGGTCGAAGCTCATGTTGATGACGTTCGCGTTGTTTTGCACCGCGTAGTAAAGCGCGGCCAGAATGTTCGAAAGTGATGCCGTGCCGCTCGCCGTGAAGGCCTTCAGCGGCAAAAGCTGCGCGGTGGGCGCCACCAGGTGAATCACGCCCATCACCATTGTGCCGTGTCCAAACGCAGCGTACTGCGAACCGTCGAGCATCGCGGCCGTGTGCTGGTCGAGCATCGCAGCCGTGTGCTGATTCACGTAAGCCGCGGCGCAAGTTTCGCAAGGCGGCGGTGCAGACATCGAAACGTCGTTCAGTTCCGAGCCGCCGGGCTGGTTGCGCGTGAAATCGTAGCCGAGCAGCAAGTGTCCCTGCAGTGCGGGATGGTTGGGATCCACGCCGGTGTCAATGTCCGCCACGATTCCTGAACCGGACACATTGAACACATTTTGCGCCTGCCCGACGCGAATAATCTGCGCCGCAGGTTGATTCACGTACCCGTGCGTAACCGTGGTTCCGTAATAATTCACGGGAGTCGTATCCCACAATCCCTGCGGAGCCGTGGAAGCGGTCGCACCATTGCCGGTGTTCGGCGGAATCACCAGAACCTGATCGGGCTCGGCGTCTAGGATTCCCGTGACGAGCCGGAGAACATCCGCTAGCAGTGCGGGGAGCAGACCCTGAGCTGGCCTTACCAGGAAGAGTTGATTTTGGTTGCCGTCGAGATTACCGACGACCGTGCAGCCATTGGAGAGGCACGCATTCTGCAGGCCGGCCTTTCCCAGGTTGGTCCGGACGATTACTCCCGGTTGTGGAGCACCGGTGACCGTGGAGAGTACTTGTCCGACGGTGTTCAACAAGCCCGTCAACAGTCCCTGGGCCGAGGCGGGTTGGCCCCAGAGACCGGCGGCGAGAAGTAGTGAAAGTCCGATTAGGCGTTTCATGGTTGCAACTGCTCCTTTTGAGTACCGCTCAGCAGCCTACTGCTCGTCTGCTCGTATGAGGGACCGTTCCAGTGTGGTTCAGTCCTCGAATTTCGAGCAATGGTACAAGCGGCTACTTTCGGTACCGTGCGCATCACTCTTTCTTCCTAGTACTTTTTTTCTTGATCCGCGAATCACTTCTATCTTCTGTGGTATCAGATGCTTGCGAGACTCCAGAGTCCAATGTGGCACCGGGTTCGATTAACGGCAGCGACACTTCCCGTTGCCCCGGCAGCGTGATCATCAGCCGAAAGCTCGAGTCCATTTCGCACTCGATTTGGAATTCGCCTTGGTGGTTCGTCGTGCTCACCGCCAGCATTTTCCGGCCTTTCCACAAGCTCACCGGCACGTCCGCGAGGCGCTCCTTGGGCTCGGCAGAATTCAGTATCTGGCCGATCAGGACCACCTTTTCCGAATCAATTTGCGGTTCGATTCGCACGTCAATCCGGTAGGTCGCGGTCCCGTATAGCAATTGGCGCGACCGCCCAGTGGAAGATCTCACTCCGGCCATGACCGGCGTGCGGAAGCTGTCAAAAAGAAGCTCAACGATTGCCGCCTGCGGCCCGCGCTGCTTTGCCGGCCAGTGGCTGGCGAAGGCGCTCTTCACGATTCGCAGAGAGCCCTCCGAAGGCTGGTCGTGGGACGTGCGCTGAGCAACCTGGTGCAAGTGCTGCCACATGGCCAGCTCCTGGGAGCACTTCGCACATCCCGTGTCTAAGTGGCTTTGCATTCTATCCTTTACGCTGCCTTCGACCATGTTCCTGGCAAAATCAACCCACTGCTCCTCCGAGTAATGTCTCATCGCGTTACGTCCCCCGAATTTGAGCTGCTGGCTATGGCCTGCCCGGGCCCTGCGCCAGTTACTTCCATCACCAACACATAAGGGTGGCCACCTCGTCCAAAAATATAGGGAGCGTGAAAAAAGATGGGGAAACGCTAAGCTATTGAAACGCGACCAATTAAGGTGAAGGGAGCCCAGTGGTAGGGGTGCGGGTGCCGCTCCCGCAGCTCGCTCATCGCGCCTTGCAACGCCGACGGCTTTCCACTGCCGGCTTGCAAGACGCGATAGAAGTATTCCATAAAGTCCGCAGTGGTCTGATCGTGGACGTCCCACAGGGTCAATAGCAACGATTGCGCGCCCGCGTAAAGCAAGCCACGGATGAGTCCGAGCAGCTCGTCACCAGCGGTGACGACGTTCATTCCGGTCGCGCACCCGCTCAGCGTCACCAGTTCCGCATTCAGCTTCAGCTGGTAAAGGTCGTAGAGATTTAGATACGCGTCGCCGAGCCGTATGGCGGAGAACATCGGATTGTCTTGACGGAATCGCCCGTGCGTCGCGATGTGAATCAACCGGCTGTGCACACCTTGCTCGCGAAGCACCTGCGCTGTGGCACCTTCGCCGACAATTAATTCCGCGTCCGGCAGGATGCGCGCGACTGACTCGACTTCTTGCTGTATGAAAGGCGCCTGCGCGTCCGGCACTCCCAAGATGAGCGTGCCGCCCGTGGCGTGCGTCAGTTTTTCCTGGCAGTGCGCGAAAACGCTCGCGCTCGGCGCATAAGAAATCGTGAACGAGTCAATCAGGTACGAGCCACCGTCGAACAGCGCGTGAAATGGCAGATAGTGCAGCACCCCGTGCGGCACGAAGATCAGGTGTCGCCGCCCGAGCACGTGCTCGCGCAGCGGCGCAAACACCTCATCGTAAAGCGCGCGCAAGTGGCCCAGCGCGGAATCCAGCATGGAACGTTCGAACGTCTGCGTATAATCCGCGCCCAATTTGAATTTGGAAATTTGAAAATGAAAAAGCCGCAGCAGATTCACGATGCGCGATACGGGGGTGAGCGGCACGATCTCCAGGCTCTCCCGCGTCACGATCGCCGCGATGAATTGGTCCTTGAGCGTGAAATATTCCACCAGCCCCGAGTCTGGCGGCAACGCTGCGCGAATCGTTTCCAGCGAACTCATCGCCGGGCCCTGCTGCACGATGTCGCCCGATTGTGGCACTTCGCGCAGGACGTGGAGCAATTCGTTTTCGTGCGCCAGCGCTTCCTTTTGCAGCTTTTCGATGCGTGCGGGCGAAGGCTCCTCGGCGCGTAATTGTTCCAGTTCGATGCGGCGGTAATACCAATTCAGCTCTTCGCGCATCTCGCGGATCCGCCGGACTAAATCGCTCTGTCCCGGATCGGCCACGGGCAGCGCCGGTCCCGAACGCATCAAAAGTTCCGCCAGGCTCCGCGACTTGGCCATCTCGATGTAGCTGAAAGATTCTTCCGCGGCTTTGCGTTGATCGCTGCCCAGCAGACAAATCTCGACGAGACTCTCGTAAACCTCCAGGCGGTTTTTCATGAACGCGATCTTCAATTCATCGCCGCGCAGGCTGCTGCGCAAAGTTTCCAGCGCCTCGCGCGCGCGCTGGCAGGAATCGTAAGCGCCGGAAGCATCTCCGGACGTCTGCTGGATCTGTCCCATCAGAAATTGCGCCTGATAACGCAGCAAAGGAGCCTCGAGATTCGCCAGTCGCTCCAGCGCGCGCGTGCAATCCGCCTTCGCGGCGCCCAATTCGCCAGTGCGTAGCGAAAGCCGCGCCAGAAGCAAGTGACACAAAATCGCCTTGCTCGGCAAAAAAGAAGTGTCGAAAAATTGTGCAGCCCCCGCGCACTGCCGCCGCGCTTCGAACAACCGCCCTTCGTTGTAAAGCACCACGGCCTGGTACAAGTCCATCAGCCACGGCCACACAAGATTTTTCTCGTTCACGAATTTCGCGCGCGCTTGCTGAAATAACTCCAGCGAGCGCAAGGCCTTGCCCAATTGGCTGAGCGCCATGGCCTCATACGCCTGGCACTTGGCCTCTTCGTAGCCCATCCCCAGCTTCTGAAAACGCAGATAGCCCTCGTGCGCCGAATCCCGCGCTTCCGTGCTGAGATTCAATTCAAGATAAATTTCAGCGAGGTCCAGGTAGCAAAGCGCCAGCACGTGCGCGTCGCCGTTTTTCTCGCACTCGGCGCGCGTCGCGAGCAGCATCTCGATCGCCCTGCTGTATTCGCCGCGCAGGTAATAAAGATAGGCGATGTTGTAATCGCTCTGCGTGACGAGCAGCGTCATACCGTGCTGCACGCACATTTCCCGGGCGCGTTGATAGGTCGCCAAGGCGCGGGGGAAATCGTTCAACGTAATCAGGCACACGGCCATGTTATAGAGCGCCACCGCCAGCCCTTCCGAATCGCGAAAGGGCAGCAGCATTTCGTACGCGCGTTCGTAACACGCCAGCCCTTCCTCGAAGCGATCCTGCCGGTGATAAATATTCCCGACGTTGATCTCGACGTGCGCCCAGCGCTTGTCGTCACCCAACGCGCGAAAGATTTTCTTCGCCGCTTCGGCCGCGGCAAAAGCCTGATCGTATTTGCCAAGCAAAATGAAAGGCTGGATGGAGGGAATCAGCGTGCGCGCTTCTTCTTCCGCGTTGCCGATTTTGCGAAAAATCTGCAGAGCTTCCTGATGGAAGTCCAGCGCTTCCTGATTATCGCCGAGCATGTAAAGCGCGTTGGCCTTGGAACGTAAACTGCGGCCCAGCGCCTCTTGATGTTGCAATCGGCGCGCGATCAGGACGCTGGCTTCGCCCAGAAAAAGCGCTTGGCGGGCGTTTTCGCGCAGTTTGCTGCGCACCAGGTCATTGAGTTGGCCCACAACGGCATCGCGCAAGAGCCGCGGATGCGCGGCAACATAGCGATTCCGGCTGGATTCATCCGCAAGAGTCGCCAATTCGCCCAGTGTCTTTTCTGAAAGCGCCTCGGCTTTTTTCCCGGACGCCACTAGAAGTCCGTTTCCCGCAATCGTTTCCGCAAACGTTCCAGGCACCGCTGTCGAATGAATCCGATCGAACCGACTGCGATGCCGAGCGAAGCGGCGATTTCCTGATACGGCCGCGCCGGCTCGTCAAAGAAAAGCATGTGCACCAGTTGGCGGCAGCGCTCCGGCAATTCAGCCATGGCTTGCCGCAAACTTTGCTCCTCTTCCGCCTGCCGCAGAATTTCCACCGCGCGCGAAGGTGTGCTGCGCTCTAATACCTCGTCGTTCGGATCGGAAAGTTCCACGCGTTGCTGCTGCTGTTTCCGATGAAAACATTTGTGCGCCGTAATCTGCATGATCCATTTCGGCAAAGCTTGCGCCTCGCGCAGTTTCGGCAATTCAGAAAGCAGCTCCAGGCATACCGACTGGAAAATATCCGTCGCGTCGTCCTGCGAAAAACCATATTTGATGGGAATCGAAAAAATCAGGTTCTTGTACTTGTCAATCAGCGCGGACCACGCCTCTTCGTTTCCATCCAGGCATTCGCGCACCAGCCGCGCATCCGGCCACGCCGCGCGCTGCGCCTCGCGCGCCTCGCGTTTTTTTTCGGCCGTGGAGCTCGCGTTTGCCATTTAACGGATGTACAGCTCTTCGATATTCCAAAGCGCGTACGGCACCAGAACCGCCGGACGGAAATTCGCCACGCGGTTCGACGCCCCCACCAATATGTTGGGGCTCACCAGGCAAATAATCGGCAAGTCCTCCGAAACAATCTCCTGCACGCGGTCGTATAGCTTTTTTCGCTTGGCGTAATCGAGCGTCGTCAGTTGCTGCTGCATCAGCCGGTCAATCTCCGTTTCCCAAGGAGTCGCCGGCTTCTGCTCGCCTTCGTGCCACAGATGCGTCTCGCCGCTCGATAGCCACACGTTCATATCCGCGGTAGGATCCGCGTCGCCGCTCACCAGTCCCATCACCGCCGCCTCGTAATTGAACGAGTTCTGCAGCCGGTCCACCATCGCGCGAAATTCCAGCGACACGACCTGCACCTTCATCCCCAGCTGGCTCAGATCGTCCTGAATAATCGTCGCCATCTTCATCCGCTGCGCGTTCGACGAGCTGGTGAGAATCGAAAATTCCACGGGAGTCCCACGCGGATCGAGCAGCGCGCCGTCCTTGTTCCAGGAAAATCCCGCGGATTGCAAAAGCTGCCGCGCATGTTCAAGCGAGCGAGCCGGATGCGGTATTGCAGCATCGGCCCACAACTTATTTCCCGGCGTGCCCTGATTCCACAACGCTGTCGCGCGCCCGGAATAAACCAGTCGCACAATCCCCTCGCGGTCGATCGCCGATGAAACCGCCTGCCGGAAACGCAAATCCTGAAACCACGCCTGTTTGCGCGCAACGTCCGGCAGATTCCTCGCTCCAAGATCGTTCAGATTAAAAAATAAAAAATTGTATTCAAGTCCCGCGCCCAGATCGTAAAGATGATAGCCCTTCGCCAATTGTTGCTTCTGCAGCACCGCAAAATTGTCCGCGCTGAACCGGCTGAGCACATCCGCCTCGCCCGATTGAAATCGAATCACCTGCGCGTCTTCACTCGGCACAAACGAGAAAACCACTTCATCGAGATAGGGAAGACGAGCGCCCGTGCGATCCGCTTTCCAGTAATAAGGATTCCGCTCCAGCACCACGCGCTGCCCCGGCATGTACTCCTTCAAGCGAAAAGGGCCAAGCCCGGCGAATTGGCTCGGCGGCATCGAAAGATTCCACGCCTGCGAAATCGTCCCGTCGTGGTAAGGCTTCTCCAAAAGGTGCCGCGGAAGAATCGCTACGCCGTCAAACAATCGTTCGGCCGCCGCATAGGGCTGCGCCAGTTCAAACCGGACAGTGTAATCATCCACCTTCACAACCGCGATCGGTTTTCCGCCCACCACCAGCAAATCGCGCTGCGATGAATCCACCCTTTCGTCGAGGTAAACCTGAAAACTAAAAACAACATCGTCCGCGTTAAAAGGCTGGCCATCCGAAAAACGCAATCCGCGCCGCAGCTCCAGCGTGTATTGCTTGCCGTCGCGCGATACGCGCCACGATTTTGCCAGTGCCGGTTCGGTTTTCAGCGATAAGCGATTGATATGAATCAGATCGGCGGAAAGGCAGCGAATCACGTCACGCGATGGCTCGTCCTCGGCAAGAGCGGGATTCAGAGTTTTCGGCTCCGAGCGCCAAGCCACGGACAGCCGTCCTCCGGCATGCCCCGGAGCGTTCTCCGTGATCATTCGCTCTTCGTTCACCTGCGCTTGCTTCTGCGCATACCCAGCCGGCAAGATGAAGCAAGCGAACGCCGCGCCCAGAAGAAGAGCGACACACGGCCGCCTGAGAGGGACTTTCGCCATATCTCGAATTCTTGCAGAGAATTAACGGTTTTTACAGCGCCACGGATTTGTGAAGTTCCTGCAGAGCATCGGCCGCCGTGTAGAAAACCAGGAACAGCGGAATCAGCAAAATCGCGGGGAGGAACATCCACCAGTATGAAGAAAGCACCGAATATTGCTGCAGCGAAGAAAGCAGCGCGCCCCAGCTAGGCATCGGTTCGCCGACGCCCAGACCGAGGAAGGTCAGCGTGACCTCCGCCAGCACATACTGCGGAATCAGCAGCGTCATCTGCGTCAGCAGCACGCCGTACGTTTGCGGCAGCACGTGCCGCCGCAGCAGATACGCATCCGACGCGCCGAACCCGCGCGCGGCCGTCACAAAATTCCGATGCTTCGCGCTGAGCACCACGGCGCGAATCAGCCGGGCAGGACGCGCCCACCCGATCAATCCCATGATCGCGACCAACAACAGAAAAACTTGCCACTGCGATATGCGCAAAGGCAAAGCTGCGCGTACGGCAAACAGCAAATAGAGCCACGGCAAAGCCAAAAACAGCTCTCCGCCGCGCATCAGAATCTCATCAATCCAGCCGCCGTAATAACCGGCAATTCCTCCCACAATCACGCCCAGCGCCACAGAAAGCAGCGCCGCAATCAATCCCGCCAGCATCGAAATCTGTCCGCCGTAGAGAAATCGCGAAAATTGATCGCGCCCGTAACCATCCGAGCCCATCAACAAAATCTCGCCCGGAGCCTCGACGCCAAAAAGATGCACGTCCGACGCAAACAGCCCCGCGATCTTGTAACGCGACCCGCGCACAAAGAAATGAATCGGATACGGTATCCGAACATTCGATTCGCTGGGCGACGCGCCGTCCATCGAATCCTCCGCCGCGTGAACAAACGGCCGCGCGTGGAATTTGCCCTGAGCATCCACGAAATGAATCGCGCTAGGCGGCGCATAGGGCATCTCACGATTCTGCGTAGCAAAATCATACGGCGCAAAAAATCCAGCAAAAAGCACGAGGCCGTAAAACCCCGCCAGAAACGCCGCCGCAAACGCGAGTTTGTGTCGCTGCGTCAAATCATCACTCCATGCGAATCCGCGGATCCGTCGCAAAGAGCAGCATGTCCGCGAAGAAATTGCCCGCCACCAGGAACAAAGCCGAAAGCATCACGGTTCCCACGACTACGAAAATATCCTTTCCCAGAATCGCCTCCACCAGCAAAGGTCCGATCCCCGGCCAGCTCAAAATCACTTCCATCAGCAAACCGGCGCTCAGCATCGTCGCAATCGAAAATCCAAAAAGTGAAATCAAGGGATTGGCCGCTACCGGCAGCGCATAACGCAAAAGCACGCGGCGTTCCGGAATTCCATGCGCGCGCGCCGCGCGTATAAATGGTGAATCCAGAACCTCGATCATCGCCGAACGAATGTGCCGCACCAAAGGCGGCAAAGTCGCCAGCGCCAATCCCAGCGACGGCAGCAGTAAATGATAGCCAACGTCCTTCACCTTGCTCCAAAAACTCAGATCGTTGAACTCCGCGGAAATCATTCCGCCGGTGGGAAACCATCCGGTGCGCACAGCCAGAAGCAGCAGCGCGAGAAACAACACAAGATCGGGCACCGTAAGCAGCGTGGAGGTTACGACACCCCCGACGCGATCGCCCCACTTCCCTTGGCGCGCCGCGCTCCAAATTCCAAAAGGAATCGCCAGCAGCCAAGCGAGCAACGTCGCCGTTCCGGTCAAAAGCAAAGTGTTGCGCGCGCGCAACGCCAGCAGCGGAGCAACAGGACTGTTGTAAGCGAACGAATTGCCGAGGTCCCCACGCAGCACCGCTCGCAGCCAGTTTCCATAACGCACCGGCAAAGGCTTATCCAGGCCATACTGCGCCCGCAGCGCGGCCACCGTGCGCGCGGAAACCTGCGGATTCATTTCGAGCGCAGTAAAAAAATCGCCGGGCGCGAGTTGCAACAGCGCAAACGAAAAAAGCGAAATCCCGAGCAGGAGGAAAACCGCGTGTGCCGATCGTCGTGCGAAATATTTCATGGCGGCGCCTTAAGCGGATCGCTCCAGCAGGATGGATTCGACGGAATGCACGGTCGAAAGAAGCTCGCGCGTATGGAAATGCGCAGGATAAGCGAATATCTCTCTGGTCTTCTGCTGCTCGACGATTTTTCCCTGATACATCACCGCAACTTCATCGGCGAATTGCGAAACCAGGCGCAAATCGTGCGAAACGTACAGGTACGCAAGCGAACGCGCCGTCTGCAGGTCCACCAGCAGCTGCACAATCAAATCGCGATTCAAAGCATCGAGCGCCGATAAAGACTCATCCAGAATGAGCATCTCCGGCTCAAGCGCTAGCGCACGCGCGATCGCCAGCCGTTGCCGCTGCCCGCCGCTGAATTCGAGTGGCCGTTTAGCCGCCGCGCCAGCTTCCAGTCCAACCTGTTCCATCAGCTGCGAAGCCCGCTCGTTCCGCTCCCGCTTCGTTCCCACATTTTGCACCGCCAGCGGCTCCGCGATGATTTCTAGCGCGCTCAACTGCGGATTCAGCGCCGATGCCGGGTCCTGAAAAATCAGCTGAATCCGCCGGCGCACCGGGAACAGCTGCCTGTTATCGAGCGTCAGCAGATTCACGCCATCAAGTGTGATATTTCCGGAGCTGGGCCGTTCCAGCAGCGCAATGCAGCGCGCCAAAGTGGATTTACCGGCGCCCGACTCACCAACCAGCGCCAGCGTTCTCCCGCGAAAGAGTTGCAGGTTTACATCTTCAAAAGCACTCACCAGGAATTTCGTGCGCGCAAAATTCCGCCGTTGCACGAACCGCTTGCACAATCCCCCGATGCGCAGCAACGGTTCGCGCGAAGCCGCCTCCGCGTCAAGCCCGGAACGCGAGCGAGCCGCGCTCATCTAAGTCACCATCTCCAAATCGAGCTCCTCCACCGCATCCGCGAGCGAACTAGTCCGCAGCATCGCTCGAGTAAGCTCGTGCGAGGGATTCCGGTACAGCTCGACAAATGTCCCGTGCTCCACGATCCGTCCACCCGCCATCACCATCAGCCGATCAGCAAGGTACGCCTGCACCTCCGCGGTGTGGCTGATCAACAAAATCGCAATCCCCAGTTCGCGCTTCAGTTCGCGCAAAAGCGCCAGCAATTCGCTCTGGCTCCGCGCGTCGAGCGACGCCGTCGGTTCGTCTGCGATGATCAACGCCGGCTCGCACGCCAAGGCCTGCGCCAGCACCACCCGCTGTCGCTGCCCTCCGCTCAATTGGTGCGGATACGCCGAAAAAATCCGTTGCGTTCCCGGAAGCCCCACGCGCACCAGCATCGCTTCCGCCTCAGCGCGAGATTGCTTCCGGCTCAACCCCTTGTGCGCGCGAATCACTTCCGCCGCCTGGTCGCCCGCACGCATCACGGGACTCAACGCAATTTCCGGCTCCTGAAACACCATCGCGATTGCCGCACCGCGCAGCGCTCGCAGCCCGCGCTGATCCATTGAAAGCAACTCCTCGCCGCGAAATTGCACCGAGCCGGAAACTTCCGCGTCACCGCCGCCCAGGAGGCCGAGCAAAGCCCATGCGGTACTGGTCTTGCCGCACCCGGATTCACCCATCAACCCAAGAACTTCCCCCGGCGCAATCACAAAGCTCACGCCGTCAACCGCGTCGCGCACCTTCGCATCCGCGCCGCGATAGGAAACGCGAAGATCCGTCACTTGGAGCAGTGCGTCCATCAAATTCACGTCCTCGGAATTACTACACTATTACTATACTTCGCCTGAACTTCGCGACCACGCAACACGCCGCCAAATTTGACGCACCTATCCGCGATTGCCAACAGCACGAAACGAGCAATCACTCGATTTGGAACCTGCTCTAGCGTCAGATCTTACGGTAGGCGGACAGGGCGCCCGTGTCGATAGTTCGCTGGTCGCCGCTCACCCTGTAAGCTAACGGTACCGAAGTACCAATACCCCGTGAAAACGCGGCGGAATCGGCATCCCGTAAGTCCGCGAGTGGCCAACTTGCACGTTTTCATGCTATACCAGCGCCAATAACGTTAACGTGATCCCGAGCGAACCTCGGCGTCCCGCCAAAGGAAGGTGCCACGTGCCAGTCCCAGAAAATATTGCGTTAGTGCGGCGTTGGTTCGGGGAAGTGTGGAACGAAGGGCGCGTTCAAACCATTTACGACTTGCTGGATGAAAACGTCGTAGGCATAGGACAAGACCAGCCCGGCGTGGAAATTCACGGCCCCGCAGATTTCGTTGCGCTGTTCCATCGTCTGCACGGCGCGTTTCCAGACATCAAGATTACCGTGGACGACACCATCGCCGCGGACGACAAAGTCGTGGCCCGCTGGTCTGCCGTAATGACGCACACCGGCGATCATCTCGGCATTCCCGCGACCAACCGGCCAGTGCGCGTCACGGGAATCACAATCGCGCAAATCAAAGACGGCAAGATCATTCGAGGTTGGGACAATTGGGACCAGTTTGCTCTGATGCAGCAACTCTCGATTGCCCGCGCAGCGAATTAGCTAAGCAGCGCATAATTTCGGCGCGCCAGTGAGCACGAGGCGCAGTCGAAGATCAGATCTGTCGCCTGGGTTACGACCCCACGCGAATGTGCGCCAGCGAATTAAACAATCCGAACACGTTCAACAGCCACAAAACCACCGCGATCACCACCACCGCGTTCAGGATCGACTTGATTGTCCCCTGCATCGGTATGAACCGGTTGATCAGCCAAAGCAACACGCCGACCACAATCAACACTAGCACAATATTAATCAACGGCATGTGGGTCCTCTCCTCTCACGCGGTTGTAACGCGCAAACCCACACCCCGGCCATACACGAAACGGCGTAGACCCGCAGAATAATCACGTTACGGCCGCAGCGATCGTTAGGAGGCGATTTCGTGGTGATCGCCCAAATTGGTGATGAAATTGCCGGTGCGGAAGGGAAAGTCGTAGGCTTGGGTCCACAGACCAGGAGGGATCGCCGGGCTTTATTGTACGGTGACGATGTCTTTGATCTTCGCGTACTGCTCTTCGGACACAACATGCTTCGCGAGCAAATCTTCCTGGTCGTGATAGGGACGGTTCCGAATAATCTTTCCCGCCGTACTCTCCGAAATGTCTGGTAGCTCCATCAGCTCGCTCTTGGATGCCGAGTTTATGTTCACCAGACGGTGCCCGCCCTCGCGCCAGCCCTGCCGCACGCCATCCGCGAATGCGCGCGCTTCTCTTGCAGCCTCATCCGCTGCGTGGCCCAGTTCCCGTCCGGCTTCCTGGATTTCTGGTTTGGCTCGCTCGACGGCTTTGGCAGCATCGTCCCGAGTCTTGTCCTCGCGCTCTTTTTACTGCTGATTGGGTTGTTTTGTGTAGCAGCCGGTACTTCCCAGCAATGAGAGCGCAACACAAATCGTCGCGAACACCTTTGCCGCTCGCCAACAGGTCATCGAGATCACCGGACGCGCTTCGCAGAAATTGCTCATCTCGGTGCCATGCATCAATACCGAAAGAGGAAGCGCAAAACCATACATCGAACGCGGTACCAAGAAACGACCAAGTCGGATCAGCTGAGGGCCGCGGAATTCTTGTGGGGATATTCGTTGCTTCGTAAATATGGCGGAGAGGG
>CAWDRJ010000024.1:0-16127 GCA_963804625.1 uncultured Acidobacteriota bacterium | reverse complement strand
TTCATGCCCTTCTTCGTCAGGGCTTTGTGAAGTTCGGCGGAAATTTCCTCGTCTTCCAGGGGAACGACGCGCGGGAGCGCTTCGAGCAGCGTGACGTCGGAGCCGAAGGTGCGGAAAATTGAGGCGAATTCAACGCCTACGGCGCCGCAGCCAACCACGATCATGGACTTGGGAATTTCGTGGAGCAGCAGGATTTCGCGGTTCGTGAGAACCGTCTTGCCGTCAATTTCGACTCCTGGCAGCGAACGAGCTTCGGAACCGGTCGCCAGCAAAATATTGGCGGTTTCGAGTTCGGTGGTCTTGCCGTCTTTTTCGACGCTGACGCGGCCCGGGCCGGCAATTTTTCCCCAGCCGGTGATGGATTCCACTTTGTTCTTCTTGAAAAGCAGGCCGATGCCGCCGGCGTGTTTCTTGACGATTTTGTCTTTACGCGCGAGGATCGCCGGCCAATTGATTTTTACGTCTTTGACTTCGAAGCCGAATTCTTCGGCGCGTTTGAAATGATCGTAAATATCCGCGTGGTGCAGGAAAACCTTCGTGGGGATGCAGCCTACGTGCAGGCAAGTACCGCCGAGAAACGGATCTTTTTCCACGACGGCGGTCTTCAATCCCCATTGCGCGGCGCGAATGGCGGCGACGTAACCGCCGGGTCCGCTGCCGATAATCACGACATCATATTTAGCCAAACCAGTCCTCCGCTACGGCTGCTGTTGCGTCAAACTATTCGATTCATGGAAGGGTGTCCAGGATTGCGGGTTACGATTGCGGCTCTTCCCGGCTCGCAAATAGGAGATTTTAGCAGCCGTGGTGGCCTGCCGCAACCCTGGCGGCCCCCGACGAGCGATGGCAAGGCACAACGCGGCAGCGGAACGCTGCCGCATTGACTGCCCTCTGCACCTAAGCTGTGACTGGAAGCGTTAGTTTTTTCCCGCGTGTTTTGGCAACAGGACCGGCGGAACGTCAATGCCTAGCGCGGTGGCCAGGGCGATGGCGTGATCCTGTTCGTCGAGCAGGATTTCGCGGATGTGCTCGGCGACCGCATACTCTTCCAGGTCTTCGCATTGATGAATGCGCTGGCGGTAGTTGCGAATGGTCTCGGTTTCGTTCTCGAGGTCAAATTGCAGCATTTCCTTGGCTTTTTCCGAAGTACGCACCGGTTTGGGATGCGCTACCGGCATGCCGCCAAGATAATCAATTTGGTTGGAGACGATCAGCGCGTGGCTGAGTTCTTGGGTCGCGTGTTTTTCGAGTTCGGCCGCGATGTTCATATACTCCGCGCCCTTCAAAACCTGCGAATAAATTACGTACGATATGATGGCTTGATATTCCCGGGCCAAATCCTCGTTGAGCAGCGCGATGAGGCGCTCACGAGTCATCTGGGAACCGGCGTTGGCGTTCTCTTCTTTTTTCATCTTTTCCCCTTGGAGAGCAGGCTTGCTGCAGCCGCTTCCATCTGCAATTAAAACCGTACTATCAAAGGGCGACGAAGGGAAGGCGGGCGCGCCGCGCCTTTCAGTTGGGACGGCGGCGGATACGCTTGCGTGCGCGTGACGCCTCTGTTCATTAAATGCGGCCTAAGACGTCTATCGCGGGGAGGCGGTCTCGCGGCTGCCCTGAAGTGAAACTAATGCCCCGCTGTTCGCGTATAGTATCCAGAAGACGAGGAGAGCCCTGATGACTCCAGACATTAATGCTACGCGCCTTGACGCACACGCGGCAGAGGTAGCTCCGGCGCAGAGTTCGCGCTCACCCGTCGGCAATATTTTTACGGGACAGCACGGTATTCGCGCCGGCTGGAGGCTGCTGATTTTTATCGCGATCTTCATGGCAATCGGTAGCAGCCTGAATTTTGGCGTGCACTTGATCCCCGCGGTGCGTGCATGGCAGAAGACGCAGAATCCGCAGGTGATGGTGCCGTCCTGGATGATCATGGGAGAAGGGATCGCGGTTTTGGCTCTGTTGGCGGCGGCTTTACTGATGACCTTGATCGAGAAGCGCAGCTTTGCCGATTACTATCTGCCGCCCAGCCAGGCATTCGGAAAGCGCTTCTGGCAAGGCATTCCGTACGGATTCGCGATGCTATCGCTTTTGATGGCGCTGATCGCGGCGTTTCGCGGATTTTCGTTAGGCAACATGGCGCTTTCCGGGGCGGATGCCTTGAAATTCGGCGCTGGTTATGGTGTGGCGTTTATTCTGGTGGGTCTCGCCGAGGAATTCTCGTTTCGCGGATACATGCAGTCAACTCTCACTTCGGGCATGGGTTTTTGGCCTGCGGCGATCGTCCTTTCCATTTTGTTTGGGGCGATCCATCTGCAGAATCTCGGCGAAGCGTGGATCGGGGCGGCGATGGCGGGATCGTTCGGGATACTTGCGGCGTTCAGTTTGAGGCGCACCGGGAATATCTGGTTTCCGATCGGGATGCATGCGGCTTGGGATTGGGGCGAGACGTATTTTTATTCGGTGCCGGATAGTGGGTTTCTGGCGAAGGGACATTTGCTGAATTCGTCGTTTCACGGAGCGAAGTGGCTGACGGGCGGGAGCGTGGGGCCGGAAGGCAGCGTTTTCGCGTTTGTGGTGCTGGTGATTGGTGGCGTGGGGATACATTTTCTTTTCCCGGCGAAGCGGTCGGCGGTTTGAAGTGATTGGATCGAGCCGCGGCTATCGGGCGCGGCTGACGGGCTGCGGTCCGGGCAAGCTGGGGCGCAGCAAGCAGCGCCCCTACGAACCCTTGATTAATTCGTGGCGGACGGGCTCGGTCCGGGCAAGTTGGGGGGAGCCCTGCGATTCGGCGCTGCCGGACCTCAGGATGTATCGCGCTGTAGCGCGATTTACAAGCAGCGCCCCGACCTCTGAAATATTACGTTTGCGTTGGTTCTCTGGGGCCTAGCTCGCCTTCCCATCTGGCGATTACTGCTGAGGCCAGGCAATTCCCGACTACGTTTACGGCTGTGCGCGCCATGTCCATTAGCGCGTCAATTCCCAGGATTATAAAAATCGGCTCGGTGGGTAGATGGAACATTCCGACGGTGGCCAGCAGCACGACCAGGACGGCGCGCGGGACTCCGGCTACGCCCTTGCTCGTGAGCATCAGCGTGAAGACCATGAAAAGCTGTTCGCCGAACGGCATGTGAATGCCCGCGGCTTGGGCTACGAACACCGAGGCAAGCGCGAGATACAGAGATGATCCATCGAGATTGAAGCTGTAGCCGGCGGGGATGACGAAGGCGACGATCCGCCGCGGCACGCCGAATGCTTCCATGGATTCCATCGCGCGGGGCAGCGCTGCTTCGGACGTGCTAGTAGCAAAGGCGATGGTGGCAGGCTCGGCGACAGCTCGCACAAAGCGGCCGATCGGCAGCTTCGCGAACCACGCGATGGGCAGCAACACGCACAGCAAGAAGGCGACCAGTGCGGCGTATCCAGTGAACAGCAGCTTGCCGAGCGGCAGCAGCACGCCGATTCCCACATGCGCGACGGTGTACGCCATCGCGGCGCCGACGCAGACCGGCGCGTAATACATCACGATATTGGTGAACGCGAACATCACGTCCGTCAGCGATTCGCAAAATTTCAGCAGGGGTGCGCGTTTCGCTTCCGGGATGCGGGCGAGAGCAATTCCAAAAAGGATGGCAAACACCGCCACCTGCAGGATTTGATTTTCTGCGACCGACTTCGCGAGATTTTCGGGGAAAACGTGCAGAAGGAAATCGTCCCAGTGCATCGGAGTGGCGTTCTGCGCGGTCACGATTTCGGGCGTGACGGGCATGGCCATGCCTTCACCGGCGCGGCTGATATTGATGGCACCGAGGCCGATGAAAAGAGCGACCGTTGTGACCAGCTCGAAATAAATCAGGCTCTTGATGCCGATGCGTCCGACGCCACGGAGATTGCCGTGGCCGGCGATGCCTGTAATCAGCGTGCCCAGAATCAGCGGCGCGACGATCACTTTGATCAGGCGCAGAAAAATATCGCTGAAGACGCGCAAGTGTTCGGCGAAGCGCGGGCTATCGAGGCCGATTTCCCCGCCGAGGAGCATGGCGAAGAAAATCCAGAAGGTGAGTGAAGATTTACGCAAGCCGGAGGCGGCGATCAGGGCGAGGCCGGTCCAGCGGAGGGCTAGAAGCCAGGAGTGTGGCGCGAAGAAAATCGCGAGGACCGCGCCGGCGAGGAAAACAACGACGCCAGCGACGGTGAGCGCACGCAGGGAGAGCGGTCGCGGATCAGGGAGCGGGGCGTCAGGACTGACTGTCGTCATCGTCGCTCATTGCTCGTGTTTTGCTGGCGCGCTCTAACAGGCGCGGAAAAACAAAAACAGGCTTCCGGGGCTAAAGCCCTGAGTATGTGGCACGCCGTTCGGCGGGGCTGAAGCCACGACCTTCCCGAACGCGCGCTTGCGTTTCCGCGACGGCGAACCTTGTTCGGTGCTCCGGCCGTCTGCTATGGTGCGAAGTATGCCCGCAATTAAACATTTGGAATGCTCGCGCTGCAAAGAAACGGTCTCCGCCGAGACTCCGCATACTTTGTGCCCCAAGTGCAAGGGCGCGCTCTACGTGCGCTACGATCTGACTCCACTCCGTGGCGCCGGCGCGCGTGACGCCGTCGTCCAAGGAGCGGCGACATCCCCATGGCCCGGCATGTGGCGCTATCGGTCTGTGCTTCCGACCGTCGAGCCACTCACACTTGGTGAAGGCTGGACGCCGATGCTGCGCAGCCGGCGCCATCCCAGCGTGTTCCTGAAAGAGGAAGGCGCGAATCCCACTGGCTCGTTCAAGGCGCGCGGCCTGGCGCTGGCGGTGACGATGGCGCGGCATTACCGGCTGCGCAAACTCGCCGTACCGTCGGCGGGAAATGCAGCGGGCGCGCTCGCCGCTTACGCCGCCGCGGCGGGAATCGAAGCGCATATTTTCATGCCGCGCGATGTGCCCTTTGCGAATTACGTCGAGGCGGTAGCCTACGGCGCGCACGTGACGTTGGTCAACGGTCTAATTTCGGATTGCGGCCGCATGGTGGCGGAGCGGAAGGACGCCGAGGGATGGTTCGACATTTCGACGTTGAAGGAACCGTTTCGCGTGGAAGGCAAGAAGACCATGGGCTACGAGCTAGTCGAGCAGCTCGGCTGGGAATATCCGGACGCCGTGATTTATCCGACGGGCGGAGGGGTGGGCCTGATCGGAATGTGGAAAGCGTTCGGAGAGTTGGAACAGCTGGGCTGGGTACGTCCTGGCAAGCGGCCGCGGATGATTGCGGTGCAATCTTCTGGCTGTGCGCCGGTGGTGCGTGCCTTCGATTCGGGCGCCGAAGCGAGCGAGAACTGGGAGAACGCGTCCACATTTGCTTCGGGGTTGCGCGTGCCAAAGCCTTACGGCGATTCGATCATGCTGGAGATTTTGCGCGAATCAGGCGGCGTGGCGCTGGCGATTCCCGACGCCGAAATTCTCGCGTCGCTGAAAGATTGGGCCAAGAACGAAGGCATTTTTCTTTCGCCGGAAGGCGCAGCCGCGACAGCGGCCTACGATCATCTGATCGCGACAGGCTCGCTGAAGCCGGCAGATCGAGTGGTTCTTTTTAATACCGGCTCCGGGTTGAAGTATACGGACGTGACAGCTGCAGCGATGCACTTGCAATTCCCCGCGCGAAGTATGTAATCTCGCCGCAAAAATACCTGAGCCCGCGGAATTGGAATCCTTTTCCGGCAACGCTGCATCTATTCCTTCTCTGTAAGGTGCAAGTTCCCCGCCGCGCGTCGCTTCGATGGCGAACGTCGTTGCTTTATTTGCCCCAAATCGAACGTGGCGGATTGACAACGGGAATTTGTATCGGTAGACTCGCTGGATTTGAGTGAGGTTTTTAGCCTCACCTAGGGACCTGACGATGGACAAGAAACGGTTGGACTACTACAAGAAGAAGTTGCAGACACGGCGCGAAGAGTTGGTGCGTGGAATCGCGCGTACCGAGCAGGAAGGCCGCGAGGCGGATGAAGATCCCACCGTTGATCTCGCCGACAAAGCTGCGAATTCCTACACCAAGGAATTCCTCTTCGGCCAAACACACAATGACCGCTCGCTGCTGCAACTGGTAGACGACGCGCTCTCACGCATCAAGGACAGCTCTTTTGGCGAATGCAGTTCCTGCCATCAAGAGCTCCAACAGAAGCGGCTCGAAGCAGTGCCGTGGACGCGTTACTGCATAACCTGCCAGGAAAAGACCGAGCAAGGGCTGCTGTAAGCGGTTCGCAGCCCGTCTTCGCATCACTCTGCGGTCGCCCAATCGGGTATCGGTGTAGCTACATGACTCGACCAGTCGCGCAAGAAAGCGACGAAGGGTGCTTCAGGGCTAAAGCCCCTACGAAAAACGTCGTGCGCTACGGCGGGGCTGAAGCCCCGCCCTTCCGGCTAAGAGCAAGTTGTCGCTCCCGGAAGCGAAGCTTTTGTGCGTGCGTATAGATACTGACTTTACTTGGCCTCTCCGCTTGGAGTAGCGTCCGCAGTCCCCTTCCGGTTCACAACGATTTCGAGATCTTTGATGATCCTACGCAGCGCGATTGATTCGCTTGCCGCGGTGCTCTTCCCTGCTCCTTGCAGGATCTGCGGCGCTGTATTGCTCAACGCGAGCCGGATTCCAATTTGCGTCGCGTGTCTTGCGTCGTTTGAACCGATTCCCCCGCCGGTGTGCGAGCGTTGCGGCAAGCCGTTTCTTACGCCGGTTGGGGCTGACTCCGTCCAGCCGCGCTGCCGGCTGTGCCGCGAAGATTTTTTTGCGTTCGACTTTGCGCGCAGCTACGGCGTCTATAACGACGCGCTGCATCACGCGATTCTGCTGCTGAAATACGAAGAAGTGACGCGCTTGGGCGACTGGTTCGCGGCGAGACTGGCGGAAGTGGTGGCACGCGAAGCCGAAGCATTTCGCGCGGACGTGGTGGTTCCGGTGCCGTTGCATCCGGACCGCCAGCGCGAACGAGGGTATAATCAAGCTGAGCTGATTGCGCGTCCATCGGCCCGACGCTTGCATCCAAAACAGGGGGTTTACCTGTTGATGCGAACGAAGCCTCGCCCAGCGCGGTTGGTGCTCTCGCGGAAGGAACACTGGGACTCGGTACGTGGCGCGTACGCCACGCGCAAGGGGCTGCGGGTTGACAAGCTTCGCGTTCTGCTGGTAGATGATGTAATGACGACTGGCGCGACCTTAGATGCCTGTGCACGAGCTTTGAGGAGCGCAGGAGCGAGTTCCGTTCTTGCATTGACGGTCGCACGAGTAGTTACCGGCCGGTCGCCTTCGGGCCTACCGCAGGGGCTAGAAGCAAAGAAAGTCGAGACAAACGAAAAGGGTGCCGAGAGCATCCTTACTGGCTAAGGAAGAAAAACCAACCAGCGACGCAAAAGGCGGCGCACATGGATAAGCGACCTAAGCTCGGCTTACGGCCCCGACCCAACATCGGGCTGAGCGGTGTTGCGCCGGACCCGCTAGCAGCAAAGCAGAAGTCCAATTCGCCCGCCAGCCGTCCGTCCGTGATGCAAGCCCCCGTGCTGGTTTTGAATGCGACGTTCGAACCCATCAACGTGACTGCGGTGCGCCGCGCGCTGGTGCTGATGCTGAAAGGCGTGGCGCAGGCCGAAGAAACCAATCACACCGAAGTGCACTCGACGCAGAAGGCGATACAGGTTCCGTCTGTAATTCGCTTGCTCAGCTACCGCCACATTCCGCAGCAGAGCCGCGCGCTTTCGCGCAAAAATATTTTGCTGCGTGACCGCAATACTTGCCAGTTCTGCGCTTGCGCGTTTCCCGCGTCGGAACTGACCCTCGATCACGTACTGCCGCGTTCGCGCGGCGGGCGCTCGACGTGGGAGAATCTCGTCGCGTGCTGCTACGCCTGCAACAATCGCAAGGGTGATCGCACACCGGAAGAAGCAGGGATCAAACTGCAGCGGCGTCCGCGGCCTTTCACGCTGCACACATCACGACAATTGATGCGGCTCATCGGACATCGTGATGAGAAGTGGCGTAAGTATCTGTTTTACTGACGCTTGCCAAATTCTTTTGTAGCGCACCTTCATGCAACCTTTTCCCACCGTTCACGTCTAATCTTTTAATTACTTCTAGGACACACCCCGGGAAGTGGTTCTGGTTCAACCCAGGCCGCTTCCCTTCCTTTTTCTAACGCCAAAATCGATTTATTGCTGGCGAAAAACGATCCTCAATCCTCGGCGCCAATTTTCGGAAAGTCCAATCCGCGTGACTTGAATTTCTGGCGATAAATATTTCAGAAGAGTGTCGGTGGCGGAATGGAAACGCAGACCCGGCGCCACCAACCATACCAACGGCGGCCGCGGATCTATTTGCACTCCGGCAAAGTAGCCGTATTCGTGAAAATCTCCTTCGCGTTGGTGACGACGTACGCGCAGCCAATAGTCCACCGCCTGCACCGGCAATTGAATATCTTCCGAAGCCTTCAACTCAATCACTACCAGGCGGCCTTTGCGCGTGATACCCAGTAAATCGAATACACCTCGATCTCCTGCGGCGAGCGCTGGGACTTGTAAGTAGAAATGCTCGGAATCGAGTTGCGCATCGAGTTTCACGGGATCTTCCAGGACGATTGATTCCAGCCAGCGTTCCGGCGCGGTGCGCTAGAGATAATGATTCGCGTCCTCCGCGAGCGAACTACGATGCAGGTCCAGCTGATGCCGGAGGCGTTCGAGGCGCGGCTTCGTGGCAGAGGTCAATCGTTCCGGCGCCTGGCCCAAGCCGAAGAAAACTCCTTGCTTCGTCCAATGCGCGAAGACAAGGCCGCGAAACGAGAGTCCCAGATCATCTTTCCCAGCCAGAACGCGGAGGGCAATCGCGCTGGATGTGTCGTGAAGCATTGCGCAGATTTCCGCGATGGTGTCCGCCGCGGCGCGCAACTTCGATTCGATTTCGCGGCGCGGCATGAGCCTGCTTTCGAGGTTTCCGGCGTCGGCGGAATCAACTTTTTGCATCATGCCGTCCGGCTCGCGCAGTTCGTAAATTTCTGTGCGCGCCGCGGACGAAAGCGCGAGAAGCCGTTCGCGCAAGCAGCGGCTGCCTCCTTGCGGCACAAACAGCCGGAGTCCTTCGATCGCACGCTGCTGAACGTGGCTGCGCAGCCAATCGAGCCACAAAATGCCGAATGCAAGGATACCTTCGACGGCCGCGGCGTCCTCGCTCGCGGAAACGGCCAGCACGCCCCACGCGCGCGAGCCTTCGTGCATCACCCCGCGCACGTACAGGCCGGAAAATGAATGTTCGAGGCCGGGAGCGGCGGTGAGCGAATCCACAACGGCGTCAGGAAAGCGTTCTTTGAGGATGCGTTCGAAGCGGGCGCGAAATTGTTCGCGCTCGATTCTGCCCGCGGCGCGCGGCGAATCCGTGCGCAGAAACTCCAGGCGGCCCGGCTTCGCGCGGCCGAATCTTTGCACTTCTAGGACGATACGGTCTTCCGCGCACTCCTTCACGCGCAGGACGCGACGCGTCAAATTGCGCTCGTCCGACCACAAATGTACCAGCGCCTGTTTGCCTTTACGGTTTACTTCCCATTGCAGCGAGGCGCGTTCGGCGAGCCATTGGCCGTCTTCGCGAACTTCCACGCAGCCGGACGCCGCAAAATCGCCCAAAGCGCGATCGAGTGCCGCCCAATCCTCCGCAGGCGCGTTCAATGGCACACCGCCAGTCTTTACGTTGGGGAATCGATCCTTCGCTATTATTGGAGAATCAGACCAGTGACGTTGATGGATGGATACTGATGATTCCACTCCGCGGGAATATGCTCAAGCGTAATTTGAAAATCGCGGCGCTGGCCGGCGGGCAGCGGGTCCGAATGGGGCGCGATCAACACTTCGGTTTCGCGCAGAATCACCTGATTCAAGTCGTCGTGAAATTCCACCGCCACTTGCATTGCAGCGATATTTTGCACGCCGTCGTTTTGCATGGTACCGGCTACGTAGGTGAATTCCTGCTTCAGGAAATTCGTGGCGCGCGCCAATTGAATGCCGGTGAAATGGATTCGTTCGGCGTAGGCCTGTTCCGCAGGACCAAAAGGCAATTTCACGGCCGCGGCTTGCGCGGGGGAGCGCATGTGGCGCGTCAGGACGACGAAGCTGCCGAAAATAATCGCCACGACCAGAATTCCGAGCGCGAAAGCGAGCGGGAACCGCCGTCGTTCTGCGCGGTAGGAGCTTTCGCCGGGTTCCATGGACTGTTCCCTGTGGTTTAACGCCCGAACGCAAGGCGCATGATCAGCGGCTCGGGCAGCCCGCCGGCGCCCATCCGCTTCTGGACCGCTTCGATGTCGTAGGGCACGCGCCAGAATTCCACGGACTTGTTCTGCAAGTCTGCGATCACAAATGCGGCGCGCGTATCGCCATCGCGCGGCTGGCCAACGGACCCAGGATTCAGCAGGTAGGTAGTGCCTTCCTCGATTGTCAGCGTCGAGAAGTGGCTTTCGTCGTTGGGCTTGAAATGCAGCACGCCCACCTGGTCATCGTGAAGCGTGAAGCCTCCCTGCAAATGCGTGTGCCCGAAAAATGTAATTTGCGCCGGAGCGTCGAGCAGGCTATCGAGCGCTTGGGCCGGCGCGAAAACGTACTCGTCTTCATCTTTGTACGCGCCGTGGACCATCACAAAGCCGTCTACTGTGAGCGGACCGATCGGCAATTTTTCGAGCCACTCGCGATTTTCCGGGCGCAATTGATCGCGGGTCCATAGCGCGACGGCACGCGCGACGGGATTGAAGTCGTCGGCGTTTGCGAGACCCGAACCGGCTTTATCGTGATTGCCGCGAATGGTGACGGCTCCCAGTTCACGCACGCGATCTACCACTTCATTGGGATCGGGCCCGTAACCCACCACATCGCCCAGGCACACCACTTTCTCCCAACGGCCTTTGGCCGCGTCCAGCGCCGTATTCAGCGCCGTCAGGTTCGCGTGGATGTCGCTCAGGATCAGATAGCGCATTCAGCTGCCCCCGCAGGCAGGATGCGAATTATATAGAAACATAGCACTAGTTGCACGAAATCGCGTGTGAAACGCCCGGTGACCTGGCTGCTGGGGGATCAGCGGATCAGCATGCAGTCGCCATAGCTGTAAAAGCGGTATTCCGCGCGCACGGCGTGTTCGTAGGCCCGCAAAATATTTTCCCGGCCGGCGAGAGTTGCGACCAGAGCCAGCAAGCTCGATTGCGGCAAGTGGAAATTTGTGAGCAATTGATTGACGACGCGAATTGATTTGCCAGGGTATAGAAAAATGCTCGCTTCGGCCTTGCCGGGTTGCAGCGTCGCGCCTTGTTCTGCCGCTTTTTCGGCGGCGTCTTCGAGCGTGCGGACTACCGTGGTGCCAACAGCCAATACTGGCCGATGCTCGCGCTGAGCGCGTTCGATCGCCGCAATCGTGGACTGGGGGAGTTCGTACGTTTCAGCGTGAATTTTGTGATCTTCGAGGCGCTCGGTGCGGACTGGTTCGAATGTTCCCAAGCCCACGTCGAGGGTAACTTCGGCGATTTCTATTCCGCGAGCACGCACGCGCTGCAAAATTTCCGGCGTGAAGTGTAGCCCCGCGGTTGGCGCCGCTACCGCGCTTCCCTGCTTCGCGTAGACAGTCTGGTAGCGTTCGCGATCGGGCGGCTCATCGGCGCGCTTGATGTACGGAGGCAGGGGAATGTGTCCGAGCCGGTTGAGCGTTTCGTGGAAGCCATTCTTGGCGCGAAATCGCAACACGCGCAGGCCATAATCGCCGCGCGCTTCTACCAGCGCTTCGAGTTCGCCTTCCCCTCCGCCAAAAATGATTCGCTCGCCGACTGGAATTTTTCTTCCGGGACGGACCAGCGTCTCCCAGGTGTCGGATTCCAGCTGGCGAACCAACAGGACTTCGATCGGCGCCTGCAGGTGCTCGGGGCGCGTGGGGCTGTGCGAGCCCGGTGGTTCGGCGTGGATGCCCGCGCGCCTACCGAATAAACGCGCAGGGAGTACGCGAGCATTATTCACAACGATTAGCTCATCGCCGCGGAGAAGGTCTGGGAACTCGCGGAACTGGCGGTCTTCCCATGCGCCGGATGTGCGATCGAGCAGCAACAGTCGCGAAGCATCGCGCTGCTCAAGCGGCCGTTGCGCGATGCGCTCCGGCGGCAGGTTGAAATTGAGTTCGCTGAGCTTCATATGTTCGCGCGTTCGCCGCTGGCTGGCACAACTCCTGCGGTTGTGTTAAGTACAACGAGGCGAGGTATCGCGCTCTTGGAATTTTTCTTGACGCGCCGGCCGCATGCACGCCGCCATCATTGCAGCGCGATAGCCGTTTCATTCTATCAGCCAGGGGGGAATCGTGGCGGAAGCCTCCGTCGTCATCAGCTCGCGCGGGTCCGAACGGCTGCGCTCCGGCCATCCATGGGTGTACAAGAGCGACGTGCGTTCGGCACAGGCTGAACCGGGGGCTGTCGTTCGCGTCACCGACGAACGCGGCCGCTTCCACGGACGCGCGTTCTACAGCGACAAATCCCAGATCGCGGTGCGCCTGCTCACTCACCAAAACGTACCAGTGGATCGCGATTTCTTTGTGGAACGCCTCCGGCGCGCCGCGGCGTTTCGGCGAACCGTGGTCGAAAATACCGACGCATACCGGCTCGTCTACGGCGAATCCGACCAACTTCCTTCAGTCATTGTGGACCGCTACGGCGATTATTTTGTGCTTCAGACTCTGAGCCAGGGCTCAGAGAAGCAAAAAGCGCTGCTGGTTGAGCTCCTGGTGGAGCTTTTTTCGCCCAAAGGGATTCTGGAGCGCAACGATCCCAAGGTTCGCTTGCTCGAAGGTCTTGAGCAGCGCGTCGGAGTGCTCCACGGCGAAGTACCAGCTGAGATTCTTGCGAAAGAGAACAGCGTCACTTTCGTGTACGACCTGGCGCACGGGCAAAAAACCGGCTCGTTCCTGGATCAGCGCGAAAACCACTGGGCTGCGCGGCGTTACGCTTCCGGCGCAGTGCTGGATTGCTTCAGCTACCAGGGCGGCTTCGCGCTTACCGTGGCAGCAAATTGCCAGCACGTCGAAGCCGTGGATATGGGAGCGGCTGCACTGGAGGCCGCGCGCCGGAATCAGCAGCTGAATTCGATCGCGAACGTCACCTTTCGCGAGGCGAATGCGTTCGACCTCCTTAAGGAATGCGACGAGATCGGCCGACGCTTCCAGATGGTCATTCTCGACCCTCCGGCCTTCGCCAAGAATCGCGACAGCCTCCCCGCGGCGCAGCGCGGCTACAAAGAGATCAATCTACGGGCGCTGAAAATCCTCGAACCTGGCGGTTACCTGGTGACCTGTTCTTGCTCGTACCACGTGAGCGAAGCCCTTTTCCTTCAGCTGCTTGCGGAGGCTGCGAATGATGCCCGCAGGACGGTTGCCGTGGTAGAACGCCGGACCCAGGCTGGCGACCACCCAATTCTGCTGACGATGCCGGAAACGCTCTACCTTAAGTGCATTATTATAAGAGTGTTAGAGTAAATCTGGTCGACTTGCGACTAGTGCGCGTCTAGATTATACTTGACAATGACACACTCATATTTTATTATGCCCTTGTCATAGCCGACCCCAAGCTTGCCGCTGCAGACAGCAAGCACGACGCCGAGTACGTTGTAACACCGGGGCTGGGTGGTGGGTTCGACCGACCGCTTTTTGTGGAAGCTGGAAAGTGAGAAAATCCCGACATGCTGCGTTTTGACAAATTGACCGTGAAGGCTCAAGAGGCTCTGCAAGCCGCTCAAGAAATGGGCGGACGCATGGGCCAACAGCAGATTGAGCCACTCCACCTGCTGTGGGCGCTGATTGCCCAGGGCGACGGCGTGGTACCGCCACTGCTGGAAAAGCTGGGTGTGTCGCCGACTCGTTTGGCGGCCGAGGTGGAAAAGCAAATCGAGCGCTTGCCCAAAGTATCCGGGATTTCGCAGCAGTATCTAAGCCCTGCGACGAACAAAGTTCTGGAGAGCGCGTTTGACGAAGCAGAGCGCCTGAAAGACGAGTACGTTTCCACCGAGCATATTCTGCTGGGTATTTCATCCGCCGATAAGGATCCTGCCGGGCAAATGCTAGTGAAGGCCGGCGCGACGCACGACACCATTTTGCAGGCTATGGCGACGATCCGCGGCAGTCATCGCGTCACATCGCAAAATCCCGAATCCACCTACCGCGCACTGGACCAATATGCGCGCGACCTCACCGATCTCGCGCGCCGCGACAAACTGGATCCGGTGATCGGTCGCGACGAAGAGATTCGCCGCGTAATGCAAATTCTCGCGCGGCGCACGAAAAATAATCCGGTACTGATCGGCGAGCCGGGCGTGGGCAAGACGGCGATCGTCGAAGGCCTCGCCAGCCGCATCGTTTCGGGCGACGTCCCGGAAGTACTGAAGCCGAAGCGGATCGTTTCCCTGGACCTTGCTGCATTGGTCGCTGGCGCGAAATATCGCGGCGAATTCGAAGACCGGCTGAAAGCGGTGTTGAAGGAAGTCACCGAATCCGAAGGGCAGATCATTCTTTTTATTGACGAGCTGCATACGCTGGTCGGCGCGGGCGCGGCGGAAGGCTCGATGGACGCCTCCAATATGCTGAAGCCAGCCCTCGCGCGCGGCGAACTGCGTGCCATCGGCGCGACCACGCTGAACGAATACCGCAAATATATTGAAAAGGATCCCGCGCTCGAGCGCCGCTTCCAGCCCGTCTATGTGGGCGAGCCTTCGGTGGAAGATACCATCGCGATTCTGCGCGGCCTGAAGGACCGCTACGAAGTGCATCACGGCGTGCGCATCAAGGATTCGGCGATTGTGGCCGCCGCGATTCTTTCGCAACGCTACATCACCGATCGTTTTCTTCCGGACAAGGCGATTGACCTGGTGGACGAAGCCGCCGCCGGCCTGCGCATGGAAATTGATTCGCTGCCCGCTGAAATTGACGACATCGAGCGCCGCATCATGCAGCTGGAGATCGAGCGGCAGGCGCTGAAAAAGGAATCGGACGCTCATTCGAAAGAACGCGTGAAGCAAATTGAAAAAGAGCTCAGCGGCATGCGCGAGCAGTCCAACTCGCTGAAAGCGCACTGGCAAACCGAGAAGGACGCCATTGGCCGCATTCGCAAGCAGAAGGAAGAAATCGAGCGACTGAAGGGCGAAGAGCAGCGCTACGAACGAGCCGGAGATCTTTCACGCGTGGCGGAAATACGTTATGGCAAGCTTTCCGCTGCCGAAAAGGAACTGAAAGCGGCACAGGACAAGCTCGGCGAGCTACAAAAAGATCATCCAATGCTGAAGGAAGAAGTCGGCGAAGAAGAGATCGCCAAAATCGTCAGCAAATGGACGGGCATTCCCGCGGGCCGTCTGCTCGAAGGCGAAGTACAGAAGCTCGTGCACATGGAAGAGCGCCTGCGCGACCGCGTCATCGGCCAGGACCAGGCGCTGCAAGCCGTGGCCAACGCAATTCGCCGCAGCCGTTCGGGACTGAGCGATCCCAATCGCCCTATCGGGTCGTTCCTTTTCCTCGGTCCGACGGGCGTGGGCAAGACGGAGCTCGCGCGCGCCGTCGCGGAATTTTTGTTCGACGACGAGCGCGCCATCATTCGACTGGATATGTCCGAATACATGGAGAAGCACTCCGTAGCGCGCATGATCGGCGCGCCTCCGGGCTATGTTGGTTATGAAGAGGGTGGGCAGTTGAGCGAACAGGTCCGCCGCCGTCCTTATTCGGTGGTGCTACTGGATGAAATCGAGAAAGCGCATCCGGACGTCTTCAACGTGCTGCTGCAAATACTGGACGATGGCCGCCTGACCGACGGCAAGGGCCGCACGGTGGATTTTCGCAATACCGTGGTCATCATGACGTCCAACGTTGGCTCGACAGCGATTTTCGACCTTATGGAAACAGATCCGAAGAAGGCGCGCGAGCAGGCGATGGCTGCCTTGCGTGAAATCTTCCGGCCGGAATTCTTGAACCGGATCGACGACATCGTGTTGTTCCGGCCGCTAGGCAAGGAGCAGATCGAGCACATCATTGATCTGCAGATGCAGCATCTGTTGAAGCGGCTCGGCGAGAAGCAAGTCACGCTGCATCTCACTTCAGCGGCAAAGGCTTTGCTTTTCCGCGAAGGC
>CAWDRJ010000023.1:0-160125 GCA_963804625.1 uncultured Acidobacteriota bacterium | reverse complement strand
TATGGAATGACCCGTCAAGTACGAGCAACTGTTTTCTTCGTTCTTCTTCTCACTCTTAGGAGGCAGCGCAGGTCGTGGTCGAGGTAGTTTTCGCGACGGCTGATCCTCTGATATTCGCGGGTCGAAACCGCATAATCGTGATCCGTCGGGAGCTGCCTCGGACTATAAACGCGGGTTCGGTGCGAAGACCTACCGCATAGAACTTTCGAGGATTCTCCTTTCCGTGTACCCCTCGACCACTACCCACTCTGCCTCCTTCGAGCTTCTCACCCCAGAATAAATTCACGTTATGCCGCTTGCTGCAAAGACTCCTTCTGCGCTGTTTCTACTTGGATTCCGATGGCCCAGATAAAACCCAGCACTCGCGTCCTACCGCCGTCATTACAACTCCCTTGTTCTTGCCCTTGGCAAGCAACTTTCGATACCGCTCATATAATCGCTGTTGTGCTTTCCAAGCGATTCTTTGACCTCTTCACTGACCTTCTCTTGCCGCTTGCGCAACTTGGCTCCCATGGCCGGTCGGTGTCGATAGGCCCACGCGGCCTCCACCACCACCCGCCTTAGGTGCGCATTACCCGTTTTGGTGATGTTTCCTCGTCGCAGGCGCTCTCCACTGGAGTCTTCACTCGGTACGATTCCTTCGTAGGCCATTAACTGCTTGGCTTTGCTGAATCGGGAAGCTCCCCAGTTCGGCTACCACCGTCACCGCTGGGACCTGCGCGATTCCTGTAGCGCCTGCAAGGCCTCGATCACCGACGCTTTGGGCGGCGCACTCTTCGCTGCCTCTGGATTCACACCATCGAGCCGCGAATGCGTGCTGCCCCGTGCTCCACCTCTAGGTAATCCAGCAACGTAGCTTCCTGGGCCAGCTGTTCGAAATGCACTCCCCGGATGACCCACTCCAGGCATTTTCTCGTCCAGGCCTTCACCCCTATCGGCGGTCGCTGGCCATGCCGCACGGATACTTACCAACCGATGCCGTGCTGAAGCTCATCCTTCTTGGCCGCTTCTCGGGCGCGCACCAGATCCCGCAATGCCTCGTGAGCCGCATCCGGACCCCTACGGCGTTAGCTCTCCGGACCGATAATTTCTCGCCAGTTTTAGCGCATCCCGCCGATCCGTTTTCACGCGATCCCCGGCTTTCACCGGCACCAAGGTGGGCGCTACCACCGCGCACTTGGCCGCCATCCAGTCAGTTGCCAGTACAGCGCGTAGCCTGTCGGCCGCCTCATAACAAAACCGCAGCTCCTCCACTGGCCCCAGTTTCTTCACCAGTTTCCGAATCCATTCTTCGCGATTCGGTATTCCCCAGCGACCGAATCTCCCCGCCCTGCTCCGCTACAGCTACCGAAATCGTCTCGCATGGACATCCAACCCCACAATTTTTATTCTTCTCATCGACCGGCTCCTTTCGCTTGTGGCTCTGTACCTGCATATTTTCCGATTCGCAGCATAACCCACGTCTGCGAATCGCAGCCAGTCATTCCATTGTGACTATAACAGGAGTCAGGAAAAAATACTTCTCCTGCGGCCGGAGTTTTTCTTGGTTTCCAGCCCACCTCATTGAGCAGGATTGTTCCGGCCTTCAATCTACATGTTGGATTTGTGCGCAATTGGAGCCTGGATGCCGGGAGTCCCAATTGGACGACTGACTTGCCAGCGCGCGGGAGAATGACACCGCGCCCTGCGATGGAGTACTGACCCTAGCAACCATGCTAGGCTCCCAGTTGGAGTGTCCGCAACGATGCCCTGCATATTCTGTCGCAGTCAGGAAAATCTAACCCACGAACACGTATTCCCTGCGTTCATGGGCGGCAGACTAGAAGTGCGGAACGGAAGCTGCGAACGATGCAATCGTGAATTCGGCGTGGCTGAAGCTTCACTGAAAGACGCTGTTGCTCCGCTGCTAAATCTGTTGAAGATAAAGAATCGAAAGGGCGTCGTTCCAAGCATCCCGTTGAAGGCTGACATCCGTGGCCTAGACATGAAGAACCTTCCGGCGTTCATAGATGGTGCAGGAGAGATTCAACTCCAAGACACGGTTACGGAGTCCAAGACTCCTGACGGTAGAATTATTCGCCACGGATTTTTTCTGACCCAAAAAGGCAGCGATAAATTTGTGGAGCGGGCGGTCGCCAAAGGGGGGCAGGTCAGAGAAGGTAAAGTGCCAGAGCAAATCGTGATTGAAACCGGCTACACGCACACCACATCTTTCGCATTCTCCCTAGAAGCACGTAAGGTCGCGGCAAAGATTGCATTAGCGGCCATCGCATTCGAATACGGAATCCCGTTTGCCCTGTCACCCGAATTTGACGTGCTTAGGCAGGCTCGAACGGCCACAGGCGACAAGGACCTGCGAGTATGGATTTTTGCAAATGAAGGATTGATGGGTGCGCACGTTCGCGCGGCGCACCATCACGGTGTCATGTGCTATCTCGGCGCTGAATGGCGGAAGGCATGGGCCATCGTGACGCTCTTCGGCGGCATCACCTACCGCGTGGATGTGTCGATGGAATACACCGGACGCGAAAAGCAATTCAGTATCTTCTAGGATGCGGTTTCAAGGAAGCGTATTAATCCCGTGATTCTTGCCGACGAAAAGACGCTCATCGGCCATGTACTTTCCCCGGCCACAACATTCGAGAATCGAGAGGCCGTTGACGCGCAGTGGTACCCAATCATCTCCGCATACTGCGCTGCCAAAGGAATAGAAGTTGGGCGAATCCTTGATAAAGATTCTGGTACTCCCAAACCAGAATCCTGACGTTGGCCTACCGTGGAATCCATAGCTTGAAAGTTAGATGATGCGGTTCCTGCCCAAGTCCCAATTGAGACGCGCAATGGCTGCGTTTGACGGAGGGGAAAAAAACAGCAAGCGAAAATTTTATTCTGCCACCGGAAATTTTTCTCGGTGAACTCGGCACCCCGCTTGCCCCGGCCGTGATTTACCTCCTCAACCCCTTCCCGGCAACTCCAAACCTGTTGCACTTGAGCAACTGTAGGATTGCGCAGAAGCATCGACGGAATCAATCCAGCATGAAATGCTAATGTTGAAGCGCTGGAATCAGCCCTGGCGTCCACTAACGCGATGCTGTAACCGGATGGATGCGGTACGCCGTGACCGGCGTCTCCTTCTCGTGAATGTGCTGCCACTTCGTTCTTTGTATTGTCTGGCGTTGGGCCACTTAGCGACCGGCTTCACTTGGCATTTGAAATGCACCTGTGATTCTGTAGCCATGCTCAAAGCTCGGAGACCAGATGAAAAAGCTTGCGGCGATTTGTGGCATTCGCCTTTGGGCTGGTTGCAAGTGACTTTCCTACGGAGACCAATGAAAATCAAAAAATTGATGCTGTGTATATCGGGGTGTGTGATGTTGCTGTCGCTAGGGGCGGTCGCTCAGGCTGCGACTGTTACTTACTATGCCTGCGTGAACAACTCAACCGGTGACATTACCATTGTCAGTTCAACCACGACTTGCGCGACAAGCGCTCACAAGATTCAATGGAATCAGGAAGGCCCCGCTGGAGCCACGGGCGCGAAGGGAGCGACGGGAGCGACGGGGCCTGCCGGAGTTGCTGGACCCAAGGGAGCGACGGGAGCGACGGGGCCTGCCGGGGTTGCTGGACCCAAGGGAGCGACGGGAGCGACGGGGCCTGCCGGGGTTGCTGGACCCAAGGGAGCGACGGGAGCGACGGGGCCTGCCGGGGTTGCTGGACCCAAGGGAGCGACGGGTGCGACGGGACTTGTCGGGCCTGCTGGACCCAAGGGAGCGACGGGAGCGACAGGACCTGCGGGGCCTCCAGGAGCATCCAGTGCCTTTGTGGTGCACTGTGGCCCGAATGTGTTTTTGCAAAGCATCGTATGTCCTGGCAATAACGGAACGCCGCTCGCCAGCACGGGAACGGTGGTTCTGACAACCAATGCGGTGGGAGGCGGCTTCTACCTGATTTCGGCGTCGGTGAACATGGTGAACTCATCAGGAGGATTTGCAGAGTGTTACGCCACAACGGTAAATACCGCGCCGGCTACGGGTTTCACTGGCATCGGAGATGCCATTCTCGCAACGGTCAGCGTGACGGACGTGATTGCTGTGGCTGCGAACGATTCCATCGAGCTCGTGTGCTCGGGTTCGCCAGCAGCCGGAACCAGCAGCAATCCCGTTTGGGCCTCGCTCACTGCGACACTAGTGAATGAGGTGAATTATGAGGTCTATTCCGACGCCACCGGGGCCATCACCCCGCCCACGGTTGCCAACAAAAAATAACAGTAACCACCACGGGGGGAGGCGACGTTCTCGCTCCCCCTTTTTTTCTTACTCCCTCGGTTCTTCCTACCCCCGGTATAATTAACTGTGTACGGCGGCGATTGCATTCTATTGGGCGGCGGCCCATGCGGTGGTGTTATGACCGTCGATTACAATGGCGGCGGTGTCGTAAACAACCCCCCAGCGTTGAGGAGTACTAGAGACTTCATACGGACTGCTTGTAAGTCGGAACTTGGCTTCTGGGATTTCAATTGGGACAGTAGACCCGCCTGAAATACAGCAAGCGAAAAAATCTGGAATCGAAAATTAAATTTGCGGCGCTCTGCCCGGCACCCTTTTCGGCCGGCCGAGAATTACCTCCGCGCCCCGGTCCCCTGCACTCAACACCGTGACTTCAAATAGCGTTAGAATGCGCGCTGCCAGAACGATTGTGACGGTATGACCGGCGGGGCATGTACAGTGAAACGTCTTATCATTAGAAGTCCTAGGTTGATGACTTGCGTTTCAGGTCAGAGCCAGTTACGTTATTTTCCCGACGGTCACTGTAACTTCGCTTATCCATGCACCTCGCATGTAGCTCAACCGCATCTGTGAGCCAACTCTGCTGTGGGCTATCGCCACGTCGAAGTCCATCCCGGATTTCACAGGTGCGCCATTCAGCTTTACAATCACGTCCCCAACCCTCAATCCTGCCGTCGCTGCTGCACCGCCGTCAAGCACCCTCGTAATAACCACCCCTCTATCGAAATCATCTTTTGTGGTGATACCTATCCAGCCCGTCGCAGTTTCCTCTTCGACCTTTGGCTGAGTCACTGCCAACGGCTCCGGGTCAGGCGGCCTCGATTTTTCGCCGCTGACCGCATTTGTGGTCGCTGACAATGCAGGAGCCGGAGAAGCAACACCGGGCACCAGGTCAGCACTCAAACTTACTGTGCCGCCTGACAAGGTTATTTCACGGTCCCAATCTTTGTATCCCTGCTTAGTGACAGATATCAGATGCTTTCCAGCCAATACGGTTATTGACGAAGGCGTATTTCCAACAAAGTTCTGGTCGACGGAGATTTCGGCGTCGGTCGGTGAAGACGAAATCGACACGGTTGCAGATGAATTCGCCTGAGGAATCTGAGCTGTAGTCACTACATTTTGCTGAAACTTCGCTAGGTCTAAGGGAAAATTGCCGCTGACGAATGTTGGAATCTCAGTTCCCTTGGGTATAGTGATGTCCTTACCATGCATGAACAGAAAGAACGGAGCGGCTGGCCATAGAATCAGGGCTGTCGCCACGATTCCCGCCGTCATTGCGCCTGTGTGTCCGCCCCCCTGCACGCTTTTAGTTGCTCGCAGTGCAGCCTTTTCGCCGTCTGCTAGACGGACCGAATCCATGACGATTTCGAGTTTGCCGCCGCGTGCCATCCGCCTCTTGGGCTGCGCTTCGGTGACCGTGCCCAACGCAATGGCACCCTTGGGGACGATTGACACGTCCGAAATTCTGATTTCTTCGAGAACTTCAAATTCCACTCGGTCATCAACGTGGGCGTCTGCTGAAGACACCGTTTGTGCGATACGCAATTTAACCGGCGTACCGTCTTCTAGACATGGTCGCCTGCATGCCGCCAACGAAGTCTGGTCTGACACAACTGGGGTGCTGTTCTGCTGAGCAGCGGCGGATACCTCAGTCATCTGAATTGCCACGAGGAGACAGCAGAATATGCTCACAATGCGTTGCATCATGTGACGCCTCTCACATCTCAGTAGCTACTCGGGGGGAACTAGCGTGGAGATTAGGCTGATGTTCTCTTAATGGCTGGTACTCCACGTCCTAGTATTCCGTGCACTCCGGAAGCCTGCAATGCACCTGAACGTCCTTTCGAACACAAAACAATAAATGGTTGGTTTACTAGCGATTACGGCTCTGTCCCGAGTTCCGGGCTACGAAACAGTTCCCGAATGAAGACACTGAATCTAGCGACTGGTCCACGTACGTGAACGTAATCCCGGAGTTAACGAGCGTCGCAACCATCCCAAGAATCTTCAATACCTCAGGTGCGGGAGCCCACGCCAAAAGCCGCAGTGAAACTCGTGCGTAAACGTCTCCGCATCAAGATAACCTGTGGTCGAGGACGCAAGCTCATGAAATGTCGCAGTACTTGCTCTAGATTCAAGCTTTGACGCTTGCGCGATGCGGTAGGCCGTTTTATGTGTGAGTCGGAACTTGCCTGCAGCGTGTCTCAATTGGGACGAGAGGATTCACCAGAAAACAGCAAGCGAAAAAACAGCAACCGCGCAAAATTTTTCTCGGTGAAACCGAGGGGTCCTTTTGCCCCGAGCCGAAATCTGTGACTCCACCCCTCCCCCGGCAACTACGCGCCTCACTTCTGGTTCCAGCCTTCCGATTAGTCTGGGTGGACGACCTGCCGCGTGACCGTTCCCATGCTTCTCTTGGTTTCGGATAGACAGCACCACGCACCGATTGCAATGTGTGTTTGGGGACACCAACGGGGCCACACTGCACTATTTGCAGTCCAACAGCCATCCCGGAAGGTCGCGAGTCAGCATAGGCTGCGGTCCGGTCCTTTCGTTCCTGCGCTCTCCGTTTTTGTTTTCCCTTTCTGTCCCCACCGCTACAATCCCCACCGCCAGGCCGGCGTCGTTTAAAATCGGGGAACCCGACATCCCAGGTTCAGTCGCGTCGATGGAAAGCGATGTGCCCCCGCCCATACTTACGAACACGGTGAGCGTCGTGCGAACCCAGTGGCTGCCCAGCGCGAGCACCCAACCACTGCCGGTCTGGGCCTTGTCGATTCGAAGGACAGGCGCATCATCGGTTAACGCAGCGTAGGCATCGGCCTCGTCGCCAAGCTCTTGGTCACTAGGGCGGTCAAGGACCGCGATATCAGCAACGGGATTCGCGAACAGACACTCAGCCCAGATGCCGCTCTTGCTGCCGTCGAGACTCCCCAATAATTTGTAGGTCTTATCAGAATTGACCGCCGCCGCATGGGCTGGCGGCAATTTAGGCAGGCAGTGGGCCGCAGTGACGACTAAGCGATAGTCCACGAAACTTTTCCACTGGGCGGACGAGTGCGTCGGACTTGACGAAGGCGGAATCTTCACGCGGTGCCTGATGATGAAGCCGCGTCCCTCGCCAACCTTCAGGACGCAGGTAGGACTGGGACAGTGTATTGCCGTTCTTCCTTTCATCGGTTGCCGCCTCCACTCTTGCGCTGGTGTCGGTAGTGGTGTCGGTTGGGTTTGCAATTTGGTGCGTCTACGTGCTCGGCGATGCGTTAGACGAATGCGGAGAAGCACTGCAAATAAAGGCGATTTCGTTGTGCTGCGCTTTGGTGCGATTGGCTGCAAGGACTTCAAAATGGATTTTAAGTCCCCCGCGTATGCCATTCCGCCACCCGGGCGAGGGTGAAGCAAGTCCGGCGAAAAGATTATCACGCCAAACGACCGGAGGCACCTGTCCGGCGGGGCGAATTTTTGCACCCGATTACCGCACGGAGATGGTTAGTGATAGGCTTGGCGGCTGGCGCGGGAGGCGTGTTCCGTCATGCGGAAACCGATCGTGGTGGTGGGCAGCATCAACCTGGATTTGGTGGCGACGGCCGATCATGTGCCGTTGCCGGGTGAAACCATCACTGGCCGCGATTTCAACACTTTTAGCGGCGGCAAGGGAGCGAACCAAGCGGTGGGCGTCGGGCGCCTCGGGTATCCGGTGAGCATGGTCGGCAAAGTCGGCGACGATTCCTTTGGCGCGGCGCTGAGGGGCGGCTTGCGCAAAGCCGTCGTGGATGTGAAGGCGGTGCAAGCCGTCAAAGGCTCTTCGGGAGTCGCGCTTATCAATATCGGCAGCGACGGGCAGAACAGCATCGTGGTGGTTCCCGGCGCGAACGGAAAATTGTTGCCAAAAGATATCGCGCGGCACGCGGCACTCTTGCGCAAGGCCGGAATGTTGCTCGCCCAGCTCGAAATTCCGTTGATCACACTCGAAACGCTGGGGGTTTTCGCGCATCGCCACGGAATCCCGTTGATGCTCGACCCGGCGCCAGCGCGCGAATTGCCGCCGGGGTTGATGCAAGTGATTACCTGGATCACGCCGAATGAGAGCGAGACGCGCATTCTGTGTGACCTCGGTGCACAGGAGCCTGTGACGCCCGCTACCGCTGCGCGCTGCGCGGACTTGCTGCTCGCGCGCGGGCCGAAAAATGTGCTGATCAAGATGGGTTCGCAGGGAGTATTTCTTGCTACCGCCGACGGCGTGCGGCAGATGGTTCCGGCGTTCGCGGTGAAAACCGTGGATTCGACGGCTGCTGGAGACGCCTTCAATGCGGGGTTTGCGGTGAGTTTGCTTTCGGGCAAGAAGCCATTGGAGGCAGCGCGGTATGCGTCGGCTGTCGCGGCGATTTCGGTGACGCGCAAGGGGGCACAGCCTTCGATGCCTTCGGGGCGGGAAGTGGCGGCGTTCTTGAAATCGCAGGGATGATCGCGCCGTCGCACAAATCGAAGAGAGACCCCTCGTCCCGCGAAATCAACCGGGACGCAAAATGCGCGCGGCGCTCGGGATGACAAAAAGGTTGAACGCTCGCTAAAGTTGTTCATCGAACTTTCGGCTCCACGGTCAGCTCCGGCTGCGGCAGAGGGCCTTCGTTCATTTCGTTGTGACGGCGCTCGCGGCTTGCTTCCAGTAGCTGTGTGGACTTTTGAAGCTCGGCCTGACCTTCCTTCGGGTGTCCCAGGCGAATCAGAATCTGTCCTTTGAGGTTGTGGTAATTCGAGTTGTCGGGCTGGAGCTTTTCCGCCGAATTCACAGCCGCGAGCGCCTCGGTGAACTTTCCTTCGCGTTGATACACGCGCGCCAAACCAAAATAAGAACTCGCTAGGTGTGAATCCCGCCGCAATGCTTCTTTGAAATTTTCTTCCGCTTTCGCATCGTCCTGCAAATAGGAATACGTGGTGCCGAGCCGGTCGTAATTGAAAGCGACGTCCGGCTCGATGGCCACATCGCGCAAAAATTCGTCCCGGGCATGCTCGAAGTCGGCTTGCGCTATGTAGGCAAGGCCCAGGTTGAAATGAACGTAGGGTAACTTCGGATCGAGTTCCACAGCTTTCTGCAGCTCTGCAATTGCTTTGTCGTTTTCATCGCGGTTCAGGGCGGCCTTTCCCATCAGCATGTGGTATTCCGCGGTATTTTGTCCTATCTCAAGAAATCGCGTGAGCGCGCGGTCTTCGATATCGGACTTGCCGGCTTTGTTGGCGGCGTTGCCGAGCACGTAGAGATAATTCAGATCGTCCGACTCCTGCGTCCCCAGCGGATCGAGCACCCGCACTGCATCGCTATATCGCTCGGTGAAAAAATAGCAAAGCCCCAACAGGTAACGCGCCTGCACGGACTGCGGCTCGTCGCGCACCACGGATTCGAAGGGTGCAATCGCTTGCGGAAACTCGTTCTGGCGGTAGTAGACAAGGCCGATATTCAGACGAATGCCCGCGACGGTCGGCGCCAGATGTTCGGCCTTGCGCAAGAGTTCGAGCGCGTGCTGCCACTGCTGCTTCCGCATGGCGATTACGCCCAAATTCGCGTACGCGCCGGCAACGGTGGGGTCGGCAGCCAAGACTTTTTTGAAGTCGGCTTCGGACCGATCGAGTTCCCCGTTTCGTAGCTCCACTTCGCCTTGCGCAAAAAGCGAAGGAATTTCGGATGGGGGTACGGGACTCGCTGGTGACGCCGCGGACGATTGCGAGCGGAGGAGGCTTGCGGCTTTCAGGGGAAGGGTGCCGAGAGTTACCAGCGCGGCGAGGGCTGCGAAAAGCGCAGAAACCAGAGGTAGTCGCGCCGCGCGAAGTGCAAAATGGCTAATCTCCCAAAAGCCGATTCGTGTTGCGATTAGACTTTCAATTGCCTTTTGTTTTCTTCGGGTTACGAGGAATTCTAATCGTGGCGGTGTTGCGGTTAGAAATCGAAGGGCTGCGGGGCGCCGCTTGCCAGACGGCCGAACAGCAACGGTGAAACAGGTTGCGACACAGTCGCAAGCGGTGGCTTCAGGGGCTAAAGCCCCAGATTGCTCGGAGCCCTTGCGGCGGGACTGAAGTCCCGCCCTTCCTCGCTGGCGTGCAGCGGCTGGGGCTGCGCCTGGGGCGATTTCCGAGTTGAGCGTAAAAAGCACGGACAACGGTAGCACAGCAGCGTGCGCGTTGTCTTGCGGGCGTGTGTACACGCAGGCGCCGGAAATTGCGGCAGGTGTCTTCCGCTGCGGCCGGGGCAGCTGCGGGAGCGGATCGGGGTCCGGTCCGAACAGCGGTTTTTCGCTTGACATATGGGCGTCACGAAGATACAAGAGTTTTAATAAATTTAATAAAAGGTATTGGGGTGGGCCTAGAACGTGCGGTTTTCGAGTCTTCAGGCCTAATTTGATTGGATGTTCGGCTTCCTGCCAGGGCCGAAGTGTTCTCTTCCCCAGCCGTACTGCAAGCGGATTCAGGCGGCACCGGAAATTCTAACGTGGGCGCGAATTTCGTTACCAGGGAGTTAGCCATGAAGACACTACGCATCGCGTTTTGCACGCTGCTACTGATCCTAGGCGCTGCGGCGGCAGCCTTCGCCCAGGACACCGCCACATTCACTGGCACGGTGCGCGACACCTCCGGCGCGGTAGTTGTGGGGGCGCATGTGACGGTCAGCAACGCCTCCATCGGCGTGACCCGCGACACCGTTTCCAATAACGACGGCGAATGGGTCACCACAGCACTCCCCATCGGCGCGTACGACATCACTGTCGCGGCCACGGGCTTCAAGAAGTACTCCGCCAACGGCGTAGTCATCCGCGTCGGCCAGAAACTGCGCGTAGACGTGAACCTGGAGGTGGGTTCAGTCTCAAGCGAAGTCGTGGTGGCTGGTGAAGACGTCGCCCAGGTGGAAACGCAATCCTCGGAAATCGCCGGTACCGTGACCTCGAAGGAAATGACCCAGCTGCAATTGAACGGACGGAACTTCACCCAGCTAATCAACCTGACTCCTGGGGTTAATAATCAGTCGGGTCAGGATGAAGGAACGGTGGGCGTCAACGGCAACGTGATGTATAGCGTGAACGGCGGACGCGACGAGAACAACAACTGGGAAGTGGATGGCGGCGACAACATGGACAACGGCAGCAACAACTCGCTGAATGTCTATCCCAGCATTGACGCCATTCAGGAGGTACGCGTCCTCACTTCCAATTACGGCGCGCAATACGGCCGCAACGCCTCCGGCACCATCGAAGCCGAAACGAAATCGGGCACCAGCCACTTCCACGGCGACGTGTACGAATTCAATCGCAACAATATTTTCAACGACCGCAGCTATTTTGACCTCAGCTCGCCCAACGCCCCCGAGTACAAGAAAAACGACTTCGGTTACACCATCGGTGGCCCGCTCTATATTCCAGGGCATTACAACACCGACAAATCTAAAACTTTCTTTTTCTTCTCCCAGGAATGGCGGAAAGAAATCGTCCCCAACACCTTCGCCATCTCCGTTCCTTCCAATGCGGAACGCGGCGGCAACTTCACGGACATTTGCTCGCTGGGCCCCACGGATTGTCCGACAAATAATCCGAATCTTCCCGTGCAGATCGTCAACAACCAGATCGTGGGCGTGAACCCGGCGACCGATCCGAACGTTTCCGCCCTTCTGGCCTCCATTCCCCAGGCCAATAGCAGCGTAGGCTGTTCATCGCCCACACAATCTTGCTACAACACGTCTCAGCCAACTCCCACCAACTGGCGCGAAGAGCTATTGCGGGTGGATCACAACATCACTCCCAAGTTGCGCGCTTCGTTCCATTACATTCATGACTCGTGGGTGACGGTGGTGACTCCGACTCTGTGGTCCAACGCCACTCTGCCGAACATTGAGACCAATTTCGTCGGGCCCGGCACCAGTGCAGTAGCGCGCCTCACCTACACCGCGTCGCCATCGCTGCTGAATGAATTCGTCTTCAGCTACACCGCGGACCACATCCAGTTGACCAACATTGGTCCCTTCGAGCGTCCGCCCAGCATGACCATGACTTCGTTCTTCGCGAACGGCTACGGCGGCAAACTGCCTGCTATCAACATCACTGGAAATAATGCCTATGCCTTCCAGACAGACCCGTCCTACGAGCCCTGGAACAACGCCAATCCCACTTACACGTTGCGTGACAACGTCACGAAGATTATCGGGAAGCACACCCTGCAGTTCGGCGCCTATGGCGTAATCGCGCAGAAAAATCAGGAGAACTCGCCGCAAATCGAGGGCGCTCTCACCTTCGATGCCACCAACACGTCGGTCAGCACCGGGAACGCTTTCGCCGATCTTCTGCTCGGCAATGTCGCGTCGTATTCGCAAACCAACAACCAGATCAAATATTACGATCGTTATCAGATCTTGGAGCCTTACATCCAGGACGACTTTCACGTCACCTCGCGGCTGACGCTGAACATCGGGCTGCGGATGAGTTTCTTCGGCACGTATTACGAGAAATTCAACCGCGAATATAATTTCAGCACCAGTACTTGGACTCCAGGCAACGCGCCATTGCTCGACCCCAACACAGTGGCACTGCTCAATCCCAATACGGGCCTGCCGCTGTCGTACTCGAACCCCGGCGATGCGCAGTATCTCTTCAACGGAATCGTGCAGTGTGGAGGACCGGGAGAGCCTCACGGATGCCTAAAGCCACATTGGCTGAATCCCGCGCCACGTGTGGGATTCGCGTGGGATCCCTGGGGTAATGGCAAGACCGCGATTCGTGGCGGTTACGGTATCTTTTTCGACCACGGCAATGGAAACGAGGCAAACGCCGAGAGCCTTGAGGGCAGCGCGCCGCTGGTGCTTACGCCAGGGCAATCGAATATCACCGGGACTACCTGCGGCCAGCCCACGGGCTACACCTGCCTGGGAAACGCGAGCGGACCGCCCCTGGCGTTCCCGTTGTCCGTCACTTCAATTCCGAACAGGTCCATTTGGCCGTATGCGCAGCAGTGGAACTTGAGCGTTCAGCACGAGTTCTTCAGCCACATCATCGGTTCCCTCGCCTATGTCGGCAGCAAAGGCACCAATCTGGCCGATCAGCGCGACTTGAACCAGTTGTTCCCCACGCCGGCGTCGCAGAACCCCTACACACCGGGGGTGCCGCTCAGCAATAGTGATTGCACCAGCGGCTTTGCAAATGGCGTGAATGTCGCCACGCTGCCGCAATCCGTGCAAAACAACTTCGACGTAGCGTGCGGAAACATAGATCCCAACCTGGTGCGCCCGAACTTCCCTGGCTTTGGCGACATCACTGGAAAAGAGTACCGCGCCAGCTCGAACTACAATTCGCTGCAGATTTCCGTGCGCCGCACGATCGCTCCGCTCACTTTGGCCGTTGCTTACACGTATGCGCATTCGCTCGACGACGAATCCGACTGGCAAGACGTCAATTTCGTAAACTCCTACAACCTGAAGGGCAATTACGCCAGCTCCAATTTCGACGAGCGCCACATCCTGACCGTCAGCTACGTTTACGATATTCCGTCAGGGCATCGCGAGGGGATTTCCAAGGTCCTGCTGGCCAACTGGGAATACTCCGGTATCACTACGTTCTATACCGGGACGCCTTTCAGCGTCGTCAACGGCATTTTTGGAGACAACGCCGGAGTCGCGAACGGCGTCGGCACCAATGGCTCTTATCCCGACGTCGTCGGAAACCCACATTCCGCGCCGCCCTCAGTGGTGTTGGCCTCGCTGAACCAAAGCACCGGGCCATTGCTCTTCAATCCCGCTGCGTACGTCGCGCCGCAAGGCTTGACGTTCGGCGACGCGGGACGCAATTCACTGAACATTCCGAACCGCTTGAACTTCGACATGGCCCTGTACAAGAATTTCCCGATCAAGGAATCCTACGCGTTCCAATTCCGCGCGGAGAGCTTCAACATTTTCAATCACACGCAGTGGAATGGCGTTAATGGTTCGATTGGCTGTTATGGCGGTGCCAATAATTCCGCTGCGGATCCTTCGTGTACCGCAGGCGGCTGGGCTGGATTCTTGCAGCCCTCCGGCGCGCATCTGGGCCGCATCTTTCAATTTGGCCTGAAGTTTTTGTTCTGAAAACCAGAGGTGCGAAGCTGGAAGTTGGAAATTCGAAATCTGAAAAGGGCGCCGGATGCCGCGGCGCTCTTTTTTATTTTGGCGCGTGGGTAAGCGAAAACGAAGAGAGATCCCTGCCTGCGGCAGGCAGGCCTCACTGCGTTCGGGTTGACAGCTCTCTTTGAGTGGTCGCGAGATTCTTAAAAACGCGGCGCTACGGTGCTGGCAGCGGTTTCGTGGTTGTCACGCCCTTGCCTTCGATAATCGTATAAATATTGTCGGCGGCCAAATTTTGTAGCTGTTCCGTCGCGCCGCTCGGCCATTGGATTTCGACGGAATCGAGCTTCGCTTCCTTGCCCAGGCCAAAATGGAGGCGCAGATCGTTCTGCGAAAGGTAGCTGGAGCCGCCGCGTACTTCGTTGAATTGCACGAGTTTGCCGGCCTGCACCGTCACGCGTGCGCCGATCGCGGCGCGATTGCTCTTCGTGCCTAGCAGCTTGAACTCCACGCGATGATCTCCCGGCACTCCGTGATTTAGCAGCAACGTGGGAGGCTCACCGACATTCAGCAATAGCACGTCAATGTTGCCGTCGTTTGCGATGTCGCCAAACGCTGCGCCGCGCCGCGACTGCATCGGCACCGCGTCCAATCCCGCGGCGGCGGTCGCATCGGTGAACGTGCCGTCGTGATTATTCATGTGCAGCAGCAGCGGCTCTTTGTAATGCGAACGCGGATCGGCCAGGCTATCCATCTGCGGATAAACGTGCCCGCTGGCGACGAATAAATCCACCCAGCCGTCGTTATCGAAATCGAAAAAGCCCGTGCCCCATTTCACGTAGGCATAGCTGGGCTTGGCCACGCCGGCTTTCCAACTGACGTCGTCGAAACCCTTCGCGCCGAGATTGTGATAGAGGTTGTTTTCCTGGTCGGCGAAATTCGTGACGAAAATATCGAGTCGCCCGTCGTGATCGTAATCGCCGAAATCGACTCCCATCGAACCGCCGGCGTCGCCTTCGCTGCTGAGCGCGGCGCCCAAGAGCATCCCCATATCCGTGAAAGTGCCGTCGTGATTGTTGTGGTAGAGAAAATTTGGCCCGGTATCATTCGCGACGTAAAGGTCGGGCCAGCCATCGTTGTCGTAATCGCCCCACACCACTCCGAGGCCGTAATATTTGCTGGGATCGTTCACGCCGGCCTTTTGCGAGACTTCTTCGAACGTCCCGTCGCCGCGATTGTGGTAAAGCAAGTCCGTCTCGCCCGTCATGCCCCAGGGGCCGCACTGCACCACGATTCCACGAAACCTGCAGGTGCCGAACGCGCCGGGATTCTTGACGTCCACTTGAACGTAGCGCGAGACGAAAATGTCCACGAAACCGTCTTTGTCGTAATCCGCCCAGGCCGCGCCGGTCATAAAGCCGCTGCCGCGCACGCCGGCTTTGTCGGTTACGTCTTCGAACTTGCAATCGCCCAGGTTGCGGTAGAGCGCGTTGCCGCCGTAGCCGGTGACGAAAATGTCCGGCAAGCCGTCATTATCGAAGTCCGCGACGGCCACGCCCATGCCCCAGCCTTTGCGCGTCAGGCCGGCTTGCTTGGAAATATCTTCGAACTTCAGTGGAGCCGTCTGGCGGTAGAGCGTGACCATCGGATCGCCGCCCTGGTTGTAGCGCTCGACCGTCGAGCCATTTACGACTAGCGCGGAGAGCGTGCCGCTATTGTCGCAATCAATGAAGCCGACGCCGCCGCTCATGGATTCCACGATGTACTTTTTTTCGGGCGACGCGATGTGCGAGACGGTGAGCCCGGCGCGCGCGGAGATGTCTTCGAACTTCGGAACGCGGGTGGTCTGACTGGAGTTCTGAGCGCTGCCCGCGGCGCAGGTCAGTACAAAGAGGAATAGCGTGGCTGGCAGGAATGCACGTTTCTTGCTGTGGGTCGGTCCCAATGCGCCTTGTACTTTATCGTGGCGCTTGGTGGGCTGTCTATTGCCACGCGGGCCCCGTGCGCGGGCGGAAGTATCCTGCAAACGCCGCGAGGGCGGCCGGTTCGACTTCAGATTACGAATTCGACCGGGCCGGCACGCCGCTCTTGCAAACAATAGAGCACCAGCTCGACCCGCGACGATACTCCAAGCTTGTCGAAGATTCGGAACAAATAATTGCGCAGGGTGTGCTCGCTCGGGTGTAGCTCGCCGGAGATCGCTTTGTTGGTCAAGCCGTCGGCTACGAGGCGAACGACCGTTTCCTCGCGCTTGGAAAGAGGTTCACGCCCCGCGCGTCTTGCCGATGGATGGATTTGGTCTGGCCCAGCGCCTCCAGCAAAAACCCGAGGTGCTTGCTATTGGCTCACACCTGGCCTTGATGCACGGCGTGGATGCATTTTGAAAGCGTTTCGAGCGGCTCATCGCGAAGAATCACGCCGTGCGCGCCGCTGCGAAACGCTTCAATCACCAGTTCGCGCTCGCGCGAAGCCAGCAACATCACCGCGCGCGTCTTCGCTTTCAATTTTCTCGATGGCGCGGATGGCCTCGCCGCAGGAGTCACCGCGGTAATCGCCGCGGCCTACATTCTTTTCCCAGGGGCCGCGCTCGACGCGATCGGCTACGCGCTCGCGTGGAGCCTGCTCGCCGCCACCGTCGCATTCTTGGTTTTCAATTTCCCGCCTGCGAAAATTTTCATGGGAGATTCCGGCAGGTCCGCGCTGGGCTTCAGCGTCGCCTTCCTCGGCATGGATTTCGTCGCGGCCAAGGGCGCAAACGCCGCAACCGCTACGGCGCTGATTTTTCCGCTGCTGGCCGCAGCTCTGCCGCTGGTTGATGCAACCTTTGCAATCCTGCGGCGCCTGGAGAGCGGCCGTTCGCCCTTTCACGGGGATCGCCGGCATTTTTACGATCTTCTGCTGTCGGCGGGATGGACGACGAAGCGCGTGGCGATTACCTGTTATGTGCTGACGGCGCTCTTGGCGGGACTAGGGCGGTTGGCAACACAAGGCAGCTCGAAACGGATAGCGCTCGTTGGGGTTGCTGCAGGAGCCGCATTGTTGTCGGCGGCGATATGGCTGGGGTCGCTACGCTCGGGGCCGCGCGAGCCGCGCAGTCAGCGCGTACAAGTCTAAATCCAAAGCTCGTCTCGCACCGCACGTCGCGCCTATCGCGCGCGATTCGTGCGCAGCGTTTATGCAGGCTGCGAGAAAATCATACGCGTGCCGCGCCGCGTGCGTTCCTTCGGAGACGTCTGCTTCTGCGCGTTGCCGAGCTGCACCAGCAGTTTGCGCAGCTTCGCGCGCTCTTCCAGGTCCACGTCCACGACCTCGAACGCCCGCGCCTGGGTATTCGCGTCGCGCACGATGGTTTGCACCTTCACCGATTTCTGCGCCGTCGCGAGTTTCATAATCACGACGCTTCCCGGGTGCAGGCTCTGCTCGCAAATCGCGACGCCGCCGCCCAGGGTAAGCTCCGGAATATCCATGTGGCAATTTTCCTTCAAATTTGTGGTCATCGCCGGCACCGGACGATCCAGGCGCAGCCGCGGATAGCGCCGCTGCCGGATGGCCGATGAATTCGGATCCGGATCGAGCGGCTCGATGGAAAATTCCGCCACGCTCAGGCCGCTACGCGGCACGAAACTGCGCACCCATTCCGGGTCAATCTTCTCCATCGCCTGCGAAGCCACCAGGCGCAATTCACTGGGGCTGGCCCAGCGAAACGCGCGGCGCGCTTCCGCAATCTTGCGCAGCACGGCTTCGGCTCCGGACGTGCGCAGGCGGCCCAGTGCTTCGATGGCCTTCAATCGCAGATAATCGGTGGCGTCCTTCGGCAGATCGCCTTCGGCCATGCGCAGCAAGCGCATATCCGCGCACTGATCGCCGGCCATGCCGATTTCATCCACGGCCAGCGGACGAATCAGCGGATCCAGGTTATCCAAAAGCTGCAGCAGCAGGCGCCCGCGCTCGGATGACCCGCTCGAAGCGATCTGCCGTACGACGCGATCGTGCGCCACGCGCTTCCATTCGTTGATTCGTTGCGGCAAGACCTGCTCGACCATGTCCGGATCGAGCCGCGTGAGTAAGCCCAGCGCTTCGATGGCCTCGGTGGGTCCGCCCTTCTGAAGCTGCACGCGCAAAGTTTCCAGCCCTTCGGCGTCCAGCACCTGCATCATCGAAACCAGCAAGTCGCAGTCTTCGCGGAAGCCGGCGCGGCTGAAGCGTCCGGCCAATTGCACGGTGGCCACTTCCGGCATGCGGCGCAGCAAATCTTTCAGGCCTCCGGGGACTTCGCCCGCTTTCAGCGCGTCATCAATGAATTCCGGCAGGCGGTTCTCCACGGCGATCCTGGGCCGCAAATTCTTGCCCAGGCCAGGGCGCTCGGCTTCCACGTACTCCACCAATTCCACGGCGCGCTGGATCGCGGCATAGGAGCGCTTGTTGGCCGCCTCTTGCGAGAGGCGCACGAACGCCGCGCTCATCAAGCTCTGCAATTCGGAATCGCGTTCTTCGGCAAGCTGAATGCCGACCATGCGGATGGTGTTCATCAGCAGGCGTTCATCGCATTTGGCGAACGTGGAGGCTAGTTCCGCCAGGCCGATGGAAGTCTGCCGGCGCGTTTCCTGCGCCTTGTTGGTCACGCAATTCGCGTAGTTCGTCAGAACTTTCTCGGCCTCTTCGTTTTCCTTACGCGCCAGCAAGCCTTCCACGTGCTCCTTCACCTGCGCGGGGGGCACGCACCAGGCCTCACGCGAATCGAGCACCGCTTTTCTTTTTTCGTCCGGGATCTGCGCCCAAAATTGCTGAGCCAGAATGTCCGTGTGCGATTGCACGGCGATGCCGTGGCGCTCCATCTTCTCTTCGTAGACGCCCATGATCTTGCGCAGGCTGTCGAGCTCTTCGCTCATCTCGTCCAGCACCTGGCGCACGGCGTTCACTTCGATGTCGCCGCGCTCGTAGCTTTCCATCGCGAAGCGAATCGCGATGTGCTCGGCCAATTTCAGCAGCGTGGGTTTGTCGGAAGAGTCCGAAGGCGCCTGGGCCGCCAGCGCCGAAAGCGCCTGGCTGACGGTGAAGCGCGCGCGGCGTGGCAGAGTCGAAAGCCGCGATTGGAAGGGTTCAGCGTCCAGTTTGTGGCCGGAGGCTTCGCTGGTGCGCGCGATCTGGGCGAGCATCTGCAGAATGCCCTTCAATTCGTCTTCGTGCAGCGTCATCAAGCCGGTTTCCACGGCCATCGAACCACCAGAGCTCGCGCGTGCCGATCGGTTGCCGCGAATACCGGCTGTCGCATTGCCCCAACGGCTTACAGGCGCGGCATCTCCTTCGCCCGCCAATACGCCAGGTGGATTCCAACCCCGAGTGCGCGTGCCTCCTGCAGGACCAGATCCGGATCCACCGGCTTGGCCCGATCCACCGCCCCGGCCTGAACCACCGCCAGGACCGGATTCACCGCCGCGACCACTGCCCCCGCCTTGACCGGATCCGCCGCCTGAGCCGGAGCCTCCTTCCCAGCCCGCGCCGCTGCCGGAGCCCGAACCAGCGCGGCCTCTTCCTCCGCGCTGCCGCGAGCCTGGCATCGCCGGACCGCCTGGGCCTCCGCCTATACCACCAGTGCTCACGTCACCTGAGCCAAGACCCGAACCGCCGCCAAGCGGCGCGTCCGCACCGCCAGAACCGTGAACCGAGATGCCGTCAAGCGCAGAGCCGCTGCCAGAACCCGAGCCGGGGCCACCGGCAGAACCGCTCGCGCCGCCCTTGTTGAACCAGAAGCCAGCCGCATCAGGCGCGAGTGGAGTGCTGCCTGCGTTGCCGCCGACGATATTCCACGTGCCTGGATCGGCGCCACCGCCTGCGTTGCCGGCGCCAGAACCCGAACCGCCACCCGTGCCTGGGCCTGCGTTTGCAGAGCCATCCACCATCACCGGACTCGTGCCGCTGGGGCCTGCACCGGAGGTAGACAAATCTCCAACGATTTCTGCTGGCGCAGGCGTGTAATATCCGGATCCGTAGCCGCCGCCACTCCACGTCCCACCGCCGGAACCGGAACCGCCGCCCGAGCCGCCTTCACCCGATGCGTTTGCGGGATCCTCGCTGCTAGATCCGCTGCCATCGCCTGTTCCGCTACCGGTGCCGCCACCCGCGCCCTGACGTCGCGAGCCTCCGCTGCCGGAACCGCCGAATCCATATCCTGAGCCTACGCGACCGCCTCCGCCTTGGCCCTCGCCGCTTCCGCTTCCGTCACCGGAGCCGCCATCGCCCCAGCCGCCGCCATGGCCGTCGCCGGAACCGCCGCCGCTTCCAGATCCGCCACCACCGGGGCCGTCGCCGGGTCCGCCCTTGCCTTTCGTTCCCTCCGCGGCAACGATCAACTGCAGCAAGCGTTCCGGATCGTTGAAAAGCTCGTCGGAAGCCGCGGGATTAAGACCCAAAGTGCGCGCGGCAAGCTGCGCCGCCACCGTGGACTTCGCTACCGCCGAATCCGCCGGCACGAAGCAGACTTCGTTGACGTGAATGTGCGGATCGCCTTGCAGCGCCGCCTTCAATTGTTCGGCAAGTTGCACGGGCTTTGCGCCGGTGCCAGTGGGAAATGCGCGCACAAAGCGCGCGAGGCTGGCTTGCGTAACTTGAGGCGCGAAGTGGATGCTGGCGATGCCCGCGGAAGAAAGCATCCGCGCAAAACTTTTCTCGGCTTGCGCCGTCTCTAGGGCCGTGCCATCCAGCAACAGCTGATCGGCAGATACGGCCAACAACACGCCTGATTCGCCTTCCGTGCCCGCGCCCAGCGCCGTGCGCAGTTCGGTCCACGCGGTCTCATATTGCTTCGCCGTGCGGGGATGCCCAAAGTCATACATTCGCGCGAACTTGAGCAGGATGTTCAAGCTGCGGACGAAGCCGCGCGCCGCAGCGGTGCGTGTGTTGTCACTCATCAGGATCGTGTGGGGCTAAAGCCCCGCCTCTACCTGTAAGTGTGCGGCTTCACAAAGGATAGGACAATGGTACGGTTGCCCTATTTAGTACTAACGCTTAGTAATAGCCCGAGGCTTGCGCGGGGAGCCAGCGAGGGATATTGAGCCGTGCAACTTTGCCAGCCATTGCTCTAACTCATTGACGTCAGGAAGGATAGTAAGCGCGCCGAGGTCTCGCAGCCGGGTACTACGCTCGCGGCGCTCGTGAACCGTTTTCGGCAGCACCGCGACGAACGGCACTTTCGCCGATTGTGCTGCGAGCGCGTCGTCCACATTATCGCCCAGGTACAGCGCTTCGTCCGGATCCCGCCCATTCAGTATTTTCAGCAGGCCATCGGGAGCCGGCTTTGGGTTTGCAACGTCTTCCGTGGTTACGATCGTCTGGAATACTCCGCGCATCTTGTTGCGATCCAGCGTGTAATCCAGCTCCCGCCAGACGCGCCCGGTGAAAATCGCCAGCTCCGCGAGCTTCGCCAGCCGCGCAATCTTGGGCTTCGCCAGCAGCCACTTTTCGCGCGTCACGTTTCCCCGGCCGTCCGGCCCCCAGTAGATTTGCTGGAACTTCGTTTTCACTTCTTCGTACGCGAATTTATGGCCGAGTTGGTTCACCCAAGCGGTAGAAAGCTTCCAGTCGTCGTTGAATCCAGGACGATTTTTCCACGCGTGAAGTTCGCGCGCGGACACACGTTGCTTGGTGAAAAATTTCACGGTCTCGAGCGTGGTCCGCTGAAACGAACCGCGCGTATCCACCAATACACCATCCACATCGAATATAATTATGGAAGGAAAAGGCTTCACGGGATCCAGGGGAGCGCAACGCAACGCTGGGCGCGGCGCCTGTTGCAGGAATATTGCAAACTACGAATGGGAGCCGCTCGATTCTTCGGACGCGGCCGACTCACCGGAGTCGTCATCCGACGAATCCGAATCCACCGCCGGACCCGACGAATCCTCGAGCGATTCGGAAGTTCACGCCTCACCCGTCGGCAGTTCAGGTTCCGGCGCCGGCTCTGACGCGGTCGAGGTCGCTGCATTCTTTGACGACGTCCCGCCGGAGCCTTGTGACGCGACAGCCGCAACGGCTGCCGGCGGCGCAGCCACCGCAGCTTCCGGAGCTTTCAGAGCCGCGAGACGCGCGCCGAGCGCTTCCGCAAGCAAATCTATAATCAATTTCGCGCTGCTTCCGCCCGGATCCTTCGCGGGATTGTAAGCAGTCACTTCCAGCGCCGCCAATTCCTTCTGCTGCGCGAAAATCAGCAACGCCTCGCGCACTTCCGCGAGCGACAATCCGCCGGCATTCGGATAATTCGTCGCGGCAAAATCCGCGATCACATCCACATCAAGATGCAGCACGAATTGATAGCCATTGCCCTGAATGCGATCAATCGCCGCGCGGGCCGCAGCCGCCGCGCCCAGGCGTTTCACATCCGCTGCCAGAAAGCGCCGCAGCGGAGAGCCCGCCAGCGCCTGCTCCTCGGGAGGATCGAGCCGCGCCACGCCGAAGATCGCCAAGTCCGGTTCGCGCACCAGCGGCGGCTCGCCCCAGAATCGCACCATTTCCGCGGCGCCGCGCCCCGTCAGATGCGAAACCACCATGCCATCCACGCACCCCGAGGCAGTCGTCGCCGGCGTATTCAAATCCGCGTCGCCGTCCATATAAATCATGCTGACCTTGCGGAAATAGCGCCGCGCGCCCGCCACAGTGGCCATCGCAACCGAGCAATCGCCGGACAAAATCAGCGGCAACGCTAAAGACTTCACCGCCATTTCCACACGCGGCTTCAGCGCTTCGAGCGAAGCGATCACGCGCGTAAGGTTGCGCGCTCGGGGACTTTCTTCGTCGGGTTCGAAAAGCTGGACGGGGTCGTCACCAAGATCGGTGACGTCGTAACCAATTTCGCGCAGGCGTTCGGCCAATCCAGCGGCTCGCAACGCAGCGGGTGCGCCCTCATGCCCCGCGGACATTGCGGCCGCGCTGGTGGGCGCTCCTAGCAGAGCAATCTTATTGGCCTGGCGGACAATTTTCACCGCCACTCAATGGCTCCTTCGCTTCCTTCCATCGCACTCCAAGTTCTCGCCAAATCGCTCAGTCAGCAATCCAGCGAATCTCGTACGCGCGTCAGCGGGCGCTCTGCCGCGCCGCCAGTTCCGGCGGCAAAGTGAAGCGCACGTCCTCGCGGATCAAATCCAGGTCGCGCTGGTTCGTAAACCCGAAATTCGAAAGCCGCTGGCTCACCTGCTCCACCAGAATTTCCGGCGCCGACGCACCCGCCGTCAGACCCAAAGTCTTCACGCCTTCCAGCCATGAAGCATCCACGTCGTTCGCATCTTCGATCAACCGCGAAGCCACCCCCGCGCGCTTGGCCACTTCCACGAGGCGATTCGAATTCGAGCTGTTCGCCGAGCCCACCACCAGAATCAATTCCACCTCGCGCGTCAACGCTTCCACCGCTTCCTGCCGGTTCTGCGTCGCGTAGCAAATATCATCCGAAGCAGGTCCCACAATCGCCGGGAATCGCTGGCGCAAACGCGCCACAATTTCCTGCGTGTCGTAAAGCGAGAGCGTCGTCTGGGTCAAAAACGCCAGCCGGTTCGGGTCCGGCACCACCAATTCGTCCACTTCCTCCACGCTGCCTACCACCACGGTCTGATCCGGAGCTTCGCCGGAAGTACCGACAATTTCCTGGTGGTCGCGATGCCCAATCAAAATCAGCGTGCGCCCTTCCCGCGCAAATTTCAGCGCTTCCAGGTGAACTTTCGTCACCAGCGGGCAAGTCGCGTCAATCACGCGCAACTGGCGTTCCTGCGCTTCGGTGCGCACGCGCGGCGGCACTCCGTGCGCGCTAAATACCAGTACAGCCCCTACTGGCACTTCCTCGATCGTCTCTACAAAAATCGCGCCGCGGCGCCGCAACTGGTCCACCACATAGCGGTTATGCACAATCTCGTGATGAACGTAAACCGGCGCCCCGTAAGCTTCTAGCGCCAGCTCCACAATGTCCACCGCGCGCACCACTCCGGCACAAAATCCGCGAGGGCGTACCCGTACCATCGTCTTGGCCCCGTGATTGGTCCCGGTAATCATCGTCAGCGTCAACTCGTTCTCCGTAAAGGCTTTTATTTTACCTGAAGCCTCGCTTCCCTGCCAGTTTGTTCGCCTTAACCGTTGCCTATTCTTAGGCCAAGGCGCTTCACGCCTCCCGGATGTTAAGATGCCACTACAATTCGGCAGGTTTAGGGGGTGAGAAGTGCTGCTGATGGGCCAAGTGGCGATAGTGACGGGCGGGGGCCGCGGTATTGGCCGGGCCCTCGCCAGGAAGTTCGCCGCGGCGGGCGCCGCAGTGCTGGTCACCGCGCGGACCGAGATGGAAATCGCGCAAGTAGCCAGTGATATTCGCGAAAAGGGCGGCCAAGCCGCCATCGTAGTGGCCGACGTCTCCCGCGAATCCGACTGCGAAAAAATCGTCGGCGCTGCGCACCAGGCCTTCGGCGCGATCCACATTCTCGTCAACAACGCTGGAACACTCGGCCCCGTGCAGCCGGTCGAAGATCTGGCCCCCGCCGCATGGGACGATGTAATCGCGGTAAATTTACGCGGCGCATTTCTGCTGGCGCGGCTGGTGCTTCCGGAAATGTATCAACGCCGCTCGGGCTCCATCCTGAATATCACGACGATCGCCGCCAAAGCAGCCTTCCAATTGAACGCCGCCTATGCCGCATCGAAAGCCGGCCTGATGGGATTGACGCGCACGCTCGCCGCCGAAGGCGCGCGCAAAGGCGTTCGGGTGAACGCGCTTAGCCCGGGCCCAGTGGACGAAACGCGAATGTTTCAGGAACTAGGCGAAGGCCTCGCCGCCCACTTTAAGGCCGACAGCGAGACCGTCTCGAAGCAAATTTTTCAGGGGGTGCTGCAAGGAAGGCCGCAAACAGCGGATGAAATCGCTGCCGCGGCCTTGTTTCTGGTTTCGGATCAGTCCAGCGCGATTACTGGGCAGACTCTGAACGTGGATGGCGGAATGGCTTTCTACTGATTTCTTCCAAGCCCGCATAACCGCGGCGCGCCGAGGTGCCAATCACGCGCACGCCCGCTTCGGCCCACTCCAAACCCTTCTCGCCGACAGTGCCCACCGCGTAAAAAAGCAGGCCGAGCATCAGCAACACCGCGAAGCCCAAGCCAAACAGCAATTCCGCTGCGAGAAGTTCGCGCACGAAATACATCTGCAATATGAAAAATACCGCGACCACCGACAGCATCCCCTTGCGAACCTTCGCCTTTTGTCCGATCCCGAGAACGAATCCCTTAACGTTTTCCAATTGCGTTTTCATGACCCTCCCTACCCTCACTTAAACAGATGCACGGGGATGCCCAAATGACGCACCCGTAAGTCATTGATAAATGAGGGGGTGGCGAATCGTGAAAGATTAAAACAACGCACAGAGAGGAAAATCGTTTCTCTGAATTAGGCAAGCGGCTGGTCCGAACTGAAACGTAGCGGCGGACGATTTTTGTCTACAGTTTTTTCCCATTCGCACGAAAAATAATCATCACTTTTCGTTTCGCGGCGAAATAAAAGCAACGCACTTTTTACGTGTGCGTAATAATCACAGCGTGCTTTTTTCACGCGCCATTCAGCGCGACGCGCCTCTTGCTCGACTTTTCCTGCGCGCAATTGTTACAGCAGGCATCCCACACGATCGCGAACCACACAAACGCCTGTCATCCCGAACGAAGTGAGGGATCTCTCTTCGGTTTCTCTAGCGAGGAGCGCGAATTGCGACGTCGTGCCAGCGCCAAAAAGCAGCAAACCTCGGAAGCGTAATTCTCAGCGTCCTTCAAACGGATAACGATCCTGCGCCAGCACCGCTTCCGCCACGCGCCGCCGGATCGCCACCGTATTCAGCGGAGCATGTTTTGCAAAACGCCGCAAAACCGCCAGCTGGGTAATCAAAGTGTCGCCATCCGCCGTCGCCGTCAGCGCCGTGCGCGCGTCTTTCTCCACGCGGTCCATCGCGTCATAGATAATTGCGCGCGTCGCATCGCACATCACCGCCGCAGCTTCTCCGCGCGCGGCCGAAGCCTTCTGCGCGCGCCGCAAAGACGATTCCATCTCGTACACCGCCATCAGGATATTCGCCAGCGACGCCACGATTTCCTGCTGCTCCGCCAATTGCTCGCGGAATATCTGCATCGCGGTCCCCGACGCCAGCAGGAAGATCTTTTTGGCCTGCTCCAGCGATTTTTCCTCTTCCGCAAACGGTCCCGTCGGCGCGTCCTCGAATGACGGCCCGGCCAGAACTTCCTCGCCCAGCTTCATCGCAGCTGGGATCAGCGGCAGAACGCCGCCCATCGCGCGCTTCATCAGCATCTGAATGATGAGCATTCGGTTGATTTCATTGGTGCCTTCGAAAATGCGGTTCACGCGGCTGTCGCGGTAGGCGCGCGCCACCGGATAATCTTCGTGGAATCCGTACCCGCCGAAAATCTGCACGCCTTCGTCCACCACGTAATCCACCATTTCGCTGCCGGCCACTTTGCTGATCGAGCTTTCGATCGCGTATTCCTCCAGCACCTGCATCGCCTGTTGCACTTTGTCTTTTCCCGGCGTCGGATTCGCAACCGCGGCGTCGATCATCCCCGCCGAGCGGTACACTTCCGATTCGATGGCATAAATGCGCATCGCCATTTCGCCGAGCTTCGCCTTGATCAAGCCGAAATCGCAAAGCCGCTTGCCGAACGCCGTGCGCTCCTTCGAATATTTCGAGGACGCTTCCAGAATCTTCTTCGCGCCGCCGACGCAATACGCGCCCAGCGTAAAGCGTCCCGCATTCAGCGTGTTGAACGCCACCACGTGCCCGCGCCCCGGCTCGTGCAGCAGGTTTTCCTTGGGCACCGGCGAATTCTCGAAAAATATCGGCGTGGTCGAACTGCCCTTGATGCCCATCTTCTTTTCTTCCGCGCCCGCGGAAAAGCCGGGCGTGCCGCGCTCCACGATGAAACAGGAAAATTTTTCACCGTCAATCTTCGCGAACACCACGTACACATCCGCGAATCCGCCGTTGGTGATCCACATCTTCTGCCCGTTCAAAATATAATTTTTGCCATCCGGCGAAAGCACCGCGCGCGTTCGCGCCGCGAGTGAATCCGAACCAGCCTGCGGCTCAGAGAGGCAATAACAGGAAAGCAATTCACCCGAGGCGATCTTCGGCAAATACTTTTTCTTCTGCTCTTCCGTTCCGAAATAAACGATCGGCACGGTCCCGATTCCCGCATGCCCGCCGTGGGACACCGCAAACGACCCGTAGCCCGCCAGCTTTTCCGCCAGCACGATCGCGGACACTTTGTCCAGCCCGGTGCCGCCATATTCCTCAGGGATCCCGCCGCCCAGCAGCCCGATCTCGCCGGCCTTCTTCAGCATTTGCGCCATCAAATGCTCGTCCTTGTGCGCCTCCAGCTCCGGAATCGCCGGCGTCACTTCCTTCTGCACAAATTCCTCGGCCGTCTGGCCGATCAAGCGCTGGTCGTCGGAAAGATCGGCAGGAGTAAAGACGTCTTCGGGCCGGCTGCTCGCGATCAGAAATTCTCCGCCGCGATGCAGCATCTGCGATACCGGTGTGGTGGCCATGATTTTCTCTCCGTAGAAGTGCCTGGCTTTCCGTGCCCACGAATTCTCTCGCGCAACGCCGCGCAGCGCAATAGCCCTGCGAGCGCAATCTCACCCTCAAACTCCGTCTGACCCACAAATGTTAGTTCGCTTGAATCCCGCGATGAACAAGTGAATTCCTATTGAGCCGGCGTGCTGGTGCGCTGCAGCTGCACCGAAACGAGATGAAATTCGCTGGAAAAGCTTCCCGTGGCATGCGAGTAAGTCACGAACATCGTTTGCCCGCCATTGAGATTGTACTCAGGGTGCGCCTGCGCATCGTCCACGGGGTTTCCGCCCGCCGCCGGCTGGAGCGCCTCAAACACCATCACTTCCCTCGACCACGGCCCTTCGGGTTGCGGCGCGGTGCGCAACATCACGTTGGAAGCCAGCGGCGAGTTATACACTGCCACGTACTGCTGCAGGTAGTCGTTCCACGAAACGTTCAAAATGTTGTTGCCGGTAAACACCGAAATCGCATCGCTGGGGTTGCTCGACCAATTTCCGTTTCCCGCATAGTAAGTCCACGCGCTTCGCTCCGTTTCGCTGCCCAGCGCAACGCGCCCCAGCACACACGGAACGCTAAAGTTCGACGAATAGCAGCCGTACGCGTAGAGCGTGTCTCCATCCACCAGCGCGGCTGCCCCAAAGCCCGGTTCATTTTGGTTGAAAAGCAAATCAGGATGCTCCGCTCCCGGATTGATCGTGGGACGTTGCGGCAAATCCGTGAAGTTCTGCCAACTCGCCACCGAATGACCGACCGCCTGAAAATTAAAATTGCCGGACTGCGCGGAAACCAGCTGATAGAAAACCAGCGCGCGATTGCGCGCCGGATCCGCAACGATTGCTCCCGGCCACAGCGCCCAGCGTGCCCCGCATGGCGTTTGCTGGCACGGATTTCCCTGGTGCGCGTTGTTGAACGCCTGCTCCGCCGCGGTCAGAGTGAGGAGCATTGTCGGCGCGCCCGCCGCGTCCTCGCGCTCCTGAAATCCGCCGATGCCATCCTGTGCGTTGCAGTCGCTGGTGTACACCCAAGAGTCGCTGATGAGCATTTGTCCCTCGGCGTTCGGGTTCGCAAGGAAAGTGTCGCCGAAAGCCCAAACCGCATATCCGCCAAACACACCGCTATATCCGCCGTCTCTCCCGACAATTTTCGGATTTGTCGCAATCGTTCCTAAATCGGTGGCCTGCACCACGGAAACCGCTGCCGGAGGCCCCGCGCTCCCGCCGGGATACAAACTGCACCCGAACACTGCAAGTACGCAGAGAAACGCGGCGCAAAAAATCCCCACGAAATGGAACCTGCGCATAATGGCCTCCATCACTTGAAAACATCGGAGTTAAAAAATTGCCTGGGGCCTAAATGACGTGTCACTGCTCGAGCTACGTCGCGCGAAGTCCTAGATCCCGCGCGTCCCGATTTCTGAAGCAGCAGATGCGAGCCCTGCGGATTAGGTGGCCCGTACCGTTCCCGGCAAGAGTGCGTGGAATGTATGCCGGAATTCTTCGCGCGATTTACCACCCGTCTTTCATGGAAGCGAATCCAGTTGCAGAATCGTCAGTGCTGCACTACAATGTAGTGCATGAAGGAAGAAGTCTACAGCTGGCGCCTATCCGGCGAACTCAAGTCGGACCTCGAGCGCGAAGCGCGCCTGCGGAGGATGCCCGTCTCCTCTGTTTTGGATCTGGCGGTCCGTGACTGGCTGAAGAAAAGCGGCGCCGACGTTGCCGGGGATGAAGTGCAGCGCGCACTGCACGCCGGTGCCGAGCGCTGCCTGGGCGTTATCGCCAGCGGAAATTCTCGCCGCGCCGAAACAGCGCGCAAGTCCGTCCGCGACCGGATCCAACGCCGCCGCGAACGCACCCGTGTCCCCTAGCGCCCTGATAGATACCGGTGCGATTCTCGCGCTACTCGATCGCAGTGATCGCTGGCATGCCGGCTGTGTGCGAGCGTTTCGCCAGCTCCGACTTCCTCTGCTGACCTCGCAAGCCGTTCTCACCGCACTATTCCACTTGGTGGGCGATTCGCGCACCGAAATGGAGGCTGCCTGGAAATTCGTGCGTTCCGGCGCCGTCGTCCTTGGCGCCATCGATAATAATGAATTGCCCTGCCTGCGCACGCTGATGCAGCGCTATTGGGATCGCCCCATGGATTTCGCCGACGCCACGCTCGTTTACCTCGCGAAACGCGAATCGCTCAGTGCGATTCTCACCGTGGATCACGCCGACTTCACCACCTACCGCATCGAGGGAAAGCGCCAGTTCCGCGTGCTGCCGCTCGAACGGCCTTAAGCCACCCGCTCGAAAATCCCCGCCGCGCCCATACCGCCACCGACGCACATCGTCACCAATCCATACCGCCCGTTGCGCCGCTCGAGTTCCCGCAAAATCGTAGCCGTCAGCTTCGCGCCCGTGCAACCCAGCGGATGCCCCAGCGCAATCGCGCCGCCGTTCACATTCACGCGCGCGGGATCGAGCCCCGCCACCTTGATCACGCTCAAGGCCTGCGCCGCAAACGCCTCGTTCAATTCGATCACGTCAATCTGATCCAGCGTCAGCCCCGCAATCTTCAACGCCTTCGGAATCGCATTCACCGGCCCGATGCCCATTTCTTCGGGCAAACACCCCGCAACAGCAAACGCCACAAAGCGCGCCATCGGCCTCAGCCCCAGCGTCCGCGCTCGCTCGCCGCTCATCACCACCGCCGCCGCGGCTCCGTCGCTCATCTGCGAACTGTTTCCCGCCGTCACCACGCCGTGCGTATGAAACGCCGGCTTCAATTTTCCGAGAATTTCCACCGAAGTATCCGCGCGCGGCCCTTCGTCCGTATCAAACGACACTCTCACGGTCTTCGGCTTCCCGCCATTCGCCGGCGCGCCGCCGTTCGCCGCGGCTTCCAACACCGTATAACTCACCGCCACCGGCACGATCTCATCCTTGAATTTTCCGGCCGCAATCGCCGCCAGCGCTTTCTGATGGCTCGCAAACGAAAATTCGTCCGACTGCTCGCGCGTGATCCCATATTTCTTCGCCAGATTTTCCGCGGTGAGCCCCATGCCCAAATACGCGTCCGGATAGTTGTCCATCAGCCACGGATTCGGCGCAACTTTGTTGCCGCCCATCGGCACCATGCTCATCGATTCCGCGCCGCCCGCCACCGCCACGTCGCCGTGCCCGGCCATGATGCGCTCGGCGGCAATCGCAATCGCCTGCAATCCCGACGAACAAAACCGGTTGATTGTCATCGCCGACGCTTCCACCGGCAACCCCGCGCGCAACGACGCGATCCGCGCTACGTTCATCCCCTGCTCGGCCTCGGGCATCGCGCAGCCCAACACGACATCCTCAATCTCCTTCGGATCCAACCCTTTGGCGCGCGTCACCGCGTCCTTAATCGCCACCGCCGCCAAATCATCGGGACGCGTCGCGCGCAATGTCCCCTTCGTCGCCTTCCCCACCGCCGTCCGCACCGAACTAACAATCACAGCTTCGCGCATTTCTTCTCCTCGCAAACGCAGTGTTCCTCGCAACGCACGGATCCACTCAGAGCCGTGACTGAGTATATTGGATGCAGCAGCACAGGAAAAGCAACAGCCACGAGCAAGCGGTTATTGTTCATGACGAAGCGTGAAAATCGAGGCGGGAAATTGCGCAACGCATGGCACGCGGCGTGGCTCGCGCTGCAAACAACTCTCAGCGTCGAGCCCAGTGTTACCGGCTGAACTTGATCGTCACCAGCATCTGCACCGCGATTGGCTGGCCGTTCAGCGTGGACGGCTCGTACTTCCACCGTCGCAGCGCCGCCAGCGCCGGACCGCGCAACATCTGCGGGCCGGACACAATCTGGACGTTCACCACGTTCCCCTTGGCATCAATCGTGGTTTTGATCACCACGTCGCCCTGAATTCCCGCTTCCTTCGCCACCAGCGGATATTCCGGCATCACGCGCGAAAGCAACCGCGGCTCTTTCACATTTCCGCCAACTCTAACCGGCCCGTCACCCTCCGGCCGAACTTCCGGCGCGGCCAACACGGGAACTTTCGAGGAAACGATTCCATTCAGCGCGCCCGAGTTCTCAGACTCCCCCTCAGCCGCGGGATCTAAAGCCGGCGCTGCTTCCGCTTGCCCCGCATCGCTGCGTTGCGGAGCCGTCGGATGCTCTTCGAGCTGCTGCTGGACCATATCCGCGGTAATTTTCGAATTTTGCTTCGCAGAATCCACGACGTGAGGTCCCGATTCGCCCGCCGCGGAACTCGATCGCATGGTCGCGGCCGGCGCGTTCGACTGCGTGACAATCGCAACCGGATGCGTCGCCGAGTTACGCGCTACCCCGTTGTCCTGCACCGGCTGTTCCGGCGCGTCCGACGGCGATTGAAACGCCAACTGCTGCGGCACAGCCGGCGTATTTGATTTGGCTGCTGCGGAACCATTTGCGGGCGCTCCGGAATGTGTGCGGAAATAAAACACGCCGCCGAAGACGCCCGCGAAAAGCAGGACGACGCACGCCGCAATCAACATCCAATTATTTCCGCGCGGCTGGCTCGCCTGAGAAGCGCTCGCATCCAGGCTCCCATCGAGCCGCGCACCAAAAGTTTCCGTGGAAGCCGCGCGGCTTCCGCCCAACGCCGCGCCTCCGCTAAAGCTTCCGAATGTTCCGATCCCGCTGCCGCTCGCCGAGCTGGCACCAACGGATTCTTCGTGCTTCTCTTCCACGGCGGCTGAATCCGACGCAGCTGCTAGCACTCCCGCCGCGGATTGTTCGTCGCCGCGCAGTTCGGTCAAGGAAAGCGTGGAAGCAGGCGCTACCGGCTCTGCCGCAAACTCGATGTGCGCTTCCGCCAGCGCTTGCGCCGCCGCGTTCATCTGCGGTGTTTCCGAAACAATTTTTTCCGCCACGTGCTCCGTGTGCACAGGCGTCGGCTGCGGCGTGGCCTGCGGAGTCGGAGTTGTGTGCACTGCCGGCGGCGCTGAGACGATCGGCGCTGCAGGCGCTGCTGCCACAGGGCGCATTGGCGCAACAAATTTCACTTCAGCGGGCACAGTTGCTGAAGCCGCCGGCTGCACTTCTTCCTGCGTGCCAATCTGTGCAAACGTCGGCTCTGGCTTTTTCGCTGCGACGAACGTCTCCGCAGGCGCGGTAATCGCGGTAGGCGGCGCGACCACCGTCGGAGGCGTAACAACGGCCGCAGGGGCGACTGGCTTCACGCTCGGCAAACTCGTAACAGAAGCAAGCGGGGTAATCACCGGCGGCGGAGCCGTCGGCAAATTCGCGGCACTCGGCGCCACGACAGTCGCGACCGGCGCTGCAGCTGAATTCGAGGGGGCTGGGCCCTCGCCAGGAAAAATTGCGCCCCAATACCCGGGCTGCTTGTGGGTGAACTCAACTTCCACGTACCCCTGCATATTCGAAAACGTGCGCACTTTCAGCACGCGGCAAATCGCGTCCTGCCGCGTCTTCAAATTCGTCACCACCAGCATCTGGCTCGCGCTCACCGCCGTGGACATTCTCAATACAGCGCCCTGCGGAAACACGATCATGGTGCTGGTTTCTTCTTCGAAGGGTTCGGTGTGCGGCGCAACTCCGCGCGCGACTTCGGTCACACGCGAGCCGTGAACTTTCACGGGAACTTCCAGCGAGATCGCATCCGCGCGCAGATGACCGCCGCCTGCGGCTACTGGCTTCGCCGGAGCCCCCGCCTGTGGCTGCTGGACCGCTGTTCCGCTGCCAGGATTCGCAGTTTCTACCGAGTCTTTTGTGAGAGGTGCCATAGTTCTCGGCGTAGTACGCCGTTCCCCCAGAAATGCCTAAATTCCTATGAATAAGTGAATTTTCAAGGCGGGTGCCAAATTGCGGCAATGGTACTTTGGTACTCGGGGGGAACGCTTTGGGCACCAAGCGCAACCAAGCGCCCTGGAGCGACTGGAGAATTTTCAAACGATGGCGATGCGAGAAAAACTCACCGCGCGAAAATAACGAGGCGAAACTTTTGCGAAGGCGTCACAGCCGTGTGCAAAATTCAGGCAGCGATGAAGTAAAGGCACGACATTTCCGTACCCTCCGCCTTTGCTCAGTGCCTCTGTGTTAAATCTTTTGAACTTATCCCTGCGTCGACGCCAACGCTGCAGCTTAGTGCGCCGCCTGTTGCGCTTGTTTCGGCCTCTTGCGATACTCCTCGTAAAGCTCGCGCTGCTTGTTGTCCGTGCTGGTCAGCTGCCCCTGGATGAACAGATAGCGCACCTGCGTCTGAATCTCGAGCGGATCGCCACTCGTAACGATTACGTTCCCTAATTTCCCCGGCTCGATCGTTCCCAACTGGTCCGCCAGCCCGAATATCTGCGCGGCATTCAGCATCACAGCCTTTAAGGCCTCATCATGCGGCAAACCATAGGCCACCGACGTCCCCGCATATTGCGGTAACCGCCGCGAAAACGCCGCGCCAAAACTGGAAAACGCAAACGGAATTCCCACCGCGAATAATTCCGAAGGCTGCGTCATCGGCTTGTCGTAGGGCGTATCCTCCTCCTGCGGCAGCCGTTCCGTCGGACCCAAAATCACCGGAATCTTCTTTTCCTTCAAGAGGTCTGTCACTTTCCACGCTTCCGCGCCCCCCGCCAGAATCATTTTCAGATTCTGCTTGCCGCAGAATTCCACGGCGTTGCGGATGTCGCGTTCATCATCGGCGATCACCAGCACCGGAAGTTTGCCTTCCACCACCGGAACCAGCGCTTCCAATTTCAAGTCGCGCTCGTAAAGTGCCGGAGAACCTTTCTCCACCGCCTGCGCGTAGTGCCGCGCGCGATCGAGCCAATCGCTCAGCGCGTTCACGTTCTTGTCGTATTCCTTCTTCGCGTCGCTATACGGCTTTTCCTTCATGCTGAACGTCGAAAAATCAAATGTTCGCGTCTGGATGGACGGCCAATTCAGCACCATCGCTACCGAGCGTTTGATTTGCATATCCGCCATCGTCCAACCCGCCAGATTGAATGCCGATGCCTGCCCCGCGATGATTCCGCCGCCTTGCGAATCAAATCCCGACGTTCCGGGCGCGGCGATCACTTCCGTAATGCCATTCGCGCGCGTCACCGGAATGTGTGCGCTCGCCGGATTCACCGCCGTCGCCGCGACGAGTTCCGGATTGTAATCGCCCAACTCGGTAATATCCTGCGTTGCGCTCACCGCGCTCACTTCCGTAAGCCCAATCTGCGTGACGGGATCGAACAGACCCGGATAAACTTCCAGTCCAGTCGCGTCAATCACTTGTGCGTCGCTCGGCACCGCGATGTCCGCTCCCACCGCAACGATTTTCCCGTGGCGGATAATCACCGTGCCATGCTCGATCGGCGCTCCCGCCAGCGTGAACACCTTGCCGCCCTTGATCGCATAAGTCGCACTCGGAGTCGCAGCAGTCCCCGCCGTCTGCGCCCACGTTGGAATCGCCACGAACGCCGCAATGAACAGAGCCAACGCCGTCAATCGCGCGGTGATCCTCACAGCGCACCTCGCACAGCCGCGCCGTCCGCGTTATCGTCCTTCGGCTTTTTTTTCTTCTGCTCGGGCTTTTGCTCCGGCTTCTCTTCGGGCTTCTTTTCCTCTTCTGCTTTTTTCTCCTTATCCAATAAAGCCTGCTTTTCCTTAGCCACCTCGGCGCGCTGCGCGATATCTTTTTGCCGGTCGAAATAAACTTGGCCGTCAATCAGCGTCTTCTGCACCAGCGCATAAACGCTCAAGGGATCGTGATTGTAAATGGCCAGGTCCGCATCCTTGCCCACGTCAATCGAACCAACGCGATTATCAATCCCCAATTGAATCGCCGGATTCAGCGTCACCAGCTTCAACGCGTCATTGGCCGAAAGACCGCCGTACTTCATGCTCTTCGCTGCTTCCTGATTTAATTGCCGCGCTTCCTGCGCGTCATCGGAATTGACGGACACCACGACGCCACGCTCCGTCATCAGCGCCGCGTTGTAGGGAATCGCGTCGAACGCTTCCATCTTGTAAGCCCACCAATCGGAGAAAGTGGACCCGCCTGCGCCCGACGCTGCAATCTCGTCCGCGATCTTGTAACCCTCCAGCACGTGCTGGAACGTCTTCACCTTGAACCCAAATTCATTGGCCACGCGGATCAGCATCATGATTTCGTCCGCGCGATAGCAGTGCGCGTGCACGTAGCGTTTTCCTTCCATCACCTCCACCAGCGGTTCAAGTTTCTCGTCGCGCCGCGGCGGAATCAGATTCTGCTCGCCGGCCGCTTTGCGCCGGTTGTAATCGTCCCATTGCTTCTTGTATTCGCGCGCTTCGGTGAACGCCTGCCGGATCACTTCCTCCACGCCTAGCCGCGTCGCCGGATAACGCTGCGGAACTCCCGGTGGAACCGTGAAATTCGAGCGCTTGGGATTTTCGCCCAGCGCGAATTTGATTCCCGGCAAGGCGCCCTCGAATGGCAATTCGCTCGCCGGCTTGCCCCAGCGCAGCTTTATCACGATCGTCTGCCCGCCGATGGGATTCGCGCTGCCATGCAAAATATTCGCCGCGGTAACGCCGCCGGCGAGATCGCGGTAAATATCAATGTCATCCGGATTCAAAACGTCCTTGATATTCGCCATCGAAGAAACCGCCGGCGCTCCTTCGTTTACGCCGCCGTCAATCGCGATGTGCGAATGGCAATCAATGATTCCGGGAATCACGTACTGCCCCGTCGCGTCAATCACCGCCGCGCCTTCCGGCGCCTTCAGATCCGTTCCCACCTCCGCGATTTTGCCATCACGAATCAAAATGGAGCCGTGCTCGATATTGCCGTGCGTCACAGTCATCACGGTCGCGTTCTGGATCAAAATCGTGCCGGGATTTTGCGCGCGCGTCGCTATCGGCGCGGCGGCAGTCACAATCGCCGCCGCGAAAGCCAGCGCCATCTTCAGTAGATTCGCTCGCTTCATCGCCGCACCCCCTCGATGTCCTGCGGCGCCGCGACGCCCGCTTTGTCGCTCTCACCGCTCTTTTTTTCATCAGGTTTCGCAGCAGGCGCTTCTTCATGGATCTCGAACCAGTTCCCATCCACGAACACATCCTTCACTTTCGTCTTCTCGCCGAAAATGTCGCCGTCGGTCACCACCAGGTTCGCGATTTTCCCCGGAGAGATGCTGCCCATCCGGTCGCTCAATCCCAAAATATCCGCCGCATCCAAAGTCATCGCGCGCAAAGCCGCTTCGGGCGCGAGTCCCGCATCCGTCGCCTTTTTCACGCTCTTGAAAATTTCCTTGGGATCGGAAAGCCCGTCGGAATAGAACGCGAATTTCACCCCAGCCTTCGCCAGCGCGGCGGGAGTCCCCGGCGCGCGATCGCGAAATTGCAATTCCCGCAAAGTCTGCTCGCCCTGCGGATCCGCGTCTTTCGGCCGCTCCGGCCATTTCAAGCTCACCAGCACCGGAATCTTGCTGGCAGCCAGCGTCTCCGTCACCGCGTACCCTTGCTGCCCGCCATACAGCACCGCGCGAATTTTCCATTCATCCGCCAGCCGCAACGCGCGCAAAATTTGCACCGAATTATTCCCCGGCAGCAGAAAAATTTCTTTCCTCTCCAGCGCATGATGCAGCGTCACTTCCGTGCGGTCGTAAGGTACGCGCTCGCGTGTCGTCGGATTGTCGTCGTAAATCGGTTCGGCCACTGCGTACCACCGCGTATCGTCGAAAACCTGCCGCACGTACCCGATCGTGCCCATCAACGAATCAGGAAACGTAAACCATCCATCCGTCGGCTTCAGTGAAATCGGCACGGTGGCCATCGCGCGCACGACGTAATCTCCCGCGCGCTCACCCGCCAGATCAATCACCGTCGCCTGCCCCGGGAAAATTCCGCCGTCCGGCATCGTCAACGCCGTCGTGAATCCCGCGCTGCGCCAGGTTTCGAGTCGTTTGTCATCAAGCTTCAATTCATCGGCCGCCACGCGCCACGGTGACGTCCCCGGCCGGTCTTCCGGCCCCGACGCAATCCCGCCCGCTGGCGCCGCGCGCCGGCGCGCGCCGGCGCCTGCTGCTGGCTGTCCCGCTCCCTCTTCGGGCGGCAAACCGACGTTGGTTCCCGCGTCAATCAGTCCCGGATATACCGTCAATCCCGTGCCATCAATCACCCACGCTTCCGGCGGAATCGTAACGTTGCTGCCCACCGCCGCAACCAACCCGCACGCCACGACCACCGTCCCGTTCTCAATCCCTGCGCCCGAAACCGGCACAATCCGCGCATTCTTGATCGCAAAATACCGCGGCTCGCCGCCTTCGCCGCGCGCGGAACACGCCCACCCGATCACTCCCGCGCAGCAAAGCAAAATCGCGGCCAGCGAAATTTTGCGGGGATTCCAACGATCACTCATCTCGCACCTCTCGATTCATCTGCATCCACACAAACCACACAGCTCCGCTGCCATCACAGATGCCGCAATCGCAAGCGGCAGGGACGCAGCTGCAACGCCCACAATGTCTGAAAGCGCACGATGCTATCGGCAGGTTCCAGCTAATGCAAGGCTTTTACCGCCCAGGCAGAAATCAACCCCCGACCCGAAACCTACGCCAACACACACCCGCTCGCTACGCTTTCAGACGCGCGTAAAGCGTTTGCGTTACCCAGATTTTCTGCTTATTTCAGCATTGGAAGCACATGCAGGGGATAAAGACCTGGCTACTTATGGTGATGCGAAACCCCCGGCCATACGAATCGGAAACACTTTTGTCCCATCAGCATGACATTATTTTCCTGTCGCGCACCACATCTCTCCGCGATCTTAATCGAGGGAGTATTGTCGGGATGAATCACGGAAACGATGCGTCGAAACTGCGTTCTGGAGGATGCATACTCGAACACCCGGGCCGCCGCTTCGCTGCCATATCCTTGGCCCCAGTAGTTTCGGTCAAAGGTATATCCGAGTTCTTGCTCGAAAATGACGTTCGTGTCCGAAGGGACCTCCGACCGTTGATACCACACCCGAGGCAATTTCCCAGATGCCGTGTTCAGCTCGAGCGCCATGTCGCTAAGGCCACAGCGGCCAATCAGCACTCCGCCAGACTTACGCACAACAGCGAGTGGACCTCGTTCCAAGCACTTATAAGTCTCATAGAAGGTTTCTAGTAACGCACGCGTCTCCTGAAGAGAACGCGGCCTTCCATTTCCGAGATATCTGGCAACAATTGGATCCGCATGAATACGAGCAAAGAATTCGAAATCTGCCTCTTCAATCCTGCGAAAGATGAGTCGCTCGGACTCAATCCGATCGGTATCGTGTGCTAACGTCATCGACCGCAACCAGCGGTCACGCCACAAACTGTAAGCATTTCGCCGATCATGATCCGGCTAAGCGCGCGATTGAGAAATTGTTGTAGGTTGTCCACATTCAGCGCCAGCGGTGGCGGTGATGTGAAAGCTAGTGACGATTCGCTCATGCCGGAACCTTCGGCTGCCAGCGATTCGATTTCAGCGTGGTGGGAGGAAGGTTCGTCGAGAAGACGTCCCAGCCCCGCCCTCACAACAGCGACGCCAACCGCTTCTCGACGACAGAATCAACCAGGCGATCCGCCTGGCTCAAGAGGTTAGTACTGCAGTGAAAGCACGCCGTTCGCCACCCGATTGTTGTCGGAATCAAACAACAACACCGTGGTCGGATTCACGATGTAATAGACCAGGTTGAAGTTCGCGGGCAATCCGCCAGCCGTCGTCTTCAGCAGCATGGTCCCGCGCCCGTTCGAGGCCGCTGTCGTAAGCATACTGGTCGTGCTCACAGGCAATCCGCTGAACGGCGACCCATTCGTTGCGGGATTGTTGAAATCCAGTGTCCCGCCAATCGTGGTGCTGCCAGTCGTCAGCACAATCTGGCCGCCCAGATCCTGCTCGAACGAGCCCGACGACTTCGCAAACCCCTGGCCCGTCAAATTCAGCGCGAAAGTTCCGGCCGGCGAGGTGCTCAGCGACCCCTGCTGATAAGCAATCCCGCTCGCGCCTTGCACGCCGTTGGCGTTGTTGTTGTCTATCTCGATGATTTCCGCGCCGGTCTGTCCATCCGACGTGAACGTATATGCCGCGAATTGATTTGAGCCCTTATTGTTCGTCAGCGATAGCAGGTAGCGCGCGGGCACGATCCCCGAACCCGTCGAGTTCGCATAGCTCCCGCTCGTAATCGAATTGTTGCTCTGCGATGATCCCGCGCCGAAATTATTGATATCCATCGCTCCGCCGGTTCCTATCGAGGTACCGCCGCTGTTGATCGGGAACACCGCGCCGCCCGCATATGACGCGTTATTCGCCAATCCGCCGAAAGTCATCGCCACTCCGCTGGTCAATCCAGTTGGCAACGCCGGTGCGCCGTAAATATCCCCGGCGACGATATAAGTCTGCGCCGTATCAATCTCCACGGCCTTCAAGTGCGTTTGATCGGTCATGTAATAAGCAACGGTAATCGTTCCCAGGTCCGAGCTCGATAACGCCATCGTGCCGCGCCCGTTTGCGTCAGCCGCGGAATACGAACCGCTCAGGGTTTGATCGTTGGTCACTACCGGCGTCGAAAACGAGAGATCTTCCCAGTCCTGAACGTTCACTGGCGCCGTCACCGAGTTCACCGGAATGGACCCGTTATTGGCCTGAAATGCGCCGGCAATCACCAGCGGATAGAAATTGGGAGTCGTGGAATCGAGTCCGGATAAGCCAAATGCGAAATTTCCATTGAGCAGCGTTCCGAAGGAAGTAGGATTCTGCGCGTCCAACGTTCCGCTGCCAGTCGCAAAATTGTCAAAATCAATCAGCAGGGAGTGCTGGTTCGATCCGACCGTCACCTGCAACGTGAACGAAGAAACGACCGATGAATTCGTCAGCACGGTCATTGACGTGCGGCCGTCGAGCGCTCCCACTTGAAACGTACCGCCCGTAATCCCCGAGCCGACAGACAGCCCTCCAGTGCCGCTATTGATATCAATCTCGCCCGTGGTAATCGTTCCGGACGCCGAAGTCGGCGATCCGCTCGTTGTGAAGCTTCCCGCCACATCCAACGGAAATCCATTCGTGAAATCAACGCCGGTAAACGCGAGCGCATACTGTCCGCCAGTGCCGTTGGTCGTCAGCGAAGCCGAAGAAAACAAAATTGTCGCCGCAGCCGTTCCCGAATTCGCGCCCGACGTCGCCGTAATCGTCACCGTCTGCCCCGTCGGCGGCGAAAGCGGCGCGATATATACCCCCGCAGGGCTAATCGTTCCGTGGCATTGCGTAGTCGAATTGAATGGCGGCGAAACGCAATCGCCACCGGGCAGCCCCGCAACGCTCCACGACACTCCCGCCGCAGGCGTCGCGGTAAACGTCTGCGTCGCTCCCGCCGGCACCGTCAAAACCGCCGGACTCACCGCCACCGGCTGCGCCGCCACTACTTGCACCGTGGCAGTCCCAGTGTTGGAACCAGACATCGCCGTAATAGTCACACTTCCCGGAGAAGATGGAGCCATGAACAGCCCGGTGTTATCAATCGTTCCGCCGCTCGCGGTCCAGGTGGCCGACTGCCCCACGCCCGCCAGATACGCGCTGAATTGTCCCGATTGCGAAACCGGAACGCTCGCCGCCCCCGGCACGATCACCAGATCATTCGTAGGCGGCGGTGTGCTGCCTCCCCCGCCTCCGCACGCCGTCAATACCATGGAGCTCGCCATCACCACCGCTACGAGTGCAAACAGCCCGATATTCTTTCGCATCAGAGTTCTCCGTTAACTTTCATCGTGGATGGTGGATGAATCCTCGGCGCTCCTGCCGCACACCAGCGCGGCGCTAATCAAGGCGTAAGAGGAGCATGAATATTGTGTTTCCTGAAATCGCTGAAAAAAGTTCCCTGAATTCCACACACCCTGATTTCCAAATTTACTGGATGTCAGGACGTTAGATACAGCCCAACGTGATTTGGTTTCTCCGGCGGTTACAAACCCATCACCCCCGGAAAAGTTGCAGTAGGAAGCCTCACTTTGTCGGTTTTTGTAGGGCGTCGAACGCGCAATCAGTAAGGTTTTGGCAATGCTCGTCAGTTTGCTGCTGGCCTGCCTTTCACCGCTAGGCGTCCTTGCCTCTTTTCTCTGTGTCCTGTGGCTCTGTGTCCCTGCGTCTCTGCGGCTCAGTGGCGTTCTTGACTTAATTCCTCAGCGGCTTCCCCGTCTTCAAAGTGTGCGCCATCCTCTCCTGCGTCTTGCGTTCCCCGCACAAACTCACAAACGCCTCGCGCTCCAGGTCCAGCACATATTGCTCAGACACGCTCTGTGGCGCCGTGATCGCTCCGCCAGCCAAAATGGAAGCCAGCTTCCGCCCCACCACTCCGTCATACTCCGACGCAAATCCTCCGCGCACCATTGTGTGAATCGCCAATTTCGCCGCTGCCAGAAACTCCTCGCCCAGCACCTTGATTTCCGCCGGCGCCGGCGGACGATAACCCGCGCGCACCATCGCCAGCGCCGTCTGCTTCGCGTCCGCGATTTGCCGGTCGCGATTCATCGCCACCAAATCCGCAGGCCGCAAATAACCCAGCGTGCGCGCCTCTTCGGCGCTCGTCGACACCTTGGCCATTGCAATATTTTCGAACACGGGCTTCAACGCGTGGAACAAATCCAGATCTTCGCCGCCCGCCGAATGTTCGTTCGCGCGAATCAGCATTTCCTTCGTTCCGCCGCCTCCCGGAATCAAGCCCACTCCCGTCTCCACCAGCCCTATATACGCCTCCGCCGCCGCGTGAATCCGCGCGGCATGCAGACTGATCTCGCACCCGCCGCCCAGCGCCATGCCTTGGGGCGCGGCCACCACCGGACGCGGCGCGTACTTGATCGCCATATTCACGCGCTGGAATTGCCGCACCGCCATGTGAATATCGTCCCACTCGCCTTCCTGCGCGCTGATCAGCACCAACATGAGATTCGCGCCCACAGAAAAATTCGTGGCCTGGTTGCCTACCACCATCGCGTCGAAGTCCGAACTGAGCCGGTTGATCCCCGCATGAACCATCGCGACCAGATCGCCACCGATCGAATTCATCTTGGAGTGAAATTCGCAGCACACCACTCCATCGCCCAGATCAATCAAGCTCGCCCCGGCGTTTTTCTGCACCACTCCCGTGCGCTCTTTCAGCGACTTCAAAATAATGATGCCGCCGGGCTCCTTCACCGGCTTCCAGGCGTTCGCCGTCAAATCGAAATAGCTCGTTGTTCCTTTTTCAGTTTCGTAAAAAGTTTTCCCCGGCGTCCCCAAAACCTTGCGAACCACCGGCGGCAATCCTTTGCCTTCGCGCTCGAGCGCCGTCCCCATGCGCTCCACGCCAATCGCGTCCCAGGTCTCGAACGGCCCCATTTCCCACGCAAATCCCCAACGCATCGCGCGGTCCACATCCACAATTCGATCGGCGATTTCCGGAATACGCCGCGCCGCGTAAAGGCACGTTTCGCTAAGCCCGGACCACAGCAACCGGTTCGCTTTGTCGCCGCCTTTTCCTTCGAGCGCGGGCGTCACCAGCATGCGCGCGCGTTCGCGCGTGTCCTCAACTCCTTTCCCCGCCTCAATCGAACTGAACTTCGCTTTCTGCCGCGGGCGGTATTCCATCTTCTGCCAGTCGAGCGTCAAGATTTCGCTGTCGCCGCCCTTCTTCACCTTTTTGTAGAATCCGCCGCCGGTCTTGTCGCCCAGCCAGCCGCGCTTCAGCATTTCCTCGACGAATGGCGGCAGCTTATAAATCTCCCGCGATTCATCGCCCGTCACGTTCTCATAAATATTCCGCACCACGTGCGCCAGCACGTCCAGCCCCACCAAATCCGCCGTGCGAAACGTCGCCGATTTCGGCTGTCCGATCGCCGGCCCCGTGCACGCGTCCACTTCCTCGATGGTCATCTCCAGTTCTTGCATTTTGCGCAGCACATTCGACATCGAAAACGTTCCGACGCGGTTCGCAATAAAATTCGGCGTGTCTTTCGCCACCACCACGCCCTTGCCCAATCGCAAATCGCAAATCTCTTCGAGCGATTCCAGCACTTCCGGCCGCGTCTTCGGCCCCGCAATCAATTCCACCAGTTTCATGTAACGCGGCGGATTAAAAAAATGCGTCCCGGCCCAATGTTCCTGAAAATCTTCCGAGCGACCTTCGGCAATCAATTGAATCGGCAGCCCCGAAGTGTTCGACGTAACAATGGTCCCGGGCTTGCGCACCGCTTCCACGCGCGCAAACAAATTCCGCTTGATCTCCAGATTCTCCGCCACCGCCTCGATGATCCAATCCACCTGGCCGCACCACGCGATGTCGTCGTCCAGATTCCCCGGAGTCACCAGCCGCGCCGTTTCCGGCGTAAAAAAAGCCGCAGGCCGCGATTTCTTCGCCGCCTCCAGTCCCGCCATTACAATCCGATTACGCACCGCCGGGTTTTCCAGCGTCAACCCCATGCGCTTTTCATCAGCATTTAATTCTGGCGGAACAATATCGAGAAGAAAACATGGGATACCGGCATTCGCCAGCTGCGCGGCGATTCGCGCGCCCATCGTGCCGGCTCCAAGTACCGCGACTCTTTCGATACGACGCTTCATGAGTTAGTTACCTCTGGACAACCCCGCGAGGTTACAAAAGCACTACGAAGCGGTCAACCGGAAAGACCGCGAGTCGCGAACTGAGTTAAAGTGTTCTATAGAGTGCGCTATGGCTGACAGGGGAATCACCACCAAATGGCTCGGCAAAGCGATCCGCGGACTGCGGGACTTTGCCTATGGCCCCGGCGAACGCCCTAAAGTAGGCGTCGCCCTCGGCGGCGGATTCGCGCGCGGCATCGCCCACGTCGGAGTCCTGCGCGCGCTCGAACAAAATGAAATTCCCATTGATTTCATCGCCGGCACCAGCGTCGGCGCCCTGATCGCTTCCGCGTACGCCAGTGGTACCTCGCTTGACGACATGGCCCACCAAGCCAGCCTCACCCGCTTCCGCGATTTCGGCCGCTGGACTCTTTCACGCATGGGCATGGCTTCCAACGACCGCTTGCAGGATTTCCTGCAACGCCTTGCGACCGCGAAATATTTTCACGAGATGCGCATCCCGCTCGCAATCGTCGCCACCGATCTTCTGAAAGGCGAATCGGTTCATTTCACCAGCGGCGAAATCGGTCCGGCCCTGCGCGCCTCCTGCGCCTATCCCGGACTTTTTCTTCCGGTGGAATATCGCAGTCATTTTCTGGTGGACGGCTTCCTCACCGAACAAGTTCCCGCCCCCGCCGTTCGCGAGCTGGGCGCCGAAATGGTGATCTCTGTTCACTTGGAACCGGGCCTGCTCGATTCTCCGCCGCGCAACACCATCGAGGTCATCTCCCGCTCCTTCTCCATCATTCAAACGGTCGCCAATCAACCCTGGCGCGCCGCCAGTGACGTCCTACTAGAGCCCGACGTCCATCACATCCTCTGGGACGAATTCGTCAAGTCTCCCCAACTGATCGCCGCAGGCCAAGCCGCCGCAGAAGAAGCCATGCCCCGCATCAAATCCCTGCTGCAACGCGTCCCCTACCGCCGCGAAGAAGACGGCGACACCTACGGCACCGCCGAATAAATCCATCGCCGCGCCTACGCCGCAGCCGAACCTCCGACCTAGCTGCGGCATGCGTTTGTCATCCCGAGCGGAGCGAGGGCTCTCTCCTCGTCATTCACACCGCGCTGCGCAACCCGCTGCTAACCGACCCTCCGCGCCAGCGTCAAATGAATTGTGAGGAGCCGAACTTCTCCTGCGATGACCGCTGCAACGCCCCAATCATACGCAGGAAGGGTTCGGCTCTTCTTTTTCTACTAGTGATTCCCAATCAAGTTCGTCCGCTTAAAACCGGCTTCGCGCCAAGAAGGATTTGCCTTTACTGAAGTCCGAAATTTCGTAGCAAACCGCTATTTCATATCCACAAAGCTGCACGCCGTGCAATCAATCAATCCGCGCGAATCTCCCGCAACTCCACCGTAACCGCCTGCCCGTTGCCCTTCCCCCTCTTCGTAAACCACTCACCCATCGCGGCAGCCAAGCGGTCCGGATTCACCGCCAACCCAGCCTCCAGACGGCCTTCACCGACAGGCAAAGTATCGTCAAATTCCGCCGACCCCGTAAAATTCCGCATGCAAAAACTATCCAACCATTCCAAAGGCGCAGCACGCCGCTCCGCCCCAATCACGATCTCAGCCGCAAGCTTCCGCGCATACATAGTCCGCGAATTATAGCATTCAGGCTGGACTCGTCTGGTTCGCGCGCAGAGCAAGGGATGGCAATGCTGTTTATCGGCGCTATCGAAGTCGGGACGTCGCGTCGAACACGCTCGCTTCTCGATCCAGCTGCGCAGCCCCGATCGTTGCAAGCACAACGTGATGCCGGCCTAGAAAGTCTTCGGTTTCCACCCGAGATAGCCCCAGCATTTCAGAAACCTGGAACAGCGTCAGAGCCCGCTCCCGGTAACCTTCCAAGGCCAGTGCTTCAAGGGCGCGCCTCGAGACATCGCCGCCGGCAGCCGCGAGCCGCTTAGCCACATCATCGGGAATGTGCAGGATTACTTCCATATCGTGCAGCTTAGCACGTCCGGATTTGTTATCCCACTTTCTCATCCGCATAGCCAATTCTCGATTCGTCCGTAGGGGCGCTGCTTACTGCGCCCCAGCTTGCCCGGCCGTCAGTCTTCTCGTTTACTCTTCGGGTGTCCGCCCACCCATGCCTGCCCTTGCAATTCCCCACCGCGTGACCTAGACTTTTATGGGTATAAACTGTAGTTATTTGAGCTATAAAAAAGAGTGCCTAACCCAGCCCGCCAGCCGGGCGGCCCTCCCCGTTGTAATTCTCGGAGGCTTGGTGTCCACACCACTTGAAAAATGGGTTGAGGAATCCGCGCGCCTCACGCAACCCGATCAAATCGTCTGGTGCGACGGCTCCGACGTCGAAAACGACCACTTCCTCGGCGGCCTCGAACACGACGGCATCATCACCGAACTCAATCCGGCCACCTACCCGCACTCTTACCTGAACCGCCGCAATCCCAATGACGTGGCCCGCACTGAAAGCGTCACTTTCATCTGCACCCGCAACCAGGATGACGCCGGCCCCACCAACAACTGGATGTCTCCCGAGGACGGCAAAGCCAAAGTCCGCCCCATCCTCGAAGGCTCGATGAAGGGCCGCACCATGTTCGTTGCGCCCTACATCCTCGGCCCGGAAAGTTCTCCGTACAGCCGCCTGGGCGTCGAAATCACGGATAGCCGCTACGTCGTCACCAGCATGCGCATCATGTCGCGGATGGGCAAAGCGGCCTTCGACCGCATCGGCAACACGGACAATTTCGTGCCTGGCCTCCACGCCCTCGCAGGCGTGGACCCCGAACGCCGCTTCGTCATGCATTTCCCGGAAGAAAAACTGATCTGGAGCGTCGGCTCCGGCTACGGCGGCAACGCGCTGCTCGGCAAGAAGTGTTTCGCCCTGCGCATCGCCAGCTGGATGGCCCGCAGCGAAGGCTGGATGGCCGAGCACATGCTCATCCTCGGCCTGGAAGCCCCCACTGGCAAAGTCACCTACATGGCCGCCGCTTTTCCGAGCGCTTGCGGCAAGACGAACCTTGCCATGATGGTCTCTTCTCTTGAATCGCAGGGCTATCGCGTTTGGACCGTCGGCGACGACATCGCCTGGATGCATATCGCTTCCGACGGCTCGCTACGCGCTATCAATCCCGAAAACGGCTTCTTCGGCGTCGCCCCCGGCACCAACGAAAAAACCAATCCCAACGTGATGGCCGCGCTGCATCGCAACACGATTTTCACCAACGTCGCCATCAGCGCCGCCCGCGAACCCTGGTGGGAAGGCATGGGCACTCCTCCGCCTCCGGGCTTGATTGACTGGAAAGGCGAACCGTGGACGCCCGGCAAAGGTCCCGCTGCGCATCCCAATTCGCGCTACACGGTCCCCGCGCGCCAATCGCCGTCGATCTCGCCTCATTGGGAAGATCCCGAAGGCGTGCCGATCTCTGCGATCATTTTCGGCGGCCGCCGGGAACGGCTCGCTCCGCTCGTGTATCAATCGCGCAATTGGCAACACGGAGTTTTTGTCGGCGCCACGATGGCTTCCGAAACCACCGCTGCCGCTACTGGCGCCGTCGGCGTCACGCGCCGCGATCCCATGGCCATGATTCCCTTCTGCGGTTACAACATGGCCGACTATTTCGGCCACTGGCTGGAAATGGGCAAAAAACTCAAAAATCCGCCCAAAATTTTCCACGTGAATTGGTTCCGCAAGGACGCCAACGGGAAATTCCTCTGGCCCGGCTATGGCGACAACGTCCGCGTCCTGAAATGGATGCTAGACCGCATCGAAGGCCGCGCCGCCGCCACCGAAACTCCCATAGGCTATGTGCCCACGCCAAGCTCGCTCACGCTAGACGGTCTGAACATCACCCGCGCCACAGTAGAAGAACTTCTCCGCGTAGACCCAGCCGACTGGGCCGAAGAAGCCGCCGCCACGTCAAAGTTCTTCGAAAAATTCGGCGACCGCCTCCCAAAGGAAATCCGCGAAGAACAAAAAAGCCTGGAAAGCCGCCTAAACCGCACCACCGTCGTTGCAAAATAATAATTTCCGCGAACCGCAAAATCCCGTAGCGCCGGCGTCCCGCCGGCTCTAGCCTTACGTTGTCATCCCGAGCGCAGCGAGGGATCCCCGCAGGCGCTGATCTCGAGCGACGAACTCCATCACAAAACACCGAATCCACCCCAATGTCACAATGTTGCATGCGCGATCTAATCGACAATCCCGCCAAAATCAATCGCAAACCCCGGCGATTAGAAATCATTGTATCGCCTACGAAACAAACACCGGCAACCCAAATCAATCGCCAACATCTCAGCACTTCCGCGCAGCGCTGCGCGCACCTCAATTTCCGAATCTCTGCCCTACCGCCGATTCGCCCCGCACGATAGAATCCCAGCCCATGACCAAACAATTCACCAAGCAAATGACCGCCGCAGTCTGCGCCTGCACCCTCGTAGCCGTCGCCGCGCTGGCAGGCCCGCCGAAATCAACGGATCCACGCACAGCATCCGACGCGGCCAAACCCTACGTAGTCCCCGATCTCGCCCAACGCGTCGCCAAATTCAAACTCGTCCACATGCCCTTCAATTCCCAGGGCCTCTCAGCGCGCGAAATCAAAATGGTCGAGAGACTCGTGGACGCCTCCGGCCTCCTCGACTGCATCTACTGGCGCCAAAGCGACCCCGAAGGCCTGAAACTCTATCTCTTGCTCGCGAATAGCAAAGATCCGCAAGACGAACTGCTCCGCCGCTACCTGAAAATCAACGGCAGCCGCTTCGACCTGATTGACGACAACAAGCCCTTCGTCGGCACCCAACCCATGCCTCCCGGCCGCGGCTTTTTCCCACAGGACATGACCAAGGAGAAATTTGACGCCTACGTCGCGAAACACCCGGAACAAAAGACGGCGCTGTATTCGCCCTATACAGTAGTACGCGATAAGCCGCAGACCTCCGACGACTCGGATTTGGTCGCTATCCCGTACCACGTCGAGTACCGCGAATTCCTCGAGCCGATGGCCAAAGATCTTCGCGACGCCGCAGACCTAAGCGACGACCCGACGTTTGCGAAGTTTCTGCGGCTGAGGGCGGAGGCGTTGCTCAGCGACGACTACTACGCGAGCGACATCGCCTGGCTTGATCTCGCAAATCCCAAATTCGACGTAGTCTTCGCTCCCTACGAGGTCTACGACGATGGGCTCCTCGGCGTGAAAACCACATACGGCGCATCCGTCATGATTCGCAACGACGCGGAGAGCGAAAAACTCGCGCTCTACCAGAAATACGTTCCGGAACTGCAGGAAGCGCTGCCGCTGTCTGCCGCCGATTTGCCCAGCGAGCGTGGACAACATGCGCCCATGGAAGTGGTGGACTCGCCGTATCGCGCGGGCGATCTGCTACACGGCTATCAAGCGGTGGCCGACAATCTGCCGAACGATCCGCGCATCCACGAGGAAAAAGGTTCGAAGAAAATGTTTTGGAAGAATTTCATGGACGCGCGCGTGAACTACATCATTCTTCCGCTCGCGCAGCGCGTGATGCGCGCCGACCAGGCCGCCATGGCCAGCGGCGAAGGCTACATGGCCGACACCATCATGCACGAAATCTCCCACGGTCTCGGGCCTACCTTCGCTCGCACGGCGCCGGGCAAAGTCCCGATCAATGAAGCCATCGGCTCCGCGTATTCGGCCCTCGAAGAATCAAAGGCAGACGTCGTCGGAGAATTTTGTTACGGCTGGCTGATTGACCACGGCGTGGTTCCCAAGGAAAACCGCAACACCACCTACGCTTCCTACGTCGCGGGAATCTTTCGCACCGTGCGTTTTGGCATCGCCGAAGCTCACGGCCAGGGCGAAATCATGCAGTTCAATTACTACACGGAACAAGGCGCCATCCGCCGCGATCCCGCGACGGGCCTGTACGAAATTGACTTCGAAAAAATGCCCGGAGCGATCGCCTCGCTGGCGAAGGAGTTGCTGGAACAGGAAGCCACCGGTGACCGCGCCCGCACTGAAGCCTGGTTCAAAAAATACGGCCAGATGCCCCCGGAATTAACCGCCGCGCTGGCAAAAACCACAGACATCCCGGTGGACATAGACCCCGAATTCGATTTCCACCCACCACTAAAATGAGCGGGTTTTGTAGCGGCGCACTTCAGTACGCCATTTGTGCCAGGGCAAGAAACGAACGTCGTCCAAATAGACTGTAGCGGCTGTCATCCCGAGCGCAGCGAGGGATCTGCTTTTCGCTAAAACCTTAAGGGGCCGCGTACAGATGGGCGCATTGGACATTTCCACGCGCCGACGCCCCTACAAAATCTCGCGAACTCCCGCATCAATCGAAATATCCGTGTGCGGAAATCCGTTGATCTTGAATTTCTCCCCGGTTCCCTGATGAAAATGAAAAAACCGGCTGATGTGGTAATCCTCGTCGAGCACATCAAACGCGCTCTCAGCTTCCGCATGCGAAAGGCCCAGCGATGAGATCGGCACCAGTTTCCCGTAGCGGCCCGCAACCTTCAGATATTTATCCACTACTTCGCGCAATTCCATTTTCAGATCCAGACGTACGCGCCGGCTTCGCCGTACGGCAAATTCATATAAAAAATATTCGCGTCCGCGATGCGCGCAAAAGCCGCCAGCAAATTCCGCGCGCCATGCTTCGCGCAGTACCATTCTCCCGGCGCCGCCGCAATCTGCTCCGCTTCATCCAGGCTCGGCACCTGCTCGCGCGAAAGCCACAACCACTTCGCCGGAAACCCGCACTCGCCGCATACCGCATCCACTTGTTTCAGCCGCGCAACAATCGCCTGCGCTACTTCCGGCCGCAAACCGGCCGCTTCGAAATCCGCCTGCCCCACAAAAAAATACTGCGTGAAAAGTTCCGGATCCGGTTCGAACCCCACCACACGCCCCTCGAACGCTTCCAGGTCCGCAAGCACCGCGCTTTCCAGGCACTCTCGGCACAACGTGATTTCCGGCCGCACGATATCGCTGCGCTGCGCTCGCTTTCCTTTCAGGTACAACGTATCCGGCAGCAGCGTCGCGATCCAACCGCATTCCTCGCCCAGATGAATGCATTCTGGCGGCGTGCCCTTCAGCCACGCCCACCAGTTGCGGCTGCGCGGCAGGATTTCAATCCCAGGATATGCCTCATCGTACGAAATCCGGCTCAAGATGTTCCGCGCGCCAAGCGCCTCCAACGCCGTATAGTAACAGACCGCCGCAAAAAAGCGCGCGAGTGCAAATTCTGCATTGCAGTCCGGCAGTTGCTTCCTCTGTGTTCTGAAGGTTTTCTCAGTGAACTCTGTGTTAAGTCTTTGTCGTTGCCTCGGCGCTGTTTGTCGGAGCGAGAGCCATCAGCTATCATGGTGCTGTACGAAAAACACGCACGCAATTTTTCGTTCACTGAACGAACAGGGAGGATCAGGAATGGCAATCTCAGTAGGGGCAGCCGCGCCCGATTTTACGCTGAAGGACCAGAACCAGAAGGAAGTAAAGCTCTCGGAATTCAAGGACAAGAAAAACGTGGTATTGGTCTTCTATCCGCTCGATTGGAGCCCGGTGTGCACGAACGAGCACGCTTGCTTCGTTAACGACATGAAGCGTTTCGAACAGCTCGACGCGCAAGTGCTCGGCATCAGCGTGGACAGCGCCTGGTCGCACAAAGCTTTCGCCGAAAAAATGGGCATTCACTACCCGCTGCTCGCCGATTTTCAGCCTCGCGGCGCCGTCGGCGAAAAATTCGGCGTCTATCTCGCGGAAAAGGGCATCACCGGCCGCGCCATAGCGATCATTGACCGCTCGGGAAAAGTCGCCTGGTTCAAGAATTACGACATTCCCACGGTCCCGGATCTGAAGGAAGTTTCCGAGGCGCTCGCGAAATTGAATTAGTTCAGCGGCGGTGGAATTCGCTTTTGCGGCGGCTCGAGGTCCAGAGATAGTTTGGCCGCGCTGTCAGTTAGCCGCGGCGGCTTTGGCGGGCGACGCGGTGGACGAAGCAGCGGGAGCCGGCGCGGCTCCCGCGCCTTGCGAAAATGTGCGGATAAAATCCACAAGTTGCCAGCGCTCTTCCTCGGTCAATTTTTTCTTGAACGACGGCATCGGCTTGTGTCCTTCCGAGATTTTCCAGAAGAGTTCGCCGTCCGTCTGCGTAACCATCGCGTGCGCGGCGGTAAAATCCGAGGGCTGCACGGAAAGCTTGTCCGCGCGCGAACCTTTTCCGTTGCCGTGTTCTCCGTGGCAGTTCTGGCAACGGTCCATGTAGATGTTCATGCCGGCCGCAATGGTTTGCGGCGTCGCCGGAACCGGATTGGGCATCTGCCGCGCCTGTTGAGGTGCGCTCCAATCACTCAACGCGTACACCATGATCCCGCCTGCCACCGCGACAATGATGAATATCACGAAGATCCCCAGCACTTGCGATCGCGACGGGAATTTAGCTTTGCCTTCAGCGGATTTATCGGAGGTCATGCTTCTTGGAGCTTCCTGAGGAGCCTTTCAGCCACCGCAAAATTTTCGCACTGCGAGCGAGGATTTTCAACCGTTTGCAGGAGAATTAACGAGCGGCGTGAATGGCCTGCAACACCGAAATCGCGACGATCACGAACATCGCCACGACATACACGCGCAAACACCACAGCAGCACTCGGGTTTTAACCGATAGCTTCTGCCGACCGAAATGCGTGCGCCGCTTGGCCGCGACTACCTGGTCGGCCTCCAGCAATGACAAGACAGCACGCGGATCCTGCAGGGTCAATTGCTCGGAATTCACTTCCACGCCCGCGAGCGCGCGTTGGTCTTGCGAAGCGCCTGTGTATGCTGGGTTCAAATTGCAACCTCTCGATCAAAATTACATTTCCAAACGCGCTAAATCAATGCGGAACGGATTATCCTCCCAGCCACTTCGGAAACACGGTCGCGACGCCGAAACCCAGGCCCGCGACAATCAAAAGAACTGTCACAGTGATACCTGCAAGGTTGGTCCAAAAGCCGTTCACGTGCTCGCCCATCACTTCGCGGTCGTTGACCAGCAGCAACAGAAACGCCAGCGCGGGAGGCATCGCCAGAACTGCGATCACGTTCACCGTCAAGACCACGAACTCCAAAGGGAACCGCGGAATAAGCACCAGCGCTGCCGCAGCGCTGGCTGAACCAAGCAACGTCAGATAAAAAGGCCAAGCCTCGCGGAGCGGGCGGTTGAGGCTGTGCCCCGTTTGCAGCACCTCGCCGAATGCGTATGCCGACGAAGTCGAGATAGCGATTGCCGCAACGATCCCCGCTTCGAATATGCCCAGAGCGAAGAGCGCTGCGCCGGCATGACCGATGAGCGGCTCCAGTGCTTCCGCGAATTGCGCGGCTTGAAAGTCGGCAGCGTTAATTCCGTGGTGAAACAGCGGCACGGTGGCGAGAATCGCGGCAATGGCAAACGCCGCGGCGAGTAAAGCACCGAGAACGGTATCGAAGCGGCCAGCGTTAATGTCGCGCGGCTGCATCCCTTTATCCACCACCGCGCTTTGCTGAAAGAAGAGCATCCACGGAGTGACGGTGGCGCCGATCGTCGCCAGGATCAGCACGAGAATGTCGTAGCGGCTGCCAGTCGGTAAGGGCATCCAGGTGACCATCGCGCGGCCCACAGCGTGCCAATCGGGCCGCGCCAGAATCGCCGCGGGAATAAATAGCCCGTTGAAGATCGCGAGGCTCAGCGTGATTCGTTCCCAGGTCCAGTATCGGCCGGTGGTGATTGCGCCAGCAACGACGACCAGCGCGCCGCCTACCGCGACGGCCGGACGAATGCCGAAAAAGCCCAGACCCGCACGAACGCCGATGAATTCCGTCACCAGCGTCAGGAAATTCCCAAGGATCAAGTCGCCCATGGCAAAGAATCCCCAAAATTTCCCGAAGCGATCGAAGATGAGTTCAGCGTGGCCGCGGTGCGTGACGGCACCGAGGCGTACGGTCATTTCCTGCACGATGAATCCCATTAAAAACGTGAGCACGACGAAGGGAATGAAAAATCCGACGCCGTACCGCGAGCCGTCTGCCGAATAGGACAGCATGCTGGGGGCATCATTCTCACCGAGGAAAACCAGCACACCCGGACCAACCAAAAGCCAAAGCAACCGCAGGCCGCCGAACGATTTGAAGCGGCCTTTGCGGCGGGCTTGGGCAACCTCCCAGCGGTCGCGGGCGCGGTCTACGTCCTCGTGAGTAACCAGGCCGATCAGTTCCGGCGCCGCCGCGGACTCGACGGCAGTTTCGGTCGTCGGATGCGCGGTATGTTCGCTCAAGATGTTGGGATTTTTGTGCGAGCCGTTCATGGGTTAACCGAGTTGAACTCTGGGAATAAACTACGCTTAACAGCGTCGAGCGTCAATCCCCATATGGCGGGCCGTGCCCAAGAATTCAGCCAGACGATTTCCCTGCTCTGCTATAGTGAACGAGCAATCCTAAGAGGAGCCTGTTAATGAGCGAACAAGCAAAGATGCCGCAGCAACAGAAGCAGCAAGTGCAGATCAAGGCGGACGAAAAAGAGCTGCTAGGGCAATACTCGAATCTCGCTGTGATCCATCATAACGGCGAGGAATTCACGCTGAATTTCATCTACCTGTTTCCCAGCGTCCCGCAGGGCAAATTGGTTTCGAGCGTGATCCTGAGTCCTGCCCACGCGAAACGCTTGTTGCAGGCGCTGAAGGAGAACGTGGCGCGATTTGAATCGCAATTTGGGACGCTGCCCGAAGGATCGGCGCCAGTTCCCGATACAAATTTCGGATTCGTACAGTAGCCCGGGGGATTCAATGCGCGAGCGAATCGGCGACGACCCACTTGCCGTTGGGTTCGAGGAACTCGAGTCCTACCGCGAAGCCTGATTCCGGAACGAGCTGGCAGTAAGCAACGCGGGCGATGGCTCGAAACGAGCCCGTCATGGTCGCGATCGTCAGCCGATCACCGGGCTTCCAACGTCGGGTGCTGAGAACGCGCGCGCCGCGCGGGCTGACATTCTCCGTGAAGGTCGTTTCCGTTCCAGGCAAGGCGGGATGTCCGGTGATTTGAACGCCGACTTCCATGGGAACGCGCGTTTCACGGCGCGGTGCTGTGGCCAATCTTGGGACCCCCATCCCAAATCGCATTTCCGCTGCCCCCTTTTTATAAACAGGCCGCCACGTGCCCCAGACGAAATTTCTTTTGGCCCTTGCCTTTCATCCGATACAGCGCGCTATCGGCTGCTCCCAAGAGTTTGTCGATGTTGGTGCCGTCCTGCGGATACACGGCCAGACCAACGCTCACGGAAATGGCGGGTTGCTGACCGTCACATTTCAATTGCTCGCAAATTCGGAACGCGGCTTGCGTCGCTTCGGCCTCGCCTGACTCCGGCAAAATGAGCGCGAACTCGTCGCCGCCATAGCGCGCGGGAGTATCAATAGCGCGGCTGCCGCTGCCCAAGGCGGCGCCGAGGCGCTTGATGGCCCGGCTTCCGACCAAATGCCCATACTTATCGTTAATTTTCTTCAAGCCGTCCAGGTCGAAAAGCAGTACAGCGAAACTGCGGCCGGTGCGCCGCGAGCGTTGGATTTCGGTTTCGAGCACTTCGATCAGACGGCGGTGATTGGCCAACCCCGTGAGGGGATCCGAAGCCGCCATATGGCTGACTTGATCGAAGAGCTGAGCGTTATCGAGAAGCGTGCCGCCGAGGACAATCACGTAACTAGTGACCATCATGAAGTGCGCGAGGGTGTACGGGGCATCGAGGTGATGCTGCGACTCACTCATAGTGACGTGACAGACCACGTTCAGCCCTGCCGCGATGAATAAAGCGCGGTCGAGATAGGCGCCGGCACGGCTGAGGCGTCGCGCGAAACCGATCGCCGCGACCAGATAGATTCCCGCAGGCAGCAGATCCCACGGACGCGGAATGAGCGCCCCGGGAACAATTTTCGGAGCGTGGGGCAGCATGAAATAGAAAACGCTGGTCAGATAAGCGACGCCACCAACGATGAGCGTGGCACCGGCCATTTCCTTAGCTGGATCGCGTGCCACGGGTATGCGACGTTCGACTGCGAGCGCGGCCAGCAATACTACGCCGAGCAGAGTGCGTCCGGCGAGCCAGCCCACCGAGATTTGATTTCCCGGCGAGGGCGTGACCAGCATGCCGCGGTAAAACGTCATGCTTGTGCCCGCTTCGATCAAGCCGGAGAGTACAAATCCAAAAGCCAAGATCAGCGAGATGCGATCGTGAGTACCCCGGAAACGAACCAGCGCATTCGCCGCGAACGTGAAGGCGATGAGGCTGCCGGCCATCTGCAGGTAGGTGTCGAGGAGCGGGTCAGCGGTATAGCTGGAACTGTGCAGAATCCAGAGCGTAGCCAGGTACGCGCCGCCGACGATCGTCCAAAGCACGACGACTCGAAAACGATGGAGAAAACCCCAAAATAGGCCCGATCGACCCACAAAGCCCCCAAGTAGCCTACACTGCCCCGCAGACACAGGAGCAAACGTGATGCCAATTGCTCCGTTGGTCCTAGTACTAACTAAGACTCTTAGTTCATGCACGATGCAGCGGCGCGCCGGGGTCCGGAATCCCCTCCACTGCTAATCTAGCTCGTAGGGCTGGGAAGAAAGGTTACGAGGTGTGGCGGGTGCTACCCACGACTGCCGGGTCAGGACTTGGCGGGCGGAGGCGGAAGCTCGTGCGCCTGGACGACGCTCTGGAAGGTGGACCGCTTGTGGGAGCCGTCGCAAAAAGGCTTGCGCTCGGAAAAGCCGCAGCGGCAAAGCCCGATCTTGGTACGGCCACCGAGGCCGTACGCGTGTCCTTCCTGATCTACAATTTCCACTTCGCCGTCAATCAGCAACGGGCCGTTGTTCACCACTGTCACTTTAATCTCTGCCATTCGATCCTCCGATCGATTACGGTTTAATTGGCGCGGCTATGCGCGCGTGCGCATGCAGCAGTTGTGCGAAGAGCGTCAATATTGGGGGACGGTCGGGTCCACTTCGTCCGACCAAGCAAGGATACCACCCTTCAGGTTCAAGACCTTGCGAAAGCCGGCGCGTTGCAGAAAATCCACGGCCTCCGCAGAGCGCTTTCCGCTGCGGCAATGGGCGACAATTTCGCGCGAGCTATCGAGTTCGCTGGCGCGTTTCGACAGGTCGCCGAGCGGAATCAAGTGTCCGCCGAGATTGCAGATTTGGTATTCGTGCGGCTCGCGGACATCGAGAATGAAGAGATCGTCGCCGCGATCCAGACGCGTTTTCAATTCACGCGGAGTGATTTCGGGAATCGAAAGCTGCGGCGCGGGGGCTTCTTCGCCGCGAATTCCGCAGAATTCGCCGTAATCAATTAATTTGGTCACGGTGGGATTCTTGCCGCAGACCGGGCAATCTGGATTCTTGCGCAACTTGAGTTCGCGGAAACGCATGGCGAGCGCGTCGAACAGCAGCAAGCGCCCGACGAGAGATTGTCCTTTGCCGATGACGAGCTTCAGCGTTTCGGCAGCCTGAATCGAGCCGACGATTCCGGGCAGAACTCCCAGCACGCCGCCTTCGGCGCACGACGGAACAAGCCCGGGAGGAGGCGGCTCGGGATACAAGCAGCGATAGCACGGGCCATCCGGATAACCGAAGATCGTTACCTGACCTTCGAAGCGGAAGATCGAACCATAAACATTGGGTTTTCCGAGCAGGACGCAGGCATCGTTTACAAGGTAGCGCGTGGGAAAATTGTCGGTGCCGTCCACGATGATGTCGTAGTCTTCCAGAATGTCGAGCGCATTTTCGCTGGAAAGATGAGCTTCAAAGCGATCGATTTGAATTTCGGGATTCAAATCGTGCAAGCGACTGGCGGCGGCTTCAATCTTCGGCCGCCCCACGTCGCCGGTGCCGAACAAAATTTGGCGCTGGAGATTGGTAAAGTCCACGCGATCGAAATCAACGAGGCCGATGCGTCCCACGCCCGCCGCGGCGAGATACAGACCTAGCGGCGCGCCCAAGCCGCCGGTGCCGATGCACAGGACTTTGGCTTGCTTCAGCTTCAGCTGACCTTCCATGCCGACTTCCGGCATGATCAGGTGGCGGCTATAGCGTAGGACTTCTTCTTTGGAAAGCGTGACCGGCGCATTGGCCGGCGCGGGTTGCGGTTGCGTCGAAATATCTGGTTTTGTGGCCATCGTAAAACTCCCTGAATTTACTTGCGCGCGCCGCCGGCGATCGAAGGCACGATGCTTACCGTATCGCCTTCGCGCAGTGGCGTCTGGTCCTTTTGCATGTAGCGGATATCTTCGTCGTTTACGTAGACGTTCACAAAGCTGCGCAGACGCCCATCGTCGGCATAGAGATGCTTCTTGAGGTCCTTGAAGCGATCCGTCAGCGCGTTGAGGGCTTCGCCCACGGTCCCGGCGTGCAGCTGAACGCTTTCCTGCTTCTCCGCATAAGCACGCAGCGGCGTGGGAATAATTACTTTCACTGCCATTCGTATTCCTCCTGGCAAATCAATACCGTGGAATAAGGTCTCCTAAAGCCCCATTAGATGCTCGCCGAATGCGCCGAGGATTCAATGGCCTCGGAGTCGTAGGCGGAACGGTCGTCGCGCAGCCGCCAGGAATTCATGTCGCGCGGCTGGCCGGATTGCACGCTGACGATGATGTAACTGTACCAGGGCCACGCGTGATCGCGATCGTACTCGCTGGGGCGGGCTGGATGATCCGGGTGCGAATGATACCAGCCGATCAGTTCGAGATTTTGCGCGCATGCGGCCTTTTCGGCCAGGCGGACGTCTTCGGACGTGACCTCAAAGCGATTGCGCGGAGAATCATCGCGGCGATTGGCGAGGGGCATCAGATCGAGCACTTCGCGGGCAGCTTCGCCGTCCCGGCCCAGAATCGCGCCGCAACACTCGTACGGATAGGTTTCGACGCCATGCGCGCGGATGCGGCCGGCCAGTTGTTCGCTGATTTTCAGCAGGAAGCCGCTCACTCTTCGCTCCAGAAACGCTCGGTGAGATATTTTTCGCCCGAGTCAGGGAACACCGTGACGATGACGGCTCGCTCGCCCGGCGGTAGTCTTCGCGCGATATCCATGCAGGCCCGCAATGCAGCGCCCGAACTGACGCCCGCGAGAATTCCTTCTTCGCGGGCCAGACGCTTCACCAGATGCTGGGCATCTTCGGTGCGCACGGAGATGTCCTCGTCGGCGAGTTTGGAATCGTAGATGCGCGGGACGATGGCCGTGGCCATGTGTTTCAAGCCTTCCAAGCCGTGAAATCCGGAATCGGGCTGAAAACTGATGCAGCGGATCGCGGGATTCAATTCCTTCAGACGGCGCGAGGTGCCGACGAATGTGCCGCTGGTGCCGAGGCCTGCGACGAAATGCGTGATGCGTCCTTGGGTCTGCTGCCAGATTTCCGGCGCGGTGGTGGCGTAGTGAGCGGCGGGATTTGCGCGATTGCTATATTGATCGGGGTAAAAGTATTTCTCGCGATCGGATTGGTAAATTTCCTGCACGCGGCGGATCGCGCCGTCGGTGCCTTCGTCGCCCGGGGTGTAGACGATTTCGACGCCGTAGGCTTGCAGAATTTGCTTCCGCTCGGGCGACGCGCTGGATGGAAGGCAAAGTTTGACGCGGTAGCCCAACGCCGCACCAATCATGGCGTAGGCGATTCCGGTGTTTCCGCTGGTCGCATCTAAAATCGTTTTGCCGGGACGCAACGCGCCGGTGCGTTCGCCTTCTCGAATCATCGAATAGGCAGGGCGATCCTTCACGGAGCCGCCGGGATTAAACCACTCCGCTTTGCCGTAGAATTCGGCGTACGGGAAGTCCGCGACAATGCGTTCGAGGCGCAGGAGAGGCGTATTGCCGATGCGGTCGAGAAGACGCACGCCTGCCTCAGCCTTCGCTGTATCGGAAACGGACACGACCGACGATTTATTCGCAGCGTTCAAATTTAGTGGTGCCTAAAATCGTGAGGCGAACAGATTGTTCCGGAAAAGCTCCGCCCCTGAGTGTTTTAGATGCGGGAGAAACTCAACATATTCAGCTTATTTGAAGCAGTTTGCTTCGACCGCCGCGCGCAGGCGGGTCGTTCCGGAACACGCGGCCAATATATTCGCATAGCAACCGGGAGCGAGCAATCTCCGCAGGAGCTGATTTTTACGTTTACAGAGAGCGTGCTGAACCCCTATGCTGGAGCAGCCATGTGGTATGTGAACAAACTATTCGATCAGCCGGCCGTGGAGTCGCTTTCGGCCAAGGGATTTTTGGTGCGCAATTCGGGCGGGGTGGTGCGCATCGAGAAATACGAGTGCGGTGCGGAACTGCGCAAGACGCCCCAGGGGCGTTTCCAAATGACCGAAATCCCCTGCATTATGATGCAGGGGCAGTTCACGACGCTGTGGGACGCCGGTTATCAGAAATTTCTGATTGGCCATGAGGGCAAGAAATCTCCCGTGCACGTGGGGCAGCTGCGGTATTTGCGGCTTTTCAATGAAGAATTGCGCACGGCGCTGGGCGTGCCGACGTATTACAACGAAGCGCTTGGCTCAACGTGCGCGTATAGCGTTTACGACCGCGTGAAGGGCCGGCCGGGCGACGTGCCGGATGAAAGCGTGGGAGCGCACGAAGAGGCTGACCACTAAGTTCGGCTTGGGTTTGCTCTCGCGTCCTGCAGGGTTCCGCTAAGATTTGTGGCTGGGCTATTTGTGTGCTTCCTTGAGCTGCCGACGGAGGCGCGCGAGGTCCACGCGATGCTGCGCGAAGAATTGCGAGCCGATGAATATTACGGGCACGTCGTTGGTGTAGCGCTCGAGCAGCGTCGGGTCGTCGTCAATATCCACTTCGTGCAGCTTGGCGCCAGTTTCCGCGAGTAGCGGCGTCATCGCGGCTTTGGCCTCCTCGCAAAGGTGGCAGCCTTCGCGCATGTACATCGTGATGTCGAGCGGCCCAGCGATGGCTAACCGGCCGCCCTCCGTTCGCTGGTAAAAATCGCTGCCACCCTCTGCCTTCAGCAAGCCTTGCTTCACAAGATCCGTCACTGAATCGAGGACGGCCTCGCGTTCCGCGGGAGCGTTGCCGCCAACGAATTCGAAAAGCGTATGCAGATCGAGCGAGTCGCGTTCGATTTGATCGAAGGTTGCGAGAATCCGCCGTGGGGTGATTTCCATCGTGTTCCGAAATCCTGCACTTCAGCGGCTAAAGCCGCTCTAATTTTGCCGAGTTTGCGCCGTAGCTAAAGCTACGGCCGACAAAGCGTCTCGACCTTCTGACAGCGACACTAAAATTCGTGAGTAATTAACGCGGCGGGTCGGAGCTAAAGCTCCGACCCTCGAACGACGTGCAACATGTCCCCGCTGACTACGGCTTGATCGTATAAAACTGTTGAAACGGGCCCATCGCGGGGAAAAATGCGCGCGAGCGAAAGAGTTCGGCGATCTGGCGAATGTGGCCGAGATCGTGAAACGCCCACTCATTCATCAGTTGGCCGATGGTGACGCGGCCGATATTGCTGTGTTGGCCCGTGCGCCCTATGACGGAGATCGGCACATAGCGAAGCGCGGAGAGGGTGCGGTCGCGTTCGTGGCAGAACTTTTTCAGATTTTCGCGCGCCTTGGAGCCTGAATACTTGCCTGCGGCGTAGGCGGCGTTCTGATCATATTCTTCGAGCGTCGGATTGTTTTTCTCCATCATCATCTGTACGCGTTCGCGAAACCCGACGACTTCCACTTCGGCGAGGTGCGCGAGAACTTCGCTGATGGACCAGCGGTCCACCGAGGGCTTCCAATGCAATTGCTCGTCATTAGCCGACCACACGATTTTTTCGATAATGATGGGAGCTTGCTCCAGAACGGCGAGGCCCGGCAGTGCGTCCGGACTCGGAGAAGCGGCCATGAAACCCTCCCGAAAAGCGCTGAGAAATTCCTTTATACCGCACTCGGAGAAAGTTGTCGAAGGCGGGCTTGTGCCGCTGGCTCGTGCGTGGTACACCGGAAAGTGGCGTTAGGGCACAAGACGGAAAGAATCTCCAGCTGAGGTGTAGCTCCGCATGGCTTCTGTTTTAGCGGTCGTGGACGATTTATTCTTTCAGGCAAAAATCCTGGAAACAGCAAAACAGGCGGGCGTGGAGGTGCGGACGTTCACAACTTCCGAGGCTCTTCTTGCGGAAATTAAAAAGCAAGCGCCGAAGCTAGTGATTGTGGATTTGAACGCACATCACAAACCGGTGGAAGCGATCGAAGCGGTGCGCTCCGCGGCGCCGGACGTGCCGGTGATTGCTTTTCTCTCGCACGTGCAGGTGGAGCTGGCGCAGCGGGCAAGCACCGCGGGAAGTTCGCGAGTGATGCCGCGCTCGCAATTCACGCGCGAGCTTGCAACCATCCTGGCACAGACGAAATCTCAATCGTGATGAAGAAAGAAATCTTGCGCGCCGCGCAGATCCTTTGTTGCGTGATGCTCCTCACGTTGGCGAGCTCGATCCCCGCTGCAGCGGCTGGAGACGACCATTCGCACGGTCAAGCGAACGCGGAACCTAGCGCGACGGCGATCCAAAAAGATCCGGCTGCGGCACTGGCGGACGTCCTTACCGCCGCATGCCGCGCGAACCAGACGGAGTTTGCCGGATATCTGACTGGCGACAACAGCGCGGCATTCCGCGCGCTGCCGGAGACACAACGCAGCGCGCTGATGAAGCGGCTTTCGCTGGCGGACAGCCCCGGCACGCCGCTACTTTCCTCCGACGAGCACAACCACATCGTGCTTTTTTGCCGGACACCGGAAACTTCCGTGGAATACCGGTTCGGCGCGGCGCGCGTACATGAAAATCTGGCATTCATTCCCGTCAATGTGGTGAACGGAGAAGAGGCTGATTTTGGGCTGGTGCGCGAAGCGGGCGGCTGGCGCCTGCTTTCCTTGGGGTTGGTCCTATTGGATGTACCGCAACTCTCAAAGGAATGGGCGCAGCAGGACCTTATCGCGCACGAAGACGCGATTGTCGCAGCGCTCCATTCGCTCGCCGCAGCGATACAAACTTACAAGAGCTCTTTTGGCAAGCTGCCGGAATCACTCGCTGAGCTCGGTCCCGCGCCTCCAAATCAAATTTCTCCCGCGCAAGCTTCGCTGATACCGGCGGACCTCGCCTCAGGAAAACAGGGCGGCTACATCTTCCGCTATCGGATCGCACCCGACGCGAATGGCAACGACAATGATTTCGAGCTGGCGGCGACACCGGCGCCCTACGGGAAGCTGGGGCATAGATCGTTCTTCATGGACATCGAAGGAAAAATTCATGGAGACGACAAGCACGGCGCGGTGGCGACGTACGAGGACCCTTTAATTGCCGGCGAAAAAGCTCCGGTCGAAAAGTCAGAGTGACATTCCGCAGGCTCGGGTATAATGCCGTGCAGTTTCAGCGATTTCCGGTACGACGACAGCGAGCCCGTGAAAAAGCGAAAAAGGAATCTGGATGTCACAATCGAGAGTTCTGGCTGACCAGATTTTTCCACTAGAAGGTGTCGCCGCTGATGCGGTGCGGATCGCGGCCGCGACAATCTTGCTGGCTCTGTGCGCGCACATCGTGATTCCACTACCGTGGACGCCCATCCCAATCACGGGGCAGACGTTGGGAGTGTTGCTCGTCGGCGTTCTGTTGGGCGCGCGACGAGGCGGATTGGCGCTCGTACTTTATTTGCTGGAAGGCGCGGCAGGGCTTCCCGTTTTTCAGCCGCTGGGACTGGTGGGACCGGCGCGTTTTCTGGGACCGACGGCTGGGTATCTTATCTCGTATCCGTTTGCCGCTTTCGTAACGGGTTGGATGGTGGAACGCGGGACGCAAGTCGCGGGGCCCCGCACGGAGCAATCGCGCTTGTTGGCATCCGCTCTGATTCGCGGTTCGATTTCTGGCGAGGCTGTTATTTTTGCTGGCGGATGCGCCTGGCTGGCTCTGGGTTTGGGACTCGGATGGAGGCTCGCGTTGCAGCAGGGCGCGCTGCCGTTCGTTCCGGGTGAAGTCATCAAAATCGTGATGATTATAGCGGCCGTCGGAGGAATCCAACTATTCCGGCGAACGCCATAGTCTAGGTTTCAGGATTCGGAAATGATTTCCAATTTCTCTTTTCTAATTTCTCTTTTCTAATTTCGGTTTTGGATTCGCCTCATGCCTGCACAAACTGCCCCGCACAAGCAAACTCCCGAAGATGCGTTGCGCGCTGCGAATACCGGTTTTTACGCCGCTTTTGAGTCGCTGGACCTGGCGGAAATGGAAGCGGTGTGGTCGCACGATGACGGAGTGACGTGCGTGCATCCGGGATGGGATTTGTTGCTGGGGTGGGACGAAGTGCGCGAACGGTGGGCGCGGCTTTTCGCCAATGCTAAACGAGTGCGCATCGCCTTGAGCGGCGTGTGGGTGCGCATCGAGGGCGATGTCGGCTGGGTTTCCTGTACGCAGCACGTGACCACTGCGTTTGCAGACGGCTTTGAGGATGCGATGGTGCAGGCCACGAATATTTTTGTGCGGCAAGAAAATCGCTGGCTCCTGGTGGCGCATCATGCGTCGCCACTGCCGCCTTCCCCGCGCGCGCCAGTGCAGTGAGAGGCGCGCTACAGATCGCTCCTTTGCGGAACACGCCGATGATCGCCAGAATTCGTTTCGTCACGTTCATTTTCTTCACTTGCGTCGCGGCTAGTGTGGTTGCGCACGGCGCGACGCAGGAAAACAAAGCGCAGAATTCATCAGCGGTCGCCGCGGCACAGCAGGTGATCCAGGAATTGGCAGCCGGTCAATTCGACAAGATAGAAGCGCAATATGACGCGCGTATGGCAACGGCTTTGCCTCCGGGAAAGCTCGCGGAGAGCTGGCGGAGCTTGAACGAGCAAGTCGGCGGTTTTCAATCCGTCACGAATCCACACACGTCAAAAATTCAAGGACTCGACGTCGTTCGGCTCGAGTGCAAATTTCAGAAGGCGGCGCTCGACGCTACCGTGGCGTTCGACGCCAACGGCAAAATTGCGGGTTTGGGATTCCGGCCGCACCAGGAGGAGCTGCCGGCGTGGACGCCTCCGGCATATGCGAAGGTAAGTACGTTCACCGAGCTGCCGCTGACGCTGGAGAACGGGAAATTCGAATTGCCGGGGAAACTCACGGTCCCTATGGGCAATGGACCGTTCCCTGCGGTCGTGCTGGTGCAGGGCTCCGGGCCGCACGATGAAGACGAAACGGTCGGTCCGAATAAGCCGTTCGCGGACCTGGCATGGGGACTTGCGAGCCGTGGAATTGCCGTCTACCGTTACACGAAGCGCACACAGCAGTACGGGCTGCAAAGCAGCGACGATCCGGCGAAATTAACCGTGGACGACGAAGTGATCAGCGACGCGCGAGCTGCCGTTGCTCTGGTTGCGAAGCAGCCACGTATTGACCCAAAGCAAGTTTTTCTAATCGGACATAGTTTGGGAGCGTATCTCGCTCCGCGGATTGCTACCGATGACGCGCAAATCGCCGGAATTGCGATGCTGGGAGCGAATGCCCGTCCGCTGGAACAAGTAGTGCTGGAACAAATTCATTATCTGGCTTCTTTGAACGGAACACCCACCGAAGACGAGCGGAAGCGAATCACGGCCGTCGAGGACGCAGTAAAACAAATTGAAAGCCCCGAACTGAAACCGGGCGACGTGGTGCCTTTTCTAGGCGCGACGACGTATGGAGCTTACTGGCTCGACCTGCGCGGATACGACCCCGTGAAAACGGCGCGCAAACTCAAAATTCCGATCTTGATTCTGCAGGGCGGACGCGATTACCAGGTGACGCCATCGAATTTCGATACTTGGGGCGAGGCGCTCGGGAGACGCAGCAATGTCACGATGAAGATTTATCCGGATTTGAATCACCTTTTCATGGCGGGCAGCGGGCGTTCCGCGCCGGCGGAGTACGAACAGGCAGGGCACGTCTCAGAAGCGGTGATCGATACGATCGCGACGTGGGTGTTGCCGAGCGAAAAGCCGGGAACGCTAAAGCAAACACCCTAGCGTCGCTCGACGAAGTAGTAACCATTTGCGCTCACGCCAGACCTACACTGCGCTCTGCGGCATCTGTACGGATGGTGGGGGCGTGTGGTATCCTGTGCGTGCAGAGACTCGGCGCTCACGCCGGAAGACGTACACACCTAGGCAAGATCACCGCAGCGGGCAAGACATTTGTGGAAGTGTCGTCTACCCAGCCCGGCCGCGGCAGGTGAGCGGTTCCTGTGAGAGCCAGGACGGACACACTATGTCCACACCGGCAGCCTCACCCAAGACGGCGGAGATTCGGCTCGCGCACTCCCCCGACAGCGATGATGCGTTCATGTTCTACGCGCTGGCAACGGGCAAAGTCCGTTTGCCGGGCGTGAAGTTCACGCATATCCTTTCGGATATCGAGTCGCTGAACCAGGCCGCGAAAAAAGAAGTCTATGATGTGACGGCGATCAGTTTTTATGCGTACCCGTTCGTCGCCGACAAATACATTTTGATGGATTGCGGCGCGAGTTTCGGCGAGGGTTATGGTCCAATCGTCGTCGCCGGACACCCGATCAAGAAGACTGATCTCGCCGGGCGGAAAATCGCGATTCCCGGGACGCTGACGACGTCGTATTTGGCGCTGAAATTGTATGAGCCGAATGTCGAGACGGTGACGATGCCGTTCGACAAGATTCTCGACGCGGTGCGGAATAAAGAAGTGGAAGCGGGCTTGCTGATTCACGAAGGCCAGCTGCTTTTCTCGCAGATCGGGTTGCATCGCGTGGTGGATCTGGGGCAATGGTGGCAGGAGCAGACCGGGTTGCCGCTGCCGCTCGGCGCGAATGCAATTCGCCGCGCGCTTGGCGACGATTTGGGACGCCAGATATCGCGCGTGATCCGCGACAGCGTGTCGTATGCGCTGGATCATCGAGAGCCGGCGCTGGATTACGCGTTGCAGTTTGCACGCGATATGGATCCGGTGCTGGCGGACAAGTTTGTGGGAATGTACGTGAACCGCTGGACTCTGGATTACGGCGAAGATGGACGCCGCGCGGTGCGCGAGTTGCTGGCGCGCGGAGCCGCGGCGGGAATGCTACCGGGCGATGTACCGGTGGAATTTTTGAGCAGCACGGTGAGTGAAACGCCTTCACGATCTGCCTAAGGTCTGAATTTTCGATTGTTGACGCGGGTGGCCGCTGCATTACCTTCAAGTTGCGGATGCCCGCTGCGGCACTTCCTGCCCGCAGTCTTCAGGTAAAATTATTGAGCCGATGACGAACCTTATCCAACAGGGCCTGGCCCTTCGCGAATTGCTCCGTGAACGCATCCTGGTACTGGATGGCGCGACGGGCACCATGCTGCAACAGGAGAATTTGACCGCCGCGGATTTTGGGGGTGCGCATCTCGAAGGGTGTAACGAGAATCTGGTGCTCAGCCGGCCGGACGTGGTGTTGGGGATCCACCGTAAATATCTGGAAGCTGGCTCGGACATTATCGAGACGAACTCATTTGGCAGCACGCCTGTGGTGCTGGCGGAATACGGCCTGGGCGAGCATGCGCGGAAAATCAGCCGCGTGGCGGCGGAGCTCGCGCGAAAGGCGGCGGACGAATTCTCGAAGACTGGGAAGCCGAGATTCGTGGCCGGCTCGATGGGACCGACCACGAAGGCGATTAGCGTCACGGGCGGAATCACTTTCGAGCAGCTTCGCAATAATTATTACGAACAGGCGGCGGGACTGATCGAGGGCGGCGCGGACGTATTGCTGCTGGAGACTTGCCAGGACACCCGCAATATCAAGGCTGGCGTGCTGGCAATTCGGGAACTGGGCCGTGAGCTGGGCTCGCCGATTCCGCTGATGATCTCGGTGACGATTGAAGCCATGGGCACAATGCTTGCCGGCCAAAGCATCGAGGCGCTGTGGGCATCGTTGGATCACGTAGATTTGATTTCGCTCGGGCTGAATTGCGCCACCGGGCCGGAATTCATGACCGACCACATCAGGACGCTGCAGAGCCTGACTAACCGCGCGGTTTCTTGTTATCCGAATGCGGGCCTGCCAAACGAAGAGGGCCTTTACGCAGAAACTCCGACGAGTTTGGCGGAGCAGCTTGATCGGTTCATCGAACGCGGCTGGCTCAATGTGGTGGGTGGATGCTGCGGAACGACGGAGAAGCACATTCGCGCGATCGCGCAGATGGCGGAAGGGAAAAAGCCACGGCGAGCGCCAGAGCCGAATCACCGCGCGGTTTATTCCGGGATTGACATCATCGAAGCCGAGGACAGCACGCGGCCGCTGATTGTGGGCGAGCGCACCAACGTGATTGGTTCGCGCTTGTTCAAGAATTTGGTGGCGTCTGAACAGTGGGAAGAGGCTACCGAGATTGCGAGGCGGCAAGTAAAGAGCGGCGCGCACATTGTGGACGTTTGCTTGCAGAGTACCGATCGCGAGGAATTGAGCGACATTCCTCCTTTCTACGAGCAGCTGATTCGCAAGATCAAAGCGCCGATCATGATTGATACCACGGACGCACGGGGCGTAGAGCTGGCGCTGACCTATTGCCAGGGCAAAAGCATCATCAATTCCATCAACCTGGAAGATGGCGAAGAGAAGTTTGAGCGCATCTGCCCGCTGGCGCGCTCCTACGGCGCGGCGGTGATTGTCGGCTGCATTGACGAAGATCCGGTGCAGGCGCAGGCCTTTACGCGCGACCGAAAACTAGAAATCGCGGAGCGCTCGTGCAAACTGCTGACCGAAAAATTCGGCATTCATGCGGCGAATATTATTTTTGATCCGCTTGTATTTCCCTGCGCGACGGGCGACGAGAATTACATCGGCGGAGCCGTGGAAACCATCGAAGGGATCCGGCTGATCAAGCAGAAGATTCCGTACGTGCGGACGGTGCTGGGAATTTCGAACGTGTCGTTCGGCCTGCCGGCAGGCGCGCGCGAAGTGGTCAATTCGGTTTTCTTGTATCACTGCACAAAGGCCGGACTCGACCTCGCTATCGTGAACGCCGAACGCATCGAGCGGTTTGGCTCGATTCCTGAACACGAACGCAAGCTCGCGGAGGCGCTGCTTTTCAACACGCCGCCAGTCGAGATTCCCGACGGACATTCACAGGCGGAGCTTCTTCGCGGCGCGACCGCCGACTGGCGACAACAGACTCGCGAACAAAAGGCCGCGATCAATCAATTCCACATTGCCGCGATCTCGGAGCATTTCCGCGGGAGCGGCGGGCGCAAGAAGGAGCGCGCGGCGGATTTGCCGCTGGATCAGCGTCTGGCGAATTACATCATCGAAGGCTCGAAAGATGGCTTGATTGACGATTTGAATCGCAAGCTCGAGGAAAAAATTCCGCCGCTCGACGTGATCAACGGCCCTTTGATGGCAGGCATGGGCGAGGTAGGGCGGCTCTTCAACAACAACGAGCTCATCGTGGCCGAAGTACTGCAATCCGCGGAAGCGATGAAGACCGCCGTCGGACATCTCGAGCAGTTCATGGAGAAAGCCGATACCGAAAAGCGCGCCAAGGTGATTTTGGCGACGGTGAAGGGCGACGTGCACGACATCGGCAAGAATCTCGTCGAAATCATTTTGAAAAATAACGGCTACGACGTCATCAATCTGGGGATCAAGGTGCCGCCGGAGGAACTGATTCGCGCGCATCGCGAACATCAGCCGGATGCGATCGGCCTTTCGGGATTGCTGGTGAAGAGCGCGCAGCAAATGGTCACCACGGCCAGCGACCTGCGCGAAGCGGGCATCACCGTGCCGTTGCTGGTTGGCGGCGCAGCGCTATCGGACAAATTCACTCGCTTGAAAATCGCGCCTCAGTACAGCAAGGCGGTCTGTTACGCGAAGGATGCGATGACGGGCCTGCGTTTGATGAATGAGCTCAGCGATCCGGCGCGCCGCGACAACGTGCTGCAGCAGCACACGCACGTCGGGACTGCAGTGCTGGAAGAGCCGGCGCCCGCTCCGCTGGAACCGGCGGGCGAGGAACGCTCCCCGCGCATCCGCACGGATTTGCCGATCCCGCCCGTCGCGTACCTGGAGCGCAAAGTTCGCTCCGTGCCGGATTTGAACGAAGTATGGAGCTACATCAATCCCTACATGCTCTTCGGGCGCCATTTAGGCTTTCGCGGAAATTTCGAGAAGGCGCTCACGGGGCGCGATCCGCGCGCGCTCGAATTGCATGAAAATATGGAAGAGGTAAAACGCGAAGCCGCGACGTTCATGAAGATTGGCGCGGTGTGGCAGTTCTTCGAGGCCGAGCGGCGCGGCAATTCGATTGCGCTTTTCGCGGCCGGGGAAACAGCGCCTGTTCACACATTTCATTTTCAGCGGCAGGCGCTGGCCGACAAGTTGTGCATCAGCGATTATGTTTTACCGCCTCAAAACAGCGCGCGCGATCATATGGCGATCTTTGTGGTTACCGCGGGAACGGGCGTGCGCGAAAGATCCGAAGAAGCGAAAGCGGCGGGCCGGTATCTTTTTTCACACGGATTGCAGGCGCTGGCGATCGAGACCGCCGAAGCCTGCGCGGAGTGGCTGCATCGCCGCATCCGCGAGGACTGGGGCTTTCCTGATCCGCCGTCACTCACGATGCCGGAGCGCTTTACGTCACGCTATCGCGGGAAGCGCTATAGCTTCGGGTATCCGGCGTGCCCGAACCTGGAGGATCAGGCCGGCATATGGATGCTGCTGCGTCCGGAAGAGATTGGCGTTCATTTGACCGAGGGGATGATGATGGATCCGGAGGCGAGCGTCAGCGCGCTGGCGTTTCACCATCCGGATTGCACTTACTTTTCGGTGGGCGAGCAGCCGACACCGTAAGAGACGCCGCGTTCGCAACTATCTATTTTGCGCGCGAAATTCGTTTACCGCAAAGACGCCCCGACGATGTCGGGGTAAGCGCCTCGCGCAGAGGAAACCACGGTCCTCGTCGCCCCATTGGTAATGTCCCGGATTTTCTGTTGCCCTTGACGCCCTTGTGCGTTTCGACTAAGTTTCTTGCAGTTTCTCGCGCCAATCCCGAGGCATCTTGATGAGCACCACGGCTCCTGGGCTCTATCTCTCCAGCACGGGCGGCTATCCGCGTGTCGGAGATTCGCCCGAATTGCAATTATTGCAGCAGACGATTGTGTCGCTCGGGTCCGGTGACCGCACCACCGCGGACCTGCTGGATGCACAGAATCAGGTGACGCGACTCGCGATCGCGGCGCAGGTGAAGGCGGGACTGGATATTGTCACCGACGGACAGATCCGTTGGAACGATCCGATTTCGTATCTGGCAGCGAAGCTGGACAATATCGAATTTGAAGGCACGATCCCTTTTTTTGACACGGACGTTTGCTGCCGCCAGCCGGTCTTCACCGGCCAACCGTTGCGGCGCGGGCACCTGATCACCGCGGAATATAGCTTTGCGCGTAATGCGCTGGGGCATCTGCCAACGCCGAAACACAAAGCAGGCAAGCTCGCGATTAAGCCCGTCCTCATCGGGCCGTACACTCTCGCTAAATTCTCAGTTTCCGCGCGTTCCGACAATGGCGGCGCGCATGGGCCGGCAACTCTGGAGGCGCGCGCTCTGGCGTACGCAGAAATTCTGGCGCCGGAAATCGAAGCTCTTTCGCAATCGGGAGCGGAGCTGATACAAATCGATGAGCCGGCGATCCTGCGGCACCCCGGCGACTGGGCAATATTTGAGCAATCGCTGAAGATATTGCTCCAGGCTCGCGACAAGGTAAGAAAAGCCGAGCGCAGACTTGAACTCGCGCTCTACGTTTATTTCCACGACAGCGCTGCGATTTACGAAAAGCTCGTGGAATTGCCTGTGGATATCCTGGGGTTCGACTTCACTTGCAGCACGGGGTTGATTGACACGATCGCATCGAGCGGATCTCCGAAACCGCTGGCGCTCGGGCTGGTGGACGGCCGCAAGCAGCGCATGGAGAATCCGGCGGACGTGGCGCGGCAGGTGGAGCGATTGTTCCCGGGTATTCAGGGGGGACGCGCCTACCTGGGTCCGTCTTGCGGCGTGGAGTACCTTTCGAGCGATGCGGCGTTTGCGAAATTCGCGTTGCTTCCCAAAGTGCTGGCAGAACTCAACGGTTGACAAGCTGACTTTTCGTTCCTCCTGTTCTATCCCGAAGGTTATTAGTGGAAGTGACAATAGATATTTGGGCGTCGCCGCAGGCGCAGCCGTAATTCTCCCGAAACATCCGTGCTAGCATCCGGAGCATAATGCGGCGAAACTTTGGTTCCCTCTCCGACGATGCAACGGCACCGCTGGCAGACGTCGTGCCACCAATCTCGCAGCAAGGATCGATTCCGTCGCCGGCGGCACGCGGATTATCGTCGCACGTGCGGCAGCTCAGCAAACGCAATCAGGGAATTTTGCGATGGATTGCGCTGGCGGTGGTGGCTGGCGGCGTAGTGGCTCTGGCGTTCGTGCAGCGTGCGATTCGCTGACCGATACGAGTCAGTGTCTTGCTGACCGTGACGGTTCAGATCGAAACAGACCCAGTATTTATTCTTTGGAATTCGCTTGCCTGAACGCAGAAGATTAGTGCTAGTATCCCGCCGATGCCCAGCGGAGTAGTTGTCAACGCATCACATCCTAGGACGGAAGGCGCACCGGAGGCGGATGTAGCTCGCTCCCCGCGATCAGCCAGCGCGAAGTTGTTTGGCGAGGCTGATCCCTCGGTGCACATGCTGGGCCTGCCGAAATCTCATCCACAGCTTGGCCGCTGGATGGTGATTGCGATTCTCGCCGGCGCCCTCGCCGCGTTCGGACTAATCGCGACTTTCGTCCACTAAAAAGAATTGTGTTGCGCACGAGCCCATCTGTTCGCAGCATCTGAAATCGCGAATATCCCTAGTGCGAGTTCGAGCGCGCCTGGTTGCGATGTGGTTTTACACGGTGCTAACATTTGGGTGATGGCTTTTAACTTCAGCAACGTGCCGCCAGAGCCAGAGCCCAACCCCTCATCCGGGCGTGGTGCGCGTCCTCCGGTCAAAGGCACAGTAATCGACATTCTCGACTTTCAAGCGCCCACGCCTCCGCCGCCCGGCCTCATGGACAAACGCCTACCGTTTTTCGTGTGGCTGCTCATTGCGTTGCTATTGGGCGGTCTCATCGCGGCGGGCCTTTTCTGGGTGAGTTCCGGCTAGCGGGCCGATAGGACTTCCGTTCGTGCGGGTCCGGAAACGACTGTTTCGCGGGGACGTGCGAGACACCAAGGGTTAAACCAATCTGAATCATCACCTTACAACCGTGACCGACCCCAAATTCCCCCGAAATGACCCCCCCCCGAAAGATTCAAAGTCGGCGAATAGTGTTTTCGCCACACTCCCGGCACACGCTATTGACGTGACAGCGATTTCCGTTGACGATAGTGTTCCTTCTCTGGGGACGACGTGCGGCGCATCCTATCCACTTACCGATTCATAAACCAACAGATCGGCGCGGCGATGCTTGAGGAGATCGCGGCGGCGGGATTTTCCGGAGTGGAAGTTTTCTGTGCGCCGCAACATTTCAGCTATCGTGATCCACAAGCGATCCGCGAACTGGGCGACGCCCTGGGCGAGCATCGCTTGCGACTGCATTCCTTACATTCGCCCACGGAACGCGACTTAGCCCCGGGGCGCGAGAGTGGTGTGCCGATTTCAATTTCGGATCCCGAGAGGATTCGCCGGCTCGATGCGGTGGATGAAATCAAGCGCGCGCTGGATGTGGCCGAGCATATTCCGTTTCAGTTTTTGGTGCAGCATATCGGGCACGGGCGCCAGATGGCGGATCCGCGGAAGCTGGACGCGGCGTTTACGTCGCTCGAAAATTTATCCATGTTCGCAAAAGCGCGCGGTGTGACGATTGCGCTGGAAAATACGCCGGATGAGCTGGGAGCCCCCGCGTCGTTGCACCATTTCATTACGGACACGCACTTACACGATTTGAAGTTGTGCTTCGACATCGGGCACGCGCACGTAGAAGACGGTGTGGCGGCCGGTTTCGAGGCGATGCGCCAGCGCGTGGTCACCGCTCACATTCATGACAATCACGGTGATAAGGATGAGCATCTTGTTCCCTTCGACGGCACGATTGAATGGGATGCGGCCCTACGAGCGATCGCCGGAGCCACGCAGCCCGTCCCGTTCGTGTTTGAAATTAAGGCGCAAGGGACCGCGGGGCCGACGCTCGATCAGATTCACGCCGCATGCGACAAACTCGAGGAAAAATTCGACTCGCTGGAAATCGACGCGGGCCGGCCCTGACGCAGCGGCAGCTCATACGCACTGATTCCGAGACTACGGACGAACTGATGACTCAAGAAGCGCAAGCGCCGATTTCGGCAATCACCATCGAACAAGCAGGCGCACACGCCGGCAGCAGCGCCGTAATTCGCGGATGGCTTTACAACCTGCGTGAATCCGGGAAACTGCTGTTTCCGATTTTTCGCGACGGCACCGGGATCATCCAGGGCGTGGTGTCGCAGAAGGAACATCCCGAAGCATTCAGCGCGCTGAAAGGATTGCCACAGGAATCGAGCGTCATCGTCACCGGCGCGGTTCGCGCCGAGCCTCGGGCGCCGGGTGGGTTTGAGATTGGCGTGAGCGGCGTCGAAGTGATTCAACGAGTTGCGGATGCCGATCCCTATCCGATTCAGCTGAAGGAACACGGAGTTGATTTTCTGCTCGACCGGCGGCATTTGTGGATTCGTACGCCGCGGCAAGCTGCGGTACTTCGCATTCGCGCGGAAGTCGAGCGCTCTGCGCGGAATTTCATGGACGAGCAAGGCTATACGCTCACCGATGCGCCCATTTTTACTCCCGCGGCCTGCGAAGGAACCACGACTCTTTTTGAAGTGAATTACATTGACGATCAGAAGGCATATCTCACGCAATCGGGGCAACTCTACGTCGAGGCTTTGGCCGCGGCTTTGGGCAAGGTTTACACCTTCGGTCCTACATTTCGCGCGGAAAAATCCAAGACTCGCCGCCACTTGACCGAATTCTGGATGCTCGAGCCCGAAGCGGCTTACGCGCACCTGGAAGATATGATCCAGCTCGGCGAGGGACTCGTGAGCGCGGTGGTGCAGTCCGTGGTGAAGAATCGCACGCGAGAACTGGCATTGATCGAGCGCGACGTGGCGCACCTAGCAAGGATCACGCCGCCTTTTCCGCGGATCACCTACGACGACGCGATCAAGGTGCTGCAAAAGGCGGGCAATCCCGCGAAGTGGGGCGACGATTTCGGTGGCGACGAAGAAACTATCATTTCTAAGGAGTTCGACCGGCCGGTGGTCATCCATCGTTATCCGGCCGCGATGAAGGCGTTTTACATGGCGACGGACGCGGCACGTCCCGAGCTTTCCTTAAGCTTCGATATGATCGCTCCGGAAGGATACGGCGAGATTATCGGCGGCGGCGAGCGTCTAGCGGATTACGACACGCTGGTGAAGCGCCTGCGCGAACACAATCTGCCGGAAGAATCGTTTCAGTGGTATCTGGATTTGCGTCGCTATGGCAGCGTGCCACACGCAGGCTTCGGCCTGGGCCTGGAACGCACCGTGGCATGGATTTGCGGAACGGAGCACATCCGCGAGGTGATTCCCTTCCCTCGGATGCTCTATCGAGTTTATCCTTAAGGTTCCCTCCCCCGAATCGGGGTCGCGAAAGCACAAAATATGCCCGAAAAAATTCGCATTATCGGTGTGCCGATGGACTTGGGCGCGAGTCGCCGAGGCGTGGATATGGGCCCGTCGGCGTTGCGCGTGGCGGGATTGCAATCGCGCCTGAAACAATTGGGCCGGCAGGTGGAAGACATCGGAAACGTGATTGTTCCGCAGCCCGAGGAACAGCCATACGGCGAAAAGCGAGCGCGCTATCTGGATGAAATTTCGGAGGCGTGCAAGGGCCTGGCGGATGCGGTGAAGAAAACGCTGGATGAGGACATGATTCCGCTGGTGCTCGGTGGCGACCATTCGATCGCGGTGGGCACAACCGGGGGCGCGGCGGCTCACTTCAATAAGAGTTCGAAGCGGATCGGCGTGATCTGGCTGGACGCGCATGGCGACATGAATACCCCGGATTCCTCGCCTTCGGGCAACGTACACGGCATGCCGCTTGCGTCCATCATGGGCTACGGGCCGCCGGAATTGACGGAATTGGGCGGCATCAAGCCAATGGTGGAACCGCGCAACGTCTCGCTGGTGGGGATTCGCGATCTGGATTCCAAAGAGCGGAAGTTGGTGAAGGATTCGGGTGTACATGTTTTCACCATGCGCGATATTGACGAGCGCGGGATGCGCGAAGTGATGGCGGAAGCGCTGCGATTCGCGGGTGACGATACTGCGGGGATTGCGGTGAGCCTGGATATGGACTTCGTGGATCCGACGGATGCGCCGGGAGTAGGCACTCCGGTGCGTGGTGGCGTTACGTACCGCGAAGCGCATCTGGCGCTGGAAATGATAGCCGATAGCAAGCTGATGGCTTCGTTTGAGCTGGTGGAAATTAATCCGGTGATTGACGTGCACAATACCACTGCAACTCTGGGCGTTGAGCTGGTGCTTTCCGGCCTGGGAAAGAAAATCCTCTAATGCCCGTGAGCGCCGCCGGAATATGCGGTGAGATGGGGGCCCCATGACCGCGTCGCAAAAGCGGCTGCGTATCGGCGTGCTGTTTGGTGGACGTTCCGGCGAGCACGAAGTTTCGCTGGCTTCCGCTGCGTCCGTGATTCGCGCTCTCGATCCCGAAAAATATGAAGCGGTGCCAATCGGTATCTCCAAGGATGGGCGTTGGCTCGTCGGCACCGGCTCGTTGAAGATGCTCGCGGACGTGCTGAAATCGGGAGACCGGGTGGTGCTGCCTCCGGATCCCAGCGCAGCGTCGCTTGTTCCGCTAGGCCCTGGGGCGGGCCAGCCCAGCGTGAGTGTGGATGTGGTGTTTCCAGTGCTGCACGGCACGTTTGGCGAAGATGGCACCGTGCAGGGCTTGCTTGAGCTCGCCGGATTGCCGTACGTCGGCGCAGGCGTTTTGGCGTCAGCGGTGGGCATGGATAAGGACGTGCAGAAGCGGCTTTTTGAACAGGCAGGACTGCCGATCGTGCCATTTCTGGCTGTTCGCCGGTCGGAGTGGGAGCACGAGCGCGCGCAAGTACTCAAGTCAATTAGGAAGAAATTCCGCTTCCCGATTTTTGTGAAGCCCGCGACGCTGGGTTCGTCCGTCGGAATGACGCGCGTAAAAGAGGCACACGAAATTGCCGCGGCCATGGACCTGGCTGCGGAATTCGCGCTGAAGATTATTGTGGAGCGCGGCGTAACCGGCCGCGAAATCGAAGTCTCGGTGCTCGGCAATGACGAAATAACCGCGTCCATACCGGGCGAAATCGTTCCGCACCGCGAATACTACGACTATCGCGCGAAATACCTGGAGCAAGGAACGCAGCTGCTGATTCCGGCGAAACTGAGCAAGAAGCAGGTGGCCGTTTTTCAGGATTATGCCGCACGAGCGTTCCGCGCGATTGACGGCACGGGAATGGCGCGTTGTGATTTCTTCCTGGAGCGACGTACCGGAAAAATTTTCGTCAATGAACTGAACACGATCCCGGGCTTCACCTCCATCAGCATGTACCCCAAGTTGTGGGAGGCGTCGGGATTGCCGTATTCCAAGCTCATTGACCGCTTGATTGAGCTGGCGATCGAGCTTCATCATGATAAGGCCCGCACGAAATATTCCATCGAGCTGCCAAGCGGCGCTTCCGGCGCGCTCGACGCTTAGTAATAAAATCTCCCTTCCGGACGTAATAACCAACGAGGTGGTATGCGGCACATCAATGCCGTGAAATGCTTGACCGTCGCCGGAGGATTTATTAAACTAACCGGTTGGTTAACTAATATGGCCTGCCGGGTCGCCTTAGGCGACGTCGCTGCGGGGGATCGTTAGAACCAGGAAATGATGGAGCGAGTGGGAGTCTAGAACTGCGATGAAACGGGGCAGAAAAAAAGTTGCCAATCCAGCCACCGCGCGAAGGATTCTCGCCGCCGCGGAGCACCAATTCGCCGCGCAAGGCATGGCCGGCGCGCGGACGGAGGAGATTGCGTCAGCCGCGCATGCCAACAAGGCGATGCTTTACTACTACTTTGGAAATAAGCGGCGGCTGCATCGCGCGGTGCTGGAAAATCTTTTCCGCCAGCTGCGGACTGGCGTGTACGATCCGCCCCGCAAACAAGCCTCCCCGCGCGAGCGGCTGCGGGAATTCATCACCGCTTATTTCGATTTTCTGGCTTCGCATCCGAACTATCCCCGGCTGGTGCATCGCGAAGCGATGGAGGCGACGCAAGCGTTCGATTGGATCGTGGGCCAGTTTCTGCGGCCTTTTCACAAACGATTGGTGCAAACACTGGAAGCCGGAATCGCAGCGGGCGAATTTCGGCATATTGACCCGAATCACGCTGCCTTCACCATCATGGGCATGACCACGTCCTATTTCGCGGCTGCGGCGATTTTCGGGCGCGTAGCGGGAAGAGATCTGCTCGCGGAGGATGCGCTGGCCGAGCGGAAGCGCGCCCTGCTGGATTTTCTGGATCATGGGTTACTTCGCGCACAGGAGAAGCGCCGATGACCGGGCGGAAATTCTTCACCATGCTGTTCGTAATCTTCTTGGTTGCGGCTGTCGCCTACTATTTCACTACGCCGCGCGGCAGCGATATTTCGTTGATTGGAGTGGTGGACGGCAACGAGGTGATCGTCAGCCCGCAGATTACGGGCCGCATTGTGAATCTGGCAGTGGATGAAGGAACGGCGGTGAAGAAAGGCGAATTAATCGCACAGCTCGATAGCACGGAACTCGAAGCAAGTCTCGCGGCGACGAAGGCGAACGTGACCAGCCTGGAAGCCCAGGTGAACGAAGCGAACCACAATTACACGTGGACCAACAATCAGACCGACGCTTCGGTGACGGAGGCGCGCGCGCGGGTGACTTCTTCGAACGCGCAGCTTCCGCCGGCACGCGCACAGCTCTGGCGCGACCAGCAAGACTTGAAGCGCATGCAGGAACTCTTCGCCAAGGGTGAAGTCTCCGCGCAAGACCGCGACCACGCCGAAGCGGCGGTGCGGATCTCGCAAGCGAACGTGGAAGCGCTGGAAGAAGCGGTGCGCGCGGAATCGGCGGCCGTGGAAGTGGCACAGGCCAATCGCAAGCAGGTGGACGCGCGCAAAAGCGCGATCAACACCACGATGGCTCAACTCGAGCAAGCGCGAGCGTCGCAAGCGGAAATGGCCGCGCAATTGGCGTACACGAAAATTTACGCGCCGATTGACGGCATCGTTTCGGTGCGCGTGGCGAAACAAGGCGAAGTCGTAGCGCAAGGCTCGCCGATCGTGGTCGTCGTGGACATCAACGATTTGTGGGTGCACGCGGACGTGGAAGAAACGCTCATTGATTCGATTCGATTTGGCCAGAAATTGCGGGTGAAGCTCCCCTCGGGAGACGTCATTGAAGGTTCGGTGATTTTCAAGGGCGTGGAAAATGATTTCGCGACGCAGCGGGACGTGAGCCGCACCAAGCGCGACATCAAGACGTTTGCGATCAAGGTCGCGGTCCCCAATCCTGAGGGACGGCTATTCACCGGGATGACCGCCACAGTTCTGCTGCCGCATCCGCCGACGCAAAGCTGGTTCGCGCGGCTCTGACGTCATGGAACCGAAACCTATCAACGCGGTCGAGGTAGACCATCTCACGAAGCGGTTCGGCGATCTGGTCGCGGTCAATGACGTGAGCTTTAACGTCGCACGTCGCGAAATCTTTGGCCTGCTCGGGCCGAATGGCGCCGGCAAGACAACGCTTATTCGCATGATGACCACACTTACTCCGCCAAGTTCGGGTACGGCGCGAATCGCTGGACACGACATTGTCACGGACGAGGATGGAGTGCGTCACGCGATGGGCGTGATCCCGCAGGCTCTGACTTCCGACCCGGAGCTCACCGCTACGGAAAACATGCTGATTCACGCGAAACTCTACGGCGTGCCACGCGCGCAACGCGACCAACTCATCCACGACCTGCTGGAATCGGTGGATTTGCTCAAGTTCAAGGACGCGCTGGTGCGCACATTTTCTGGAGGTATGCGCCGGCGCCTGGAGATAGCCCGCGGATTGGTTCATTCGCCGAGGATTCTATTTCTAGACGAGCCGACTACGGGTCTCGATCCCGTGTCGCGCAGCAACGTGTGGCAATTGATCCGCGGATTGTGCGAACGGTCCGAGCTTACAATCTTGCTCACCACACACTACATGGACGAAGCCGACAAATTATGCGATCGGATCGCGATTGTGGATCACGGCAAACTGGCGGCCTTGGATACGCCCACGAAGCTGAAGGACAGCGTTCCCGGGAACGACACGCTGGAAGCGGAATTCGAAAGCGCGCCGCCGGATTGGGATGAACAGCTCAAGGGTCTCGCGCAGGCAGCGGGCGTTACGCATCGCGACAGCGTTGTACACATTTCTTCGAACGACGGTCCCGTGACGGTCGCTGCATTGATGGACTTGGCGCGCGCGCGCGGCGTGCACGTAAAAAAAGTAAGCGTGCAAAGCACGACTCTGGATGACGTGTTCCTGCATTACACAGGAAGCGCGTTGCGCGATGCCGTGGACGCCGGCGCAAGACACGACATCGGACATTTGTACCGCTAGACGCAAGCGGAAACAGGCGTACCGCGGAGGTATCCAAAAGTGAATTTCAAACGCATCGCGGCGCTCATCGAACGCGACCTGCGGAAATTTTTTCGCAGTCCCGCGCTTATGATGGTTTCCATGGTGCTGCCGCTGGTGCAGCTGATTGTCCTCGGCTATGCGTTCGGTGGAAAAGTTACCGGGGTGAAACTGGGCTTCGTAGACATGGATCATTCCGTGGAATCGCGCAAAGTGCGCGAAATGTTCGACGGAATCGCGGCAGGGCCTCGGACGTTCCAAGTGGTGGAATACGATTCGGTGCCGCAGGCTACGCACGACCTGCAGACCGGCTTGGTACGGGGGCTGGTGGTGATTCCGCACGATTTTTCACGGCGCTTTTACCAGAAGGACCGGCCGCGCATCGCGTTCACCGAAGATAATACGGACCAATTCATATCGAGCGCCCTGCTCGAGCGCGTGCAGCAAATGGTGGACCAGCTCAATGCTCCGGACGTGACGCCGCGCCTGGAAGGCTCCGTACAGCTGAATACGGTGGAAATTTATCCGTACGTGGAATACGTCAAATATTTGCTGGCAGGCACCATCGCGCTCTCGATATTTGTGGTGGCTATGATCGGCGGCGGCATTACGTTCATTGACGACAAAGCGCGGGGGCTGCACGAAGGGTACTTGGTGACGCCGATCAAAAAATCAGAGCTGGTATTCGGATTGATTGGTTCCGGCGTGATCAAGGGACTGATGACCGGCATGGTGCTGACGATCATCGGCGGACTAATCGTGGGCCTGCCCGAAATCTGGAATCCGCTGCGGTTGCTGTACCTCGTGGTGGTGGTCGCCGCTGCGGCCTTGGCGATGATGAGTTTTATGTTTCTATTGATGGTCCGCGTGGATGACCCGCTGGTGCCGCGCGCCATCTTCGGCGTGCTCAATACGCTTTTGTTTTTCCCATCGGGCGCCGTGTACCCGATCGCGGCGTTTCCGTGGTGGTTGAAATGGATTTCGGTGATTGATCCTTTCACGTACGCGGTTCATGGCTTGCGAAATCTCACTCTCAAAAGCACGGGCATTGAAGGGATCTACGTGGACGTGCTAGTTTTGCTGGGCATCGCGGCGATCATGACGACATCGAGCATCTTGCTATTCAAGCGGCAGCTTTAGCACAAGGCAGAGCATCCAATCAAAACGAGGAGACTTCGTGGGAATTTTCGATTCGACGGAAGAACATCCGCCGTCTAAGGTGCTGCGTTACATCATCACTGCGGTTGTATTTGTCGCGCTGATCGGGCTGTGGGCCGGCTACGAAATGCGGTTCCATACGGAAGAAAAAACGGTTCGCCATTTTATGGGTTTCGTTGTCGCCGGACAGTTGGATGAGGCTTATCGCATGTACAAGCCGGCGCCTTCATATTCCTTCAAGGACTTCACGGACGATTTCGGACCCCAGGGTTATTACGGGCCGATCAAGAGCTTTCACATCGAACATGCCGAGGAGATCAAGCAAGGGCCTGAACGCCCTTCCGGAGTCGTGATCACCGTTGAAGTAAGTCCGTACCAACCCTTTCCGGGTGATCATGATGCATTGAAAGAAGGCAAGACGAAGGAAGTACGGCTGCAGGTCGAGTACAAGGATCAATCTCTCGGATTCGCTCCGTAGCTTTCAACATCTGAATGCAGCTCCGGTTATCCGTTCAATGCCTTCCGTGATTCCGACCACTTAGCTTGTTAGCTTGACTTGTCAGAAAGCAAATCTTCGCAGGCATCGCGAACCTCTTCGAACGCGATCGATGTGATCGGGCGTGGATTGCTGGCCACGATGCTTTTATCCCCGCGTGGATGATGGAACGTGGCGCCCGTTTGTACGATATGGTGCGGCGATTGCCACGGGTGCCATTGCACCGGATCGGTGACACTGAAGACTGCTACGCTGGGACGCTGCAAGGCCGCCGCGATGTGGATCGGGCCTGAATCATTGCCGATGACGATCCGCGAGCCAGCGATTAGAGCAATAAGCTCGCGGATATCTAGGGGCGTTTCGGGAATCACGCTGCAATTCTGCATTTCGCGCTGAACTTCAGCAGCAATTTCGGCGTCGCCTGCGCCGAGGTTCACGACGCTTCCGACTCCGTGAAGTTCGCGCAACCAAGGTGCGAGTTCCGCAAATCTTGCAACAGGCCAGCGCATTTCCGGTAGACGCGCACCAGGTTGCAAGACTGCATAGGGCATGCCAGGGCCGATTCCCTTCTCCGCCAACTTCCGAGCGATCGATTTCGCCGCATCCGGTTGAGGAAACACGGCTGCGTTGGGAATCGGCCCGCGCGGCAATCCTGCCCAATAAAATTGCGAAATGCGATGTTCGACTGTGTGGACGGCTCCCGCACCATAGAACTCCTTCGCATCGGGAGCGTGGACGTTGTACAGAAACGAATATTGGTGGCCCTTCCAGCCGACACGCTTCGGTGAGCCGGAGAATCCGGTGAGAATCGCGCTACGCGGGCCGCCGTGCTGATTCAAAACGATTGGAAAGTGACGCGCGCGCAGCTTTCGTGCGGTTTCCATCGTGCCGCCGCTGGAGAAAATCTGTTCAGTGATTGCCGGATTGCCTTCCAATACGGCGGCGAAACGCGGCTCAACAAGAACGGCAATTCTTAAATCGGGGCGCCAGGAATGAAGGGCGGCAATGGCGGGCGTTTCAAGAACGAGATCACCGAGCGAGCGAAGGCGAATGACTAGAATTTCCGCGCCCTGGGGAAGGCCGGGAAGCAGGGCTGCAGGTTCTCTCAGCCGCGATGCTTCATTCGGCTTCAATGCGAGCTTCGTCCACCAGCATCACGGGAATATCTTCGCGAATGGGATAGACGCGCCGGCACGACGGGCACTTCAAACCGTGCTGGTCGCTCGTCAATTTCACCGGAGTCTTATCCAAGGGACAAACGAGAATATCGAGAAGTTCCTGCGAGACGGCCATGCAATTCCTCCCACGGCACTCTAGCAGAGCGGCGCGGGTAGCAGCAAGCGCACCCCTCACATTGCGCATGCATCGGCACTAATCGTGCGGCCGGAAGCCTAGCGCAGATTGACAACCTTGAGGCCTAGCTGGCATTGCCATTCCGCGCCTTGCGCCAGTTCCACCGGCCACACCGCGATGATTTGCGAGCCCTGATAGATGCGCTCGAAGCCTTCTTCCGATTCCGAGACGGTCTCAATCGGCGCAATCCAGAAATCCTTGGCGCCGGGCGCCGAAAGCGTGACGCTAATGCCCTGCCACTCGTCCACGACGCGCAATTCCGAAGCCGGCGCCGCGGCGCCCCAGCGCAAAGGATAGCGCTGGCCGTCCGATTCAAAATAGCGGTCCGGCGCCGACGGAGCTAGAAAGTTCAGAACGTTTTCAACTCCGACGTAAACCGAAGCAGTGCCGGGGGCTGTACGGCGCAACGTGACGTCACAAATGATTTCAAATCCGTCCTTGGTTGTCGCGAGCGAAAAAGTTTTTTCGGCGGGCCAATCGGCGCTTGAATCCGAAGCGACTTTAGCTTTGCCGGGAGACATTTCCAAAATGCGATATCTTCCAGCTGCCAGCGCGGCATTTTCTTCCAGGCGAACCGAGCCGCAATCGGGATACTGCTTTTCGCGGCCGAAAAGCAGCAAACGAAAGCAATTGCGCGCCCAGCGATCGTAATTCAGCCAGCGGTCGAGGCCCTCTTCCTTAGTGCGCGTCTGCTCGTGAATGGATTGCGGCGCGTGCCCCTGCCTGCCGGATATGTTCTTGATTCCGGCATGGTAGGCTTCCGGACGTCGCTCCAGAGAATTGATCAGCGTGGCGTGCGACTGGCGGCACTCGATGACGGAAATCGTGGCTCCATCTTCGGGAGAAAGCAGCGCGGCGTAGCGGTCCGAAGTGAAATAGATCTCTTCGTGGCCATCCGCGTCGAAATCAAGCTTGACCGCCTCTTCGTAGTGATGCGCGCGATGCGAGAGCCTGTCCGCGATCGTTTCCGCTTCGGCCAGCGATCGCCACAGCGCGGTGCGCAAATGCGGCGCGTAAAGCCCGCCGAAGACTCCGTGCCAGTAGGGATCGTTGCATTGTCCGCGCAGCATCAATGTGCGTGCGTCTTCGCGCGATTTAAGAAACGGCGCGTCTTGCCGGCGGCTGTGATCGAGCGCGTGCACTTTACGCGAGACGTGCAGCATTTTCTTGTGCAACAAATTCGACTCGCTGTACTTTGTGAAAAAATTGCGCCAGATCCCGCCGCGCACGAACGGCAATGCATCGGGACGCGATGCGAATTCGGTGACCAGCGCGTGATAGCGCGTTCGCGCCGGTGTGCGAAGAGACCATTCCATCATCTCCGTGTAGGAAGCGGCGGGAAGATCCGCCCGTCCGAGAGGCGCATGCGAAGCCACGGCCGCGCCGGGCGTGGCTGTTTCCAGCCAGTCCTGATTTTGATCGAGGGCCGCAAAAAATCGTTCCAGCCATCCATTGCGATAGCAAAGGTCGTTCGTTCCGGGCCAAATGCCGAACTTTTCCAGGTCATCGCCCATCGCGGCGAAACCGCCGGGATGCTCCGCAGCGGCCGTGCGCAGGAGTTGGATGGTTTCGTCAGGCGCGCGAAATGGAATCAGGTAGCGGAAGGATTTCAGGCCGGGGAGAACTTTCACGGTGTGGCCTTGGTCCTCCGCGAGGTAGTAACCGTAAAGTTGATTCAGCTCGAAGCCCGCGCCGAGAAAATGATTGTCGTCCACCAGGGTATATTCGACGCCAAACGGCGCGAGCGAAGACGGCAATTGCGGTTCCCACACACGCTCGGCGATCCAGGCGCCCCGGGGACGCTTGCCGAAATGTTTTTCGATGTAATCCGCGAGTCGCGTAATCTGCTCGTGGCGATCTTGCGGCGGGATGGCGACCAAGATCGGCTCGTAGAAACCGCCTCCGACCATTTCCACCTGGCCGCGCTTCACCAGGGTACGCAATTCGGCGAAGTATTCGGGATGCGCCCGTTCGATCCATTCCAACAGCGAGCCGGTGAAATGCAATCCCACGCGAACTCCGGGATGCCGCGCGAGGACTTCGACGAACGGAGCGTAGGATTGCGCGTACGCGCGCTCCATTACATCGTCAAAGTTTCCGACGGGTTGGTGCGCATGAATTAGGAGAACCAGTTGGAACTTCACGGCCCAGGACCTCGCTGAAGCATTAACAGGATAACGCGATTTCGGGAAAGTTCTCAAACGTCGCGAGCGGAATTAGCGCGAAATACACATTATCCTGTACGAACGAGGTCGATTTTGGATTGACGCTATCGGGTAGTTTTAGGCGATACAAATTTCGGAGCGCGCGGCGGAAGCCGATGCGAATTGCGTTAGCCGGTCCTTCAGCCGTGTCATCGCGGCGCCCAGAGACGAATCCTGCGTCCGGGCCGGAGCGTAGATTACGATCATCACCTGCGTCGCGGTTTCCGTGATCATGCTTCGCGTGGAATCGCTGATGGGGCTGCCGAAGGGTCCTTGCCGATCAGCGAGAACGGGGCGGCCTTCGAGATGCCAGATTTGTTTGCCGATGCCTTCATATCTTTCACCCGCCGCACCGTGGCGGAACGCGACCAGCGCGTTAATTTTGGCGCGGTCGTAGCATCCGTACGGCCAGCCCGTCTCGATCGAGCCTACATTGCCGATGTCTACGACATTCGAGACGCGGTAAAGACCTTTGCCCTGCACCACGCGGCGCAGCAATGCTTCGGACGATGGCCGGTATTTCGAGGGGTCCATGCCCCATTCGCGAAACATCGCGCGGACGGCGCGAACATGCTCGGATTCGGCGAGGGTTTCGACGGTGAATTCCTGGCGCTTGCGGGCGCAGACGTCGTCCATCAATTTCGCCAAGGCCGCATCCGCCGAGACGACGCGGACGTCGTCGGCTTCGACGACGCCTAGCTTCACTCCCGGTAATTCGATTTTAATTTCCATGCGCCTCACTCGCGGCGCGCTGCTATGATGACACGCAACTTCAAAATTCTAGCGGAAATCGAACCGGCGAACCATGAAGCCCCACGAGAAACAAGAACGATTCGAACGCGGACTCGCGCATTTCAACGCGCGGCGATTCTTCGAGGCGCACGAAGTGTGGGAAGAGATCTGGCTCACGGAAGACGAACCTGAAAGAACGTTTCTGCAAGGATTAATCCAAATCGCAGCAGCGTTTCATCACTATCGGCGCGGAAATCCAGAGGGCGCGGAGAGTCTCCTGGCTGCAGGCATCGTGAAAATCACGCGCTACCCGGATGATCACCGCGGGCTCGCGATCGAAGATTTGCGCGCCGCAGCGAAGTGGTGGGCGCGGCGGCTTGGCCGGAGCAAAAATCCCAGCGACGACGAGATTCCTGTGATTTTGCGGTCGCACCAATCCGCGGCGATTACTAGAGGGCTGCAGACGAAGAAGCGCTAAGCGAAGGTCAGCTCTTTACGACCAACATGGCGTCCTTCCACGCACTTGTCTCTGCTCCCTGATCGGTTCGCAACGACCACAGCTTCTTTGCGCGTTCCAGCGCGTCCTGTACATGCGGACAAATATTCTCGGAACCGACGTGCTCGGCGAAATCGGCAGCGCGCATCATTTCCGCCGGCTGCTGGCGCGCTCCGCAAAGTAGCAGCGCGCGGCCTGATTGATGGACGACATCCGCGAAATGCTCCAGCGCCTGCAGGCCGGTGGCGTCGAGCGCGGTCATGTTGCGTCAGCCGCAAAATGACGATTGGGGGCAGCCGGGGGATTCGCGCGATGATGTCGTTGATCTTATCCGTCGCGCCAAAGAGAAACGGGCCGTGAATGCGGAAGATCGCGACATAAGCCGGAATCTCCTTGTGTTGGAGGATATGCGCGTGCCCTTCCTTCAGATATTCCTCGGTCACCTGCGAGACCGTAGTTGTTTCGGTCACTTTGTGAATGTAGACGAGCGCGGCCAAGATCATGCCCGCCTCGACGGCCACAGTAAGATCAGCAAACACGGTGAGCAGGAACGTCACCAGCCAGGTGCCAATTTCCAGCGGCGATAATTTCAGCAGCTCCGGAATTTCCAGCCACTCGCCCATATTGTAGGAAACAACGAAAAGTATCGCTGCGAGCACCGCCAGAGGAATGAAGCGCGCCAGGGGCGCCGCGAAGAGAATGATGGCGAGTAGCGTGAGCGCGTGAATCATGCCGGCGACCGGCGTTTTCGCGCCAGAACGGATGTTCGTCGCGGTGCGCGCGATTGCGCCCGTGGCAGGCAAACCGCCAAAGAGCGGCGAGAATATATTGGCGACGCCCTGCCCCACTAGTTCGACGTTGGGATTGTGCTTGGAGCCACTCATGCGGTCCGAAACAACCGCCGACATGAGGGACTCGATCGCGCCCAACATCGCGACGGTGATTGCAGGAGAAATGAGCGGCCGAAGCAAATCGAATCGAATAGGCGGCACGGCCACGTGAGGCAGCCCAGAGGGAATGCCACCAAAGCGCGAGCCGATCGTTTCCACAGGTAGCTTGAAGATCACGACGAGCGAAGTTCCGGCGAGCAGCGCCACAATGTAGCCGGGAATCTTTTTCGCATAGCGCATGAACAAAATGATGATGACCAGCGAAAGAAGCGCGAGGCCGGTGGCCACGGGCGAAAGCGTATGGAAATTGCGCGCGAGAATCGCGATGCGCGAACTGAAGTCGCCCGGAACTTTGTCTACCTTCAGCCCGAAGAGGTCTTTGATCTGCGTGCTGGCGATGATGATCGCGATGCCATTCGTAAATCCGACGACCACTGGACGCGGAATGTATTTCACCGCGGAGCCCAGACCTGTGACGCCCAGAATCACCAGCATGATTCCCGCCATCAGCGTGCAGGTGGAGAGCCCATCCAAGCCGTATTTTGTGACGATGGCCTAGACCACGACGACAAAAGTGCCGGTGGGCCCGCCGATTTGGGTGGTTGATCCGCCAAGGGCCGAAATCAGGAAACCCGCGACGATGGCAGTGTAGAGTCCAGTCTGGGGCGTCACACCGGAAGCGATCGCAAAAGCCATCGCGAGCGGTAGCGCGACTAGTCCGACCGTGACGCCGGCGACGAGATCGGACAAGAATGTTCGTCCGCTGTAATTCCTCAGCGACTGCACCGATCTTGGGAGCCAGTCTTTCATGGCTGTGGATGCATGACGATTTCGATCATGAAGGTTCTTTATGCTGGCGAAATGCTGCTGAAGCACCGACGGAGCGCGCGCCGTGTGCGCGCCACACTGAGGGTAGTATCGCCCAAGCAGCGGGAATCATTAGGGCAATTGCGGGAGGAAGTGACTAAGCAGGCAAAGCCATTCGCCGAACAACGGAACGAACCAGGGCTAAGGGAGAAGGTGGCCGACCGCGCGTCGGGGATCGCCGGTCTTTTTCAGCGATCTACAATTATCTGGCCTTTCATTTTCTTGTGGCCGCTGCCGCACGTTTTGCAGCAGGTGAAGGTATACGTTCCCGGCTCCGTCGGCACAATTCCGATTGCGACCATCTCGCCCGCTTTTAACTTAAAGCAATCCTCGCCGTTGGGGAAAGACAGGCCGGGTGCAGTGTTGGTCTTGGCGCCATCCGGAAAAGCGCTGATGCGGATTCCGTGTGTGCGGTCCTGAGACGTGACATCCAGCTCCACTCTCTCGTCCACCTTCATATGGATGATGGCAGGGTCGAATTCGAAATTCTTGGCGCTGACGCTGACGATTCTGGGCGGCTTTTCGTGTTGCCGATTGGGCTCCTGAGCCCTTATGGCGGCGGATGCGCGAGCACCGCTGCGCGCCGCCGCGAAAAGCGTGAGGACAATCGCAATCGTAGCCATAATTCCAAGAATCTGTTTCAACGCCTTCGCCTCCGGCACAAGGTTACAACAATGAATGAGACACGCATCGCGGGCCGCAGCAAAATTTTGCAGCGCATCGCGAGCGATCATTCTAGCAGCGAAGCGCTGGCCGCCATACGTTGAACTTGTTGACACACGGGCAGGTGTGTGGAACGCTGGTTATGGCACACGTCCGGGACGTCAAAAGAACAATCCGGCGCAAAGTCCCGTTCAGTTTGGTGCAGGCCGCGAAGGAGAGAATTCATGCCGCTCGACCGCGAACAAATCCTGGAGGCTTTGCGGCAATGCTACGATCCGGAGATTCCGATCAATATCGTGGACTTGGGCCTGATTTACGACGTTGTGCACGATGACGCCGGCAACGTCACGGTGAAAATGACGCTGACCACGCAGGGCTGCCCCTCTGCCCTGGCAATTCCCGATCAGGTGCGCAGCCGAGTTGCGGCGATTGCAGAGGTGCGGGACGTGAAGGTAGATATCGTCTGGGAACCGGCGTGGAATCCGAGCATGATCAGCCCCAACGGGCGGCAGGTGCTCGGCCTCGAAGTGTGAAGCGCAGCCTGAAAAACAGAAACGTGGCGGAAGTTGACATCCGCGCGCCTGAAAATCCCGCGAAGGTTCGGTCGTGCGGCATAGCCCGCGCGGCGACCTACCTTTAGGCTTTCTTGTTCTTGTACCAGTCCGCGTTGATCGGCGTGAAGCTGGACCACTTTTCCGGCAAATCTTCTAGAGCGAAAATCGCAGTGACGGGGCACACGGGCACGCACGCGCCGCAGTCAATGCACTCATCAGGACTGATATACAGCTGTTTTTCAGCCTCGAAATCAGCCTCATCCTTGCGCGGGTGGATGCAGTCCACCGGGCAGACGTCAACACAAGCCGTATCTTTTGTGCCGATGCAAGGTTCGGCAATCACATACGCCATTTCGAGTTCTCCTCGAAGAAGAGGTTTTACGAACGTTCAGCCGGGAATCCACACTTCAAGACCCGGAACAATTTTTATATCACCAAAGCAGGGCGGGTACAAGCACCGCGGCCTTCAGCGGCGCAGGGACATGTCAGGTTGCTGGGAGTCGTGCCAACCCGATAGAATGTTCGCGTACAGGTAATCCTGGGAGTTTTGGAATGGCCCATCGCCGCTTGGTTATGTTCTCATCGTTGTTGGCACTCGCTTTCATCGTCACTGAACCCGGAAATGCGCAGGCACCAGTCAGCAAAGCGTCGCCGCACAGCGCCAAGGCGGCGGCCTCCGCTGACCCTCCGCTGATTGATCTTGCGGGGTACCAACAACTTATTTCCAAGCACCGCGGGAAGCCGCTGGTGGTGAATTTTTGGGCTACCTGGTGCGAGCCGTGCCGCGATGAATATCCCTTGATTGTGGAGCTGGCGAAGGAGTTCAAATCGCAGGGCGTCACCGTGCTGGGCATTGATATGGACGATGATTCGGACATGAACCTGGTGCGCCGCTTCATCGCGAAAAATCAGCCGCCGTTTCCGAACTACCGGCAAAAGCCGGGCATCGATCTGGACGGTTTCTACAACGGCGTGAATCCGCAGTGGAAAGGAACCATGCCGCAAACGATCTTTTACGGGCGCGACGGCAACATCGTCGGATTTTTTCTAGGCACGCGGCCGCGCGCGGAGTTCGAGCAGGCGTTCCGCGCAATGCTGGCCACGATCGCAAACTCGACCGGCAGCGCTCGCAGCTCGGGCCACTAGTAACGAACTTCGCGTTTATCCAATTTCATACGACAGGAGCATCGCCATGCTGCAAACCCGCGGAAATAGACTTACCTGGCTGGGCCACGCCGCATTTCGCATTGATACGCCAAGCGGCAAAGTGATCCTGGTGGATCCCTGGATTCAGACCAACCCGATGTGTCCCGAAGCGAATAAGAAGTTCGATCGCGTGGATACCATGTTGATTACGCACGGGCATTTCGATCACATCGCGGATGCTGTGGATCTGGGCAAGAAATTCAAACCGCAAATCGTGGGAATTTACGAGCTATGCGCGTGGCTGGAATCGAAGGGCGTGGCCAACACCAACGCGATGAACAAGGGCGGCACGCAAAAGACCGGCGAGATCGAAGTCACGATGGTGAACGGAGTGCACTCGTGCGGCATCAAGGATGGCGACGCGATCGTTTATGGGGGCGAAGCCTGCGGCTACATCATCCGGCTGCCGGGAGGCTTCACCGTATATCACGCGGGCGACACCGCGCTTTTTGGAGATATGAAGCTGATCGGCGAGCTTTACGCGCCGGATGTGGCCCTTTTGCCGATCGGTGACCATTACACGATGGGCCCACGCGAAGCGGCCATGGCGATTCGGTTCCTGAATGTCCGTCATGTAATCCCAATGCACTTCGGGACGTTTCCCGAGCTGGTGGGCAGGCCGGAACAAGTGCGCCAGCTCACGCAGGATATCAGCGGCCTGGAAATTCATGCGCTGAAACCCGGAGAATCAATCGGCGAGTTGCGGTCGAGCGTTTCATCCCAAGGATAAGGACCAGGAGCCCGAATGCCCGGAATTTTGGAACCAGCTGTCGAGAAATACTTGTCGAGCCTTCTACCGGCGCGCGACGCCGTGCTGGCCGATATGGAAAGTTACGCGAAACAGCATGACGTCGCGATTATCGGACCGGATTGCGGGCGGCTGCTTTCACTGATGGCGCAGGTCTCAGGCGCGAAGCGGATTTTCGAGATGGGCTCGGCAATCGGTTATTCGGCCATATGGTTCGCGCGAGCGGCGGGACCGGACGGGAAAATATTTTGCACCGACGGCGATTCGGCCAATGCTGAGCTGGCGCGAAAGAACTTCGAACGCGCCGGCGTCGCAGAGCGCATTCAATTTATGACCGGCGACGCGGTGGAATTGATTGATCGCGTGGATGGTAAATTCGACATCATTTTGATTGATGTTTACAAGCATCAGTATCCGGCAGCGCTCAAGAAATCGCTGCCGCGGCTCAACAGCGGTGGCCTGCTGATCACTGACAATGTCTTGTGGTCCGGCCGAGTCACGCAGCCGCCGAAGGACGATCAGACCCGTGGCATTCTAGAATTCAACCAGAGTATCTACTCTTCGCCCGAGCTTTTTTCAGTGATCGTGCCTTTGCGCGATGGAGTCGCTGTCTGCCGCAAATCATAGCGATTTGCTTCTGAAACGCTACTGGCTGACCGCGATTGATACGGGTTGCGCCAACTTGAAATGCAGCCGGGTCTCGGCCGGCAGCACGATGTCTTTCTTCCCGGTGAATCCAGCGCCTGCCGCGCCAGCGCCGCCACCAGCCAACGCACCGATCGCCGCACCTTTGCCGCCACCTGCCAGCGCACCGACGATTAATCCGAACGCCGCGCCGCCGCCCGCCCCGACTGCGGTGCGCTTGCCGCGGCCCTTGCCCACATCTTCGAACTCGGAAGTTTGAATGGCATAACGTGTTCCGTTGAGCCGAATCGAATCGAGCGTCAGCTGCAGTAGCGCGTGGCCGTTAAACTTGCCTGCTGATTGCGCTTGCACGACTGTTCCCGACGCTTTGGTTCCGGCGGGAAGTACTACGTTGGCGTCAACCGTGACGGGCTCGGCCAACGAGGCTGCGAAAGCGTCCCCATTGTTGGCGACCTTGGAGTTCACCGTCTGATCGAGCGTCACCGTAAGCACCTTGCCAGCCGGAATGACCACGGGGGGTGGAGGCGGCGGCGTGGGGGCTTGCGCCGGCGCAGCGGGAGTCTGAGCAGTGTTGCCCGCGCCACTCGGCTGATTTGGAGATGATGAGCTTGGCGATGAGTTTGCGGAATTGGGTGAATTCGCGGGATTGCTAGTTTCGGGAGTGCTGGAGGACTTGCTGCCGCAACCGGCAACGGCCAATAGGACGAGCGCCATGAGGCATCGAGCGGCGAAAGAGCTGCGCATATTCTGCTCCTGGAGGATCGAGATAGAATTACGCGACAGGGCTGGACTGCGACGCGGCTGTATTCTAATTCGGGAGGGACGTATTCTCAATCTTTTGGAGATCGTGCGCTCGCGAGAGACGCGACGAGCGGCCGACGATGGTGGGGAGGTAATGGCGCCGGTTAAGCCGGGGCGTTGCCGGACGATCGAGGCAGCAAATTGCGCAAGAAAAACGCGACGTTGGCGGGCCGTTCGGCGAGGCGGCGCATGAAGTAAGGAAACCAATCTACGCCGTAGGGAATGTAGACGCGCACGCGAAATCCTTCGCGGACCAGCTTTTCCTGCAGATCGCTGCGAATCCCGTAAAGCATCTGAAATTCGAACTGGTCGCGCCTGATATTTTGGTCGTGCGCGAAATTCTTGGTCGCTTGGATCATGGCAGGATCATGCGTCGCGATGCCATGGTAGATTCCGCTCGGAAGCATCATTTTCATGAGCTTCACATAATTCGTGTCCACGTCGGATTTTTTCGGAAACGCAACCTCCGGCGGTTCCTTGTACGCGCCCTTGCAAAGACGCAACCGGCACCCCGCTGCCAGCAGATCCTGCACGTCCTGTTCCGTGCGGTAGAGATACGCTTGCATCACTGTGCCGACGCCCGCGTATTTCGCGCGCACTCGCTTGGCGATATCCACGGTGCGCTGCGTATAGGCCGAACCCTCCATATCAATGCGCACGAAATTTCCCTGGCTGGTGGCGTGCGCCACGATTTTTTCTAGCAGCTCCAGGCAAAGTTCCTCGCTCAAATCGAGGCCCAGCTGCGTGAGCTTCAGCGAGACGTTCGCGTCAAGGTGTTCGGCGGCGATACGGTCAAAAATCGCCCTATAGCCATCCGCGGCACGCCTGGCACCATCTTCGTCGGAGACGTTTTCACCCAGCAAGTCCAAGCTCGCCAATTGCAGGCGGCGATTCACTTCGCGCGCCGCCACCACGGCGTCATCGAGGGTTTCACCGGCGACAAAGCGGCGAGCGACGCGCCGGCTGGCGCCATTGTGCATCATTAGCGGGGCGAGCCGCTTGCTTTCCGATAGACGCAATAGGAGGGCGCGCACTAGACGGGCACCGCGCTGAATTTGTCGGAGTAACGCTGGAGAAGCGAAAGCATCAATCTCTGATTATGCAGGAAAGCAGAGTGCATCATCACCCGGTTTATCGTTCCAGGAAGCGCTCGGCTTCGATGGCGGCCATGCAGCCGGAACCGGCGGCCGTAATGGCTTGGCGGTAATGATGGTCTTGCACGTCGCCCGCCGCAAAGACGCCTTCGACATTCGTCTTCGGCCCGTCGTGCGTGATCAGATAGCCGTTCTCGTCCATATCAAGCTGGCCTTTGAAGATTTTCGTGTTGGGATCGTGTCCGATGGCAACGAAAACGCCCGAGACTTCGACCTCTTTGGTCTGCTTCGTTTCTACATCGAGTACACGCACTTTTTCCACCGACTTCTTGTCCATGTCGTGGACTTCCTCGACGACGTAGGGAGTGAGGAATTCAATTTTTTCGTTCGCGTGCGCGCGATCGAGCATGATTTTCGTGGCGCGGAATTCGTTGCGACGATGCACCAGCGTAACTTTGCTCGCAAATTTTGTGAGGAAGGTGGCTTCTTCCATGGCCGTGTCTCCGCCGCCGACTACCATGATTTCCTTGCCCCGAAAAAAAAAGCCATCGCAGGTGGCGCAGGTAGAAACGCCGTGGCCTAGAAGATGGCGCTCCGATTCGATTCCCAGCATGCGCGCCGAAGCTCCCGCCGCGATGATCAGCGTCTCGGTTTCGTACGATTCTTTACCGGCAACGACTTTGAACGGCCGCTGGCTGAGGTCCACGGATGTGACCGCGCCGGAGCGAAACTCCGTGCCGAAGCGCTGCGCCTGCTTGCGCGAGTTCTCGATCAGTTCGGGGCCGAGTATGCCGTCCGGAAAGCCTGGAAAATTTTCGACCATCGTGGTCAGCGCGAGCTGGCCCCCAGGCTCGTAGCCGTCAAGCACCAGGGGGCTCAAATCCGCGCGCGCGGCATAGATAGCCGCCGTTAATCCCGCACACCCGCTACCGATGATAATCACCTTGTGCACTGAATTTCTCTCCCCAGTATTGGATGACTCAAAACCGCGCGGCGATACAGGCCCAATCACTGATTGTAGCATTCTAGCCGCGGACCAACAGCCTTGGCGGCTTCCTTCGCTCGTTGGCGCGCGTCCCATCGCGCCGCGTTTGCGCGGCTCCATGGCCTGCGGGATAATAGCCGCAGACGGACTGCGATTATGGCGATTCCGCAAAATCTCTTCAAGCTGCTGAGCGAATTCATCGTCTTGCTTCTCGGCGCGCTGCTGATTTTGCTTTCAATCTCGGGCCGCATTGGACTTCCGGGGCGTCCTGCGGCGCTGATCGGGTTGGGCATTGTATTCATCTATTGGGGAGTGCGGGCGGGCACGCGCAAAGACCCCAAGACCTCGCGCGCGGAAGCAAAGATCCGCGCGGCTTCGCTGGCGCTGGTGGGGATTGCAGTGTTGGCGATTCCGTTTTTGTCGGTGCGCTATGCGCCGCTACTATTGAGCATGGCGGGTTCGGTGCTCGTGCTGCGCGGTCTTTTGGGCGCCGTGTTTTCACTCCGTCGCGCATAATTGGCCCCGAAAACGTTGGACCCGGCGGAGCAGCCACTGGACAAAAGTCCGTTGTCACCCCCGAGTACGATCCCCGATGCAGTGATTCCGATAAGTCTCTGGTTTGTTCTTGCCTGCAAAGGGCCTTACCGGATAATCTCCCGCGCAGCAGGATGGGACGCCAAATAACGAACGCCCAGCGCCCTCTCGCTTGAAACCGGCTGCCCATTCGAAATACTGAGGAGAACAACCGTGCTGAAAGAGTTCAAAGAATTTGCGATGAAGGGCAACGTGATGGACCTGGCCGTCGGTTTTATCCTCGGCGCGGCATTTGGAAAAATCGTTTCGTCGCTGGTTTCAGACATCATCATGCCGCCAATCGGACTCATTCTGGGCAAGGTGGATTTTTCCAGTCTCTTTCTGAACCTTTCCGGGAAGTCATATGCTTCGCTCGCGGAAGCCAAAGCCGCGGGTGCAGCCACGCTCAATTACGGTGTCTTCCTCAATAACGTAGTGGACTTTCTAATCGTTGCTTTCGCGGTCTTTCTGCTGGTGCGCATCGTGAATCGCTGGAATAAGCCGGCGCCGGCTGCTGCCCCGGCCACGAAGGATTGCCCCTATTGCGTCTCGAAAATTCCGGCGAAGGCGACGCGCTGCCCTAACTGCACGTCGCCAATCCCTGCGTGATTGCTTTTTGAATTGTGCTAGTCGCGGCGGGACCAGCAGACGAGCCGAACGGTTGATCGCGGAAGCGGGGTTTAACTTCCCGGCAGCTTCTTGATATCTTCGCCGCTCATCTGGCGGCGGTTTTCAATGTCCCGCAAGTGCTGGCGCAGCCGCTCGACCACGGCATCCACTTCACCTTGCCTCATTTCGCGCTCGACTTCCGTGAGCGCAAAATGCACGACGTCGTGGTGATGCACTTCTTCTCCGGGAAGCTTATCGCTCAATTCCAACCAGACACGATGCAGCAAGTCAATTTCCGTCGGGGTCAACCGAGGAGCGTGCGGACCAAGATAGAAAATTTGTTCCTTGCCTGACGGAGTGAAAATTTCGAGCGTGACGCGCGGGCGCGGCTCGGGCATGCGTTCCCAGGCGAGGCCGATTTCGCGTGCCTGTTCGGTGACGGGCATTTTCGCCGAACTGCCGGCCACAATGGTGCTCGATTGCAGGTTCATCGCCGTGCGCAGGATGCCTTCCCACAAATCGTTGGCCGCGGCCACCGCCAGCCGTACCGGTTTGCCCTCTTTTTCGGCGAGCGACAGTACCTTGGTGAAGAGTAACTGCTCGATGGTGCTGAATAGTTGATCCGGCGCCAAATCGTATTCACCGGACGCCGCACGGCGCAACATGCGCACGTGCAACACCACGATTTCCGCTTCTTTTTCGCGAATTCGCCGCAACGCAGCTTCGAGATGGTACAAGGCGTAATAGGTGCTGACCGGCACGAGAATATTCCCGGGCGCGACGCCCACGCTTGTGGGAGTGAGCTCGGCTTCCGGCGCAAGATTGAACTGATCGAGTTCAACGTGCGCGGCACCAGCGGCCCGGACGCGCATGCGGTGCTCGGAAATTTCGAATACGGTGAAGAGCAAAATCGTGAATGTGACGCCCGCGATCGTTGCTTGCGGCTTGGTAAAGAGGTTGATCACTGCGATGGCGAAAAGCACCAAAGTGATCAGGCCGAGGCCGACCGGAATTTCTTTGCCGAAAATCACGGGGTTCAGCGGCACGCGGTATTCGCGGTCTTGCGGGTGCGTGTAGCGCAACACCAGCACCGCGATGCCCTTCATCGAAAAACTCCAGATCACGCCAAAGGCGTAGAGGTTGCCGAGGAACGTTACGTCGCCGCGGCTGGCGATGATCGTGATGATCTGAAATGCGACCACCAGGTTGATAATTCGGTCGGTGGTGCCGAAGCGCGCGTGTGGATGACGAAACCAGTCCGTTAAGACTCCATCTTCCGACACGCGGTTTAGAACGCCGTTCGATCCGACAATTGCGGTGTTGACCGCGCCGGCCAGAATCAACGTGCCCACTACCACCACGAACACATGGAACGCCAGGCGCACAGGGAAAGTCCCGACCAGATGCATCGCCAGTCCACCGATCAAGTTTTCGGTGAAATTGCCGCGCACGGTGTCCGGAATGATCATCACCGCGAAGAACGACACCAGCGAAGTGAACACCAGGCTGTAAATGAAGATCACCAGCCCGGCTTTTTTCAGGTTCTTCAGCTTGGGGTGCTCGATTTCGCGGTAAACCTGCGCCAGCGATTCTTCGCCGCTCATCGCCAGCACGGAGTGACCGAGCCCGACAAAAATGATGATCAGCGTAATCGTGTGCGCCCACTGGTAACGGTCCAGCCAGCCTAGGGAGCCCTTGTCCAGCTTCATGTTCTGCGGCGTGGGCAGGGGCGGCAAATGCCAGCCCCCGCGGACCCACAGCGTGTAAACACACCAGGTGATCAGTACCACCACCATGACGGTGGTGAGTTCCATGATGCGCAGAGCCTTGCCGCTGGATTCCGGAACGCCTTTGATATTTTCCCACCAGAAATAGAGTGTGATGGCGATGGCGACACTGGCGGCAGTGAAATTCACGTTCAGTTGAAGACCGAGCCCGGCGTGATGGAAGAGTTCGTTGATGACGCCCACGAGGTACTGTCCAGCGGAAACACCGCTGATCGGGCCCGTGAGGACGTAATCAAACATGAGCGCGGAGACGGAGAATTTGGCGAGTGTGCCGCCCAGCGCTTCTTTTACGACGCGATACACGCCGCCGCGCACGAACATGCTGCAGCTTTCCACGTAAATGGCGCGCACCGCGTAGGAAAACAGCATGATGCCGAGGATGAACCAGGGCGCCGTCTTGCCGATGAATTGCTCGGCTTCACCGCCCGCGTAATACGCGGAGGAAGCCAGGTCATTGAGTACAATCGCCGCGGCGCGCCAGAACGAAATAAAAGCCAGCATGGCCGTGGTGGCCACGAGGACTTTCGCAACTGGGCGGATGCGACCCGGCGTGAATGTGGGACCCGTGGAGTTGGAAACCATACGCTCGTGAGATGCGGAAATGAACTATACGTTGAAACTGGCCCAAAATGGAAGGCTCGGCACGATAGTTGTTGTAGGCAGATAACTAGAGGCAGGTCGGCCCCCGCGGCGTGCACCGCAGGCTAAGCCTTTGTTTCGGCAGCTGTGGAACGGAACTCGCGTGCGCAGGCTTCGCAGGGGCAGATCTCGCGAAGATGTTCGAAACTGTAGATTCCCGTGGCATGACTATCTGAAAACTGGATCTGGATGGCGTAATTTCCCACCGCGTTTGCGCTCTTGGCTGTCACCCGCGGCTTGTACATTGGTAGGACGGCGCTCGCGGGCCCGGCTTTCGATTTCTTCTCGCGCTCGTCATTGCACAGCGCGCAGGGGCAGAGATCGCGCAGATACGGAAAATCGTAATGGCTCGTGTGCATGTCCGCCCAGGTGATTTCCACACCCTCGCCGGTGGAGACGTGCACCTTGATGCTGATCGGCTTCTTACGAACGTCCTGTGGTATTGGCATTCTGAATTTGGCCCGTCACTTGCCGCGCGCGGTGCCCCATAACATAGTGTGCCACACCTGAGGCCAGCAGCACCTTCACACAGGCTCGGGCTTGAGAGCCGTCGAGCCGACATTGGCCAAGCGGCCATGCGCGAGTTCGATGCGCCGGTCGGCGAGTTGTCCGATGGTCGCTGCGTGAGTCACCATCAAGATCGTGTGTCCTTCCCGGTGCAATTCGCGCAGAAGATCGAGCACAATTTGCTCGTTCGCTTCGTCGAGATTGCCGGTCGGCTCGTCCGCGAGTATGAGCTTCGGATGATTGATCAGCGCGCGCGCAACAGCGGCGCGTTGCTGCTCGCCGCCGGAAAGTTGGGAAGGGAGATGGTTCGCGCGATCCGCCAATCCGACGCGCTCAAGCGAGTGGCGAGCTTCTTTTTCGTCGGTGATGCTGTGAAAATATTGCGCGAGCATCACATTTTCCAGCGCGGTAAGGTAAGGCAGCAGATGGAACTGCTGGAACACGAAGCCCACTTTCTCAGCGCGGAAGCGCGTCAGGCCGGCGTCGTCCAGGTGCGCAACGTCGGTGCCGGCCACGATGGCCCGACCCGACGAAGGGGAATCAAGCCCGCCAAGAATATTGATCAACGTGGTTTTTCCTGAGCCGGATGGTCCCATGATGGCGATCCATTCGCCTTCCTCGATGCGGAGCGAGATACCGTCAAGAGCGCGCACGCTGCCGAATTCCTTGCGCAGATTTTCGATCTCAACCACCGTGGCCACGATTCCCTATTCTCCCCGCAAAATTACGGCTGGCTTCACGTTCCCGAGCGTGCGCAGAGGCAAGGCGCCTGCCATCGCCACCACGATCATCAGCGCGATCGTCACTGGGAAAATTTCCCAGCGTGGTGAGATTCCCGTGCCGAAGACCCGCAGCCCCATCCAATATGACAGCGCGACCCCGATGAACGCGCCAAGCAGTCCGCCAAGCGCCCCCAACACGCCCACTTCGGCCAAGAATAGTCCAACGATTCGCGAAATCGAGCCGCCGAGCGATTTCATCAGGCCGACGTCTTTGCGACGTTCCATCGCTAGCGCCGCCATCGTGCCCAGAACGCACAGCGCCGTAAGGATCAGGATCAAAAGCACCATCGAAATGATTAGGAGCTGGATGCGGCCTAGCAACGCGCCTTCGGCTTCGGTCACTTGACGAATCGGCCGGACCTGCACGCCAGCAGGCAGCGCGCTGGACACGCAAGCGGTATAGTCCGCGATAGTCTTGGCCGTGCCCGTCACGCCGATCTGCACCAAACCGATCCGGCCATCCAAATTCGCGAGTGATTGCACCGTGCGCAGGCTTACGAAGACTTGGTCGTCCTCGGTGCCGCCCGCATCCACAACTCCCGCGACCGTGCATTCCGCCGAGCGATCTATGTACTCCATTTTGAGTACGCCGCTCGGCGCAAGATGGAATTGGCGCGCAACAGCGCGGCCGATCAGGCAGCGCGAGTCATCTTCGCGCGACGAGATCCACTTTCCTTCCAGCTTCCAGGTCGGCTCGAGCTTTTGCGCTTGATCGAGCCACGTTCCAGCGAGTACTACCGGCGCGCCTTGTGCGCGCGCCACGATATAGAGATAAGGCGCAACGGCAGCAACTTCGGGCGATTGCAAGCGCCGCACCGATAGAAGTACCTCATCCTCTCGCATCAAGGATGTCGGCACATCGCCGTTCTGCGTTGCTGCGCCTGTCGCCGGAGAAATCACCACATTCGCGCCCAATAACCGAAATTCCTGCGTCAATTTGTTCTGCACGCCGAGATCGAGATTCAGCAGCGCGGAAATCACTGCGGCTCCGCTGACGATCGCCAGAATCGCGACGGCCAACCGGCCCCGGCTGCCGCGCAGAAGTTGAAAAACCAGTCGCCAGAACATCAGCCGCCCCTCAGAATCAGCGCCGGCTCGAAATGCGCCGCGCGACGCAGGGGAAACAGGCTGCCGGCAATCGCCACAATCGCAGCAAGTCCCAGCACAATCGGCAACAGGATGAGTCGTGGCGATGCCGGACTTCCGAAGACGCTCGCTCCCAGAAACCTGGCGAAAAATGTGCCGGCCACAAACCCGATAGCGCCGCCAGTAATCGCCAGCAATACTTGCTCCGCGAGAAAAATTCCATTCACCAGCGTGTTGCTGGCGCCGAGAGCCTTCATCACGCCAATTTCTGCTTGACGCTCGAGGACGGTCGTAGCGGACGTAGCTGCAACGGCCAGCGCTGCGGCGATCAGAGCCGCGATTGTGACGATCCAGAGCAGCGCACTCACGCGATCGAGCACGCGGCCTTCGGTTTCGGCCACGCGCCGAATGGCGTGCACGTCGGTGCCTGGAAGCACCGTCCTGATTTGATAGCTGATTGAAGAAATGTACGGCGAGCAGAACCAGCGATCGTACTCCGTAGGAGTTAGTTGAATGCTCTTGTCCGTCTGCGCGCGCTCCCCGCGTTCGGCTAGGGCGTCGGCGGGCTTGGTTAAGGCACTTACGAATAGCTGGCGAAATTCGCCGGCGTGGCCGGAGATTTTTTGCGCCACCGAAAGCGGCACCAGGACTGCCCGATCTTCGGCGTCATCCGCTGAAACAACCCCCGTCACGAGGAGCGGCGTGGCGTTCGCGTTCTTCTGGTGGCCATCGCCCCGGTCGCTCACATAGATCGTCTGGCCCGCCTTGACGCCTGGCATCGTCTGTGCCAATGACGCGCCCAAGACACATTCATTCGCGCCGTCCGCGAACCAACGCCCCTCGATTTTCCACCACGGGTGCGTGACGCTCGCGCCTGTCTCGAATGTGGTTCCGTCCGGAACCGGCACGCTGTGCTCGTACCAAGTCCCGATCAAAACCACAGGAACCAGCGTTTTGCTTTGCCGATCGGAAACGGAGACTGGCACATCGAGAAACGGCGTAAATCCCAAGATATTATGGCGCCAGAAAATTGTTTTCAATTTGCCGAGGTCGGCTTCTTTCAGGTACGCGCCTTCATCCACGGGACGATAATCCACGCCGCCGATTTCCACCGGCAGCGTGTCCGATTCAGGAGTAACTAGCAGATTCGCGCCGAGGCTTCGGAATTCGCGCGCGAGCCGGTCGCCCACTTCCAGCGCAATCGTAAGCGTCGCGGTCGTCACCGCCATACCCACGACCAGCGCGGCAGCGGTCAATAGTTTGCGCCGTGGGTTGCGAACAAAGGATTCTCGTACCAGGCGAGCGAACATGCGTCAGGTGTGAATCTTGGAGGCGGCATCGCCCAGCGCCGAGAGGTCCACGATCACTTCGCCTCCTGCAACGCGGGATTTCACGCTGATGGGATTGCAACCGCCCGATTGGCCGATCGAAGGAATGTAAATCGCAGCGCCACAATTCCGGCAAATGACGGTCTGGCCTTCCTGGCGATAACCGGCGGTGCCGCAAATCTGGCAAGCATCCAGCGCGACGGTGTAATCGCCGTTTTGCTTATGAATCACAAGAAAGCGGATCACCGTGTTGTTCACGTCGGCTTTATAAAAGTGCAGGCTCGCGTCCGTAAGCTCCGACAGCGGAATGCGGACCTCATTATCCTGAGCCACCAGCGTCTTGGCGGGCGAGGGAGCGGCAGACACGCGGCCGTACACGTAATCCCCAGCGAAGCACAGCACCACCGCGACGCACAAAATGGCTGCGGCAAAACTCCAGCGGCGCTGACGACGAAATTCGTATTCGCGCATGCGTCGCTCGGCGGGATTGCCAGCCGAATCGGCGGCGGGCTGCCTCGCGCTGAACCATTCGCGAAGTACGACCAGGGCGGCAGCCCCCAGGATCAGAACGAAAAAGAAGACTTCATTGCGCACGATCGGGCCGATCGTCGACATTTCCGTCTTGCTCGAAGGAATCCACATCGCCTCGCTGAGTTCATGGATACCGGTCAGCGCCAGCTGAAAGGCGACTACCATCAAAATCGCGCTGGTGGCCTTGAAAAAGCGGGGCAGAGGAATCTTCAGCGTGCCTTGGAAGAAGAAAACGCCCACCGCAATGGCGATGGCGATGCCGATGATGGTCCCGATCCAGACTTGCACACCCGCGGTGGAAAGCTCCACCGCGCGCAACACCAACACCAACTCGGCGCCTTCGCGCACCACCATCAGAAAAATAAATACGCCAATGCCCCAAGCGGCGGCGCGCGTGGATTTTTGCGCGTAGGCTTCCACCCGCTGCTCAATTTCTTTCTTCAGATGCCGCGCCACGCGGTTCATCCACACAATCATGGAAATCACGAGCACGGAGGCGACCAGCATGAGCAGGCCTTCGAAGCCATCTTCGCTGACTTGCCAGCGATCCAGCAGCACGGCCGCGGCAACACTTGCTGCGGAAGCAAAAATCACGCCGGCCCAGACGTAGCTTGCGAGAGCGCGACGACCGGTGCGATTTAGATAGACGAGGACGATGCCGACAACGAGGGCGGCTTCAACGCCTTCACGGAGAGCCAGGAGGAGCGCAGAGAGCATATCTTTTCCAGTTGAAAATGATTTACAACTGGAAAATCAAGTTTAGCTCTCGCTTGCGCTTAAATCAAGCGAATTCACCTGCTGCAACACCATGCTCACCTTTCCTTGTAGAATAGCATCTTACATGCGAATGACTTCCTCGCGCCATTCCCCGGGCCGCTCGCCACGACGTGTGACGATCCTCAGGAGCCCATTTTGCGTTGCCGCCTTCATGGCGCTTCCGCTCTTACTGTCGTCCGTTGCGATGCCAAATCTTGCGGCGCCAAAAGCCTTCCCGCGCCCGCAAGATCAACAGGCTTCCGACACGGCGAAGGCAGCTCAAAATCCGCCGAATCCTGCCAGCATTTCGCCTCTGGATCAAAAACTGTCATCGCCCCCACGCAAAGCCGACATCAAAAAGGGTAAACAGGCCTATAAACAGGGACTGAAGCTCGAAGCAGACGGCGACTGGCAGGCGGCTTACGATGCCTATTCCGATGCTGTGGATTGGGATCCTAGCAACCGCGAATACTTGGTGCGGCAGGCGGTGGCCAAGGGCCACGTTGTACAAATGAAAGTGGATTTGGCGGAGCGCAATGCGGCGTCCGGGAGATTTCGCGACGCACTGCATGCGATGCGTGAGGCGCGGGAACTGGATCCTTCCAATCGCACGGTCAGCGAGCGCCTGATTGAACTGGAGGCTCTCGACCCGGCGCGCGCCCGACAAGTAGCCGCTGAACCGGAACTCGCTCCCGAAGTTCAGCTGCAGCACCGTGCCGGAACTCAATCATTTCAGCTTCGCGGCCAGACGCAGAGCGCTTACCAACAGGTGGCGGAAAGATTCGGCGTCGAGGTGGCCTTTGACGTGGATCTGCGCAACGCGCCGGTACACCTCGATCTGCAAGACGTGGACTTTGCGACCGTGATGCGCGTGCTGGGCGAGGAAACTGGAACATTTTGGAGGCCGCTCACGAAGCACTTGTTTTTCGTGGCGCAGGACACGCAGCAGAAGCGCAAGGATTATGACGTTTCGATCGTGCGCACCGTGCTGCTGTCTGCTTCAGAATCGCCCGAGCAGATGACCGAAGTGTCGCGCATGGTGCGCGAAGTTGCCGGGATCACGCGCACGGATCTCGATTCCAAGAGCCACACGCTCACGATGCGCGCTTCGCCGCAAGCAATCGCCGTCGCCACTGGGATAATTGAAAATCTGGACCAGCCTCCCGCCGAACTCGTGCTGGAAATCGAAGTTCTGGAAGTGGATCGCAGCCACAGCATGGACTTGGGCATCACGGGACCGCAAAACGCGACGATCTATTCGATTCCATCGAACTCCGCGCAACTGATCGCGGAAGGCGGCGCGACGGCGCTTAACGCGCTGCTGGAGCAAGTGTTTGGTTCGTCTTCATCCATCCCGCCCATTTTGGCGTTTGGCGGAGGCGGCTCGACTTTCTTGTATACGCTGCCCGGAGCCAGTGCAAATTTTTCGAATTTACTTTCGACTGTGCGCGCGGGGCGCCGCGTTCTGCTGCGCGCGGAAGACGGCCAGCCGGCAACTTTCTTCGTCGGCGAGCGCTATCCGGTTTCGCTGGCCCAGTACTCGTCCAGCCTGGTCGGCTCTAAGAGCGGTGCCACAGCCCCAGCCACATCCACGGTCTCAAACCCCACCGCTTCCAGCCTTCCCATCACGACGCTCACGACCGGAACGAATCCGGATTTCGTAGTTACCGGCGATGTGAACAATGATAACTTTCAAGATATAATCGCGGCCAATTTTACCGACGGGACCCTTTCGGTTTTCTTAGGCGCGGGCCTGGGCGCTTTCGGTGCGCCAAGCACAGTCACTGTCGGAAAGGGACCAACATGGATTGCCACTGGGAACTTCAACGCGAAGACCAACTCCGCAGGAATTATTGATCTCGCAGTTGCAAATCAACTCGGACAACACGGTCTCGATCCTGCTCGGAAACGGAGATGGAACCTTTGTTGCGGCGCCGTCCTCCCCGCTTGTTCTGCCCAGCGGCTCAAGCCCTACCTCAATCGCAGTAGGCGATTTCAACAAGGATGGTTTTGCGGATCTGGCAGTCGTCAATATGGCCGCCAACACCGTAAGCGTTTTCCTGGGCAACGGGGATGGCACATTTAAGCCGCCGACTACGATCGTCACCGGCAGCGCGCCCACCTCGATCGTTGCCGAGGCATTCAATCCCAGTAATCCGTCACTCATTGATCTGGCCGTGACCAATTCCGTTGATAACACGCTCGAAATCTTTATCGGCAACGGAGATGGGACGTTTCAGAAAGGCGTCACCTACGCCACGGGAGTGACCCCAGTGTATGTCGCTTCGGCGGACCTGGACGTTGACGGCAATCTGGATTTGGCGGTTGCGGATAGCGGCGTTGCTACCAGCTCGAACGGTGTGGGAAACAGCGTCTCCATTTTTCTAGGCAATGGTGACGGCACGTTCATCAAACCCGGCACCACGCGGATGGATTTTCCCGCCGGGACAAATCCCACATCCATCGCCGTCGCTGACTTTAATCAAGACGGCCTGCCGGATCTCGCGGTCACGGCGACCGGAGACGATTCTTTTGCGTTGCTTCTTGGAGCGGGTGGCGGCGTGTTCAACGCTCCGATTGAGGTGCCCGTCGGCACTACTCCGGACTCGGCGGCCACCGCCGATTTCAACGGTGACGGGCTGCCTGACCTCGCAATTTCGAATTTCGGCTCGAACAGCGTGTCGGTGATTCTGGATTCATCGTCGCTCATCGGGCTTTTGTCCAGCAACGGTGTCGGCACGCAATTTCCCGGCGCCGAATACATAGACATCGGGCTGAAGGTGAAGGCGACGCCCCGAGTCCACCCCGATGGCGACGTAACGCTGCAATTTGAATTCACACTGAGCAGTCTCGCGGGTAACAGCCTCAACAACATTCCGGTGGTCAACAACCAGGAAATCCATCAGACGGTGAGAGTGCGAACAGACCAAACGGCGGCGCTCGCAGGTTATCTCGCACCACAACGCACCACTTCTCTGAACGGTTCGCCAGGTCTGGGAGACTTGCCCCTCAATGGCATCATCGGCGGCACCACTAACTCGCAATATTCGGATACCGAGCTATTGATTCTGGTGACGCCGCGGCTGGTGGAAATGGCGCCCCGGAAGGATCACATGATCTACGCCGGTCGCGGCCAACTGGGCGGACCGACTTCGTTAGGCCCTTCGATCCAGGAACGTCGCGGCGGTTTCCAGCTGCCGCAATCCGAGCGGCAGGAGCCAATCGCGCCGCAACCTCAGCCGGAGCCGCAACCTGAAACTCAATTCCCGCGCCCGCCAGCCGAGCAACAACAATATGAGCCGCCACCGAATACACCTCCGCAACCAAACCCGCCAAACTAAGCAAAGCGCCGCGAGTATTTACCGCGAATCGGTTTGGCGGGCTAGGGCTCGTAGAGACATCCCAGCGGCGGCCTAGTTTGTATGGCGAGAATTGGCTACGGCATGGCTTCCAAAACAACGAGCGGTTGATAGGTGCGCGGAACCACGGGTTCGGCAATCGCGATGAGCTGTCCTTGTTGATTAAACACACGGAGGCGCGACGGCTTCCAGTCGCCAGCATCGAGCTGCGTGAGGGCAGTTTGCGCCACGGTGGTCTGTCCGGGCTGAATCTGCGCAAGCGAGACGTTGAATTTCGCACCGTGCCGCACGCGTTTTTCCACAATCGGCAGCACGGTTGTGCGCGGCAGATCGGTCAATAATTTCTCGAGAGGAATTATGCGCTCGAGTAAGCATCCTGCTTTGGCGTCGTGCTCGAGCTCGGGAAGCGAGTGGGCGTCATCAAGAGTGAATTCGCCGACGGCGGTGCGCGTGATTTCCGCCAGGTGCGCGCCGGAGCCTTGCAGCTTTCCCAAATCGCAGGCCAACGAACGAATGTAGGTTCCCGCGCCGCATTCCACCGTGAAACGGGCAAACGAGCCTTCCACAGCAGTGAGCTGAAACTCGAAAACCTCCACTTCCACCGGCTCGAGATTCACAGGCTTATTTTTTCGCGCGAGTTCGTGCGCTGGGCGCCCGTGAATTTTTTTTGCGGAATATGCCGGGGGAACCTGCTGAATCTTGCCGAGAAACCGGGCCGCTAGCGCAGCAATTTCTTCCGGATTCAGTGACGGGGCTGAATCTGGACCGAGCGCTTCTCCGTCTGCGTCGTACGTATCGGTCTCGAAACCAAAACGCACCGCGCAGGTGTAGCGTTTGCGGCGGCCGGCATAGAAACGCGCCAGGCGCGTGGCGCGGCCTAAGGCTACCACCAGAACGCCCGTCGCTAAAGGATCCAGCGTGCCCAAATGCCCAATCCCGCGAAAACTGACCAGACGACGCACGGACTCGACTACGTCGTGGGAGGTTCTTTGGCTGGGCTTATGGATGACGAGAATGCCATCGGTAGGAGGCGTTTTGGGTACACGAGACATGATGTTGTAGTGGTGCTTCGGGAATGTCGCAAGCTGGCACTCGCAGGCCGTTGCAATCTTGCGGGGAAAACCAAAGCTTCCCGCCGCTGCGGCCCATCAGCCACGCAGGGCGAAGTTACGGCGTGTGATCCTCCGAAGACTTCGCTTTACGCAGCAAGTTCTCAATACGTTGGCCGTACTCTTCGGTCTCGTCGAGGATGAAGAGCACCTCGGGCGCGCGCCGCATGTGCAGGCGCTCGACCAATTCGTGACGCACGTAGCCTTTCGCAGCCTGGAGCCCTTCGAGCGTGGTCGCGCGCTCCGCCGGATTGCCCGCCAAGCTCACGAACACGCGCACCGTACGCATTCCCGCGCCCATGCGCACTTCGGTTACGAGCACCGGCGCTGCGAGGCGCGGATCTTTCAGCTCTCCTGCCAGCATCAGGCTCACTTCGTTGCGAATTTCCTCGGCGATGCGTTCCGAGCGATGCCCTTGAATCGTCATGCGCCTTCCTCATCCTCGAAATATTCCACTTCTTGCGAAACCAGGTCCCGTCCCAGCACGCGTTCGGATTCCGCCGCGATTTCAGCCAGCGATTTCTCGAGATACCCCACATCACCCGAAATTGTGACTACGCCGATGCGCGAGCGCTGCCACGTATCCTGGTGCTCCAGCTCCGCCACGGCCACGTTGTAGTGAGCGCGCAAGCGGTCCTTCAAACTGCGCAGAACTTGCCGTTTGTCCTTAAGGGACTGCGCATCAAGGATATGAATTTCCAGGGTGAGAAGACCGATCGGCATTGTCGTAATGGCACAGCCATCCGGGCTGGCGGCGGAACAACTTCGACGCCAGGAAACGAGACCCTTTTCGCGCTGCGGCGAACCGGAACCGTTGCTTAAGCTCGCCCGTCAGCGGCGAGCGACGCAACTTCTTTCGATGCCGTGCACGTAATAAGTAGTTGCGCTACTGGGTCCTAACGCGTTCTGCGGCCGCAGCGCGATCCTGCCGTGGGCGATCTGGCGGAGGCGGCGGAAGCGCTGCAGTCTTCTCGATCGCAAAACACTCGAGTACGTCGCCGATCTTGACGTCGGCGAAATTCGAAACTCCGATGCCGCATTCGAATCCCTGGCGAACTTCCTTCACGTCGTCCTTGAAGCGCTTCAGCGAGCTCACGCGGGCCGTGTAAATCACCGAGGCTTCGCGAATCACGCGTACTTCCGCGTCGCGCTTGATGATGCCATCGAGCACCGAGCAGCCCGCGATCGTGCCCACGCCCTTCACGCGGAACGTGTCGCGCACTTCGGCGCGGCCGAGGTACTGCTCCTTGATAACCGGAGCGAGCAAGCCCTCGACAGCCTTCTGCAATTCATCAAGCAACTCGTAGATGATCGTGTGCGTGCGAATATCCACGCCTTCGCGCTGCGCCAGTTCGGCGGCTTTACGCTCCGGCCGCACATTGAAAGCTACGATCACGGCGCTCGAAGTGGACGCCAGCAAAACGTCGCTTTCGTTCACCGCGCCGACGCTCGCGTGAATCACTTTCAGCTTCACCTGGTCGTTCGAAAGCTTCGGCAGCATCTCGTTGAGCACTTCCACCGAGCCTTGTACGTCCGCTTTCACGACCACCGGCAATTCCTTCACTTCGCCGATCTTCAATTGTTCGTGCAGCTGATCGAGCGTCAGGCGGCCGCTGGCCGACTTGGCCAAAGTGGCTTCGCGCGCTTTGCCCTGGCGGTATTCGACGATGTGCCGCGCCTTCGCTTCGTCCGCCACCTGGAACTGATCGCCTGCTTCCGGCACTCCCTGCAAGCCCAGAACTTCCACCGGCGTCGAGGGACCCGCCTGCTTGATCGCGCCGCCGCGATCGTCGAACATCGCGCGCACTTTGCCGTAAACAGCGCCGACGATGAATACATCGCCAACGTGCAGAGTGCCGTTCTGCACCAGCATGGTTGCCACCGGGCCGCGGCCCTTGTCCACGCGCGATTCCAGCACGGTTCCGCTTGCCGGCACTCCGGGGTCGGCCTTCAATTCGCGCAAGTCTCCCACGAGCAAAATCATTTCCAGCAGCTTCGGGAGATTCTTTTTCGTCTTGGCAGAAACTTCCACCATCACGGTGTCGCCGCCCCACTCTTCCGGCATCAAGCCTTTGTCCGAAAGCTGGCGCTTCACGCGTTCGGGTTGCGCGTCGGGCTTATCAACTTTGTTGATGGCCACAACGATCGGTACTCCGGCGGCGCGCGCATGTGAAATCGCTTCTTCCGTTTGCGGCATCATGCCGTCGTCCGCGGCCACCACCAGCACCACGATGTCGGTGACTTTTGCGCCCCGTGCACGCATGCGCGTAAACGCTTCGTGACCCGGCGTATCCACGAATACGATGCGCTTCCCCTGCACGTGCGCTTCATACGCGCCAATGTGCTGCGTGATTCCTCCCGCTTCACCGCCCGCCACGTCTGCTTCGCGGACGGCGTCCAGCAGGCTCGTCTTGCCGTGGTCCACGTGGCCCATCACCGTGACTACGGGCGCGCGCGGCACTTCATTGCCGGTGCGCTCTTCCTTGACCTTTTCTTCCTGCACCAACTGCTCTTCGAAGGTAACGACTTGCACCACGCCATTGAACGCTTCGGCGAGACTGGTCGCGGTAGGCACGTCGAGGGCTTGGTTGATGCTCGCGAATACGCCACGGTCGAGCAAAGTCTTCAGCAAATCCTTCGCGCGAATATCGAGTTTTTCGGCAAGTTCGCGCACGGTGATACCTTCCGTCACCGTCAGAGGACGCGGCTCGCGCTTTACCGGCGCAATTGGTTCGACCGTGCTTGTGCGTCCGCCCGGTCCTACGCCTGCCCGCGGACGAACTGGATGCAGCTTGCGCTCACCTTCCGCGTAACGCTTCTCGATCAGCGGCCGGCCGCGCGCGGCCGGCTTGCGCGCATAGAGCGGCTTGCCTGGTTCGGCTTTCGGCACTCCAGCGCCGGGACGCTGCCCGCCAACCGGAGCCTTATTATCGCGACCGCCAGGACCACCACCACTGCCTGGACGCGACGCGAACCGTGAAGGCGGGCCGCCGCCGGGACGCTGGCCGGGCGCGCCGCCAGGACGACCTTGCGGCGCGCTACTCGGGCGATACTGTTGTGGCGCTCCAGCGGGGCGCATGCCTTGCGGCGCGCCCGGCCGGCCTTGGCCGGGACCCGATGGGGCTCCGGGACGAACAGGAAATCGTTGCGCGGGTGATGGAGACCCGGCAGGACGCGGCGCACCGGGTGCTGCAGCCGCAGGACGCGCTCCCACGGGCGCTCCGGACACCGCCCCAGGCGCCGTGGGTCGTAGGGGAACGCCCGGCCGCGGAGCTGATGGCGCAGGTGCTGTTCCAGTGGGTCTCGCAGCCGTAGGGGATGATACCGGTGTCGTAGCCGGAACCGTTCCGGGTCGCGCAGTAGCGGGCGCGGCACCGGCCGGCTGGGTTGCGGGACGAACTCCCGCAGGCGGCGCTGATGCTGGCGCGGCGACGGGACGCGCGATTCCTGGAGCCGGCGCAGAACTTGGCGGGGCACTTCCGGGTCGTGGCGTCGCTGCTGGCGTAGCGGTTGCCGCAGGTTTCGCCGCAATCGTGGCAGGCGCTGACGGCGCGGCAATTCCCGGCCGGGGAGCGGGCTTCTTGCCGGCGGCCTTGGCAGACTTGTCCGCTTCCGCGGCTTCTTCGGCCGCTGCGATGTCGCGGAAATGCTTGCGCACCAGCTCGGCATGCTTCAGGTCAATCGAGCTCGAGTGCGTCTTTTTTTCCGTGACGCCGACTTCCGGCAGGAACTCGATCAAGACCTTGGCCTTGATCTCTAGCTCCCGTGCCAGTTCATTGATACGGACTTGATTGGAATCTGCCATTCGCCTCTGTCTTCCTTCGATCTTTCCAATGCCCGATACGATGATCACTACGACCGCCACTCGGCGATTCGACGCGTGATTTAAACCAACTACGGCTTTTCCGCACCTTCTTCGGTCTCGCCGATTGCCTCTTCGCGCACTTCTTCGCTGGCCTCTTCGGTGGCTTCGTCGAGAGCTACCGCTTCGGCTTCCGCGTCCGCCGCGCTCACCGGAGCGTCTTCTTGCGGACCCGGCACTTCGTCCGCGGCCATCTGCTCGGTGGCTTCCTCGGTTGCTTCGTCCACCGACGCAGCTTCTGCTTCAGCAGCAACTTCCGTTTCGGCGACGCCCTCGCCTTCAGCAACGGCCGCCCCTTCCGGCGCTGCCGTAGCAGCAGTTTCCAACGCTTCGAAGTAGGCGGCAACCGACTGGTGAATCTTCTCCACCATTTTTTCGCCGATGCCCGGAATTTCCACGAGCTGCTCGGGCGTCATATCCGCGAGCTTCTCAATCGAGGAAATTCCTGCGGCTTCGAGTTTCTCGATGGTCTTCGGACCCACGCCCGCAAGTTCAGTGAGCGCGGTCCCAGGAGCAGTGAGCGCGGCCATCTGCGCTTCGATCTCGCGGCGCTTCTCTTCCTCGCTCTTGATGTCAATGTTCCAGCCGATCAATTTGCTGGCCAGCCGCACGTTCTGGCCCTTCTTGCCGATGGCCAGCGAAAGCTGCGTATCTTCAACGATCACTTCTAGACGCTTCTCTTCCGGGTCAATCACCTGTACGCGCGTCACTTTTGCGGGGCTCAGCGCCTTCTGCGCGAAGGCGACCGTCTCTTCGTTGAATGGAATAATGTCGATCTTTTCGCCGCGCAGTTCGCGGATAATGGACTGCACGCGCATGCCCTTCATGCCCACGCACGCGCCCACCGGGTCCACGTCCTTGTCGCGGCTCTCGACGGCAATCTTGGTGCGCTCGCCCGCTTCACGTGCCACGGCGCGAATCTGCACGGTGCCGTCGTAAATTTCCGGCACTTCCATTTCGAATAAGCGCTGCACCAGGGCCGGGTCGGCGCGCGAAACCACCACCTGTGGCCCTTTCGCCGCCCGTTCCACCGCGCGAATGGTGACGCGCAGGCGGTCGCCCACGTTGTACGCTTCCAGCCGAGATTGCTCGCGCTTGGGCAAACGCGCCTCGGTGCGGCCCATGTCCACGATGATATCCGGACCTTCCATGCGCTTCACCACGCTATTGATCAGCTCGCCGACGCGCGTGTGAAATTCGTTGTAGATCGTATCGCGCTCGGCCTCGCGTACCTTCTGCAGGATCACCTGCTTGGCCGTCTGCGCGGCAATGCGGCCCAAAACGTCCGTGGGCTTGTTTTCGGTGATCTCGCCGCCTACTTCAATTTCGGGCTGGCGCTTGCGCGCGTCGCTCAAGGAAATTTCGCGCACAGGGTCGGCAACTTCCTCCACCACCGTATGCACTGAAAACACGTCTACCTGGCCGGTATCTGGATTGAACTTCGAGCGCAGCTCTTCCTCGGTGCGGTAGTATTTCCGCGCCGCCACCACCATCGCGTCCTCAATGGCCGCGACGATGATCTCCGGTTCAATGTGCTTCTCCCGGCTGATCAGCTCGATTTGCTGGTACAGCTGACTCGCCATTCGCGCTTCTCCCGTACGTCTCTTCCATGAGATTATAAAAACCGCACTGCAAGAATCGAATTACGCCCAAATAGAGCCGCCTTCACAACTCCACCACCAAATTCGCCTTCTTGATTCCCGCGTACGGCACGTCCAACTCGCGGTCCCGCACCGTGACCTTCACTACGCCGTCCGCGTATCCCGCCAGACGCCCTTCCAGATACGCCTGCTTCTCGATCGGTTCGTTCAACCAGATTTTCGCCAGGCGTCCCGCGAAACGCTCGTAGTCCGCCGGCTTGATCAGCTTGCGGTCCAGCCCGGGCGAACTAATCTCCAGGACGTACGCAGGGCCAGGCACCAGATCTTCCACATCCAGGATCACGCTGAGCTGCTCGCTCACCCGCTCGCAATCCTTATGAGTCACACCCAAGCCCTCCGGGTTCTGCGGGCCGGGCAGCCGGTCGATATAGACGCGCAGCAGCCGCTGCTTGCCGATCTTCCACTCGACGTCGAAAAGTTCCAGGCCCAGCGAGCCTGCCACCCGCTCGGCCGCCTCTCGAATCTTTTCCAGTTCCATTCTATTCTAACGGCAATGTTTAGCTGACGGCCAGAGCGGAGCCGGGCGCCGCCCAACCCGAGTCCCTCCACTTCCATTCTAGCCCGCGTCCCAGCAGTACTAGCGCGTCGTATGCAGGCACCTTTAGCAACGACGCTGCGGCGCTCCGCCATTTGTCGCGTCCAACAAAAAAGTGGGCTCGCGCCCACTGGTTCATGCGACCTGTCTGGAAGCAACTCAGTATAATTTCTATGCCGCAAAAAGGCAAGACCACGCCACTACGCGTAAAAACCTCACAGAATGGAGCCCGAAATGGCGGGCGGTCGCCGAACAAAAGAAAGGGCCTCCTGGCTTTACACCGAGAGGCCCGTAGGTGACTTTCAGGCCGCAGCCAACCTCGGCTGCGTTGCCCCGGATTACTGTTGCGGCGCTTGTGCTTTAGGCGCCGGAGCGCGTTGCTGCGCGGGTGGCCGCGTCGTCGCGCCCGTCTTTACGGGAAACGTTTGGTCGTACAGGCGGATAATCTCCTGCGTGACGTCCACCGAGTTGGCGGCGAAGATCACCGGAGAGCTTTGCCCGGAGCGATCCAGGATTACGCTGTAGCCGTTTTCGCGCGAATATTTGCTCAGGACATCAATCATCTTGCGGCCGATGCGGTCCACGATTTCGCGCTGCGCTTCGTTGAAATCATCCTGCGCATCCTGCGATTTACGCTGATACGATCGCTGTAGCTGCTGCCCTTCGCGATCGAGCCGCGCCTTTTCGTCGTCGCTGAGCGTGGTCTGCCCGGTGCGCATACGCGTCTGAATATCTTCCATCTGCTTCTGCATGTTGGTGAGCTCAGTCTGCCGCGGCGCAAACTGCGACTGCAACTCAGCGGCAGCCTGCTTACCTTCTGCAGTGCTGGTGATCGCTACCTGCACGTCAATGACGCCTACCTTGGCCGCACCTGCTGCCGCCGCGCCGCCCGTCTGCGCCCACACTGCGGGAACCATCAGGAACGCCGCCAGGGCTGGAATTGCCAATCGAATCTTCATTCTCACTCCTTAAAGTAGATAGTCTTTCGGAACATGATTCCCAAAATCTCGCAGCACGTACCGCTGAGCAAAAATCGCAAAACACAAATCGGAGATTATAGCTGTCGCCCGAGAAACAGGTCAATCGCTTTCGGCCAGCATCGCGCCACAAAAGGGCTGATCTGACGGCCACGTTGTGATGCCCGACCACGACGCATGGTTGGCCCTGCGGCCCGCGCTCCAAAGCACGCCTAAGGCGATGTCAGCCCGAATTGCTTCACCTATTGCGGCAGCGGCACCAGCAAAACGCGATTATTGGTCTGATCCACCTGCACCGCCAGGTTCAACCGCGAATCAATGGCCACTGCGTTCGGTCCAATCACCTCTGACGATGGATTCGTGCCGCCGACATCTATAACGTCGCGAACTTCCGGCGTCGGGCAGCTCGTCGCGCCGTTAGGATTCGGCGGGCAAACGTAGTCCAAGATCGAAAGCGTAGTACTGGCCGCATTCGACGTAACTACTGTGCTCGAATTGAAATTGTAATCGAGCGAAGTCGGGTTGATGCCGGTGAAGATCGTTCCCAGCACCTGGCCCGTCAACGGATCCACGATCAGCAGATCGTTCAGCAAGCTATCCACCGCCAGGAAATCCTGGTTGGCCGCGTCAAAGATGACGCCTGTCGGAAGTTGCAGACTACTCACCGGCGGTATCGGCACAGCCCCGCCAGGAAGTACCAGCAGATCGATGGCGCTCGTTTGCGAGCCAATCGTAACCGCGCCAATATTTTGAGACGGGTCGTTGTTTGGCGCCGGATCAATGGCCACAGCGAAGGGCTGATAATCAATCGGCGATCCGTTTGCTACCTCGGACGCGGTAGTGGCGCCGGCAACAATAAAAGTCCCAAGACCTCCCTCATTCGCGGGAGGGTTTCCGCCGGGACCGGGCGGAATCGTGTTGGTGACCGCCGCGAGGCCGGAATCCGAATTGATCGCCACTCCGATAGGCTGGGTGCCTCCTGCAATCGGAAGCGTGATGGGACTATTGAAAACCCCGTTGAGGCCCTTCTCGTCGAGCACCGTTACGTCATTGCTCCCGTTATTCGCGACGACCGCCTGGCCAGTTCGTCCGAGAATCGCTACTCCGTACGGAGTTGTCCCGGTATTGAAGAAGCTCGGAGATTGCGGGGTTATCAGCGTGCCGGTCAGCAGATTCACCAAGGATATCGTCCCGTTGCCGGAGTTCGTCACTACCGCCTGATCGAGATTGGAATCCACTGCCACGCCCACGGGAGTGGAACCGACTGTCACAGGTTGGATCACCGTCAGGCCAGTGACGTTTGAAATCGCCGTTCCATTTTGCACATAAACGACGTAGCGCCGCGCTGCCCCCAAACTCGCCGCCGGAATAGCGGCCGTCACGTGGCGGCTGTTGACGAGAGTGGTGGGTACCGCGGTGCCGTCGAGCACCACTTGGGAACTGCCGGTAAAACCCGATCCGATGATGGACAAAGTAATTCCAGCCGCCGGGTTCTGCGTGTAAGTGATCGCAGGACTGGACTCCACAATCTGCAGCGGGTTCGGCGTCGTGGTGGCCAAGGGCACAACGGATACGGAATTATTTCCTTGATTGACGACATACGCGGTATTCGTCAACGGGTTCACCGCGACGGCCTGCGGAGAATTAAATCCCGCGATGGTCTGCAGCACGACCGCGCTCTTCAAATCCACAACGTACCCGTTATTCGCTGCAGCGTTTACCGCAATTCCGATATTCGCGAGAGGGTTCACGGCCGTTGCGACCAACCCGGTCGGCGAAAATGTGGCTCCGCCCGGCAAGGTGAATGACGTAGTGCTAACCCCTCCATTCAACAAACTGAAAGTCGAAAGACTCGGCTCCGGGCTCGGTGTGTCAATCGGGCCATTCGGATCGGCGAGCAACGCCTGATGCGTTTCCGTGTTGATCCCAATGCCGCGCATTGAGATTGAAACCAAGACGTTGCCGATCAACAAAGGCGAACGCGCCACCTCCGTCGAATTCGCACCGACGCCGGGATTGTGACCCAGATCCACAATGCTGATGGAACCCGCGCCACCCGGTGTGCCAATCGCCCAGTTCAGTTTCGGGTCAATCGCCACCTGTGGATTCAAGCCTGTGCCGATGGACGCGACAGTTCCGCTCACCGTCTGGACAACGGTTGGAACCCCACCCGAAAAATCCAGAACCACTGCATAATTCGTGGATTGAAACGCCACCAGTCCGCGATGCGTCAGCGAGTTGATCCCGATCGCATACGGCACCGGTTGCGGATTCGGCGGAGTATTGTTGTTAGGCAACGGCAGTGTGGTGACCGCCAAAGTCGTCAGGTCAATCACGGACACCGTGTTATCAAGGCTATTTGTTACGGCAGCGATGTGATCGCCCAGTGTCCCGATGGACGTGGTGATTTGATCGTCAATCGCCACACTGGTGGGCGCATTGCCCACCGAGACAGGCGAGCCCGCCACCTGCGTATTCGTCGCGAGGTTTATGATGCTCACGGAACTGCCGCCGGTGTTCGCGATCACCGCTACGTTCAACGACGGATCAATCGCGATCGCTTGCGGTGACGCGCCGACGCCAAAGCTCGATGCCACGCCCGTAGCGATATCACCGGGCCCAGGTTCGACGGCGATATTGATCGCGGACATGCTCGGATTCGGCGCTACGACGTCATTATTCCGCACGACGATCGGATAGAGACCAGGCGAAGATATGCAGGAGGCCGGAACCGTCACCGTCAACTGTTGGCCGCTGGTCAGCGATGCCGGTGCGCTCGAGCCACCGCATTGCACGGTGGTTTGCGACGAAAAATATCCGCCCACGACATTTACGCCCAGGGTCGTCCCGCCCGACACGAGCGTATCCGGTGTAACCGCGACCACGGCGGGACGCGACGGCACCACCGTCAAGCCCTGCGGTCCCGCCAGGCTGCCCGAGACATCACCGTTCTGCGCCTGCACGACCAGCCGCACAAGTCCGGCTATGGCTAATGGCCCTGCGGGAATTGTGGCGCGCAACGAGCTGGCGGTAATGAAGACTGTGGGAACAGCAACAGGTGGGTTCCCGACCATCACCACATCATTCGAATTGAAATTTGTTCCGGCAAGATAGACGTCCTGCTGCCGCGACCCTTCGCCCACGGTGTTCGGCGTTAAAGAAGTGAGCGTCGGGGCATCCGAGGACGCAACGGTTACAGTAGCAGTTCCGCTTACCGACGGATCGAACGCGGAAACCGCGGTAATCGTTTCCGAGCCTGCAGCCCCGCTCGCCGGCGCGAAATATTCGCCCGCGGTGCACGGCACTGTGATCTGCGAGCTGGGGCAGATGTAGCCATCCGACGCCGTGCCTCCCGCCACTCCTCCCACTTCCCACGTTACGTTCGTATTCGTCGTGCCAGTCACATTCGCGGTGAATTGGAAATTGTCGCCCGAAGCTACCGTCGCGGTGCTCGGCGTGATATGCACCTCGGCGCCTGTGCGCAGAGTCACCATCGCGCTACCAAATGCCGTCGTGTCCACCGTACTGGTGGCCACCACCAAGAAGGGATTTACGGACGGGATGACGCTCGGCGCGGTGTAGAGGCCTCCGCCCGTATTATTCTGTCCTGTAGTGATCGTGCCGTAGCCGCTCGCCAATTGCGTCTGGCCGACAGCCGCGGGGCTGCAAGTGGTCGGTTGCAGGTTCGTCGGGGTGGGAGGCAGGCAAATTTGCCATGTCACCGTCGTGGTTGACGAGCCCGTGACGGTCGCTTGGAACTGAAACTGCGTGCCCAGCGGAATCGCCGCTGTCGGCGTGTTAATCGTCACTCCGACCGGCGTCGAGTTCCCGCCACAGCCGGATATCACCAGCACGCTAACCGCCAGCATCGCCGTTCCCCATTTCCAATGCTTGTTGCCCATTTCTTCCACCCTCTCTGCTGAAATCGTTGCGCGCTAGGAAGCTTCCATCGCGTCATCTGTAATTGCGTGGCCGTGCTACTTTCGATTCGATCGTTCGATTCGCTAGAACGTCTTACCCACCGTGAAGCGGAAGGTATGCTGCGGCTCCAGCAAATTGGCCGGGATATGCTGTGTATTGGCGCCGATAATTGTCTCCAGCTCCGGAGCGATCTGTGTCTGCAGCACGCCCGGGGGCAGCGCATTCTTGAGCGCGTCGCTCAGATAATAACCGCCGCTCAAGCCGTTGATGGTTTCATTCAAGCGCAAATAATTGTACGCGTAATAGATTCGGAAGGGCGCGTTGACGATCGGCAGCACCACATCCAATTCGACTCCCGCCGAAGTGTGCGGCCGGAAGTTCGTTCCTCCGACGATCGGAAGATTGCTGGCTACCTTCAAATTCGGGAAGTCCGGATTCGGATACTGCTGTTGATAAACCGTGACAGCCGCCGGATCCAGCGCGAGCTGCGACTTGCGCAGGATGCCATTCACGCCGATGTCGTTGAAGAGCGAAACCGTCACCGGCCCCGCGATCGGAATCCGGTATTCGAAGTTGGCGACATTCTGGAAATCGCCGCCAGGCCGCGTGGGATAGAACTGGATCATCGGCACGTTAATCGCTTGCAGGGTGGGCCGACCTTGCTGGTTCAGGACCGTGGGATTATAGAATTCCACGGTCTGGCTGGTGGCGTAAGGAATCTCCACGAACGGTGCAATCGTATAGAAGTCGAAGCCGCGTACGTCGTTTTCGCCGCCCAGGTAGAACCGGCTGTACGGTGGAATATTCTTACCGCCGTAGCCGGTGATCATCCCGGTCTGGTATTTGAATCCGATGACGTTGCGCCGCTTATTCACCGGATGGAAGTACGTCGTCACGAAGGAGTTCGTGATGGTGTTGACGTTCCCCTGCAACGGGCCGCCCTCCAGCGAAAATCCATAATAGAAGCTCTTGCCCTTGGTTGGGTTTTGCGGATTATTCACCGAACTGTACGAAATCGTCGGCGTGATTTTGCTGGATTCAATTCCGTTCAGCGCGGAAGGACCAGCCAAACCGGTGAACTTCACGCTCTCAAACAGCAATTGCGCCGAAGTACTGAACGTCTGAATATTCGTAGTGGAGTAGCCGTAGGTCACGCCAATGCGCGTAAACGAGAACTTGCGCAAGGGATAGCTCGCGAATACCGTCATGCCCTTCGTGTTGGTCGTGTAGTTTTCTTCCAACGCGGGGTTCAGGGCGACCTGTTGGCCGTAGAAAATGCCCAGTTGTTTAGCCTGGTTGTAGTCGAACTTCGTGGAAAAAATCGTGAACCCGGTCGAAATCGGCCGGTCGAAGAGGTACGGTTCGGTAAAACCAAAACGAATGTCGCGCTGGAAGCTGCCGATTTGCGCGGAGAGCGACAGAGTCTCGCCGAGACCCAGGAAATTGTTGGTGGTATACGAACCGCCGATGAACGTGCCGGCGATCCCGCTCACGCCGCCATTGAAGCTGATGGATTGCTTGCCTTTTTCCTTCAGCTTCAGCTTGATGTCTACCGTGCCGGCCTTCACGTTGCGCTTCAGCTCGGCGTTTTCCGGCTTGATCGTGTCGAAATAATTCAGCTGATTCAGGCGCAGCAAGCTCAGTTCCCAGCGGCGATTATCGAAAACTTGGCCTTCATCGAGCAGCAATTCGCGGCGAATTACCTTGTCACGCGTGGTCGTATTCCCGGAAAATTCGATGCGCCGAACGAAATACTGCTTTTGCTGGTCGAATTCCATTGTCAGATTGACGATTTTTTTCTGGTCGTCAATGTCCGTCAGCGGCGTGGCCACGAAATCAATGTAGCCGAAGCCGCCATAGAGCTTCTTGTAGTTGTCGAGCGCTTTACGGATCTTGTCCGCGCCGAATATGTCGCCCTGTTTTAGCGGAAACGCGCCCGCCAGGAACTCCTGTTTGAAAACCAGCCCCTGATCGGGGTCGGCGCTGCGGAAATTCAGCTTGCCCATCCTGTACTGATCGCCTTCTTCGATCGTAATCGTGATATCGGCGCGCTTGCCATTCTTCGAGCCGATGAGCGGCCAAGGGCCGGGAATTCCGCTGCGCACGTCATCCGTGATCTTTACCACCGGATCGCTCACGTTTACCTTGAAATATCCGTGGTCTTGATAGATGCCGCGAATGCCGACTCCAAGGTCTTCGTCCAGTTTGGCCTTGTCGTAGGTTTTGCTCAGCACGGGAATTTCCGTGATGTACAGCGGAATGGCGTAGGGCCTGTCGTTGTGCATCGAGCGGATGAGCTTGCGGTCGGAAAAAGCCTTGGCGCCCACGAATTTGATTTCCCCCACCTTTACCTTCGGGCCCTCATCAATATTGAAGACCAATTTCACGGCGTTCGTGGCGGCGATACGTTCGTAGGTGGGCTTCACGGTCGCGAACTGCCGCCCATGCTCGGCCAGCAGCTCTTTGATCACCACTTCGGCTCGCTTGATTTTGGTAGGATCGAACTGGCTTTCCACGGAGAGCCCGACCTTCTTATCCTTGAACGCGTCCAGGATGTCCGACTCGGTGATGGATTTATTGCCCTTGTACTCGATGCGCCGGATGATAGGGCGCTCTTGCACGTAGAAGACGAGAATCTTTGCGTTGGGCTGGTCGGGACTGTCTTCCACTTCCAGGCGAATATCTTCGAAGAATTGCGTGTTCCACAGCGCCTGAAAATCGCGCCGCACAGCCTCTTCGTTGTAGGGATCGCCTGGACGCGAGAAAATCCGCGCCAAAAGCGTGTCCCGTTGGATGCGCCGGTTGCCCACAAATTCGATTCGTTCGATTACGTATTGCGGGCCGTTACCTTCCTGACCGCCCTGAGGCTGTTGAGCCACAACGACTTGCGCGAGGGGATAGGCGAACAAAGACACACCGGCGAGAATTTGGAATAAACGCAGAAAAATTTTCCTGCAGGCGGCCATGGTCAAGGCCGCAGTATCCCGCCCAAGATTATGTGCTCCCCCGCCGGACCGCTCCCGCCCGGCTTGCGCGTAGGATTCCTAGTGGGCCACTGGGGTTGCTTCTACGACAGGTCGGAACGCAAGGCCTTCGCTCCCGAGATAAATTTCGAGAGTGGCGGGGCGTTGCAATCCTCCCTGAATCAAAGCTTCCGACAATGGGTCTTCGACGTACTTCTGTAACGCGCGCCGGAGCGGCCGCGCGCCATAATTTCGATCGCCGCAGGTCTTCTCGAGGATCCACTGGCGCGCCTCAGGCGTGATCGCAATTTGCACCTGGCGATGCACCAGCGTTTCGTTGATCTGGCCCACGAGCAAGTCAATAATCCGCAGTAGGTCGTCGTCCGTGAGTGAATTGAACAGAATCACTTCGTCCAGACGATTGAGGAATTCGGGATTGAAAACCCGCCGCACCTCGCTCATTACCATGTCATCCTGGCTCTTGGCCATCGCATCCAGTTCCTTCGACGCAAAACCAAGGCCGCTTTGTTTCTGCAATTGCCGCGCGCCCAGATTCGACGTGAGGATGATAATGGTGTTGCGGAAATCCACTGTGTTGCCGAGCCCATCCGTCAACTGCCCGTCTTCAAAGACTTGCAGCAGGATGTTGTACACGTCTGGGTGAGCTTTTTCAATCTCATCCAGCAAAATTACTGAATACGGCGTGCGGCGCACTCGCTCCGTCAATTGACCACCTTCTTCATACCCCACGTATCCCGGAGGCGCGCCGATCAGTTTCGACACCGAATGCTTTTCCATGTACTCGGACATGTCGAAGCGAATCAGCGATTTTTCGCTGCCGAAGAGGAACTCGGCCAAGCGTCGCGCCACTTCCGTCTTACCCACGCCTGTGGGGCCGAGGAACAAGAAGCAGCCCACCGGCCGGCCCGGAGCCTTCAATCCCGCGCGGCTGCGGCGAATCGCGCGTGCCAAAGCCGTGATGGACTTATCCTGACTGATGACGCGGCGGTGGAGTTCTTCTTCGATCCGCAACAGTTTCTGCTGCTCGTCTTCCTTGATCGCGGACACCTGAATGCCTGTCCAACGAGCAACAACTTCTTCGATGTCTTCGCGAGTGACGACGCCGGTGGAAGAATCATCAATTTTCAACTTTTCGCGAAGCAGGCGCAGATGCTCTTTCTCTTTACGCTCTTCTTCGGAATAGAACCGCGCCTTCTCGAATTCATGATTGGCGATCGCCGTTTCCATGCGGTGCGTGATGAATTTCACGCGCTTCTGCACTTCGGACACTTCGTCCGGCAGCATCGCTTGGCGCAGCTTCACGCGCGAGCCGGCTTCATCGAGCAGGTCAATCGCCTTGTCCGGCAAGAAACGGTCCGGAATGTACCGGTTCGATAGGTACACCGCGTATTGGATGGCTTCGTCGGTATAGCTGACCGCATGAAACTTTTCGTAGCGGTCGCGCACGCCCTGCAGCACGCGAATCGCCTCTTCTTCGTTCGGGGCGGAAACCTTAACTGCCTGGAAACGACGCTCAAGCGAGCGATCTTTCTCCACCGATTTGCGATATTCGCCGGGGGTAGTCGCACCGATGCACTGGATTTCGCCGCGGCTCAGCGCGGGCTTCAATATGTTCGCCGCGTCCAGCGAACCTTCCGCCGACCCCGCGCCTACCAGCGTGTGCAGTTCATCAATGAAGACGATGGCGTTCTGGCTCTCCATCAATTCCTTCATGATGGTCTTCAGGCGCTCTTCAAATTGTCCGCGGTATTTCGTGCCGGCTACGATCAGAGACAGGTCCAGCGACAAGATCCGCTTATCAGCGAGAAACGGCGGCACATCGCCGTCGGAGATTCGCTGCGCGAGGCCTTCTACAATCGCCGTCTTGCCGACGCCGGGCTCGCCGATCAGCACAGGATTATTCTTCGTGCGGCGGCAGAGGATTTGAATCGCGCGTTCGAGCTCGCGATCTCGTCCTACCAGCGGATCGAGCTGGCCTTCCATCGCCGCCTGCGTCAAATCACGGCTGAATTCTGCTAACAGCGAAGCTTCTTTTGGCCGGTTCACTGGCACCTTCTCTCCCGCGCTGCGTCCCAACTCCTCGCGCACGGTTGAAAGCCGCAATCCCCGCTCCAACAAGATCTCCGCGCCGAAGGATTTCTCCTCGCGCAGCACTCCTAATAATAAATGCTCCGTGCCGACGTGCTTGTGGCCCAGGCGTTCCGCTTCCTCGGCCGCGAAGTTCAAAATGCGCTTGCATTCCTGGCTCAGCGGAACTTCCACCGAGGTCGAAATGCGCTCGCGAACCGTGATGCGCGCCTCGATTTCCTTGCGGATGGATTCGATCGAGCCGTGCGAACGCAGGAAACGGTTGGCCAGCGCCTTGTCTTCGCGCAGCAAGCCCAGCAGCAAATGCTCCGTCTCAATGTACGGGCTGCCGTACTGGCTAGCCTCATACCGTGCGAAAAATATTACGCGCCTAGCTTTCTCTGTGTAGCGTTCAAACACGGGTCACCCACGCTCTGCCGGAGTCTGCGCCCCAACGCTCGCTGTCCGCGGGAGAGGAACCGTCGGACCTGCGAGCGCTGCTGTGCCCGAAGCCAGTTTGCCGTGTTCCAGGTTCAGAACGCGGTCGGCCCGGCGGGCGATCGAAATATTGTGTGTTGCCAGAATGGAAGTCAGCTGATGAGTCTTGTGCAGATGCTGCATCAATTCGAAAATGTTCTCCGCGCTGCGCTCGTCCAGGTCGCCGGTAGGTTCGTCCGCCAGCAAAAGTTGCGGCCCGTTCACCAGAGCACGCGCGATGGCTACTCGCTGTTGTTCGCCGCCGGATAATTGACCCCCGCGCTGCTCCGCTCGATCGGCCAATCCAACTTCGCCTAGCCAGTTTGTCGCGGTGCGCAGCGCCTCCCCCAAAGAGGTCCCGCGAATCAGCAAAGGCATCGCCACGTTTTCCGCAGCCGTGAAGTCCGGCAGGAGGTGATGACGCTGCCAGACAAAACCCACGGCGCTATTGCGATACTCCCCCAACTCCGCTTCCGCAAGCGACTCGAGCGAATTCCCGCGGAAGTATACTTTACCGTTCGTCGGAGTGTCCAGCGCAGCCAGCAAGTGCAGCAAAGTACTTTTGCCGGCGCCAGACGGCCCGACAATCGCGATTATTTCCCCGCGGCAAATTGAGAAGTCGACGCCGTCGAGCGGAGTGACTTCCTGTGCACCGGAACGGAACGTCTTCCGCAATGCCTCGCCGCGTACGATTTCAGCAGCGCTGGCTGCGATTCCGTCACCAGCATCTTCCAGGACAGCAACGCTCGAATTGGACTGTACACCCATCGCCTAGGGATAAGCCTCTTTCACGTTAGATGCCGAACCGGCCAATCGGTATGTCCTTTTCTTGCAAACAACTAAGTATTCCCGAAACGGCTTCCAGTATTAGCAAATCCAAAGAATTTCTCTTTATTGCCGTACTGTTACCTCTAGCAGCGCTTTTATCTTTGCGAAACAGAACCTTGGCCACCTCCCCAATTTCGCTTCTTGTTCGATTCTAACACGGAGCGATGCGAAATGCTGGCGGCTTCGGGCACATTTTGGGGCATTCGGGAGCCGCATTTTATTCGAAGCGAAGGATCTCGACGGGAAGAACGCTCGCCGCCGACCGCGCTGGCAAAATCGTGGCCGCGACGCTGATCAGCAGCGCCGCCACCGCGATCCAGACGGCATCCAGCGCGTTGGTGTGAAATGGCACATAAGGAATCGCATACACTTCGGGATTGAGCGGGATCAACCGCCACCGGTTTGCGATGCCTGCGAACGTGTAACCGATCAGCAAGCCTGCGATCGTCCCCGCAATGCTCACCACCAGCCCTTGCAGGATAAAAATCTTGCGCAACTGTTGCCGCCGCGCGCCCATGGCCATCAGCACAGCGATGTCGCGCGCGCGATCGGTCACCGTCATCGTCAAGACAACCAAGATATTCAGCCCGGCGACGAACGTAATCAATCCAATAAAGATCGCCGTCACCAATTTTTCCAAACTCAACGCGCGAAACAACGCACGGTTCTCGTCCATCCAGGTGGAAGTCGTGAACCCATTGCCCGCGCGCTTCAGTAATTCCGCGGCAATCGCGCTGGCATCGTCCATGTGGTTCACGCGCACTTCGAGCAGACTCACCACGTCGCCGATCCCCGAAAGCGCCTGCGCCGCAGGCAGAGTCACGAATCCCCAATTCGCGTCGTAGTCGTAAAAGCCGGAATCGAAAATTCCTGTGACGCGAAAACGCCGCGAGCGCGGCAACATTCCGAACGGTGTCAAGTTTCCTTGCGGACTGGTCAGGGTGACGTAGTCGCCCGCGGATATTTCCAGATCGTTGGCTAAAATCCGCCCGACGAGCACCGCCGGGATTCCATCCACGTCCGGCGCAAAGTCACCAGTGCCCGCAGCCAGATGGTGCAACGCCTCGCTCGCGCGTCGCTCGAGCTCTGGATCAACTCCCTTCAGCACGATTCCGCGCGCATGCCCACCCGAAGAAAGCAGCACTGTCGCGTAGATTGCGGGCTCGATTGAGCGCACCCCGGGCGTATCACTGAGCCGCGCCATCAGACCGCGATAATCGCGGATTCCGTTCGGTCCGATCGGTTTGAGGTTTACGTGCGCGGTGACGCTGAGCAAGCGATCGCGAATCGCCTGGCGGAAGCCCGTGTTCATCGATAGGGCGATCACCAGCGTGGTGACACCCGCCGCCACTCCCACAATCGCGAGCAGCGTAACGATTCGCAACACCGCAGGCCGGTTGGGCGACCGCAAATACCGCAGCGCCACCAGCCATTCGAAGCTCATTGCAAGTCGCCGCTCGCCGCGGGATCGGGTTCCGCGGGCTCATCGGATTCCTTGCGCAACAATGGGAAGAAAACCACTTCGCGAATGGCGTGCGAATCGGTGAGCAGCATCACCAAGCGGTCGATCCCCACCCCTTCGCCGGCAGTTGGCGGTAGACCGTGCGAGAGCGCGCGAATGTAGTCCATATCCACTTCTTTCGGCGCTTCCTGCCCGCCCTTCTCCACCTGGGCGCGAAACCGCCGCTCCTGGTCGAAGGGATCGTTCAATTCAGAGAATCCATTGGCCAGTTCCATTCCCGCGATGAAGAGCTCAAAGCGCTCGGTGAACAATGGATCATCCGGCTTCTGTTTCGAAAGCGGCGAAATGGCCGTGGGAAAGTCGTACACAAAAGTGGGCTGCACCAAGTGGACCTCAGCGATCGCTTCGAACAACTCGCCGATCACTTCCCCATCGGACAGCTTCGACACATTCGCGAGCACGTCCGCGCCGTGTGCCCGCGCGTAGCTGTTGTAGCGCTCGGCGACGGTAGCAGGACCGCCTGCAGCGCCTAGTTCAGCCACGGTGGGCGCTACGCCCGCTGCAGCCGGCCAATATTTCACGATCGCTTCACACATCGAAAGGCGTTCGAAGCGGCTGAAATCAATTTCCACTTCGCCGTACTTGATTCGCGTGGTGCCGCAGGCTTTCTCGGCCAGGCCGCGAAATAGTTCCTCCGTCATATCCATTAACTCGAGGTAATCGCTATAGGCCTGGTAAAACTCGAGCATCGTGAATTCCGGCTGGTGGATCGCGTCAATTCCTTCATTCCGGAAGTTGCGGTTGATCTCATACACGCGGTCAATCCCGCCCACGACCAGCCGCTTCAAATACAATTCCGGCGCGATACGCAGATACAAATCCATGTCAAACGTATTGTGATGCGTCACGAACGGCCGCGCCGTGGCTCCCCCCAGAATCGGGTGCATCATCGGCGTTTCCACTTCCACATATCCGCGCGCGTCGAAAAAATCGCGAATCCCGCGAATAATCTGGGCGCGGCGGATAAAAATTTCGCGCGCCCGTTCATTCACGATCAGGTCCAGATAACGACGCCGATAGCGCTGCTCGATGTCCGCCAACCCGTGCCATTTTTCCGGCAGCGGCAGCAGAGCTTTGCTGAGCAGTTCGAGCTTTTCCACCTTCACGGTGAGTTCATTTGTCTTGGTGCGGAAAAGATGCCCCGCGACGCCAATGATGTCTCCCAAATCCATAAGCTGAAAGAGCTTGTATGCCTCTTCCCCAACTACGTCCTGCCGCACATAAATTTGAAGCCGTCCGCCGTCACCGGCGATATGCGCAAAAGCTGCCTTGCCATGCGGTCGCAATGCGACGATCCGGCCGGCGACGCGGACGTCCACCGGCTCGGCGTTTAATTGCTCCAGAGTACGTTCGCCAAATTTCTCGGTCACGTCACTGGGTGTATGCGTCCAGGCAAACTTTCGCGGGTAGGCCGCGTGGCCGAGCCCCTCTATTTCGCTTAACTTTTTCAGTCGTTGTTGAAACTGATCCAGCGGTTCAAATTCCAATCGGTCAACTTCCTTTCGGCGGCCTGCACCCGGAAATGGCGAGGAACTTGCGAAGAGCCGAGCGGCAGTATAGCGGTCGGCTTCCGCGAGCGTCAAGAAAGCCCCCGCCGCACGGAACAGGTGGTATAATCCGCACTCACCTTTTGGGGGCGGCGTGTTGTTCAAGAGGAAGCCAGGCACTTCCCACTTGCGGCGCAGTGTCTCAGACGATTGGATCGCGGCACTCCCGCGCGAAAAGGCGCGCGTTTTCGACGAGGTAGTGAAACGATGGGAATCCTTCCACGCGATGCTGAGCGTTTCGCTCGATGACGCCATTTCCGTGCGCACCCGTGGAGAACTGGTTTGCGCGCGGCAGTATGTTTCAATTTCCGCCGACTTACTCGCGCAGCTCGCGGCCGAACTCATTGGCGCTTGCCACTGCGTCTCCGACCGTGGACGTCATTTGAATAACATTCCGAGAGTCCAACCCTTGCAAACGGGATTCTTTCGGGGCGAAACCGCGCAGGCAGCAGCATCGTGGAACGATTTCCTCCATCACGTCCTTTTCGCCGACCGTTCCCGGTTTTTCCAGAAGTTGCGTATCTTGTCGGAAACCCTGGAAAGCCTGATTCGGGAATTTGACGCTGCCGCTGAGGACGTCTTTGGCGGACTTTCAGTTCAGCCTGGCAGCAGCTGGGATGCGATCGAGTGCCTGCATTACGATTTCACCACCTGTCTACGAGAGTCTGAAGTCATGTTGAAATCCTTTCTTCGCGCCCTGCCTGCAGAGCAGGTCGCCGCATTCGCCTCGGATGTATCGAAAGCGCCGTCGGTGGACCGATTGCGGGCGAAACCGGGAACGCGAGTCCGTGCTTTTCGCGCCTCGGCCTAGCGACCTCCAATATTTGGTAGATGCGATCTTCACCTCCGAAGCCGATTTCTCATAATTGGCTTGAGCTTTAAGTCCCGCTGACTCTTCGCGGTTCGCGCTTGACGGGCCTAACGGGCGCGCGGAACACACTGGACGTTTGTGGCGAATGCAACGAGAATAATCCAAGCTCTTGACGCCGCTCTCGCATCCAAAAAAGCTGAATATTTGTCCTTATTAACATTCAGCTCCGCGGGTCGGCCCAATAGCACGTTTATTGCTTCGGTAGCACACTGGGTAGCACACTAAGTACAACTCAAGGAGCAGCGGACGCATCGCAGCTTAAGACGCGTCCCAACGGGTAGCGTGGCCCGAACAAGACGAATCGAAACTGGGGAGATGCCGGAGGCGGATGCAATCCGGCTCGCCCAGCAGGGCGATGCACCAGCCTTTGAGCGCCTGTACCGGTTACATAATCGGCGAGTATATTCTCTATGCTTGCGCATGGTCGGAAATACGGCCGAGGCCGAGGACCTCACTCAGGAAGCATTCCTCCAGCTCTTCCGGAAAATTGCCACCTTCCGCGGAGAGTCGGCGTTTTCGACCTGGCTGCACCGGCTCGCGGTCAACGTCGTGCTGATGAAGCTGCGGAAGAAATCCGGCACGGAAAGTTCGCTGGAAGAGATCACCGAGCCCGACGAAGAATCGGGAGGGCCGCGGCGGGATTTTGGCGGCCCGGACCTGCGGCTGAGCGGTTCGATTGACCGGGTGAATCTGCAGCGTGCCGTGGAGCAATTGCCGCCCGGTTACAAGTCGGTGTTCGTGCTGCACGATGTGCAAGGATACGAGCACAACGAGATTGCGGAAATCATGGGCTGCTCGATCGGCAATTCGAAATCCCAGTTGCACAAGGCGCGCATGCGGCTTCGCGAGTTGTTGCATGAAGCGCTGCGTGCCAAGGCCCGCGAAGATCGCAAAGCTGCTAGCGCGGATGCTGGCGGCGAGGACTGAAGAACATGGCCATCATCAAGTGCGAGGATTTTCTCGACCGTCTCGGGCCCTGGATGGAAGGAGAGCGTAGCAAGGACGCGCAAGCGCACCTCCGTGATTGTCCTCGTTGCCTCGCGCTCATCAACGATTTAAATGCGATTCAGACCGAAGCTCGCACCTGGGGCGCTTCCGAGACGGATGCCCCCGAACGAGTTTGGGTATCGTTGCGGGCTCAGCTCGAGCAAGAAGGGTTGATCCGCGATGCGGTTCCAGTCTTGGTTCCTCGCGTGCAAGCCCCCCGGGCGGCCAAACTGGGCTGGCTCCACGGCCTATTTGGTGGTTTGCCGCGCCCGGTTCTCGCCGGAGCCTATCTCGCCGTGCTGATCGCCGTCGCCTTTGCCCTGAGCGGACCTGTCCATAAGAAAGTGAACGAAGCGAAGTGGCTCGAAGGCACTCAAATCGCCACTTCTCCGTTGCGCGCGGAACTGAATACCGCCGAACAAAACTCGATTTCATCGTTGCCCGTTACCAATTCGGACGTGTCAGCTTCTTTGCATCGCAACCTCGCGATTGTTGACAACTACATCGCATTGTGTGAGAAAAGCGTGCACGAAGAACCCCAGAACGAACTGGCGCGGGATTATCTGTACGAGGCGTACCGGCAAAAAGCGGACTTGCTGGCGCAGATGAGCGAACGCGGAGAAGACATCCAATGAGAACTCGTCGCTTTGTTCCCGTGCACCGTAATCGCAAAGCAGCCATCAAGACCGCCGGAACGCTGGTCGCCGCCCTTCTTGTCTGCGGCGCAGCCTCGGCTTCCCCTCGTCGTCAGGAACAGCACTTCAAGGTGGACGCGCGTCCGGTCATCACCATTCACAACCCCAATGGCCTGGTAACCGTGAAAGCCTGGACCAAATCCGAAGTGATGGTGATTTCCACGCTCGCCAGCGACCAGGTCGCCGTGGACGCCGAACAGATGGGTAACCGCGTGGATGTTTCCACACACGGCCTTTCGGATTCCGTCAGCCCGGACGACCTGCGCGCTGATTTCCAGCTCAACGTCCCGGAAGACGCTGAACTGCAAATTCATAACGATTCCGGCAGCGTCAGCGTATTCAACGTGATGGGCGATATGAACGTCGAAACGGTCGCCGCTGGCGTGGATCTGGAGGACGCCGCCGGTTACTTGACCGTCAAAACAGTGGGCGGCTCCTTCCAATGCCTGCGCTGCGCCGGGCGGATTGAAGTTTCCTCGATCAGCGGCAATTTCAAGTTGATCGATTTACGCAGCTATCACGTCTGGGCGCAGACTTCCACCGGCAATATTCTTTTCAACGGCGAATTTCTCCCCAATGGCACGTATTCCCTCAAGAATTACAGCGGCGTAATCGAAGTCCGCTTTTCACCCGGAGATTCCTTCGATATGAGCGCCACATCGCTCAAGGGAAAAGTGAATAACGAAGCGAAACTGACGCCTCCGGCCCACCAGCATCATTTCGTGCCCCGATGGGGCAATGCGCTCTTCGGCACTTTCAACCAGGGACGCGCCAAGGTCGAGCTGACCTCCTTCGATGGTACAATCAACATTCTAAAACGTGATTGATTCGGCCATCTCGCCACAGCACAATCAACCTGACCGATGACGAACGACATGCGCACTCGCACGCTCGTCTGCTTGACGGGCTTCATGGGCAGCGGCAAGTCCACCGTCGCCCGCCTTCTCGGGCGCCAAATCGGCTGGCAGCACGTGGACCTTGACAAGCGCATTCAGGAAGCTACGGGCCAGACGATCCCGGAAATTTTTGCCAAGCGCGGTGAACCGGAATTCCGGCACATCGAGCGCGAGCAGCTCACCCGGATCGTTGGCGAAGCGGTTGAGCAGCAAAAGCCTCGCGTCGTATCGCTCGGCGGCGGTACCACCGCTCAGCCGCAGAATCTGGCATTGCTGCGTCAGTCCGGCGCCGTTCTGATCTGGCTCCAGTGCCCCGTCGAGGACTTGCTCAAGCGCATCGCGCACATTCAGGATCGTCCGCTATTTCGCGACGAAGTGAGCTTCCGCAAGCTGTACCAGGAACGCCTGCCCTTTTACGAACTGGCGGATTACCGCGTTGAATCCAATATCGAACCCCTCCGCGTCGTCGAGCAGATCGTTGCGTTGGGCATTTTCCCGAAGGTGACTGCATGAAGCAATCAAGGAACTCCGGCCAGAAATCTTTTGTCCGCCGCTCGATCACTGGAGCCTTGCTGGCCGCGGCAATTCTCGCAACGAGCGTGTCCCTCCTTATTGTTCAAACGCCATCCCAAGCCGGCACAACGCCGGGAAACAGCGCACCCACGCCGTTTCACCACAAAAAGGACGCCGACACGAAATCGCAAAGCGGATTTGTCGCGGATAAGGGCAAATTCCGCATCATGGTCAATGGCCAGCCGGTGGGAAAAGAAGAATTCGAAATCGGACCGAGCGGCAGCGATTGGATCGCGCACGGTTCCGCCGAGATTCAGTCGCCCCAGGGAAACACCCACGTCACCGGGACCTTGACGATTCACCCGGACGGCACTCCCTCGCGCTACGAATGGGCTACGCAAGGCACGAAAAAAGCTTCCGCCGTGATTGGGTTCAACGGCATGAGCGCCACCGTGGAGTTGCAGCTCCAGGGCGCGCGCCCCTTCACCCAGCAATTTACTTTCACTTCGCCGTTGGTCGTAGTCCTCGACAACAATCTCTACCACCAGTACGAACTTCTCGCGCACCTTTATGATTGGCAGAAAAAAGGAGCGCAATCCTTCTCCGTGCTGGTGCCGCAGGAATTGACGCCGGGCACCGTAACGGTGGATTCCATGGGCGAACAGGAATTAAGCGGCAAGAAAGTTCAGGAACTGCGCGTGCGCACCGAAGACAACGAACTTGATCTCTATCTCGACGGCCCGAAATTAATGCGCGTAGTCGCTCCGGCCGCCAACGCCGAAATCATTCGGGAAGAACCGCACGAAGCTAAGTAATAAGAAGACCCGGGATCTGCTTGTCCGGGTCTGGGAATTTGACTTTGTAGCGGGGCACTTCAGTGCGCCATCGTTGAAATGCCGTTGGCTCAACGACCAGCTAAAGCTGCGCGCGATGAACGACGTGCGTTGACTCCACGGGCTGGGGCTTTTCGATCGTCACTGTCACCTTCATTTCGGCGCCCTTGCGAAGAATCCCCAGATTCACGGATTTCTGGTCCGTCTTATCGCGCAGTTGCGTCCGTAAATCCGCAAGGGTATGCACGGGCTTGCCGTCCACCTTGATGATCACATCCCCGGCCTTGAGCCCCGCCTTTTCCGCGGCCATTCCGGGACGAACCTCACGCACCAGAATGCCAGTGCCATCCGGCACCCCGAAATAATTCCCGAGCTGTCCGGAAAGATCTTCCGCGCCAATCCCCAGAAGCGGACTGCGCCCTTCCATCACCGGCATGGAAAACGAGAAATCCGGGTTGGGCATCGAAAACGCCAGAGCGTTATCGAAGTCGCGCATCTTCCCCTTCATTTTTTTCTCGAAGAACGCGCTGCGGTCGCCGAGATCCACGGAAATATTCTGAGTAACTCCGTTGCGAGAAGTCTCGAGCGTCACTGTCCGCCCCGCGGGCGTTTCACGCACCAACCGGCGAAATTGCACCGTGCCTTCCACGGTTTGCCCGTCGTACTGCATGATCACATCGTTGTCCTTCAATCCCGCCTTGGCGGCTGGGCTGCTCGGTTCTACGTCCATCACCACCACGCCGCGCACCGCCGACAATTTCAGATCTTTCGCTTTTTCCGCGGTTACCTCGCCGATTTCCACACCCAGCCACCCGCTGCCATCATCGCTGGACATCACCAGGACGTCCGGGTCCTGGCCCAATACTTCCTGCGTCTTTTCCTGTGCCATCTGCGCCAATTCCGCGGCGCGGTCCGCCAGCTCGCTCGCGCTGGCATCGAATTGCCCCTGGTTGCTTCGCAGCTGTGCCGAGAGGCTTTGCAGCCGTTGCAACTCCGGCGAATTCATCTCGACCTCCTTCTGCACTCGCTCACTCAGGTCCGCGAGGTTCCTCTCCAGCTCTCGACTGACCCTACTATCGATACTACGAACCGCATCCTCCATTTGTTCCACGGAAAGGTCGGAATTCGCGCACTCCGTATCGGAGGCACTGGGCATTGAGGAACCGACAGCGGAAGGAGTACTTGGAGCAGGTTTTGCGGCTTGGTTCTGGGTTTGGCCGGGCAAAGCATTCGGCGTAAGCGCGAACGCCAACAAAAGCAAGCCCCAGCCGGCAAGGTTTGAGCGTGCGATCCGCTTCATGCCAGTTGTCCTCACTTTGGGTGGATTCGCCCCGTCAGACGCCTGGCCGTTGCACCACCAGCCGTATGCCGCCATTCACTGTACGGACTGAGATTTCGCCGCCGCCGGTCCCCAGCTTCGCGTGAAACGCCCGCGCCGCCGGAGAACCCGCCGACGAGCTGACGGGCAACTCCGAATAGAAGTCGCCGTTCATGCTCAGAACCTTCAAATCGCCTCGCGCTCCGGGCGGCAGCCCCAGCAGAACCGATCCGTTCACTGTCTCGAGATTCATCGGGCCACCCGCCATCAATTGGCGCAGCTCCAGACGCAAATTTCCGTTGGTGGTCTTCTCGCTGAATCGCCCAGCGCTGTCGAAAACTTCCACGTTGCCATTCACCGATTTCAGTTCCCCGCCACCCTCCACTCCACGCACCGTGACGCTGCCGTTCACCGTCTCGATGCTGCCGAGCAGCACACGGTACGGCACATGTACGTGATACTCGACGGCCACTTCGACGCCTTGTCCTTTGGGGTAGCAGGTGTGCACAGCCACTTGCCCCGGTCGGCTCTCCACTTCGATCTTCACTTGGTCGAGGTCCTGCGGATCGTTGTGCCCGGTCTTCACCGCGCTTACTTCCACCTCATCGCGGCTCCAGCCCTCCACTTGCACGGATCCGTTGACGTTCTCGAGCGCGAAGCTGCCGCCGGACGGCAATGGATAAATCTGATGGAAATTTTCGTCGGCCGCGAAGCCGGGTAGCGCGAGGCAAGCGGCTCCGAGCAGCAGCAGAAATGCGCGAATCATAAATGCAGCAGTGCGCGCTCGACGTTCCTGGGATTTCCTACTCAACGGCTGGCCTTGAGTATGCGTTTGCACGATACGCCCCCTCGAGTGAATCGCCCTCTTCACTAGACTTTCGGCCGCTTCTAGTCGGCCGATTTCCGGTTACGTAAACGCTTTCGCCCGCGGCAACGCAGTCCGCTAACTGCTGGCCTAAGGCGTATTCTCGGCGGTTGGCTGTGAACGTTCCAGCAGCCGCAGTTGCAATTGCAAGTTCCGCTGCAATTGCTCCATTTGCTGCTTGTAAAGTTTCAGTTGCTGATTCGCGTCACTGACTGCGACGCGGATATTGCCCGCCATCGCCCGCAAATGGACGACTTCACCGCCGCCGTTCAGCACGCCTTCGGCGCGGATGGATTCGCCGCCATTGGCATTGGCGTCGCGGCTGACGGTCATGGGAAATGAGGGGTCGAACGTGACGTGGTGCTCATCACCCGATTGCACTTGCGCATCAATCGTGATCGGAAGTTCGCGGGGAATGTAAACAACGATGTCGCCTTCCCCTGATTGCAGTTCGCATTGATCCGGCTTCTTCGCGGGAGTGACAAACCACGCCGTAATCCCGCCGGCCCCCGTGGACGCTCTTACTGCGCTGTCCACCTGCGTCAAATAAATGCTGCCGCCGCTGGTTTGCAGGTCAGTGGGCCCGGAGACGCGCACCACGCGAATTCCTCCGCCGCCCGTTCTCGCGCGCACCAGACCGGCCGTCTCGCCTACCTCGATCTGTCCACCCGACGTCTCAGCGAAAAGTTCGCTTCCGGAATGCTCCACCGAAACATTTCCGCCGCCAGTGGAAACGCGCGCAATTCCATTCACCGACGCGACTCGTATGTGCCCGCCGCTGGTGTGCAACGTGGCGCTCCCTTCGATCGAGCCCGTGGTGATGTGGCCGCCGCCGGTCGCGGCAACCAGTTCACCGGCAACATTCTTGACCGTGATGTGTCCGCCGTCGGTCGTCAGGTGCGCGGGTCCACCGATATTTCCGGCAACAATATTCCCGCCCGCAGTCGCGAGCGCGGCGAACCCGTTAACGTCCTCCACCTCGATGTTTCCGCCTCCGGTCATAACGTCGAGGTTGTAATTTTTGGGAATAATCACTTCTATGGTTACCCACAAGCGTCCGCTTGCGCGACGCGACGGGCTTTGTCCGCGAAAATAGACGCCTTCCGGAGTCTCACGCGCGCTGACTAGGAAGCTCTTTAGAAGTTGTTTCGCGTCGTTTTGTGAAGCATCTGCTTCGAGAAGAACCGTGTAGTCTATTTTCCCGGAATTCTGCGTCTTGATGATGATGTTGCCGAGGTCGGTAATCAAATGGAGGCGTTGGCCGTCGCGAGTTGCCACTGTGCCCGTCAGCGCGGAGCGCAATCGGGATGCAGAGGCGTTTCCCCGCTGCGTTTTCTCCGGGCCGTCTGCAGACGCTGGCACCGGGCTCACAAAGAGCGTCGCAAGAAATGCCGCGGTGATGCCCGCCAGCAGAATGTCCGCAGGCATACCAAGCCGTTCCCCGAATTTTGGCCGGGCTCGCAAAATGAGTGATTTGTTGCGCATGTTTAGAATTTTTGCCGCGGACCGAGATCGCGGATGACGGCCGCGCTTTGCAGCCGGATGTATGTGCTGGGATCTTTTTTCATTCGTTCGCGCAGAACCGCCAGCATATGATCGTCGGCGTCCACTTTGCCGTTGGCGGCCATCTCGCGCAGCGCGTTAATCGCTTCCACGCGCACTCCCGGGTTTTGATCGTCCACCAGCGCGTCGAGCAGCGTCTGGCGAACCAGGTCCTGAGGTTCGGCACCATTCAGAGCTTCGAGCGCCTTCAATCGCACCGCTGCATTGTGATCCGTATGCACCGCCTGGCAGAGCGCCGAACGCACATCCGGATCGTTGTTGCGCGCGCGCAGCAAGTCCACGGCATCGAGCCGCACATCCGGATCGAAACGCTGATTATTGTGCAGCACGTACATCAGTACCTGCTTCACATCATCATCATTCACAGTGCCAGACACCATGAACGGTTGCTGCGCGCGCATCTGCAATTGCACGCGCGGAGGCTCGTTGTCAGATGCTGGAAACACGTTGATTCCCGCTACGTCAGCGGTGTGGAGATCGAGAGAGCTGAGAGAAGAGGAAGGAGTAACGTCAGGAGTGTTGCCTACGGGCTGGGTCGCTGAGATGTTGGAGGCGGCCAACGATTCGGTGCCGCTCGGCGTAACCGGATGCCGCAGCATGCGCGGTCCCAAAATTCCTACGGAAAAACCAATCGCCAGCAAGAGCGCCGCGCTCCAAGCCGGCCGCGGAGAAATCCAACTCGAAGGCAGCAGCGCGCCAATCGTGCGCCGGAGCCAGCCACGCTCTTCCTGCTGATCGAGCGCGTCGTCCAGCGTCGCGCGGCAGCTCGCCAGCAACGACGCATCCGGTTCGTGATGATTCGCGGCGAGCAACGCGAGCATTTCATTTTCGTGCGTCATCGCCAGGCTGCAGCCGGAACAATGCTGAAGGTGCTCGTCCACCTCCGCCATTTCAGACGCATCCAATTCACCAGCCGCAAAGAGAATGAGTAACGGCTCGAAATCCTCGCACGCCGGACTCTTCATTCCCGTGAATCCCTCTTCCTGCATTCTTTCCGTCCTCGCTGATCTCGATTAACGCATGTCTTCCAGGCTCGCGCGCAATTTTCGTGTCGCCCGGAACAGCGAATTCTTTACTGTTTCTTCTGACGTGCCTAGCATGTCTCCGATAGCACGTAATTTCAATCCCTGATAATGCTTCATCTCGAAAACCATGCGCTCGCGCGGCGAAAGCCTGTTTAACGCGCTCGCGATGTGTTGGCCCAATTCCTGGCCCAACAGATTTCTTTCCGGATTCGCAGCGGCCCTCTGTTCCGGCTGGCGGTCGAAGAAATCTCTGGTCCCGCCTTCGGCATCTTCCGGCACCGGCGCTTGATCTTCCCGCCGGCTCGTTCTGCGCCGCAAATGATCGAGCGCCACATTCGTCACGATTCGGTAGAGCCAGGTGTAAAAGCTGCACTCAAACCGGAAACGGTGCAGATTCCTGTAAACGCGCAGAAAACTTTCCTGGTAAATGTCCCGCGCATCTTCGGGACGATGCACCAGATTCAACGCCAGCCGCAGTACCTCGCGGTCGAACTTGCGCACCAATTCCTCAAACGCCAAACGGTCGCCCGCCTGCGCTTTACGGACGAGTGCCTGCTCTTCCGCAAGCTTCACCGCCGCTGCCTGGCGCGCCTCTCCCTCGAGTGCGACGCTCATCCCCATGGTGTTTGTCGTTGGCCTGGAAACGCCTGAGTTCAGTGCACCGGAACTCGGGTCGTGAATTAGGTTTTTCCCGGCATCAAGCCTTTCTGCGGGTTCCCTAAACATAGACGGGCCTTGTGGCGGTTGGTGAGCACCCGCGGACGTCACTTTCCCACTATCGGACAACTGCGCCACTGCACACCTCTTGCTGAGATGCGTGCACGCCTCATAACGCTGCAAAGGCAGCACTTAGACCGGCCGCGAGTACACCTCGGTTAATCTCGCGGCGGCTTGCAACTCGGCAAATGGATGGATTGCAAGGTGTTAGCCACTTCGCGAGCGCCGCATCTTCGAGCCCACACGAATGAGGCCGTAGACTCCGAGGCAAACGATGAAATCAACCAGGCTGCCCCCGTCCAGGAGAAATCCTTGATGCCGCAGAGCGGGCGGCAAATGCGGCACGAGCGAGAAATAATAGATCGCATTTCCCAGAAGTATGGCGACGAGGTATTCGATCCAACGCCGAACTGGAGTGCCAAGAAAGTTGCTCGCCATGAAGTTCCGAAAGATTGCCGCTGGGACTGCGCTTCTCCCAAATTCCGCGCTACTCGATCCAAAGCGACGAGACCGGTTTGTGTAGCGGCCGCTGTGTCCCGCCTTTCGCGACGCAGCGGGCAGCCTCATCGTAAAATCGCTACGACCCGATTTTAGGCCAGCGCTCATATCCGCGCAAACGACCTTCCGTCCAGCAAACCGATGGTATAAAAGTGATGTACTAGCGCCTGCGGATCCCGTGACTCGCCCTGATGCCCATCGCTTTAACCAATCCGGTCAAATATCTGCGCGGAGTCGGTCCGCAGCGCGCCGCGACGCTTGAAGAGCGCGGCATTCTGACGGTCGCCGATCTGCTCGGCTACCTCCCCTTCCGCTACGAAGACCGCCTGCGATTTACGCCCATTGCCGAAATCACCCCCGGGCAAGTCCACACGATTTTCGCCGAGGTCACCGGAGGCGGCGGTACCACGGTCCGCTTCAAGCGCAGCCGCCGCTCGATATTTCACCTCACGGTGCGAGATGCATCCGGCAAGGTGTACGTCCGTTTTTTTCATGGCGGCTATCTTGAAGGACGTCTCAAAGACGGCCAAAAACTCGTGCTGCATGGAAAAGTGGACGCCGATCCCTACAGCCCGGGACGCCTGGAGATGGTCAATCCGCAAATCGAGTTAGTCGGCGCCACCGAAGACGCTGCCGCGGACTCCACAGAAGTCGGCCGCATCGTCCCGATTTACGAAGCCCTCGGCGGCATCAGCTCGCGGATGCTGCGCCGCATTATCTATGCTGTGCTCGCGGATTTCGAAGGAAATATTCCCGACCCGCTGCCGCCGGAAATTCTGGAACGCTACCGCTTTCCCTCGCGCCGCGACGCCCTGGTTTTCGCGCACTTTCCGCCACAGAACGAAAAAATCGAGCTCCTCAACAATTACCGCAGTCCGGCACAAATCCGTCTGATCTTCGAGGAGTTTTTCTACTATCAGCTCGCACTCGCGCTGCGCCGCTTGAACGATCACACCCGCCGGGGCATCGCCATGCGCGTCCGCGAAGAAAAAGTCCGCGCGGCGCTCAAACGGATTCTCCCCTTCAAGCCGACCGCCGCGCAAAAACGCGTGCTCGCCGAAATCGCAGCCGATCTCGAACGCCCCTACCCCATGAATCGCCTGCTCGAAGGCGACGTCGGCAGCGGAAAAACGATCGTCGCGCTCGAAGCCGCCACGATCGTCATCGAAAACGGCTATCAAGTCGCGCTCATGGCCCCTACCGAAATCCTCGCCGCGCAACACTATCTTTCTGCGCGCCGCATCTTCGAGCCTGCCGGCTATGGCGTCGATTTGATCGTCAGCGGCCGCAACCGCTCGGCGAAAGACGAAGCGCTCGCGCGCGTCGGCAGCGCCGAAGCCCAAATGATCATCGGAACGCACGCGCTGATCGAAAATCCCGTAGCCTTCAAGAAACTGGGTCTGGTGATTGTGGACGAGCAGCACCGCTTCGGCGTGCTGCAGCGCAAACGCCTGATCGAAAAGGGTGCGGCTCCGCACGTGCTGGTAATGACGGCGACGCCCATCCCGCGCACCCTCGCCCTTACTCTCTACGGCGACCTGGAAATTTCCGTCATTGACGAAATGCCGCCCGGCCGCACGCCGATCGAAACGCGCTGGACCGAAGACACGCAACGGAACGGCGTGTGGGAATTCCTGCGGCGCGAAATCGCGAGGGGCCGACAGGCTTATGTGGTATATCCCGTCATCGAAGAATCGAAGCAGGAGCTGAAGGCCGCCACCGCGGAATTCGAACGGCTCGCCACTCACGTATTCCCGGGCATTCGCGTGGGCTTGCTGCACGGCCGCCTGAAAAATGACGAAAAAGATTCCGTAATGGAGCGATTTCGCCGCAATGAAATCCAAATCCTCGTTGCCACCACCGTGATCGAAGTCGGCGTGGATGTCCCCAACGCAACCATCATGGTCGTCGAACATGCCGACCGTTTCGGCCTCGCGCAGCTGCATCAACTGCGCGGCCGCATCGGACGCGGCGCGGAAAAATCACGTTGTATTCTGGTAGCGCGTAAAAATATCACCGGCGAAGCGCGCGCCAGAATCGAAACCATGGTGGCTACGTCTAACGGATTTGAAATCGCTGAGCAGGACTTAAAGCAGCGCGGCCCCGGCGAATTTTTCGGCACGCGGCAGCATGGCGACGCCGCCTTCTCAGTGGCGCAGCCGCTGCGCGATCACGAAATCCTGGAGCTTGCCCGCCGAGAAGCCTTCGCGCTCGCGGAAAGTCCCGAGCGCGCCGCTCAAATCATCGCGCGCCTCGAAGCGCTCAGCCCCGCCTGGCGCAAACGTTATCAACTGGCTTCGGTGGGCTAGCTCATGCGCGTAATTGCAGGAAAATATCGCAGCCGGCGGTTGGAAGGCCCGGGCACTATGCGGATACGACCAACGAGCGACCGCCTCCGCGAAACGCTCTTTGATGTTCTTGGACCTTCAATCGCCGATTCCTACTTCGTGGATCTTTTCGCCGGCACCGGAGCAGTCGGAATCGAAGCTGTCAGCCGCGGCGCGCGCGATGTATTCTTCGTCGAATCCAGCGTGAAAGCCGCGCGCCTCATCCGCGAAAATCTCGCATCGCTGGAAATTCGCAACGGCGCAGAGGTTATAGAAGCAGACGCCGTCCGCGGTCTGGAAAGACTCGCTTCGCGCCACCTGATGGCTGATTTCATCTTCCTCGATCCGCCATATGAAAAGGCCGACGAGTACTCGGACGTCCTGGAATTCCTGGACGCTTCGCACCTGATCGCGCCCCGCGGCATCGTCATAGTCGAGCACTTCAGCAAAATGGAGTTGCCGCAGCGTTTAGATCGTCTGGAATGCACGCGGGAAATCGAGCAAGGTGATACCCTGCTTACTTTTTACAGGTTGGCAGCTGCAGCCTAGCATGGGCGCATCCAACCCGCTTAGGTATAATGACCAAACCGATGCAATCAGCCGTCAAACGCGCGCTTGAACCCGCCGAGGGAACGCTCGTCGAGCTGTCGTCGCATTCCAAATTGCCCCGGCTCGACCTGGGCGTGGATTGGGGCTCCCCGTGGCAGGAATTTCGCTCGAGTTTGCGCGACTATTTCAGCGGCGAACGCGCGCCGCAAGACGCCGAATTGCCCGCCGATTCCGATTTGCGCGTCGAATGGATTCAAGGCCGCTTCCCGGGCCGCGCCTTCACCGCCGCGGCTTTGTGGCACGTCGCAGCAATCGCAATACTCTTGCTGCCGATCTGGCATTTCCTCGCCAGCAATCCGCCGAATCTCGCGCCAGTGCGCATCGAACTCACTTGGACCAATCCCACGCAGGACTTGCCGCCCATTTCCCTGCCCGGTCACGAAATTAAGCCGAGCCCCAAGGGTGACCCTGCGAAACCGTTGCCCCGTAAAGGCGCGGACGCATTCCATCCCCGGCAAACAATTTTGTCGGAACCAATTCGAGTTACTCACCCACGCCAAACGTTGATTCAACCGGACGCGCCGCCGACTCCGCCGAAGATCGATAATCCGCTGCCAAACATTGCCGAATGGGCCGCCACTCCCTCGATTCCCAAGCCGCAGCTTCATCTGGGTTCCGCCGCGGCTGCCCCGGAAATGCGGCATCGCGCCGCCGCCGATCTCACCGCCCCCGAAGTGAATCAGGAAAAGAACGCTGGGCCGCTCGATATCGCTGCTTCGCCCATGATGAACGCTCAACCACGCATGCCAGTCGAGCCCATGTCGAGAGCGGTTGCCGCGAAGCACGCCGCGCAAGCAGATACCGGCGCCGCTCCGGAAGTATCTTCCGCCTCTGCGGGCGACGCAAACCTTCACCGCCTGATCGCGATTTCAGCATCGCCTGCACCTCCAGCGCCGGAAGTGAACGTGCCGCAGGGAAATCTCGCCGCGCGCGTTGCGATTTCGCCTGACGGCAAACAGCCCGGCGTTCCCGGGGGCGCCGAAAACGGTTCTGCAGGAAACGGCGGCGCGGGCGGCGATTCCTCCAGCCGCGGCGGACGCGGAGCCAGCGCCGCCGGAGGCGCAAGCGCCGGCTCGTTTCCAGGCGCGGTAAGCATCAGTGGCGGCAATGGACATTCGGGAAGCGGCGGCTTAGCTCCCGCACGACGACCCACGCACCTGAATCTGAAACCGATGGAATCGGCGGACGGTATGTCCGCGCCGCGCCGCGGCCCGCTGGTGATTGGCTCGATTGATCCGGGCATGCCGCCCGAACGGCTTCTTTCCGGCCCGAAAGTTTATTCCCTGCACATTGATATGCCCAATCTCACCAGCGCCAATGGCACAAACTGGATCATAAATTTCGCGCAATGGGAGGAAGGCAATCCTCCCTACACCAAGCCGAACGGCGACCTGACTGGATTGGAACTGGTCCGCAAAGTGGATCCCAAGTATCCGCCGGATCTAATCAAGCAAAGAGTGGATGGCGAAGTGGTTCTCTATGCGATCATTCGCAAGAACGGCTCGGTGGACAGCATCCAGGTGGTGCACAGCATAGACCCGCAACTCGACCGTTACGCGATGGAAGCCCTATCGCGATGGGAATTTCACCCCGCTCTTCGCGACGGCCAACCCGTGGATCTCGAAGCGATCGTGCATATTCCCTTTCACTTCCGGCAAGACTAACAGCGCGAACTGTTAGTGCGAAGAACTGGCCTGTTTCGCCTGCTGCTCGCTCCGCGCACCGCTCTCTTCGAGCAGCTTCACCATTGCGTAGACCGAGAAGCTGCAAGGCGTCGCAACGCCAAGTTCGTCGCCGCGTCGCACCACGTAACCATTCAGCGATTCAATCTCGGTCTTCTTACCGCGCGCCACATCGTGTGCCGTTGACGATGTCGCGTTGCCAAAACTCCCGAGTGACTTGATCCCCTCTTCCATAAATTTTTCGACGTCGGGCAGCCGGATACCCGTAGCGCGCCCCACCGCCACGGTTTCTTCGATCAATCGCCTCATCAATTCGCGCGAGGCAGGACTCCGCACCGCCTCAGCGTAAGAACATTGCGCGATCGCCGTCACCGCGTTCCCTGCGCAATTCATGATGAATTTCGCCCAAATATCCGCTTCGATGCACTTCGAAATCCGGCAGGGGACGCCTGCGGACGCAAACAGTGCCGCAATTTTTTCCGTCCGTGAGGAATGCGAAGAAGATGATGACGACGATCGGGCGCCGCTCGTCAATTCCCCTACAGCTAATTCCCCGCGACCCAAATGTTTCACATGTCCTGGCTCGGGCAATTCCGCCGCGATATACACCACCGCCGGCAACGCATCAATTCCCGACGCCGCGCGGATCGTTTCCACATTCTCCACACCGTTTTGCAGACTTACAACGATCGCCCCGGGCGCCAGATGCGGCGCAATGGCCCGCGAACTTGTTTCGTTGTCCTGCACCTTCACGCCAAAAAGGACTACATCCGCGCCGGCCACCGCGGCAGGATCGCTGGAAGCTTCCACCGCTACGCGCTCTTGAAATGTAAGCGTGTCCATGAATAGCTTGTCCCGGCGAATCGCTTCCACGTGCGCCGGTCTTCCAATCAACACCACCGGAACTCCGGCGCGCGCGAGCATTCCGCCGAAGTAGGAGCCCACTGCGCCTGCGCCCATCACCGCGACTCGCGGTTTCGCGTTCGTCGTGCTTCCTTGTGATGCAGCCACTGCAACCTCCCGGGAGCCTGCAATTTAGAAATGTTCACGCAAGTCGCGAAAGCTGTTCAAGATGAGCAGCTTCCCCGTGCCGCTCTCCAGCTCCGCATGCTCCAAATGCCACGTATTCGAATGCGGAATGAACACTGCGTTCAAGCCCATCTGTAGAGCCGGATTGATGTCGCTGCGCGGGCTATTACCCACCATCCAGCCGTGCGTCTTCACGATTTTGAATTGCTCCACCATGCGTTCATACACGCTCGCGTCTTTTTCCAGCACGATTTCGATCGCGTCGAAGTGAGGCTGCAGGCCCGAGCGCTCCACTTTCGCAGCCTGCTCCGCCGGCTCTCCCTTGGTAAGCAGGATCAGCCGGTGATGCTTCGAGAGATACGCCAGAGTCTCGGGAACGCCGTCCAGAATGTGTGGAGGCGTGGCTTCCAGCTCCGCCGCGATTCGCGCGATTTCCTGCACCAGCTCGCGCCGCGCTGCATTTCCCGCCAGCTTCATATACGTTTCTTCCAGTGACCGGCGAAAACTGCGTACGCCATAGCCGTGTTGGCGGATATTGCGCTTTTCAGTTTCGTTCAGGATGTGGCGGATATAGTCGCGGGTGTAACCCAGATGCTCAAGCTGTGTGATGAAATGCTCGATGGATTTCTCGAAGAAGATGTTGTTTTCCCAGAGCGTGTCGTCCGCGTCAATCAGTAAGGTATGCCGAGCCATTCGAAAATTCGCGCTCCCGTTTCCCGAGGCAAGTAAGAATCTCGCCGCGAGCGCACGCTTCAACCCCCGCCGCGACTGGCGTCACTCACTCTTCGATGCAGTCCTAGCTGGAGGCTGAAGCCTTCCGCGTGCCAACCGCCAGCTGGTCCAAAATCGCGCGCGCGATTTTCTGCGTTTCGCCGAAACGCGCCAGATAATCTTGAAATTCGCGGTTCAGATCCAGCGCCGTCGTCGGGTCCAGCTTGGTCCGCAAGATCATGTCGCGCAAATGGACGGGATGCGGCAGGACTGCGTCATCCCGCAATTCATCCAGCGCCGTGATCGGATCGTAGTGGTACATGTGCCCCCCGTGTCGCGCAAAAAACGATTCTACTCTGATTTGCGGGAAGCGTCAGGCGGTGGCAGGAAGAAATTCGTAGCGGTCGATGCGCGCGGCGACGCCGCGATGTCCATTCCGCGGCTCAACGCGCAGGACGTGCGCGTAACACCGGATGTGCACGTCGCCTGCGAGAGTGATTTGTTGCGGCAAAGTGAGAACGAACTCGATCGGCGCGCCCGCCTCCACGCGCGCCTCGATCGTGAAGTAAAGTCCCCGGAAACTGACGTCGCGCGTTTCGCCCTGCTGTTCGAGCACGCGATCCTCGGCCGAAAATCGCACCTTCAGGGGCAGCATCATAACAAAACGCCGCGCAGCCCGGCGCTCGACCGCGTTTTCCATCGGACCTCCCAGGAAAGCTTCCGATTTCGTCAAGCTATCACCGCTGGGACGCCGCACGCAACGAGTTTTACGCCAACATTGGCGTGCAATTCTCAGTGGCGAGGCGGCGAGACCGCGCAAAAGTGCGAGTGGGCGGGATCGTACGCCAAAGTTTGACCTGCTTTGCCGCTGCGGCTACGATAGCCCCCCATGGTTTCGGTCACCAAGCCCACCGAACTGCGCAAGCATCCTCGCGCGCAACTCAGCTTGCCCGCGCGCCTTCGTTGGCGTGGGGCACTCGGTATGCGCCTGGAAGCGGCACGCACGCTCGATGTGGCGCGCGATGGCGTTCGCCTGAAGCGCCGCGAGCCGTGCGTACTCGGCTCTCGCGTGTGGATCGCGTTTCCCTTTGACGCGAATTCCACCGCCAGCGTGCCGCCGGAAACGCCTGCGCACGTGGTGCGCGTGAAACCAGCCGCTCGCGGCGGCTACGAAGTCGCACTGCACCTGGAATTGCCTCCGCGCAGACCGCCACGCCCTCCGGAAAACGAACGCCGCGCCTGCGCGAGGATGTCGTTCGCGCTTCCCATATTTGTCCGCGCGCCGGGTTCGCCATGGCCGGAAGAATCCATGACCCAGAACATCTCGCGGACCGGTGCGCGCTTTGAATCCGCGCACATCTATTCTGCTGGCGACGCGGTGCTCGCAAAGATTCCGTGGGGCGAGTGGGAACACGCCGGCGAGATTCCGGCCCGCATTGTCCGCGTCGAGCCTGCCGAAAGTCCGCGGGGACCCGCTCTCCACGCTGATCTAGAATCGGGCGTGAGCGCGATGCTCACCAGCGTCGCGGTTCGCTGGGACTCGCCGTCGAAGACCTGAACTAAGTTCGTCACCTTTGCGCGGCTCGCGGCTCTTCGCTACACTCGTTCGTACGAATCCATGGCTGACACATTTCATCGCAATTTTTTCTTGAACGGTCCTGCCGGCAAGCTCGAGGCCCTGCTGTGGACTGTGCCGAATCCAAATCCGGCGATGACCGCGCTGGTTTGCCATCCCCATCCGCTCTTGGGTGGCACGATGCACAATAAGGTCGTCTACCAGACCGCGAAGGCGCTGCACAAACGCGGGCTGCCGGTTCTGCGTTTCAATTTTCGCGGCGCGGGAACGAGCGAGGGTGTGCACGATCGCGGGGTTGGTGAGCGAGAAGACGTTCGCGTGGCGCTTGATTTCCTTGCGGCCGAATTTCCCGCGACGCCGATTCTGCTCGCCGGCTTCAGCTTCGGTTCAGTGGTGGGACTGCGAGTGGGCTGCGCGGATGAACGCGTTGTGGAACTGATCGGTCTGGGACTTCCCGTGAACAATTCGAACTTGAGTTACTTGCAGGAATGCACCAAGCCGAAACTCATAATCCAGGGCGGCTACGACCAGTACGGCTCGCGCGCCAATGTCGAAGCATTTTTTGAAACTTTGCCCGAGCCCAAGCGGCTCGCGATCGTCAATGGCGCCGACCATTTTTTCACGGGCCAGCTCGACAAAGTCGCCGCTGAAATACACGTGTGGCTCGACGAGCGTCATCCACGCGCTGCACTACCCACGCAGGTCTAGCTTCTCTGTTCGAACAGTTTCATGAATTGCTCGCGCGAGGCAGGCTCGACGCCAATCAGCTGCAAATTAGCTTTCACGTGCGGCACCTGGCTCATGCCGACGAGCGCCGTGGTCAGTCCCGGCACCGAGCGCGCAAACTGCAGCGCGAGCGACGAGTTGTCCTTTAATCCCAGCGCGCTGCTGACGAATGCTGGCAAATTTTTAATCAGCTGGCCCTGCAATAACGCCGCGCTGGTGACCAGCGCGATTCCCGCGGCGCGCGCGGCCTGCACCATCGGCACGGAACGCCCTTCGACAACTTGATTGGGCCGCGTCAGCGCCTCCGGCATCGCCAGGTTGAAGGGCAATTGCACGAAGCGAAAATGATGGTCGTCGCCGGCCACGTCTTTTGCAATCTTCACCATGTCCGCGAGCGACAGGAACCCAGCCGCCTTGGGATCCTCGCGAAATGAATTCCACGTCGCCATGCCGTACGCGCGAATTTGTTTCGACGCGACCGCGGCTTCCAGAAACAGGAACGCCTCGCGGATGCGCCGGCCAAATTCGTCCGGCGGCACTTCGCTCAATTGCGTCTCAGGATTGTGTAGATAGAAAACGTCGATCGTATCGAGGCCTAAATTCCGGCGGCTACGATCGAGCTGATCCGCCAGGTAGCCCGGCGCGATGCAGTGACATCCGGCGGCGATGTCCTCCACGCGAAACACACCGCGGTCCAGAAATTCGCTCGAAAAATATGAATTCGGGTCCGCGGGCATTTCGCCGTCCGGCGTCAAAAATCCCGCTTTCGTACAGACCATGATTTCGTCACGCCCGAAACCTTTGTGGAAGAGCTCCCGCAGAGCGGCGCCTACGGCGCGTTCGCTGCGCTGGAACCGGTAGTTAATCGCGGAATCTACCACGTTGATGCCGCCCTCGATCGCAGTGACGACTGCGTCGGTGTAGGCCCCGTCTGTGGCTTCGTCTGGTTCGCCCAGGTAGGTACCAATCCCGATGGAAGAAAGGACGAGGCCGCCGCGAATTTCGCGGAAGTGGCCCGCGGCGGCGCGGCCTTGAAATCGCGCCGCATAACGCAGAGTGCCTTCGGCCGTGCCGGACCCGGACTTGCGCTCGTCATTCAGCGGCGCGGCGGACGACATTGCACCTCTCTTGGCTGGAGAAAAATTGCATTTTGCGCAGTATAGCAGAACCCACATCCACCGGGGTTTTGGGCGGGAACGAGCACACGGTCAACGGGACCGAATTTCTTCCGGCGGTTCGACTAGAGATAGTCCTTGCGCAACGATCAATTGGCGCGCTTCGAATCGCAAACTTGGCAGATAGCGCATAAAGACGAGCGCCGCGACGAATGCGGCAACCCCGCCGATCGCCACCGTCCACGGTGCGCCGATTTTTTCGGCCAGCGCGCCGGCAAAGAGCGAACCGAGCGGCGCCATACCCATAAACATCATCGTGTACATGGCCATGGCGCGGCCGCGCAGTTCGTCCGGGACCATTGCTTGAATTAGGGTGTTGGAACTCGACATTTGGAGCATCACCGCATATCCGACCGGAATCAGCAGCGCCACGGACAGCCAGAACGAATTGGAAACCGCGAAAAGGACCAAGGAAACTCCGAACGCAGCCGCCGCGGCGCCGACGACGCGGCCTAGTCCGTGGACGCCCCTACGTATGGCAAGTGTGAGCGCGCCGAGAAGCGCTCCGACTCCCGACGAGCCCATGAGTATTCCCAGGCCGTGCGCGCCGCGATGCAGGACCTGGTCGGCGAAGATGGGCATCAGCACGGAGTACGGTACGGCCACGAGGCTCACGACACCGATCAAGAGGACCAGCGCGAGAATCGGTTTCGTGCGGCGCACGAAGCGGAACCCTTCGACGATGTGTTCGTATGGAGAAGTGTCCTTGGAGGCGGTGCGCAACGACTCAAACTTCATCATTAACAGGCCGACGATTACCGCAATGTAGCTGACTGCGTTGGCAAAAAAGCACCAGCCTTCGCCGATGCGCGCGACCAAGATTCCGGCGATGGCCGGGCCGATGATGCGGGCGCCGTTGAACATGGAGGAATTGAGCGCGATAGCGTTCATCAAATCCTCGCGAACCACCATTTCGATCAGGAGCGATTGGCGAGCGGGCACGTCGAAGGCATTTACCACGCCGAGGAGCGCTGCAAGCACCATGATTTCCCACACTCGAACGATGTGCAGCAGCGTCAGAGCCGCGAGCATGAATGCCAGAATCATCGAGGCTGTTTGCGTGCCGATGACCACGCGATGGCGGTTCCAGCGGTCCGCTGCCAAGCCGCCGAGAGGCGCGAAAAGGAAGATGGGAATCTGGCCCGCGAAACCGACCATGCCGAGCAGCAGCGATGATCCCGTCAAGCGGTAAACCAGCCAGGCCTGCGCGATGTTCTGCATCCAGGTGCCGATCAGCGAGATCATTTGGCCGCTGAAGAACAGCTGAAAATTGCGATGGCGCAGCGAACGGACCAGATCGCGAAAACGGGAACGATTTTCCGCGGGCGGCAACGAGGAAATCGGAGTGTCGGCGAATGCCATCTGGTCAATTGTACGATGCAATGGTTGCGCGGCTCGTTTCGATTCTGGCGCGGTTTACTCGGGAGGATGCGGCGGAACTTTTGCGGGTTGCGGGCCGGCAAGCAGGCGGCTGCAGGCGCGCAACATGCGGCGATAGGGCCATACTTTGTCGCGAAAGAGAATTTCGCCTTCGCGCGGCTTGGAATAGAACCAGCGCGCGAGTAACGATAAATGTTCCGGCAATTCGGGAGGCGCGGAGCGGAGACCGTAGCGCGCGCGCCAGTCTTTTGCCGATCTTGTCGGCACGGTTTCGGTTGTCGCACCGACGGGCGGCGCGGAGGATTGCTGCTCGTCCGTTTCCGTACGAGCTGAGTCTTCCGATTTCGCGGCAACTTCATCCATAGCAATACCGGCTTCCAGTTTCTCTTTCAAGATCGCTTCGACCGAGCGGGGTTCGCTGGAAATTTCCGCGAAGCGGAGGAAAAGAGGTTTATCGAGCAGGCCGCTGCGCACCGGAAACACGGCGATGGTTTGATGTTCGGTGGCGCGTTGCAGGATTACTACGTCCAGTTCTTCGATTCGCCGCGCGATCTCCGGCATTGCGCGCAGCGCCGCGGAGACTTTATCGAGGCGCTTGTGCAGCGCGGCGGCGCGTTCGAAATCGAGTGCGCTGCTGGCTGCTTCGCGTTCGCGGGCGAGTTCTTCGGTGAGTGAGGCACCGGAAGTTTCAAGCGTTTCGAGAACACGGCCGACTTCCACGTCGTATTCCTCTTTCGTGCAACCGGCAAAACACGGGGCGAGACACATTTTCATTTCCGAATACATGCAGCCGGGATAATCGGGATCGCGGCGGATTTTTATCTGGCAGCGGCGCGTTTTGAAGAGGTCGAGAAAGCCTTCGCTGAAATCTTCGGCGAGGCGGCGCGAAGCGAATGGGCCGAAGTAGAAGCCTTCGTCGGCGCGAATGCGGCGGGTGACGTAGCAGCGCGGGTAAGGATTGCGCAAATTCACTTTGAGCATGGCCGGAGGACGCAGGCGCATCAGATCGCGATAGCGGCGGGGAAAATAGGCGCGGGCATTTTCGTAGTACGCGAAGGATTGTTCGAATTTAGAGCCGGTGACGCGGTAGCGAATGCGCCGGGTCACTTCGCGCAGGTTCAGAGCCTTCGATAGGGTTTCCGGCCGGCTCAAAAGGCGCTCGGCGGCGCGGCGGATGTCTGCGGTACGAGCGAGGTAGGGCTGGGCGCCGGCTTCGTGCATCTCGAGGAGGAAGATGCCGGGGCGCGCGGGAAGCGCGGCGAAGAAGTCCGAGTCGAATTCGGGGAAGAAATCGAGGGCGGAATGGAGTTCGAGCATCGGTACGATGTTACACCGTGCGGAAGTTGAACGTGAGAAATCGGGCGTGAAAGTCGGCGAAATAGAAGCAGCAGAAAGTTGGCGATTGATTGGGGTCTCGGTTGTTTGTTTTCTAGGAATTACCACAGTTTCTAATCGCCGAGGTTTGCGATTGATTTTAGGGTGATTCGCGGCGATGTAACATTGTGACATCGGCGGGAACGGCGTGTGATTCGCGTGATTAGCGATCGGTGAGCGGTGATTGGTGAACTGCGGTACGGGGGCCGTGCAAAGGCGGTGGCTAGTGGTTAGTGACGAGTGGCTAGAAGCGTTGGCGGGGTGGTTGTAACAAGGTGACATGGGCGGAAACGGCGAGTGGTTGGTGTCCCGCGAAACCGTCCGGGATGCGAAGGGTGCAATTTGCGAGTGGTGATTGGTCGACTGCGAATTGTGACCCGTGACGCGTGAGTCGTGATTTGTGGCCCGCGCTGGGTTACCCTCGAAACCCGGTTTAGAGGCATTGCTATTGCGATTAGAATTTGGTTTCACGTTTATTATCAGCGAGTTGTACGCGATTACGAATGAGGTGTTGTTGCGATTAGAACAGGCTGCGCGAGCGCGCAGGCGAGCCGGTTGGCGGTTGTGTGCGACGCTGGCCAGTCCGTGGTTCGCCATGTCCTTTCCTTCCTTCGGCGCGATAAAAGCGCGATTTAATGTTAACACTTTGGTTAACGTTAGGCAAGTGCAAAATTGGCGCGAAGGAGAAGCGATGAGCGCTAAGATGTCCAGCTGGGCTTGGCCGGATTCTTTGGATGCGCTGGTGGCTGCTGCGGCTAACCACACGTTGTTGTTCGAGAACGAGCGCGTCCGAGTAGTGCAAACGCGGATCTTGCCGGGGGATGCGACTCCGGTACATACGCATTGCTGGCCTAGCGTGCTTTTCGTATTCGCTTCGAGCGATCTGGTTAGGTTTGATGAGCGAGGCAACGTGCTGATGGATACGCGGGAGGCTCGTGAACCGTTGAAGCTTCATTCGCCAATGTGGCAGGAGAGGCTGCCGCCGCATGCGCCGAAGAATGTGGGCAACGCGGAATTTCGCGGGGTGCAGGTGGAACTGAAGGATGTGCCGTAGCGCCTGGAGCGCCGGCCTATGTGGACAACATCTGAACCAGGTTGCTGATGCGCATCAGTTCCAGCACGCGGGGAGTCATATTAACGAACTCGAGTATGCACAAGCCTTGCCTGATCGCAGAGACTTTCAGGCCAACCAGTGCGCCCAAGCCAGAGCTATCGAGGTAATCCACATCGCCAAGGTCAATGATGATGCGGCCGCCCTGCGGAAGCAGGCCCTTGGCCACATCCTTCAACTCGCCAGCGGTCTCACTCACCAACCTGCCGTGACATTTAACCAGCGTTACCTTGTTGCCTTCCAAATCATCTTTCGCCTTTTCGACTTCACAATGAAAGGAACTTGCTGGCGTCATGGCTCGGTAACCTCCGCTCGTCTGAAAACGCGCATCCTAGCACCGACTCGGAAGAGGAATGTTAAGGTCGTGTTACAGAGGGAGCGGCTCCGCTGCCGGCTTGTTTTAGGAGGTCGTCAGTAGCTTTTCAGGACCCAGGCGGCGATTACGAGGCGCTGGATTTCGCTGGTGCCTTCGTAAATTTCGGTGATGCGCGAATCGCGGTAGGCGCGTTCTACGGGATATTCGCTGCTGTAGCCGTAGCCGCCGTGGATTTGGATGGCTTTGTGGGCTACGCGCGTGGACATTTCGCTGGCGAAGAGTTTTGCGATGGCCGCTTCCATTGAAAAACGGGCGCCGGAATCCTGTTTCCAGGCGGCGCGGCGGACGAGCAGGCGGGCCGCTTCGATTTCCGTGGACATATCGGCGAGCATGAATTGAATGGCCTGAAAATCGGCGATGGGATGGCCGAAGGCCTGGCGCTGCTTGGCGTAGCTTAGCGCGGCTTCGAAGGCGCCTTGGGCGATGCCGGTGGCTTGCGCGCCGATGCCGATGCGGCCGCCGTCGAGAGTGGAAAGAGCGACCTTATAGCCTTCGCCTTCTTCGCCGATGCGATTGGTGGCGGGAACTTCGCAATCGCTGAAAGCGAGTTCGGTGCAGGCGGTGGCGTGGATGCCGAGTTTTTTTTCTTCCTTGCCGACGGCGAACCCCGGCGTGCCTTTTTCGACGACCAGCGCGGTGATGCCCTTCTCGCCTTTTTCCGGGTGCGTATTCACGTAGACGATCGCGGCATCGGCGGCGCCGCCATTGGTGATCCAGGCTTTGGTGCCGTTGATGACGTACTTGTCGCCTTTGCGAACGGCTTTGGTGGTGAGTGCGGCGGCGTTCGAGCCGGTTTGCGGCTCGGTTAACGCGTAGCAGCCGATTTTTTCGCCGCGCGCGAACGGGAGCAGGAATTTTTTCTTTTGTTCATCGGTGCCGACGCGGTGGATGGGATCGCAGTACAGCGAATTTTGGACCGAGAGGATTACGGCGGTGGAGGCGCAGACGCGCGCGATTTCTTCGATGACGATGGAGTAGCTGATGTGGTCCATGCCCGAGCCGCCTTCGTTTTCGGGGATGGCGACGCCGGTGAGGCCGAGGTCGGCGGCTTTTTGGATCAGGGCGCGGGGGAATTTGCCGGTTTCGTCGTTTTCTTTGGCGAGCGGCTTTACTTCGGCTTCGGCGAATTCGCGGACGCTTTTTTGCAGTAACTGCTGCTCTTCGGTTAGTTGCAGGTTCACGCTTTGCTCCGGGTGCGGAAGACAATGGCGGACTGAAGTCCGCCGCTACAAATTCGTGTGGCGACATTGCGCGGTGATGCGTGCGCTCTTTTGTTCGGGTGCATGGGAAATTGTATCGCAAGTTGCGCGTTAGTCAGAGCCGAGGGCTTTGCGGAGCTTTTCGTAGGTGGTGGCTAGATCTTCGGGCTCGATGCGGGTTTCGCCTACTACGGTCATGAAGTTGGCGTCGCCGGGCCAGCGCGGGAGGACGTGCATGTGGAGGTGGCCGGTTACTCCGGCGCCAGCGGCCCGGCCTAGGTTCATGCCGAGATTATAGCCGTGAGGGCGATAGATTTTTTCCAGCGCGGATTGCACGCGCTGGGCCAGCCGCATCATTTCCGCGAGAGTTTCCGGGTCGGCCGAGGTGAGTTCGGAGAGATGGAGGTAGGGGACGATCATGACGTGGCCGGAGGTATACGGATAGAGATTGAGGATGATGAAATTCTTTTTGCCGCGAAGAACGATCAGGCTCTTCGAGTCATCTTTGACCGCGAGGGCGGCGCAGAAGATGCACTCATCGTCCTTCTTAACATCGGCGATGTAGCGGTATCGCCAGGGGGTCCACAAATAATCCATCGGGCTCAGCCCCCGCTCAACTGTGAGCGCCGTGATCGGGTAAGCCGGCAGCGGGCGCGCCGGCGGAGCGCGGATTATTGACGTAGTCCTTCAGTTCCTTGCTGGGCTTGAAGTAGGGGATCTTCTTGGGCGGGACTTCGACTTTGGCGCCGGTTTTGGGATTGCGGCCGGTGCGGCCGCGGCGCTGGCGGGTGCGAAAACTGCCGAAGCCGCGAATTTCGATTTTATCGTCGGCCTGGAGGGCGGCGATGATGCTTTCGAAAATCGTTTCGACGACCGCCTCGGATTCCTTGCGGGGCAGCTCGGTGACGCGGGTGACCTCTTCGACGAGTTCCGCCTTCGTCATCGTGTGTTCTTTATTTTCGTGCTCTCCGGCAACATCTGCCATGGGTGAGAGCCTCCTCGTTAGGATTTCGGTCGGAACTGGGCCTCGTGCGGGCTGGGGCGGGTCTCCGCATGTCCTTGCATATCACCAATCTACCACGGCGTAAATGACTTTCGAGCGAGGAGAGACATTTTCCGGACGTCGCCCCCGCGTGTGCCGGAAAAACTCGAGCTAGGACGACTGCCGCTTGGCCATGATGGCGTCGCCGATGGTTGCCGTCGGCGAGGATTTTTGCGGCCGGGCGGTGGCCGAGCGGAACGTTTCAATTTCCTGGCGCTCGACCTGCTTTTGTGCGGCGCGGTAGCTCAGGCTGATTTTGTGCTGCTCGGGCTCCAGGCGCAAGATTTTGAATTCATATTCATTGCCGGTGGCGAGGACGGCGGTGACGCGCGCGCCGCGGGCGGGCTTTTCCTTATCGCGATCGCCCTTGGGGCGGCGCTCTTCGATTTCGGAGACGTGGCAGAGCGCTTCGATACCTTCGGCGAGTTCGACGAAGGCGCCGAAATCGGTGGTGCGCGCTACTTTACCTTTTATGATGTCGCCGATTTTGTGGTCGGTGAACCAATTGGCCCAGATGTCTTTCAGCTGCTTGATGCCGAGGGAAAGGCGGCGGTTTTGCGAATCTACTTTCAGGACTTTGGCTTCGACGGTGTCGCCCTTCTTGAATTTTTCGCTGGGATGCTTGATGCGTTCAGTCCAGCTCACGTCGCTGATGTGGATGAGGCCTTCCATGCCCTCTTCGATTTCGACGAAGGCGCCAAAATCGGCGAGATTGCGGATGCGGCCGGTGATTACTGTGCCGACCGGATATTTTTCGGCGGCGGCGTCCCACGGATCGGGGAGAGTTTGCTTGAGGCCGAGGGAAATGCGGCGCTGATCGGTTTTCACTTCGAGGACTACGACGTCCACGTCGTCGCCTTCCTTGACGATTTTGGAAGGATGCTTGGTGCGCTTGGACCAGCTCATTTCGCTGACGTGCACGAGGCCCTCAACGCCGGGTTCGATCTGCACGAACGCGCCGTAATCGGTGACGCCGACGATTTTGCCTTGGACGCGCGTGCCCACCGGGAAACGTTCCGGGACGGTGGCCCACGGATCGGGGAGCAGTTGTTTGCGGCCTAGCGAAATGCGTTGTTTGTCCTTATCGAATTTCAGGATTTGGACTTGGAGTTCGTCGCCGGTTTTGACGATCGAAGAGGGATGCGGAACGCGTCCCCACACCAAATCACTTACGTGCAGCAGGCCATCCATGCCGCCGAGATCCACGAAGACGCCGTAGTCGGTGACGTTTTTCACTTTGCCGGTGACGATGGCGCCTTCGGAGAGCGAAGCCATCAGCGTGTCGCGCTTCGATTTCTGATCTTCTTCGAGGATGGCGCGGCGGGAGACGACTACGTTGCCGCGCTTGCGATTTAGTTTCAGGACGCGGACGTCAATATCTTTGTCTTTCCAGCCGTCGAGATCGTGTACCGGACGCAATTCGATCTGGGAGGCGGGCAAGAAGGAGCGCACACCGATCTCCACAACCAGGCCGCCTTTGATGCGCTCGGTGACTTTGCCGGTGATGGTGGCGTGTTCGCGATAGGATTTTTCGATGCGTTCCCAGACGCGGCGGCGATGCGCGCGGACGTGGGAGAGCAGAACGTAACCGTCCTTTTGGGAGTGCAGGCGCTCGACTTCGATGGTTTGTCCGGCGCCGAATTCGATGGGGCTGCCGGAATCCACAAATTCCTGCGCGGGAACGAGGCCTTCGAACTTGCCACCGACGTCTACGATCACGCCGGCGTCGGTGACTGCCAGGACACGGCCGTCGAAAATTTCGCCTTCGGCGGCGACCGGTTCCGGGACGGAGAACTGGTCCATTAACTGATCCATCGTTTCGGTGGATTCGGCGGTGTCTGAGGCTTCGACGGATTCAGTTGGCTCGACCGTGTGGATTGCGGCGGTGATTTCCGCGGTGTCGGCGATTTCTGGAGTTGGGGCTGTAGTTGCCGGCGCTTCGGCGGTCCCGGCTGAGGCAGATTCGTTTGTTTCCGCAGGCGTAGCGGATTCTTCGACGGATGGCGGTTCCTGAATCACCGGCTTCGGTGCACGTGCGACGGCAGTGGCCGCACCGCCAGAGCCGGACACGCCGCTTGCGGACATGCCTGAGCCGGTTCCGCTACGCGGGTCGGAAATGGCAGCCGAACTTTCCTCGGGAGGATCGGTTTGGATTGAATCAAGGGCTGAAGAAGGAACGTTCGGGTCGTGTTCGGGTGACATTGGGGAGCGGCCTCCGTACGGATTCGTGCCCTGCTGCCGAGATTCGAACTCGGCTACTCCACCCGCTGGGGTTTGGAGCAAAGAAGGGGAAAGAGCGCCCACGCTAGACGTTCTTATCACGAGGATGATAACCGCGGGGTTTGCGCGTTGTCAACAAACCATCGCGGAAAACATATGAAAACATTGAAAGTAATGGTTCAAATTAATGTTACGGAATGATGAGTGGACGAAAGTGTTTCGTCGGCGAACACGGTTGCGCGCGACGTCGTTGACGTGCGTCGTTTGTGCTAGTGGGAGCGGCCGGCGTGGCGGATTTCTTTGCGGTAGTCGGGGGCTGAGATTTCTACTGTGCGGCACATTTCGTAGAGGCGGGAGCGGATGCGTTTGCCTACGCGTTCGGTTAGGGAATCTTCCATGGTGGGTGAGCGCATGCCTGCTACGCGGGGAGGCGGGGCGATGCTTGCGGCGCTGGCGCTGGCACTGGCACCGGCGCCGGCGCTGACGGAATCTGCGTCGAGGAAATTTGTGGTTAGAAGCGTTACGCGCTTTTCGTTGTAGCGCGTGTTTAGGACGTGGCCTACGGTTTCCAGCGCCCACGGGGACGGCTTGCTGGAGCCGACGTCGTCGAGGACCAGGATTTCGGCTTTCAGCACCGGTTCTAGGACGCTCATTTCTGTGGCCTGGCTTTCGGCGTTGTAGCTATCTTGGATGGCTTTTAGCAGCTCGCGATAATCGTAGAAAAGGCCGCTTAGCCCGCGCAGGACGATGGCTTTCATCGCGGAGACGGCGAGATGAGTTTTGCCTACGCCGCATGGACCCATCAGCAGCAAGCCGTGCTCGGTGCGCGCGGATGCTACGGGAGTGAATTCTTCGGCGAAACGCTGGACTAGTAATTTTGCTTGCGCGAGGCTGCGATTCCAGGCGGCGAGTTGTTCGCGGCTGGCGTTTTCGATGTCGTTGTCGGTTTCGTAATTTTCGAAATCACAATGGCGATAGCGTGCGGGGACGCGTGCGCGCTGTAACGCGCGTTCCGTGCGATCGCCTGTGGTGCAGTCGCAGGGGACGGCCCAGACCATTTTCGGTTCGCCTGCGCCGGTGGTTCCAGGGCGATCCGCCGCTAGCGGCTGCGCGCCCTGCGTGTTGCGTTCGACTACTTTCCAGCCGCTGCCTTCGCAGTGGGGACAATCTGCGCGTGCCATGTTGGAAGGATATGCGGGGTGGGATTTGCGCGCAAGGTCTCGGCGGCTGTGCAAATGGTTGGTCCTGTGGAAAGCGAAGCGGGAGGCGCGGCGGGTAGTG